>NZ_CP067074.1:0-605540 GCF_020871915.1 Rhizobium sp. AB2/73 | reverse complement strand
ACGTCTAATTATGTTAAACAGCCTTTGGGACTTATCATCGGCTGGAATCACTAGAACATTCGGCGGCCTTCTGGTTCGATCCCTCGCAAGGCGGTGGCGATTTTGCTTCTGAGGTATGTTGATGCCTGAATAGCCCCGAGTTTCGTAGACACCCTCGGGTTAGATTTTCTGCTGCTTCTCGAACTCGACGGGCGACAGCATCCCGTTCCTGACGTGTTTGCGTTTCGGGTTGTAGAACATTTCGATGTAGTCGAACACGTCCTGGCGTGCTTCATCGCGTGAACGGTAAACCCTGCGACGTATCCTCTCTCGTTTCAGAAGATTGAAGAAGCTCTCGGCCACCGCATTGTCATGGCAGTTGCCGCGTCGGCTCATCGAGTGAACCAGATTGTGGTGCCTGAGGAACGAGGCCCAGTCCATGCTGGTAAACTGCGAGCCCTGATCCGAATGGATCAGCGCCTTGTCTTTCGGTTTGCGTCGCCACACCGCCATGAGCAGAGCCTGCAATACGACGTCCGTGGTCTGTCGGCTCTGCACCGCCCAGCCGATGACCCGGCGAGAATAGAGGTCGATGACAACCGCAAGGTAAGCGAAACCTTCGTAGGTTCGAATGTAAGTGATGTCCGTGACCCAGGCCTTGTCCGGAGCTGCTACGTCGAATTGCCGGTCGAGCTTATTATCGACGACGACAGACGGTCTGCCGCCATAGATGCCGGGACGGCGTTTATAGCCGATCTGCGCCTTTATTCCGGCGAGACGCGTCAGGCGCGCGACCCGGTTCGGGCAGCACATCTCTCCCTGATCGAGAAGGTCGTCGTGCAGCTTGCGATAACCGTAGACCTTGCCGCTCTCTTCCCATGCCTTCAGGAGCAGATCGGTCTGTCGCTTGTCCTCATTGGCTCACCTGCTCAGTGGGTTCTTCAGCCAGGTGTAAAATCCACTCGGGTGAACCCGCAGAAGGCGGCACATCGTCCGCACCGAAAACTGCAAGCGATGCAAAGCAATGAACGCGTACTTCACTTTGCATCCCTGGCGAAATACGCGGCCGCTTCCTAAGAAACACAGTCCCCAGGCGCCAGGGGTGAGAGATCATAGCCCATAGACCGAGCGCGGCGTTGGAGATTCGCAATGACACGGCCACGATGGCGCTCAGCATAGGCAGCAGCGCCTGGATCGCGATACACCATCCCATAACGCAGCGCATTGTAGAAAAGGACGGCAATCTTGCGTGCGGTCGCCGTGACGGCTTTCTGTTTTCCAATACGCCCTGCCAGCCGCCGGTAGAATGCGCCAAGTACAGTGTCGCTGCGGCCGAGCGTGGTCGCGGCCAACCACCATTTCTTCCCTTTGAACGTCACCACCACCTCATCGAGCTGCCACTTGTCGGCAAACTGGCCTCGTGAGCAGCCCCGGTGCGGATGTGCGAACTTCAAGCCAAATTTCGCCGCCCATTCCACGACGGTCTGGAATGAGACGGCGATGCCGCGTTCCGCCACCAGATCCTCGACGTCGCGGAAGCTGAGCGGAAAACCATAGTAGAACCAAACCGCATCGGCGATGATCTCGGCGGGAAAGCCATGGCGTCTAAAGTGGGCGGGCGGGGCTTCGGTCATGACAAGCCGTCTATCAAGCCCAGCCCAACCACGCGGTTAAGGCGACTTCATCCGTGAACTCATACCCGTGTAATTGTCGACATTGCTGGGAAATATGCTGACTGGCTAATCGCCCGACCATCTGAAGTTCGCGGAAATCGCGACAGCGCCTGGGTGTCCGCGTTGGTAGGTTGGTTGGCCTATCGTTGAAGAATGACCGGGACGCGAGGTGCTCTCTCGGACGACGAGTTCTCCGGGTAGTAGATTTAACGTCGGCGCGGGAAGTTTGGTGCCCACTTCCATTAACTGGACCAAGCGGGAGACTGCAGCTTTCGCAAGAGCTGCGCCGTCGTTCTGAACGCTCGTGAGTGAGGTGTGAGAAAACTTTCCAAACTCGATGTTGTCATATCCAACGATAGAAAGCTGTTCGGGAACTGAGATCCCATTGTCTTGTGCCCATCGCATAGCCCCCAGACCATAAACGTCCGAGCTCGCAAACAGCGCCGTCAAATCAGATTGGCGGGCTGATAGCTTCTTCATACCATTGTAACCTGCTTCCATGCTGAAACCGTCTGGTTCGACAATCTGCCGCTCATCGAGGGGGATGCCGTGGACGCGATGGGCATGCCTGAAACCATCGATCTTAAGCGGCTTCTCATTGAGTGGACCAAGCGCACCTATTCTGGTGTGCCCCAAGGCAATCAGGTGTGTAGTGGCATCAAAGGAAGCTTTGAATTCGTCCACCCCAACGCAATCAAGACCAGTATCCCGCATGCCGACCAGCATGACGATCGGAAAATTTCGCGCCCTCAGTCTGTGGAGATGGTCAAGGTTCGTGTGATCGACAGGATAAATGAGCAAGCCATCTACGCCGTGCCGACGAAACATCTCAATCGCAGCAGTTTCCTGTTCGGGCGTACTGCTTGTGGCGAACAAAACACCGTAGCCGCGCTCGGCCATCTCGCGCTGGAGCTCGGTGGCGACCGCGGTGGGCTGCGGGTTTGTAAGATATTCAAGGAGCATCCCGACCGTGTTGCTCCTCTTCAATACCAGTGATTTCGCAGAGTTATTCGGAATGTAGTCAAGTTCTGATGCGGCTTTTGCAATGACATCGCGTGCTTCCTGCGAGATGCGAGTACTGCCGCGAAGCGCCAGCGAGACAGTGTTTGTGCCATATCCCGTCTTGGCTGCAATATCAGCCAGCGTTGTTTTCCTTTGCCCCGTCATACCAGTCCTGTCCTCCCACACACCTACGATTCTAAATAAACGACACGAGGCCTATTGCAAACCACATGTAGTAACGCTACTACATTTACATGGCGCATCGTTATTGCACAACGGGCTCCGGGGTTCCTTAAAGAGGATAAGGCATCCAGAAGATCGGCCCACGCGTGTGGGTTAAAGATTTCCATTTCTTGAGGAGGAAGATGGAATGCATGCATTTATGAAATCCGCACTGCTTGGATTAACCCCCACACTTTTATCGACTGCCGCATTCGCTGAAGACAAAGACCTCAAAGTAGAGGTCTACTCGAACCTGGTTTCGGGTGGCGAATCCGCCGCGCTCAATGCGATTGCGGGCGCTTTTGAGGCCAAGGGCGGCAAGTGGATCGATTTTGCTGTTCCCGGCGACTCCACCGCCCCCGCGGTCTCGCGTATCGTCGCTGGTGACCCAATGGGCGCAGCAAAAATGCAGGCGACCGATCTGGATGAACTTCACGCAGCAGGACTCATGGCTGAAGTTGACGAGGTCGCTGCTGAAGGTAAATGGAAAGACCGTCTTCCGGATTTCGTCTGGGCTTCGATCACACGAGATGGGCATGTCTATGGTGCGCCGATCAACTCGCAATCGGAAGTTTGGCTCTGGTACAACAAGAAAGTGTTCACTGATCTCGGCCTTCAGGAGCCGCAGTCTTACGACGAACTATTTGCCCACATGGACAAGATCAAGGCTGCGGGCATTATTCCGTTCGCAGTCGGGGGCCAAAAATGGCAGCTCGCAATTCTGTTTTATAAGATTCTTGCGGGCGTTGCGCCTGATGCCTACCTTCAAATGCAGACAGACGATTACGAAACCGCCGTGAAATCGGAAGGTTTCAAAAAAGCTGCCGAAATCTTTGGCCGCCTCCGGCAGTACGACGATGAAGGGAGCCCCGGCAGACAGTGGAACGTTGCTGTCAACATGGTGGCGACGGGCCAAGCCGCAATGATGGTGATGGGTGATTGGGCAAAGGGCGAGTTCACGGCAGCCGGTCTGACTGCCGATGTTGAGTACGGATGCATGCTCGGCCCACAGAACGACGCAATCATCCTGACCGGTGACATGTTTCTGTTCCCAAAAGACGACGCTGAACGAGCTGGACAGTTGCTCCTTGCTCAGACGATGCTCGAACCCGAAACTCAAGTAGCCTACAACATCGCCAAGGGATCCATGCCCGCCGTCCTGGATGCTGATGTCAGCAAGATGGATGCCTGTACGCAGAAGGCCATGGCCGTTGTGAAGGATCCTGCCAAGCGTCTTCCAGGCCTCTCCTATGTCATGTCACCTGACAGACGCACGGGACTGCAGGACGTGATTGGCCAGTATTGGAGCGATGAGAAGGCAACTCCAGATAGCCTCGTCTCTGGGGTGCTACAGACCTTCCAGTCAACGAACTAGCCCTCCGTCTAGTTCGCGCCGGCGGGTTATTCTCCCAGCCCGTCGGCACTCCCAATCACAGCATCGTCCTTCTGGCGGTGCCTTGATGGAATCCGCTATGACCTTACCTCCACGACTACGCAAATTGCCTGCCGTCCTTGCGATGACGCCGACAATCTTTTTCGTTGTTGTTGTCCTCTGTTTTGGCCTTGCCTGGACAATCTGGACTTCGTTTACGGCATCGAAGCTTCTGCCAACAAACAGCTTCGTTGGCATGGACCAATACGTTCGTCTTTTCGCATCAAACCTATGGCAGGCTTCGATCGTCAACGTCTCCGTGTTCGGCCTTCTATTCATCGGTGGATGTCTCACGCTCGGCTACGTGCTGGCCGTGCTTCTCGATCAGAACATTCGTTTTGAAGACGGATTTCGAACCATCTTTTTAATGTCCGCGTCCCTGAGCTTCATCGTGACCGGAATCGTGTGGCAGTGGGTGCTTGATCCCACTTACGGAGTTCAGGCTGCGGTCCGTGGCTGGGGCTTTGAAGGATTCAGGTTCGACTTTCTGACACGACAGGATACCGCAATCTACGCTCTTGTGGGTGCTGGCGTCTGGCAGGCTACCGGGTTGGGTATGGTCATCATGCTTGCCGGGCTGCGCGGGATTGACCAGGATATCTGGAATGCTACGCGTATTGATGGCGTGGCCAAGTGGAAGGTCTACGTTCACGTCATTCCGGCAATGATCCGACCAATGATAGCGACTGCAGCCGTGCTCCTCTCGCTTACGGCCATCAAGATATACGATCTCGTGGTTGTCATGACAGGCGGTGGTCCCGGTACTGCGACTGAAGTCCCCGCGAAATACGTCATGGACATGCTTTTCCAGCGATCAAACCTCGGTCAGGCGACCGCTGCGGCCACCATCATGCTGCTTGCGATCTGCCTGCTTGTTGGCCTCCCGTTTGCCATTATTCATTTCCGTCGCAAACGCAGTGCAGGAGGAGCACATTGATGGACAGCGCTACGTTAATTCCCGAGGGGCGAAAGCCTCGACAGGTCTCGGCTTCTCGGATTGCACTCTACGTGTTCCTGGCTCTGACAGCCGTGTTCTTCCTGCTTCCCGTCTACGTAATGGTTGTGACCTCGTTGAAGCCGATGGCCGAAATACGAACGGGAAACATCTTTGCGCTGCCACAGGCGCTCACGTTCGACGCTTGGATCAAAGCATGGTCCGGTGCCTGCACGGGTCGCGTTTGCGAGGGCATGCGGCCGGGTCTTGTCAATTCGTTCAAGATCGCAATTCCGGGAACGCTGTTTCCCTTGCTGCTCGGTGCGATCAATGGCTATGCACTTTCGTTCTGGCGCTTCAAGGGAGCGAACCTGATATTCACACTGTTGCTCGTCAGCACTTTCGTACCGATCCAGGTCTTCATTTTTCCTCTCGTTCGGATGATGACGGCAACTGGTCTGTTCGGGTCCCTAACAGGTATCATCCTGATCCACACAGGCTTCACCTTGCCGATCATGACGTTGCTGTTTCGCAATTTTTATGCGGCGGTGCCAGAAGAGATGTTTAGTGCAGCCCGGATCGATGGTGGCGGGTTCTGGTCGATATTTGCCTTCGTACTTCTCCCCATCTCAACTCCGATCATCATTGTGGGTGTGATCCTTCAATTCACTGGGGCGTGGAATGATTACCTCTTTGGTCTGATTTTCGCGGGCCGCGAGAACCAGCCGATGACCGTTCTTCTCAGTTCCATCGTGACCAGCCAGTACGGCGAGAAGGAATACAACGTGAACATGGCGGCGACCATGCTGTCGGCCGCTATCCCACTCCTTGTCTATTTCGTTTCGGGGCGCTGGTTCGTCCGCGGGATTTCCGACGGCGCATTGAAGGGATAAACAATGTCAAAAGTTACCAATGGTGGACGCACCAAGGGCGTCTCGGTTCGCAACCTCAACGTCTCCTACGGCTCCCTGAGCGTTATACGCGATCTGAACATCGAAATCGAACCGGGCGAGTTCATCGTTTTGCTCGGCGCGTCCGGATGTGGCAAGTCTACACTGCTGAGTGTCATCGCTGGGCTCCGGGATGCCAGTGGCGGGCAGATCTGGATTGGCGACGAGAACGTCACCTGGCATGAGCCGAAGGATCGCGACATCGGAATGGTCTTCCAATCCTATGCGCTTTATCCGCAAATGACGGTTCGGGGAAACCTGTCTTTCGGGCTTCGCATGACCGGAGGCGACAAGGCTACGATCGAAAAGCGCGTCGCCGAAGCGGCTGAGGTGTTGCAACTCACGCACCTGCTCGACCGCAAGCCCAGGCAGCTTTCAGGGGGACAGCGGCAGCGCGTGGCCATCGGCCGTGCCCTTGTTCGTCAGGCGAGCGTGTTCCTCTTTGATGAGCCGCTCTCCAATCTCGATTCCAAACTCAGGACTGAACTGAGATCCGAGCTGAAGCGTCTCCACAAGCAACTCGGCGCGACAATGATCTTCGTAACACATGACCAGATTGAAGCTCTCACCCTCGCTGATCGGATCGCCGTAATGGAAGGCGGTAAAATCCGCCAGTTCGGGACCCCCAAGGAGATATATCGTCATCCGGAAAATCGTTTCGTGGCAGACTTCATAGGCTCGCCTGGAATGAATTTTTACGACGGTGAAGTTCGATTTCGCGGAGCAGAGCCTCGCTTCATTGGAGACGGTTTCGATCTTCCACTGTCGGGATACGAATTTGCCGCAGCGTTGACCGGGCCTACCAAGGCGGTTCTGGGGGTACGCCCGGAACATGTTAGAACACGACTGACTGGACAAACGCCTTTCCGTGCAACAACGCCAATTACATCCGTCGAACCAATGGGGGCAGAAACACTGCTAGTCGGTCGTCTGGGTGCCAATCCGCTAGGGATCCGCGTCGATACCCTACAAGGCCTTGATGAGGCTTCCGATGTCGAATTCGAGATCGACCCTTCGCTCGTCTCACTCTTCAGCGCAGGCTCAGGGCAGCGGCTCTGATTAGCAACCTCCACTAAAATTAACAGGATTTATATCATGGCTCACACTGATGAGACTGGTTTCGTTTCGCTCTTTGACGGCAAGACCCTCGACGGATGGTTCTCTACACCCCGCACGTATGGCCAGATGTGGCCAGGCGGACCTACGATCCAGGAAGCCCATCCCGGATCGATACCTGATGACTACAATGAGCAGGCGCCTAAGCATGAGGCTGTGTGGACGGTGGAAGACGGTGCCATCGTTGGCCGCCAGGATGAACCCGGAAGCGGCTGGGGCGGTTATCTGCTGACTGAAAAGACCTATGGGGACTTCGAGCTTCGTTTCGACGCTAAGCCCGATTGGCCCGCCGATACGGGCATCATGCTTCGAAAGAAGCCCGACACATTCCACGGTTTCCAGGTTCTGCTCGACCACCGCAAATCAGGCTCCATCGGTGGTTTTTATGGCAACGGCATCAGTGGCTTTCATGCGGTACCGTTCGCGCTCGATGTCAAAAACGACGCAAGCGGGAATCCGATCGGCCTAAAAGATGATGATCCCGCGACCTCCATTGAAATCTTCACCCAAGAGAAGCGAGACCTCCTGACCGAATATTGCAGCGTCGAGCAGTTTCTTGATGTCTGGAAATTCAACGACTGGAATTCATTCCGGATCGTCTTTGTTGGCGCAAAGCCAAAAGCGTCCGTCTACATCAATGACCTGCTTATCGCCTCGACAGACTTCGCCACAATGAAATTCCCGAACTACGACGCTGACGACGTGGCGGAGTTCCTTGGCCCCAAAGGCCATATCGCGTTTGAGGTGCACGACAACGACAAGAAGCTTGGTGAGGGTCGATGGGGCCGAACCGCGGCGTGCCGTTGGCGTAACATTCGCATCAAGGAGCTCTGAGGATGAAGGAGGAAATCGACATCCGTTGGGGTATAGTTGGACCAGGCTGGATCGCCAGCCTGTTCGCCGAAGATCTGGCGCACACACCAGGGTCAAGATGTGTTGCGGTTGCGTCCCGTGACCTTGGTAGAGCAAAGGCCTTTGCCGAAAAGCACGGCATCGACAAAGCGTATGGCGACTACGCAGCAATAGCAGCGGATCAAGATGTCGACATCGTCTATATCGCAACGCCGCATAGCCACCATCACCAGCATGCCAGACTTATGCTCGAGGCTGGCAAGCCACTGATGGTCGAGAAGCCGTTTGCGATGAATGCCGTGGAGACAGAGGAGATTCTGACACTGGCAAGCGAGCGAGGTCTGTTCGTGATGGATGCCATGTGGACCTTGTGCAACCCGTTGTTTCGCACACTTGCTGCGCGGGTTGAAGCGGGTGACATTGGCACGCCCCGCGCCTTTACTGCCTCGATTGGCCCAATGGGTGGTCCGAAGAACTCACGCGTGTCCGATCCCGAGCTTGGTGGCAGCTTTACGCTTGAGTGCATGGTCTACCCCATGAACATTCTCGCAGGGCTTGCTCCCAATCTTCTGACATCCCCCAATATTACGGCATCGGCTCGATTGACGGAACGCGGCGTCGACAGTGCATCAGCAATTCTGGTGAGCAACGCTGAGGGACACGCGGTCATGTCTGGAGGCTTTGTTCCCGGAGCGGGAGGCGCAGACATTTCCACATTCCGACTTATCGGGGACAACGGCTGGCTGTCTGTCACAGACAACCTTTTCAATCCAGGTAGGGCTCTTCTGAGTTCGGGAGATAAGGAACCAGAGGAAATTATCGAGCCTGCCAGCCAAGGGCGTTACCGCTGGGAGATCGAGGAAGCTGCAAATTGCCTTCGTGAGGGTTACAAGGAGAGTTCCCTTGTTCCACATGATCTGACTTTAAGTGTGATGAAGCTCCTCGATCAGGCTCTCATCCAAACGAGAGGACGCATCTTGCCATGAGTGTTCCACTGCGAAAACTAGCGCCAAATCAGGTATGTCAGATCTGGATCCATGACACAGCGACCGGAGACAATCTGTTGCTGTACGAAACGAAAGAACTCCTTCTGGAGGCTCCGAACTGGAACCTAGATGGTGACACCCTCATCCTCAATGGGGATGGGCATTTGTGGCGTCTTCCCCTCTCCTTGCCTCACCTTGAACTCATACCCCTGAGTGGCCTTCCCCCGGTGAACAACGACCATGTGCTCGATCCGGATGGCGAACATATCTTTGCCTCGACGTATGACGATTGGCAAATCTACCGAGCACCTTTGGATGGCGGCGAAGCTGTGAAGATCTCCGGCCGAGAGGGTCCTGAAAACCTGCTGCATTTCTTGCACGGCGTTTCGGCGGACGGGAGGCAACTTGCGTTCGTAGGCGTTGAGGCTCAACTCGTTGATGGACGGCTTTCGTTTCAGTCTGCAGAGATTTGCACACTCGGTGCCGATGGCAAGGGGTTTCAGCAGATCACATCTGGCGGTGTTCCAACGGATGGTCCGGAGTACAGTCCGGATGGAGCATGGCTTTATTTCAACACCGAGGCTTTCTCGGGCCATGCCCAAATCGCTAGAATGCGTGTAGATGGAACTCAAACCGAGCGGCTGACCGAAGACGAGACTGTCGACTGGTTTCCTCATATCTCCCCGGACGGCCAGAAAGCGGTATACCTTGCCTATCCTCCTGGTACGCGGGGCCACCCAGCCGATCTGTGGGTTGAATTAAAGTTGGTTGAGGACGATCAATGGTCTAAAGCCAAAACCGTTGCCCGTCTTTTCGGAGGGCAAGGGACGATCAACGTCAACAGTTGGTCTCCGGACTGCAAACGTTTTGCGTTCGTTGCCTATCCTATCAATGCCTCGTGAATGGATGATTTTTGATGACCTACACTTTGGAGAGCCTCGCCACCGAACAACAAGAGCTTCAGCTCGAAAGGTTCGACTACGATTTTGCATGGGCTCTCGGACAAGAAATTCGCGCACGGGCAAGCGCTGAAAATGCGCCTGTCGCGATCGAAATCAGTCACGGTCTATCCCCGGTGTTCACGACCCTGCTGCCCGGCGCAACCATAGACAATCTCGACTGGACCGCGCGCAAACGGGCAGTTGCGCATCGTTTTCACAAGAGCTCGCTTGCGGTTCGACTTGAGGCGGAGGCAGGGGGCTACGATTTTAACGACCGTTTTCGCTTACCAAACGACAGCTTTGTAGCGAGCGGAGGTGGCTTTCCGTTGATAATGCGCGGCGGCACTCTTATCGGAACCGCCTGTGTCAGTGGCTTGCCAGATACTGATGATCATCGATTGATTGTCGAAGCTCTACGGGCTGTTGCGTGAAAGCTGACCTTACCTGAACCGGTCAGCCAAGAGGGGAGTGCGAGCCGTATATGGAGCGGTTCTTCGAATAAAATCGCGATTAGTATCACCTTCCTTCGATGCCATGCGGCGCAGATCCTGGTTGAATTCGCAGTCAAAATTGACGTGGGAGCTAGCTAGGGACAGGACCCCCTAATTCGTGATTGCTGTACTTCTGACTGGCCCGTCACGGCGTTGGTCGACAGAAAGACCTCGACCCGTGGCGCTTAAGCCAACTATACCGCCGCGTTGGAGTTTCGAATGCAACGGATTGACCCAAAATTTAGTGCCCACGTGCGGGTTGAACAGATATAAACCTCACACCGGCGCGAAGGAGATTCTGACTGTCTGCAATTATGCGATGCATAATTATGCTTGGCACTATAGCCAGGAAGAGTGACATCATGCGGTATTGGCTTGCTCAAGATTTTGCTGCCGTAATCGCTCAGCAGCCGTTGCCAGACCGCACGGCTAAGGATGAAAGCCTGAGCGTCCATCAGTGGCTGCCTCCACCAACGCATCGATAACCACCCTAAGCTTTGGTTTCATATAACGGGATTGGGGCCAGACGGCGTGGATTGGCATTTCCGCACCCGCGTACTCTTCAAGCACGGGAACCAACGCGCCAGTCGCGATGTGTTCGCTGATAAGCCATGACGGAAGCTGGGAAAGGCCGGCGCTTCCTAAAACGGCGTCCAGCATCGCGTCGCCATCGCTAAACTCATGTCGGATTCTTGCCTCCTGAGAAAAGGCGGGGCCGCCTTCGTGCTTGAGCAACCAGGTCGCTCGTCCTTCTCGACGCCAGCCAACGACGCAGTCTCTTTGCAGTAGCTCAGCGGGATCACGCGGTATCCCGTGCTCTGCCAGATATTGGGGCGCTGCACAAATCATCAGCCGTTGTGTACCCAGGCGCCTTGCTGACAGACCGACGTCTTGTTTCAGCTCGCCAATTCGCACCGCGAGATCGGTCGCTTCCGCAAAAATATCGACCGTTCGCTCCGAAAACATGACTGACAGATCAAGCTTGGGATGACGCATCGCCAAGTCGAGCAGGACCGGCATGACGTGTCGCCGACCAAACGCGCCCGGCAGATCGATCCGTAGACGACCAACGGGAACACTCGCCCCGGCCGTTAGTGTCCCTTCCGCGCTTTCGAGTTCTTCGAGAATGTTCGTGCACGAGGCTAGGAAAGCTTCTCCCTCGCTCGTCAGGCTCAAACTTCTCGTCGTTCGATGCAGAAGTTTCGTACCAAGCCGCGCCTCGAGCCTTGAGACACTTTTCCCCACGGCCGAAGCCGTGACGCCCAATGTCACCGCAGCCGCAGTGAAGCTCCCTGTCCGTACAGTTTCCGCAAATTCCTGTATGCCATCAAATCTATTTTCATATGCCATTCCGGAATCATAGGACGAAATGAATGGAACTTGAAGGGGATTATCTTCGAATTCGCAATCATTATTTTAGATTGCAAACGAAGGATTTCAATTCATGACACTTCAGTGGAAACCGGAAGGCTCAAGCGGCACCATTTTCTCCGCTCCAATACAGCACCCCGGCAACAGGCGCCTATTTGCGAAGGACCACCTTACGGTCGGCCTGATCCTGCCGCTAGAAACGCATCCTGATACACCTGCACCAACCATGCGCCATCATATCCGGATGGCTCAACTTGCAGAGGAGAGCGGGATAGGTGCGTTGTGGATGCGCGACGTACCATTTTTCGATCCAAGCTATGGCGATACCGGACAGGTCTTCGAACCATTGATCTATATCGCAACGCTTTCAGCTGCGACAAAGTCTATCTCGCTCGGAACCGCAGGCATCGTCCTTCCGTTGCGCGAACCGAAAATCCTCGCCAAACAGGTGACATCCCTCGACCATCTTTCCGGCGGCCGCATGATCCTCGGTTTGTCGTCAGGCGATCGACCAGCCGAATATCCTCTGTTTGACATCGATTTCGACACACGGGGAGATCGCTTTCGAGATGCGTACAACGTCTACCGCACTGTCACCGATCAGGACTTTCCGGCCTTCATGTCGCCGCGCTTTGGCAATTCTCACGGTCACGTCGATCTGCTCCCCAAGCCGCCCTTCGACCGCACCCCGTCAATTGCGATTGGGCGTGGACAGCAATCGATCGAGTGGATCGCCGAAAATATGGACGGCTTTATCGCGCCCTCGCCCGCAGTTGAGAATTTGGGCGTGTTTGCAGGCGAATGGGCAAAGCTCGTCCGCTCCATCAATGGCGAAAACACCTTCAAGCCGATCGGCATCGCCGGATATCTCGATCTCGTCGAAGACCGCAATCATCCCCTTGAGCGTATCCGCGCAGGCTTTAGGACGGGATCAATCGCTCTGGCGGAATTTCTAGAAGCGGCACGGCTCGCTGGCGTCAGCCACGCCGCGCTCAACCCGAAGATCAGCCGTCGTCCCTATGACGAGTTGCTGGCTGACCTCGCGGAAAACGTCATCCCGTCCTTCCCGCCAATCTTATCCGAAGCTTCCTGAACACCAAGGATTTCCTATGACCAAGATTTTCGAACCCTACGATCTCGCTGGCATCACGCTTTCCAACCGGATTGTCATGGCCCCGATGACCCGTGCCCGTGCAATCGACAACGTTCCGGACGACCTGACGGCGCTCTATTATTCTCAGCGCGCAGGCGCGGGACTTATCATCACCGAAGGTGCACCTATCTCGCGTGAAGGACAGGGATATCTGTTCAATCCCAGCCTCTACACGGAAGCGCAGGTCGAAGGATGGCGCAAGGTCACGGATGGTGTGCATGCCAAGGGCGGCAAGATTTTCGCCCAGCTCTGGCATGTCGGCCGCGTATCTCACACGTCTCTTCAGCCGGACGGCGCAGCGCCGGTATCGTCGACAGCCAAGCGCGCAGAAAACAGCAACGCATATGCTTATGGCGATGACGGCAAGCCGCAGAACGTCCCGACCAGCGCGCCACGTGCACTGGAGACGGATGAAGTCGCAAGGATTACGCAGGACTTCGTGAAAGCCGCCCAAAAAGCCATAGAGGCGGGCTTCGACGGGATCGAAATCCATGGCGCGAACGGGTACATCTTCGAACAGTTCATCAACGGCTCGGTCAACGACCGGACCGACCGTTATGGCGGATCGATTGAGAACCGCCTCCGTTTTCTGCTGGAGACCGTCGATGCGGTTTCCGCCGCAATCGGCAGCAATCGCACGGGCGTGCGGATATCCCCGTTCGGTCGCCTCAACGACATGCGTCCATACGCAGACGAGGCGCAGACCTGGCTTGAAGTCTCCCGCGAACTCAATGAACGCAAGCTCGCCTATGTCCACCTGAGCGATCAGATCACCATGGGAATGGACGGCATCCCTGCCGACTTCGCCGAAAACTTCTGCAGGCTTTACAAGGGCACCCTGATCGCCGCCGGCGGCTTCGACCTCAAGACCGGCGAAGAGGCCCTTCAGAAAGGTCATCTCTCCCTGATCGGGATGGGACGACCATTCATCTCCAACCCTGATCTCATCGAGCGCCTGAAGAACGGCTGGCCGCTGGCTGATGTTGATCGTGAGACTTTCTACGGCCAGCACGGCGCCCGTGGTTACACCGACTATCCGAATTATCAAGCCTGAGCCGCGCGCCGCGCATCAAAACCATGGAGATATGATCATGACCGACGAACGAATTCAAAACCTCTTCGACATTGAGGAAATCCGCAACCTTCGCGTCCTTTACAGCCACTATCTGGACGGCGCCCACACCGAAAGGCTTGCAGACATCTTCACAGAAGATGCCGTCGTCAGCGTGACAGTCGGCAGCATGCGCGGCATCGAAGAGATCGAGAAGGGTCTGGGCGAGGCAGTGACCCTGTTCGATCGCGATGGCAAGGGCAACTATCCTTTCCTTCATGCGGTCACCAATCACTGGGTCAGGATCACAGGTCCGGATACGGCAGAAGGCCGTTGCTATCTTATCGACTTCGAAACCGCTTCGAAGCCCGATCCCAACCCTCTCCTGCTCCTCGGGCTTTATTCCGATCAGTACCGCCGCGTCGGTGGCCAATGGCGCATCAGCCGATCACAGCTGGAAACCGTCTGGCCTCAGCGCGCGGGTGGCGAAGGCCGTGGTCAGCCGGGCAACGGCATGACGTTTCCATCGTAATTGCGGAGGGAAAAAATGAACGTGACATCGTCCCCTGTCTCAACCGAACTTGCAACTGAAGCCGCTACGGCTCATCGGGCGGGCCTATCGGAAATCAGCAACGTCCTCTCCGCGCTGCAGTCTGGCAACGTTGAGGCGCTCAATACGCTGACTGTCGAGAATGTCAGGGCGCAAACAAGCCATCAAGGGACACTTTCCGGTCGTTCCGAACTTGCTGGCATGTTTGGTCCAATCCCTGAAGGGCAGAACTTCGAGCTTTCGTCGAGCAATCTGTATCTCGGCGGCACGATGACAGAAGCGCGCGGCAGCGGCTACCTCGCGTGCCGGATCGTCGGGAACAGCCAACTGTCGTTCGGTGTCGTGTTTATCATCGACCTCAGACGGGGTAAGGCAGAGGACCCGTGGATGGTGTCCGCACTGAAGGTGCAGATCTCCTGGGTCGAAGGCGACAAGGAACTACGTCCGACCTGGAGATTCCCGGCTCACGAAAGAATCTGGACGATCGGCGATCCACTTCATGTGATCGTCAGTGAGGTCGATGCACCATGGCACGTCTATCCCGACAATCTTCTGCGACCGGACGTAAAGCAGGAAGTCGAAGATACGTATGCTCGTTATAGCTGGGGCATCGACCAGGCGGATATCGGATTGCTGACCGGAAGCTACACCGAGGATGCAGCCGGCGTGTTTACTCCGATGGGACCGCTGTCCGGCAGGCACGCCATTGTCGGTGTGCAGAAGGACTTTCGACGGGCATGGCCTTGGATGCAGCATTACGGCCAGGTGCTGGCCAGCGCCGTCGATGGCGATGAGGCCGCCATGATCGTTGGTCGATCCATTCCCCAGTCTAACCTCGAGCCCGGTACGTTCGGTGCCTACTATCCTCTGCGCCTGAGACGACACGGGGCGCTGTGGCAGATCAGCTGGTTCGAATACCGCCCCGGATGGTTCAACGCAAAGGATGTCGACCTTGATCGGCTTCTGGCTGTGACGATGTCCGGAGAGGGCGACCGAACGGAATAAACGCGTAACACGGGTCTTGGACAAGCCGGAACGGATCCTTTTGGAACATCAATCGGACGGTCCCACATTGTCTGCCACCCCATCACAAGAAACGAATGAGGACATTCTCATGCGATTGAGCATTCTGGACTATTCACCCGTCGATGAAGGCCTTCAACCAAGCGACGCTCTGGCAGCGACCGTACGCCTCGCACAACATGTGGAAGAAAAGGGTTTCAAGCGCTATTGGGTTTCGGAACACCATGGCATGCCCGCAACAGCCAGCAACTCGCCGGAAATCCTGATGGGGCGCATTGCATCCGCCACCAGCCGCATTCGCGTCGGTTCTGGCGGCGTCCTCATTCCCAATTACAGCAGCCTCAAGCTTGCAGAAAACTATCAACTGCTCGAAGCAATGTTCCCGAACCGTATCGATCTCGGCTTCGGCCGCGCACCGGGCGCCCACCAGCGCACCACCTCAGCGCTCAATGACGAGAAACGCGAGGCGCTCCCCTATCCGCAGAAGGTTTCCGATCTGATGGGCTTCATCACGGGCGACCACCTGCCCGGTTCCCGCTACGCTGGAATGCAAGCCCATCCTTTGACCGCCGGGAGGCCGCAGCCATTCGTACTGGGAGCATCAGGCTCGACGGCGGAGTTTGCAGCTCAGATGGGGTTGGGGTTCACCTTTGCCCACTTCATCAACCCCACATCTCGTGGCCCGAATGCGGCCAAGGCTTATCGTGCCGCCTTCCGTCCTTCAGGCTTCTCCGAAACGCCTGACGTCGTGGTGGCGATCTTCGTCAGTGTCGGTGAGACCGAAGAGGAAGCCCAAACGTATGCGGACGCATTTCACCTCTGGTTGTCGCATGCAGAAAGCATGAACCCGTTCGAGCGGGTTCCGTCACTGGCAACGACCCGAAATCACCATTGGGAACCGCATGAGCTTGCTGTCCGCCAGCAAAATCAGGGCAGGCTTATTTCCGGAACGGGACCGCAGGTCGTCGCCCAGCTTCGCGCGCTCGCTGATGCCTACGGTACCGATGAAGTGATGATCAACCTTATGATGCCGGGTGAACAGGCGCGCCTAGAGGCCGTGGATGCCATCGTTGCCGCTATGAGCGCTGAACCTGCCGAACCGGCATCCGTAAAATTCGCCTAAGGAAGAGAAATGACTGTTGAAAATACGATGGCTAAGCGCCGTCATATAGCGCTTCATCTTGCTCATCGATGGTTCGCATTTCTGGAAGCACCGGGTGGCAATCTTGAAACGCATCTGACCATATTCCACCCGCAAGTGCGTCTTTCCGGACGTCGCGGCAGCCATCAGTTCGCAAATGACCACGCAAGCCTCGTCGCATGGTTTGCAGCCGTGCCCGATGAAATCAGCTCGCACCACATTTTGCACTCCAGCTATGCGACCGCGGAGAATGGCGACGGTCTCCTTTCCATGGTCGTCGCCTACCAGGCCAAGGGCGATGAAGACGTACACGGTTCCATCATCAGTTACGAAACGCGCATCGAGTTCGTGCCCGGTGGTGCCAGGTTCACCGCGTTGGACAAAACGCCGATCCTGCCCAACACCCGGACGGAGTACGAAACATCATGGGCCAGTAATCGCGTTGCAGCTTTGGTTCATGCGGAACTTGGAAGTGTGCCGACCTCGGAGAACTGCTTTCGGGCCCAGTTCGGGAACGATGTTCGTCAATTGACCGTGAGTACCGTGGCACCAGAAGGCAGTCGGCAATACGACGCCGTCATCACCTACAGCAAGGAAGGCGCTGCTACCGTCAACGTCTTGCACGTTAACGTAAGAGATGACGTTGGTTCGGAGTTGCCTGACATCGAGAAATGGACGGTTTTAAATTCCTGAGTTCGGTCGGGGCGCAACTGCTGCTTAGGCGAATATACGCCAGGTTCGTTATCTCAAGCAAAGCGAAGAGTACAACTCGTTCACCACCCGAAGGAACGGCTATAATGGATGTTATTACCTCAATACTTCGGAGAAAAAATAGTCGATGTCATGACAGGTGCGCGTTGAAATCGAATAGTGGCGCCCAAGCGCTTCTCATCCGAAATGTTGTTTTATTGAAAGGATCATGATGAAAGCCGTCGGCTACAAAACACCCTCTCCGGTCAATTCGCCGAATGCACTCGTGGACATCCAGCTCCCGAAGCCGTCACCGTCGGGGCGAGATATCCTTGTCGAGGTGAAAGCAGTTTCCGTCAATCCAGTAGACTACAAGGTTCGACAAAGCACCGCTCCGGCAGATGGGGAAGAGTGGAAAGTCGTAGGTTGGGATGCAGCGGGCACAGTGACTGCGGTCGGCGAAGACGTCGAAAACTTCAGCATCGGCGATGAAGTCTGGTACGCCGGTTCCATCACTCGACCAAGCGCGAACGCCGAGTTCCATCTGGTCGACGAACGAATTGTTGGTCGCAAGCCGTCCAGTCTCGGTTGGGCCGATGCAGCGGCTCTCCCACTGACGACCCTGACAGCATGGGAAGCATTCTTTGTTCCCGCTGGATGCGGCCGTTGATCGCCATCATCGAAGCACCAAGAACGACCCGCCGACGCTTCTCGAACAGTGACGGCCAGACGACGATGTTGGCCGGTCCAGTCTCGTCCTCGATGGTGATGAACATAACACCCTTGGCCGATCCAGGCTTTTGCCGCAACAACACCAGACCTGCAGTATAAACCCATCGCCCATCCCGAGCATTCATCGCCTCGGCACAGGGGATGATGTTGCGTGCCGACAGGTCCCTGCGCAGGAACGCAACCGGATGCTGCCGTAGCGTCAAGCCCGTATGGCTGTAATCCTCGATGACGTTGTGCCCGTCCGTCATCTGCCGAAGGGCAACCTCCGGCTCCTGCTGCTCGGCGACCGCAGCCATCTCCCGTTCGGCTGCGGCCGCAAACAAGGGCAATGGTTCGTCGCGCAGCGCCTTGATGGCCCAGAGGGCATCGCGTCGTTCGAGTTCGAGCGATGGTAGGAACGCATCGGCCTCCGCCAGCTGAACCAGCGCTTCCGTCGGTACGCGGGACCGGCGCCATATGTCGTCCACCGACGCGAAAGGACTGTTCATTCGAGCCGTCACGATCCGCGCTGCGTCTGCGACGGCCAGTCCTCTCACCTGCCGAAACCCACGCCGGACCGCATGACGATCGGTACTTCCGATCCTTTCCAGCGTGCAGTCCCAGCGCGAGCGGTTGACGCAGACCGGCCGCACCTCAACGCCGTGTTTGATCGCATCGCCGACGATCTGGGCTGGAGCATAAAAGCCCATCGGCTGGCTGTTCAAAAGCGCTGCGCAAAAGACATCGTGATAATGGCACTTGATATAGTTCGAGGCGTAGGCGATCAGGGCAAAGGAGGCGGCGTGGCTTTCCGGAAAGCCGTAGGAGCCAAAACCTTCAAGCTGGGAAAAAGTCTTTTCAGCAAATTCCGGCGAGTAACCGTTCTTCACCATGCCAGAGACGAGCTTGTCCTTGAAGCGTGACACGCCGCCCGTGAACTTGAAGGTGGCCATGGATTTACGCAGTTGGTCGGCCTCGCCGCCGGTAAAACCGGCACAGACCATAGCGACGCGCATGGCGCTCTCCTGAAACAGCGGCACGCCCAGCGTCTTACCAAGCACCGCCTCCAGCTCGGGCGTCGGATACTCAACAGGCTCCTTGCCTTCACGGCGACGAAGATAGGGGTGCACCATATCACCTTGGATCGGACCGGGCCGGACGATCGCCACCTGCACGACGAGATCATAGAAGGTGCGTGGCTTCAGGCGCGGCAGCATCGCCATCTGCGCGCGGCTTTCGATCTGGAATGTGCCGAGCGTGTCAGCCTTGCGGATCATGGCGTATGTCGCGGCATCTTCCTGCTCGATTTTCGAGAGATCAAGATCCTCGCCCTTGTGTTCGCGGATCAGATCGAAGGCTTTTGCCATGCAGGTGAGCATGCCGAACGCCAGCACATCCACCTTCATGAACTTCAGAGCCTCGACATCGTCCTTGTCCCACTAGATGATCTGCCGGTCTTTCATCGTCGCCGGTTCGATCGGCACGAGGTCATCAAGCCTATCGTGGGTGAGGACAAAGCCGCCGGGATGTTGGCCAAGATGACGCGGCGCTCCCATCAACTGCTGCGCGAGTTTGAGGGTGAGCGCTAAGCGCCGGTCGTCAGGATTGAGATTGAGCTCGCGGATGTTCCTGTCGGGCACCTCCTCCGACCAGGACCACATACCTGAAGATAGCGCCTTGATGACATCTTCAGGCAGGCCAAGCGCCTTGCCGACATCGCGTGTTGCACCCTTGGCCCGGTAGCGTCCGCCATCTTGCGCAGCTGCACCGCGCAAGTATCGTCCGGAAGGTCCGGCACGAGAATACCGATCACGCCCTCCGAGTACGCCACAACGTCGTCCCAGTGCAGTATGCAGTTGTTCTTGCCGCCGCGCGACTTGCCGAGCGTGATCAGCCGGGTCAGGCGCGAATAGGCAGGACGATCCATCGGATAAACGAGCAACGACATACCATCAGCCAGATCGAGGAGGCAGCCGACCACCAGCCGGACACCCGTCGCGCGGGAGGCTTCGAGCGCGCGGACGATCCCGGCCAGTGAGTTGCGATCGACGATGCCAAGCGCCTGTACACCCAGAGCTTTTGCGGTCTCGAACAGTTCCTGTGCCGAGGATGCACCGCGCAGGAAGGAAAAATGTGTCGTGACCTGGAGCTCGGCGTAGCTCATGCGAAAATCCCATGGCAGAACCAGCGATGCGAGCCGATCTCAGGATCAACACCGTCGCCGGAGCGAAAAACCCAGAGGCGCTCGCCTGCCTCATCCTCGATGACAAAGTAGTTGCGTACGGTCTCCATGTCGGCGTCGCGCTGCCACCACTCGCCAAAAATACGTTCCGTGTGGAACGTATGGCCCGCCCTGTTTGCAAGTCGTTTTTTAGATTCCCTGTTCAGTCTGCTTCAACGTATTCGGTCTTACGGTCACGCCGTAGCCAAGATGGATATCCGCAGGTCCAGAGCCACGATAACCAACACTGTTTCAAGAACCATTTCCACGCCTGGGCTTTCTGAACGCCGATTGACTGTCAGGCCATCTGTATTCCTTCTCGCAAACAATGATGCAAGTCGGCATCTTGCCGACAAACTCAATCAGCGTCTGACGTCGCATCGTTCGGCGGACAATCACCGCACCTTTGTCATTAACTCCGACAACGCTACAGCTGTTCTTTCATATGTCGATGCCAAGTATCGAAATCGTCATGATCTGGCTCCTCTTCCTTCAATGACGAGACATCATACTCGATTTTCTCGGAAGGGCGGGCCATCCCATAATCAACACATATTTATTCAATACGGGCAGTGATATGTTTTGGTCGGTCCAGGCTTCGTCTGGAGCTACAGCAAGACGGACAGAAGCGTCGTCCCAATAGGCGCAGAATCGTCGGTGACCTGTTCCAGTTCTCACGCTGAACTGCCAGCGCGCCTGCCGCAAGGGCTATCTGGTGCTGGATGGCGTCGCGGGTCTGATGCTCGGCAAGATACAACACAGTGACGACCATCGTCAGGATAAGTCCGGCAATGATCGAGGCGATTGGCAAAATCATGCGGCGTTGAAATCGTGTCTCGTTCGCCAACACGGTCATGGGGACTCGACACATCTGAACATTGTCCTTATACGCAAATTGATTGCGGTCGCGAAAGTTTGTGTAAAGCGGCGGTCTCTAATAGGCGTCCAACTGACCGATGCTCTTGGCATACTCCTCCCTTGCCATGCCAAGCGCTGCCAGAGTGTGCAAGATTCTCAGAACGCGTTCATCGTTTGAACGATAGTAAATGGTTTGCCCGTCACGCCTTGTCGAAACCAGATTGTGTTTACGTAGCTTGCCAAGATGCTGTGACAGTGCCGATTGACTGATGCCGACTGCTGTAGCGAGCTCGTTGACGGATCGCTCCGCTTCCTGTAGCAGCACGAGCACCTGCAGACGTCTTTTGTTCGCCATCGCGCTCAGTAGGACGGCATCCTCTGAAAAATTGAAAACGTCGTCACGCCCCATTTCATGCTCCGATCTGCAATCGTCACCCGATGAAGGTTGCCAGCAACAAGGTTCAGAAGTCTTCCCAACAATCTTGCTTGTGCGCCAAGGCTGTCCGACCGCGCACAATGTTTGCGGCGCTGGTCGGCTGCGTCGACTGAGATTGTGACGTCACTTCCTGTCGTACCTCAACAAACGTGCTAATCTTGAATTTGCTGATCAAGCTGAACAGTGCGTGGGCCTCTACCGCCAGATTGTGATCGGCAGCATTGGTCTCCTCCACCATGGCAGCGTTCTGCTGCGTGCCTTGGGATCGCATTGACAGCTATATTGATCTCTTTCGCAGCCTTGGCTGAACGCTGAGCGAGTTCGCGCAATTGCTGCGCGACGAGCGCAAACCCCTTACCGGCATCCCCCGTTCGAGCAGCTTCGAGCCCGGCGTTTAGAGCAATCAAATTGGTCTGGAACGCAATGTCATCGATAATACCAATGATATTGGTAATTTCGCGTGACGACCGTTCGATCTCGCCCATCGCCGCGAAGGCATTGCGGACGACCTCTCCAGATTGCTGGGCATTCTTTTTCGTGCGGCCGACCAAGCTGCCTGCTTCCTCGGCGCGCTGGCTAGAATCAATTCCGGTCGCCATAGTCTCCTCCAGCGCTGCGGCCGTCTCCTCAATCGATGCGGCCTGCTGTTCGGTGCGCTTGGCAAGATCGTCATAAGCCTCGTTCGAATTTGCAGAGATCGTGCGAGCATTCTGTGAAACCGTGCCGAGCGCGGCTCGAAGTTTCTCGAGTGTGGCGTTGAAGTCGGTCCGCAATTGCTCCAGCGACGTGATGAAGCTCTTTTGCAATCCGGCTGTAGAATCCCTCGATGCCAAGGCATTCAGGCCCGCAGCAAGCGCATGGACATTTTCGACACGTGTCATAAAATTGGTTGCGAACTTCGCAACTTTGAACACTCGTCCGTTTGTGTCGAAGATTGGATTGTAAGACGCCTCAATATAGACTTTCGCGCCGCCCTTCCCTATGCGCAAGAATTCCTCAGCTATGAACTCACCGCCGCAAAGTCTCTCCGAGGACCGGCGATAGTCATCCGTGCGTGTGTAGCGGGCGTCACAGAACATCGAGCGGTGGCGCCCCTCGATCTCCCTTATGGTGTACCCCAGTGAAGTGAGAAAATTCTCATTCGCAGTCAGAATGTCCCCCTCTGGTGTAAATTCAATAACAGCCTGGGATCGCGATAGGGCCGCCAGCTTTCCAGTATCTTCAGCCGCCTTTATTTTGATTTGTATAGTATCAGTTGCGAATTTGACGACCTTGTAAGGCTTTCCGCCGCGCATCACAGGATTGTAGGACGCTTCGATCCAAACTTTCTTTCCCCCGTTGCCATTGCGTTTGTACTGCCGCTGATCGAACTTGCCGCTGTTGAGGCGCGCCAAAAATTCACCGTATTCCCGAGCCCAAACCTCGCTCGGATCGACAACTAAGCAATTGTGCTGACCGATAACTTCGTTTTGTCGATATCCGAGCTTTCGGCAGAAACTCTCGTTGGCGCTCAGACTCCTGCCCCCCTTGTCAAATTCGATATTCGCCTGTGACTTGCCAAGGGCGTCGAGGATTCTCCCAGGGTTCGCTCTATAGTCCAGTATCATTGTCCGATTCACCATTTGTCCACGATAATGCAGAGTATACGACAGGTCTAGATGCTGAAATGTCACCTATGGCTTTAGATTAGTATGATTATAAATCGTTGTAATATATTTAACTGAAATAAAAATGCGCCAATTTCGTAATAATTGTACTTAGTTCGCTTTTATTTCATTGATTAGTGATTTATACAGTTCGCGTGAATGCGAATAATTATTGGACGACGACAGGTGCATTACGATACTCGGCGCAACGATCGACAGATACTGAAAGATCGCCAAGCTTGACCGTGACACCTGGCAGGACCGTCGAAGAGAAGCATCCGGCGACCGGACATCCCTACTGCTCGGCCTATTTGAAGCCATTTTTTCGCGGTCCATGCCACGCGACGTGTATGATGTCTTCTGTTCACCGCTAGGCTCCCTCGTAGCCCTATAGTGCGCAGCTGGTGCTCGACATTCGCATCGCTCCATGCTTCGACGGGATCCAGCCTCCATTCGGGTCAAATCGATATCAGCGCCCAGTCCTTCACATAGGTCATGATTGGGATCGAACTGCTAGTGAAAAAGAGAGCACCCGTCTTACGGATTCTTTGATGAAAGGTCCGTGGCGAGGCAAGCGTCATGCGGTTTGTGACGGAGAGACAGGAATCCATCGCTGGGCGGTTTCCTGATGTCAACACTATGTCGGCTGCGGGCGCGTCCCTTGCGTCGTTTGCACAGTGCGTGTTGACGGGAGAGGGACGGATCGCCTCGCTCCTGAGTGAATCCGGTTAGAGTGAAATTTTCAAAATGAAAGTAATATGTGGTTTAATAAAAGCGAATTGAATGTAAATTTTGCGAAATTATGGTGTATGTATTTGTATCGGATGCCGCAAAAAATCTTAATATCACAATTTAATTAATTAAATAGCGTATTTGTGTCGCTTGACATATGTTATTGATGAACCGAATCTTCACGGAGATCGCACTATGCTATCCGCCTGCGAAGTCAATTCGCGCAAGATTTCTAACGCACCGCGCGTCACGCTAGGAGTTTCCGAATTCGCAATGATGGAGGAGAGCCTCATAGCCAAGGCAACCAGCATGCCGCTTGCCTATAAGAAAGCCGGAAGTTTCAGCGTGGGCCTCCGGTTGCGCGTTGATGCAGACGGTACCGACACTTCGGGTTCCGATGCGTTCTGCGCCTCCTTAGCTTGCGGCGGGTCCGACCAACGGGCAATCAAAATCTTCGGTGAGAGTGGCAAGGCTGATGCGTCTTTCCTCAACCGCTGAGTACAGCGCAGCTAGTGCTGACGAGGGTCAGCATTCCGCACGTCCTTTTTCGGGCGTCTCATCAACCCATTTCCTCAGACTGGTAGAAGAACGAGGCCAGATAGGTTTCTGGATGCTGGATTTTGCAACCAACCGTATGACGCTGTCCGCTGGCCTCTATCGCCTGCTTGGATCGGACCGTCTGACGCCTCTTTGCTGGGACGATTTGATTATGATGATTCATCCTGAGGATCGAGCAGCCCAGCATGATATAGACGCGATCCTGCGCGCGGGCCAGCCCATAAACGACGAGTTCAGGATTGTTCGGCCTGACCGGACCGTGCGGTGGCTTCAGTACAAGGCAGAGGTGATCATCGGTGCGGAAGGCCGGCCATCGCGGGCCGTCGGCCTCATGACTGACGTGACTGTTCAGCACGCGGCTCGCAAATCGGTTGAGGAAGGGTGGCACCGATATAAGACCTTGGTCGCGGCCGTGGCCTCAATTGAATTCAAGGCTTTAGCGAGTGGTGAGATCACATTCTCAAGGGGGTGGCAGGAACTCACAAGCCAAACGCCGGCAGAGTCCGGCGGGTGGGGATGGCTCGATGCGCTACATCCCGATGATAGGGAAGGCGCGCGCGAGCAATGGTTATCGTGTGTGGGCGCCCGCGATCCCTATGCTGTCGACTTCAGGGTCCGGTGCAGAGAGGGCGCATATTTGATGTTTCTTGCTCGTGCCGCACCCATGCTCAATCAGGACGCAACTGTAAGGGAGTGGATTGGAGCACTTGTCGGAATGGCGCCGGACCAGCTTGGGGCGGATAACAATAGCGATGTACGCATTTCCAGCTTGGAGGCCGCGCATGTCCGGGCGGCTCGTGCGCTCCTCGACTGGACTATCGATGATCTGGCCTTCCATGCCAAGGTCTCAGTTTCCTCCATCCGCCGGCTTGAAAGAGAAGAGGAGAGCTCCGTTCGTGACCATGTGCGGGTTTGTGTCCGGACGGCCTTCGCTAAAAAGGGTATTTCCTTCACAGTAGGAGAAGACGGCGAGATCATCCTCCGTTTCGCAAAAAATCTATGACAATCGCCGCGCCTCACGCCACGTCATCTCGATCATTGTGGGAGCCTGGGTTTCAATTTGCCGACTAGCACTACTTTGGCAGAATGCATTTTGGCGGTCTGAAGCGGATTCTGCAGTGCGGACATCGTTCTGGGGCTGACGCTGCCAGGAGGGTGTTTATGACCGCGCGTCGGATGGCTTACAGTGTCGGTTCAGGCGGGCCGTGCCTCTTGGTTTTTTTCCCGCTTGGCCTGGTGTAGGCGCTGATGTTGCAGGAAGGCATAGGCGATCATTGTCATCAGCGCGTGTCGATGCAGACCTTGCCATGATCGGCCTTCGAAGTGATCGAGGCCGAGTTCTTCTTTCATTTGTTGATGCGCCTGCTCGCAGACCCATCGGGCTTTGATGGCAGCTGCCAGCTGCTTTAACGTTGCTTCGGCCGGCAGATTGGAGAGATAGTATTTGCGCTCGCCGTTCGAGCGCCATTCGCCCACCAGCCACGCCTCTTCGCCCGGCATATGCTGCTGTCCCTTGTCGAGGATACGTTGCGGACTACCATCAGCGATCCGAATGCGGAGCGCAGCAAAGCGCGCTGTCAGGCGACCTTTCGTGCCGCGACGCCAACTGACCTTCTTCCAGGAGGATGCTTCCAGGATCGTTTCGGCTGCCATCGACAGGGTGTCGGGGATCGAGTGCTTGCGCGGTCTGCCATGACCGGAAACCGGAAAAATCAGGGCGACATCATGGGGATAGACCGTTTGATGTTTAGGAATACCGACAGCCCATGTGAGGCCGCGTGCACTGAGCCCCTGGCGAAACGCGGCCGATAAACCATAGCCGGCATCGGCGAGCACGGTGCCAAACCGCACCCCCGCCGCGATCAGCCTGTCGATCTCGTCGAGCGCGATCGTCGGCTTGGTGCGGGATATACGCATCTCCTCGGGGACGCCAGCCTTCACCATCCGATCCTGGTTACTGGTCCAGCTTTCCGGCAAGAACAGTCGCAAACCAACCGGAACGGGAACCTCATCGTGTGCTAACGTCAGCGATACCAACGTCTGGCAATTAGCGCGTTTGCCCAGCATCGAAGCATATTGTGGAGCGACCCCGACCGAATGATCACCCTTCTTCGGTAGACCCGTATCGTCGACCACCAGAAAGGCGTCTGAAGCTCCGACTATTCTGTCCGCCTGCACAGCCAGTTCAGTCTCAAGCGGACTGGCGTCCCAAATCCCATCCGAGATGAAATGATGCAGACGGTCGTAGTGATCGGGCGCAAGGCGTTCCGCCATCGGCTCGAAACTCTTGCGATCACCCGGTCCGATCAGGCCTGAAACATATACCGGGCACATCTGCCGCCGCTTTTTGTGACCAAGCTTCTCAACGAACGGCTTCAGCCAATCCGCCAGTGCAATATTCTGCTCCACCATCCACCGCACCCCTTTTTGAGGGGCCAAAGATGGCCGATCATCGTTAACCGTCGGTTAATCTGCCAAAGTAGTGCTAGCACTTCTGTGGTTGCCGCCCGTTATGCAAGAAGTTTTTGTCCATCTGAACGTGTGATCGAGTGCCGGTCGTTGACGGCGGCGACAATCTATTCTTCCAACTCGTCAACGCGCGCTATGAACACGGCGCAATGATCCTGACGTAAATCCCGTCGCCGCCGCGGCGCGGCTCGACAGATTGTTGCATCATGCCGTCGTTGTGCAGGTCGAAGGGTCCAGCTATCGGCTGCAGCAACAAGCTGAACTCATGCCAGTATACGGTCCAAAGCCCTTGGCGCGCCTCGAGCATTTGCCCCTCCTCAAAAGCCACGCGGCAAGCCGCCGAAAAACCCTCGACTCTCCATGTCGTCGACATCGGCATAAATGGGGAATTCTACTTCGGCACTTCGGAGGTGCGGACGAAAACTTGGACTAACAGGAGATAGTTCATGTATTCGTATGAAGACCGCATGATGGCTCGGCGTAAACGACCCATTCGCTGCGACGAGCGTGCGCGTGGTGGCAGGTAAACGCGACCGGGTCGGCAAGATGTGCAAGCGCATTGGAGAAGGGAAGCTCTCCTAGAGGCCGTCTCCTGGTATAACGCAATGGACATGGGGATGGTGGGTCATCTCCTGGCCCCAAGGTGTGAAGCACGGTGATGATACGGATCTCGGCACCTAACCGCTTGCAATTGGCGGCGACCATTTGTAGCGCAAGAGAGCGGAGATGCGTGCCGCGACCCATTTCCTGCGAGGTATGCATTGGCAGTTCGTGCAGTGGCGATTGCGGCAGGAATTATAGGAAATGCGTCGTCGTGCCACAGTCATCGCAGGCATTACATGGCCGCCTAGCCGAAGTGTCCGACAAGCTTCGTTTACGCCCACGACACCTCATTCGCGACGACCAAGATGACCGGCGTTCTATTGCCTAAAGCGAGCGTACCGATCACGAAGGCTGGGCGCATAGATATCTGAGATAGTTCGGCAGGACCTGTATTTCCTGAAGTTCCTGCCGATTTGCTCACGCAGCGCCGATGATCGAGTTGAACCGCGACGGAGCCTTCGCCATCATAAAGGCTGCTCCGAGCGCTCCGACAAGAAAGGACACAACGAGGGTCGCAAGGATAATAATATTGACGACATCCCAACCTTCGCTGCCCGTTAAAGCTCCTAGATTGGTAAGTGCCAGGAGAACGAAGCCGACGAGACCGATCAACGAAACGATCGGAGCAACCTGCGTCCTCAAGTGTCCGCTCGTTGAAGGATTACTGCGAAAAAATAGGTAGACGGAAAGGCACGTCAACGCAACGAGGACCAGATAGCCAAGCGTGCCCGTAGCCGCGCCCCAGGTATAGATCTGGGTGACAGGATCTGCACCGTACACCGCCGCCCCCAGAAGAATGCTCAGCGAAATAAACGTCTGAACCGCCGATGCGACGTAAGGCGAGGCGTGCTCCTCATGCACTCGGCTGAGCTGCGCGAACAGTACGCCGCAACTGCCCAATACGTATTTATAGCGTGCAATGATATTGTGTATCGACAAAACTACCGCAAAAAGGCTGGTAACCAGAAGGACCTGAGCTATTTCCTCCGCTAAGTCACCCAAGTAACTCCTGACGATGTCCAGGTACATGGTTCCCGCATTGTAGGTTGCGACCTGAACCACCTTATCCCCACCGATCGCCGTCACTATTGCCCAAAAGGATACAAAATAGAGGAGCGTGATGAAGGTCACGGCCAGATAGGTCGCAATTGGGATCGAACGATCTGGATCCGCGGCCTCTTCACGGTACACCACTGTCGATTCGAAGCCGACAAAGCCCCATACGACAAACAGTATGCCGAGCCCAGGCGAACCCGACACAAAGGTAGTGGTGTTGAAACCTGATGTGTCCAAACCAGCTACACCAGCAGACATGAAGATCACGACATTGGCGATGAGGATCACGCCAATCTCGAGCAGAAGAGCGATTCCAAGAACCTTGGAGCTCACTTCGATATTCCGATATCCCAGGACGCCTACAATAGCCACTACCCCAATCGTATAGAGCCACCACGGGAGGTTCACACCTGTGAAGGTTATCACTGCTTCTGAAGCAACAAAACCAATGTAGGCCTCAAGTGCAATCAGCATAAGCGTGTAGGACACAACCGCCAATGAGGCAGCGCCCACACCGACGACGCGGCCCATGCCCTTAAGGATATAAGAATAGAATGCGCCAGCATTAGAAATCGACTTCGACATCTCAACGAAGCCCACTGAAAACAAAAGCATCACAAAGCCGACAAGAATTACGTCCACAGGTGCTGAGGCGCCATTGCCGAAGGCTATAATCAATGGGCTAACACCAGCCATCACTGTCAAAGGCGCAGCGGTTGCGACCACCATCATTGCGATACCGATTGGCCCAAGATTGCCCGTCAGTTTGAGCGTTTTCTCATATCTGCCAGAGCCCACCGGCGCATGAGCATCCAAGATAGCATGTTCGTGTTGCATAGTTCCCTCTTTTTTTTGGAGTTGCGGGCATACGGACCCGTGACCGTCGAAATTGGCGTCGCTCTCCTCCCCTTGAAATTCTTGCCCAGTGTGACCGCCGAGCCCGGAAAACGTTTCATCAACCGCTCATGAGTGATCCGTGAACCGTTGCTCGATGAATTGCGAACTTAGGGCCAGCGCGTAGTCAGAACCTGACGGCGGGTGTAGAAATTGATTGAATCCGGCCCATGCATGGCGAGATCTCCATTGAACGATTTCTTGTTGCCGCCAAAAGAAAAATAGGCAACCGGTGATGGAACAGGCACGTTCACGCCCGGCATGCCGCAGAGGATGTTGCGTTCAAATTTCGCGGCATCGGAGCCTGAGGCCGTGAAAAGCACGGCACCATTAGCTAGTTCGTGATCGTTGGCCAGCGTAATCGCTGCATCAAGGCTTTCCACCTTCATGACTGCCAGAACAGGACCGAAGACTTCCTCACGGTAGATCGACATGGACGTATTGACGTCTTCAACGATGGTTGGACCTACAAGATAGCCAGACGTCTCGTCACGGCGCCCGTCGAGACTAAGCCTTCCTCCTTCTTCAACAGCCCGTGCGATATGCTGCAATACGTGGCCGAACTGACGAGCGTTCGAGATTGGTGGCACGAAGCATTTTGGATCGGTGCCAGCCGATACCTGGAGCGCCTTTGCACGATCCAGGAGCAGAGGCACATAGCGATCATACGCGTCGCCAACGCAGACCGCCACGGCGATCGCCATGCAGCGCTGCCCTGCAGAATTGAACGCGCCGTTCAATGTGGCATCAACGACGAGGCTCATATCCGCGTCGGGCATGATGATAGCGTGGTTCTTAGCGCCTCCAAGGGCTTGCGCACGTTTGCCTTCGTGCGTAGCGAGTCGGTAAACGTCTCTTGCGGCAGCGGTCGAGCCAACGAAAGAGACGGCAGCGATGTCACGATGTTTGATCAACGCCTCCGCGGCCGTCTTATTGCCTTGCACGACATTGAACACCCCATCGGGAACGCCAGCTTCGTGCAACATCTCAGCCAAGCGGTTGGCTGCTCCGGGTACCGACTCCGACGGCTTGAGAATGAAGGTGTTGCCGCAAACAAGGGAAATTGGAAACATCCATAAAGGGATCATTACCGGATAATTGTAAGGCGTAATACCAAGGCAAACACCAAGCGGCTTTCGTGCTGAGCGGGTAGAAATGCCCGTTGCAACATGGTCCGCGTTTTCTCCCTTGAGCAGATGAGGCGCTCCTATGGCGAATTCAACGACCTCAATCCCACGCTGGATCGAGCCCAGTGCGTCAGCGATAGGCTTGCCGTGCTCGCGGGTAACGATCTCCGCCAAGTCCTGCTTGTCGCGGTTGAGGATTTCCAGGAACCGCAGAAGATATCGTGCTCGTTGGGCAGGTGCAACTGCGGCCCATGCCGGGAAGGCTTTTCTGGCCGCATCAACCGCCGCAATGACAGTTGGCTCGCCTGCCAAGCTGAGCTTCGAATGTGCTCGCCCCGTAGCCGGGCATACGACATCGATGAGCACACCGGTCCGGTCTTCTGCTCCGTTGACGATGGATCCCGAAACAGACAGCTCTTCAATCACATCAAACAATCTTCGTCCCCTTGGCCTAGATCTGCGGTCTCCAGCTGGGAACCGCTTCAGAGGAGAAATGGTAGGAAGGAGGATCGCTTTGGCACAGTCCCAGATTTTGAAACTCTTTAGGTCCAGTGAAGCGGGATCGATAGCACTGTGGTTCCAGGTGCACGCGTGCATCTTCACAGCGTACGGGACGGATCGCTTCAGCCAGCGACAGTTTTGCTTGTGACGATTTCCGCCAGTCTTTCGATGCCCGGACCGATCCGCTCTTCGGAAATCGATGAAAATCCGAGCCGGAAGAAACGATCGGCTTGCGGTTCTTTCCAAAAGAGGCTCCGTCCGGCTTCTATGACAACGCCGTGGTCCAAAGCTATTTTCGCGAGAAACGTAGCGCTAAATCCTTCAGGACCGCGAAGCCAGAAGGAAGAGCCACCAAAAATCGCTTGCTGATTCCAGCCAGGCAAGAAATTGCCTAGCGCTCGCTCGAGCGTTCGCCAACGCATGGCATACGCCCTCTGAAGTCGTGTCATAAAGGTATCGTGGTGTCCTAGCGAAAGAAAAAACGCCACTGCTCGTTGATTATTGCTTGGAGGGTGGCGCATAACTAGGCCGCGCATAGAGCGCATTTCCTCAATCAGCGACGGATGCGCAACGGCAAAACCGACTCTTAAGCCCGGCATTAGGGACTTTGACAGGCTGCCTATGTAAACCACTCGTCCATGAGTATCGAGCGCCTTTAGAGGCACCGTCTCATGACCGCTGAAATTGATTTCGGATTCGTAGTCGTCTTCGATGATTAGGCCGTCATTCTTGTGCGCCCACTGCATCAGACTGTGACGTCGTTTGAGACTCAACGCGACATTGGTCGGGAATTGGTGGTTCGGCGTTACGAAAACCAGTCTGGCATCCCCTAGATGGTCCGGATTGAGGCCATCCTCATCAATAGCAACAGGATGGATGTCGCCGCCGACCAGCTCAAATATGTTGCGAGCAGCATAATACCCAGGATTTTCCATCGCCACGGATGCGCCGGGTTTCACCAGCAGGCGACTAGCCAAGTACAGTGCGTTCTGCGAACCCAACGTGACAAGGATTTCATTGGGTTTCACATATATGCCGCGGCGTGCCAGTATCTTGCTTCTGATCTGTTCTACCAGAAGCAGATCGTCGCCGGTATAGAGATCGTCTGTCCAGGAGTTTTGCCACTTTTTGCTCATGGATTGCCGCACACAGTCGCGCCAGGCAACAATGGGGAACAATTCCGGATCGAGTTGCCCGTAGACAAAAGGAAAGGGGTACCGATACCAGTCAGCCGGTCTGGTGATGATCTGAAAGGCGCTCGGAAACGATGTTAGCTTTTCTTTCCAGTCTGGTGCTCGTCCGCCAGTCATTTGATGCGAAACCGGAGCTATATTGCGCGCTGTGCCCTCCGCAACATAAAAACCTGACCGCTCACGAGATACGAGAAAGCCGCCGGCAAGCAAGGCATGATAAGCCAGCGTCACTGTGTTTCTCGAGACGTTAAGCCGCGCCGCCATCATGCGGCTGGAGGGTATCGCAGCACCCGGCTCCAGGCGCCCCGAGACAATCGCGTCAAGCAGCATCTCGCGAATGCGAGCCTGCAGCGAACTGCCAGTGAAATCGCCGCTTTTGCGAAATGAGAACTCTCGGACTCCAGCCACGTACCCGCCCCATTGACCAACGTCATCTGGCCCTAAAATCTTTGACTATCTGGTTCTATTCCTACAGCTCTTTCGGCTTCAAGTTAAATCTCGATTGCGCTGAGGGGAAGCGGGCAAGACCGTTCCGGCATCAGAATGAAAAAGGGGAACTTGTGATGGCTGCAGATGTGCAAGGTCTGAGTGTGACGGCAAACAGTCACAGCATAGATGCCCTTGATAGAGCAATCAGCGATTACTATGCGTGGAAGGGAGATCCGGTTGGGCTGCTGATGGGCGCAGCTGATGCAGATCCGAAATTCTCTCTCGGCTACAGCGCGTCTGCTTCTCTCCTGTTGTTGAGTGGCTTTACACGGAGCAATCCTATGGTTGCTGAAGCTCTTCAGGGGGCGGAGCGCACTGTTAGCGAGGCAAATCCACGCGAGCGCAAACATCTGGAAGCCGCAAAGGCCTGGGCAGCCGGTGAAATGATCCGGGCGACAACAATCTGGGAGGACATTCTACTCGACCATCCACGTGATGCGCTCGCGCTGCGCTTCTGTCATGACACCTATTTCTATCTGGGAGCTTCGCAGACTATCCGTGATTCTGTCGCGCGGGTATTGCCGCATTGGAGCCATAGCGATCCGGCGTACGGGTATGTGCTTGGACAATACGCGTTCGGACTTGAAGAATGCAGCGAGTTGCGTCACGCTGAAAAGGTGGCCTATCAGGCGATTGAGATAAACGAGGAAGATGGGTGGGCAGTCCACGCCTTGGCCCATGTAATGGAAACTGAAAGCCGCCAGGAAGACGGCATCCGCTTTCTACGCAATTCGCAGCCGGCTTGGAGAAAAGCACATGCCCTTGCAGCTCATAATGGGTGGCACCTCGCCCTCTATCTGATCGAGCAACAGCGCTTTGACGAAGTTCTTGCCAGCTATGATAAATTTGTTCAACCAAAAATTAACAGCGACGCCATCCTCGATCTTGTAGATGCAGCCTCACTTCTTTGGCGTATCGAGCTTGCAGGTGGTAGTGTGGGGAACCGGTGGCGGGATATCTCGCGGCAATGGATGCACCACGTCGACGAGCATGTTCTCGCGTTCAACGACCTGCATATTGCCTTTTGCGCGGCGCGCAGCGATGACGCTGATGATGCAACTCGTCTTCGCGCCTCGCTTGATCGTTATGACCGAGAAGGTACGGGCGACAATCACCGTATTACCCGCAGCATCGGACGCGAGATCATCGAAGCGATGTTGGCATTCGGAGAAGGCAACTATGGTCGTTGTGTCGATCTAATTTTACCTCTGCGATATGATGCTATACGCGTCGGTGGTAGCCATGCGCAGCGTGATATCATTGGCCAGACCCTCATAGTTGCTGCCGAACGCGCCGGTCGAATGACGCTTGCCAGAGCACTTTTGAATGAACGTTTGGCGCAGCGCCCGACGTCGGCCACGGAACAACACCTTGCTCATGTGGTGAAGGCCGTGACGGCTGGGCACAATTTAAGTGCGCTGAATATGCTCTGAGGCAAAGTCAAAAGGAATAGGTTGCAAAAATTCTGCAGCAGGTCCGCCAACTCCTTGGATAAACGACGGCCTGCTATATTCTGTGCCAGATGCGAGAGCGACTCGAGATTGTCCTGCTTTCAACCTCCGAGTATCGCCCGGCGACATGATAGGCATCTGTCCATCTTTTTTGGAAAATCTGCAGCGTATACTTCTCTGATCGGTGAGGCGGATAAAAAATTAGAATGCTTTACAAGTTCAGGCCAAGGCTCTTACGATAGTCAACCGGGCTGAGCGATCCCAGCGATATTTTTATGCGCTTCTCGTTGTACCAGCGAATATAAGCATCGACCTCCGCGACGACCTGTTCGACTGTGTTGGCCTTCCAGTCGCGTGGATAGAATAGTTCAGTTTTGGGTCGGCCGAAGGAGCCTTCGCAAGCGGCGTTGGCTTAAGAGCAACCCTTTCGGGACATCGAGCGAACCAGTCTTGCTTCGCTGATACGGGTTAGCCAGACGGGCCAGCCATAATGGGCTCCGCGATCAGAATGAATGATGGGCCGTTCCGCCGCTTCAGTCGCGGTCTCAATAGCTGCATCTAGCATCGTGTTGACCAGCCCCGCATCTGGTTGCGTTCCGATCGATCAACTGATGACCATGCCGTCTGAGGAGTCGATGATGGGCGGAAGGTAGACCTTGCCAGAAGGTATCTGGAACTCTGTGATGTCTGTCAGCCCCTAGACGTTCGGCACTTTCGCATGGATATGATTAAGCATGGAATAAGGACCACGCAAATGGGGTGACCGGCGTCGTAACGGGGCTCTGATGCACTCTCAGGGAGCCGCTCCTCGATGGCTGTAACCGTCTTCGTTTGGGCCTTGGTCAAATTATTCCTTTCAAGGGTCATCAGACGAACGATCGTGCGTGCGGCGGGAGCCTAGCCGAGTCCGCTTTCAGTCTTTTCGGCACGTCTTCGTCGGATTGCCCACTCGGTAACGACACGGAGACCGCCGCCAAAGCCTGCCAGCTGAAGATACCGCCACAGTTCGGCACAGTTTTGCAATTCGGCATCCCATTGCGCCTCAAGCCAGGGCAGATGCTGTTCCAGGGATGTTTGCCGGACCCGGAAGATGTCGGTCCACTGACCACGAACGACGCTGCGAACCAGCTTTCGGCTGTGACCGGTTCTGCGCACGATTTCCTTGATGGACACGCCTTCGCTGACGAAGCCGCTGACAACGGCGTTTGCCTCTTCACGCCGCAGATATTCCTCTTATCGGAGCCGCTCAGCGGCGGTCACAGGCTTCGGATCTACTGTGGCTGTACCTATTGCCACGCGAACCCGCCGCATTGATTTGCGCACAGCGTCGAGAAAAGCCTGGCTGGCGTTCTCCGTACAATGCCAGCGGTCGGCGACCTGATCGGCATGTGGCAGGGGCTGCCTCTTCATGCACATCACCATGGGCCAGACTCTAATCAATTCTGGAGGAAATTCTTAGAGCCTGACCGAAAAAGAGTTGAGTGAAATCAGCCAGTTGTGATTCTGTTTGTTTGCTTAGGACGAACGGAGACCACAATGGGCTGGACTGATTTCACCCGTCGGCAATATGCCCGACGCGCCAGGCGGTATGCAAGTGACATGACGGACCGGGAATGGGGATTGATCTCGCCCCACTTGCCAGGGCCAAGGCGTTTGGGCAGGCCACGCAGCACCGATCTTCGGGAGGTCGTGAACGCACTGCTTTACATTGCTTCCACAGGCTGCCAGTGGCGGATGCTGCCAAGGGATTTTCCACCGTTTACGACAGTTCAGGCGTATTTCTACGAATGGCGCGCAACGGGGTTATGGGGACGGATCAACCATCATCTTGTGATGGAGGCGCGCGAGCTTGAAGGTCGGCAAGCCTCGCCGTCTGCTGGCGTGATCGACAGCCAGAGCGCGAAAACCACCGAAAGCGGAGGAATTGCGGGCTATGACGCGGGCAAGAAGATCAAGGGGCGCAAGCGTCACATCGTCGTCGACACACTCGGATTGATGGTCGGCCTCGTGGTTCACAGCGCCGATATTCAAGATCGCGACGGCGCGCCTGCCGTTCTTGGGACCATTCTCAAGCGCTGACCTTGGCTCAGACATATCTTCGCCGATGGCGGCTATGCCGGACCAAAGCTGAGGGGCGCGCTGCAAAAGATCGCTGCGTTCACCCTCCAGATCGTCAAACGCTCCGACAAAGCCAAGGGCTTCGAAGTCCTGCCGCGTCGCTGGGTCGTGGAACGCACCTTCGCATGGCTTGGCAGATGCCGACGATTGGCGAAGGATTGGGAAAAGTCCGTCGCATCATCCGAGACCTGGATCGCTATCGCCAACATCCGGGTCCTGACACGGCGATTGGCAAGGTACGGATATTGTTGAAACCTTTTCGAGTCAGGCTCTCAGGTCAACACCAATCAATACGGCGGCTTCCCTTTCCATGCGGAGTGCGGTTCATGTCCCAGGCCTAAAACAACTCATCACAAGTTTGAGCGATTTAGGTTCAGTCCGATTGACAAGTAGAACAAGTGCAAAGCATCTGAGCACTTTTTGCTCTCAGCAGTCGCAATTTCAACGCGTCGGGGGCAACTGACTTAAGCCTCACGATACCGCGTTGTGGGATCCTTTGCCTCACAAGCCTCCCGTATGGCTTGCCACGCTGCCAGACGCTTTTGGGTGATTTGGCGGCGCCGGTCGGTGACCATTCGGAACAGGCGAGGTTGAATTTCGTACCCATCCGCCTCGGCAGAATGAATTTGCTTGCTGGATCTTTTCAACACCCCGACAGGACATTCGCAAGGAGCTCGATTATGGCTCGTCCAAACAGCAAAGCCGCTCTCAGGGCCGTGCACTGGCTGATCACCGCCACAGTGGTCGGGTTCGCCTCGGCGACCTTTGCCGCCGATGAGTTGAGATCTGCACCAAGCTTCGCAACGGGCGACATCATGATCCGTGGCCGGCTGTCCGGCATGCTGCCTTACCATGTGGAATCGAGCGTCAGCTTGATCGGCGGCCATGTCGATGTGCCTGCGATGATCCTGCCAGACCTCGACGTCAGCCTATTTCTCAGCGAGCATTGGTCCATCACTATGCAAACAGGGGGCCTAAAAACTAAGATAGAACTCAAGAATACGCTCTATGGCGATATAGACGTGGGCTCGGTGTGGAGCGTGCCGATGTCGCTTGCGGTAAACTATCACATTAAAAGCAGTGAACGTTTCAAACCCTATATCGGTGCAGGGATGATCGCGACCTGGTACCTCGGAGAGAAACCCGCTGGAGGCTTTGTCCGGGATTTCAGCGTAACGCCCACATACGCGCCGCTGATAAAGGTTGGCATCGACTACCAGATGACCGACAACTGGTATGCGAACGTCGAAGCCAAACAGCTCTTTCTCCCGACCCAGACCATCGAGAACCAAGGCGTTACCGCCACAACAAAACTCGATGCAACCTCGGTCGGATTCGGGGTGGGGTATCGGTTCTGAGGCCGCCGTTCGAACCGTTTTCTTGATGTGATTGCCGCCCAGCCTGCGGATCTCGCTCAGTTCCGCAAAGCCAACCAACAAGTCGCATCGCGTGACCTAGAACCCGCGCGCCGGCTCCGAACAGGCGCCGAGCGCACCTTTCTGAAAGGCGGTGCGATGCGACAATGGTACACTTAGAGGGTGCGAGTGGATAAATAAGCCGTCTCTAAATCATGCGTGAAAGGGCTTATTCGAATCTAACAGATATAAATGCTTTCAATGCCTTATCTCGATGCTCGAGGGTTTCGTCTGGCATTTCCAAGCCGACAGGGGAGACGAAAAATGGTTGAAACTCAAACGTTGCTTTTCGCCAGCGTCAGCGCGCGCGCCGGCTTTATCATAATCTTCCTAATCGCCAGTTTCAGAAGCGAAGCACGTGTTGCATTTTGCTTTTGGACGGCAAGTATTGTCGGGTCGTCGATCGGCATGCTGCTGATCTATAGCGATCCCAACTATCCCTATTTCCTCGCGACGCGGGGGATGTGGATCTACATTATCATCGGTTTTAGCCTGTCCAGTCTCTGGGCAGGCGGTCATGCCTTTTTCGGAGGCGCAGTCAACAAGGCCGGCGTCGCCCTCATGGGACTGGTTCCTGGGGTCATCTATGGCATTGCCCGCACCTCCGGTCTGATGCCAGACGTTGCAGTGGCGCTGACAATCGCGGCTTTGTCCGTTTTTACGGCGGCCGGAGCATACCCGTTCGTTCGAAGAAGACGACGCCGGTATCTGCCTTCCCAATTGCTAGTAGGGGGTGCGCTGTCGGCTTATGCGATCGCCTTGGCTGCCTCTTTCCTCTTAATAATGATAAGACTCCACGTTTCTGGTGCAGTTCCGGCTCCCGGCGTGTCAGACATATCCTTGGCCTTGTTTATCGATCAGTTGATGAGTGTTCTGGTTTACGTTGGCCTCGTTGCGATGTCGCTCGAAGATGTGCAAATGCGCATGAAGGAATTGGCGGCGATCGATCCGCTGAGCGGCCTGGCGAACCGGCGCGGCGTTCAGGACCGTGCGTTGGATATCATTGGGGCCTGCCAGCGCGTCAATAGACCGATTTCTGTATTACTCATGGACCTCGACCACTTCAAATCGATCAACGATCGTTACGGCCACGGCGGTGGCGACATCGTACTCAGGGAGTTTGCGAGACGCCTGTCCTTGCATTGCCGGCACGACGATGATGTCACGGGACGGTGGGGCGGCGAGGAGTTCCTGGCACTTTTGAGCAATATGACCCTGTCGGAGGCCGCTGCCTTCGCAGAGCGATTTTGTCATTCCGTGTCACTCGAACCTTTCAACATCGGAGATCAGGAGTTCAGCGTCACGGTCAGCATCGGTGTTGCCGAAATTGATCTGAGCGCGCCTCGCCTCGACCAAACGTTGAAGGCGGCAGATGAGGCGCTTTATGAGGCGAAGCGAAGAGGAAGGAACCGGGTCCATACCTACCCAAACTTTTCGAATCCACCGCTTGCGCCACGCGACATAATCCCGGTACAGAATGAACGGCTAGGGCATGTTTTACTGTCGAAATAAAATGATACCGATAGAGACCTTGGCAAATAAACCGTACAAGGTCGTTGCGGTGCGCTCAAAAGTCCGCTGTTCGGTCACGTTGCTAGCACTACTTTGGCAGATTAACCGACGGTTAACGATGATCGGCCATCTTTGGCCCCTCAAAAAGGGGTGCGGTGGATGGTGGAGCAGAATATTGCACTGGCGGATTGGCTGAAGCCGTTCGTTGAGAAGCTTGGTCACAAAAAGCGGCGGCAGATGTGCCCGGTATATGTTTCAGGCCTGATCGGACCGGGTGATCGCAAGAGTATCGAGCCGATGGCGGAACGCCTTGCGCCCGATCACTACGACCGTCTGCATCATTTCATCTCGGATGGCATTTGGGACGCCAGTCCGCTTGAGACTGAACTGGCTGTGCAGGCGGACAGAATAGTCGGAGCTTCAGACGCCTTTCTGGTGGTCGACGATACGGGTCTACCGAAGAAGGGTGATCATTCGGTCGGGGTCGCTCCACAATATGCTTCGATGCTGGGCAAACGCGCCAATTGCCAGACGTTGGTATCGCTGACGCTGGCACGCGATGAGGTTCCCGTTCCGGTTGGTTTGCGACTGTTCTTGCCGGAAAGCTGGACCAGTAACCAGGATCGGATGGTGAAGGCTGGCGTCCCCGAGGAGATGCGTATATCCCGCACCAAGCCGACGATCGCGCTCGACGAGATCGACAGGCTGATCGCGGCGGGGGTGCGGTTTGGCACCGTGCTCGCCGATGCCGGCTATGGTTTATCGGCCGCGTTTCGCCAGGGGCTCAGTGCACGCGGCCTCACATGGGCTGTCGGTATTCCTAAACATCAAACGGTCTATCCCCATGATGTCGCCCTGATTTTTCCGGTTTCCGGTCATGGCAGACCGCGCAAGCACTCGATCCCCGACACCCTGTCGATGGCAGCCGAAACGATCCTGGAAGCATCCTCCTGGAAGAAGGTCAGTTGGCGTCGCGGCACGAAAGGTCGCCTGACAGCGCGCTTTGCTGCGCTCCGCATTCGGATCGCTGATGGTAGTCCGCAACGTATCCTCGACAAGGGACAGCAGCATATGCCGGGCGAAGAGGCGTGGCTGGTGGGCGAATGGCGCTCGAACGGCGAGCGCAAATACTATCTCTCCAATCTGCCGGCCGAAGCAACGTTAAAGCAGCTGGCAGCTGCCATCAAAGCCCGATGGGTCTGCGAGCAGGCGCATCAACAAATGAAAGAAGAACTCGGCCTCGATCACTTCGAAGGCCGATCATGGCAAGGTCTGCATCGACACGCGCTGATGACAATGATCGCCTATGCCTTCCTGCAACATCAGCGCCTACACCAGGCCAAGCGGGAAAAAAACCAAGAGGCACGGCCCGCCTGAACCGACACTGTAAGCCATCCGACGCGCGGTCATAAACACCCTCCTGGCAGCGTCAGCCCCAGAACGATGTCCGCACTGCAGAATCCGCTTCAGACCGCCAAAATGCATTCTGCCAGAGTAGTGCTAGTGTCGCCGTCGTCTGGTCTGCAGCGGGCTTTCGCCAAATAGCTTTCGATAGCGGCGAGCAAAATCGGCCATGTGAACAAAGCCCCATTTTCGCGCGGTGGCCGAAATGGAAGTGAATTCAAAGGCGTCGCATTTGAGCTCCCGATGAACATTCTTTAGGCGACGTTCGAGAATCCATTGCACCGGCGTCTTCCCCAGTTCCTTGCGAAAACTAAGCTGCAGCGATCTCACGCCGGTCTGAGCGATGGCCGCTATTTCAGCCAGCGTGATCTTCTGCTTCAGGTTTGCGTCGATGTACTCCATGGCCCGTCGGACCTGCCACGATGGCTGTAATGCCGGGACCTGTTTCTGGGCTACAACTTTCGGCCAGGCGGTCAGAAACTGATAGATAACCAGCTCTTCCAGAAGGGCAAAAATGAGATCCCCGTAATCGACGCCTTCATGTAGCCGCTGATACACAAGCTGAAAATTGTGCCTGAACGCCCGCAAGGAGGCGGTGTTGATGTCGACGACCGGCTCGAATTGTGGAAGAGGGTGCTCATCATCCCCTTCGAGAGCCTGATGGCTTGCTAACAGTGCCGAGCGATCGACAGTACCAGCGAATGCGCGAAATCCCGGTGAGGCTTCTTCAGTTACCATCTCCTCGAAATCGACAAACATTCCCATGCCTGATGTTCCCAGATAATCTGATTGATAGTTGCGCCTCACAATGGAGCCGTGTGACACAAACCGTATCGTGATTTTATCAAGCGCCAATTTCGGCGTAGAAACAAACCCATAAGGAGCACTGGTTTGCCATTGGCTAACACTTTGCCCATGCGCCCCTTCGGTCTCCAAATAAAAAGCATCGCTTAGCACAGGCCGAAACGTAACGGGGAGGAATGGAATGCTGTCTAAGGCCTCTATCTGCTTTCTCTCCTTCGCGTGTAGTGTAAATACTCTAGGAGGGCGTATCCATTTCGAGCCTTCTGCTAAGTCTGTCTCGGTCATGTCTTTAACCTCGAAGGTCTAAAGAGAGTGAAGTTTTCCCGGATAAACGGTAAAACGACTACTTGAAAAAGCATATTAATGCTCAGTATATCGTGCGAAGATGACCGCATTCTAAACTTCCAACTTAAGCCTATGTATTCATAACATTGGACCGACCACTTCCGGCGGCTAGCAAATTTTCACGACTTCCAGATCCAACAGCTTTCCAAGCTTCTCGATACGTTGAGCAATATGCCCTACGCCGACAGCGCAGTGGTGGGCTGGTCCTTTTGCATTCCACGCCTCGACAAAGAGCCGGGCCCCGAGCGGAAACTCATACCGGCTGTTGGTGTTACCGATTTCTAGGATCGGGCCGGCGACGGATGCGCCTTCGGCGCAGAGTAGCTTGATCTTGCCTTCGCTTTCGACGACCGAAAGCAGCGTGACGGGTCCATGTTTGACAGACATCTCGACGCTGACGCCGGAGCCAACCTTGCCGTGATAGACCTGCAATGGTCGGATCTTAGTGCGCCCCTCGGCGATTTTCGTGTGCCCAGGCCCGTCATGCCCCATCAGCACAACATCGGCGGCAAAATCCATGGCGTAGTATTCCGTGAACGAGCCGCCGACACCAAAGCTGTCCATGATCTTCATAGCCTGGGCATTCTTGATCTCGTACTCTCCAGCAACCGGCACGCCATCGGCTGTTAGCATGGAGCAGCCCACGATGACGGAACTAATGATGTCTTCGTAATCGTGACCAGGCTGGGACTCGTAATAGTAAGCAAGCGACCCGAGCGATTTGTTGTCTACCAGCTTGCGCAACGCCACGGCAGTTTTTGCCGCGCGCTCCAACTCCTTCGGCTCACAGTCCGGCTGGACATCGAACTCTGTCTCGATCTTCGCCAAACAGGCAGAGACATCCGTCTCGCTCACCTCATTGCGGAGACGTGCAAGCTCGTCGATTTCCAGCACCTCGATATGGGTTCCGAAAGCTGCGGCCTGCGCGGTCAGATCGGAGTAGATATCGAGCATGCCATTGTAGTAGCGGCCCATGACGCCGAGCCGATTGTGCGCCATGACGTGCGCGACGCGGGCGGCTTCGATCCAGTCGTTGATCTCATCATCGACGATCTGATCGCCGGTCAGAACGCCAGTCACCTGATGAAAGCTGATGCCTGCCCTGTGGAAGACATTGGCAATTTCGGGAACCGGGCAGGCCGAGCAATGTGCCAGCCAGTCGCCGGTCATCGCGGTGCGGTCGCCAAGCGCGTTGAAGGTGGCATAGTCAATGGCTGCGGTCGGCTGCAGATTGAGGATGATCACCGGAACCTTGGCGCGACGGGCTACCGGCAGAACGGTCGACGACAGGGCATAGGTGGTGATGTAGAGAAAGATGATATCGACATCGGCCTGACGAAACTGATGGCCGGCCTCGAGCGCCTTTTCGGGCGTATCGATCAGCCCGAGGTTGACAACCTCGACGCCTGGCCGCGCAAGTTTCGCCTCGACGGTATCGATATAGCCGCGCAACCGCGCTTCTAGACCTTTGAATTGCGGCCAGTAGGCTTCCAGACCGATGCCGAAAAGGCCAGCCTTCAAGGGGCGTTCAATCATGTCTGTGTCTCCGATGCAATAGTGAAAGCGTCAGCTCTGTAGGCGCACGCGCAGCTGATCGAGTCCGACAGCCATTAAGAGGACGACACCGCGGGTCACATCCTGCCAGAAGGAGGACACGTTCATCAGCGTCAGGCCGTTGTTCAGCGTGCCAAGGATCAAAACCGCGATCAACGTGCCCCAGACGCTGCCGCGTCCGCCGAACAGGCTGGTGCCGCCGAGAATGATGGCGGCAATGATGGTCAACAGATGCTGTCCGGCGGCATTGGGTGCTGCTGCGCCGAGCATTGCGGCAAGGATGATACCGGCCGCAGCCCCTGAAAGTCCGGAAACGATATAGAGTACCATCTGTGTCCGCTCGACGGGCACGCCGAGCAGGCTGCTGGCTTCTGGATTACCGCCGGCGGCGTACACGAAGCGGCCAAAAGGTGTCTTGGACAGGATCAGCCAGAGCGCGACGAACACGAGAAGCATCATGATGATCGGAAACGAGATTCCGAACAGGCGGCCGGATCCGAGCCAATTGAAGGCAGGAACGAAGAGAGGTTTCGACAGGCCCCCGGTCATCACCATGGAAAGACCTGAAAAGATGCTCATCGTCCCGAGGGTGGCGATCAGTGGATTAAGCTTCAGCCGGGTAATGATATAACCGTTGAGGACGCCGACCGCGCAGCCGATGACAAGGGCCGCAAAACATCCCGCCCAAATATTAATCCCGTTGGCATACATCAGCGCCACGATGACGCCGGCAAGACCGGCAACGGCGGCAACCGACAGATCGAGCCCGCCGCCGATGATCAGAGGCGTACCGGCGGCGGCCATCAGGCCGATGAAGGCCATGTTGGTGCCGATGTTGGCCAGGTTGCTTAGAGTCAGGAAATAGGGCGAGAGCAGCGTGAATGCGGCCAGAAGCAGGATGTAGAACACTAGCAGGAGGACGATGCCGGCAGCCGGGCGGCCGAGAAGGTCGGCCAGCGAACTTGCCTGCGTTTTCGAAACGCCCGACGCTGCGGGAATAGAGGACGACTTGCTCATGCTTTCTCCAGTTCATTCGTATTGCGCACGGCGGACCGAGGCTCGGCCGCCCGCATCAGGTCCGTCGCGGTTGCATCCTGTCCAAGCTCGGCCACGACCTTTCCATCTTCCAGAACGAGGCTGCGATCAGCGAGCCCGGCAATTTCTTCGGCATCGGAGGAGACGATCATGATCGAAAGCCCCGTCTTCGCCAGACGGCGAATTTCCGCGTAGATTTCGCGCCGGGCGCCGAGATCGACGCCCCGTGTCGGCTCTTCGAGAATGAGAAACCTCGGGGCTCCGAGCAGCCAGCGGGCCAGACAAATCTTCTGCTGGTTGCCGCCGGACAAAAGACGGATTTCCTGATCCGGGCCTGATGTCTTGACCCGCAGCGTCTTGATCCAGTCTCTGGTGCCGGCGTCTTCCCGCTTCTGGTCGACGACGCCGGATTGCGTGAACAGGCTGAGATAAGGCAGCGTCGTGTTGGTACGCACCGACAGATTGCCGATCAGCCCCTGACGCTTGCGCTCGGCGGCAACAAAGCCGATGCCGTTGCGCACGCTCTTTCGCGGTCCCGACAGGCCGATATCGATATCGTTCAGCCGGACGGCTGTGGCGCGGGCAGCAGGCTCGGCACCGTAGATGGCCCGACCAATCTTCTCGGCACCCGAGCCGATCAGTCCGAAAACGCCGAACACCTCACCGCGCCGCACAGAAAGCGAGACGCCGTCGAGCCATCCAGGAAGAGACAAGCCTTCCACGGATAGGACCGTCTTTGCATCCGGAACCGCCGTCGACTTGGCTGGATATAGATCGCCGAGCTCGCTGCCTAGCATGGCCGTCAGCACCTCGTCGCGACTAGTCTCCCCCGTCTTGAACTGGCCGCGAACCTCGCCGTCGCGCAACACGACGATACGGTCGCTGAGCCGGAAGACCTCGTCCAAATAATGCGAGATATAGATGATGGTGACGCCCTGGGCTTTCAGGGCCTCGATCACCTCGAACAAATTGTCCGCGTCCGCCTCGCCCAGCGATGCCGTCGGTTCGTCCATGATCAGGATCCGCGCCCTGCCGGCAAGCGCCCTGGCGATTTCGATAATGCGCTGCTCCGACAAAGGCAGCGAGCCCATACGCCGACCGGGCGCGACATGCTCGAGCCGCAATCGCTTGAGCAGCGTCTGCGCCTGGCCTTCCATCGCAGGCCGGTCGATCAAGGCGATGCCCGCAAACCACCGCTTCGGCATCGAGCCAAGCGCGATGTTTTCGGCAACAGACAGGTCCGGATGCACCGAAAGCTCCTGCGGCATCAGCCGGATGCCTGCCGCAATCGCATCCTGCGGGGTGGCGATACTAATGATCGTGTCGTCAATTCGGATCTGTCCGCTGTCCAGCGTGTAAACGCCGGACAGGATTTTCATAAGCGTTGACTTGCCGGCACCATTGGCACCGAGAAGTGCGACGATCTCTCCTTCATGGGCCGAAAGCGATACGTTCTTCAAAACCGTCACGCCGGCAAACGCTTTGCTGACATTGGCGATCTGGAGCCGCGGATTGCGGCTCCGTTCGGTTCTCTCGTCGGTCATGTGACGCTCCCTGGACGTTATCCCGCTCACTGCTGAGGGAGAATGGCCTCGTAGCCCTTCAGCCAGTCCTGCTTCTTCAGATCTGCGAGATAGGTTGCGAATTCCGTCTCCGGGAATACGTAGCTATCCGCCTCGCCGACGCAGGGAAACTCCTTGTAGAACTGGCAGATATTGGCCTTGGTGACCATCTGATGGGTCACGAACGTCGCCTCCGGAACGGGCTTCCCGGCCAGAGCCGAAAGTGCGATCGGGATCAGATAGTTGCCGTAGCTGCCGGGGAACGAACCGGTGGCGGCAACCAAGTTCGGATCGGTCGCAAGCGCCTCGGCCTCGTCTGCGCCGTTGCCGACCGCGATCGTCTGATCGACGCGACCCGCAGCCCGCACGGCCTGCAGCATCCCCATCGTCGCCTGGTCGTTGATCGCTATGATGAGGATCGGTACGCCCGGTGGAATGCGGCCGATGACATTGTTCATTTGTGTAAAGGATTCCTGCAGCGTATTCTTGGTATCGATCTCGATGATGTGATTGGCCGGGAATTCCTTGGTCAGCGCCATGAAGCCGGCCCGCTGGCCTTCCGTGCGCATGCGCGGGATGACGCCCGATTGCGGCAGGGCGCCGATGACGAGATAACCGGTCTTGACGACATTGACGCCGAATTTTTTGGCAGCTGCCGTCGCCAGATAGGACCCGCCCATGAAGCCCGACTTCGGGTTGTTGACTCCGAAGAAACTCGCGCCCGGCATAGGAATATCGATCGCGGTCACCTTTGTGCCGTCCGCGTTGAAGACTTCCATCACAGCCTGGCCGAAATTGGCATCCGTCTGGAATTCTATGACGTAATCGACCTTGCGCTCGACAAAGGATTTAGCATTGGCCAGCGCCGTCGGCCCGTCGAGACGGTTGTCCGTGATTACGAGTTCGACGCCCGCGGCGTCCGCATTCCGCTGGATGCCCTTTTCCACAAGCACACCAAAGGAAATATCGCGCTGCAGATTGGCGAACCCGATGCTGTAGCCCTTGCCGTTCTTCGGCGGGGTGACCTTGGCCGCATCCGCCGCCATCGCCTCCAGATTTTCAGCAGATAGCATGTTTCCGTCGAACTTCAGCGGGTCAAACCCATGAAAATCCTGGGCATGGGCGGCAGACGCTGCAAAGCACGCAGCAGCTACCAGCAGTCTGGCTTGATGTTTCATGTCTCTCTCCTCCGGCCCCTGCCCTCCCTGGCAGCGGCAGCGCTGATGATCTCAGCGCAGATGTTCAGGTCATCCGAAAACTGACCTTTCCTCTTGACGTTAACACCAAGCATTTTCGTTGACACGACAGCATATTCCGCAAAAATGATCTTTTGCATACAAAATATGATCCTCAGGTGCAGCAAGGAACATGAAGAACTATTTTGTTTACATGCCGGACAATCGTCTTTGCGCCGCCTGGGGATGTACGGCCGTGTCCACCGGCTATACAGAAATCGCACCCCACTCCGACTACCCGCCGAGCCGTCATCCGGACGACCATCACTTCAGTTGGTCGCGTGGTCGCATCCTCAATGCTTATCAGGTCGTGCAGATCAGCGCCGGCAAAGGGCGGCTGGAATTCGGAGCCGAGCGTCGACAGGTCACGATCGGGCAAGGATCCATTTTTTTGCTCTTTCCAGGCGTCTGGCACCGGTTTGCTCCTGATCGTCGCACCGGATGGGTCGAGCACTGGATCGAATGCCGGGGAAGCGCATTTGACTTTGCTTGCGATGCCGGTCTGCTGCATCCGGAGCAACCGGTTCATGCTGGCACCTCCGAGATTGCAGGCGTTTTCGCATCGATACATGCATTGGCGCGGAACGAACCCTTGCGCAGTCAACCCCTGATCTCAACTCTCGGCCTGCAAATGCTCGCCCTTTTATGCAGGCCCACCGATATAAACAGCAACTCCTTCGGCAGGCTCGTCGATCGTGCACGGATGATTCTCATGGAAAGGTGCGGTCAGCCCTTGTCTGTCGAGCAGCTCGCCGAAGAGCTGGGGGTCAGCTACCCCTATTTTCGGCGCCTGTTTCGTGAGCAGACAGGTATGTCGGCCAAGCAATATCAGATGATTGTCCGCATCCAGCGCGCCAGCGACTTTCTGCTAAACACCGACAAATCGATCAAGGAGATTGCGGGCATCCTGGGTTTTCACTCAGCGTTCCACTTCTCTACCCAGTTCCGACAATTGATGGGCGAAAGCCCGACGGATTTCAGGTCTAATAGACACCTGTAACTCGCAGACAGAAGAAATCGGCTTAAAGATCCGTCTTTAAAAATCAACTACAGATCGCGTGAGTGAGCGGCGTGATGTCATCGAGGTTGCGTCAGGCCCGTTTGGATACGATGACGTAGTTGCTCGCCTTCGTTCTTCGAATGACGCTCAATATTTGAGTCTCATTTTCGAAGGAGAATCGCATAAAACACTACGTTTGCCTCGACCTATCACAACGGGAAACAGACTTTTTGTCGTGGACGAGACGGGAAGACCGATCTTCGAAAGTAGGGCCAAGTCGAATGCCGGGGCCATAGCAGAACTGATGGAGTTGTCTAGTCGCAATTGGGGCGTCAATAGCAATCTTTTGTAAGCGGCGCTGCCGAGTGCTTGGTTGTCTTCGCTGTCGACATCAGTCGCCGCATGATGGAGGTTCGCAGCACGAGCCTTCAATTTGGACGACGCATTCAGCTGAGACAGCGATGCAACCCCATCAACTGACAGCCAGCTTTGGCGCGAAAGCCACGGCAGCTCTTTTGAAGCCGATCCTCTCTCGCAGCTGAAGACCCCATGTTTGGGGAGCGATGGAGTGGATGCCCCCTCCCGACGGCATCGCAATGTGCCGAAGTGATATTTGCAACAACGTCACTCAGAGGAGAGAGCATCCATCAAGGAAGTTAGCATTGTAGGTCTAGACCTTGCAAAGCGGGTATTCCAGCTCCACGCGGCCGGCGCCGATGGCGATTTGTTATTTTGTAAGAAGCTATCTCGCGTTCATGTTTTGGCTTTTTTCTCTGAGTTGCCGAGGTGTATCGTTGCGATGGAAGCATGTGCGACTGCGCATTACTGGGCTGGCGAAATTGGGAGCCTTGGCCATGAAGTTAGGCCGCTGCCACCGGCTTATGTTAAGCCTTTCGTCAAACCGCAAAAGAATGACGCGGCAGATGCTGAAGCCATCGTGGAGGCCGCCATCCGCCCCTTGATGAGTTTTGTCGTGCCGAAAACGGAGAAGCAGCAAGCTTCTTCCATGATCTTTCGGACGCGCGATGTAGTCGTGCGTCAGCGGACGCAGTTGATTAACGCTCTTCGTGCTCACTTGGCAAAACATGGGGTGATTGCACCGCAAGGGCTTGCAAGCTTGGCCGCGGTGAAGGGCATCGTAGAAGACGATGACAGCAGCCTTGAGCTCCTGGTTGTGGAAACTGCCCGGATTTATTTGGAGCAGATTGATCTTCTAACTACCCGTATCTCCAACCTGGAGAAGGTACTCAAATCTGAAGCTCAGCAATCGGATAATACCACTCGGCTGATGTAAATGCCCGGCGCGGGCCAATCACGGCCATGGCGATAGAGGCGTTTGCTCCAACTATGACGACGTTTCATAAGGGACGTGATTTTGCAGCTTGGCTCGGGCTTGTACCTAAACAACATTCGAGCGGAGGAAAGCAGGTGCTCGGCCGGACGTCAAAGATGGGACAGCGCGATATTCGGCGGCTTTTGATTATCGGTGCAACGACGGTGATCCGATGGGCATGCCGAAAGCCCTCCTCCGAAAACTCATGGCTCGGGCGTATGTTGATGCGCAAGCCGCGTATGCTCGTTGCTATTGCGCTTGCTAATAAGATGGCTCGATCCGTCTGGGCGACGATGACGAAGAATGAGAATTACAAAGATAACAGTCTCGCAAACGCGTAAGCAAAGCTGACGATATAGTGAGATCGGATCGTCGGCGTGTGAGTAGATAAGCGAACGGTAAGGACAAGAGATTCGAAAGAGGGGGGAAATGCCGCCGGCTCAGTGGGCCTCGAGCTCGTAGAACTGATTTGCGCCAGCCCCGCTTAGCTCCATACCGGCCAGCAGTAATATCCAGACTGCAAAGGAAGTGTCAATATTGCGAATACTATGAAATGATCGCGAAAATATAAATACACACGTGGAAATAAATTTGTAGTATTACATTTTTATTTACATTTTTATCGAATGTTTTATCTAACGTAGCGGCGCATGGAGATGGCGCAAGAAGACCATAGTTGGGGATCTACCACAACATCAGCATTTGTCGTTTCTTTCTCCAATCGACGGGTTGAGGAAGGACCGATCTGAAGACCTAATACCACTAGATGACATCGACTTCGTCTCCAACGGCATTCGACAGAATAATTTGCTCTCGGTGGCGCAGTTCCCTCACAACTCAATCATACCTAAAATCACCGTTTACTCAGGTAATGATTTTAGCCGGACAGTTTCCGGCGAAAATTTAACACATATGACGAAAATGTATTCGTCTCAATCGCCTAAAGGTGAAATGATTTTACTGTCTGGCATCTTTCCATCAACAAATGATTACTATTTGCCAGGAGAACAACGTCATGTCATTCATGAAAAATACCAAAATACGCACGAAGATCTTCGCGTTGATCATCCCTCTTTGCGTTGCGGGAATTGCGAGCGTCACTGCGATCTCATTAAATTACAGAGACGCTGACACAACGTACAGCGACTTCATAAAAAACGATGCCATCGCAGCTGTTGAACTGGCGAGAATGAATACTGCTCTTCTTGTAGCGGTATATAATGCCGATCAATCGCTGCTCTACACCTCTAACGATCCGTACATGGCGACCGTTCTTGCCAGTTATAGCAAAAATACCCAGCGGATTGCTGACCGTTTCGTTCAGTTGGATAGGCTCATGCCCGAGATGGCTGGTGAAATTTCAGAAATAAAAACTCAGGTAGGCTCGGTGCTCGGCATGACGGACAAAGTCGTAGCTCTGGCCAATAAGGATCAGGACGAAGAAGCGAAGCAAATCCTCGCGACTGTCGACCCTCTCGTAGATGAGCTAAGAAACAAAATGCGCTCGCGCGTTGATACGATGATAGCATATGTGGGCTCCGAGAATGACAAGATGACTGCCAACATGCAGTCGACGATTTTCACCTTCATCAGTTCGCTCGTCACTCTCTTCATAGTTTTGATATTGGCGGCCCTATTTGTTTCGAGCCGCGGGATTACCGGGCCCATCAACACATTGCGGGCTCGCATGTTGACGCTGGCTGATGGTAAAACCGACGAGCCTATTACTTGCCTGGGTCGCAAGGATGAAGTGGGGGAGATGGCCCAGGCGGTCGCCGTGTTCAGAGACAATGCAATCGCCAATATGCGTCTTGAGCAGGAAGCTGCCACAAACCGAAACCTGACGGAGGAAGAGCGTCGCCTTAAGGCGGAGGCCGATCGTCTTCGCTCCGAAGCAATGGCTCAGGCCACTGTCGGTCTAGGGGAAGGCCTGAAGCATCTGGCGAGCGGCGATCTGACCTTCAAACTCATTGATCCGTTCGCATCTGATTTCGAAACCCTTCGCGCCGACTTCAACGCCGCTGTCTCGCAACTGTCGGAAACCCTGCGGTCTGTCGCCGAGGCGACCACCGCGATCGATACCGGCAGCAAGGAGGTTAGCGCAAGCGCCGACGATCTGTCCAAGCGGACCGAACAGCAGGCATCGGCACTGGAAGAAACGGCGGCCGCACTAGACCAGATCACTGTTAATGTGGCCAACTCGTCCAAACGTGCCGAAGACGCCCGCAAAATTGCAGTGCAAGCGAATGAAAGTGCGGCCGAGTCTGGTCTGGTCGTCGCCAATGCCGTCGACGCGATGCAGAAGATCGAGGCCTCGTCCAACCAAGTCTCCAACATCATCGGCGTCATCGACGAGATCGCCTTCCAGACCAATCTGCTGGCGCTCAATGCTGGGGTGGAAGCAGCACGTGCCGGCGATGCAGGCAAGGGCTTTGCCGTCGTTGCACAAGAAGTGCGCGAACTTGCCCAGCGCTCCGCCCAAGCCGCCAAGGAGATCAAGGACCTGATCCGCAACTCCTCCGTCGAGGTTGAAAACGGCGTCAGGTTGGTCAGCGCGACAGGCCAGGCGCTGAAGACCATCGAGGGCTATATTGTTGCTGTCAATCAGCACATGGACTCAATCGCGACGTCAGCAAAAGAGCAGTCGGTCGGTCTCGCCGAGGTTAACACTGCTGTCAACCAGATGGACCAGGTCACCCAGCAGAACGCTGCGATGGTGGAGGAGACCAGTGCGGCCGGAGCTACGCTTGCCAACGAGAGCGGTAGGCTACGAGAACTGATCTCGCAGTTTCAACTTGTCGGTGCGCTACATCAGACAGCCACAGTCATGGCGGCAAGCTCCACGCACCGTCAGGTGGACTCACCGGTCAGGCATCTGGCCGGAAAAGTTGCAAAGGCTTTTTCCGGAAATGCCGCCGCCAAGCATACGTGGGAGGATTTTTGATAAGCGGTGCGTACACGCCGGCAGGCGTTACTGACGCAATGCTTGAGATCATCGCATTCAAACTCCACGACCAGGAGTTTTGCATGCGCACGACAACCATCCGCGAAATTCGCGGATGGGGCCAATCTACTCCGATTCCACATGCTCCTCATGACGTGGTCGGCGTTATGAACCTGCGTGGGTCGGTGATCCCAATCATCGACCTTGCCAACAAGCTCGGAATGCCGAGCACTGAGCCAACCCCGCGAAGCGCCATCGTCGTTGCCGAGGTCAATGGTACCGCCATAGGTCTCGTCGTGGATATGGTTTCGGACATCCTGACGATCCAAGAAAACCTTCTCCAGCCGGTTCCGGAGATCAGTGTCACCTCCGGCATGCGCTTTGCTGAGGCGATCATCGCCCAGCCAACGGGCATGATCTGCTTTCTCAACCTTCAGGCCATGTTCGGAAAAACTGAAACAATGAGGACGATCGCTGCTTAGCCAAGTACATAAAAGATGAGTATCGAGTCTCGTTTTCGCGTTCTAACCCTATACTCTTGAGTTACTTGTCGTTCTTTGCGCTAATACAATGCGGCCGCGTGGCGGCACTGGAGGGACTTTGCGAAAACGGATTCGGTTGCACCAGGTGCGAAAGGGAATGTTTGTCGAGGAGTTGGAAGGCGCGGCGCGTGGTGGAGCAATGACTGTCTGCGAGTTCTTCATTGAAACCGAGTCCGATCTTGATCGGGTACGGGGCAGCTGCGCGATGAGTGTCGTTATCGACATCAAGAAAGGTATTGATGCCAATATTGCTTCGGGCGCCGTCAATGATTTGAACTTATTAAGTTCCGCCTCTGATCTCGATAACTCATTTTCAGAGGAGCAGATTGCGCGGGCGCGAAAAACGATAGAACAGACCCGCCCACATGTTCAAAATGTGCTGGCCCAAGCGCAACGTAACGTTTTCCATTTTGAAGCGGCGTGCCAAGCGGTCGAAAAAGTCATGGCTGATGCGTTGACCAATGCCGGGGCATTGATCCAGCTTGCCAAACTCAAAAACAAGGATGAAAGCACGTTTCTTCATTCGGTTTCGGTGAGCGCTTTGATGATTGCATTCGGACGAGACCTTGGCTTTTCGGGGGGGACAATCCATACTCTCGGCGTGAGTGGACTGGTGCACGATCTTGGAAAAATGACCCTGCCGGTTGGGTTGCTAGAAAGATCGGGAAAGTTGACACCTCAAGAGATGTCTATCATTCAGACGCATCCAGACCGCGGCTATAAAATCTTGAAAAGGGTGCCGGGGGTCTCAAAAGCAGTTCTCGATATGTGTCTTCATCATCACGAGAAATTTGACGGTTCGGGATATCCTCGGCAACTGGCGGGAAAGGAAATCCCGTTGATTGCCCGGATCGGAGCAATTTGCGATGTATATGACGCACTGACGACGGTACGTCCATACAAGCGCGCTTGGACACAAGCCGAAGCGATTGACACGATGATGAATTCACCAGGCCACTTCGATCCGGATCTTCTAAAGGCCTTTGTTTCCGGTGTGGCGATCAGCGGACTGTGTTAAATGCCGCAATGGGCTGGCTCTTCGCGAGTAGCCAGTTCACCGGCCTTACGCGATGACCGTTTCCGGCACCCTGCGCGATAGCTTCAATCTGCTCGCCATTGTGCTGGAGCAGGAGACAGAGCTTTAGCCCACCGGGATAACGACCGACACGACCGGATACACCTACACGATCTTCGGCATATTTTATCTGCCCGGATACCAGTTCAGCCCTCGCATTGCAGATGTCGGCGGCGCAAGATTCTGGCGTACCGATGCTAAAGCCGTAAGCGCGATTTTCCTTGGACATTGACGTAGGGGGCATCGCTCCTTCGCTCTGGCGCAAACGCAGCCCAAACACCATGCCAGCATCAGAGCAGTCTCGATCGCCAGATCCGAATAGAGTGGCTGACCACCGCGCGTTCTGCGACGTGTGGCTGCCCAGTCCGCCAGCGCTTCCGGCTTTATCCAAAGGGTTAAACTGCCACGGCGGCGAAGGCCCGCATCATACTCCGCCCAGTTCGTCACCTTGAACTTCATTTTACCGGGGTGATGGCGGCGGGCGGCGTTATGTTTGTGCGGCGTGCTGGATCAATCAACCTCTTTTCGATCCCAGCCGCATAGACTAAAGTGTTGAGATTTGATTCCTGCACCAATTTCATATGCGACTAATACGCTTCCCTTGGCCTTCAAGTCACAGGTGTTGACGATTACACAAGGACTTTCAAGTCGTTAAGGCTTGATGGAAACACGACAGTGGCTTTCCTTGCTTCTGCTGCAATCCACTGGCGAATCCCGGGTATCGAAAAGGGGTTTTTATGAGCTCTTAACGTTCTTGGCGGCAACAGCGCCGATGATGCCGCTCGCTGCAATTATCGCCGCGCCAAGCAGGACCGCGCCGTCGAGCGGCGTGCCCCAGAAGATCGTCGAAATGAGGAAGGCCCACACGAGACCGCTATACTCGAAAGGCGCCAGCATGGTCGCGCTAGCCCGCTCGAAGCTCGCAAAGAGCGCGAGTTGACCGAGACCTCCAACAAGGCCAACGAGCGCCATTGCACCGATTTGATCCCAGCCCGGCATTGACCCCTGCCAGGGCAAGGTTGCCCCCATAGCCGCTACAAACACGAGATTAGTCATCATAACCTGGGCGGCGAGGCCCATGCGCCCGCCAAGCTGGCGCATCAAAATATAGCTGTACGCCCAGAACACGGCGGCCCCCAGCACCATGACCACGGCAAGCGGCTCGCTCGCCCCCCCCGGCCCGGTGGCGACGATGACCCCGGTAAAACCAACCAGGACGGAGATCCATTGCCACGGGTTTGCTCGTTCCTTGAGAAGTAAAACTGCAAGGATTACGACGATCACCGGCGCGGAAAAATAAAGCGTAGTCATCTCGGCCAGGCTCAAGTGACGGGCGGCCAGATAGTAGAGCACCCAAGCGGTGACCGAGACGAGTGCCCGCCACACGACGAGGCCCTTGGCCGATGATGACGCGGCATCGCGGACAATTCGCCGTCCTCCGAGCAGAAGGCAACCCATAAGCACCGCGAGGCTGCGCCAGAACAATGATACGGTGACCGAATGATCCTCGACCAGCCATTTCATGGCGGCGTCCTGTAGGCACAGAAAACCGTAGGCAACAATGCAAAGCAAGATGCCTTGCATCGGTCGGTCGGTCGGTCGGCTTCGTGCCATGCCGGACTTGCGGAGGCTTGCCAATTTTGTCTCCTGCTCGTGGGGCTGCCGTGTCCGGCGATCAGCCGTATGTCGGGGAGCCTGTTTGTCTCGTCGTGCCAAGTATCAGGCTCCTTAAGGAAGACGTTTCCGTTTTCAGCAACGGAATTGGCACAAACATCGGTGAAGGACGAAGTACGATCAAAAACTCCCCTGTACCGCGGTCGTCAGCCTTGCCACAGCACGGCAACCGGATACGTGCTGCGCCCGCAATCTTGCTGTCGTTCTGGTAATCCTCTTGCTCGGCCGAGGCTCTGGATTCTTGGCAACCGAAAGCTCGATTGCCGGCGTTAACGCGCCACGCCATCGGCCGTACCAAGGGGTTCCTCAATCGTTGCGCAATCGAGAACCGGGTTGAACGGGCAGCACCCGAAGTCCTGTCATGGACGACGCGTCGGAATACGGTTTTCAAGTGCGCGGAACGCCAGGACCAACGCACCGGTCAATAACATATAGATCAAAGCGAGTAACAGGAGAGGCTCGTAGGTTAAGTAGGTCTCCTGCCGCACCTTGGAGATGACGGCGTAGACATCGGTAACGGTGATCGTTGCAATAAGTGGGGTCGACTTGAGCTGCAGCACAGTTTCACCGCTCAGGGTCGGGAGCGCTCGATGCATCGCTCGAGGCAGCCAGATGCGGCGAAAGACTGTCCATTTACTCATTCCGTAGGCTCGTGCCGCCTCCAGCTCTCCTGCCGGTACCCCGGCGAACGCGCCCCTCATGATCTCCCCTTCATAAGCAGCAAACGAGATGGTCAGGGCTGCGACGCCGTAGGGCCAAGCTTCCCGCAGGTAAGGCCATAACCACGATTGCCTGATGGCAGGAAATTGCGGAAACAGCGAGCCGAGCCCATAATAGAGCAACCATAGCTGTAGTAGCAGCGGTGTGCCGCGAATGATCGTGCAGAAGCCCCGGGCAAGCAATTTCGGGATACTTGGTCCCGTGACCTGGAGCAAACCCAGCGGCACGGCGAGCAGGAAACCGAGAGCAGCAGTGCCGAACAGCATCGTCAGCGTCACCAAGACGCCCTGGCCTATGCGTGGCAGATAGCGCGGCAGCCAGTCCCAGCGCATGAACAGCACAATACAACATACAATGCCAGCTACCAGTAGCATCAGCACGATGCGATGCGGTTTCAAGAAGCTACCCTTGATCGACAGGTCTACGGGAGCGATCGGCACGGCGTCGGTCATCGGGTCCGGGGGCATAGTCATGGTCACACCGCAAAGCCGCGTCGAGCGTGTCGCTCGATGATTTTAAAGAAGAGGTTCGAAACGAGCGTCAGTGCCAGATAGAGAGCTCCGGCTGCACTGAAGAAAAGCATATACTCCTTGGTCGTCCCTGCTGCTTGACGCGTAACAAGCGTTAGTTCGGAGAAGCCGACAACCGCCAGGAGCGCGGTGTCCTTTGTGGCGATCAGCCAGAGATTGGAAAGACCTGGAATTGCATGGGGCAGCATCGCCGGTAGGGTGATGCGCGCAATGACCTTGGTGGGAGGCATGCCGTAGGAACGTGCAGCTTCGATCTGCCCGGCGGGGACGGCGTTGATGGCGCCGCGCAAGACCTCGGTCGAATAGGCACCCTGTACGAAGCCGATGACGAAGATGCCGGCGACAAGACCGTTGATATCGACGGCACCGATCCCCATCAGGCTCAACACCTGATTGATGCCATCGGTGCCGGCATAAAAGATCAGCAGGATCAGAACGAGCTCCGGAACTGCGCGCACGATGATCGTATAACATTCCAGGAGATCACGAATCAGGGGACCGCCATAGAGTTTTCCGCACGCACCGCCGACGCCGAGAAGCAGGCCGAAACAAAAGCCGCCAAGCGCAATTTCGACGGAGTTGATGAAGCCCGCCAGCAGCACACCACCCCATCCGGGTGGTGCGACCGCGAGCAAAGCCCAGTTAATTTGGGACACAGGATCAGTCATGAAATTGAACCACGCTAGAGCCGGCTTCCGCAGGGCGCATCATCAGTTTCCATAGACATCGAAATCGAAATACGTCTTCGAGAATGCGGCGTAGGTGCCATTTGCGCGTATAGCCTTGATGGCCGCATTGATCTTTGCCTTGAGGTCGGCATCGCCCTTACGGATGCCGACGCCGATGCCAGCTCCCAGAATGGAAGGATCATCCTTGACAAGGCCTTTCAGATCGCAGCATGCCTTGCCAACCTCAGTCTTCAGGAAGGCATCGAGTGCGATCGAATCGGCCTGGACCGCGTCGATCCTGCCTGATGCCAGATCCTGGTTGGCTTCATCCTGCGTCTGATATTCCCTGACGGTCGCACCGGCGCTACCGAAATATTTGGTCGCATAGACCTGTTGTATCGTGGAAACCGCGACGCCAATTGTCTTTCCGGCAAGGCCTTCCGGCGTCGCTGTGAAATCGACGCCCTTCGTTCCGATGACGGCACTTGGTGTGTTGTAGTATTTGTCGGAAAAGTCGATCGTCTTCAGGCGCTCATCGGTGATCGACATCGAGGCGATGATAAGGTCGATTTTCTTGGACATCAGTGCCGGAATGATCCCGTCCCACGAAACGGGGGTAATCATGCAATCGAGTTTGGCTTCTGCACAGACGGCTTTTTCGAAATCAATTTCCCAGCCCACCCAGTTCCCTTGTGCGTCTGGCGAGGTGAAGGGCGGATATGGTTCTGCGGCAATGCCGACCTTGATCGGTTCTGATGCTGCGGAGGTTACCGCAGCGAGTGCGACCGCGAACGACAATGCAACGAATTTAAGCGGCTTGTTCATGTGCATCCTATCTTTTGGTTAATACAACGGCACGCATGGCACTATTGCGTGCGACGACACTGACGAGGTCGCTGCAGCAATTCCAGAATGTCGAAGCGATTGCGTGCTGATCGTTTGAAAACAGAGCATGTTTTCCCGATCCGACGAAAGGCGCAAATGCTTCAGTGGATCGCGCTGATGAAGCGCTTCAGGCGCTCGGATTTCGGCGCACCGAACACCTGCTCGGGCGGCCCCTGCTCCTCGATGACGCCATCGGCGAGGAAGACAATATGGTTGGCGACGTCCCGCGCAAACTTCATTTCGTGGGTCACGAGGATCATGGTGCGTCTTTCGCTGGCAAGATCGCTTATCACCCTTAGAACTTCGCCAACCAGTTCCGGATCAAGAGCCGATGTCGGTTCGTCGAACAACATCACCAGGGGCTGGACTGCCAAGGCCCGGGCAATGGCGGCGCGCTGTTGCTGGCCGCCGGATAGAAAGGCCGGATAGGCGTTCCGCTTGTCAAAAAGCCCGACACGTCGAAGAATGTCCTCTGCCGTTTCGATTGCTTCAGCCTTCGATTTGCCGAGAACTTGTACCGGCACTTCGATGACATTCTCCAAGATGGTCATGTGTTGCCACAGATTGAAACTCTGGAAGACCATCGCCAGTCGAGTCCGCAGCCGCTGGACTTGCTTGCGGTCGGACGGCATCAAGCCTCCATAACCGTCCTTTTTCAGGGAGATGCTTTCTCCATGAATACGGACCGAGCCCGATGTGGGCAGTTCCAGCATGTTGATGCAGCGCAGGAATGTCGATTTTCCTGAGCCGCTACCGCCAATAATGGCAATAACATCACCCTGGCGGGCCGTCAGCGAAACACCCTTGAGAACATCAAGCGGGCCGAAACGCTTGTGCAGGTTCTCGACGATAATGGCTGGCGCGCTTCCTGTCATGGGACGCACACGGCCCTAACATTGGCATTCGAAATTGAAGTCATGAAGCCAGTTCCCATTGTTTTTGTCGTGTGGAGATTGCCCAGTCACGTACTGCTTATTTGACGCGATAATGGCAGTTGCTCAGCAGTTATACAAGTGTATAATAGCGAAGTGGCCGATTTTTTTGGCATGTCACGGAAATGACTAAAGTTTGAACAGGGGCGCAGGGATGACAGGGTACGGTTTTCAGGGAATGGTCAACGATCTCGGAAGGGTTTTAATGCGCCGTCCAGGCCGAAGCCCCATACAGGCGGACCAGGAAAAATGGCGCTACGGCCCCACCTTCGACGGTGAAACCGCGGTCCGCCAATATGGGGAGTTCGCCAAATTCATCGAGACATCCGGAGCGGAGATACTCTGGTTCGAAGATAGCGGAGATGGTCTGGCCGATGCGATGTCTACCCATGATCCGTCTCTGATGACGGGTCATGGTGCGATTATCCTGCGCATGGGCAAAACCTTTCGCAATGGCGAAACGGCACTGCATGAAGCCGCATATGACAAGGCGAGCATTCCCGTCATCGGAAGAATTGAAGCACCCGGCACCGTGGAAGGTGGCGATTGTATCTGGCTCGATCCCACAACGCTGGTCGTCGGACGTGGCGTGCGCAGCAATGCAAACGGCATCTCGCAGCTTGCTGGAATGCTCGGTACCTACGGTATTAGAGTTTTAAGCTACTATCTTCCCCTATGGCAGGGCGAGGAAGCCTGCCTGCATCTGATGCCAGTGATGAGCCCCCTTGCCCATGACATCGCTCTCGTGTTCGCGCCCCTGTTGCCCGCCCCCTTCTACCAGTTGCTCAAAGAACGAGGTGTCAGACTGATCGAGGCGCCGGCCGACGAGTTCCATGCCAGCAATGGCCTTAGCCTCAACGTTCTGCCGGTGCGCCCCAAAGAAGTCATCATGGTGGCCGGTTTTCCCAAAACCCAGGCGGCGATGGAAGCCGTCGGCTGCAGGGTCAGTGTTTTCGAAGCGAGTGCCCTTTGCATCGCGTGCGAGGGCGGGCCGACCTGCCTGACCCGACCGATCCTTAGGAAGGCCGCATGAGCCGGGCGACTTTTCATCGGGCTCCGGAAGCAGAACGGCGGCAAGAGCTGATTGAAGCGACACTCGATTGCATCGCCGAGGCGGGACTGGAGGGCGCTACCGTGCGCCAGATCGCGTTGCGGGCGGGTGTGACAGCCGGGCTGTTGCGGCATTACTTCGAGAGCAAGGAAGAAATGGTGGCGGAGGCGTATCGTTCTGTTGTGGCCACCTTTGCCGCCAAGGCGGTCGACATGGAGGGCACTCCGGGTCGACAGCTGCGGGACTTCATTACACTGAATCTAACCGCACCGGTCGCCAACAACCGCACCCTGTCGATCTGGGCGGCCTTTATCGGCAAGGTACGTGTCGATGCAACACTGGCCGCGATCCATCGTCAAGGATACCTGGACTTTCGCGACGACTTGCAGGGCCTGATTGCAAATTTTCTGAGATCACGTGGCCGGACGGTCGTTGAAGTAGATTGCCGCCGCCTTGCCATTGCGATCAACGGCATGATCGACGGTCTGTGGCTGGAAGCCTGCCTGGCGCATGAGCTTTTTACAAACTCGGAGTTGGCGACGGTCGCGGTGTCGACCGTCGAATCGCTGCTCGGACTAGAATTCGAACCCATCGATGAGGCTGCGGCCCAAGAGCGCGGACAAAACCGCGCAGAACAATAGTTGGAGAAACCATGCGATATGCCTCGATCACCAACAGACTTGCCAATCTGGGCTCTGGCAAGTGGGCCTTGCACATTCGCGCTCGTCAGATGAAGGCGAGCGGCGTCAATGTCATCGAGCTCACGATTGGCGAGCCGGACCAACCACTAGACCCCAGCCTTATCGCCGAATGCCAACGTTCCATGAATGCGGGCCGTTATCGCTATTCCAACGGCCGTGGCGAAGCGGCTGTCGTGGAAGCTCTGGCCGCCCGTTACGCACAACGTCGTGCAGGTGTGAACATTGACAATGTCCTGTGTTTTCCCGGTACCCAGACGGCACTGTTTGCGGTCATGCTGGGCCTAGTGGAAGCGGGCAATGGGGTTCTGGTAGGCGATCCGCTTTACGCGACCTATGACGGCGTCATCCAGTCGACCGGAGCCCATCGGATCACTGTCCCCCTGCGTCAGGAAGAAGGCTTTCGCATGCAGGTAGAGGACCTGGAAAGGGCGATCACGCCCGATTGCCGGGTGCTGCTTTTGAATACGCCGCATAATCCGACCGGCGCGGTGCTGACAAGCAAGGATATCGAGGCGCTTGGCGAGGTTTGTCGAAGGCACGATCTCTGGATCGTTTGCGACGAGGTCTATGAGGAACTGATTTTTTCGGGAACTTTCGCCTCACCATTCGACATCGCCGCACTTGCGGAGCGTACGATTGTCGTCTCCTCCATCTCCAAATCTCATGCCGCCCCTGGTTTTCGAAGCGGATGGGCGATCGGGCCAGCGGATTTTACCCGCCGGCTTCTGCCCGTGTCCGAAACGATGCTTTTCGGCGGCCAACCCTTTATTGCTGATATGACGGCTTACGCCCTGACCCATGAAATTCGGACCGCATCGATCATGCGCGCTTCTTATGGTGCACGTGCCGCGCAGGTCGTTGCTGCTCTGGGTAACGCAACCGGCATCATCCCTCTCCCGCCCGAGGCCGGAATGTTCATCCTCGTGGATGTCTCAGGCACCGGCCTCTCGGGCGAAGCCTTCGCCTGGAGGCTGCTTGAGGAAGAAAACGTTGCTGTTATGCCTGGCTCTTCCTTTGGCGGGCATGCAAGTGCCTACATCCGCTTAAGTTTAACCGTGGTAGATTCGTCTCTTGCAGAAGCATGCGAGAGGATCAGCCGCCTTGCAGCGCGCATTCACGCTGAGACAGCAAGCATTCACGAGGCTGCTCAATCGGAGTATGTCTACGGGACATGAAGTCTGATGCGCTCGAGCCGACCTGTGGCGATGGCTCAGCACAGAGTTCACCGAAAAATACCATGCCGGTGCCGGCATGTCGACTGGACGCGCCGGCTAAAGTGCAAGTGAGCTGCTTCTTTAGGCTTGGTTGTTGTAAGAGTTGGAGACAGAGGGCAGATGCCCGATATCCGATTCTATCAATCTCGCTGGGCCACAAAGAGCAGCCATCCCGAACGCCCGGAACTGCCGGTCGTCGAGCGGTTCGACATCATCAAATCGGATGGCTGGCATGGCATGTCGATCGATCTGGGCGCACTCGCGCTGGATGAGGCCAAAGCAACAGTTCCTGAATTTGCCCGGACGGGGCTTGCCAGCCTGCTCACGGCTTTTCCGACGATGATCGACGAATTGCGGCCGGCGCTGCGCTTCGCGAAGGATATCGGTTCACCCTATGTCATCGTCGTCGGGCAGGTGATGCCGGTTAAGCTCGAAGAAATGATTCCTGTCATCCGCCAATGCCATGGCCACCGAGGAAGGCATGCCGATCCGATGCAGCCGATTACCGAACAGTACCAGGCGATGGTACGCCAGATCTTGCGGCAGGCTGATTCTTTTCAAGGGCGCGTGGCGACGCGCAACCAGGTACAAGTGCAGATCGACTTTCGCAGCACAAGATCTGGCTCGATACGTTCACCGACTGGTGGCGATATGGACTGGGCGATTGGAAGCAGCGGGAGGCGGCGAATGACACGGTGATTTTCCTGAGTGAACTCGGGCCGCCAGCCTATGCCATCACAGATGCGCGTGGTGAGGAGATGTCTGACCGCCGTCAGAAGGCGCTCTCCTTGCGTCGGATCACCGAGGAAATCTGGTCGAGTCCTTAGCCTACAGCCAATCGACACGGTATCTACTTTTAACTTGTGTCTCCCTTCGTTGAAAATCTCATGGCACGTGCCCGGATATTTTCCGCCGGAAGCTAGGACTAAGTGTCCGCGACCGTGGCTAGTTTTTGCACGCCTCTCACACGCTTAAAAGCCAATCTGAAAACTGCTGGCGCTGCGGAGCTTTCACGGATGTTGATGGCGGCAAAACAAGGAAAAAGCTGTCTTTTGGTATCAACGGCTTGTCGAGAATTGTTACCAGTTGGCCCTCTTTGACCGCGTCGCCGGTTATCGAACGCCATCCCAGCATCAGACCTTGGCCTGCAATGGCAGCCTGGGACGCTTGGATGTAGTTTGTAAACCGTGGCCCATCGGTCTTCTTTCTCAATGAGGCTCCGGTTGCCGACAGGAAATACTCCCACGTCAACCACCGTTCGTCCTCAACGTCTACATGGATCAACGGCGCTGTATCTATCAAGGTATTAGGGTCTTTGGCTCGAGAGAGGAACGCGGGACTACACACTGCGTCGACACGCTCATCGAATAGCTTGCGGACTTTGCCATCGTTCCATGCCCCATTGCCAAAGCGAATGGCAATGTCAATGCCCGGCAAGAGCCTCGGCGCACCCTGCACCGTCGTCACAACGTTAACGGAAACGTCGGGGTGAGAGGCGTAAAATGAAGAAAGCCGAGGCATCAGCCAAAAGGTAGCGAAACCGACTGAACACGCGACCGTAATATAAGCGGATGATGCATCTCTAAGCTCGTCGATCTCTATAATGGCCTCCGATATTTTCGCAATGCTCTCTGTCGTTGCCCGCAACAGTATCGCTCCGGCCTCGGTCACGGTCAGCGGACGCGTGCTTCGGTCCAGGAGCTTCACACCCAGTGACTCCTCGAGCTGCCGGAGAGATTGACTGATTGCCGGTTGGGAAACATTCAACTCATCAGCCGCGTGCTTGACGCCTCTATGCCGCAATACCGATTCGAAGACTGTAAAAAGACGAAGTGGGGGTAAAGGACGGCGCACAGTATAATCCTGAATTATATTGCTATTAGTTTTTGTAGGCTTCCAAAAACGGAATTTCAACGACAGATTTGCCACATCGAAGTCCGTGCGAACGCCGGACAAAAACCGAGAGGACCAAGTCTATGGATGTCAGTCTGTCGCACGCAATCAAACTAAAGGACAAGGGCCTTGAAACTCCCTTCAACGACGGGACGACGGCCTATTTCAACTACTACTGGCTTCGCGACAACTGCCCGACATCGTTTGACAGTCAGACCCGAGAGCGGACGTACGACATCTTCCACGAAGAAAACGAGCCTAAGGCGGAAAGCGCGATGATTTCCGAAGGCCATCTCGAGATCGTGTGGCGCGGCACTGGTCATGTCACCCGGCATGGTTTGGCCTCGCTTGCGCAGTACGCCTCTGGGAAGCGCCGCGTCGACCCAGCCGATCTACCGCGTAAGCTTTGGTATTCTTACCACTACAAGGACATCGCACGCTTCACTCAGCCGGAACTGCTGCGAGACAAGACTGTTGTCGCCAAATGGATTGAGTCCATGATTGTCGAAGGCGTCGCTATCATCACCGATATGCCTGACAGCGATGAAGGTCTGACCGAGACAGCCAGGCTCATTGGACATATCCGTCCGACATTCTTTGGCGAGTTCTTCGACGTCCGCACACATATCAAGCCGACCAATCTGGCTTACACAGCAAAGGCTCTCGAACTCCATACCGACACCCCGGCCGAGGATGAAGCTCCTGGTGTTCAGTTCCTCCACTGCAGAGCAAATTCCGTCGAGGGTGGAGCAAACCTCTTTCTGGATGGAGCAGCCGTCGCCAACGACCTGAAGGTCGAGCGACCCGCCGATTTTGCGCTGTTGTCAACGACCGACATTCCCTATTACTGCGAGCATGATACCTATGATATGCGGTCCCGCCGTAAGCCTCCGGTGAAGGCCGCAGGTTAGGCCGCTTTTGCGTTGATGGTCGGCGGTGTCCAATTCCACGGAAGCAGTTGCTCCAGCCTGATAATCGGCGTGTCCGCGATACGGGCAAGAACGTCGCCAAGCCACGCCTGGGGATCGATGTCATTGAGCTTTGCCGTCATGATCAATGTGGCCATAAAGGCTGCTCGATCTGCACCGCGGTCTGATCCGGCGAAGAGCCACGATTTTCTGCCGAGTGCGAAGCCTCGCAGAGCTCGCTCGGCCGCGTTGTTCGTAAGGCAAATCCGGCCGTCGTCCAGGAATGACGTGAAGCCATCCCAGCGCTTGAGCATGTAGTCAATTGCCTCTGCGACCGGAGAACTGCGTGAGAGCTTTGCCCGCTCGGTTTGAAGCCAGGCCTGCAGATCATCGACGAGCGGCAGGCTTTCCTTGCGGCGACGTTCCAGGCGTTGATCGGCCGTCAGCCCGTTGATCTCGCGCTCGATATCGAACAGGCCGTCGATCCGTTTGACGGCTTCGAGCGCCATAGGCGAGAGCGGCGCGGCGTTCTTTCCACGCTTGGCGTTTGCGGTAATGTCGGCGAGCACGAAGAACTTGCGCCGCGAGTGTGCCCAACAGAGTGCCTGCGTCAGCGGTTCGGGATCGCGATCGACCTTGAACAGTGGATTGTAGCCGCCATAGGCGTCCGCCTGCAGAATGCCGGTGAAGGTCTTCAGGTGGCGCTCAGGATGTTCCTGCCGTCGATCTCGCGAGGCATAGTAAAGGGCGGCCGGCGGTGAGAGCCCTCCGAACGGCCGATCGTCCCGGACATAGGTCCAGATGCGGGCCCGTATCGGTCTTTCCTCTGGCAAGGATCGGCACGGTCGTGTCGTCGCCGTGCAGACGTTCGGCAGCAAGGACATGCGCCTCGATGAGGGAGTGAATGGGCTTCAACGCCGCGGCACAAGCACCAACCTGGTCGGCCAGCGTTGATAGGCTAAGATCGACGCCTTCGCGGGCATAGCGTTCGCTCTGGCGATTGAGCGGCTGGTGCTGGGCGAACTTCTCGAACAGGATCATCGCCAGCAGGTTCGGTCCTGCAAAACCGCGGGGCGTTACGTGGAATGGTGCGGGTGGCTGTGTGATCTTCTCACACTCGCGGCAGGTAAACTTCTCCCGCACCGTCTGGATGACCTTCCACTGACGCGGGATGACTTCCAGGGTCTCGGTGATATCCTCACCGAGCTTCGACAGTTTGGCCGATCCACAGCAGGCGCAATTGGCGGGAGCGGCGATCACGACGCGCTCGCGTGGCAGGTGTTCGGGAAAGGGCTTGCGTGACGGACGCCTGCGCTCGAATGCTTTGACGGCTGAGGATTTGGCGGCGATTTCCGCCGTCAGTTCATCCTCACCGGCGTCCGCTTCCAACTCCTCGAGTTGCAATTCCATCTGCTCCAGGAGTCGCGCCTTGCGCTCGGACCGGCTGCCGTAGAGTTCACGGCGAACCTTGTCGATCTCCAGCTTTAGCCGCGCGATCAGCGCCTCGGAATGCGATACGAGTGCCTTAGCACTGGCGGCTTCTGCCTTGGCGGTCGCCACTTCTGCTTCGGCTGCGACACGTCGAGCGCGTTCCTGGGCCAGCAGTGCGAGGGCACTGGCAAGGTCGTCCGGAAGCTCTTCGGTCGCATCGTTCATGACAGGATGGAATCATATTCGACCCCGTCATTCCAGTGTTTTTGCTTATCCGGCCGACGTCGGTCGCCACGTCTTTTGCGGCATCCGCCAGTCGATACCTTCCAGCAGATAACCGAGCTGCGCGGGCGTGATCACCACTGTGCCATCGGCCGCTGATGGCCAGATGAAGCGGCCACGCTCCAGCTTCTTCGTGAACAGACAGGCTCCCTGGCCGTCATGCCACATCACCTTGATCAGGCCGCCACCGCGGCCGCGGAATACGAACAGGTGACCGCACATCGGGTCGCGCTTCAGCGCCTCCTGCACCATCAACGACAGGCCGGGGAAGCCTTTGCGCATATCGGTATGGCCTGTCGCCAGCCAGACCTTCACGCCAACAGGAGCCGGGATCATCGACGACCCAGCACGCAATCGAGAATGCGGCCAAGCGCTTCCGTGTCGATGTCGCTATCAACGCGGACGCGCCGACCCCGACCAAGTTCGATCGTTACATCGCTGCGCTTCCGACGAGGATGGGGTGTGGTGGGCGGTTCCGGCTGAATGGGAGAGACTGATGAAATGGCCTCGGACACGATCACCGGCACCAACACGGTTCCCGTCTCGGTCTGCGGCTCCTCGAGCCGGCACAGCTCTTTGCGCCAACGAAACAACTGGCTGACATGGATACCAGCCGCGCGGGCAATCTCGGAGATGACCGCGTCTGGCTCAAAGCAGGCAGCGACCAGGCGCTCTTTGTCTTCTCGTGACCAGCGCCGACGGCGCTCTACGGACGTGATCACCTCAATTGGATGCTTCGTCATATGACTACTCCTAGTGTTACCACTAGGACTGGCAGTCAGCAGGCCGTCATCGCAAGACGGCCTTCACCGTGGGCTTACGTCCCGCCAACGAGTCATCGAGTTGGACAGTCACGGCGATGTCTCCGGCCTGACGATTAGCCAGCATATGGCAGATATCTTTGATCTGAACGCAGGCGAGTGCATTGTGTTCGACAATCACCGGATTGTTCACGGCCGCGCTTCCTACACCGCCGAGAGCGGCGATCGCCATCTGCGTGGCTGTTACACCGATCGTGGTGAGATGCGAAGCACCTATCGTGCCCTGACTAGTGAAGGGCGTTTCAAATGAGTGCCATCGCTACCAGTGTTCCTTTGAATGTCGAAAACTCCGAATGGCAGGTGCGTGTGGATCTGGCAGCCGCATTTCGGCTTGCCGTAGATTTTAATTGGCACGAGTCGGTCGGAAACCATTTCAGCGCTGCTGCTTCCTCTGATGGAAGAAAATTTTTAATGAACCCAAAATGGAGGCATTTCGCGACCATTCGGGCAAGCGATCTGTTGCTCCTCAACCTTGACGATCTGGAGACGATGACCCGTCCAAACGCGCCGGACGCCTCTGCCTGGTGCATCCATGGGGCAATCCATGGTGCTATGCCGTCGGCGAAGGTGCTGCTCCACTGCCATCCACCCTATGCAACCGCATTGGCATCACTGAAAGACCCGACGATGAAACCCATCGACCAGAACACCGCGCGGTTCTTCGGACTCGTCGGTGCCGACTTAAACTTCGGAGGTCTGGCTGACGAGGCGGAGGAAGGTGCGCGCTTGGTCTCGGCCTTGGGCAATCATCCGATACTGCTGATGGGAAACCACGGTGTAACGGTCACTGCAGGATCTGTGCCAGAAGCCTTCGAACACCTGTATTTCTTCGAACGCGCCGCCCGGACGCTAATGCTTGCTTATGCCTCGGGACAGCCGCTAAACGTGATGTCGGACGAGATCGCGGAAAAGACCGCACAGGGGTGGTATGACTACAACGATATGGCGTTCGCTCACTTCGACTATCTTAAGTCCAAGCTGGACAAAGTCGACCCGTCTTTCCGTGATTGAGGAAGTTCATTTATGTCGAGCGTATTTTCCCCGCTGTTCGGTTTGGCTCCCAAGTCCACAAGGGATTACAGGGCAAAGCTTACTGATGAGAAGGCCGCACAATGTAGGAATTGCCAAAGCCGTGAAAAATGCGCTGCTGAAGTTTCGGAAGGTCTCTTCGAGATGCATACGGTTTGGCATCCGCCGGAACCTGCGAAGGAGAGCGTCTCGGATTCAGGGCCGAACACGAGGACGGGCTTTAATAAAGCGTCGGGGACTTCAAGGCCCTTAATATGCTACGATCGGCTTGAAACCGTCGTCGGACGCTGACCCTTGAACACTCAGATTTCTTGCTGATCGTGGATATCTCGGTGCGAAAGTTAGGGGCAATTGCGCTAGGTGGCGATTTTTTACTTCAATGAACCGGTAAGGCAAAGTGCTAGGATTGTGCCGGCTAATGGGCGCGTCCTCGCTTCACTCGGTAAAGACTGGTGCCCGTCCGCCATGTTGGCAGCGGGGAATAAAGCCCAGCAAGTTGCGGTCTCCGCCGAGTCATAAGACGTTCAGAAAGATCGACAGACCTTTCGAGGGTGTTGGCGTTCAGCCTGACAAATTCGTTCCACTGTCGATCGAACAATTGAAAAGCGGAACTGATACACAGCTCGACCTTGCGGCTAAGGCGGCGTTCGCACATTAGACAGCGAACCGGAAGTGCCTGTCCGACAAACGAACGTTTGGCGGCGACCACAGATTTTGTCCGCGGACATTGCCATTAAACGGGAAATCGGACAAATCGCACCTTATGACAGCGATCGGCTATGCAAGGGTCTCGACCGGGGACCAGGATACAGCGTTGCAGATAGACGCCTTGAAGAAGGCCGGTTGCAAGAAACTGTTCGGGGACAAGGCGTCGGGTGTGAAGACCGATCGGCCGGGGCTGGCGGATGCTATCCGCTATGCACCAATTTCCCGTGGCCGCCGCTCTCAGCCGTTGCTTCTGTTCCCGCTCAGCGCCACTGCTTTTCCTCCAACGTCCAGTTCGAGCCCGGCAGTTTTCCAGTTTTGCAGAAAGTCGTGAGGATATTTCCAAGCAGCTTGGAGATATTGTTGTCGAAATTATTGTAAGGGAGTGACTGGCTGAAGGCGATGGAGCCAGTGGAGAACACCGCGCCGTTTTCCGGCGTGGTAAAATACACCATGTCGGCGCGAATACGGTAGTCATAGGATCCCATAAGGCCTGGATAGGGATAGAGAACCTCCTCGACGACGGTCTGATAATTGTCGCTATGGCCACCGGACGAGGCAACGATCAGGGCGTGTGGTGGCGTCCCGAGCGTGAGGTCGTAACGGTCGATTTCGAGACCAGCAGCACCATGATGGGCAAGACCGAAATCGCCGAGGATCTCACCTTCTATCCCTTCGAACATCCAGTCCGCGCGGCGATGCCAGCTATCCGGCATGCGGCGGTAGGGGCGCGCGGAATCGAAGCCTTCGGAGATGAAGCCGACGCCGAGGACTTTTTGCGGCGGACGACCGAGATCTTTCCAGATGCCGCTCTTTTGCCCCGACGTCGCGAGATAATATTCACCCGGGCGGGCCTGCCATGCCCGCATGCCGGAATTGAGCTTGCGCACTTCGACACACCAGGGCTCGTCCTGCCTGTAGGAAACATTCCAGTAGTAGCCGTTCCCGCCAAGATAGATCAGGCGGCCGCCATCGGCCGCATAGTCTTCCGTCGCATCCATCAGCTCTTCGGAGACATATTCCGGGTGGGTGCCGGTCAGCACGACGGTGTAGGGTTTCAGTGCCGCGACGCCCTCGCGCTGCACGTCCTCGTCGGTGATCACCTCGTAATCGTAACCCAAATGGTCAAGCCAGGCGATGACCGAGAGATCTGCCGGAAACTGCCAGGTGACACCCATCGACGACATGCGGGCCTTCGGCCGCATATTGAGGATGGGCCGGAGATAGGACGAATAGCACACCCCTGCCCCGTCGGCATGATGATCATAAAGCGACAGCCCGAATTCCTTCGTCTGGTAAAGTTCGATGTCCACCTCGGAAATGATCGGCGACTGGCCGGCCAGCGGCTGCATGATTTCGGCGTCGAAGGTCAGATGCTCATTGGCATAGGCGAGATAGCTGCTGGTGGGAATGAGGAAACAGATTTTCGACTTCGGTGTCTTGGCGCGCACGAAGAAGGGGATGTATTCCTCGCGCAAGCCCTTGCCGTTACCGATGCGCAGGCGAAAGGCATATGCTCCAGAGCGCACATCCGGCACGCTAAAGGATCTGGTTTTCTCCCATCGGCAATCGATGATCGCATCGTCATGGAATTCGATGCCGCCATATTCACCCGGTGCCAGACGAAAGCAATCATTGCGGCCTGCCCAGTTGAAGCCGGTCTGTCCGCGAACCGGCCGGTTATAGCCCTCGGCATGCAGTGCATAAGGACCTGTATCGATCACCCGGTCGCCAATGCCCTTGTCGGTGTAGCCGATCGAGGTATCCCAGGCGGCGAGACATCCATTCGCAGGCGGTTTTCCGGACGCGCGAAAAGCGTCCAGTTCCTCCCGCGACAGCACCCGGTTGAACACGGCCGGGCGGTCAAGTTTGCCATTGTAGCATTGCGTCTTGAAAGTACCACGCAAGCTATGCCAGTCCTGCGCCGCCGCCAACAGGAACGTGACATCCGGCGGATTGAGTGGCTTGAACCGCAACGTTTCACACACATGCGAGCGGAAATCGATCCCTGCCACCTTGCCGATTAGGCTATTGTAGCGTGTGCTGGCACTTTCCTGATAGAGCGTCGCATTGCCGGTGGACGCATCATAGGTGGCCGCAACGAAGTACCACTGGCTTTTCATCAACGGCACCTCGGCATCGACATAGTCGACCTCACGGCCGTCGCCATAACCGAATTCCAGCAGCCCCGCTGGATTGATCCAGAGCCCGTAGCCACGGTTGTTGTAGGCATCCCAGCGTCCCATCAGGCATTGCCGCTCTCCCCCGCCCGGCTTGTTCGGGTAAATGAAAGCCGCGAGCGTGAAACTGCCCTTCGGCGCCAAATGCCCTGCCGGATCATCGACCGTCAAGAAGGATCCGACCTGGGTGAATTGTTTGCGTACGGTCCAGCTGCCATTTTCAACACTCGCGATCTCCTCTTCCTTGTAGCCGGGTCCGGCCGGATGGATATCCCCATGCACCAACCTGACAAGCTGCGCCTCGACGCTGGTCGTACCGTCGGCATGTACATAGAAGCCGATGTCATCGCCCGGCCGTACCGAGATCTTGTCTGCGTAACCAAAGATTTTCTGTTCGGCCATGGACCGGCACTCCATTCAAAAATTCTGCGTCATAGCGTCAGCGATTGTCGGTTCAGGTTTCGAGCAGGTCCTGCACGCGGCGCAGGAACAGCGCGTGATAGGCTTCGTCCGGCGTCGTATAGGTCTGGTCCTCGACAAGCCGTGGAGCCGTGCCGCGATGGCCGGCAAGTGCTACGATGCGGTAGGCCTTGAACTCCTCGATCACCATGATCGCGTATTTGTCGATCTGCCCCCGCCGCCGAAAATAGTTGAGCAGCCGTTCCAGTGCTTCCGAATGCTGACCGAGTGGACGCGTCCTGTGTTCCTCGATCACAGCATCGGAGATCAGGCGCTTGAGAAAATCGCGCTGCATCTTGTCGAAGCGGCGGAAGTAGATCTGGTCCTTGTCGTGGATTTCGGTGGCTTCCTCGGGGAGCATTTCTCCACCTTTCTCCGCGCGCGTTGCGCGGCGTTCACTGCGCTTCTTGGCGCGCCATGTTCGAAACTGGTCTTTGATGCCGAACAGGCCGCCGCGCAGAAACAGGACCACCATCAGCATGATGAAACCGATCAGCATGAAGCGCAGCGGGCCGAGATCAATCAGCACCCGGTCGATGAAGACGACGATGATGGTTCCGACAACCGCGCCTTCCGAGCGTCCAATGCCGCCGATAACCAGCATGGCAAGAGAGAGAAGTAGTGTGTCGAACGAAAACAGATTGGGGGAAGCGCCGCCGAAATGGATGGCGTAAAAGCCGCCGATGAAGCCGAGCGCTGCGGAAGAAATCAGGAATACCCAGACGCGGGCGCGCAGGTAATCGACACCGACAGCTTGCGCGAAAGCCTCCTTCTTTTCCGGCGCCATCCGCAAGACCCGGCCAAGCCGTTTGCCGTTGACGAAGCGGTAGACGAACAAGGTAGCGAGCAGGAGCGCCAGACAGGCATAGTAGCCCAGGAGGAGTTGACCATGCTGCCCGAAGCTGTGCGGCAGGTAGCTTGGCGCGCCATAGAGCCCGCCTGTGGCCGAGCCCAGTTGCCGCGACTGCACCACATAGACGCGGCAGAGTTCGACAACACCCAAGGTCAGCAACGCATAATAGAAGCCATCCAGCCGCATGGCGGGAAAGGCGATGACGGCGCCGAAGGCGAGACCGATGACCGTACCCATCAGCGGCAGCGTCCAGAACGGCAGCCCGAACTGGATCGCAGCATAGGCCGAGCCGTAGGCCGCTGCTCCGACCACGGCATAGGTGGCGAGCGAAAATATACCGGCAGTTCCGATGACCAGCATCCAGCAGAGGTTGATAGCCCCATAGATGCCCATCACCGACATGGCCGTCATAACCGTGTTCCAGGAGCCAGCAGGCACCAGGAAAGGCATCAGAAGAAACAGCACGAAGGCCATCGACCACCAGATCGGCCGCTTGTCGAGAATGGTCTTCTCGCGGCGCATGGTCTTTGCATTATAGCCGCCGGAAATATTGAGCATGCGCCTGCGTGTCGGCCAGTATCGGGTGCGATGCCAGACGCTTGCGCCATGGCCCGGCCATTTATAAAAGAAATTGAAGCGACCGACTTTGTGCATCTTGGGCTTGAAGGAAGTCGTTTCATTCCAGGTCGACTGGTGGGACGCCCAGGAATTGGTCTCGACCTCGCGTGTTTCCTTTTCTGGATCGAAACATCCAAGCGGATCGATCCAGACGGGTGGTGGATTGCTCGTTACGTCGGTCATGGCTCAGGCCTCCCGTGCTTTGTCGAGGATCCCGGCAATGCCGCGCGGCCTGAACAGAAGAATGACGATAATCAGCAGGAACTGGGTGATGAGAACATATTGGCCACCGAGGAGTGACGATGTCAGCGCCTCGTTGAAACCCAGCAGAACAGCCCCGATCACAGCGCCGGGCACACTGCCCAGCCCACCGACGAGCGCGATGCTCAAGCCTTTGACCATCGGCGTGATGCCGCTGAACGGTGCCACATAATAGGTCTGCGCCAGAAGCACGGCTGCAAGACCGGCAAGCGCCCCCGTCAATGCCATGACGGAAATCGCTGTGCGGCGCACGCCGATGCCAACGATAGCGGCGGCATGCGGGTTCATCATCATGGCGCGGATTTCCAGCCCGCGACGGCTTGAGCGCATCCACAGCAAGATCAGCGACAGAAGAACGATAGCGGACAGGGATGCGCCAATCTTGTCGGTTGTCAGAACTACGCCGAAGATTTCAACCTTCCCGCGTCCAAACAGTTGCGGCAACGATTTGGCCCGCGGACCGAATATCCACAGCAGGACCTGATTGCCAGCAAGGCTGATCGCGAGGGTCGCAATCAGGGCGCGGATCGGAAAGTTTGGTTTGTCATGGACGGGAATGAACGCAACCAGACACACGAATACTCCACCAATGGCACCTGTAAGAATACCCACCGCCATCACAAGCGGCGGAAATGGTGCAAGATAGACGCTTGCAAGCCAGGCACCATATCCGGAAAGGGCAAAGATGAAGCCGTAGGCCATGTTGACGAGGCCAAGGCTCGACCAGGTCAGCGATATGCCGATAGCGATTGTGCCGTAGATACAGGCGAGCGTCAGGGCGTTGGAAACGATGAAACCGAAATCCATCAATGCGCTCCATGTCCGGTGAGCCTCTTCATGACCGATGCCTCGCCCTTGAGTTTTCCGGCATGCATGCCGATGATCCGATCGACCTTGCCCTCGAGTAGCGCCACGTTCTGCTCAGCAATCACCATTGCGCTATCGCCGAGTTCGACCGCCATCAGCGCCTCGATCACCGACTTTCCGATCTTCGGCGCCAAGCCGAGTGACGGCTCATCGACAAGAAAAAGGATTGCATCCGCCATCAGGCCGCGACCGATCGAAACCATGCGTCGCTCGCCTCCCGAGAGCCGTCCGACCGGCGTTGCCATAAGTTTTTCCAGTGGCGGAAATATCTGCAGAATTCCCTGCTTGCGCTTTTTGCGCTCCGACCACGCACGGGGGGTGAAGGCACCGCTATCCAGATGCTCCTCGACCGTCAGCCCGTGAAAGATCTCGTCGCCCTGCGGGATAAGCGCCAGACCCCGCCGCACGATATGGTGGGTATAGCGTCCCGGCCCCTGGCTTCGGGTTCGTCCGACCTCATGTCCGTCCAGAAGAATAGAGCCGCGTTGCCAGCCGGTCAGTCCGGCGATTGCCTGGAAAAGGGTCGACTTGCCATGGCCGTTCAGGCCGACGAGACCAACGCGTTCTCCCGCATAGACCTTCAGATCGAGGTCGTGGATAACGCGCATCGGCCCCCATCCGGCGGAAAGCCCGCCAACATTCAAAATTTCGCGATGAGTAATGTGCGGCGCGGTGATTGTCGTCGTCATGCTGCGGCCTCGTCCCTGACAGTTTCGAAATAGGCCTCGTTCACCCTTGGGTCGGCGAGTACCTCCGCCAGCGAGCCTTGCGAGATCACGTCGCCCGCATCCATCACCATCACCCGGTCGGCGATGGTTTCCAGAAGCTCGATACGATGCTCGACGATGACGATGGCGATGCCCAGTTCCTTGGCCAGAACCCGCATGATCTCGTCCAGCTCGTCGATCTCGGAATTGATCAGACCCGCCGCCGGCTCGTCCATCAGCAGCAGCTTCGGACGCCGCATCAGCAGACATGCCATGAGCAGTTTACGCCGGTTCAGCGTGTCGAGGCGTTCTGCGATCGTGTTGCCGGGCTCATGGAAGCCAACCAGTCCGGCGCCCCATTCGGCATCATCCGGCGTCAGATACGGCACAAAGGCCTGTCTCGCGGCCTTGAACACCTCGGCCACTGTCAGTTCCTCGGGAACGACGGGCGTCTGGAACGTCCGTCCAAGTCCCAGCCTTGCGCGTTTCTGCAATGGCAAAGACGTGACATCCCGGCCATCGAAGATCACCCGCCCTGATTTCGGCTGCATGCGTCCCGACAGGACCTCGAACAGGCTGGTCTTTCCAGCGCCGTTCGGGCCGATGATTCCGAGCACTTCGGCGGGATCGACATGGAGGGAGACGCCGTTGAGAATCTGGCGTCCACCAAGTTCGAGTGTGATGTTCTCGCAGGCGAAAAGGGCGCCGAGGGGGCTGTTCAAGACCATGCTCACCACTCCCTGATCACCACCATGGTGCAGCGCGCAGTTCGGTTTCCTGCAGCGCGTCGGGATAGATGATCTTGTGCTCGCCATCCTGCACCTGGAAGAACAGCTGGGCCATGCCCCTATCCAGCTCCGTCGCCGTGACGTCATAGCCGTTGTCGGGATAGTGGGCGCATTCCTGGAACGCGTTACCCATGCTCATGTAGCCGCAGACGCCACGATAGGGATTGGTGCGGATCCAGTCGGCGACCGCCTCGAACTTCGAGGGATCGCCGACCGCTTCCCAGGCCGCCTTGAGATAGTAGGTCGTGTCGTAGCCGTTGCCCGTGTAGCAAAGGCCCATGATGCCGGGGAACCGCTTCTGGTACTTCTCTCTAAACGCCTTGCCCTTCTCGTCGGCATAGACGCCAAGCACCGTGCTCCAGACGAACCCTTCGGCAGCGGGACCGGAGAGTTCGAGGAATTCCGGCTGGGACGGGCCGTATTGCAGGTAGACGAGCGTGCCTTCCAAAGGATCGGCCTGATACTGCTTGACGAAGGCTGCATATTCGGCCGCGACCCAATGGTCGATCATCACGGCGCCAGCGCCGATCTTCTTGATGTCCTGGATGACCGGACCCCAGTCCTGTACAGGGTACTGGATATCGGTAATGCCAGCGAGTTCGAACTTACTCTTTGGCAGCGCCTCCTGCAGGCATTTCGAAATAGTCTGGTTGTAGGCGATCTGCTCCTGAACGATATGGACGCCGTTGTTCTTCGGCTTCCAGACGCCCTTGTCCTGCATGGTCTGCAGGAACATCGGAAAGGTATAGCCATAATGGACCTCGGACGGGTCCGTCTGGAAGATATGACGGTACTTTTCCGGGTTCTTGACCAGGGCATCGGCCATCGCGCGTTGCGTTAGGCCCCACAGCAATGGCGCCTTGTAGCTTGCGGAAGCATCGGCTAGCGGAATTGGCGTGAACGTAAACGCCGTGGACATCGCATGCACCTTGGCATCGACAAGGCTGTTAACCGCGACACGCCCACTTTCGGGCGACAGCACGTCGAAATCGACGACGACGGGCTTGATCTCGCGTCCGAGAACGCCGCCCGCCGCGTTGATCTCCTCAAGAGCAAGGGTCGTTCCGTTCAGATAGTCCTGATGGTCTGCCACACCAGCCATGGCCGTCTGCGAGACCGGCAGACCCAACAGGATCGGATCGGCCGCAAAGCTGCGGCGCACGAAGGGTGATGGAAAGGTCGAGGCCGCAACGCCGGCAGACAGCGTTTTCAGGACAGTGCGACGCGAAATATCATTCAGCATGAGAATAGTCCCCTATTTCCTTGCAACTGACCCAGCTTGGAGCCAGCGTTGCATTTTTGCAGTGGAGGGAACATTATCGCGGCAACGCGGCTGCGTATTGCCTGAGACAGACCGCATTTTGTTCCGAGAGTGAACTATAAAGGCCCATGTCTAACGACTTTTGGAAGCGGCATGTTCCTTGCGTCGGAATTGCGACATACTGTGACTGTTCATGGTTTAAAGGCGGGGTGCCTATCATGCCAATTGTCCATCATTACAACACTGAACAACTCCAGAACGCAAAAAAACTCAATGCTTGGCAAGAATACATGTCTGCCGTGTATTACGACTTGGATATCGTCCCGTTATCGGCAGACAAGGTCCGGGGCGAACTTTATGAAGTGCAATTTCCATCGATTGGTCTGTCGCAATTTAAAGCAGATGCTCAAAAAGTGGTTCGGCACAAGTCGGCGGCACAGCGTGACAAGTCGGAGAACTTCGTATTCCTGTTCCCCACACGTCAGCGAATGGCGTTCGAGCAAAACGGACGAGCAGGCGTCGTGCTGCCAGGAAGCGTTTTCCTTTTGAATTCTGCCGAGGGATACATGATCGATGTGCCTGACCAATCTGAAAACGTAACTCTCAAAATTTCTTGCACCGATTTGCGATCACGTGTGAACAAGATTGACGATATCTGCGGCACTAAGAACTTTGCAAACCCGTTCCTAGTGCCCGTAGTCGCGCAAATGGGAGCTCAGTTGTTGAAGTTTGACGGCGGCGGCGACAGCATGAAGCTGGAGCAGATGCTGACCGACCTTCTCTGCCTGATGATAGAAACGCGCTCCGAAGACGATTTGATGACGAGGGACCGTCAATCGTTGGTCTCGGTCATGTATGACCGGCTGATGTCCTTTATGCGCACCCAATTTCGCGATCCCAACCTCAGTCCCACAAGCGTCGCAGGAGCGCACCGCATATCGGTTGGATATCTTCACCGCGTCTTCCATCACCATGGCACAACATTCGGCGACGTGGTGATGGAAATCAGGCTGATGGAAGCTTGTCGGTTGTTGCAACATGCCAGGACGTCAAACCGACCGATCAACTTGGGCGAAATCGGATATAGCTGTGGGTTTGTCAGTCAGGCGCATTTTTCATCTCGGTTCAAGAAGCGCTTCGGCGCAAGTCCGCGGGATTTCAAGTAATAGGCTTTTCGCCGGTAGCATTTGGTTCGCTCGGGTCGCGAATTCGACTATTGTGTTCAATTACATCGCCTTGAAAGGATTCAAACCGCCGACTCTCCAGTTCAGTGATTCTGTCTGTCTGAAATTCTAACCCAAGCAACTACTTGGCCTTTGGAATGGCGGGCTTGGTCGGCGATCTCGGCAGCCTTGCATCAATTTTCGTCAAAGGCCTCTTCTGGGGTCGTAACAAGATGGGGTGGTTGCCGTCTTCTCCGTCCTGTGGGCTACAACCACATCATCTTGGCAAATTGCAATGCCGTGAGGAGAGGACGGCAACCACCCCATCTTGTTCCGACCCCAAAAAGGCGCCCAATCGGCGATATATATATGCAAACGATGTGCACAGGAGCTATCGCTTCACACCCCCTTGATTTACAGCCCATACAGCGACAAAAGATTTTACCGTAATAGGATCCGAACATTGAACTTGTTTTGGCGAGAGCAGAGTTCAGCTTTGCACAAAATGTCCCTCAGACACTTCCGTCATCGGCTTGCGGTCAACCACAAAATCGACCGAACGCAAGGCGCTTTTGGGTTCGCTAGTATCTGCCGCCCGGCGAATGAGGCGACTGTCCGGGTCCGGCATTGGCACCGCAGAAAGAAGCTTTTGCGTGTAGGGATGAGCAGGTGAGGCGAAGATCTTGTCGCGTGGTCCGATCTCGACGACCTCGCCAAGATACATGACCGCGACACGATGGCTGACCCGCTCGACCACAGCCATGTCGTGCGAAATGAACACAAAGGCAATGCCGAGGTCACGTTGCAGATCCATGAGCAGATTGATCACCTGCGCCTTCACCGACACATCGAGCGCCGACACGGACTCGTCGGCGACAATGACCTTCGGTGACAGGGCGAGCGCACGCGCGATACAGATGCGCTGCCTTTGGCCGCCCGAGAACTGATGCGGCAGCCGGTTTGCCATGTCGGGCTTCAATCCGACCCGCTCCAGCAAATCGGCAACCAGTGTGCGAGCCTGCGCGGAATTGCCAAGCCCATGGGTAATGAACGGTTCCGCGATAGCTTGCCCCACGGTCCGGCGCGGGCTGAGGCTGGCGAACGGATCCTGGAAAATCATTTGAATGTCGCGACGTGCCTCGCGAAGTTCGCCCGGCGTCATCGACATCAATTCGCGCCCAGCAAGGGTAACGCTGCCGCCGGTCGGTTTGACCAGCCGCATCAGGCCGCGGCCGGTGGTCGACTTCCCACAACCCGACTCTCCGACGATCGACAATGTCTCGCCGGCATGAAGATCGAAGGAAACGCCCTCGACCGCGTGGATGCGACTGGACACCGTGCGGAACCAGCCACCCCGGATATCGAAACGTACGCAGAGATCCTTGACCTGCAGAACCGGATTGTCGGACTTGACCGTATCGACCGGTTCGTCGGGTGCACCGCGAATGCCGGTCTTGGGATCGATCAGCGAAAACTTGACAGGTTGGGAGACGCCCTGCATCGACCCTAGCCGTGGCACGGCGTCCAGCAGCATGCGCGTGTAGGGGTGCTGCGCACCCTTGAATATTTCCTTCGTTGTGCCCGTTTCAACGATTTCGCCCCGGAACATGACCGCCATGCGATCAGCAACCTCGGCCACCACGCCCATATCGTGCGTGATGAAGATGACCGACATCTTTTCCTCTTCCTGAATTTCCTTGATCAGGTTGAGAATCTGCGCCTGGATGGTCACGTCGAGGGCAGTGGTCGGCTCGTCCGCGATGAGCAATTGCGGACGACAGGAGAGTGCCATGGCGATCATCACCCGCTGACGCATGCCGCCTGAGAAATTGTGCGGATATTCGTCATATCGCGTCGTTGCTGCCGGTATCCGGACACGCTCCATAAGACGCAGCGCTTTCTGCTTGATTGCCTCCGGCGTCATATCGGGATTATGCAAAGAGATTGCCTCAGCAATCTGCTTGCCGATTGGAAAGACCGGATTGAGGCTGGTCATCGCCTCCTGAAAAATCATCGAGACTGCATTGCCGCGAATGCGGCGCATTTCATCTTCGGGCACAGAAAGCAGATTGCGCCCACCAAGCATGATCTCGCCTTCGGTGCGGGAGTTTTCCGCAAGCAGACGCATGATCGAATAGCCGGTCACGCTTTTGCCGGAACCGGATTCGCCGACTATTGCCAGTGTTTCGCCGGCGGCAACATCAAAGGAGATGCCTTTTACTACCTCGGTCCAGTTCCCGCCCTGACGAAACGCTGTTTTGAGGTTTCTTACGGATAACGCCGTCGATGTACTCGGTTCATAACTGCCTGTTGCTCGAAGCTCGGCTGTCATCTGCATTTTGTTCTCCTCTATTCTTATCGTTGCCCTTCAAGCTGCAAGCTCTGCATGGTTGCGGACGACATGGCATTGCTGGCCCAGACCAGTGCCTTCGAGCCGGACGGTTTGGCCTGCACTCAAAAAGCGGGGCGGCTTCTTGCCGGCGCCGATGCCGGCCGGTGTGCCGCTGGCAATGATGTCGCCGGGCAGAAGCGTCATGAATTGCGAAAGATAGGCGACGAGATAATCGACGCCGAAAATCATGTCGGACGTGTTGCCGCTCTGGATGCGCTGCCCATCGATTTCCAGCCAGAGATCGATGGATTGTGGATCGAGGATGTCCGAGGCGGGTACGAAATAGGGACCGATAGGGCCGAAACTGTCATGCCCCCGGCCTTTGCTGGTATCGCCACCACGTTTGCTCTGAAGCTCACGGTCCGCAATGTCGTTGATCAGGCAATAGCCGGCAATGTGTTCGCGAGCGTTTCGTTCGTCGATATATTTCGCGGACTTTCCGATGACGATACCGAGCTCGACTTCCCAGTCCGTCGTGGTGGAGCCACGCGGCAGCTCTATCCCGTCATTGGCACCGCAGATGGCCGAAAGCGGCTTCATGGCGATAACGGGCTCATCGGGAATAGGCTGACCAAGAGACTTTGCGTTGCAGTTATAATTCAGACCGATGCAAATGAATTTGCCGGGTCGTGCGACGCAGGCACCAAGCCTTGTTCCTTCTGGCACCACCGGCAACGCGGCAATGTCGATTGCAGCAACGCGACCCAAAATGTCGGCCACAAGATTATCACCGGTCCAATCGGACACATGGCCGGAGAGATCGCGGATCATGCCGTCTTTGTCAAGGATGCCGGGGCGCTCCACCACGGGGGGGCCAAAACGAACGAGTTTCATGGGTCCACCACTCATCTTTCGCTCGAATTCGGATCGAGCATGTCGCGCGCCGCGTCGCCGATGAGGTTGATCGACAGCACGATCGTGGTGATCGCCAGCCCCGCGCCGATTATTGGCCAAGGAGAACCGAACACGTTACCTAGGCCTTCGCGGATAATGTTGCCCCAACTTGGACTTGGCGGCGGCGTGCCGATGCCGAGAAAGCTCAACGCGGCCTCCAGCCGGATGGCCGAGGCGATCCACAGCGTCCACAAGAGGACGATGGGCGCTGCAATGTTCGGAACAACGTGACGAAAGATGATGACGGGTGTTTTCACGCCGATTGCCAGCGACGCCTCGATGTAGGGTTCCTGACGCACGGCCAGCGTCGAGGCGCGGGCAACACGGGCAAAGCCGGGAACGAAGGCAATGGTCAGAACCAGAATGACGTTCCAGAAGCCGCCACCCAGCGCGGCAGCGACGATGATGGCCAGAAGCAGTTCGGGAAACGCCATCAGCAGGTCGATCATCTTGGAGACCATGCGGTCGATGATGCCTCCGAAATATCCGGCAAGCACGCCGAGCGTGGTGCCGATCACGGCAGCGCAGGCAGGCGCAATGAGGCCGAACAGAAGCGAGGTGCGCGACCCGTAAATCAGGCGGGAAAGGACATCTCGCCCGAACTGGTCCGTGCCCAGCCAATATTGTGCGGATGGATATTTGTTGATCGCCAGAAAGCTTTGCTTCAGCGGATCATAGGGCGCAATCCACGGCGCAAAAATCGCCAGAATGCAAAACAGCAGCACCGTGATGAAGGCTATTGTCGTAGAGACCTTGCCGAACAAGAGCTTTCGCAGGACTGCGAATTTTTCTCCACCTGCATTCCTGGCGGGTGAGATATTGATAGCTACCATGATTTAGCTCCCCAGACGCGGATCGATGATGGTGTAGAGCACATCGACAAGAAGATTGACGACGACGACCATCAGCGCAAAGACGACGACCGTGCCCTGAATGAGGGTATAATCCCGTTCCGCGATAGCCTTGATCAGCGTGGAGCCGAGACCGGGTCGGTTGAAAACGAGTTCCACAGCGACCGCACCCGAAAGCGTGGCGAGCAGGCTCAGACCCAGACCCGTGACAATCGGCAGAAGCGCGTTGCGCAGTGCGTGCTTGTAAATGACGGTTCTGGGCGGTGCGCCTTTGGCCTTGGCGGTGCGCACATAATCCTTCGAGAGAACTTCCAGCAGCGCGGTGCGTGTGAGGCGACCGAGGAAGGCGATCTTTAGAACTGCCAGCGTGATGGCAGGCAGGGCGAGATGATAAATCTGATCCCAGAAACCATCGCCACCGCCGTTGATCGGAAACAATTTCAGATTAAGTGCGAACACGATCAGCAGGATTGCGCCGAGATAGAAGTCGGGAATGGCATAACCGACAAGCGAAAAGACGCGCATGCCTTGATCGGGAGCCTTGTTTTTGCGCACGGCAGCAAGCACACCGAACGGAAGGCCGATAATCAACCCGAGCGCGGTGGCACCTATTGCCAGACTGACGGTAAAGGGAAGATTGTAACCGATCACCCCGGCCACGCTCTCCTTGGTGATGAGGGAATTGCCGAAATTGAACGTCACGACATCCCACAGGAAGGCGAAATATTGCTGCCATAATGGAGCATCAAGGCCGGCCTGTTCCCGGAACAGGGCAAGCTGTTCCGGTGTAGCGAAATCGCCAAGCGCCACCAGCGCGGGATCACCCGGCAGGATACGTAGGGCGACGAAGACGAGGGTCAGCACGAGCCATAATGTCGGTATGGCATCGAGCAGTTTGCTGGCAATGAGACTGGGCATGCTTGCCTCCTATGCCTGAACGATTTTGGCGTGGCGCAGCGGCCAGTAGGCCGGGCCGGGTTCGACCTTGAAGCCGATATCGACGCGCGGGTTGCGGGCGACGACATAAGATAGGGTGACGATACCGAGCAGCGGTAGATCGGTAAGGATCTGCTTCTCCATGTCCTGAACCAACGCCGTGCGCTTGTCGAAGTTCGGCTCGGCCAGCGCCTTGTCCATCATATCGTCGATGCCGGGAATTGCGGTGCCGTAATGGGCAAAATTGGTCCCATCGGTGCCATCGGATTTCACCGCGAAGGATTTCGCCAGCTGATCGGAAATGATCTGTGTCGGCACCGGCGAATAGCTCGATGACCATAGCGCTAGCGTATTCTTGTCCAGCCGGTTGTCGCCATGGAAGGTCGCGTGGTCTATGATTTTGAGATCTAGATTGATGTTCACAGCCCGCAATTGCTCCTGAATCATCAGCATGATCGAGGCGTAGTCCTCACGCTGGCTGACGTAACAGGGGATGGTGAGACCGCTGGCAAACCCGGCTTCTGCGAGAAGTTCGGTCGCCTTTCCCGGGTCATAAGCATATTGAAGCTCGGCTGGTAAATCCTCTTCGCGTACGGCGCCCGGGAATTGTGATGCCACGACACCGACCATGGGCACGGCGATACCTCCGAAAGCACCGGCGATTGCATTCGCGTCAATGGCGTAACGGATAGCCTTGCGTACCCGCACATCCTTCAGTGGGCCCCGCGTAAGATTGATGGCCAGACTGTTGAGGCTGCCCGGAGCAGTGGCGTCAAAAATCGTGTCGCCGGACTGTCCGCGCATCGTATCCATCCAGCCCGGAGAGCGAACGCCTTCGATCATGTCGATGTCGCCTGAAGCAAATGCCAGCGTGCGCGCGGTCGTATCGGCGATGTAACGGATGCGAACTTTTCCCGTATTGGCAGGACCATCGAAATATTCCGGGAAAGCCGTCAGCAACATGCCCTGATTGGAATCCAGGCTTTCAAACTGATAAGCGCCCGAACCGATAGGGTCCTTGTTGAATCCCTCACCTTTTTCCTCGAATGCGATCTTGCAGAGGATCGACGCGCTGACATGGGAATGACAGGTCGTGTTGAACAACGGGTCAGGGCTTTTCAACGAAAAGACGACCGTCGTTGCATCCGGTGCCTCCACAGTTTCGATATTGGTGTAAAACGTCTTCGAATTGGTGACGAGCTTGGGATCGAGATGGCGGCGGAACGAGAATACGACATCTTCGGACGTCAGTTCGCCATATCCCTTATGAAACTTGATCCCTTGGCGCAGCTTGTATGTCCAGGTACGTGCATCTTCACTGGCGTTCCAGCTTTCCGCCAGACCGGGCTGATAGTCCTGCGGCTGGTTTGCCCATTGGCCGGCGGGCAGGTTCACCAATCGGTCGAATACCTGATAGACAACCCAGTTATCTGCCCCGCTCAGACCCACTTCCTGCGGATTGAGACTGTTGCTAGAACGCGCTGCAAAGGCGAACGTGATCGTGTCGTTTGCTTTTTGGGCGAAGGCGACGCCCGCTACGGCAGGAAGACTTGCGGCCACTAATCCGGCTGCGCCCGTGGCAAGCAAGTTTCTGCGTGTTATTTTCATTGGGCACTCCCGTTATATTTATGTGTTGCCTTACGCCCGGAGCACTTCGCCCCGGGCAGGTATTTTTTTGCCTGTCAGCAGCCGAAAAGCACTGTTGTCATGCGACACGTTTCGCCTTGTTCATTGGCCAGTATGCCGGTCCTGACTCGACTTTGTATCCGAGGTCGACACGAGGATTTCGCGCAACAACGTAGGACAGCGTGATCATTCCCAAGGCCGGCAAATCCTTGAGAATTTGTTTTTCCATGTCCTGAACAACCACCATGCGCTGTTCGAAGTCGGCGGTAGCGAGCGTCTTCTGCATCAAGTCATCGATGCCTGGGCTGGTGACGCCGTAATGGGCGAAATTCGTACCGCCGGAACCGTCTGGCTTGGTTTCGCCAGCCTTCGCGAGAAGGTTGGATATCGTTAGCGTCGGCACCGGCGGATAGCTCGTCGATTGCAGGATCAGCGTCCCCTTGTCCTTGCGATTGTCTGCATGGAAGGTCGCGTGGTCGATGATTTTCATATCGAGGTTGATGTTTACCGCACGCAACTGCTCCTGAACCATCAGCATGATCGACGCATAGTCCTCGCGCTGGCTGACGAAACAGGGAATGGTGAGGCCGCCCGAGTGACCCGCTTCGGCAAGCAGGGCAGTTGCTTTTTCCGGGTCATATGCATAACGTACGTCCTCGGGGAGCTGGTCTGCAGTTACGTGACCGGGGAACTGTGGCGCGATCAGCCCGACCATAGGCGTTGCGATACCGCCAAACGCATCAGCGATTGCCTGTGTGTCGATGGCGTAACGGATGGCCTGACGCACCTTGAGATCGGCGAGCGGCCCCTTGGTCAGATTGATGCTGAGCGTGTTGATGCTGCCCGGCGCGGTGGCATCGAAGATTGTGGAACTGGCCTGCTGGCGCATGGAATCCATCCAGCCGGGGGCACGCACGCCCTCGATCATGTCGACATCTCCAGAAGCGAAAGCGAGTGTTCTGGCCGTGGTATCGGCGATATAGCGAAGTCGCAGGTTTTCGGTCGCAGCAACACCGCCGAAATAATCGGCAAAGGCTTTCAGATGCACGCCACTGGAACTGTCGACCTTTTCCACCTGATATGGACCAGTCCCGACGGGGTCCATATTGAACGCATCACCCTTTTCCTCGAATGCCTTCTTGCACAGAATTGCCGAGGCGAGCAGCGAAACACTGGAGGCGTTGAGCAGTGGATCAGGCTGTTTCAGCTTGATGATAATCGTGGTCGGATCACCCGCTTCGACAGAGGCGATATTACTGTAGTAGGTCTTAGTGGCGGTATTGATTTTCGGATCGAGGTGGCGGCCGAAGGTGAAGACAACATCGTCTGCCGTCAACTCTCCATATCCCTTGTGGAATTTCACACCGGAACGCAACTTGTAAGTCCAGGTTTTCTGGTCCTCAGATGCCTGCCAGCTTTCTGCCAGACTGGGTACGAACTCCTCCGGTCTGGTTGCCCAGCGACCATCGGGTGTCTTGACCAGCGTGTCGTAGATCTGAGCGCATACCCAGTTGTCCGCCCCAAGCAGACCCTGGAACTGGGGATTGAGCGCGACCGGCGATCTGGCTGCGAAGGCCATGGTGATGGTGTCGTTTTTGGCCTGTGCCATGGCAGGGGTTCCTCCAACCCCGACGATGGCCAGTGCCGATCCGGCTACACCGGCATGAAGAAGCTGTCTGCGTGTAATCGTCATTTCATCCTCCCAGATGGCGATTATTACCCGGCGATAGGCTGGCGCCGTGCCTCCATTTCCTTTTCATCGAACTGGATGCCCAATCCCGGCGTTTCCGGAACGGTAAAGCACCCATCGACCGGCTGAGATGGGTTGACGAAAATGGGCTCTCCTCTTTCCCATTTGTCGGCAAGCTCCACAGGCTTTGCGAGATGCATGATCGTGCTGAGCACGTGAATATTGGCTAGATGCCCGACGGTCGGCTGCGTCTGGTGCGGAACCAGTTCGACGCCATGGGCATGGGCAAGCGCCGCACACTGCATCATGCCGGTGATACCACCCATCTTGACGATATCCGGCTGCACCATGCGTACACCCGCCTCGATCAGGTCTTTCAATCCCTGAATGGTGTAGGTCTGTTCACCTGCGGATACCGTGATGTCCAGCCGGTGTGCGACTTCGCCCATGGCGGCAACGTTGTAATGCTGGACCGGCTCTTCGAACCACGTATAGCCGAGGTCTTCGAGGACACGCCCGACCCGCATCGCACCGCCGATCGAATAGCCATTATTGGCGTCGAAGCCGAGTACGAAATCATCGCCGAGCAGTTTTCTGACTGCTTTCGCCTTTTCTATATCGCCCTTGATGTCGACGTCCTGACGGGTGCGGTCGCCATCCCAGCGGATTTTGACTGCCGCTGGCTGTTCCTTATTAACGCGTGCTTCCACGGCACGTACGACTTCATCGACGGTGCGACCGGCGTTGCCGCCGACCGAACTGTAGCAGGGCAGGGTCTTGTTCCAGGCTCCACCCAGCAACTTGTAGACCGGTTGTCCAAAAGCCTTGCCCTTGAGGTCCCAAAGGGCAATGTCGAGCGCCGCAAGCGCACCCGTCACAATGCCATCGGGGCCGAGTTTGATGCATTTGTGCAGCAATGTGTCCACCAGAACCGCGTGATCGAGCGGATCCTTGCCGATCAGAAACGGCGCCATGTCCCGAGCGATGACGACCAGCGAGGCATAACCTCCCTGCATGGGGGACGCTTCACCGAGACCGAACAGGCCTTCATCGGTTTCGATCCTGACGAAAGCGCTTTTCGGCATCCAGCCACTGCCATCTCCCATGGCAAGCTGGAACACGTCGATTTTGGTGATTTTCAAGACAGTCTCCTCCGACCTGTTCCGGTTACCAGCTGACGGCGATGTATTTGGTCTCGCAGAATTCAAGGATGCCGTGATGGGCACCTTCGCGTCCCAGACCGCTTTGCTTGGTTCCGCCAAAAGGTGCCGCTGGATCGGACACCAGACCGCGATTGAGGCCCACCATGCCGCTATCCATACGCTCAGACACGCGCAGGCCGCGTGCGAGGTCTTTGGTGTAAACGTATGAAATCAGGCCATATTCGGTGTCGTTAGCGAGCTCGACGACTTCATCGTCACTCTCGAATGTCGTGATCGCGGCAATCGGCCCGAAGATTTCCTCGGAAGCGATATCGGAAGCAGACGAGACACCAGAAAGGACCGTTGGTGCGAAGTAGAAGCCGTTACGATTCAGCGGCCCGCCACCGGCCAGAACATTCGCACCCCTCGCCTTCGCGTCTTCCACCAAAGCCTGAATGCGATCGACGGCTTTCTGGTTGATCAGCGGTCCGCACTGGGCGCTGCGATCATAACCGGCAGCGACCGTCATCGATCCCATCCGCTCGGCCAGCTTGCGGGAGAAGGCTTCGGCAATGCCGGACTGAACATAAAAGCGATTGGCAGCCGTACAGGCCTCACCGCCGTTACGCATCTTGGCAATCATCGCGCCTTCGATTGCGGCATCGAGATCCGCATCGTCAAAGACGATGAATGGCGCGTTGCCGCCTAGTTCCATGGAGCAGGAAACGACTGTATTGGCCGCCTCGCGCAACAGAACACGACCGACCTCGGTCGAACCTGTGAAGGAGAGCTTGCGCACGCGCGGATCATTCAGCATAGCGCTGACTGCGGCACCGGATTTCGAGGTCGTGATGACGTTGACGACGCCATCCGGCACACCGGCTTCCTTGTAAAGTTCCGCCAGAACGAGAGCCGTAAGGGGCGTTTCTGTCGCGGGCTTGAGGACGCAGGTGCAACCCGCTGCCAGGGCGGGCGCTATCTTACGAGTGGCCATTGCTGCGGGGAAGTTCCACGGCGTAACCAGCACGGCAACGCCAATCGGCTGATGTTCCACGATGATCTTGTTGGCGCCGGACGGCGCTGTCGAAATTTCACCATTCAACCGAACGGCTTCCTCGGAAAACCAACGGAAGAATTCGGCGGCATAGGCCACCTCGCCCTGCGCATCGGCAATCGTCTTGCCGTTTTCAAGGCTGATGAGTTCGGCAAGCATTACCTTGCGCTCGATCATCAGCTCGAAGCAGCGACGCAAAATCTCCGAGCGCTTGCGCGGTGCGATTGCTGCCCATCCCTTGGCGGCACGGTGAGCGGAGGCGACTGCCTCCATCGCGTCCTCCACGGTCGCGTCTGCCACCGGTACGATGACATCGCCCGTCGAAGGGTCGATGACGTCAATCGTGTTACCGCCCTGCCCCTGACGCCATTCGCCACCGATGAAAAGCCCGGTCGGCAGCGAAGCGATATCGAAGCTCAGCATGGAATCGATCTTTGCAGCAATATTCATGTCAGCTGGCCTTTCTATGATTTTCAGATGCCCGAAGAGATGTGCAGTCGCCGGAGAATGCAGCGCTGACCAGCATATCCATAGACGATGCGTCGAGCGGACGCGGGTTGTTTTTGATGAGGCGGGCAATACCCAACGACTGCTCGCACACGGTAGGCAACTGCTCGCGGGTGATACCCAATTCCTGCAAGGTGGCGGGTATGCCAATCGCCTTGAACAGCGAAGCCACGGCGTCGATGGTGGCGTCCGCTGCCTTGTCGCCTCCGCCTTCCGGCAGGGAAACGCCAAGCGCGCGGCCGATTTCAACGATTTCCGAAACGCACCAGTCGCGATTGATCTGCATGACATAGGGCATCATTAGCGCAACCCCGGTGCCATGCGGCGTATGTGTCATCGCACCGACCGGATATTGCAGGGCGTGCGCAGCGGCAGTTCCCGCCGTACCGAAGGCAAGTCCGGCAGCCATGGCACCGAACATCAAGCGCTCACGCGCGACCTGATCATCGCCATTTTCGACAGCTTGGCGAAGACTGGCGCCGATATGCCTGATCGCCAGTAAGGCATAGTGATCGCTGAACGCATTCTTTCCGAGAAATACATGATCGTGCACCAGACTGGAAGTCGCTTCACGGCGGGCGGTCGTGAATGCTTCGATGGCATGTGTCAGCGCATCAGCGCCCGACACGGCAGTCAGTGATGGGGGGCAGGAATAGGTCAGTTCCGGATCGCAGATGGCGGTATCGGAAATCAGATACGGGCTGGCGATACCGATTTTCAGCGCCCGGTCGGGATCAGTCAAAACCGCAACGGGCGTAACTTCCGAGCCCGTGCCAGAGGTCGTCGGCAACAGGACGAGCGGGAGAACCGGCCCCGGAACCTTGAATTCACCATAATAATCCGACGCCGTGCCGCCGTGGGCAAGCAGCAGCGAAATCGCTTTGGCCGCATCGAGGCAACTGCCTCCGCCGATGCCGATCACGCAATCGGCACCGAAAGCTTTGCCCGTCGCGACACCTGCCGCGATGCATTCGACGGGAAGTTCCGCGATGACGCCAGTGAAGGTGTGCGTATCGACACCTCCAGAGTGGACGGCGTCGATCATGTCACGAAAGTCAGGATCGGCTGCGAGACGTTCGTCTGTTACGATCAATGCACGCAGTCCGGAGCGCGATGCGAATTGTGGAAGCGACCTGCGCTGGCCCGCACCGAACACGATGTTTCGTGGTGTGCGGATGGCTCCGAATAAAGTCACTTTGCTCCTCCCAATGCTTACAAAATCAAGAAATCATTTAATTCAGGCCGCAGCAGATGCCCCGGCAAGCTGAAGCAGGCTCTGGTAAACCTCGGCGACAACCGGAACGCCGTCGCGCAGCCTCTGCTCACGGCAGGCACGTCCCCTCTCCCCGGGGATAAGCACCTTATCGAAACCGTCAGCTGGCGGCATATCTCGGATCGCCTGCAAATAGCTGGCAAGCTCGCGGCGCGGACCCGGCATGACGATGATAAGGTCGCCCTTATTGCAGACACTCGTGTCATCCAGCGTGCCATGCACATCACGACCGATTGCAGACGCCGCCAGGCCGCTGACCAGAAGTTCGAAAGCGAGACCAAGGGCGTAGCCTTTCGCTTGGCCGAATGGTGCAATCGCGCCTTTCTTGGCAGCTTCCGCATCCGTCGTCGGATCGCCGTTGTCATCGAGCGCCCAGTGCTTTGGGATGCTTGCCTTACGGTGCGCATGGTCATGGATTTCACCCATCGACACCAGGCTCGTCGCCGTATCCATGACGAATGGGCCATCTTTCGTCGGCACGCCAATCGCAATCGGGTTCGTCCCGATCATCGCCTTGCGCGCGCCCCAAGGATGAACGAGCGCTTCACTCGTCGACAGGACGACGATCGAAAAACCTTTCGATGCAACCTTCTCGGCATACCATGCGAGCATCCCGATATGATTGGAATTGGTGATTGCCGCAGCCGCGATGCCTGTTTCCCTGGCGCGCTCAAGCAGCGCATCTATCGCGGCGTTTGCAACGACCGGACCAAGGCCTTTTTGACCATCAACCGTCAGAAACGCGCTCGACGCCCAATCATGCGAGCCAGTCGCTGCCGGATCGGAGACGCCATTCTGAATGCGAGCAATGATGCGTGAAAGTCTCAACAGACCATGTGACGGCACGCCACGCAGTTCAGCTTCCAGAAGAATATCTGCCTGAAGGGCTGCATGCTCCGAAGAAACCCCTACCTTTTGAAGGGCTGAACTCGCGAGGTTGAGAAGGGCTGTGGCGTCGATGGTGGACACAATATAAAATCCTATCGGATATCTGATTGATGTCAGGGAGCTTAATTGATAGATTGCAGTCGTCAAGGCCAAAATTTATTGCGAGGAAAGAAATGAAGTTGTTGGAAGATGGCGAGATGGAACAATTGCGGCGACCGACAGGCCTTGGAAACGAGGTGTATGAGGCTCTATACGGCCAGCTCATGTCCCTGAAAATTCCGCCCGGTGGCCGGATTTCAGTCGACAGGCTCGTTCGCTCTCTCGGTGTTTCTCAGACACCGATTCGCGAAGCGCTGTCACGGCTGGAGGCTCAAGGACTAGTCATTAAAACGCACCTCGTCGGCTACCGAGCCGCCGAACAGCTTGATCGTGATCGCCTCAATCAACTCTACGAGTTGCGTTTGTTGTTGGAACCGTTTGCTGCTGGCAAGCTGGCACTCAAGCGCAGCGCCGAGATCATTGCCAAGTTGAAAGCACTTGATGCCGATATGCAAGGCGAAAACAAGGTCCAGTCGAGGGCAGCTTATGGTGAGTTCGCCAAGCGCGACGCCGCTTTCCATAACTTCATCGCGCGCAACTGCGGAAACGAGCTCGTTTACAACAGCTTGCAGCGCCTTCACACGCATGTGCATCTGTTCCGTCTTTATTTCCACGCGAGAGCGACCACCGACGCGAACCAAGAACATAGGGACCTGATCACAGCTATCGAAGACGGGAACTCTGAGAATGCGGAAGCGGCAATGCGCCACCATATCCTGTGCTCGAAATCACGTTTCGAAGACGCGTTTTTGAATGAATGAGCCGGGATAGGAAATCGACGATGCCTTTATTCCATTCCTGGGATTGCCATTGCAGCATCTCAACCGAGTTTCAATAGTAGTGTGAGAGCACGACGTCGACGACAACCAAACCCGAAACATTGAACGCCGCTCTTGAGATTTCAAACGCTTCTTGAACCGCTTCACGACAAAGTGTCGGAGTGAGGTTGATCCGACCTGAGAGATAGGTGACGTTTTGTACCGGAGACATTGTGCGCTCTTGAAGGGATCCGAACCGGCGATCCTGTTAGAAAACTCACTCAAAACGCGATCAGTAGCTAGGCAGAACACGCGATGGCTGGAATGGCTGATTTGGGACTGGAGCCGGAGTGAGACCTCCCAATATCCAAACTGTGACAACGTTCTTTTATCGAGATATGTAAAGGAGGAGGCTTCCGATCTCACTCAAGTCATTCACAGTTTGGATCGTGGCATCACAAAGTGGCATGATTCGATAGGCGGAACGGATCACAGGCTTTGGGATATTTGCGACAGCCCGCTCGATTTCAGGCTCCAGAACCCTCCACAAGATGATGGCCCTGCTGTTAGCTATCTGCCGATATTCCTCTGTAAAGCCAGTTCCAGGTCCTGTCGAAATACAGATCGACAGACTGCCTTGTATCAAATTCGGCGCTGCCCATCATCGCCGATGAGGTGGGCAATGCGACAAGACAGTGGATGAGATGGTTGGCGATCAGGCTCACATCCCCGGTCGAAACCATGCCCGCATCCTGCGCTGTCTGTACGGCATCAACGAGCCGGTTCATGATCGGATCGGGCTGCGGCGGGATCGGTCTTTTCTTTTCGAACACGACAGCTTCACTGAAGGTGATGCGCTTCAGTGCAATGAGGTCCGGCTCCATGTTGATATGCAGCAGTTCGCGCATCAGGGTCCGCAGGCGCTCAAGAGCGTTGCCCTGTGCCATCGGCAAGTCTCTCAGCCGCGCCACCGCTCGGGCATGAGCATGTTCCACCACGGCCTCGAACAGGGCGACTTTCGAGGGAAAGCGGCGATAGACAGTATCCTTGCCTGCGCCGCACTGCGAAGCGACCTGCTCCATGGATGTACCGGCAAAACCGCGCGTCGCAAACAGCGTGGTCGCAGCGTCGATTATCCTTTCCGCTGCGGCGTTCTGTTCCGCCTTCAGAGGACGACCTACCCGCGCTGTTGCGTTCGTTCTTTCCGACACCAGATTCCTCCGCATTTGCCCGTGCTCGACCTGCTTGAAGACGTCGACCAGGATTGCCAACATAAAAGTTGACCAGCGCTTTCATATTAACTGGACAGGACGGTCCCGTTTGATTTATTCACTCTAGCAGATTTCCCAAGCTTCGACCATGGGGGCGAATAGTGAAGCAAGGTCTTTCCTTTAAAAACATTCTGACAGCCACAACCTTTCTGGCGGCAACCCATGCCCTGGCTCAGGAGCAGGGCACACGGTTGGAAACAATCGTTGTGCAGGGCAATGCCGACGCCGCTGGGATTGCTGCCAAGTTCACTCGGTCGGCAACAAAAACCGGGACACCTTTAGCGGAAACGCCGCAATCTGTTACGGTGATAACGCGCAAACAGATCGACGACCAGAACCCGCAAACGGTCAGTGAAGCGCTGCGTTACACGGCCGGTGTATTGTCCGACCGGGACTCGAACTCGCGTTACGATTCCGTATTTCTGCGCGGCTTCGGCGCATTTGGCACGGCGACCAATTATGTGAATTATCTGGATGGTTTGAAACTTCAACGTGGTCAGGCCTTTGCGAAACCCTCCATTGATCCGTTTCTCCTTGAGTGCATCGACGTCCTGAAGGGGCCGGCGGCACTTCTTTATGGCCAGGTGAGCCCCGGCGGCCTTGTCAATCAGGTCAGCCGCAAGCCATCGAGCGTGCCGTCAAACGAGGCAAGACTTGAAGTCGGGACCGATGGAAGGGTTCAGAGCGGTCTTTATTCCACCGGCCCCATCGCCACCGATGGAACGTGGCAATATGGTATCGGCATTGTTGGCCGTTCCTCCGGCACACGCTATGACGATGTGGATGAAAAGCGTCTCGGCATTGCGCCATCCCTCAAGTGGCAGCCGGACGAGGATACCTCGCTCGTTGTGTCCGGTTATTATCAGCGCGATCCGGAAGGCGGCTATTTCAACTCGCTTTATCCGAAGTTTCTGGCGCCCGCAGGCAATGCCGGTTTCCTCAGTCGGGACCTCAATGTCGGGGATCCCAACTACGACGCGTTCAGGCGCACCCAGTATGGTGCCGGTTACGAGTTCGAGCAAAGGTTCGATGACCAGGTCACCATCCGCTCCAACTTCCGATATTCCGGCGTGGATACCGATATGCGTTCGCTCCAGATGAACGGGCCAATGTCCGCGACGGGTATTATTCCCCGCTGGGCTGTCCATTCCATCGAGGACGCCGAAGGCTTTTCCTTCGACAACCAGGCTGAATTCAAGTTCGAAACCGGCGCCATCGGTCATACGCTTCTTGCCGGCCTCGACATTCAGCACTCAAGCAGCAGCTGGGAATATCTGCTGGGTGGCGCGACGCCGCTTGATGTGGCCAATCCCGTCTACGGCCGACCGGTCGGCCCGTTCATGACGGCAGTCGACAATGATCAGTCGCTTCGCCAGACAGGCATCTATCTCCAGGATCAGATCGAGATCGGCGGGCTGCGCGGTGTTTTCGGGGTGCGGCACGACTGGGCCCGTCAGGACACTGACAATCTCCTTGCCGGAACATCGTTGAAACGATCCGACAGCGCAACAAGCTATCGCGCCGGCCTGCTTTACCTTTTCGATAACGGCATTGCGCCTTATGTCAGTTATTCCACCTCGTTCGAACCTTCCACCAGCGTTGGCGCCAATGGCAGTCCGTTCAAGCCGACGGAAGCGCAGCAATATGAGGTGGGCGTCAAGTACCAGCCTACAGGGCTTGACGCCATGTTCACGCTCTCCGCTTTCGATATTCGTCAGCAGAATGTGGTCTATTACAACGCCTCATCAGGCTTCAACGAACAGCAGGGAGAAATCCATTCCCGCGGGCTGGAGTTCGAGGCGAGAGGAAACCTCACCAGCAATCTCGAACTGATCGCTGCGGTTTCCCTGCTCGACACGGAAGTTTCCGAATCCGGCATCACATCGATCATAGGCAACCGCCCGCAGGCCGTGCCGCGTTATTACGGTTCTCTCTGGGCGAACTACACCGTCTCATCCGGTGCGCTGGAAGGCTTGAGCATCGGCGGCGGACTGCGTTTCGTCGGCTCCAGCTATAGTAACGACACAAACACGGTGAAAGCCGATGGCTATACCCTGCTCGACGCCGCACTTCGTTATGATTTTGGAGCAACGAACCCGAAACTCAAGGGGCTGCAGGCGACACTGAACGTCACCAACCTGCTCGACAAGGACTATTACTCCTCCTGCAGTTCCGAGTATTATTGCCAGTACGGCAACGGTCGCACGGTGCTCGCCGGCCTCAGATACAAATGGTGATGTCGCCGTGATCATAACGAGACGAGGCTTTTGCATCTCCTTTGCGGCGGCCGGCATCCTTTCCGGCATTCAGCCCGCCGTAGCCGAACAGTCGGTTACCGTGAGGGATATGGCGGGGCGCGAGGTGCGCCTCCCTGCCCTGCCGAAAAGGATCGTTCTGCTGGAGGCGCATGACCTGCTGACGATGTCGCTCCTGCATCGCGATCCTGCGTCGCTGGTCGTGGGCTGGGCCGCCGTCGATCGGCTCGACAGCGGTGAATTGCAGACGATCCTGCTGAACGGCCATTCCGTCAGCACGGTCGGAACGCTGAGCCCGGACACGCTTTCCCTGGAAGGACTGATCGCCCTGTCTCCCGACCTGATCGTGACCACGGCCTTCATGACGCCGCAGGGGGATGAGAATTCCCTGCTGCAGAGGCTGCAGGAGATCGGCATTCCCGTGGTGTTCAGCGACGCCGCCTCAAACGCGGTCGATGAGGCGCGGGCAAGCGGCCCTGTTGATGCGATGAAAGCATCTATGCGCATGTGGGGAACACTTCTGGGCGCTTCAGACAAAGCCGAGGCCTACATCGCCTTTGTCGAACGGGAACTGGCGGGCATTGCAACGCGCATTTCAGGTGCGAAGCCCGTCACGACCTATCTGGAGGTCCAGTCGACGCTCGACGACTGCTGCTGGGCGGCGGGCAGAAAGAACTGGGGCGAATTGCTGGCGCTGGCCGGTGGTCAGCCGCTTCCGGGCGTGGTCGCGCCGTGGTTTGAGAAGCTGGCGCTCGAATATCTTCTCGCCACACCGCATGAGGTCTACATCGCCTCCGGCGGCGGCTGGGCCTCGGGTGGCCGTCCGTCCATCGGCCCTGGAATCGACGCCGAACAGGGTCGACAAGGATTGCAGCATCTGATCGAGGGCCGCCGGAGTTTCGAACATCTGCCGAGCGTTCGTTCAAAGCGTGTTTACGGGATATGGACCGGGTTGATTACCAACTTGCCCCTCAACGTGCTGTTTATCGCCCAGGCAGCCAGATGGCTGCATCCGGATCGATGTGCCGATATCGATCCAACCGCCATTCTCGACACCATCAATCGCGACTTCGCAGCATTTCCCATAAAGGGACCGCTGTGGGCGGCGATCTGAGACACGGAGCCACGCCCGATGCCATCGACCAGCAACAACCGATACCGCGCACATGCCTCGGTCCAGTTTGAAAAGATTAACGACTATATCGAACCGATTGTTGAATCGATTGCAACGCACGACATGACCGTTAAGAAGGCAGGTGGCATTCATCATATCCACTCGCCATTCGGCAACGCCACATTCGAGGCGACCGGAAACGGTTTCCGGTTGACGGCGGAAGCTTCCGATCCCGGCGGTCTGAACCGGCTGAAACATGCTCTGGTCGGGCCGATCGGTTTCATCGCCGCCCGTGAAAATCTCGATATTCAATGGGAAGGCGACCATGCGGATCCCGCCTTACCTGACGATCTGCGCATTTTGCAGGTGCAGACCATTGAGGACCTGTCGCCCCGCTTTCGCAGGATCGCCTTCAAGGGCGAGAACCTCGAACGTTACGACCGTAAAGACCAGCTCCACTGTCGTCTCATTTTCCAGCCGCGCGACATCGCCGCGCCACGCTGGCCGCTACTTGACCATCGCGGGCATGTCGTCTGGCCGGACAATACTGCGGTTCCCACGCGTGTCTACACGATCCGCTTCATCGACATGGCAAGGCAGACAATCACGATCGACTTTGCGCTTCATGCTCATCCCGGGCCGGCGACCCAGTGGGCGATGAATGCGCGGACAGGCGATGTCGTCGGCATTCTGGGGCCGGCGGCCAACGGCCCCAGGCCGGCAGACTTTTATGTTCTCGCCGGAGACGAGACTGCATTGCCGGGCATTGCCAGAATTCTCGAGTATCTGCCGCCGACGGCAACCGGCCATGCCTTCATTGAAGTCGACACCTCCGCCGATAAACTGCCGCTTTCCTCTTCCAGCCGCGTTTCGATCCAATGGTTGTATCGCGACGGTAAGGGTGCAGGCACAACGACGCTGCTTCAGGACGCAATTCGCTCCATTCAATGGCCAACATGCCGAGAGAGCGTTTTCTTCTGGGGTGGATGCGAACACAAGGCCTTCAGTGCCATTCATCGTCACCTGAGGAATGTCGTGGGGCTATCGCGTGATCGCTTCGTGCTCTATTCGCACTGGCACCGTTCCCTTAGCGAAGAAGACATCATTGCCAAGGGCGGCGATGCCTATCTGCCTCAGCAAAGAGAATGATTTAACCTCTTGATAAGATCGGAGCCATCAACCCTGTCATTTAAGCAGCACAGATTTTTACTGACGTTGATAAGCGGAAGATTAACTTTTACTCCAGGATCGCGGGGATTGAGCCAAGACAGACCGACAGGTTTGTTTGTTCAAGACTGATAAATTCGCCACGGATGGCAGACCTATTCACCGCTGCAACAAATGGCTGATGCAGCGGTGTTTTATTCAGTTCGGACGCAAGTCTTCAGATTTTATCATAAATGCCCGATGACCTCACGGTGATCGTCAAGGACGCAGCGTGGTCTTACTCGACCGTGGTTGACAAGCTGTATGAGATCAAGCTTTGACATGCCCTCGATACCCATGCGCCGCAAATTCCGCCCGGCCTCGAAATAGTTAACGTTGTTGATCACCGAGGCGAGCTCTACAATTGCGTGTATCATCGGAACCTTGACGCCAACCATAGAAGCTAGTTCACACCACGGCACTAGGACGAAGGGAACATCTTCAGCAATAAAGCGGTCACGCATGTTCGCAGGCGCCGCCTTGGTAGCGTTATGAACTTTCGTGTGGAACGCGAAGTCCGAAAGGCGTTCATAGTTCCCGCCGTAAAAGCCCGTCAACTCGCTGAGGACAGTCGGCAACTCGAAACCAAAGGCCTTGCAGATCTTTAGGCGTTCCTTGTCAGCCGCCTCCACCACATTCCCGACCGAGGGTGAAATACCCTCGCGATAAAAGTAGAAATCCCCCTTGGTGCTTTCGATCCACCCGGTATGCAGAACCGAAGGAATCGCGTGCAAAACTCCGTTTGTACAAAATAACCCGATCTCGAGAATGTTTTTATACCAGTGTAGCGGTACTCCCAAAATATCGGCGGCCACCTTCTGATCCTGCGTGCTGATGTTTGAAGGATATGCAGCAATGGGCAGGTTGGCTTTGATGCCGGTTACTTTTATCTCACCGTCGCTCATGCGAGAGGCGTAGGTCGATCCGTTGGCTTCAAGAATTAATCTGGCATTCAACCGGCCGAAGGCCGCCAGCGTGAAGAAGTTTCCACTCATAACAGCGATGGTATGGTTACTGAGGTCAAATCGCTCAAGTTCAGAGACGATAGTCTCGTGTCCGTAAGAGGGAACGCCGATGATCAGGAACCTCGAGAAGTTAACGGCGTCGGCAATATCCGTCGTGGTCAAAGGGTGAAAAGTACCCTCGATTTTCATACTCGCCGTTAAACCACCTCTTTGCCGGATGGCATCGATATTACGGCGGTGATCGGGATGGCTGTAAAGCAACACATCCATCCCCCTCTGACAAAGATCCGCAGCAAAGGCACAACCGCAATTTCCTGCGCCGATTATAGAAACAGAATACGTATCAGACATTCGTTTACCTCCACAAATCGTTGTTTGATTGCAGGTTCAGGGAATTAACCGCTAATCTCAGCTGGAAAGTTGAGCGCACTCGGCATTCGCCGCTGACGATTGGATCGCCTCTGCGAGGCGTTCCATATGCGCTTCACTGGGAACGGTGATGCGCAGCCAGTTTTCTGTCTCGGGATAGCCGAACCTTCGAACGAGAACATTGAAGTGTTCGAAATGCTTCTGAAGGGAAGTACCGGTGATCTTGGGGTGACTTGTGAAGATAAAATTTCCGTGCGGCTCAACAACGTCGAAGCCGTAGCGAGAAAGCAGGTTTAGCAATTGCATACGGACGTGCAGCATCCGAGCTGCGGACGCTTCAAACTCATTCGCATCGGTCAGCGCCTGGATAGCCATGGCCTGGGCGACGCCGTTCACATTGTACACATCTTTAATCTGGTTAAGGCTGGAAACCAGCTCAGGACTACCGATGCAGTAGCCAATCCGCAGACCTGCAAGACCATAATATTTGGAGAAACTACGAACGATGGCCATATTCGACATGTCATCCGGGATCTGTAATCTTCTGTCTTCGAAGTCACCGTAGCAATTGTCCCAGATGACGAAGTTCGCAGATGCGCCAGCGATATTCTCGTAGACAGACGCGGGAACTGTCGCTCCAGTGATCGCGTTAGGCGAGTCTATGACCGAAAGCCCCACAAGTAGGCTCGTGTCTTTCTCGTTCAGGATACTCCTGTACCGCCTGACGCCATAGTTAAAGCGTGCTGCCAAAATGTCGTAAACCTTATAGCCGACATCGGGGAGATTTACCCGTTCAAACCTGAGCCGTAGCAAGGCGAGTATGTCTGCCAGGACTCCGTCCGACCCGTTGCCAACGTAAATATTAGACGAGTCGACACCATAAAGCTTCGCGAGCTCTTCTCTGATTGTAGCGGAAAATGGGTCAGGATAGCAGTCGAACCTGATGTTTGCGCTTGCACGAAGCGCGCGTTCTGCCCACGTAGGGGAGATAAAATGATTTTCGTTTTTGTGTAAGGCGATCCACCCGCTGCCTTCCACAACTCGTCCTGCGTCGTAAGATACAGACATCAAACACCCTTCCATGTTGGATTGTAAGGCGCTTGGATAGTCTACCAATAGGAGAGCCAATCAATACATGATCGGCGGCAATGACATTCCAATTGGTTATGTTTATTCCGCGCGGTGATCATGCCGAGGCACGCTGATGGCCTGTGTCATCAAAATCGTTGGTGAAGTAGGCGCGCGCTGACGTAAAATTCGGTGAACGTAGTAGCTCCGACAGCTCCGAAGCTATCACCGAGCGATATGGATCTAGGAAGCACCAAAGGTGGCGTTGCGTAATCGCGGAAGGGCTATCGTCAATGTCAGGCCCCTCAATATCAGAAAAATGTGCAGTGCCAGCCAAAGGCCGTAATTTGCGAAAAAGTGCCCAAGTATGAAAAGTGCTGCAATGTAAATAGTAAACGACAGCAACATCATATTCCGGAGCGTTGCGGACCACGTAGCCCCCAAGTAGATTCCATCCATCTGGAAGGCAAGAACCCCCGTCAGACCAGTGAGAGCCGCCAAAGGAAGATATTTGATAGCTTCCGACCTCACCTCTTCTGAAGTCGTTATTACTCCGATCAGAGAGCCACCCCAAATGAGAGCGACTGCGCAAAATATTAGGGCAAGAACAGCTCCCCAAAGTGTCGTGAGTTTGATTGCTTTGTCGAAAGCCGGCCGGTAGCGCGCACCGACGGCCCGACCTGACAGCTGCTCCACAGCCGCCGCAAAGCCATCCAGAAAAAAGCCGGCAATGACCAAGAAATGCATCAGGATTGCATTTGCCGCGATCTCAACAGTTCCAAGATGCGCGCCTTGCCTTGTGAATAGCGCGAAAGCTCCCATCAGCACAAACGTTCTAATAAGGATATCTCTATTAAAAACCATCAACCTTTTGACCGCCGTACGCTCTGCCAGTTCTTTCAAAGAGAAACTAGCGAAGCGCTGAAATCCACTAAGGACGATCCCGGTACCGAGAGCGGCGGCGAGGGTTTCGGAAGCTACCGCTGCCCACGCCACACCACCAACCCCCAGGTCCAGGTACAGTCCCCACCACACCGAGAGGGTAATGTTCAGCACATTTATAAGAACCTGAAGACCAAGCGCGATCCGTGCTTCTCCCTTCCCGAGCAGGTAACCGAGGATCACGTAATTCAACAACGACAGAGGCGCGGCTAACAGGCGGATTTTGATGTAGGTGCTCATCGCGGCACTAACAGCTTCAGATGCGCCGATAAACCACATCCCTACGAGGGAAATGAGCGGAGAAGCGATCGCTAGGATTAAACCGCATAAAATCGCCAGGGCAGAAGCCCGCCAGAATATCGTCTGCTCCTCAGCTGGATTCCCTGCGCCGTAGGCCTGAGCTATAAGTCCTGTCGTTCCCGCACGCAGAAAGTTAAAGCTCGTGAACACGAGATCAAAAATGACCGCGCCAGCCGCCAGTCCGCCTAACAACGCAACATCTCCCATTTGCCCGACGACTGCGGTGTCGACCAAACCTAAGAGGGGCGTGGTGAGGTAGGCGACCGTCATCGGTGCCGCGATGGAAAGGACAACTCTGTTGGTAACCTCGAACGGGCGCCGATCAGAACCGTCAACGGTCTCAATGGACATCATACGTCGCACTCCTTCAAATGCCAGCCAAGTCGCTTGTGCCAGGCATCCAGGCCACACACTCTTCCGGAGTCAGTTTGGGACCTTCGATGACTTTCATTTCAGGACTGCTATGGCTACAACATGATAGCTACTAATAACTCGCCATAGGTCGGCTGAAATCAATACAAGATTGGCCTTTCTGACATTCCAAAAGGTTATAGAAGAGGTGGGAAATTGCGGATCCGCCAAATCGAGTTGTTCCGGCTGATCGTTCGTCATGGGACATTAACCGCCGCAGCGGATGCCTTATCTATAACACAGCCGGCCGCAAGCAAGCTTCTTTCTCAGCTTGAAAGTCGCGTTGGCCTGGAATTGTTTGAGCGAACACGGCGACGTCTAATCTTGACGAGGGAAGGTGAGGTGTACGCCGCGGAGGTTGAACGCGCCTGGGAAGGAATACAGCGTCTTCACCGCACCGCTGTCGATATAAGGCAGCTGAAATTTGGACGCCTGAATATCGCTGCTATGCCGAGCGTCGCCGGTTCTTTCCTGCCATCGATCGTCACCTCTTTTTCTCAGAAGAAGAAGGGCGTTTCCATCTCTGTACACGCCAGAACTTCCGAGCGCATCCACGAGTGGGCGATAGCGGGGCAGATCGATATCGGCTTTACCCACAATCGAGCCACGCATCCTCAGGTTTCCAGTGAACTTTTGACGCGAGTGCAAGAGGTCTGTGTAATGCCGTCGAGCCATAGACTGGCCGATCGCCAGAATATCAGCCCAAAAGATCTCGACGGCGAACAGTTTGTGCGGATCGGAGATATCGGCGATGTCACTGAAGCGGACCAGGTGTTCCTCGACGCTGGGGTTTCGCGCAAATTGAATCTGGAGACGCCGATGTCACTCGTTGCATGCGACTTGGTCGCCAACGGCGCTGGTGTTTCTCTGGTCGATGAACTCACGGCGGGAAGCTACGGGAGACCGGGTTTAGTCTATCGCCCATTCGTGCCGACAGTCTTTTCAGAAATTTGGTATGTTAGGCCCAAGATGCTCAGAGCATCTGGCATTGCGGAAGAGTTTCTCGCTGCTGTCCGGTCGTCCATTTCGAAACTCGATAAGTCAGCTTCCAAGGCGGCGGACGCGCATCAAACACCCCGTTAAACTCCGATGGCGCACCAGCAAATTGCTATAGCTCTTGAACAGATTCGAACTGTCGGCCCGCCATAGCTTTCGATGAATGCCGGCAGATAAATGAGGCAGTTCAAGTATCTAATCAATTTAAACGCCTGGAATGGGGCCGCGAGCGGGACTGTCCGCTGAGGTGGCGCAAGGCCGTAACGCGACATTCGCGCGCCTCGGGTAGAGTTATCTGCGTTCGACCCTTAGCGGACCCTGAAGTTTAAGTTTGATTGGAAGCACCATAACTCGGTGTCCAGGAAAGCCGCAGCAGGCCGCAAAGTTTAGATAAAATTTACGCTAAATGCTAACGGTTTGAACCGATCCGCCCATGCTACGTTTCAGGTAAAGTCGAACCGGGAGCCCGCCTGTGATTATCTGGAATCTGGAAAAGTTCGAAGAGGAACGTCTCGACCTCATTGAGGTCATCGACAATCTCAAAAGGTGGGAACGTTTCTCGATAGATGATCGGCACATCATCTCATTGCAGATCACCGCCCATATGATGAGGCTGAGCGAATTGGATGAGAACTTGGCACGCCTGCGCGATGAAGAAAGGCGCGTTACGGCGTGTCTTGCCGCCAGCTAAGCCTTGTCATGAATGAGGCAGCAAGCATCGGGGACGAGTCGCGCGCAGGCAAGAAGGTATCCTGCGCGCACATAGGCATCACCCTTTTTCAGGGTTTGCTTCAAGGAGTTGCTTGACCTCTTCCAATAGCCCGCTGACCCCCGGCATTGCGATGCGATAATAGACAACAAGTCCGTGGCGTCTTGTTTCCACGACACCCGCCTCGCGCATTTTTGCAAGATGCTGCGAAAGCGCCGATTGCGACAGATCGATCTGGTGCGCCAACTGCGTCACGCTCCGCTCGCCTTTGAACAATGTTAGCACGGCCTCCTGTCTTTTTGCGTTTCACAGGACGCTGAGCACCTGACTGCAACGCTGGAAATAGAGGGAGCTATCATGTTCAGACAATCGACGCATCTTCGTTCTCCCTGTAAGGGGGTGGCTTCAAGCTTGAAGTGCGACTTGCGAATGATACCAATGGGTTATCAGTCACAAGGAAGATGCAATGGAACGCTCCTACTCCCACATCGATCTCGATGAACGTCGGAAAATCGCCTGCTGGCGAACGGCCGGCTGAGTGTTGGTGCGATCGCAGAGCAGCTCGGCTGGCATCGCTCGACGATCTTTCGCGAGATCAAACGCAACACTTTTGTCGACAAGGTGGTGCTCGATCTAACCGGCTATTACTGCGTGACTACGCACGACATGTCGTGTGATCAACATGCGAAACTCTGCAAGCTGGCGCGGTTCTCTCACGTTCGACAGTCGGTGATCGAACGCATCATGCATGGCTGGGCGTATCCGAAGCGGAAATCGCCAAAGCGCTCGAACGAATGTCCCACGATCGTTGCTCTCCTATCTAAAACCAGTTGAAATGGATGCACGACACCGGATTTTCCGAGGTGGACTGCAGCTCCAAAGAATTGCGTTTCGCGGTCCTGGCCTGAGCCGCAAAACTTCCTTCAAATCCTGGTAGGGTCGGTTGTTCTGAAGAGACAGGCAGCACCAAGCACCGGTCGCTTAAAAGACGGCTAGCGACTATTTGATCAGCGGATCATTTACCGGAGGCGCCCACAGATCCTGAATGACCGCATCGATCAGGCGGGTCTGTGGGATCGAGGACGGAGGTGCCGCTCTCCAGAAAGCACACAAAGAAGAGCAACCGAAATATTCAGTTGAACTCTCGTAGCAATTTCAATCCTGAGGCACTTGCAGTCACCGCCGCCATTATTCTCGGTCACATCCTGACAACGATCAGCAGTCCGCCGCTTCAACGGCAGAAATAACCCCGTGATTTTAGCGATCTCGTTGGCCGCTTAATTCTTTCTCATTCGACCAATAAATGGTCAAATCCCACAAGTTTCGCCGACCCAAAAGCGCGATATCCGTCTGAAAATTGAATTGGCACGCCGTTTGCTTGTGACTGATTTGACCGTTTTGACTGATTTGACGGTTTATTCAAAATAGAAAAGGGGAACTCGATGGGTTCAGAATTCAGTCGTCGTCGCTTCCTGCAAGGATCCGCGGGCGCAGCCGCCGTCGCTGGCTATATGCAGATCAATCCTGACTTCTTCATCTCGCCGGCCTTCGCGCAGGCCGGCAAGACCATGACCTTCCTGTCGGCTGAAAACATCACCGGCAACTGGGACCCGACCGCTCATACGACACTTTCTCAGAAGAATATCGAAGGTTTCGTCATGGGCTTTCTTACCCGCACGCCGATGAAACTCGATGATCCCGGCGCGGTCGTCTACGAACTGGCCACCGACATCAAGCTGCTTGACCCCCACCGGCTACAGATCAAGCTGCGAGAAGGCATCGTCTTCCATGACGGCAAGCCGTTCAAGGCAGAAGACGTCAAGGCAACCTTCGAATACGGCTCCAGGGCAGATCGTCCGGCGCAGTGGTATCCCGGCCCGACCGAGACTCTGACGATCGAAACACCTGACGATTACACCGTCATCGTCGACACATCCAAGGGCGGCTATCCGGCCCATCTCTTCATCTTTCTTGCATCCTTCCTGCCGATCATGTCGGCCAAGGACGTCGCCGGCGGCCCCGGCGGCCCGCTCTCCCAGCGGCTCAACGGCACCGGTCCATTTAAATTCGTCGAACAGCGCGGCAACGACACCGTGATGCAGGCCTATGACGGCTACTTCAAGGGCAAGCCGGTCATCCCCGGCATCAACTTCACTTTCACAGGCGACTCCACCACCCGTATGTTGTCGCTGATGAACGGCCAGGCTTCGATCGTTGAACGTCTTGAGCCTGAACAGGTTGACACGATCAAGGACAATCCCGCGATTTTCATCAACAAGGTCGTTTCGGTCGAGAACAAGTATCTGTGGTTCCGCTGCTCGAAACCGCCTTTCGACGATCCGCGTATCCGTCTTGCCGCATGCCATTCGATCGATCGCGACATGATTATGGAACTGATGGGCTCGGCCGGCCATGCCTCGTCGAACTTCGTCTCGCCGGTCAAATTTGGCTATGTCGATCTGGCGAACTACCCGAAATTCGACCCGGAAAAGGCTCAAGCCTTGCTCGCCGAAGCCGGTTTCCCAAACGGCAAAGGCCTGCCGCCACTTGAATACATCACGTCCGTCGGCTTCTATCCGAAGACCAAGGAATATGGCGAGATGCTGACCGCCATGCTGCAGGAGCAGGGATTCAACGTCAGCCTGACCGTGCTTGAACCTGCGGCCTGGAACGAGCAACTGTACCATCGCCCCGGCGGCGGCCCGGGCCATATGGTCGATTGCGGCTGGTCGACAGCGTCTCCGGAACCGGATCTGGTGCTGCGCACCCATTTCCATTCCACCTCGCACCGCATCTGCGGCATCGAGGACAAGGAGATCGATGCCAGCCTCGACAAGGAACGTTCGGCACCGACTCTGGAAGAGCGCAAGAAGATCCTTCAGGAAGAGACCATGCCTCTCATCACCGCCAAGATGCCGGCACTCTCGCTGTTCACATCCGTGATGATCCACGCAATGCAGAAGGACTTTGAGGGCATGTACATCTATCCCGACGGGTCGATCGACGCCGCCAAACCTGCTGCCTGACCGTGATCAGCCACACGCCGCGATCAGGCGGCGTGTGGACATGCCCGTGACTTCTCGAGCGGAGTGACTGAATGTTTGCCGTGAACTTCCTGATGCGACGCCTCATGCAGGGCGCCATCATCATATTCCTTGTGTCCTTGCTGATCTTTACCCTCTTGCGGGTGGTGCCGGGTGACCCGGTACGCCTCATGGCGGGCGGCATGGCGCCCGAAGCACTGATCGAAAAGATCGCAACCGACATGGGCCTTCGCGATCCCATACTGGTGCAATTCGGTCGCTACATGGGCGGTGTGGTTCGTGGCGATCTTGGCCAGTCCTTCGTGCGCCCGGCAAACGGCGCCTCGACCGGTGGCGCGACATTCAACGACTCAACTCGCGGCGAACGAGCAAAGGTCTTCGACCTGATTTTCGATGCACTTCCAATGACGCTTCAACTGGCGGCCGTGACGCTGGTGATTGCACTGATCTTCTCGGCAATCATCGGCATTGCGGGCGGGCTTTCGATCGGCAGATGGCCAGACAAGCTTGCCTTCTACATTTCATCGATATTCATCTCGCTGCCAAATTTCTGGCTCGGCATCGTTCTGGCATTGCTTTTCTCGGTGAAGCTCGGATGGCTTCCTGCCATTGGCTATCAGGGCTTTGCCTACACAATCCTGCCGGCAATCGTGCTGGCGGTCGAATTGTCTCCGGTGCTGATCCGCACGCTGGTCAGTTCCGTATCCAGCCAGATGATGGAGCCCTATGTGGCAGTCGGACGCGTACGTGGCCTGAGCCGTTCGCGGATCATCTCCAACCATGCCCTGCGCAACGCCTCGGTGCCGCTTCTCAACCTGCTCGGTGTGCAATTCTCCAGCCTGCTCGGCGGGGTCATCATCGTCGAATATATCTTCGATTATCCCGGGCTCGGCCTTCTGACCATCAATGCCGTGCTGCAGCGCGACTTTCCGTTGATCCAGGGTATCGCGATCGTCACGAGCGCCATCTTTGTACTGATCAACATTGTCGTCGATCTCGTCGCAACAACCATCGATCCGAGGCTTGAATACTGATGTCCATCACATCCGCACTCGACACCCCGATCACTTCGAAAATGGCAAGCCGCTCGATTGCGCGCCGCATATTCGATCGCGCCGCATCGACGCCCGGTTTTCGCATTGGCCTTGCGATCTTCCTGCTGCTTGCGATTGCCGCCGCACTTTATCCGGAAATCAGTGGCGTCGACCCGACCAAGATGGATGTGAAGGCCCGCCTTCTGCCGCCACTTTTCTTCGGCGACAACTGGAGCTGGGGCCACCCGCTTGGCACCGATCAGATTGGCCGCGACATGCTGGTGAGGTCGCTTGTCGGCCTGCGTTACTCCTTCCTGATCGGGATTGCATCGGTTGCAGTGACACTCGTCATCGGCTGTGCCCTCGGCACGATCGCCGGTTACTTCGGCGGTCGTATCGACATGCTGATCATGCGTCTGACCGATGCGCAGCTGTCTATCCCGATGATCATTCTGGCGATCGCCGTTCTTGGCGTGTCGCGCCCGACAATTCCGGCCATCGTCCTGGTGCTTGGTCTCTCAAGCTGGCCGGTCTATGCGCGCATCATGCGCAGCATTGTGATGACGGAAAGGCAGCGGGAATATGTGCGCGCTGCCAAACTTGGGGGCTCGACCGATTTCCGCATTATCGTCAGCCTGCTTCTGCCGCTGCTCCTGCCGCCGGTGATCTTCACCTCGGTGCTTGATGTGGCGCGCATGATGATCTTTGAATCGACACTCGGCTTCCTCGGCCTGGGTGTCCAGCCGCCGACGCCGACCTTCGGCAATATCATTGCCGATGGCCGAAAGTATCTTCTAAACGCCTGGTGGATCGCAACCATGCCCGGCATTTTCCTAGGCCTCACTTTAACCAGCATCAATCTCATAGGCGCTTCGCTGGAACGGGCCCGCAACACCATTCACGGAGGGTCCGAGTGATGATCAAGCCGCTTCTTGAGCTGCAAAACCTCACCGTTAATGCCGGTCGCTCGGACAAGGCGAAGATTATTCTGGACAATATCTCCTTCAGCCTCGCGCCGCGAGAGATCGTCGGTGTGGTCGGGGCCAGCGGAGCCGGCAAGACGGTGCTGTCCAAGGCAGTCGTCAACTGGCTGGAACCGCCGCTTTCCGTGCGTTCCGGCAGCGTCCACTTCGAAGGCAAGGATATTTACGGCATCTCCGAGAACGAGATGCGTACCCTGCGCCGCCGGGTCGCCTATGTCGGCGCCAATCCGATGGGTGCACTCGATCCGACACTGCCGGTCGGCGTCCAGATCGTCGAGAAGCTGCGTGCGGTCGTTCCAGGAACCTCGCGGAAAGAGGCGGAAAAGCGCACGATCGAGCTTCTGGAGGCCGTCCGCATTCCCTCGGCCCGCAGCCGTTTCAGCGACTACCCTTCGCAGTTTTCCGGCGGCATGATGCAGCGCGCACTGATCGTTGATGCGTTGGTAACGAACCCGGCGCTGCTGATTGCAGATAACGTCACCCAGCCGCTCGACGTTACCGTCGCAGCCCAGGTCATCCGTCTGATGAAGGAACTGACAGATGGTTTCAATACCGCTGTGCTGTTCGTCTCCTCCTCCCTTCCCGTTGCCCGCGAAGCCTGCAACCGGATTTTGGTGATGGAGAAAGGTCGCATCGTCGAGGAACAGGAAACCGAAAGGCTGATCGCCGCCCCTGCATATGCCTATACGAAGGAGCTTGTCGAACAGACGCCGAAGATCTGGATCGAAAAGACCGAGATGCCGCGTCTCAACGACAAACGCGACGTTGTCTTGAGCCTGCGCGATGCCTCACAGGTCTACAGGGTAAAGAAGAAGACCGGCTTCGGTGGCTTCAACCATGTGCGTGCGGTTCGCAACGTCACATTCGATGTCCGGCGCGGCGACAGTTTCGCGATCGTCGGTGAATCCGGTTGTGGCAAGTCGACGCTGATGCGGCTTCTGAGCAGGCTGGAACTGCCGAGCTCCGGCCAGGTTCTGTGCGGTGCCGACGATATCGCCATGCTCGGTGGCAAAGACCTTCTGACCTTCCGCAAGAAGCTGCAAATGGTACTGCAGGATCCGTTCGGCTCCCTGCCGCCACGCACATCGGTCGGGAAGATGCTGGAGGGCCCGCTTCGCACGCACGGATGGAAGGACAGTGCCAAAATTCGTGAGCGGGTGCTCAAGGTCATGGGCGAAGTCGGCCTCTCCGCCGATCTCTACGAGGAATTGCCGATCGGCCTGAGTGCCGGCCAGCGCCAGCGCATCAACGTTGCCCGTGCGCTGGTTCTGGAGCCTGAAATCCTGATCATGGACGAAACGCTTTCTGCCCTGGACCAGACAGAACAGTTCAAGCTTCTCGATCTTTTCCAGAAGCTGCAGAAGGAATACGACCTCACTTACATCTTCATCTCCCACGACCTTGCGATGGTCCGCAAGGTCTGCAACCGGGTGGCGGTGATGTATCTCGGCGAGGTCTTCGAACTGGCTGATAACGAGCGGTTGTTCTTCGATCCCGGACATCCGTACACAATGGCGTTGCTCAGCGCGATGCCGACACTTGAAGAACGCCGCTACAAGGCGGAAGACTGCCTTCTGGAAGGTGAACCGCCAAGCCCGATCGATATTCCTCCAGGTTGCAGCTTCAAGTCGCGCTGTCCGCGTGCGATGGAGAGATGCGGCAGCCTGCAGCCTGCGCTTACCGCGCGTGGCAGCCAGGATTTCGCCGCCTGTCATCTCATCCAGCCATTGGCTCTCGATGACGCAACCCGTCAAATGGCTTTAGCCTGACCATGGTTGCGGCGCCACAGACGGGGCCGCGACGATCACTAGAATCCAGGGTGCATTCATGAGTTTCACCGAACATCGCCTCAAGCTTATCCTCGACATGCTGAAGCAAACCCAGCGCGTCAATGTGAGGGAGCTTGCCGATTATCTGCAGGTCAGCCAGGAGTCCATCCGGCGCGACCTTAAGGAACTTGAGATGCGCGGTTATGCCCGCCGCGTCTATGGCGGCGCGGTCCTTGACCAGCAGGAAAGCGATCAGCCGTTTACCGACCGACTGCGCGTCAGCTCACGCGAGAAAGCCAAGATCGGCGAGGCCGCAGCGTCGCTGGTCGAGGACGGCATGAAGGTGTTCATCGATACCGGCACTACAACGATTGCCTGCCTGAAACATATCGAGACGCGCAAGGACTTGACTGTTGTCAGCAATTCGCTGGCGGTCGCAGCCCACTTCTTCAATCTGCCGCAGGCAAGTGTGCGGGTTCTTGGCGGTCGCATGCGCCCGGATTATCAGGCGACCTACGGCCATGAGACCGTGGCCGCGCTGAAGGAGCATTTCTTCGATCTCGCGATTATCGCCATCAGCGCCATTCACGCCGAACGCGGGTTCATGGATTTCGGCGAGGACGAGGCGATCCTGCGCCGCGTCGCCAAGGCCCAGGCAAAACGTTCGATCATTGTTGCCGACAGTTCCAAGTTTGGTCGCCTCGGCTCCATCCACACATTCGGCCTCAGCGAAATCGACGCGGTGGTGACCAGCGGCGTCATCGCGCGGGAATTTGAAGATCAATTCAATCAATCCAAAGTGGAAATCATACATGCCTGATGTCTCCTCCTCCCCTGCCCCGATCAATGCCGCGCGGCTCCAGATGCTGATGGAGACCCTCTCCACTTTTGGCGGCGGCCCCGATGGCTCGATGACCCGCCTGACGCTTTCCAGGGAAGACGGAATGGCACGCGACTGGCTGGGGCACTGGTTTGCCGAAAACGGCTTCGAGCAGGCCGTAGACGCGATCGGCAACCAGTTCGGCAAGATGACCTTGGCGGGCGCAAATGCGCCCGTCATCATGGTCGGTTCCCATATCGACAGCCAGCCGAACGGCGGTCGTTTCGACGGAGCGCTTGGCGTCGTCGCCGCCTGCGAGGCGGTTTTATCCGTCAGCGAACGTCTCAAGGCGGAAGGCAGGTTGTCCGCCTGCAACTTCCAGATCGTCAACTGGACCAACGAGGAAGGCGCCCGTTTCCAGCCGAGCCTGCTCGGCAGCAGCGTGTTTACCGGCGCCATTGACCTGGAATGGGCGCTGGAACGGGCCGACGGTGACGGCATTACGGTGCGCCAGTCGCTGGACGAGATCGGTTATGCTGGCAAGGAAAAGGTGGAAATTCCCGACGCATTGATCGAGCTGCATATAGAAGGTGACACGACGCTCAGCCGCGCCGGGGAGCGGTTCGGTATCTTCACGCGGTTCTGGGGCGCGACAAAATATCGCCTCGCCTTCCATGGACGCCAGGCACATACCGGCGCAACCCCGATGGCAGATCGCAAGGATGCGCTGCTTGCTGCTGCCTATCTGATCGCCGATCTCAAGCAGATATCGACCGAACACGGGCTGGACCTGCATACGTCGGTTGGCCGCCTGGAAGTCTTCCCCAATTCACCCAATGTCGTGCCGGCCGAAGCCGTGCTGTTCATCGAGCTGCGCTCGGGATCGCCAGACGTCCTGACGGAGGCGGAACGCAAGATGAAGATCAGGATCGAGGAAGCGGCGATGAGAGCCGGCGTCACCTCGGAAGTCCGCTCTATCGACCGCCGCAAGGCAGGAAGGTTCGCGCCGGGCCTGGTGACGCTTGCGCAAAGTGCTGCGGCGCATCTCGGCCAGAGCGCCCGTCACCTCGATACGATCGGAGGCCATGATGCCGTTGCCGTCTCCGATGTCTGCCCGGCGGTGGTACTGGCGGTTCAGAGCCGTGACGGCGTTATCCACCACCCCACCGAGTATACCTCGCCTGAAGACCAGGCCCTTGGCACGCAGATAGTGGCGGACATGCTTTACAAGATCGCCTGCGAAGGTTTGAAAGTTGTCGAACTCAGCGAGGCTGCCGAATGAAGAGATCGGGCTCTCCTCAATCACCGATGGAAGCCCGCGCGGAGAAGGCGCTTTCAGTCTTTTCCGCAGTGATTGGCGACACCCCTTCCTATGCGCCGGGGACGGCAGCTGTCGCATCGCCGTCCTATCATGCCGTCGAATCCTGCGGTTTCGTGGTCGCGCCGACAGACGGGGAGGCACGTTATTTCCTGCGTCTCGGTGCCGATGAGGTAACCGATCTCGTGGATGCTGAGACCGCAAATGCTGCAGCACACCGTTTTCACAGCCTTGGTCTTTCGCCTGAGCCGATTGGTTACGATGCCGGAACGGCCAGCATGCTGTTTGCCCGACTTGGCGACGGCTGGCGAGCGGCAAGGATCGACGATCTGATGCAGCCGAAAACTGTTGCCCGCCTGATCGAGATGCAGACGACGATCGCAGGGAGTGTTTCCACCGGCCGAACATGGTCAGTCTTCGACGGCATCGATCAGCTCTGGGCGATCGTGAGTGCCGGTGACACCAGCCTGCCCGGCGATGTCGAATGGATGCTCTCCTGGATGACGCCGATCCGCGAGGCAGTTTCAGCGGCCGGCGTGGACCTGAAACCGGCCCATGGTGATCCGCAGGCTTCGAATGTCATGCTAGGCCCAGACGGGAAAATGCAGCTCGTGGACTTCGACATGGCTGCCGACATTGACCCCTACTATCAGCTCGGCGTCCAGATGAACGAACTCTACCAGTTCGAAAGCCAGATGAGGCCCTTGCTGGAAATGCACGATGGAGGTTTCAGCGAAAGAACCTTCAACCGCTGCCGTGTCTATGCGGCGGCAGACGACCTCTACTGGGCGTTGCGCAGCCTCGTACTGGAGCTTCGTTCGCCGCCGCGGGGTGTCGAATTCCTGAAATATGCCGGCTGGCGGTTCCTGCGTTGCCGAATGCTGCTCGGCCAGCCGGATTTCGAGGCCAGGCTGAGAGCGCTCTAGGCATACGATAACGACAACGGGCTAGAAACAATAACGGGAACAAGCCTATGAATGAACTGGGAATGGCACGATCCGATGCCGAACGGGCAGTTGAGGCTGCAATCATCCAGGTGCCACCTTGGGAAGGACGGCGGCTGCGCTACAGTCCGGTTTCCGGCGGAATCAGCAACACCAATTTCCGCATTGAGGTCGAAGGCGAAGAGCGCGGGTATTTTCTAAAGATTCCCGGCCGAGGCACCGAGATGTTCATCGATCGCAAGGCCGCCGCTGCCGCCAGCAAGCAGGCAGAAGTCATCGGAATCGGCCCGAAGACATTCGACTATCTCGATCACCTCGACATCGAAATCGCCGAGTTCATCGATGGTCGCCGCGCCTCGACACATAGGGATTTTGCAGACCCGGCGATCCGCAACGAAGCGGTACGCGTCTACCGGCAGTTTCACGATGCCCCTGCCCTGCCGCTGACAAAAACCGTCTTCGACATGATCGAGGAACATTTCGACCAAGTGCGTCAGCTTGACGGCCACTGGCCGCTCGACCACGACTGGCTCTTCCGCAATTACAGACAGGCGCGCGCCGCGCTTGAGGCATCCGGGCTCGATCTGGTGCCCTGTTTCAACGACCCGATGCCGGGCAATTTCCTGATCGGTGACGACAAGTCGATTAAGCTGATCGATTTCGAATATGCGTCGAACAATGAGAGGCTCTACGATCTCGCGATCTGGAGTGGCGAGATGTTCTATTCCGAGGCGACCGACTGCGAGATAATCGAGGAGTATTTCGGTCGTTACGACAAGGCGCATCACGCTCGCTTCATCGTCCACAAGGCACTCGCCGACATCAAGTGGAGCACCTGGGCGATGGTACAAAACCGGATATCGACCCTCGATTTCGACTTTTACAAGTACGGAATCTGGAAGCATATGCGCGCCCGCTCGATCATCCACGATCCCCGTTGGCCCCTGTTTTTGAAAGCCCTTTGATGCCCGTCACCGATATCAGCCCGCAAGAAGCTGCGACCTATATCACCTTCGCCGCGGAACTCGCCGACGCCGCGCGTCCGCTGGCGCTCTCCTATTTCCGGACCCCGCTCGACGTGATCTCAAAACTCGACGATAGCCCGGTGACAATCGCCGACCGGACGATCGAAAAACATCTCCGCGAGATGATCGAGGCGCGCTTTCCCGATCACGGCATCCATGGTGAGGAGTTCGGCGTAAAGGAAGGTAACGCCTTTACATGGGTGCTGGACCCGATCGACGGCACCAAGAGCTTCATCACCGGTTTCCCGCTGTTTGGTACGCTTGTCTCACTGACATTTCAGGAAAAGCCATTCTGTGGTCTGATCGATATTCCGGCCACCGGCGAACGCTGGCAGGGCCGGCCGGGAGAGACACTCTTTGCTGGCAAGCCGGCCCACGCCAGCGGCTGCGAGAACCTCTCCAGCGCCCGTTTTTATACGACTTCGCCGGACATGTTCGTGGACAGCGAAGCCGAGAGCTTCGAGCGTCTCTCCCGCAAAGCCAGGCTGCGGCGTTTCGGTGGAGACTGCTACATCTATGGTCTGATCGCTTCCGGCCATTGCGACATCGCTCTCGAGACGGGACTTCAACCTTACGACTACATGGCTCTCGTGCCCGTTGTGACGGGTGCCGGCGGATGCATTACGGACTGGCGAGGCAATGCGCTTTCGATCCATTCCGACGGACGGGTTCTGGCGTCGGCTACCCCGAGACTTCATGACGAAGCCCTGGCCCTCCTCAACCGGTGACGTGAACAAATGCCCTATACTACGACAATCGAGCAGACTGTCTTCCGCTTTGATGACCTGAAAATGCTGCTGGCGAAAGCAACCCCGGAGCGCTCCGGCGACCAGCTGGCCGGTATTGCGGCGCAAGGCCCGGTCGAGCGCTTGGCAGCCCAGATGGCGCTGGCCGATCTCCCCTTGAAAGCATTTCTCGGCGAGGAGCTCATTTCGTCGGAGGATGACGAGGTTTCCCGACTGATCGCGCAACGGCACGATCCGGCAGCCTTTTCCGCAGTTTCCTCGCTTACTGTCGGTGAATTGCGCGAATGGCTGCTCAGGCCCGAGACGACGCACGAGCGGCTGGAGGCGGTGACCTTCGGACTGACACCGGAAATGATCGCGGCCGTGTCGAAGATCCATGCGCCTGCAGGACATGATAGCTGTTTCTGCCAAGCGACGTGTCGTGACGCGATTCCGCAACACGATCGGGCTCGCCGGGCGGCTTTCCACCCGCAACCAGCCCAACCACCCGACGGATGACAGCCGCGGCATCATAGCGTCTGCCATCGACGGGCTGCTGATGGGGTCGGGAGATGCCGTGATTGGCGTCAATCCCGCGACCGATGCGACAGATGACTATATCCGCATTGTTTCCTTGCTCGACGAATTGCGGGAAAAGCTTGCGATCCCGACGCAGACATGTTGCCTTGGCCATGTAACGACGGCGATCCAGGCAATCGAACGGGGTGCGCCGGTCGATCTCGTCTTCCAGTCGGTGGCGGGATCGGAAAAAGCCAATCGCGGCTTCGGCGTCGATCTGGCGCTTCTGAAGGAGGCGCACGAGGCGGGGCGGTCGCTGGGTCGTGGCGGGCCGGGCGCAAACGTCATGTATTTCGAGACTGGGCAGGGCGCGGCGCTTTCGGCCGATGCGCATTTTGGCGTCGACCAGCAGACGATGGAGGCACGTGCCTATGCCGTGGCGCGCGAGTTCGATCCACTGCTCGTCAATACGGTCGTCGGTTTCATCGGGCCGGAATACTTGTTCAACGGCAAGCAGATCATCCGTGCCGGCATCGAGGATCATTTCTGCGGCAAGCTCCTTGGCCTGCCGATGGGCGTCGACGTCTGCTACACCAACCATGCCGATGCTGATCAGGAAGATATGGATACGCTGTTGACGCTCCTCTGCGCAGCCAGTGTCAATTTCGTCATCACCGTTCCCGGCGCCGACGATATCATGCTGAACTACCAGTCGCTATCGCATCACGATGCCGTCTATTGCCGCGAGACGCTGAAGCGGCCACCCGCACCAGAGTTCGAGAAATGGCTTTTCGAAATCGGCCTGACCGATCCAGATGGCGCGCTGGTCGGCGAGCCTGCCGCGCTTTCCCATTATGTCCGCAACAGCGCATTGATCGGAGCCTGACATGGAAAAGGTGCGAGAACCCACTGCTGCCGGAAAAAACCTCACTATCAAGGATATGACCGATGCGCGTGTTTCGCTCGGCCGTCATGGCGCGGGTCTTCCGACACGCGCTCAACTTGCCTTCCTTCTGGACCACGCGCGGGCACGCGAAGCGGTCTGGACGAGCGTCGACCGGCCCTCGCTGGCAGAGAGGCTCGATCGTCTCGGCCTTCCGGCTGTCAATGTCGATAGCATGGCAAGTGACCGCAGCACCTATGTGCGGCGGCCGGATCTTGGCCGGCGGCTTGCGGCGGAATCCGAAAAACGGCTGAAACATGAGAGAACGATCAATGGCTATGATGTCGCAATTATCGTCGCGGACGGCCTGTCGTCCCACGCGATCGATCTCAATGCCGTGCCGTTGATCGAGGCGCTTGTTTCGAAGCTCGCTATCCTGAACCTGACGGCTGCACCAATTGTGCTGGCGTGCCAGGCGCGCGTCGCGCTCGGCGATCCTGCCGGTGAGGCACTAGGTGCAAAACTGACGATCGTGCTTGTCGGCGAACGTCCGGGACTTTCAGCTGCCGACAGCCTCGGTGCTTATATCACTTACGGTCCCAAGTCGGGAAACCTGGATTCCAGCCGAAATTGTGTCTCCAATATCAGGGATGGTGGTCTGCCGGTCTGCGAAGCTGCCGAGATCATTGCGACGCTGACCAGGGATATGATGAGGACCCGCGTCAGTGGCGTGGCGCTCAAGGCTGCCATGGTGGAGTTTCTCGAAAGACATGACAATTCGCTTCCAGCTAAAGACCTACTGACAATTTGAAGTTTTTGGGGTGCGAAACCCTCGGAACGTGGCGCATCTGCTTTGGAAGGATTGCGGCCTGTCGTCGAAAGTCCAGTCGGCTGCGTCGTGTTGAGTGCGGAGAGGCTGATGAAGGGAAGTTAGACATCGCTCGCTGGAGCAAGGAGGGTGTGCGTATTCTCGATGCTCAGGCGAAAACGTGGAGGAATTTTGATCTCATGATTTTACATTTTCGAGTGTTTTCGGCTCTCCTCCATGTTGCCACCGGACAAGGAAACTGACATCATCATTTTGCAGGCTTCAACGGGCCGCTAATATTCCATGAGCAGGGTAGCTCTCGACCGGAAACGGGCGGGAGCTTTTTTATTTTTTGGTGGGCGATGATGCATTCAGAAAGCTGGCGGGTCGGTGTGCTGTTCTCCGAGACGGGTGTGACCGGAGCCGTCGAAAAAACCCAGAGGTTCGCGACCTTGCTGGCGATTGACGAAATCAATGCGGCTGGCGGCGTCCTCGGCCGGATGATCGAGCCTGTCGCCTATGACCCTAAATCGACGCCCAATTTCTATAAGGAACTTGCGGTCAAGCTTTGCGACGAGGATCGGGTCCGGGTCGTTTTCGGTTGCCATATGTCTAGCACCCGCAAAGCCGTACTGCCCGTCATCGAAGCTCGAGAGGCCCTGCTATTCTATCCGACACTGTATGAGGGGTTTGAATACTCTCGGCACTGTATCTACACCGGGGCCGCACCCAACCAAAACTCCGTGCAGCTGGTCGACTTCCTCACAAAGCATTATGGAAAGCGGGTTTTCCTTGTGGGTTCGAACTACGTCTACCCTTACGAATCCAACCGGACGATCAGCGATCTCTTTCTTCAGCTGGGCGGTCAGGTGCTGGACGAAATATATGTTCCTCTCAACCTAAAGCCCGAAGACGTCGCCAAAATCATCCGGCACATTCGAGCGGCGAAACCGGATGTCATCTATTCAACGATCGTCGGCGACGGTATCATTCCCTTCTACACGGCGTTCAAGGAGGCAGGGTTTGATGCGGCGACGATGCCCATCGCCAGTCAATCGACAAGCGAGGCCGACGTGATCCGCATGCGGCCGGAGGTGGCCGAAGGACATATCACGGCTGCGCCCTTTTTCGCCTCCCTGGATACGCCTCGCGCGCGTGCCTTCGTCTTGGCTTACCAACAGCGATACGGCCAGCAGATGCTGCCGACGGCGCCGGCCGAAGCGGCCTATTTCCAGGTCTATCTCTATGCGGGAGCTTTGCAGCGGGCCGGTGGCGATGGGCTGGAGCAGCTTCTTCCAGCCCTTTACGAGGTCGAGTACGACGCTCCGCAGGGCGCTGTGAAGATAGACCGGCTGACGAACCACACCCATCTGTGGCCAAGGGTTGCAAAAGTAAATGCGCAAGGCAGCTATAACATCGTCCATGACCCGTCGCTGCGCGTGGCGCCAGATCCGTTCATGCGAGAATATCGCCCGGACCTGACACAGCCGTTCCCACATCGTGTTCAGGTCTGAGAAGGAGCGACGATGTCTTTCGCCCTTCTCAGAGATTTGCGGGACCTCAAGGTTCTGGTGATTCATCCCCGGACATCCGAAGGAGAGTTTCTCGTCGATCACCTGCGCCGTATCGGTTGTACGGTCAGTTGCCTCTGGCCGGTCCCTGCCGAGTTGCCACACGGCACGGATGTCGTCTTTCTTGCCATGGAAGACGAGGCGCGACCGGAAATCGAACGCCTGCTGAAGTGCCTCCCCAATCCCGCTCCGACCATGCTCGCCATCGTCGGTTACGAAAACCCCTCGACGTTGCAGATCGTTCTGGAGAGCGGCGCTCTCGCCATTGTCGAGAGACCGATCAAACCTTTCGGCCTGCTGACCAATCTCGCCATCGCCCGCAGCCTCTGGCTCGAGCGGCAAAAGCTGGTCAAAGAGGCGCGCAAATACAAGCGCAAGGTATTGGGCGACCAGAAACTCGCCCGGGCAAAAGCCATTCTGATGGCCAATCGCGGCACCAGCGAGAATGAAGCCTATCGCGAAATGCGCGAGCAGGCTATGGCCCGGCGCGTGCCGATCGATGAGATCGCCAATTCGATTATCAGTGCCGAACAGCTCTTGCGCCCTCCCCAAAAACATGATTAGTTTTTCGTGTGTTCCAGATGAACACCTCCGGCACATCCCTTCCTTTTGCGAAGCCATGTGTCGCTGTTGCACGCGGCAAAAGCCGTGATGCGGTGATGGCAAGGGTGCCCGCAGGCTGTGACAAGCCTCGCGGGTTTTTTGTTATCTGCTGACAGTGACGTCAGCCCTCCAATATTTTCGGCATGAAAGCCTCGCCATAGAGCCGGGCAGTGCCGTCGCGTGCGCCAATCAAAAAAAGGGGAACCAAGATGGTGTTCAACAGACGTGAATTTCTGAAAACCGCAGCCACCGCTTCAGCCGCACTCGCCTTGCCGGCGCTGGGCGGCCGGGCCTTTGCAGCCGATGCTATAAAGGTCGGTGCGCTCTACTCCCAGACCGGCGGGCTTTCTGTCGCCGAGAAGCTTCTCGCCAACGGTGTCATGATGGCCGTGGCCGAAATCAACGCGGCGGGCGGCATTCTCGGCCGCCAGGTCGAAGTGGTGGTGGAAGATGGGGCTTCCGATCCGAAAACCTTCAGCGAGAAGGCTTCGAAACTGATCCTCAAGGACAAGATTTCCACCGTATTCGGTTGCCATACCTCTGCCAGCCGCAAGGCGGTTTTGCCGATCTTCGAACGGCGCGGCGCAATGCTGTTCTACCAGACGCATTATGAAGGCTTCGAATGCTCGCGCAACGTCGTCTATTCCGGCGCCGTTCCAAACCAGCAGCTCTCCAACTACATTCCCTGGATCGTCGAGAAACTGGGCAAGAAGAAGTTCTTCATCGTCGGCTCGAATTATGTCTATCCGCGCGAGATGGCCAAGGTTTCCAAGAAACTGATCGAAGCGGCGGGCGCCGAATGGGTGGCGGACGAATATCTGGAACTGGGCCACTCCGAATGGGCCGTGATGGTCAGCAAGATCAAGGAATCAGGTGCCGATGTCGTTCTTTCCAACGTCGTCGGAGACTCGATCATCGCCTTCTACCGCGAGTTCAAGAACCAGGGCCTGTCGCAGGAGGTTATCCCGATCTGCGCGACGGTCACGTCCGAGATCGAGATAGCGGCCATGGGTGCTGAATATGCGGCGGGCAGCTACACCTCATTCCCTTATTTCATGTCGATCGAAACGCCTGCAAACAAGAGCTTCATCGACCGCTTCAGGACATTCGTCAACGATCCGAAAGCCGTGACATATCATTCTCTCGAGGCGGCCTATTTTCAGGTATTCCTGTGGAAGCAGGCTGTCGAGAAATCCGGCGACCTGTCCGCCGACGCGATCCGGGCCGGTATTCGCGGCCAGACCTACGATGCGCCCGGCGGCAAGGTGACGACCGACCCCGACAACCTGCATTGCTGGCTGACGCCGCGCATCGGGCAATGGCAGCCGGATGGCCAGAGCAAGGTCGTTAACGCCTATCCGGCGCCGATCAAACCACTGCCCTATTCGGCCTATGGCGAGACGGAAAGCAATCTGTTCTGCACCGCCAACGGTCTCGACGCCGCAAAGCTCAAAGGCTGACCCCTCCCCGCGTCGTCCCGCCGAACCATGTTTGGCGGGACAATGTCTCGGCAAGGCGGATCTGCGTTTTTGTCTGCTCGGCACCAACCCGATTTCGGCAATGGTAAGAAGTAGAACAAAGTCTGGTCCGCCCTTCTCACGAACGGTGGCGTTATGCTCGACATTCTCTTTATCGGCCTCAGTCTCGGCTCGATCCTTCTTCTGGTGGCACTCGGTCTCGCCATCACCTACGGCGCCATGGGCGTCATCAATATGGCGCACGGCGAAATGGTCATGATCGGCGCTTATGTCGCCGTCCTCTCGGGTATCTGGCTGAAAACAAGCCTTCTGCTCGCAATACCACTGGCTTTTGTCGTAACAGCGTTGCTCGGTCTGATAATCGAGCGGGTGGTAGTGCGCCGGCTCTACGGCCGCCTGCTGGACACGCTTCTTGCCACCTGGGGCATCGCCATCCTTCTACAGCAAGTCGTAAGGCTCGAATTCGGCCTCACCTTTTTCGGCATTCATATCGAAGGTCTGGGAGCCGGACTGCAAAACGTCGCCGTGCCTTCGTATCTCCAAGGCACCTTCAGGTTCGCCGGCGCCGACATCAACGCATACCGCACCTTCATCATCGCAGTGACCGCCGCGCTGACGCTGGCGACATGGTTCATCCTCTACCGGACGACGGCGGGCATGCAGGTGCGGGCAATCATCCGTAATCCAAAAATGGCTGCGGCCTGCGGCATCGACGTAAAACGCATCAACGCGCTCACCTTTGCTTTTGGTTCCGGTCTGGCCGGCGTCGCGGGCGTCATGATGTCCGGCTTCAAGACCGTTTTCCCGGACATGGGCACAACCATGGTCGTGGACGGTTTCATGGTCGTGGTAACGGGCGGCGTCGGCAGTCTCTTCGGCACGGCCCTTTCATCAGGGCTTCTGGGGGAAATCAATGCGCTGGTGGCCATCGGCACGAACGACATTCTGGCACGCGCCGTCGTTTTCGGGGTCGTCATCCTCGTCATTCTCGTAAAGCCCAGCGGGCTGTTCTCGTTCAAGGGGCGCTGACATGAGCAACGAACGAAAATTTCAGATCGCCGCCTATGTGCTTTTCATCGCGGTCATTTTCGCAGCACCCGTTTTCGGCGACGAATTCTGGCTGAACCGCATTTCGAAATATCTGGTCTACGGGATGCTCGGTGTCGCCATTGCGCTGACCTGGGGGTATGCGGGCATTCTCAATCTCGGCCAGGGGCTGTTTTTCGGCCTTGGCGCCTACATGCTTGCCATGTCGCTGAAGCTGTCAAGCCCGACCAGTCTGCAACAGGGCTCCGACAAGCCGGTTCCGGATTTCATGCTCTGGAATGCCGAGCCCGGTGCGCCGACCGAACTCTGCTGTATCAACAAGGGCTCCTTCCTCTGGCTTCCGTTTCAAAGCCAGTCAGTCGGTCTCGTGCTCGGCATCCTGCTTCCGGTGGTGGTGGCCGGCGCGCTCGGAATGCTGGTTTTCCGTAAACGTATTTCCGGTGTCTTCGTCTCGATCATTACATTGGCGCTGGTTCTGCTCGTGCGTCTCGTGATGGTCGATGCGCAACCGGTGACGAATGGCTTCAACGGCCTGACCGATCTTGGCTGGCTGACGATCAGTGGCATCGAATTCGACCCTTACAGCCGGGCGACCTATTATTTGTGTGCCATATGTCTGTCGTTGACGCTCATCGGTGCGCGTCTCGTCGTGGAAACCCGTGCTGGCATGATCCTGCAGGCGATCCGCGACGATCAGGTGCGCGCCCGCTATCTCGGTTTCGACGTCTCGCTCTACCAGGTGTTCTTCTTTGCCATTTCAGCCGGGATCGCCGGCGTTGCAGGTATGCTTTATGTGGTCGTTGCGGAGTTCGCCTCTCCGACCTTCATGGATCTGTCTTTCTCGGTGACAATGGTCGTCTGGGCTGCCGTTGGCGGTCGCTCCTCCCTGCTCGGTGCCTGTATCGGCGCGATCCTGATCAACATGATCGAGGCCGAGGTCAGCGAAACCGAAGCGCTGGTCGAGGCGTGGAAAGCGATCATCGGCCTCATCTTCGTCCTCGTCGTCCTGTTCATGCCGCGCGGACTTGGCGGCCTCGCGCATGATGTGCTGCGACAGTTCCTCCGCCGGGTCAAACCAGATGCGGCGTCTTCATCGTTGCAGCAACAAAACGAGGCATTGTGATATGAGTGCAATCGCATTGACCATCGACGGTCTCAGCGTCGATTTCGGCGGCTTCAGAGCCGTCAACAATGCCAGCATCACCGTCGAAGATGGCGAACTGCGGGTGTTGCTTGGCGCAAACGGCGCCGGCAAGACGACCCTGATGGATCTGATCAGCGGTAAAACGCGCAGCACGCAGGGCAAGGTCTTCGTCTACGACACCGACATCACCAACTGGCCTGAGCACAAAATAGCGCGCGCCGGCATCGGTCGAAAATTTCAGATCCCCAGCATTTTTCGCGATCTTACCGTGCGTCAGAATCTGGAAGTGGCGAATTGCCGAAATCCCTCCGTTTTCGCCAACCTCCGGTTTGGGTTTTCGCGCGCGGAAGCCAAACGCGTCGATGAGGTGCTCGCCCTCACGGGCCTCGAAGCGGAAGAGGACATGACGGCCGCTTATCTCAGCCATGGCCAGACGCAATGGCTGGAACTCGGCATGCTCATCGTTCAGGATCCCAAGGTCGTTCTGCTGGACGAACCGACAGCCGGCATGACCCAGGCCGAGACCCGCAAGACGGCCCAGATCATCAAAAACCTCAAAGGCCGCCACACCATTCTCGTCGTCGAGCATGACATGGGGTTTGTGCGTGAAATCGCCGAGCGCATCACCGTCCTTCATCTGGGAGAGGTTCTGGCAGAAGGAAGCGTCGAGGATATCGAGCACAATCCGAAAGTCCGTGAAGCCTATCTCGGTTCGAAAGGAATTTCCTGATGCTGACATTGAAAGACGTGCACAGCTATTACGGCCGCAGCCATATCCTGCACGGCGTCACACTGGATGTTCCAACCGGCAAGGTGACGAGTATTCTCGGCCGCAACGGCACCGGCAAGACGACCCTGTTGAAAACCCTGATGGCGCTGACCGACCGCATGACGGGCGAAATGCACCTGCAGGGAAAAGACATCGCCTCTTCCCCGACGCATGTAAGGGCTCGGGCGGGGATCGCCTATGTCCCCCAGGGCAGGGAGATCATTCCCGATTTCACCATCCGCGAAAACATCCTGATGGGCGCTTTCGCGCATGCCGATCGCAAACGCGAAATTCCAGCACTCGTCCCGGAACTTTTTCCCTATCTGATGGCCAACCTCGACCGACCGGGCGGTGTGCTTTCCGGTGGCCAGCAACAACAGCTCGCCATCGCCCGCGCCCTGGCTGCGGACCCGAAAGTGCTGCTGCTCGACGAACCCAACGAAGGCATCCAGCCCTCTATCGTCGAGGAGATTGAAAAGATCATCATCCGGCTCAATCGCGAGATCGGCATGACGATTATCCTCGTTGAGCAAAACGTGGCGTTTGCGCGGCATGCGTCTCACCACTTCGCCATGCTGGAGAAGGGAGGCGTGGTTGCGGCAGGCGCCATAGACGCGCTCTCCGACACGCTTGTCCATCGGCATATGGCTGTCTGAGAAGACGGATCCTTTATTAAAGACAATGGGAACAATCATGACACCGACACAGAGCTACACCGCCGCCGCTATCCAGTTCGAACCGACCATGTTTGAAAAGGCACGCAATATCAGCCGGCTGACAGCCCTTTGCGAGGAGGCGGCGCAGGCCGGCGCACGCCTGATCGTTACGCCCGAAATGGGGACGACAGGCTATTGCTGGTTCGACAGGGCGGAGGTGAAACCATTCGTCGAGACCATTCCCGGACCGACCACCGACGTTTTCCATGCCATTGCCCGTCAACACCGTTGCTACATCGTCGTTGGCATGCCGGAGGTCGATCCAGAGAGCGATCTCTATTACAACACGGCCGTCCTCATCGGTCCCGATGGCGTCATCGGCCGGCATCGCAAGTCGCACCCCTATATCGCCGAGCCAAAGTGGGCCGCCAACGGCGATATCGTGCACGAGGTCTTCGAGACGGAGATCGGCCGGATTTCGATGCTGGTCTGCATGGATCTGCACTTCTTCGAAACGGCGCGGCTGGAAGCTCTGGCCGGCGCAGACATCATCTGCCACATCTCCAACTGGCTGCAGGAACGCGCACCCGCACCCTACTGGATCAACCGCGCCTTTGAAAATGCCTGCTATGTCATCGAAAGCAACCGGTGGGGGCTGGAGAGAACTGTGCAGTTTTCCGGTGGAAGCTGCCTGATCGAGCCCGACGGAACAGTTGCCGCATCCATCGATACAGGCGACGGGATTGCCTACGGCAAGGTCGATCTCGCCCGCGCACGCCGCCGCGAAGTCTTGAGCGAACCCGTCTTCAAATCGCGCCGGCCCGAGCTTTACATGAACATGATGACCAACAGCTTCACCTGGAATCCGGGCGACTACTTCCGCCTCTATGGCAACCAGCCCATCCCGCGCGGGCGCAAATCGCGCGCGGCAGTTGCGCAGTTTGCCCCCTCCTCCTCGGTCGCAGACAACATTGCCCGCATCACCGCCCTTGCCACGGAGGCAAAGGCGACGACAGCGCCGGACATTCTGGTTTTCCCGGAATTGTCGCTGACCGGGCTTGAGGCTCCCCAAACCCGGGCGGAACCGCTTTCAGGCCCGACTGTCTCCGCCTTCGTGCGCCTCGCAATGAAGCTCGGCTTTTATCTCGCCGCCGGATTTGCCGAGGCGGACGGAGACAAAGTCTATAACACAGCAGTGCTCGCCGGCCCCGAGGGGCTGGTGGGCAGCTATCGCAAGACGCATCTCGGTATTGCCGACAGCTGGGCGACAGCCGGTGACGAATGGAAAATATACGATCTTGCCATCGGCCGAGTGGGCCTGGCGATTGGCCACGACGCTCTTTATCCGGAAGCGATCCGTTCGCTCGCCCTTATGGGGTGCGATCTGATAGCCTGCCCTTCGGCAATTGCCGGTACGTTCACCGGAAGCCACGCAGGAACGAAAATCCCGCACAACTATCCCATCCCGAAGGGCGCCGACCCCTTTCACTGGCATGCTTTGCGGGTTCGTGGGGGCGAGAACAACGTCTATTTGGCCTTCGCCAATGTGCTTGATGAAACGGAAGGATATCTGGGCAAGAGCGCCGTGTTCGGGCCGGACTCCTTTGCCTTTCCGCGTCAGGAATCGGTGATATTGGATGAGGAAGGAATAGCCGGTGCGACTGTCGACACCACCAATCTCGACACACCCTATCCAACGAACATCGTCCGTCGAAAAGACCTTGTTGTCATGCGGCAGCCGCATCATTATCAGCCCCTCGTCAAATGGCATCAGTGAAAGGCTGGCAGGATGTCCGCATTCACATTCGCAACCGTCCCGCAGATCATTGCGGGACCCGGCTCTATCGCAAGGCTTTCGGAGCTGAGGAGCATGCTCGGTCCGCGCGTTCTGGTGATTTCGGACGATGGGGTCGTCAAGGCGGGGCTCGTTCAGCCGGCGCTTGCCAGTCTTACAGAAGCCGGCGCCGAAACATCAATCTTCACCGGCGTTGTCGCTGATCCACCGGAAGCCATCATCCATACGGCTGCGGCACAGGCGGTGACGTTTGGCGCAACCGGTGTGCTGGGCATCGGCGGCGGCTCGTCGCTCGATGTCGCAAAGCTTGTAGCGCTTATTGCCAAAAGCGGCGAAGCGCTCGGCACTATCTACGGCGTTGGCAAGGTGACGGGGGAGCGTCTGCCGCTGGCGCTCGTGCCGACAACGGCCGGTACCGGATCGGAAGTCACGCCGATTTCGATCATCACCACGGGTGAACACCAGAAAAAGGGCGTAGTATCACCCGTACTTCTGCCAGACGTGGCGCTTCTCGACGCGAACCTGACCATCGGACTTCCTCCCGCCGTGACCGCGGCGACGGGAATTGACGCAATGGTCCACGCCATCGAGGCCTTCACGTCCGCCAGTGCAAACAACAATCCCGTTTCCCGTGCCCTTGCCAAAGAAGCCCTGCGGCTTCTCGGAGCGAATATCGCGATCGCCGTCGAGGATGGAACCGACCTTGCCGCCAGACAGGCGATGCTGCTGGGTGCAATGTTGGCGGGGCAGGCCTTTGCTAATTCGCCTGTCGCTGCCGTTCATGCTCTCGCCTATCCGATCGGAGGCCGCTACGGCGTTCCCCACGGTCTTTCCAACAGTCTGGTACTGCCGCACGTCTTGCGCTTCAACGCGACGGTGTGTGGTGATGCCTACGCGGAGCTGGCACCGTGTCTCTTTCCTCACCTTGAGCCTGCCGATCAGAACGGACGGCTCTCCGCTTTCATCGACGGACTAACGATGCTGCCAGTGCGCCTTAATCTTCCCGTAAGGCTGAGGCATGTCGGAATTCCAAAGGAGGGAATTCCTCTACTCGCGGAAAGTGCGATGGAGCAGACCCGGCTGCTGGTCAACAACCCGCGTACCATGTCGCTATCGGATGCCGCCAATATCTACGAGGTTGCCTGGTAAGCAGGCCAGTGCACACGTCACATGAGTTATAGCCATCCTTTTTTTTAACTCAATCATCAAAATATTGAGCTACGATACAAGCACCACACGGAGATATCTGGCGCGATTATTATCGCAGCAACTTCGCGAGGCCCTTGGCCAATATTGGTCCGGTCGGCCGCCCTGTCGGCGATCCGCCCGCCTGTTCCAGCGTGATCTCATAGAGCTGATCATTTCTTGGCGTCGGCAATTGCGGAACAGCCAGACGTGCCGATCGCACACCATCGATGAGGCCGAGGGAAACTGGCCCCCTGTCTCTGGACGGCAGGGTCCAGACCTGAATCGCCTTGTCCCCGGGGATATTGAAATCGGCCAACATACGGATCGTCGCCTGCTCGTTGCCGAAATCCTCGACTATCGCCTGCACCTCCCCGGCATCATTGATCAGAACCGCGACGACAAGCGGTTCCACCGTCCGGGTCAGGCTGTAAGCGAGACCGATCGCGAGCAGAAAGGTGGCGGCGATGGCCGAGATCGCGGCCATTCGCCAACCGTTCCTACGGTTATCATTCGCGTTTGAGATCAGAGGCATAAGACCGGTTTGATCCTGGACCGGCAAGGCCGCTTCGATGCGCTGCCAAAGCTGCTCGGTGACGGTAGCAGGTGCCACGCTCATGTCGAGTGGCAGGAAGCGCTCACGGCTGGCAGCAATTGCGGCGCGCAGTTCAGCATCGCGTTCCATGGCAACCTCAACCTCGTTAACATCCGCGGCCCCTAGCAGGCCCAGGACATATTCATCGGCAATAGCAGGGATATCCTTGCGATCGTAGGTCATGCCATGCACTCCCGGAGAGCTGCAAGGCCACGCCTGATCCAGGATTTGGTCGTACCGAGCGGAATACGCAGCCTCCCGGCGATCTCGCCGTGCGAGTAGCCGCCGACATAGGCCATAAGAATGCCGCTGCGTTTGCTCTCGTCGAGTCCACCAAGGCAATCATAGAGCCGCGAACTGCGGTCCAGCCTGTGCCATGCCGCCATGACCTCATCCGCCTGCTCGCTTTCGCGCAGGGCCTCCACTTCCTCGACGGTGTGCTCGCGCTTTCCATCCCGCAGGAGATTAAGTGCCCGGTTGCGGACAATGGCATAGATCCAGCCTCGGGCAGAGCCGCGATCGGCCCTGTACTGATGTGAATGGGTCCAGATCCGGATGAAGGCGTCCTGCACTACCTCTTCGGCAAGCTCACGACGCCGGACAATGCGCTCGGCGACCGCAATCAGGCGTCCCGCCTCCCGATCAAAGATCAGGCGCAGAGCGTTGCGATCACCCTTGGCGCAGGCAACGAGTGCCGTATCGAGATCGTCCGGCTTAGAGCCCATCAGCATCAATACTTTCTCCCAACACCGACGGGAAGACTGTCGGTTTTGAAAGTTATACCCGCCGGATCGACGAATGGATGCAAGTCGAAATTATTTTTTCACAGGCTGCATCCAAACGGCATGGCTGGCGTGTCTTCAATTCAGGAAGCGTCGAAAGCCGAGCGCTACACGACTTCCGAACGGTTTAACACGGGAGAAAGACATGAAGATCATTCGTTTCGCACTGATTGCCTCCTCTGCTTCCATCGCAGTGGCATCGACCGCATTCGCGGCCCCCGTCCTCGGCCTGACCGGCGACAGGACGCTCGTCATCTTTGATACGGAGAAACCGGCGGTGACGAAAAAGATGGACGTGACTGGCGTCGACAAGCTTGTCGGCATCGACTTCCGTCCGGGCAACAAGACGGTGATCGGCGTCACCCCCGATCATCGCATCGTCTCGATCAATCTCGAAACGGGTGCCGCCGCCGACGTCGCCAAGATGGACAAGATGCTGACCATGACGCAAGCCCCCGTCGTGGTCGACTTCAACCCTATGGCCGATCGACTGCGCTTCATGACCGGAACGACCAACCATCGTGTCCACCCGGATACTGGCGCTGTGACGGTTGACGGTGTGCTCGCCTTCGAGGAGGGTGACATGCACAAGGGCGAGACCCCGAACATCGTCGCTGCTGCCTATACCAACTCCGTCGGCAAGCCTGAAAAAACCGCCATGTATAATATCGATGCCACGATCGGCGCGCTGATCCAGCAGACCAAGCCGAATGACGGCACGCTGAAAGCAATCGGCAAGCTCGGCCTCAAAGACAAGCCTGCGGCCTATGCCTTTGATATTCAGAGCATGGCGGACGGCAAGAACGTGGCCTATCTCGCTGCATCCAAGACGCTCTACACCGTCAACCTCGAAACTGGCGCGGCAACCGAAATCGGCCCGATCACAGGGCTCGATAACGAAGTGCGCGACATCGCCGTTCTGCCGAGCATGTAATTCAGCGGACGTTCAACGATGAAACTGAAAAGGCCGGCGCCCTCAAGTGTCGCCGGCCTTTCTGATGATGGAATAGCCCCGAACGGCATCTTGGTCAAAGAACCGTGTCGATGACATGGATGACGCCGTTGGATTGTTTGACGTCGGCGATCGTCACCTGCGCAATACAACCCACTTCGTGGGTGAGCTTGATCGTGCCCATGCTTTCCTGGCCTTCAGAAGGCATCCGCCGACGATGAAACTTTGCGAATTTCGTCAGACGCCACGCCTGAATGGCCAGACGACGATATTTCCCGCAAAGAGCGCCAACCACACCAGGTATGGCTGCAAAGGCAACCGGATGAGATGGTAGGACCATTGCCATGGTGAAACAGCCGCGGCACCAAGGCTGTCGACGGCATGCTTGATATTGGCCGGGAATACGCAGATTGCATAGAACGCCAGGCCAATGCCGGCGGCTTTCCGCAGCCGCGGCACCAGAAGTCCGACGGCACCGGCAATCTCACACAGGCCAGTCAGGAAAATAACGGCCTCCGGCTCAGGAACCCAGGCCGGCGTGATACCGAGGAAGGGTTTCGGCAGGACGAGATGCAGAATGCCCGCGAGACCATAGAGGCTGGATAGTCCCCACTGGCACCGCCGCTGCCAGACATCAATCCTTGCCGTCACGTGCTATCCTCTGCTCGACATCCCTTTTCACGGCGTTGAGGTTCGACTTGCGGCCCGCGACCGTCTCGATCGCTGCGATTACCAGATCGTTGGCAACGAAATCCGACTTGTGCCCTAGATTGTGCACGACGATCAGACGGGCACCGAGAATATCGCGGGCGAGATGACCGGAGTGGATCTCAGGGGAGACAATACTATCAGTATCCCCCGTGATGATGACCGTAGGCACTTTGATTCTGCGGTAATTCACGGAAGCCGCTCTGGCCCAGTCGCTCAAAGCCGCAACTTCTCTCGCATTGTGCCGAAATGCGAGCGGCCGCAACGCTTGCAGGGCACGTGTCTTGTCGATGTAGTCGGCGGGAACCGGGTTCGGAGCAAAGACGCCTTTCGTGGCATTATCGATCATCATAAGCCCGATAGGTGGCACGATAAGAGTGCTGAATAGAGTGCCTGTGATCGGGGCGCTGGCGGCCTCGTAGTACCAGGCGATCCCGCTATTCCATGGGTAGACCGCAGGAGACAGGAAGACGAGGCCTAAGACCATATCCGGATGGCGCACGGCGAAGGACGCGGCAATTGCTCCCCCGAAGGAGTGACCGACAATAATAGCGCGGTGAATGCCGCGCTTCTGCATGAGGACGGCAATGGAATCGGCTTGACCGTCGGGGAAAATGTTCTCCTCGCCACCGACGTCGGAATTGCCGTGACCCGGGCGATCGACGAACAACAGCTTGGCCCGTTCCTGCAGCTTTGTCCGAAACGAGAACATCGGATCGTAAAGGCTGGCACTGGCGCCATGAATAAAGACGATTGGTGGCAAGTCTGGCTTCCGACCAGTCTCAACCAGGACGCTATTGAGCTTGAATCCACCGACATCGGTACGGACTTGATCGTCCCGCTTTGGCGCAGCAACCGCTTTAGAAGCAATCAACACGAAGCAGCCGATCATCAGAAACGCGGCGGTCAGGCAAAGAGTTCGATCCGGCATATCCTAGAGCTGCCCCGCGGTGCCACTGGCAAAGATCTGACCTGTCGGAAGGCCCGTCGGCATCAAAACGAAGGCATTGTTTCCCGCCATTACATGCCGAATGATGCCGGCTTGCCTGCCGCGAAACGCATCGTAGCCATAGACAGTCTTGAGGATATGCAAGGGATCAGCGGTCACGGCGGTTTTTATCCGAAGTGGAATGATTGTGCATCATCACGGTTTTGGGATCGATGGCAATGCCGAAGATGGAGTTGGTCGTGGCAGCAGGTAGCGCGATTGATGTTGTGAGCAACCACAGCGACTGCAAATAGGGCTCCGAGTTTCCTCGGAGCCCTTTGATAAGTCTCGTAAATTTTGGTTGCGCGAGCCTGAGCAAACAGAGACTTGTAAATTCAGGGCCATCGCCAATCTACGAATCGTCTATCCCTCCCTCGCAACAGTTCTTCAAGAAAAAGAGCGCACCAAGGGATAGCGTTCGCCATAGTTGATGTCGCCAAGAATATTACGGCCGGACCTGCCGTGAAGTTGCAAGGGGACTTTTGGGATCGAATTCCTCCTGTTCGTGTACGAGACCTACCTGCTCAATAAACGAAGCAAGCTCTGCGATCGCGCTCTCCGCCATGTCGCTGACAAAGCGATTTGCCGAAGAAGATCTACATTCATCATGTGCGGCTGCAAGCTTACTCCGATCGATTCAAGATGTTGCTCAATGTAGCGAAAGATGCGCACCCGCGCACCTGCCTGCCTTGCCATATTTACTATCGTGTCCAACACGGGTCGCGACGGGAAACCGCCACAAGCCGCCACAGACCAAATGGGCTACCGGATCGAACCTCGCATTCGTCAGCTATGCGGCCGACCCGGAGCGCCACCTGGTAATCGCGAAATCGCCCAGTCGCCGTCGAAAAACAGAAGCCGGCCGCCGGGACGGAGAAGCCTGAACCATTCGCGGAACGTCTGTTCGGGCTGCGTCAAAGTCCAGACCAGATGCCGGCAGATGGTTGCGTCATAGGATGCATCGGGTTCCATGGTGTTTTCGGCGTCCGTCATGACGAAACGCAGCCGCGGTTTGCCGGCGTGTTTGGCGCGCGCCACAGCCAGCATCGCCTCTGAAAAGTCGAGTGCCGTAACATCGTGGCCGAGATCGTGGATCAGGTGCGTCACCTCGCCGGTGCCACAGGCCAGTTCAAGAACACGTTTCGGCTCCGGGCCGATCAGCTGCCGGATCGGTTTCTGCCACACATCAGCCTCCGGACCGGCGGCGATCCTGTGTCCGAAGGCGAGATCGAAGGTCTCCGATCTTTTCGACCAGTAGTCGCGGATTTCTTCCTTGAGATCGAAATTGCCGCCATCCAACGTATCGTTCCTTGTGTGTTCCATGTTCAAGCTCAGCGAAATGATCAGTCGGAAGCGTCGAATACGATGTTGAGCGTCGCAACCGTGATGGCGATTGCGATGCCGGGCCAGATCATCAGGCTTGGATGATCGAAGATGAAAACGCGATATTCAAACAACATCGAGCCCCAGTCCGGTTTGGAAGGGTCCGCGCCAAGCCCGATGAAGGCCAGCGAGGCATAGGCGGTGACGGCAAAACCCGCCTGATTTCCGGTATGGGTTATCATCAGCGGCAGGATATTCGGCAGAAGGTGGCGCAGGACCATTCGCAAGGGCGGAACGCCCAGCGCCTGTGCGGCATGGACAAAGGGTTGCCCAAGCACACGCCGGCTGAGGGAATGGGCAAGCAGAGCCGTCGGGCCAATGCCGGCAAGACCAAGCGCCAGCCCGGCCGTTATCAGCGTCAGGCCAAAAATCGCGGCCGCCGTCAGCGCGATGATGAGCGTCGGAACGGTGACGAAGAATTCGCAACAGCGCAACACCACCCTCTCCTGCCAGTTGCCCAGCACCGCGGCGCCGGCGCCGAGCAAGGTGCCACCGGTAAAGGCGATGGTGCCGACCGACAGAACCAGAAGCGCGGTGCGCCATCCGCCCGCCATGAGGCGCGAAAGAAGATCGCGTCCGAGATGATCGGTTCCCAGCAGATGCTGCGCCGTCACACCGGAATGGCGGGCTAGGATATACGATCCGCTTCATCGACACGGCAAGACAGACAATCACAATCGATTTCGCGCTCCATGCCAACCCCGGCCCCGCGACCGTGTGGGCGATGGATGCACGGGCAGGCGATGTCGTCGGCATTCTGGGCTCTGCGGCGAATGGCCCGGGGCCGGCGGACTTCTACGTTCTCGCCGGCGACGAGACTGCATTGCCCGGCATTGCCAGAATTCTCAAATATCTGCCGGCGCCGGCAGCCGGCCATGCCTTTATTGAATCGATACGCCCGCCGACGAACTGCCGCTCTGTTCTTCCAGCGGCGTTTCGATCGAATGGTTGTATCGCAACGGCAAGGGTGCAGGCACAACGACGCTGCTTCAGGACGCAATTCGCTCCGTTCGCTGGCCGGAATGTCCAGCGGGCGTCTTCTTCTGGGGTGGATGCGAATACAAAGCATTCAGCGCGATTCATCGTCATCTGAGGAAGGAGGTCGGGCTTCCGCGTGACCGCTTCGTGCTCTATTCGCACTGGCATCGGTCTCTCAGCGAGGAAGACATCATCATCAAAGGGGCCGATGCTTATCTACCTCAGTGAAAACAATGAGTTTTGCAATTGATAAGATTCTAACCGTCGGCCCCATGGGAAAGAATCGATTTAGCTTATCGGCACAGACTCTGGCCATTCCTGCGCGCCATGCAATACACGAAGAATTCGAACTGTCGTGTCGGTAACGGCATAAACAGCTACGTAGGGCGTGCCGTTGATGACGAGTTCGCGTGTACCGGCAATTCTACCAACACGGCCGCTGGCGGGAAAATCGAGCAAGCGACGTGAGGCTGCGACTATCCGTTCGTCGACCAGAACGGCGGCCGCAGGATTATCTGCCTCAATGTATGTGAAGATGGCGTCGCGATCCGATAACGCGAACGCAGACCAAGTAAGTTTCACGATTTGAGCGCACCAGCTTTAAGACGGGCAGCCGCTCGACGTTCGGCAAAATGCGCCTCAACCTCGTCGTCGGATACGTCCGGGCGAGTATCGTTTAGCGCTTCGAGCACCTTGTTGCGAAACCAAACGTCATGAGCCTCACTCCCCGAAAGGAGCTCAAGGGGGAGCGCCCCTTCGTTGGCAGTCCGTGTAAGCAATATACGGACCGCATCGGATACCGTAAGGCCCATGCTCTCAAGAACGGCAGAGGCACGATCCCGAACCTCGGCATCAATACGTGTTTGGACAAGTGCGTTTGCGGCCATGACTATCTCCATATCTGACGAGATAGTAATGCAATTGAATGACAAATTCTACACAAAGTTTCAGGTTGTCGTTGTCCACCTAGTCTTTCTTAGTCTTGATAAAGGATACAAACCACCGACCCAGCCGTTCGGCAACCGCTTTAGCTCTTGATCGGAATCGAACCGGCGTTCCGAAGAACCGCCCCATCACCGCCATCGCAACCAACCCACACTTTCAGTTATTGCAGATAGAGGTCTCTCTCGCTATATTGGCTGCTAAGGAGATATCGCATGGCCAGCCAGATTGTTCATTTCGCCAGACTGTCAGATCGCGATCGAAAAACAGCAATGCCGTTGCCAAAGCTGGTTGCCGGTGACAGGCTGGAACTCCACGTTCGTGATGCAGGTGGCAAGGCGCGCACGCTCCCGATCCCACCCTCGGCCGCCGCAGCTGTCGAAGCCCTTCTGGCGCATATGCTGCGCGGTGAGCGCGTTGCAGTGCTGGCCGAGGACCAGGAAGTGAGCCCAAGTGACGCTTCAGCCATTCTCGGCATCTCTCGTCCGCTCGTCGTCTTGCGCATGGACCGTGGCGATCTGCCATTCCGCTACGTCGGCAAACACCGCCGCGCCCTCCTGAAGGATGTGCTCGCGTTGAAGTCGAAGCTCGACAAACGACAGATGGCAATGGACGCACTTGCCGAGGACACAGAGGACCTGATCGAGACCTATGGCCTCTAATCCGCCCGTCGCGGTCTACGATGCCTGCGTCCTCTACCCCTTCCACCTCCGCAACATTCTGATCCAGTGCGCCTTCGACGGTCTTGTCGAGGCGCGCTGGACCGACGATATACATGATGAGTGGATGCGCAATCTCGCCGCCAACACACCAGGTTTGTCCATCGACCGTTTGAGAGCCACGCGCGACCGGATGAACGCGGTCCTCCCAGAAGCCGTCGTGGCTGACTATCGCCCGTTGATTCACGAACTCACGCTACCGGATCCCGATGATCGACACGTCCTCGCGGCAGCCATCGCGGGCAAAGCCTCCGTCATCGTCACCTGGAACCTGAAGGACTTTCCCGCAAGCAACCTTCTCGCCCATGGTGTGACGAGCAAGTCGCCAGATGATTTCCTCACCGATCTCCATGCGGCGTTTCCGGAAGCGCTAATCTCCAGTGTCAAAAGTGCGAGGCATAATCTGCGAAAGTCGATTCCATCGGTTGAGGCGTTCGTCGACGCGCTTCATCAAGGCGGGTTGAAGAAGTTTTCAGGGATGCTTCGCCGGAACATAACCGGATTGAAGTGAGCCCGCGCAATCCTTGAAAAATTGACGAGACCGCCCGACGACTTCTTTGGGTTGTCGGGTCGTCCTTATAGACTTTACGGATTCTTAACCGTCTACCACTAATTCCGCACGCCCTCGGCCTGAGGCCCCGAGAGAATACGGGATGACACATGCCAAACGAAGACCTTTCCAAACGCCATTTCCAGAAAAAGATCTCGACCTACTGCGATGTCCGCATTGTTCCTGTCGCGCCGGATCGGGTAGTTGACAACGTCCGCGCCTACCTTCTGGCGTTAATCACATTTCGAAAGACACCCGCTCTAGCGAACAACCGCTATGATTGGCGGCAGATAGCGCACGATTGTGGGATCGATGAAGCGCTGACGATAACGTTGAAGAAACAGCTGCGACCAGCGCTGGATGCGATCATGCGCTGGCTGAAGGAGCCGCTTGTAGAAGACGATGCTCCGAAAGGCAGAAGACTGCAAGCTGCGCCGATATCCGGTGCCACGGGAAAGTTTACCCCCTCCCCGACAAGCCAGCATCACGAAATCGAAGAGATCGAGAGCTCGCCCTCACCTGGCCGCCCCGGCCCTAAGCCGAGATCAGTTTCTGACAAACCAGAACCCTTGTTCGAGGCCAACGAAGACCCGAGTTCATTCGCCGATGCACTCGCCTATCAAATGCGCCGCTTTGGTGAGAGTTACTGGCAACTCCACCGGGCGGTCGTTCGCATAGACGAAACCTTTGATGCGAAGACCTTGCTGTCGTGGATTGAGGGCCAGCGTGTGCCGCGCTCGGTGGCAAGCTTTGATATCCTTTGCCGGATCGAGCGCAGATATGGCTTGGAGCGAGGCTACTTCAAAGCCAAACTGCCACATCAGTCCAGGTCCTTATATGGCCACGATCTGGAAGACATCAGCCCGGCGGAGCGGCGCCGGCTTGCCTGGCATCTTCCCGACGACTTCAGCAGCCTGCCTTTTTCAAAGCGCGCAGAGATCCTGGAATGGGTCCGGCGCGTCATCATCTCGGGGTCGACGGATTACAGGCGTTTCCAGGCGGCAGCAACGAAGCAGCGCTACGCAATCCGGTTCCCTGGGATCACATATGGCGGGAGTGCACCTACTCCTCGACTAGCGGCTTCTAGCTGGCTGCGAGATGAGGACGAAAAAGGGCGTTTGACCAAGGCTTTCGAGGATCCAGACCTGCTCTCCGGTGTCGTTGACGCACCCCCTCGGCTTGCGATGGAGATGGCAGATCTCATCCGCTTCAAAACGTCGACTCTCACCGAGATCGGCTTCCGCAGAAATGGCGTCTGGAATGAGGAGACCGCCAGCCAGAAAATCGAACATCTCGGCCTGATGTTTGGGGCACTTGCGGCATCCCCGAACGGGGTTGTCAAAGGCCGAGGCGTGCCGCTCAATCGACTTACCTTCGGCCTCCTGATCTTCCCGGGCGTGTGGGATTGGTATCTGCAGTGGCGCGAGCGCCGTCGCGGCTTCTTTACTAAATGGGAAGACGACATGCTGATGGTGGCCATGGCCCTTACTCGCGCTGAAGTCGGCTGGCTTCGCCAACATCCCGAACTCCTGCGCAACGTGAAGCCGATCGAAGGACTGCTCACGACAGACGAGATCGAGTCTGCTCGTCGGGACTGGCATGGCGCATGCGAAAACTTCCACCGCCATGCCGCCAACCGTTCAAAAGAAATCCAGCGGGTGATGCGCGTGCACCGCGATCCATTCGAGCCGATCATGTGCGTGCTGGAAGCAGAAAGCCCGCTCGCTGAATATCGGAAGATCACCGAGGAGATCTTGAAGCGTATGCCCGACGAGCACCGCTACCCGAGAGCGGCCGCTGAGGCGGTCCGTTCGTTCCTTATGCTGAGGCTGGGCTTACATCTCGGCCTCAGGCAGAAAAACCTTCGGCAATTGCTGGTCTGCCCACGCGGACAATTCCCAACGGCAGAACGCCGGCTCGAAGACATGAAGAGAGGCGAACTGCGTTGGAACGAACGGGAGCGTGGGTGGGAAGTCTTCATCCCATCCAACGCTTTCAAGAACTCGGGCTCCTCCTTTTTCGGGCAGAAGCCGTTTCGTCTGGTGCTGCCGGATCTTCTTGATCTCTACACCTATCTCAACGCCTATATCGAACGGCACCGGAAGGTGCTCTTGGGACGCGCGCCCGATCCCGGCACGCTGTTCGTCAAGACAGTTAAGACGACCAGCATCGACGCCGCTTACAATCAAACGACGTTTTACGAGGCTTGGCGGTTAGCGATCCAGCGCTACGGCATCTACAACCCCTATACAGGCCGCGGTGCCATTAAGGGTTTGCTACCACATGGTCCACACAACGTCCGAGACGTGCTTGCCACTCACATCCTGAAGCAAACAGGATCCTATGAGCAGGCCAGTTATGCCATTCAGGACACGCCCGACGTCGTGCAGCAGCACTACGGACGTTTTCTGCCTCAAGACAAAGCAGCATTAGCTGCGCGGATCCTCAATCAGGTATGGGAGGCAGCTTAGTATGTTGGATGCGTCGCTCAGGCCATTGCAGGCATATGCGCAAAATGTCCGCAGCCGTCTGGGACACTACTTATCGTCTCCGCCTTGACGGGATTCGAACCAGCGACCCTATCGGCATTGGTGAGCCACGAAACTGCTAACGCTTTACGCAGAAACGCCAATTGCTAATCCGCACAGGTCCCGAGGATCGGCGACATCAGCTTGATGTGGGCATCAACCCGTTCCAATACTTTATTGGGGAGAACAGCTCGTTCAGGCAGAGACCACCAAGACTGGTTGACGCGCTCCACCGTCTCCATAACAGCCTTCAGCACAGCGGCTTCCGGCATTCGCGCACGATGAGCGAAGACTTTCCATCGCTGGGTGTTCATTGCCTTGAACGGCCTTTCACCGGCCAGCGACAGTGCCATGGCATCCGACGGAATGTATGGGACGGTCGATAGCACATCATAGACTGGAGCGAGTGCAGGCTTGTCGCCCTTCCCATGATAAATCAGCGACCAATTCTTGAGGTGCATGTCGCCATTTCCTGTCAGCACAGCCAAAGCCAGTCGTCGGACGAACTCGAGGGCTGCCGCTGAGGAAACGGCGATCCCAAGAGCCACAGCGATATCATGATAGGCGGCCCCCTCATATTTTCGAGACGGATAGACGCCGAATACCTGAGCGAAATCTTCGATATGGACGCGCTCACCACCGGCTACCCGATCGAAACGTTTGACGAGAAGTACTTTGCCGTCGGACAGCGTCTCAAACTCCGCCGGAATACCCTCGAACTGCGATTGCTCCACGAGCTCGCGTTCCGGCACTTCCATTCCAATCGCTTCGGCCAATGCGAGATTTGCAAATTCGTTTTCCGAGACAGCGGGGAATGAAGTCGATGGAAATTTGGCGATATATGAGCCCTGCTCGTCGCCTAAGGGGATCGTCAGACCGCCACCCTTTCCTGTGTTCTTGATGACGGAAAGTTTCATCTGCACACCGGCGAGCGAAAACCGGGCCTTCGGTCTGGGGGTTGTCAAACCCTCATTACGAACAACGGTGCCTTCGCTCGGCACAATTCGGACAGCCCCCGGCAGATCCGATCCAAGTGCTGCAAGCAAATCGAAATCATTTCCTGCCCGCACGCTACCTGAATGGTGCTTCTCCATCGCCTCGCGCAGTTTATCCTCTGGAAGAAGGTTCGCAAAGAACGGTGGCAAAGCCCTCGCGACAGGCTTCGGGTCCTTCCGCAACCCCCCATGTGCGGCGCGGAATGACAGACTGAGCACTGGGAAACCACCCGTCTGTCGATAGCTCTCCTCAAAGCTGAACGCGTTGAAGTCTCCCGGCGTCCTCACGATCATGCCTACCTTCAGGTCATTCAGCAGCACGTCCAGCGAGGTTATAGATCTTGGATCAAGAGGCGCATCAGACATTGCCATCACCATCAGGACTGGCGATGAAAGCAGGAAGGTCATCTTCGGCGCCACCTGGCTGTAGCAAAGCTTCAACCGCCGGGACCATCGCCTGCGGGATGAGCATCAGTTCCAGACCAAGCGCACGACCGATGTTGATCAGTGTGGTCGTACGGGCAGCGCTGGCTCCGGCCTCAATCTCGCGGTACCGCGGACGCGATAGACCCGCCATATCCGCAACCTGCTCCTGGGTGAGGCCCAAAGTCTTGCGTGATGTCTTGAGCAGCCGCCCTATCGCCTGAAGAGCCTCCGAATCCGACTTCATTTGATACCTTAATGCTTCATCTCGCTCACTCTGATATGTTTACGTATCTCATAACCTCTACCCATGTCAAACCAGATGCCGCCAATAGGGATCATCTGAGACCAAAAGATCTTCCTACAGATCAATTTTGCTTCCTCTACTGAGAGAACGTTAAGCAATCAGGGTAGCCACTCAGATGACTGGCTGATCCACATCGCCCATGCAGATGAAAACCAAGCCCCGCATCTGCGTGGGCCCTGCCGGTCGTCTGCACCTTGAAGGGATTTGAACCGTTGGCCCATCAATTTGTCATGAATTGAGAGGCAAGGGATCGGTGCCTTCTCCTAGAATCGCAAGGTATCGTCGATAGCTGGAACACCCGGCCACGCTTACGGCCGGTAATCTCATCAACGATGCCTAATCGCTCCAGGTCGGCAAGTGCGGCGTTGACCGTTGGTGCGGACAAACCCGTCACCTGAACAATTTGGTTCGCTGTGTGAAAGGGATTCTGCTGGAAAAGCTCGTGAATGCGAAGGGCCGATCCTGCTCTATCACTCCCCGTTGAGCAGGCGAGCCAGTTGCGTCCTCTCGGCGATTTGCAGCAGAATATCGCGGCATTCGTCACGAACCAGTTCTGGCAGATCGCTGTTTTCAGCTTCGACCATCGCTTCAATCCGATTCAGGTGCCCAATGCCTCGAGGAACCGGATGCCCAAATTCGTAGAGCACTGATCGCAGCGCGCTCACCAAGTCGTTATGCTGACGTTCAAGTGTAAGCGCTGTTCTGGGGCCACGGCGGGTGGAGGCTGATACTGCTATTTTGTGCGTTCGTGGGCAGCCAGACGCTCTGCTTCTGCCAACGCGGCAGTTTTGGTTTTGAAGGGGCCGACATCGTTTTCTTCCGTGTCAGGTAACCACTTTGGAAGGAACCACCAGCCTCCAGGACGATAGCTGGAACTGCTTCTCACGGAGCCGACATTCGCGGCGAAGAACCAGCCGGAGTCGATTCCATCCTGCTCCCACGAGATGCTCTGCTCTGTCACGGCACACTCCACGCCTATTCTTTTGTCGGGAGGATTTTATCGCTCCTGTATGACCAGGGCAACAGCTCGTCGATCTGGCTGTTGGGGTGACCGTTGACGATCCTGATAAGCACGTCGGCGAGATAGCCAAGCGGCTCGACATCGTTGAGCTTGGCGGTCTCGATGAGTGATGCGATGGTCGCCCAGTGTTCGGCTCCTGCATCGGAACCCGCGAAGAGTGCATTTTTCCGATTGAGGGCAATTGGTCTTATGGATCGCTCGACTGTGTTGGAGTCGATCTCGATGCGGCCGTCATCGATGAACCTGGTCAGCCCATCCCAGCGCGACAAGGTGTATCGGATCGCTTCGGCCAGCTTTGTCTTCTGGCTGATGAGCCCGAGCTGTTGTGTGAGCCAGGGCGCTAGACTGTCGGTGATCGGACGACTCTTTTCCTGACGCGCGATGCTGCGCTCTTCCTGCGTGCGGCCACGTATCTCGTCTTCGTTTCTGTAGAGTTCGGCAATGCGCCGTAGCGCCTCGGTGGCAATAGGTGCGGGACCGGCAGCGGCCAGTTCGTAAAAGCGCCGACGAACATGTGCCCAGCAAAATGCCAGCGATACGGTGTTCTTGGCAGCTAACGGGCGATAACCGCTGTAGCCATCTACCTGGAGAATGCCGACAAAACCGTCGAGATGGGTCATCGGGCGTTCGGCCTTGCGATCCGGTGCATAGACATAGGCAACTCCGGGCGGATCGTCTCCCCGCCACGGCCTGTCGTCGCGAGCATAGGCCCAGAGTTGCCCGGTCTTGGTCTTGCCCCGTCCGGGATCGAGAACCGGGGCAGTCGTTTCATCGGCAAAGAGCTTTGAAGATGTCTTCAAAACGTCGAGCAACCGTTGATGAACAGGACGCAAATGCCAGGCGGCGCGGCCTACCCAATCCGCGAGTGTCGAGCGGTCGAGGTCGATCCCTTGCCGCTTGTAGATTTGCGTCTGACGATAGAGCGGCAGGTGATCGGCATACTTGGAGACCAGAACCTGGGCGACGGTTGCTTCGGTCGGAATGCCGCCTTCGATCAGCCGGGCGGGAGCCGGAGCCTGAACCACGACATCCTCACAGGCCCGGCAGGCATACTTCGGGCGGCGCACGACCAACACACGGAACTGAGCGGGAACGATGTCGAGCTTTTCGCTGACATCCTCGCCGATCCGATGCAAATCATGGCGGCAGCCTGGGCAGGCATGGTCATCGATATCGACGATCATCTCGATGCGTGGCAGGTGAGCTGGCAAAGAACCCCGGTTCGTTCGCCGTTTGGCAACACGTTCCTGGCGCACAGCGGCAGAGGCTTCTTCTTTCGCTTCCAGACCATCCGCCTCGACCTGTTCAGCTTCTTCCAAGCCTAAGAGAAGCTGATCCTCGGGAAGCGTTTCGGCTCGGCGACCGAACCGGTGGCGCTGCAATTCCTTGATGATCTGACGCAGGCGGGCATTCTCCGCCTCGCGCGAAAGCACCATCGCTTTCAGCGCGTTCAGGTCATTGGGAAGATCGTCCGCCCTTATCGTCATGGGGCAAGAACAGCATATTTTGCCCCACAAAACGAGATATTGAATGCGGCTGATTCAATTTGTCGCGGCCGTTATCCTGCCATAACGGGGGTGCGTGTTTCGGTTGGCACATGGACGCGTTTCCAATCCAGCCCCTCAAATAGAGCCGAGAACTGGGCGGATGTCAGATGCATCGCACCATCCTGCATCCGGGGCCAGTGGAACTCGCCATCCTCAAGCCGCTTGGCGACCAGGCACACGCCGCTACCGTCCCAGAAGATCAACTTGATGCGGTCGGTTCGCTTGGCCCGGAACACATAGATCGTGCCGGAGAACGGGTCGGCTCCCATCTCTGCCTTCACCAGTGCCGCCAACCCCTCTGCACCCTTGCGGAAGTCGACAGGCTTGGTGGCGATCATGACTTTCACCGCGCCGGACGGACCAATCACGATGATGCCTTCATGGCCGCAATGACGGCTGCAATCGTCGTGGCGTCAGCGCCAGATGCAATCCTCAGTATTGCACCACCAAACTCCAGCTCAATCACAGCCTCACCATGAGCCTTCCTCGGTGACCGTGCTCGCCGTACCTTTTTCGCCGGGGGTATGTCTTGTGGGGCGACAATGGCAGGCGCAAACATCAATGCCTCGTCCGGCGCTGTATCGAGCGGCCTGCGGGCAAGCCGTCGCCAGGTGAACAACTGTTGCGATGTTAGCCCGTGATGCCGTGCCACCGAGCACACGGTCACGCCGGGCTCATAACTTTCCGCGATGATCCGCGCCTTCTGTTCGTCACTCCATTCGCGGCGGCGACCACTTCCAGTAAATACCTCGAACCGACGAACCGGCTCTTCATCCTTAGTTTTAAGCGTAAGCTCTGAAATCGACATATGTCCAAGCCCTCTGTTCAGGCTCAACATCGTCAATCACCAGGTGATCCGGAAGGTGGGGTCAAGATGACGCTTACGTTCAAGTCGTTCTCTTCCGCAAAAAAGATGCGCCTGTGCCTGCTGCTCCTCCGGTTTCGGCGTGACGAAGCGCATCTCGGACCGCTGTGCGGCGGTGACAACCGCTTCGGCATCCACAGCATCGTTCTTCTGGCGCTTTACGAATGGACACACATATTGTGGTGCTATCAGCCGTACATTATGGCCTAGTTTCGCCAGCTCGCGTGACCAGTAACGAGCACTCCCGCACGCCTCTATTACGACTATCAGAACGCCTTGCCCGGCTATATAAATTGGGAAAAATGCTGCCAGGACAGCTTCTGCCGAACCCTGAGCTCTCCATGAACTGGGAAAACGCTCTTCGCCAAATCGATCCCAATCCTAGTGTTGTATGTCATGCCGCCATCCTTTCACCCGTCGGATTTAATCCGGTCATCCTCTGGCAGAACGTGCCGTGGGTGGAGTGGCAACCACGCCATCTATTCAACGGGGCCACATTAATGGAGGGTTGACGCCGGTCCAGGCGAGCCAAAAAGAGCGTCCGCTATCTTGCGGAGATGCTCCCTATCACCGCTAAAGGCGTAGCCTTCCGAGTTCACCTCGATGAAAGATGCGAAAACGAACGGCGTCGCCATTGATTCCAGAAGCATGGCTAAACGTAACATCATTTCCACGTCAACTTTGACGTCAATAATTGCCCCGTCGACATCGCCAGCTTCCACCAGGTTCAAGACTTGCTCGACAGAGGAAACAGGGCCTGCAACGATGGCTCCGGCGGCTGCAAGCTGCGCATGGCACGCTGCCGTCAATGACGGACGCCGCTCTACCACTATCAGTTTTTTGCCTCTGAAGGCATGTAACACAGGAATATCCTTCTTACTCATTTTGCGCTCGCCCGCGCTATGCCGGAGATAGATTTTGTCTGGAGAAAACTAAGCAGCGTGCAAATAGCGTCGTATTACCGCTTACGCACAAACTGACTAGCGCACTCACCGGCCAACGGGTGAAGCGTTTTGATCACTGGTCGGACTCGCCGCATTGCGATTCGGTATCTTTTTGCAGCGCCTCCTCTATTTCCTCCGCGGACACCTGCAAAAACTGGCGCTTGACTAATTGGGCGGAGATAGCGGGTATCTCAAGGTGTGTAGCGACGGGTTGATACGAAGGAAAACTGAGACCTTCAATAAGCTGCTCATCGACAACCAGACGGTATGTTCCAGCTTCCAAAGGAACTACCAGTCCATCCAGTACGAACGGGTTCGCGAAAGTGATTTCTTTGTATGTCTTTCTTTCTTTCATACCCTCACTCTTTCCTGACATGTAATTCACACGGAGCCGCAACGTTTATTCTCAACTGTCATTCTCAACTAAGTGGATTTCGGACCCCGAGAAGGATTGGCAACGGGGTTCCTTACAATACCGCCTTCGTTCTTCCAGGACTGTTCATCAACCCTCAATCGATCGATCACGCGCCTTCCTGAAAAAGTTGAGGACGTATATCGTGTTGCGCGGAACACTTCTGACGGCCTCAACAACAGGCCGTGATTGATAGGATTGTTTGAGTGAGTCCGCATTTCCAAGACGGCGTTTCAATTGTGCCGCGAGAGCATCTGCAGATGTTTCTCCCGCAAGAAACAGTCTCATTACAAGAAATGCGGCCGTATTGAATTGTCGCTGGTCATTGCCCAGCAACGTGGCGTTATAGCCTGCTCTCTTCAAAACTGACTGGATCATCTCCATCTCCTCTGGGGAGATGGCTGCAAGGCTGGCGTGGGAAGACATATTGTCCTCCTCTCGTTGGGGCCAGGGTAACCGACCCTCAACCAGTAGTGCCCGTGACATCGCTACCGACACTTTACAGTGCGCCTGAATAGCTCCAGACGCAAGCGAATACGGTTTTGGAAGAACATCAAGCGAAGTTCGCCAGCCATTCGCTGGTCATCATTGAGCGGCGGCTGTATTCTGGCGCATTGGAATTCCCTTGCTAATGAAACTCAAAACGCGCAGGCTGATTTCTTCGGTAGCTTTTTTAAAGGGCGTTACCGCTTCAAGGTGAAATCCCTTGGCCCCAACGAAAGGAGGACACGATGTCTTCCGCACAAGAATACGGCCCGATTTCGTCTCACGATCTGAATATGTTGCGGTCTCTATTGTCAGATGCAGGCTTTGAAATCGATACGCGCCTGGATGACGACCGGGCATTCAACAAGGCCACTCGCAAGATAATTGATCTTTTTCAGGGTGGAATGACCGACCCTTCCAAACTCAAAGGAGAAATGCTGTTCCTGTTCGGGGTGCAGAAGCGGGACCGTGTGCCAGCTCGCAAACCACTCGCGAGGTACGCAATCCAAGGCCTTCCGGAGTTCGGCAGATAACGGGGAAACACCTGTGCGCGCATATGTTCTTGGAAGCATGATGCTTTGGTCCGCTTTCTTTCTGATCTGGTATCTGTTGACGCTTTATACCGCCAGCAACGACCTTGAAGAAATACGACCCGGTCCGGCAGGAGCAACAGTTATGTCTGCGTCCCGATGTGGTGTCGAGCTGGCGGCTCTTCTCGCGATGGGCGATAAGCTCCTGAAAGCCGGCGGACCAGAAGTGCCTGCGGATTTGCGTGCAAATATTGAACATTGCATCTCCTTGGATGCCGCAAGTCGAGATGCCCTTATGAAGACACAGCTCATAAGATTTTTCCCCGCCGAAAAATAGCCCGCGGACTCCCCCATTGATTTCATCAACCCCATCACAAATTATTGGTCATGGGTGCGGACATCTGTTCTCTGATGCGACGGTGGCCATAGCTTTTTTCGATCTGGCGCGCGGCCTGTGGCCGCGCAGCCTTGGGAATTGTGGGAGATTAATGATGATCGTTATCACGGGAGCCGCACCGAGATACGGCGCCTTGATCGCTTAACTGCCGGAAGTCCCGGTGAAGCCGGAACAGTCCGCACCTGCACCGCCATAAAGTGTGACCGGATTGATCTCAGCCAAGGGGGGCCGCTTTGTAGTCGATCGACGAGATCAGGATTGGCGATAAACGGACGTCCGAAGGCGATCAGTTTCGCCGTTCCCTCGGCTAGATGCGACGTCGCCGGATCGAGATCATAGCCATTATTGGTGATATATGCACTGCTGAAGCGGCGGCGGAGCGATCCGTAGTCGAAGGGTGCAACGTGGCGCGTGCCACACGTTGGGCCTTCGACCACATGAACGTACGCGATGCCGAGAGCATCAAGTTGATCGATGATATACTCGTATTGCGCCTGGGAATCGCTACAGGAAATGCCATTTGCTGGCGAAAGCGGCGAAATCAGGCACAGTGCGCTTGGCGCCGATTTCCTGCACCACCGTGGCCGTGACCTCGAGCATCAAATGCGCGTGGTTTTCCACCTTGCCGCCATAGGCGTCCGTTCGGACATTGGTGGCGTGAACCTCCACCATATAGTTTCTGAAAGCAGACGCTGGCGAGCGAGTTGCCGCGCGCAAAGCCCAACCTATCAAAATGCTTGTACGGAACAGCAGCGGCGCGGCTCACGCACGGCCCCGTCTTCCATTAGATTCGATCATATGTGAACGATGTCAGCAGCGTGGTTACAAAGTTACTTGCATTATCCTTGACAAGCGTTTCCGTCCATTCATTCGTCCCGCGTAGCCGCAGGTCGGAATAGATGCTGTCGACGGCGCCCTCTTCGATCCGCTTGACGTTCGCCAGAAAGGCTTCCTCTCCGCCCGCATGATACATGTCGCGGATGACCATCCGCAGGATTTCCTGGATTGCGATCTGCCATGCCGTGTTGAGTGCCTGAAGGTCGCCGGTACTGTCTGCCATGGGTATCCCTTTCGGTGTGACGAATCTTTAGCGGCGGTTTGCACCACGCTGTCGGTTGCGGATTACAACGGTTTGAAAGAAACTGCTGAAAGAGCCTGATTGGTGACCGGACGTGACCAAGCCATTTACTATAGCCGCCTTGCCTTGCAATTGGCGTAGCGCCGATTGCGCTCGGCCTTGCGGGCGGCCTCGTCGTGTTTTATCCGTCCGCGCCTAATGCGCCGCTCTTCCCTCGCACGGGGACCCTCGTCTGCTCCGCCTGCCATTCTATTCTGGCAGGGCCAGTGGCGGCCTTTATCGCGTGATAGGCGTTCCAAAAAGCGGACTTTGCTTCCAAGACCGCGATGCGGCGATCGGCAAGGTCATTGTTTCTGGTTTTTTGCAATCTTTGCCTTGGAGAGAGTGCTGGGCAGATCAGACCGTCTTGGCCCGCCGTTTCTCGAGAAGAAAGGCGGTCGCCGCCTCTCGGTCCTTCAATTCTTTCGCAAGACGCGCTTCACGAAGCCGCCGCGTCTTTTCCTCGCGGGCCAGAACGAGAGAATCGAGTTCATCGACGGCGCTGTTGCGGGCGAAGAATTGCGATTGGGTATTGGCAAAGGCAATCTCCGCCTTCTGACGGGATTTGCTGTGTGTCTGTGACATGGGTTTTTCCGGATTGAACGCCGCGAGGTGCCGCGGCAACAAAAAAGGCCAGGCAATTTGCCTGACCTGCTGGTATCATGGCTCTCGACAGTGCCAGTACATCCGTGGTCAACGGAGAGCGGATACCGGGATGATCAGGCAGCCTGCAGGTTGCAAGCCGACATCTTGCCCGACTTGTTGTCGCGCTCGAGGTCGTAGCCGATCTTCTGGCCTTCAACGAGTTCGCGCATTCCGGCGCGCTCGACGGCCGAGATATGGACGAACGCATCGGTGCCGCCATTGTCAGGCTGGATGAAGCCGAAGCCCTTGGTGGAATTGAACCATTTAACTGTGCCAGTGGTCATGATGAACCCTTTCATGGCAATAAGAGAACCACAACGCCCGCGGCGTTGCAGATGCGATAGCGATTTTTGAGAGAAAAGGCTCGTTCAGGGCACGGTGCCAGACGCGCGATAACCAAAGCTAAGCAAGCAAATATCGATGTTCAACATATAGGTCGTCAATATCCGATTGTCAACTTTTAGTTTTTGCGCTCCAGCACTCTCAGCATTTAGTTGTAATTTCGGGGTGCCGTTTCACACTCTAGACTCCGGAAACAGGGCTGGGAACGTAACCCCACGCCAGGTTCAGCCATGGAATCACGGTCGTCCGGAAGCGGAAATGGACTCCGGTCCCGACGGAAAATCAGTGTCTCCCTGGCGAATGACGCCGGACATAAACCGGAGCAAAACAGCGCGTGATTGACGTGCAAGCGCTCCTGACAGCGGTTTCATCCTCGCCGTGACATATCCGGCCTTATGAAGCATCTGGTTGAGAATACGATTGCTGCCGGGATTGAAATCGACGGCGTGAATGCTGGAAGACATGGGTCCTCCTTTCAGATTGCGGGCACGAGCATTAAGCCCAAAGCGACAGCGCCCGTTTTAATGGCTGCCGAAGGCACGATGATGAGGCCGACCCGTCTGTTTGGCAATCCTTCAATTAAGGTCATATAGGGGCGGGGTAGCTTCGACGTCCCACGCGTACAGAGATTTGCGCTCTGTAAACCCATTAACATCAGCGAACGAGGGCTAATTTTGACCGTCCATCGATACATGCGATGTTCGCTGCTGAGGAGTGGCAGAATAGAAGGAGTGTCGATGTAAGCTGGGCTGCCGCTCAAAGCTGCTGGCTCGGTGGGAATGCAGCTTTCCTGCCGCGGTCGCCCGAAACCTGCCTGTCAATTTCCCATCCCTCAACGATCGTTGAAAGCCTGATACGCGAAAAGACTGCTCTTGGGAGCGTGTAATTGCTATGCTGACGTAAAGAATAGCGTCGCTAACCTGACATCCGTACCTTATACCAGACGCGCCACTTTTATTTTGCTCTTGAACACTATCGAACCGGCGACCCCGTTATTCGCAGGACGGCGCGAGTGAGCTGAACTTCCGACGGGTGGCGCAAATGATCAGAGCGCAAGCTTCGCTGAAAACGTTCCGCGCGTGATAAGGACATAACAGGTCGTCAATGCCTGATCCGTGGCAGCCGATACCTTTCCACATTGAGCCGCACTTGTGCAGGACTAGAACGAAGGGCCTGCCGCGGAATGAGCAGCGGTCGGCGTCTTCGGAGGTAATCATTTCGTGTATGTCGGCCGGATTGGAACCGGCTACGGTGCCAAAACGGTCGATACAATCTTGCCAAGGCTCCGCAAGATCGAAGCCGCCAAATCACCGTTCGCGGGCATCGGCGCGCCGAAGAAGGTTTCCAACATCGTCTGGGTCAAACCCGAACTGGTCGCCGAGATCCAGTTTGCCGGCTGAACGGCCGACGGACTGGTACCTCAGGCGGCATTCAAGCGGCTGCGCGAAGACAAGCCTGCAGCCGAAGTCGAGGCAGAAAAGCCGGCGTCGCCGGCAATGACCGGATGGCTATGGCGGTCACGCCGTTGTCGCCGCGTGCGCGGCCGGGTGCTACCGTATCGATGCCGTGACCTGGACCCAGGTGAAGACCGATCTCGATCCGAAACGCTTCACCGCACAGTACAGGCGCTCCTCCAAAATACGAGCGCCTGGCAGGATTATTGCGATGGCCAGCGTTCCTTGGAGCAGGCCATCAAGCGGCTGGCGAAGTCGATGAAACAGGCTGCCTGAGAAGCCAGAGATCAGAAGCCGTAGCGTCGATCAAGTTCTTGGAGGGCAGCCTGAACCTCATCGATGGAAACCGAATCCGGTGTTCCGGGAATATGGCGGAACAACGGCTTCGAATCGACCGCGTAGAAATCCGAGGCCCATGCAGCCAGGATGGTCCGCTTGTCGTGTGCGGTGAGAGCAGTCGCTTTTACGACATCGATCGGCCGCTCAATCTGCATGCCCTGAAGCAGGATCGCCGGCCCCATCGCCGCGGCATTGCTCACGGCCTGCTGTAACATCTCGTGCATGTCGGCCTTCCTATCGAACGTGTGGATCTTTGTCCCGCCGAAGGTGCGATGCCGCGATGGCATCATTCTCCGGCGCCAGCAGATCATGCTTTTCAGCGAAGGCGGCGAATAGGCCGCGCGCGGTCTCCGCTTCGATCTCGCCGCGCAGTGCCGCACTACAGGCTTTCAGCGCCATCGAGTGTGCCGTGTCACGCAACGATGCTGGCCATTCAGCAAGGTGCCGGTAGGCATCCATGACGCTCCGGACCTCAGCCGGGAAGCCGAGGCCGACAAGGATGGCAACTGGTTGTCTGAACATATCGGGTTTCATTGTCTCTCTCCTTCCCAACCCGTGATGTTAACGGGCGCCGCTGCCCGCGACGCCCCTTCTCCGCAGTTTCGGTCAGGCGGCCTTTGGCGCTTCGATCTGCACCGGGGCGGTCGACTGCACGAGGGCCGGCTGGGTCTGGATTTCGATCTTCCTCGGCTTCAAGGCCTCGGGGATCTCACGAACGAGATTGATCGACAGAAGACCATTGTTCAAATCGGCACCATTCACCCTGACATGGTCGGCAAGCTCGAACCGGTGTTCGAACGGACGGCCGGCAATGCCGCGATGCAGATAACCTTCGGATGCCGTCTCCTGCTTCTTGCCAGTGACCGTCAGCAGATTGGACTGGAAGGTGATGTCGAGATCATCCTGGGCAAAACCTGCGACCGCGATCGAAATCCGGTAGCTATCATCACCGATCTTGACGATGTCATAGGGCGGCCAGTCGCTGATCGAACGGGCGCGCTGAGCGTTTTCGAGAAGATTGAACACCCGGTCGAAGCCGACGCTCGAGCGGAAGAGAGGTGCGTAGTCGTAAGATGTTGCCATAGCCATATCCTCCTTGAAGCAACATGGGTACGGAAGCGCCGAAAGGCGGCGCTCCCAGCAAGGCCAGCCCTTTTATCAGCGGTTGGCGGCAATCGATTTGGTTTTTGAGAATTTAGGATTCAAGAGCACCAGCCGAAAAAATTTAAGACCTCGCCGACGCACTGAAACCCTTTGCTCGGTTGAGGTCATAAACAGCGGCATTGTCCTGGATCTCGCGCAACCCTTTGTAAGATGCGTGTCGCCAATTACCGTCGTCGGTCCAGCCGCGGAATTCAATTTCCGCGATCAAGGTCGGCTGCGCGTAAACGTAGTTCTTGCCTTTAAGCGGCACGGCTGGTGTCCGTGTCTTCAGTGTGTCGAGCGTCTTCTTCAGGTAGGCTGCATCCTTTTCCTTGAAGCCCGTGCCGACGGCGCCGACATAGACCCAATCGTGGTCCCGGCGAGTTGCCAGCAGGAGGCTGCCAATCCCACCGTGGGCAACCGCCGACTGCTCGCAGCCGAGGATCATGAAACTCTCTCTGCACGCACGTGATCTTCAGCCAGTCGCCGGTCCGACCAGAGCGGTAGGGGCTATCTCGATGTTTGGCGATGACGCCCCCCATGCCGATCGAGTAGGCCTTGGCCAATAGCTCAGCGCCGTCTCCCTTTATCTCTTCGGACAACTGGATCGCACCGACGGCGCCCTCCAGCAAGCCTGTCAAGAGATGACGGCGAACTGACAGTTCGGTCCGGGTCAAATCGTGACCGTCCAAGTAGAGAAGGTCAAAGGCGAAGAGAACGGACTCCGTCGAAACGCGCTTGCCCCCTCTTCCGCCGAGCCAGCGCTGCAGCCCTCCAAAGTCCGGGCGGCCTTCCTCATTCAGTACCACCGCCTCGCCATCAATGAATGTCCGCTGTCCTGGATGAACGGATCGGCCGATTTTCCGTGCAATTCAGTTTGGGTAAACAGTCGATCTGCATTCATGTTTTCACCTGCCTTCTCAATTGTTCCGGATCCTCTTCATGAGCCACTTGTCCCGATCGTCGTTGCTTATTATTGACAGGGTCTTCGCGGCGTCCCGGTACCGATCTCATGGCAATCGTCGCAAGTAAGCATTGGAGCTGTTGCATGGCAATCTACAAGGGCGCATTGGCATTGCTGGGAAAGTCGGAAACCGACGCAGCGGTCGTGGATTACTTGAAGTCGCTGGGTGCGACGCTCCCGCTCACGCGACCGCCACGCGGCGAGAAGGAAACGAACGTCGAGGTCCCCGGTCAACAGATTGAACTGCTCTTTACTCTCGGAAGCGAGTTGCCGAAAGGGACGCGCTTTGCGGAAGGGGAGTTGGTTCTGCGTACATTCTTCGTTCTTCCGGAGGAAGCCGGAAGACCGATCGATGGAACGCCTTTCGATCTCGATATGACCATGACCCGGGAGCAGGCGCGAGCAAAGTTTGGAGAGCCGGAATGGAGCAGCGGTGGTAGTTTGAAAAACGATCGCTGGGTGCTTGGAGACAAGCGGATGCTGCTAAGCTTCACCTCGGACGAACAGCGCATCCGACAAGTGTCAATGTCGCAATTGTTCGAGTGAGCGGGTGGCCGCTTCATCCTCTGTCGGCCTGAAAGCGCTTAGGCCGCTCTCCACCCCAACTGGGACATTCAGCCCAAACAGCCGAGCGACCGCTTTAGCGAAATTTGCGGCCCGCATGAACGACCGCAATAGAGCTTGAGCCAGATGCCTTGCGAGCGTCTTCACCTTGACAGGATTCGAACCCTAGATCCGTCTAATCACACCCTATGCAACTGGAACTATTAGAGGATCTGTGGCAATCTAGCATACGGGTTCGCTCGATCGGTACCTTCGGGTTACACATCAGTAATCCTGTCGAGGGAGGTCTTATTCAATGATTTTATCCCATTTGGGTCAGAGGTCTTAATCGGCGAGACGATGCGCATTGCGAAGAGGGCGAGCGGCACAACAAGCGCAGCGACGGTAGAGGTAGTGAAATACAGCCACCATGCAGCATTCGATAAACTATTCAAATTCACTACGTCCGACACGCCGTTGACATTCACGACCAATCCGGCAACCGCAGCGCCCAAAGCGCTAGCGAACTGTTGAATAATGGGGATAGACGCCGAGGTTAAATCCTCTTCGCGAGGCAGTGCGCGAGATAACACCGAACTTTGCAGATGTGGCCAACAAACACCTATCCCTAAACCCAATCCGGACAAGCAAACTACTATCGCGACCGTTTCGTTTCGGTCGACGGCGACCCTGGGCACAGGAAGAAAAATTGAAAGCCCTACAAACGACAGAAAAACAACGATGGGCCCAACGAGGACGGCAATTCGGGCTTTTCGTCCGATAAGTCCCGCGGAGCAGATCGCTCCCAACATCCATCCAAAAGCGATGGTCGACACCATATAGCCAGCCCAAAGCGGTTGCTGTTTTTTTAAGAGCTGCAAGAAGTACGGTACATAAATTTCACTCGCTTGGCAGGCGCAGATTAAGATCATCATAAGGTACAAAATGAATAACGGTGAGTGCATTGAGAATGCACCCGTGGGAAGGAGTTTTGCCAAGGAATAATTCTCGCGCCACACAATCACTGCCGCGCATATAAATCCGAGAAGAAGAAAGGCCCCTGCAATGAGAATATTCAATTCTGCGGCGGTGCCAGCCAACGAAAGCAACATGATCGACACCGAAAGAAGAACAATCTGAAGCAATGGTGGCGGCGAGTCTTTCGAACCAGCAAACTCCTCAGGCAGTACTGACCATGCAATGAAAAAGAGAAAACACGCCGCAGGCAGAAGTATCCAGAAAGAGAGCCGCCATAATTCTGCGGCAGCCATGACTCCGCCGATTGCGGGTCCCAATAAAGTCGCCCCCCCCCACACCACCGACATCAAAGCCAATGCTCTCGGCCATAAACTTTCTATAAATAACGCCCGGACCATAGAATAGGATATGGCGACAAGAATGCCCGCGCCGAACCCTTGAACAAAACGCCCTAAGAGCATGCTCTCCATGTGCAGCGCAGTACCACAGAGAAGGCTGCCGATGGCGAATGATGCCGCTCCGGTTGCGTAAACCTGACGAGGCCCCAACCCCGCCGGATGGTGGGCAACAAACACCGATGCGAGTATCGAGGCCACTATGTAGAGAGTAGTGTTCCAAGCGAGAAGATCAACACCACCAATATCTTTTACGATTGAGGGCATCAACGTCGATCCAACAAAAATGTTGATCGCGTGCAAAGCTATTCCGCCACCCAAGACCACTATCTTAGAAAAATTACCGCCTAAAAACAGCGACTTCCATTCCGCAAGAACACCCATTTAGATCCCTATCGAAACAGCTGTTATTCTGGGCTATATACCTCAATTGTCCATCCATCGGGATCTTGGAAATAAAGAGCAACACGAGACGTTCCTGTCATCTCATAGATAGTTGCCTCGGGATTGTTTCCCCTTACAAGGGTGACTCCATTGTTGCTCAGATGCTCCCCCCAAAGCAGCACTCCCTGGCGGTCAGTCCGAATTCCAAAGTGGATCCTCTCATCAGGTTTTCCTTGGTAATCGACCGCTTCCTCCAAGAAAAAATCGAAACCGCGGAAAGACGCGGCGATCTTCCTGGGGCCCAGATGGTTCACATACGAGAAGCCCAAAACTTCGCTGTAAAACGCCCATGAAATGTCCAAGTTCTTCACCAGGATGTTGAGATGTTTTATCTCGCTGACTTTTATTATTTCCAGCGTTGGATTAGACGCCATGATGATCTCCTTCAAACAGCAGTTTCTCAACTGCTCTGTTGACGGTCAGAATGGGTGATAAGCGATACGTTGTATCTGTGATCGAGAACCTGTCACTGATCATTCGGCCGCCATTAACTGATTATAGGGCACATCTAGTCTCACACTCACCGAAACGGTTTCGTCGCAAATGGTCACACCATAGACTCTTCCGTCGTAGCAACTCGCCACGAAGCTGCTTGTTCGTACATCCGTCGAAATCGATGAGATGCCGCTGGTGCTTGGGCGCACGACATTGAGCCACGTATTAGTCTCGAGGTTATACACTGCGATGCGTCCGCCGTAGTCTCCCGTGGCGATGTACGTTTCATTAGCAGCGACACATTTCGAAGAGTTTCGATGAGGCGTTTTTATTTCCTCTATCTCGCTCCGTCGCCAAATCCGTAAGGTTAGGTCCCTGCTCACGCTGCAAAATACGCCTGGCGCGACGACGGCACATCCGTTTGCGATCTGGCGGTGCTTTCCGATCCAAGTCTCAATGACTGAAAACGAGCCAATGGAGGCGACGGCCGCGTTGCGGTTGGCGCTAACTGCAAAGATCACTTCGCCATCTGTCGCCAAGCCCTTGATCGCATTTTCGTGCATCTTGATCGACGTCACGACTTCAACCTTGCCGTCGATCTCACGAATGATAACCACTTCGCCGGTGTAAGTTCCGATTGCGGCATGCGGAATATCATCGCGCAGAAACGCACATCCACAGTTTAGGGGAGAGTGGTGTTGATAAACGACTTCTCCCGTCATCGCATTGTGAATACTCCCCATCTGGCCGCCGGTCACGAGAGTGCTGCCGAAGCGCGTGAAAAAGTTGCAAAGACCGTTCATATCGGCAACAAACGCGTTGTCTTTCCTTACAATGCCAGCGTCGCCGACCGTATACAACGCGTCTCCAACTGGCAAAACCGCGTTCACACTTTTGCTCGCTTCATAGTCAATATCGTGCCAGGTACCGTTTCGAATATTGTAGACTGCATAGGTCGAGCCGAACGTGGCAAAAGCGATCTTCTCTTTACCCACGAAGGAGCAAGACCGAGGCCAGATTATATTTGGCAATGCAGCCTCGGCGAGTTTGACGATCGCTTCCGCATTGACTTGCCAGATCTTCATCTTCCGATCATAACTGAGACTGACCAGTTGCCGCGACACCGGAGAGTAAACAAGTCGTTTGATGCCGGCTTCATGTGCAGTCACACTCGAAATTGCTGTCTCTCCGCGCAGGATCGATATACGGCCTTCATCATCTCCCGCAAAAATAAGTCCCTCGGGGGTTATCGCTACCGTATCGGTTTCGATTCCGTCAAAGTTGCTGACAGAGAGTTGCGAACCATCGCCGGCTCTCCACTGGCGAACGGATCCGTCGTCGCTGCTCGAAACAATCTCGGTACCTGAAGGCATCCACGCGACCGAGATCACATCAGCAGTATGTCCGAGGCAAGTTGCCAGATGATTGCCGTCAATGTCGAAAATGCGGATCGAATGATCTCGTGAGCAGGTTGCGACACGTTTTCCGTCAGGGGAAAACGCCACCATCTCGACGTCATCTGTATGACCCGAAAGGACAGCTCGCAACCGCATTGATGGGACGTCCCAAATGCGTGCTGTATAATCGCTACTAGCACTGGCGAGCAGATCGCCAACGGGAGAGAATACGCACATGTTAGCCAGATGGTCGTGATTGACCTTGGCCAGGGCTTGATGCGACCGCGCATCCCAGAGGATCACCTGATTGTCGTACCCCGCGCTGGCGACGTACATATCCTGGAAGCTGGCAACGCCGCTGATTGGCGCGATGTGTTTCATGATACTGTTCTCCTCGTTTGTGGAACAAACTCAATGTTATGGCCTGCGAAAGCGACTTTGCTTTCGAGGTATCGGCGATTGAACTCATTGAGGTGAACGCCTGTTGGCAAAGCCTTCACAACGGCGATACCGGCCTCTCGGATTTCTCTTACTTTGAGAGGGTTATTGGTGATGAGGTGGATCGCGCCAAGTCCGAGAGCCAGAAGCATCGCACCGGCGGCTTCAAAGGAGCGGGGATCGGCGGCATGCCCGAGACGCACATTCGCCTCGAAGGTATCCAATCCTTCGTCCTGGAGTTTGTAGGCATCAAGTTTGGCGTTCAAACCGATCCCGCGTCCCTCCTGGCGCAGATAGATTATATATCCACCACATTCAGTCATGCGCTCAATCGCCTCGTTCAATTGAGGGCCGCAGTCGCATCGCAAAGACTGAAAAACGTCTCCCGTGACACACTCGGAGTGCACCCGAACGAGAGGCAGACCCTCAATCAGATGCGGGTTCACGCAAAGGGCAAAATGTTCCTTGCCATCGAGGAATCCATCGAAGGTGATGAATTCCGCGATCGCTTCTTTGATTCCCAGCGGGATTGTCACGCGCTGGCGAACAGCAATCTTATGTGATGCCATTTTCTCAGAACCTCCCGGATTTTGATTCAATGACGCAAAAAATCGACCGAGGTGTACTCAGCTGGAATCTAGTAGTTTTTACTTAAGCATTTGTTTTTATACGATTTTATTTCGTAAACGCTTAACTCAAACTTGTCTTTGGCGCAATTGTTAAAGTACGATGCGCCTGACAATTCCAGCGAGCAGACAGATGGGTGACGCGCAATACATGACTGCGCTAACTCTCATCAGCACCGGTTTGGGGGCGTTTTCCCAACCCGTCTGTCGGATACGTATCGTCCTGGACGGCAAAATCGTCGGCCGCGACATTACAAGTCCGATCGGAGGACCGCATGCCTAAAAGAATGCATTTCGAGAGGCTGGAGCGACTGCGAAGGGCGCGACCGCCTACAATAGGACCCTGTATTGGTGGTAAAGAACGGCTGATGCTCGTACCTTTGGGAGCCGATGATGTTTGTCCGACGTCGGTTCTCGAACTCATCAATTGGGCAGCGTCAGTTCCGGATTGCTCTGAGCGATACCTTACAAGGAGCGGAGGACGTTTTTTCAAACTGCCTGCACTGCAGGCGAGATCGATCGCGAGACATTGGCCATCAGGGAGGAGATCAGATGGATATAAATATGCCCGGCGTCAGCCGCTACATCGGAGATGCCGCCGATATCAATGCTATGTCGGACCGGGAAGCGCTTGGTACCGCGGAAGGCTTTCGTTCATGTCGTTTTGACTCGATCAAGGGTAATATCTTCGCTTTGAAGGGCAGCGGCAACGAAGAACTCGCGGCCGTGGTGGAATCGGCGTGGGCATCACTGGCCGATCGTCTGGCTGCAGGGATTTTGCTGGGGTTGATGGGAGACCATCGTCTGGCTGCAACGGCTCCTTGCATGATTGAAGTGCCGCGGGCGCAGGTCAAGATTGGAACCTCACCCACTGAGGTAGGTGCGATTTGTGCGCGACATCCGGATCTGGGATTGAAAGAAGAGTGGTTGATCAAAGAGACCCCGTCGTTTGAGATCAATCTCGAGGCTTTCAGAATCGGCAAATATCCGGTCACCAACATCGAATATCGCCGCTTCTTGGTCGAAAACCCCAGGGAAACGCCACCTACATCCTGGCCGTTTGGTTATTTTCCCTTAGAAAGGAGCAATCATCCCGTCTATTCCGTTAGGCCGGAAGCAGCCGACCGATATTGCAGATGGCTGTCCGAAAAAACCGGTCGCCTCTTCAGGCTCCCGACCGAATTCGAATGGGAGTACGCCGCCGCCGGCTCAACTGGTCTTGAATACCCATGGGGCGACGAATTCGACCCCGAAGCTGCCAACACCCTTGAGCTCGGTCTCTTCCGATCCGTGGCCGTTGGTTCTTTTGCAAAAGGCGCGTCTCCTTTCGGTGTTTTTGATATGGCGGGGACGGTCGAAGAATATGTCAGTGATTGTTATATGCCTTATCCCGGTGGCGAGTTCGTCCGTGACGATCTCGTCTCGTTTCTGGGCGATAAGTATCGGGTCGCGAGGGGTGGATCATTTACGCGGTTTCGAGACATGGCCCGTTGTCGACGCCGACATGGCGGTCCGCTTGACCGTTCGTTTTACGTAATGGGTTTTCGGCTGGCAGAAACGATCACATCATGACGTCGTGGAGGCCAACCCAAAATTGTGAACACAACTAACATTGACCTCTTTATACAATCGTGATCCATTTATCTCGCATAGGTTGAATATCAGGCGGGAGGCCTGCTATGTTCGATAGAAATCCACCGGCTTTCGAGACGCTAGAGGATGCCAGACGTTACCTCAGGTCCTTTGTGGGCATTGCAGGCATAACCAACCTGGCGTACCTCGCAATCTCGCTTCCTTTTGCGGAGGACGCCGCTCCACTCGCCATAGCCACCTACTCGGCAGAATGGGCGAGTCATTACCTCGGCAGGGAATATTTCCGAATTGATCCTGCAATTATACAAGGCCTGACTGGCATTCTCCCATTCGATTGGAGTTCACGACCATACACAGGGGCCGCAATAAAGCGATTTTTTGGAGAGGCAAAGGAATTCGGGGTTAGCCACCAAGGCCTCTCCTTCCCCATTCGGGGCGCCTACGGCGAAAAGGCAATGTTTTCGATCAATAGCGATCTCTCTTCCCGCGACTGGGAACAATTCAAATCCCTGAGATTTGGCGAAATCGCCATGTTTGCTTACTTTTTTCACCTCGAGGTTCTGGCCTTGTGCGGTGCAATGGAGATTCAAGCGCCTCAGTTATCAAAGCGCGAAACGGATGTTTTGAAGTGGGCCTCAGAAGGCAAGTCCGCTTGGGAAAGCGCAAAGATCATGGGCTTGACCGAGAACACGGCAAACTTCTATCTCCGAAATGCGATCTCAAAACTATCCTCGTCCAACAAAACTCAGGCGGTTGCTGTTGCCGTGCGCCGGGGCATATTATGAAGTCAATACTCAACTAATCGAGTATTTATCAACACGACATGCATGAATATGTTGCGACCGTCTTGGAGGAGCGGTTTGATGATTATTTTCGATTATGCCGACCAGCTCGCGCAAACAAACAAGGAATTGCTTGACCAGCTCTATCGACTTCGAGCCCGATCGTTTCTCGACAGGAGAGGCTGGTCTGTCGTCGTCAACGCCGGGAAAGAAATTGATCGCTTTGACAAGCTAAATCCGCTTTACGTTCTGTCGGTGAGCCAGCAGGGGCAACTTCTCGCATCGCTCAGGCTCCTCCCCACAACAGGTCCTCACATGCTCTCGGACGTTTTTCCCGAGACAATGAGCAGGACACCTCTCATTCGCCATCCGTTGATCTGGGAAAGCTCCCGATTTTGTGTCGACACCAAAGCCGTCACTGACCACACTGACCACGGACTAAACTATACCACCGGCGAGCTGTTGACAGGCCTGTTTGAAATTGCGCTTGGTGCGGGTGTTCTGAACATCGTGTCGGTCTATGATTTGTTCCTTGAGCGTATTCTCCGCAGGGCGGGATGTCGGTTCGATCGCTTGGGATCGCCTTACGAGTACGACGGCTTACCTACCGTTGCCGGCGTCTTTGACGTGTCTGCCGACTCGATCCGTTCCATTCGGGAAAGATCGGGGATTCGAGGCGATGTCTTTGAAGATTCTTCAGATCCGCCCAAAATCCAGCGGAGAGCTTGAAGAGATGGAACCAGCACCCACTGATATGTCCTCAATGAGTGTTGCAAACGAGCTTGCGACCCTCACGAAAAGAGAAAAAGACGTGCTTCGGCTGATCGTACAGGGGCGGTCTGCCAAGGAAGCAGCTGTGGATCTCGCGGTCAGTAAGAGAACCATTGAGGTCCATCGATACAATGCCATGAAGAAGCTTCGCGCCAAAAATACAGCGCAGATTGCGTTTCGATATGCCTCTCAGCTTTTGGCAAGCAACTGAGGCATGTCTTGCTGTTGAGCCGACGCATGCGTCACTCCAACGAACTATGAAAGCAGCGGATCTGGCGCGAGCGTGCCCTGGCCGGTGATCCTACTTGGCACCTGGCATGCCTGCTGATCGCCAAGCGCGGCTTCCTCCGACTACTTGCAGGACTTGGTCCGAGTGTGTGCAGTGATCGGCATAACCCAAACAAACAGGAACGACGAGGAAGAAAATGAGCGATGCAATTCCAGAAATGACGGTAGGCTCCATTTTCAGGATGGGCGACCAGTTTCATGATTCAGCGCTTCTACATTTCGCCGTCGCCGAACGGCTTTTCGATGACCTTGTTGATCAGACCAGCGCTGCCGAACTTGCAGCACGCCGCGGTTGGCTGCCGGAGAAAAGCGAAATCGTCCTTAACGCGTTGACCGCTTTGGGATTGCTTCGCAAGACTGGTGAGAGGTTCCAGAATACGCTCTCGTCTGGCTCATTCCTTCGCTCCACATCCACAGAGTTCGTTGGTCCCATTATCGATCATCAACGGCTACAATGGTCCCTTTGGTCAATGATAGGGCAGTCTCTTGTCACACAGCATTCCACCGTGCATCAGCAGGAGAATCGGCTGGCCAGTGACAGCAAGGCCAACGCTGCATTCAATCAGGCGATGATACGGCTCGCAAAGGATAACATTGCCCAGTTGTTGGAGAGCGGCCTGTTTGCAGGTGCCGGACGAGTACTCGATATATGCGGTGGACATGGTGCCTATCTAGCGGAAATAGCCAAACAATACCCGAACGTTACCGGTGAGGTCTGGGATCTGGCGACGACAAGAGAAGTTGCAGAGCAACAGTTCCGCTCGGGTTCCCTGGAGTCCCGCCTCAGTTTCCGCGAAATTGACATACGTAAAACTGATTGGCGGACGGATGAGCAGTGTGATCTGTGCATGCTAAACGACTGCTTGCACTATTTCACCTACGCCGAAATCCAGGTGATCATTGAGGGCGTGGTCTCGCTACTCCGCCCGGGCGGCAAACTTATCATTCTGACGATGACGCTTGATCCCACCGGGACGGCGCCTCCCAGTGCAGCAGGCTTTTCACTTCACATGATGCTGAATACGCGTCACGGCAAACTTCATCCCACTGATTCAATTGTTGAGTTGCTGCGTGGGGCAGGCCTGCAAACGACCGCAACGACGATCGGGGCACTGGCTCGCTACACGATGATCGTCGGCGAAAAATAGCTAACCATCAGGAGGCGCCGGTGGAGAAAGTTGCGATCGTTGTGTGCGCAATCGACGGAATGGAAAGCATGGAGACCGGTGTCGGTGTCGTCGTCAACTCATTCATTGAACACTTCTCGGAGGCGGTCGAAGCAGAAGTGTCGGGCACTCAAGTTTCGGTCTCTCTGCATTGTTTTTTTCCTAAAATGCTCGAAGGGGCAACTGGGCTGCGCGAGGACCTATTGGCAATAACAAAGCAGAAATGCGCCGAGACAGGCGGAAACATCGTCTGCCTCCCCACGTTGTCGGACGCACGCGATTGGACCAGCATGTGGTTCGGCACTTCGATGAACTCCGTTCTTCAGCAATGGTCTTTCTTGAGCCGCGAAGCAGCAAAGAAGCTGGATGAGCTTTGCGAGCGATACGATCGAGTGGTCGCGGTTCTTCACGACACGCCCTTTGCGGCGACGATGAAATATTTGAAATCTCCTGAACGCCTCTCCTGTGTTTGGGTCCCACACAGCCTGGGCTCGATATTTGACATTGATACGGACAGGTACGAATTCGAAAGGCACGCCATACAAATACACACTTCGCTGCACGGTCGGGTGGGGTACGTCAGCGGGTTTTTCCAAACAGTACTTCGCGAGCAATATGGCGTGTCTCAAGTCGATATGTTGGCCTTCGAACACGTGCTCGACCTGAATTCCTCGCGCTATCAGAAAAAATTCGGTAGCCGATCAGATTTTATCGACCTACTGCCGACAGCTAGTCCCCTCATATTCTCTTGGGGGCGCTGCAAGCCACAAAAGGGATTCGATCTCATTCTCGAGGCAGCTGCAACATTCCTCACCGACCCGGACTTTGATGAGTACCACCTGGCACTACTGATGCCGGACGCGACCGCCGAGCCAGACTATCTCAATCGTGTCAAGGCGTTGGCGGAGGTGCTACCGAAAGACCGAGTCACGATCGGGTGGGAATTTGATCCGGACGCGCCCTATGCTGTCCTGTCAAGCCGTAACCTTAGGTATGTCATTCTGGCTTCGAGATTTGAGGCATTTGGAATCGTTGCGTGTGAGGCAAAAGTCTTCTGCGCCAACAAAGTGAGAATCCTCTTCAGTCCTATCGAACCGTTCATAAGAACGTTCGACGGAACGGAGAATTCCGTTGTGCTACGCAATCTGTCTGCCGGCGCAATTCTCGACGCCCTCCGGGCGGGGAGCGAAAGCGCCACAGCACGAACACACGACACAGAGGACTACTTAACCAGACAGCGGGAAATAATCGGCGCGCTTCTTCGCCCTGGCACAGTCACCACAAGATCCATTTGAACTGAATCGGAGAGCAGAATGCGCATGGATGATCGTTTTGAAGCGTCCGTTATAGTTCCGACCTATAACAGGGCGCAGTTATTGGACTGGACATTGCAGAGCCTTGAGAGGCAAGTGACTCGTCACGCATTTGAAGTCATCGTCGTCGATGACGGGTCATCCGACGACACACAGGCGATCGTGGCGCGACACACCGGTGCGCTTTGTTTACAATATCATTTTCAGGAGGATATCGGCTTTCGCCTTGCGGAGGCGCGCAATACCGGGATCATCGCTGCCAACGGAGACATCTGCATATTCACTGACGCCGGCGTCCTGCCATCCTCTCGTTTCGTTGATGAGCACGTCAATTGTCACAACGAGGACCTTCGGTCCGATGCTGCAGTCGTCGGCTACACCTATGGCTTCCGCGGACAGATGGAGGACTATGCCGATTTCGAGCATCTCGTTGATCCCGATGATGTTACCGCGACCATCCTGCGGTTGGAAACAGTGAGGTCAGGTCACGATATCCGGGACGAGAAATTCTACGCAATTTATGGAGAGGATCTTGCGGTACAGCCTGCACCTTGGGTCGCTTTTTGGGGCTGCAATATTTCCGCAAAACGTTCCGCCCTCATGAAAGTTGGAATGTTTGATCCCAACTACAGAGCCTGGGGTTTTGAAGATCTCGACTTGGGCTATCGTCTTTTTGTTGCCGGAAACCGGTTTTGCTTCCGCCGAGCGGCAACAGCGGTCCATTACCCGCAAGAAAAGGACAATGAACAGTCCGACCGATCGGATGTTGAAAATAAGAAATATTTTCATCGCAAGTTTAGGAACAGGGAATCGAGTCTGATCTCGATGACACCCTATAACCTCCGGCTCAACGGCATGATGCTTGCAGGAATGTATCCGCAGGTCTTCAATGAAACCTTTCTTGAGGCCGCAGGATGGTGAGCACCAAAGTGGCTGTTAAGCCGGGTGCCATCAATCCCTGAGTTTTGACTGCGTTACCGTTGCCTGGTTGGCACGCCCGAGGCCTGGAGGGACAGATGAATATGGAACAGACAACCGCATCGAACCGAAAGAATAACTATCGCGGTCTCGTACCGACGCTATCAGCGGATCACAAGCACCTTGGCGGAAATATCAAGTACGGCGATCCCTTTACATACTGCCCGTCTGTATTGCGGTACGTCGTATCCCGCTTTGCTGTCCGAACCGCCTTGGACGTAGGGAGCGGCACCGGCTATGCGGCAGACTTTCTCTACAGGCAGGGCGTGAGCGTTATCGCAGTGGACGGCCTTGGCGAGAACGTCAGGAACGCAGTTTACCCTACCCTCATGCACGATCTCACGAAATCCGCCGTTCATTGCAACGTTGATCTCGTTTTGTGCCAGGAGGTCGTTGAGCACATTGATGAAGAGCATCTCGACAATGTCCTCTCCAGCCTGTGCTGTGGGAAAATCATAGTCATGACTCACGCACTGCCTGGCCAGCGCGGTCACCACCATGTCAATCTACAGCCGCCGAAATATTGGATAAAGCATCTCGAAGACCGTGGTTGCGGGTTATTGGCCGAAGATACGGATCGTATCCGTCGATGTGCGGAAGTCGATGGTGCATCCTTCATGCGAGATACCGCACTCGTTTTCGCGAACTATGCCAATTACTAACTGGACGGTTAGCCAAACCGGAATGTTTCTTACGCCATCGCACTTTGGTGAAGCGCACTTGGCGTCGTGAGGGCAGACGGACTGTAACCAGGCCTTTCGCGTACAAAGAAGATCTTCGCGGCGCAGTACTCGCTCGGATGTACTGCCAGTACCACCGAATTAGCCGATGGAAGGGCCACTTTATTTGACCATCAGCACTGAAAGGAAGTGATTCAGTTAATCCCCGACGAGGTGCAAGGCGCCAAAGCACTGAGGCACCCATACCGCAATCGGTTTTTGATGACGAACGCAACGAGGATCATTGATATGTTTGCGCAAAATGTTGAGTGCGAATTTGATACTGAGCGGGCGCTGATCAGTTCCACGATCACCCACGCAGATCCCTATCCAAAGTTCATAAATCCGAAACGCTGGCTGGAAAATCGGGAAATCCACGCCAAAGCATTCTCCGCTCTGCATCACAGTTACGAGGTTCCCGAGCATATTAGGTTCCAATTTAACCGAGGTGGACCGGTCGACTATGAGATGTTGTACTCGCTGGTAAGAGGTCCGATCGTCGCCTTTCTGTCCGCTCCAGAATCTCAGCGGAGCGCTTCTATCACGGAGGTCGCCGCGGAGGTCGCCGAAAAATCGACGCAACTTTTTTGCCGACAGTCGTTCGACCGCGCTGACCAGAAACTGAGCGAATTCTCGGATACCTCGGTGTCTATCGCGATAATAATTCCCTTTCGTGCAACAGCAGCGTCAGATGGGCGCCTAGAAAATCTCCGGCTTGCCCTCCAACGACTGGCAGAAGCCAGGGAGCGATTTACCAACCTGACGGTGGCGGTCGTCGAGTCAGACACCATCAGTCGATATGAGGGCGAGGTTACGGCGAGCGGCGCCATCTATCGGTTCCAGAAAGACTCTGGACCTTTCAATAAGTCGGCCGCCATCAACCTTGGATATCGTTCACTCCCTACCAAACCGCAATTGCTTTGCGTCCTAGACAGCGACGCCTATCTCGATCGGTTTTTCATAGACATTTGCATTACCGGTTCGCTTCTACGCGGCGACTGTGCGTCCATGCCTTTCCGCGACATGTTCTTTATCGACATTTTCGGTTCTTCCCGCCTTCGTTCACAAGGCGTGAAAGGCACGGGCCCACTTACAGGTTATCTTACGAAAAACTCGCCAGGCGGCTGCATTTGGGTAACAAGCGAAATCTTCGAGCGTGTCGGCGGGTTCAACGAAGGCTTCGCAGGATGGGGCGGCGAAGATCGTGATTTCTACAACAAGGTCGCCGGCCTCGTTCCTGTCATTCGCCATCGGGGTGTCTTCCTGCACCTGTTTCACGAGCGGGCGCCGGAGATCCATGCTTGGGCCCGGAACGGTGGTCCCTGGCAAAATAATTATAGCAAGCGAGAAAATCCGGATCAGGAGCTCATACACTCAATATCTCTCCCCGAGCGGCCATCCGCAATTGACGTTTGAAGGAGATCAAAATGAAGGTTGTAGTTACAGGCGGCGATGGGTTCTGCGGCTGGCCAACGTCGCTGCATCTTGCCAACAGAGGACATGAGGTCCTCATCATCGATGATGGCTCGCGTCGGCGAATTGCCGACGATCTCGCAGCGCAGTCGCTTACGCCTATCGCTAGCCTTGAGCACCGCGTTATAACCTGGAACACGGAATTCGCGGGAAACCTACAATTCCAGTCACTGAATATCGCGGAGAACTTCGATGGGCTGAGGTCTGCACTCCGGCAATTCGAACCGGATGCGATCGTTCATCTCGCCGCACAGCGGTCAGCCCCGTATTCAATGGGGGACCAAGTAAATGGTTACTATACAATCTTCAACAACATACTCGCCATTCAGAATGTTTTGCATTTGCTCGCATCCGAGTTTTGGGGCGTACGGCTCGTTCACCTAGGGTCGATCGGCGTTTACGGTTACAGCGATCATCCGGGCGTTATCCCAGAAGGCCTCGTCGACTTTCGCTATGTCGCAGGCAACGAGCGCCCCGCTCGCGTCCGAGCGCGATTCCCGGTCAACCCCGGCTCTCTCTATCATGCGTCAAAGGCTCAGATTGGCGTCTTGCTCGATTACTATCAATCTATGTTCGGCCTCGACGTGGTTGATCTTTACCAAGGCATCGTATGGGGAACGCAAACGGCCGAAACGCAGATGCACGAAAATTTCGTCAACCGCTTCGACTATGACGAATATTACGGAACCGTCGTTAACCGCTTTATGGTGCAGGGAAGTCTCGGCCTCCCGCTTAGCGTCTACGGAAAGGGAAAACAAACCAGGGCCTTCATCCACATTTCTGACACCGTCAAATGCATCGAAACCGCGCTCACTGCCACACGCCGCAACTCACCAGGGGTACAAGTCTATCATCAAACGGCAGAGACGCTTTCCGTCAGCGCCGTTGCAGAAACTGTCGCGCGGTTTACCGGAGCCGAAATCGGCACCATACCCAACCCCCGCGGGGAAGTGGAAGATCACCGATTTGCGGTCGCATCCAACCGGTTTAGAGACCTCGGACTTCGCCCACACACGCTAGCGGACGATTTGCTTCAGGAGATGCAACAGACCGTATTCCGCTACCGCACACGCCTGAATGGTGATGTGATTTCTCCGAGCGTGATTTGGCGACATGCAGACCATCGCTCCAGTGGAAACAGTGGACCCGGCCCCTTTTCCACCGAGAACGCATAACATGCGGCGAGTATTCTCATCAAACAACTCAAGAAAACTGGCACCCCTCCAATGACAGAGGAACATTATGGACTGTAGCGTCATCATTCCACATCGTGACCGCCAATCGGCTCTGGGCGCAACGCTCGCCTCGCTTGAAAAACAAGTCACATCCCGTCGCTTTGAAGTCATTGTCATCGATGACGGCAGTATCGAACAACCGGACGCGATGTTGATGACGCAATTCTCGGAGCCTCATTTTGTCTTCGTCAGCCAAGAAAGACGGGGCATCAGCGCGGCAAGAAATACCGGTTGGAGACGGTCCTCCGGACGGATCATCATATTTCTCGATTGTGACCAGGTGACGAAGCCGGATTTCGTGGAAAACAGTTGCTTGCCATTTGATGAGTACCCGGACGACATCATTCAATTTGGAGAACGTAATTTCCTGACGGACTCTGCCGATGTCTCTGGAGACGCACCTTGGCACCAACCTTCTCGGCCCGACGAACGCTTCCGGGTGTTTGACCTACTTTCCTGCAATATGAGTTCGATAAGAATGGGTTGGCACCTATGTTACGGGCATAACGTTGCTGTGCGACGCGAAACGCTGATGCGTGTCGGTGGCTTTGATGAGGATTTCACCGGCTGGGGATTGGAAGATTGCGAATTTGCCTTTAGGCTCGTCTCCACTGGTTCCAAGCTCGTTTTCAATCCTGCCATTGCGGCATACCATCAACACCACGAGACACTGGACAAGCAGAGCCGCTTTGAACGCTGGTCGTCCAATCTGCTCGTATTTGAGAATAAGCATCCGTGCTTCGCCGTAAGGCTCCAGCACATTGTAAAAGATTATTTCGATCCTCGCAGTTCCTCGAAAGACTGGACGCGCTGCGTCTTGGCCATGGAATTCGCCGCTCGTACCCAAGCTTTCGGCATTCCAACCAGCAAAGAAAGCCACGTGCTCTTCAATCCATCCCTGTCTCAGGTTATCGAGGCGGGGGAGAGGTTTTCTGACTACAATATTGCCGTGATGATGCCACGCCGGGAATTCATGAAGGCCGTCACGATTCAGATCAATCCCAGCTTTCGAAACGTCCGTTTGCATGTCTATGATGACCGACAAGGTAATTGAATGCCGCAGAATATGAGGGGCAACTGCCTCTTATTTTGGACGCGCAGTCCGCAACATTCACTTCACCCGCGGAATGACGGGCGGGTTTAGGAGTAGCAAAGCGTATAGCACTGCCGCCCCACCGCCGATACCGAAGCTCGCGATAAAATTCGAAAGCCAAAGATCAGGTTTCGATGTTGATGCAATCCAGTAGACAATAGCAAAGACCACGGCAGGGACCGAACTAACGGCGATCCGGCGACGTACAAGGGGGTGAGAGCTCAGCGCTACGGAGGAAAAGCCTGCAGGCACACCGACCACACATACCGTCGCAAGCTCTGAAAGAACAAATGCTTTTCCGAGAAACGTACCAATGATCGCGAAGATACATATCGCGACTGCGACCGCCACCACGTATATTCCGATCGCCATCGCTACCGAAAATCTAAGCGGGAACTTCTTGGTCGAGTACCTGAACATCATCACCATCATCGGACCTCGTCATACCTGTAACACCACGATCTTACGGTTGTAGGACCTCAACAGTACTTGAGGTCAAGCAAAAATCCTGAATTCGATTGTGCTCGAAAGTGGGGCAGATCAATCCCGGAACCAATTCGCGAGAAATCGAGGGAACAAGTGAATACGAAACGTTTGTTGCCATGCTCTTTTAAGTCCTTGGGGCAAGGATCGACCCCAAAATCCCGCCGCTAAGCATCAGTCGAAGTTGCGCAATTTGAATTCTAGTTGAGCAATCTGCGCCCGCAGTTCCGCCTCGGTGCTGTTAATATATTGGATGTTTTTTACAAAATTAGCGGGATGAACAAGATCATAAAACGCGCCCGCGCGATCTTCGGCATGAAATCGGAAACTCACCGGACTTCCTTCCCTGGCAAACAACAAAATGTTTTGCCGGTACCACCACTCCACAGCATTGTTTGTCCAGATTTTCGGCCTTATGACGTCGTAGCACTCGTAGCCCGTCGTGCGAAACAGCTCCGCCCAATAGCTCTGCCACCGCTCGTTCAGATGGTTTGTTCCACCTTGGAACGGGATCGCCGCGCTAAAAAGCACGACATCCGACGCTCGACACAAAAGCTCCACGAAGGTTTCTGCAGACGACGGACGTAGGTGCTCAGCAACCTCTAGGGACAAACACAAATCGTATCGCATCGAAACGGCTATACTTGGGTTTTCAAGGTCCTCCGTCTGCAAATCAATCTCAGGCGAGAGAAGGTCTTCTTTTCCGATCCAGGCACCTTCAACCCCTTGCAGAATCTTTGAACCAAGAGAGCCAGCCTCGCGGAGCCACGCACCTCGACCACATCCGATATCGATCACCGACTCAGGTTTGAAGATCTCATACAAAACCGAAAGCACCACTTTCGCTGAGCGAGTCATTCCGTCACGGTGAGCTTCATAGAAACTATCAGGATAAGACACGTCCCTCTCCGAAGCTTTCATCACGAACTCCAGTTCTTGCCCTAAGGCGAAATTGTGCTGGTCCGGTGGCTCAAGGCCACACTCAGTCCCATCTAGTACCGCGCGCCTAAGAGGATAAATTTCGATGCAGCCAGCCATCTACTAGCAAAACAAAACAGCAAATTCCGATAAATATCAAGAATATACTCACGAATTTTATGAACAAAATCAGCTGAAAATAGTAAAATAAGTAAATATACGTAGACACGCCGTCGGGGAGTTGATCTCCCGCATGAAGAGCGCGATCAAATACCCTCGCGCGTCTCGATGTTATCTGCCTCAAGTTGTGGTGGACTTTTGCTTGACTCCGACGCGGTCACAGATTTGAAAAAATCTGTCCAATTAACGGAGACCATCGCTGCCCCAACAAGACATAAGACGCCGGCGACGAGTGGTATCTGGTGCAGGTCCACAACTGACATAGTGTAAGCGAATAGTGTCGCCGCAATCATGGATCCCAGAAACCCTGTTACTGTAATAAGAGAACTTCCGAGGCCGGGTCCACGCACAATCTCCTGAACGTAGCCTATGCTTACACTCATGATTGCCGAAGCCGCGATCACATGGGTGGATAGCCATAAATAGTAGAGAATTGGAGAGTTGATCACTGGAACCAGAAGCAGGTGGATCGCCTCGATGAGCGCTGCGATCGTTAACACTCTTCGGTTGGTCAGGCGCTTCAAAAGGACGGCCCATCCGAAAATCATCGGAATTTCCAAAAGTGCGATACCACCGCTAGCTAATCCGAGCATGCCCACGCTTTGTGCGTAGGTTTCCGTTATAAGAAGTGGAAAAATCAACCCATAAAGTTTGAGGCAGCCGTCCAGAAGACCTGCTGCCAATAGGGGCGCGATTGTGGTCCGAGATAGTAACCCTTTGATTGTTGTTCCGTCACCATACCGATCGCTACGGATTGGGTTTGCGGAGCCCGATATGAGAAAGAGCAAAATTCCATAACACGCTGCGGAGACGAGAGTGAGCGACACCAGTGTCGTGCCCTGCCATAAGAGGAAAGCCGTTAAAGCAGGCGCCATCGTCCATGCTAACGAAGACGACGCCCGGCCAGTTGCAAGGAGGAACGGACGTCGTTCTGCTGCGAGGTTCAATATCTGCTCGCGTAGAATTGCAAAGTTCTGTCCAGGTAGGGTCGCCGGAATTGGAAGGATCAGGATGAACGCGACAGCAAAGAAGTAGTCCGATCGAGAAAGGAAGATGAGGAGAAAGGCCGCCGCGCCCAATGCCGCACTCAATCTGAGGAAAGTCACACGATGTTGCGAATACCTATCAGTCAAAGATCCGATAGAGATTGCGACTAATACGGTGACGCCTGAATTGATAGCGAGCAGGAGCGAGTAAGTTTCAACGTTAAGCCCGAAAGTTTGAAGTGCTAAGAGCGTTTGATATGGGGCAATTGCTGCTGACGCGAATCCAGAAAGAAATATTCCGAGGATCGCCGATCTCGTGGGGTTTTTTTGACGCATGCTGGTGATCGCGGTTACCATCTGACCTCGAGCGAGGATCGCCGATCTCTGCTGAGAGGTGAGCAGACTTTGCGACCATTGGGAGCGGATACCAAATTAATCTACCCTTCGTCGAAGAACCTGTCCATGAGCCGTGATGCGCGTTTGATCAACGTGCTCTATCTAGCGAATAACGTCAGTGCTTTCTGAGAGAACGCTCTTCGCTTCGCGCCATCAACCTAGCCAAACCGTTTTGCTGTTGAACAGGATCGAACCCGCGACCCCGTCAACAAAGCTCTTATCAAATGAAAATTTGTCAATTACGGCATCGTCTTATCCTAGGGCCAACTGCTGTCTTCGTGTTTTTTAAGTACAATTAAAATTCTTCCCACTGGTCTGCTTTGAGAGCAGCGTTTCCATTAAAAGCGCTCGTGATTTTCGTTGCCGCACCACGGGCTGGCGCAACCGGGCGTACGCCCGTCTGAATCATGGCCGTCAGTCCAAATCAATGGGTCCTGTCCCTAGCTCGCGGCAAGTTGGACGCGCTCGATGAGCTCCTCCCTACGTGAACGCAGTTAAGGACTGTTTTTTCGACTGTGGTAAACGTCGTCATTTCTTGCAAGCGCGTATACATGGACGTAGTGGATCGGTACGAGACCCGCCTGGTCGCAACACGCCACCACGCATTAATCTTACGCGCTGACGGCCAATTCGACGGGCGTATACTTCAATTCGTCAACATATCCGTCCTTGATATTTCGGATCGAAGGCAAGGTCGCGACGAAGGCGTCGACGCAGGATGGATCGAACTGACTGCCAGCGCGGCTGCGGATGTGAGCGACAGCCTGCTCGACGCTCCAAGCCTCTTTATATGGTCTGACGGTCGTGAGCGCGTCGAAGTTATCCGCGACAGCAACGATACGGCCGGCAAGCGGAATTTCCTCGCCGACCAGTCTACGGGGATAGCCCTGACCGTCCCATCGCTCGTGGTGGGACCCTGCGATTTCAGCCGCAAGACGAAGAAGGCTCGACCGAGATTCATTGAGGATATCGGAGCCGATCAAGGTGTGCGTCTGCATCTCCGAGAACTCTTGTTCGGTGAGCTTGCCCTTCTTCAGGAGGACCGCGTCACGTATACCAACCTTCCCGATGTCATGCATCGGGGACGCCAGCCTTATGTTCGTGCAGGTTTCGGGCGGGAGGCCCAACCCCTGCGCGATGGCTTCGGAATATGCCGCGACACGCTTGGTATGAAGGCCGGTTTCCGAATCCTTGTAGCTGGCCGCGATCGAAAGGCGGTCGATGATTTCTTCCTCGCGCGCCCTGATTTCCTCGGTCGCCTTTTCGATCTCCTGGCGCAGCCACTCCGCCTTGTCGGCCAGTTTGTTACGGGCCTCGACCAAAGCGACGAGGTTGCGCATCCGCGCCTGGAATTCCAAGGGGTTCACGGGCTTTGTCAGAAAGTCGATCGAGCCGGCATCCAGGCACGTCATGCGGGTTGCGAGGTCATTGTCGGCCGTGACCATGACATAGGGCTTGTCGCGATATTTCTCGAAGAAATTGATCTCGCGAAGCAACTCGACACCGTTGTAACCCGGCATCTGGTAATCGACCACGGCGATGTCGAAGTCCAGTTTCGGCATCGCGGCGAGGACCTCGGCCGGGTCGGTATAGGCCAATGGCTCGCAACCCTTGATTTTCGACACCAGCTTAGACAGGAACATGAGGTTGGTACGGTTGTCATCAACAATAAGAATGCGCATTCACTGGCTCCTTATGCGGCCCGTTTTGTCCGCTGCGTTTCGATGTCAGCGGCCATGGCCGCCATTCCGGACTGGGATGCGCGCGTCTCCCTGAGAGACTGCGCGGTATGTGCGACACTATCGAAGCCGAGGTTGCCCGCCGCGCCTTTGAGCGTATGAAGCAACCGATCTATGTCGTTCGACCTTTCATGCAACACGGCTTCGGCGAGATCAGCGAGAATTTGAGACGCATCGTCGAAGAACGCGTCCAGCAATTCATTGTATGCGTCCTCGCCAAGCGCTTCGACGATCTCGGCTTGACGGTCGTTCAACGCCGCGACGGGGACAGAAACAGCATCCAACGCCACATTGGCCGCTACCGTAGCTTCCGGGCGAACCTCGAAAGCGGAAATAAGTCTGGCGAGCTGGTTCTTCGTTACGGGCTTCGATTGGAACCCGTTCATGCCTGCGGCTGCGCATAGACGGCGGTCGTCTTCAGAGGCGTTCGCCGTCATGGCGACTATCGGTATGTCGTTTCCCATGCCGCGGATCACCTTTGTTGCCTCTATTCCGTCCATGCGCGGCATCTGCATGTCCATCAGCACAAGGTCGAACCGAGACGCGGATATCATTTCGACCGCTTCGGCTCCGTCGTTGGCCACCTCGACACCCTGTCCGAGATGGCGGAGAAAGCCAGCCGCGACCTGCTGGTTTACGAGGTTGTCTTCGACAAGCAGAATGTTGAGCCTGGGTATCACGCCAGCAAAGTCAACCGGAGCTTCAGCCTGCGCCGTGGCACTCTTGTCAGCCCTGTCGACCGGGATTTCGAACCAAAAAGTGCTACCCTGTCCCTTAGCACTCCGCACGCCGATCCTGCCGCCGAGAGATTCGACGATTTCCTTGCAGATGATCAGTCCCAGCCCGGTTCCGCCGTAATTTCTGGAAATGCTCGCATCCACCTGGGAGAAAGGCTTGAACAGGCGGCCCTGCCCTTCCTCGTCGATCCCGATCCCGGTATCTGTCACCGCCAACCGCAACAATGTCCGGCCGTCGGCGGCCTCTTCGGAAAGCTTCACCGCGACCGACCCGTGTGACGTGAACTTGATGGCGTTGCTTAGCAGGTTAAGGATGACCTGACGTAGGCGGGTCTGGTCTGTCATGACGTAAATTCCGTCGGACTTGTCGGGAATGTCCGCGACGAGCCTATTGCTCTTTTCCGCAGCACGGTCGCGGAGCATCTCCACGGTATCCGACACCAGCGCGGCTACGTCGGTAGGACCGATCTTCACGTCAATCTGTCCGTTTTCCATCTTCGCGAAGTCGAGAATCTCGTTAAGGATTTCCAGGAGCGATTGTCCCGAGCGGCTGATAGTCTGGACTCCCGTGCGGACCCGGTCCGGCAATTCCGAAAGTTCGAGCAGTTCCGCCGTTCCGAGGATGGCGTTGAGCGGCGTGCGCACCTCGTGTCCCATGGTCGCCATGAACTGCGACTTTGCCCTGTTCCCCGCCTCCGCGGCAGCAAAGGACTCCTTTAGTTCCCGGGCCATGTCCTCGAATTCGAGACCTGCCGCACGGACAGATCGGAGCTGCCGTCTGAGTGAGACAACTAGAACCCCGACGCTGAGCGCGAGGACAAACGTCACCGCGCCCGTCTTGACCTGTAGTGACTGGAGAGCTTCACGCGCATCCGCACGTTCGGAGCTGACTTTGTTGTTGGTGTTGGTCAGGAGCTCCTCCGTGTTCTTCATCACCTGCTTCATGTCAGACAAAAATTCCGCCAAGACAATGAGATCCGGAGACTGCCCGGCTGCAATCGCGTCGAAGATGGGAGCCTTAGACATGACTGCGGGCTCGATCGCCGCGACGAGCTGATATAGTCCGGGCGTTTCACCTAGCCGCAAATCGAGATTGGCCTTTTTCAATAGGGCCATTCGCGAGTAGAGGATGTCGTACCTCGTCGAAAGCTTCTTGGCCGCCTCGCCCGAAACGTCCTGGCGGGCCAGCATTTCCGATCCAACCTCGTTCAGCCGGCGCGTCTCCCGGTCGAGCTGGTAGACAGACCAGAGAGCATTTTCACGGATGCCGTCCTGGAGCTCTTGGTATTTTCCGTAGACGCCGGAAAGAAGGTAGATAAGGCAGAGTAGCAGCAATACGGCGAACCCCTGGAGGAACGCAGTGCCTTTGCTGACACGCCGAATGACATCCCCGTTCTTTCCGGCTTTGTCCATGTCACTTCACCTCGATCGACTTGATCTGCCAGACCGACCGCGAGAAATATTTCTCGTTGTAGAGCGAGGTATCCTTGTCGAACGGATAGATCATGAACAGCGGTCCCTTGTCGCGAACCGACATAGTCTCGCCGTTCATTCGCGATGCCAGTATGCTGTCGAGTTTGATGGCATCGTCCATCGGCACTTCGGCGGCGTAATCATTGAGCGCGACGATTTTGATGCTCGTACCCTTGGCCCCGGCTGCTTCGAGAACGGCACGAAGAAGCGGGCCGGAAAACTCGACCTTTCCGGTTGTCCAAGGGGTTTCCATCGTTCCCTTGCGCCCGGGCAGCGCCTCGAGCATGGCAAGATCGAACTCGGCCGATTTCCCTGCGTTCGGATGGGATATTTCGCCCGACACGGTCAGAACGACCTGCCCTTTCGGCACGTCGAGCGCGAAAGCCTGACTGGCGAGCAGGGTTGCGGCAAGGACCGCCATGCGGATTGCGGAATGCATTGAGAATCCTCGCGTTCGCCGAAGCCTAAGGCGTCGGCCGTCAAAAGCGACATGCCGGGAGGGCTGGTGTCCGCGCGTCTCCAGTTAGAAGGAGACCTGTGACGAACCGTCGTCATGACGGCTTGGGCGAGACGCCCGACACCCTAAATTTAGGGCAGAGTTGTTGAACGAACGTGAATCAGTCAGTAAAAATGCAACGTGTTCCCCTCGGTGAGAGACCCAGATGGCCGGCATGGTTAAGCCGATATTGAGATTGACGCTTGGGGCTGTGATGGCCGCTCGGCGAATGCGTCAGTGGCGACACCGCCGCACGCTGGTGGACATTGTCGGGGAAAACCTACCCGAAAACGTCGATAGTAAGTTGAAATCGCCTGAATGATTAAACTTATAGGTATTCGCATTAACCTAGCCTTAATACCTTGCCCCCAGATTTGGTGCCAAGGACGCGCACCGATCTCGAGAAATGTTGAAAATGTTGAGCCAAGCCGAAATCGCTGAACTGCCTGACGATCTGGCTTCCCTACCGCGGCATCGCCGGATGAGCGACGACGCCGCGGTCGCGTTGGCAAAGCGCGCCGTTCCTTTCGATTTCGTTAGCGTCAGCGGTTTCGACCTCGGATCGTACAAGGTCGGAAACTTCAACAGCGTGACCTCAAGCTTTCCCCCGGCCTTTGTGGAGGCCTATGCCGGCGAAAAGCTCTTCCTTGACGATCCGATGGTCCTGGCGGGAAAAGACGGCGCTGGCGTTGTGACCGAAGACAGCTTGGCTGGGCACTACGAGATGCCCCAGCGTCTCGCGTACCTATTACGCACCTTCCGCATATCCCGCCGGATAGCGTTCTTCCTGCGCCGCGGCGGACACAATTACGGTTCCGTCGTCTTCGCCAGGGAGGGCGCGCCGTTCGGGGCCGACGAGGCAGAGTATCTCGGCATGATCGCGCCCCCTCTTCACGAGCGAGTGACCCGCCCGCTTGTAGACCGCTTCGGCCCACAGATTGTCGGACTGCTCGACGGTGAAGTCGAATGCATCCGCCTTGCGGGCCAGGGAATGACAAGCGAAGAGATCGCTGCAGCCTCCAGGTTCACCCGCGAGACCGTGGACAGCTACCTCAAATCGGCAACAAGAAAGCTACAGGCGCGCAATCGCGCACATGCGATCGCAATCGCCATCCGGCATCGTCTGATAGACTAAACAGTCCCAATCCCGAACATGATCAAGTGCTGTCTTTTTGGGCAATTTCCCAAAAAGAACGCATTCGCTTGGCTTGTCGCGATTTTCTTAATCCTCCGTTAGGAAGTCACCCCTATTTTCGGGGTTATCGAAAAAAGACGGCCTCCACATTCCCGGCTTTCGAGATTGACCGGCGTTCGAAAAGCGTCGGCCACCACACTTCATCATTAGCAGGACACCGGACGCTAGACCCGTCCCGGGTCTTCCATATCCGACATTGGCGACTGCCCGCTCATCCGGGCAGCGGCTGCGTCCCCACGCCCTCGCCATCGGCAACAAAGAGGAATGCATATGAAAATACCGTATTTCAGTCAGTCCGACAGCGATGCCGTGATGTCGGCCATGAACAAGTCGCAGGCGATCATCGAATTCGACCTCAACGGAACCATCCTCACCGCAAACACAAACTTCTGCGCTGCTCTGGGTTACGAACTCTCCGAGATCGTCGGCCGCCATCACCGGATGTTCGTCGATCCCGTCGAAGCGAGTTTGCCTGAATACCGTACTTTCTGGGACCGTCTCGCTCAGGGCCATTTTGACCGGAAACAGTACCGCCGCATCGCCAAGGGCGGGCGCGACGTCTGGATCGAAGCGTCGTACAATCCCGTCTTCCGCCGGGGCAAGCCATACAAGGTCGTCAAGTTCGCGACCGATATCACCGCGATCAAGCAGAAAGCCGCCGAAGACGCGGGAAAGCTTGAAGCCCTCTCCAAGGCGCAGGCGGTCATCGAGTTCACACCGAACGGCGAAATCATCACCGCCAACGAAAACTTCTTGAAGACCCTCGGCTACCAGCTGTCCGAGATCGTCGGCAAACACCATTCGATCTTTTGCGATCAGGAATACATCCGCACGCCCGACTACCGCGTCTTCTGGGACCGCCTGCGCTCCGGCGAGTTCGTGTCGCAGGAATTCATGCGGATCGGCCGCTCCGGCAACAAGGTCTACATCCAGGCCTCTTACAACCCGATCTTCGGTGTGGACGGCAAGGTCTTCAAGGTTGTCAAGTTCGCCACGGACGTTACAGGTCGGGTGGAAAACGTACAGGCCTTGGGAAACGGCCTGCAGATGCTCTCTTCAGGAAATCTCTGCGCCGACCTACCCACGGCTTTCATTCCGGCACTCGAACAGCTTCGGGTGGACTTCAACAACACTTCGGGAAAGCTCCGCGCCACCATGAAGGCTGTCCGGCAAAACGCACAGGCGATCGCCGCCGGCTCGTCTGAAATGAAGACGGCAGCCGACGACCTTGCGAAAAGGACCGAACAGCAGGCGGCCTCGGTCGAAGAGACGGCGGCCGCCCTCGAGGAGATCACCCAGACGGTCTCCGACTCCAGCCGGCGTGCCGATGAAGCGGGACGCCTCGTCGTTTCCGCCCGCACCAATGCCGAAGAATCTGGCCGAGTGGTGGCCCGCGCGATCGATGCGATGGGAGCGATCGAGAAATCGTCGAAAGAGATCGCCAATATCATCGGCGTCATCGACGACATCGCCTTCCAGACCAACCTGCTGGCGCTGAACGCAGGCGTCGAGGCAGCGCGCGCCGGGGAGGCTGGTAAGGGCTTCGCGGTCGTCGCCCAAGAGGTCCGAGAGCTTGCGCAACGGTCTGCCGGGGCGGCAAAGGAAATCAAGGCCCTGATCGGCCTCTCGGGCGAGGAGGTGAAAGCGGGCGTCTCGCTGGTAGACGAGACGGGCCAGTCGCTCTCCCGGATCGTATCACAGGTGAAGGACATCGACGTCAACGTCGCGGCCATCGTGGAAGGTGCGCGGGAACAAGCCGTGGGTCTGCGCGAGATCAACATATCGGTCAACACGATCGACCAAGGGACGCAGCAGAACGCGGCCATGGTGGAGGAGTCGAACGCTGCCAGTCATGGACTCTCCAGCGAGGCAGACGCGCTGTTCAACCTTGTAAGCCAATTCAAGGTCGACGAAGGCGGGGCTCTCGATGTCGCGGTGCCAACGACCTACGCCAGACCAGAAGCCGCGCCGACGCCCGTTCATGCGCTTCGTCGCAGAGTGAGCCAGCAGATCAGGGGCGGGAACGCGCTTGCCCAGGCATGGGAGGACTTCTGATGTTGGCAAGCTCATTCAGACAGGCCGCGGCGAGTGACATGGACATCATCGCCTTCAGTCTTCGGGGTCAGGAATTTTGCGTCGAGACGACGAAGGTTCGCGAAATCAGGGGGTGGGTTGCCTGCACCCCCGTACCCCACGCTCCCGAGGACGTACTCGGGGTCATCAACCTCAGGGGTGAGGTCGTTCCGATCATAGACCTCGCCGGACGCCTGGGCATGGGGATGACGCAGGGAACCGAGCGTTCGGCGATCGTGGTGGCGGAAGTCGGCAACGAGGTCTTTGGCCTCCTCGTAGATAGCGTTTCCGATATCCTCACCGTCGACAGTGCTTCGGTGCAGCCCGTTCCGGAAGTGGTCGCCACGGTGGAACTGCAGTTCGCGGCTGGAATGCTGACTTTGGAACAGGGAATGATCTGTCTTCTGAACCTTTCCAGGCTTCTGGGAGCGACGAAGGGCCAGACCAACGGGCCGGGCAAAGATGTCGTCCTCTGTCTCCCCGCGCGTCATTGACCTCGTCACGGCGCTCATGGAGGAAGGATGCGAGATGTGGAGCGTTGGCCGTGGCTACTGCATCGGCGAGCCGACCTGCGAACCACACGCGACAAACGTCAAACGCATCCTCGACTGTTTCGGTCCGAGGGACCACCTTCCCCAAGAGATATTCGCATATCTCGCCCAGTTCGGCCGGTCTGATTTAAGCGGGAGGAGCTACCTTATCTTCACGAGCCGTCCTATCACTTTCGAAACTTCAGTTTTCCGCCGGTGCGGGGGTACCCGTAATCGTCAACCGCATAAACGCAGCGTCTCCGTTAGCCGTCCGAGCGGACAGGCACTCCAGCCTCGCAAACTGGAAGGCCGCTACCAAGTCGCGTCCGCAACGGTATAGTCGGCGGCAATGCGGAACTCGCATTAAGCGAGATCAAGCCACATCTCAACAAGGGTTCGATAAGAACTTGGCCCAGGTGTTTCGACGCTCGCGACTAAATCAAGCAATTAATCGTCGTCTGATTGCCTCCGCGATCGCCTGGGTTCTATTCGAGGCTCCGAGCTTCTTGATCGCAGACTTGATGTAGCTGTTGACTGTGTCGACCTGATACCCTGTGGCCTTCGCGATCCCGTCGCTCGTCAAGCCGACGCTCGCCTGAGACAGACACGCCATCTCGCCCTTAGAGAGGCGCAGGTGTTCGGCCGCGAACTTTTCCATCAGCGGCTTCGTGACGACGGTATGGATTGTGTCGGCGACCAGCGAGAGGAAAGTCAGTTCATCGTCATTGAATGGCGTGGCCTTGGTAACGCCAACTGCTCCATAAACAACGCTTTCGCGCGCGACTGGGAACAGCGTCCTGTTGAGTACGCCGAATGTGCGTTGAAGGTACAGCAAGCGCTGTGGCGGCGAGTGCTCGGCATAGACCTCGTGTTCGACAACTACCGTTTTTGCCGCTTTGGCGGCCGCGACAAAAGGGTCCTCGGCGTATAGGCGGTCGGCGTGATAAGCTTCCACGTAACCAGGAGGAAGGTCCGTATCGATCGAAAAGCCGTTTCCAAAGCGGTAGTGGTCAACGTCAAGACCGGAGATGAAGATGTAGTCGAACGGGACGGCACGGCGTAGTCTTTCGATAATGTCGTTCTTCCCGAAATAGCGGTGATTGGGAACAGAACGCAGGTCGACATAGTCGTCGAGGGCGTTCGGAGACAGAACCGACTGTGTGCTGACGCTCATGGTGCTCGCTTCAAGTTGAGGAATTTGCCCCAGTTATCGGGCGAGAAGGTTAAGCGAACCTTACCTATCTTAACGTCAGGCGACGTCCTTCCCTGCTAGGTAAGCGAGGTCGAACGCAACCAGCGATGTCTCTGCGCCGCGCGACTTCAGCTTTTAGCGCATGGGATGCACCGCCTTCCGCGTCGCCACCAGAGCCGTGCCGCGCCGTAGCCGAGCGTAACCGCGAGAGCGAGGAGCTGGCCGAGCAGGATCTGAGGCGAGACGAGATGAGTGAGCAGCAACGGGAGGGTGTCGCATTTCACCTCCTCCGCTACCGGATCAAAGCTCATCAGGGGCGGGAGCAGCGGCACGAGATAGACGGCGAGCGAGATGAGCAACGCGTTGTGACGGCGCGCAAACAGTTTTTAGCCCCTTGAATGGATCTGAACCATCGACCCGTAGTTCGAACGACGTGAGGGCCATGGTTTGGGGCAATTGACCACCATTCCACGAGCTGTCCCCGTCAGGGCTCACGGCGCTCAACCTCTGCCCTATGCCTGTCCGGCCGGAAAACCGCGGCGGCGAAGGCAGCCATGGTCAAGGCACCGGCAATGAGGAAGGTCAGGCGCATCCCGGATGCTATAGCCGACGCCGGCGCCTGGGTGACATCCGTCGTGCCGGCACCAAGGGCGAAGAAAAGGCCCATGGCCGAAGCACCGCCAATCAGCCCGATATTACGCGACAAGCCCAAGAGCCCGGACACGGTCCCGCGGCGGTCCTTGGCCACATCCGCTAGGGCTGCCGTATTGTTGGCCGCCTGGAACAGTTGATAACCCGGTGTAAGGACGAGAATCGACAGCACATAACCGGCCACCCCGATCACGCCCGGCACGATGGCCAGCATAAGCGCTCCAACACCCAGCAGGGCCAGGCCGATTGCAAGCACGCAGTGGCTGCCCCAGGCATCCACGAGCCGGCCGGATGGCACGCCGCTGACGATCGAAATCACCGGGCCGATCGCCATCGCCGCGCCGACCTCAGAAACGGTCAATCCCAGCCCGAGGCCGAGATAGAAGGGTCCCACAACCAGCGTCGTCATCATGATGGCAGCGACCAGCATATTCATAAGGAGATTGCCGGCCAGACTCCGGTCCATCACCGACCAGAGGCTCGGCGCCTTGCTATCGGCTAAGTGCGCGTCACGCGGCAGAAACGAGACTGCCAGGATCAACGCCAAGGCTGCCAACGGCAGCTGCACCCAGAATATCGCCCGCCAGCCTGACAGCGGGATCAGCAGCCCGCCGAGAGAGGGGCCAAGGGCAGTGCCGATGGCCGAGACGGTGCCGAGCAGGCCCATGGCCCGCCCTATCTGCATCTCGCCTGTGGTCTGGCGCATCAATGCCATGGCCAGCGTCATCAGAAATGCCGCGCCGGCGCCCTGAAACGTCCTTGCCGCGATCAGCACCGACAGGGTCGGCGCGGCGGCGCAGAGCCCGGTGGCCAAAGTAAACAGCACCAGGCCCAGCACGAGCATGGCCTTAATTCCGAAGCGATCCGCAAGACGGCCGGCGGCGGCGACGCAGACCGTCAGGCTGGCGAGATAGGCCACCGTGACGGCCTGCACCTGTGGAAGCGGTGCGGCAAAGGACCTGGCGAGATCCGGCAGGGCGATGTTGGCAATGCTAGTGCCGAGCGAGGCCAGGCCAGTGGCCAACGAGAGGGCGATCGTGATGCCGGCTCGACCAGTCAGCGGTCGGGGTGAATCGATGGTGTCCAATGTCGTTTCCTCTTGTCGAATGATCAACTGAGGGGCAAGCTGCCACTTCAAGCCAACTTGAGGTCAAGTATGAAATTCCTGGATATCGGTGAGGTCGCCGCGCGCACAGGGATCAAGCCGTCGGCCCTGCGCTATTACGAGGAGGCCGGCCTGATCGCCTCGGTATCGCGTCACGGCCTGCGCCGGCAGTTTCCGCCCGAGGTGCTGCTGCAGCTCAAGATGATCGCCATGGGGAAATCTGCGGGCTTCTCGCTCGAGGAGATCGCCGGCATGTTTGGCCGCAATGGCTTGCCGGATCTGCCCCGCGACCTGCTGCGTCAAAAGGCGGAGCACATCGATCAACAGATCGCGGAGTTGACGGCGCTGGGCGAGACACTGCGCCATATGGCCGACTGCCCGGCGCCGTCGCATATGGAATGCCCCACGTTCCGAAGGCTGATCCATCGGACCATCAAGCGCGATGGTCAGACGAGCGGTCCCCCAAAGTGGTCATTGAAAGCAGAGGAAGTATAACCACGACGACCCATCCGGCTACGCCGTGAGTGTGGCAATCAGTGCCGAGAAGGTTGCTCTTCGGGTTGTTGCAGTAGGTGAAGGCGTGTGCTCTTGAAGGGACATGAACCTACGGCCACATAGGTAAATGACGCCAAAGTGTTGTATTCATATGATAATGTCCTTTATCATACACAGGCGTCTTCCCCGATAAGCCAAGAGCCGACGGTTTTGGACGTAGCCAATGAAACGCCGATCACGTTTGAGCTACTGGATGAAGTTTATGCGTTGCAGGCGTCTACGTCCGCTGAAGAGCGCAAGGATAACGATCTTCAGGTGGCTCGGATTGTTGATCTGCTAAAACAACGTGGAGTACATGATGACTATCAGCTCCGAGCCTCTGTCGTGTCGATCCGACTTCGGCAACGTGCGCTTGAACTATTCGTTCAAGCTGGCGGAGCGGCTGGATTTACACTGCCCTCATCAGAAGTTGGAAGGACTAAAGTCCATCAAGATCTCTTCCGATGCGCAGGCGAAGAGCCGCTTGTATCAATTGATGGGCAGCCGCGCTTCGATCCCGATAACTTCCGACGCCGGCTACTGAATTTCACACAAACAGCGGGCAATGCATGAAGCAGCTCTGACGAACACCTGTCAACCTTGCCTGACGCGGTCGAGCTCGATGCGCGAGCTAAACGTTGGGATTGAAGGCTACAGCCGAGATCTTGCTTGGTGCAACGCACCCGTACGCGGTCGCGGGATGCCAGAAAATTTAGTTTGCCCGGATCACGAGTTAACCGCGGCGGCACGTACAGGCTCCATTCAGCAGCGATCGCTTGCTAGCCTAAATGATGTTCCAGAGTGTTCCATTGACTGGAATGCTTTGAGCTGGTACACCCAGGTACATCATCGAGGATGTGATCGTGATCAAGTATACAGCTACCAAAACCCAGAACCCCGGACGTCCAGGCTGGAGCGTCACGTTCCGGCATCCAATGCGGCGTGATACAAAGCGAAAGACCGGCTTAAAAGTCCGCCGAGGCCTAGGGACCACCTCTGCAGAAGAGGCGGAAAAGCTGGTCAGCCAAATGAACGCGCTCCTTTCCGATCCAAGATGGTGGAGCGTTGCGCGGAAGCCGGAGGCCTCCCAGAACTTTGATCCCAGGATCGTCGACGCCTTCTATGACGATATCGAGGTTGCACACGTCGACAATCGGGCGCTGAGGGACGACATAATGCCGCTCTTGGGCGCCTCCGACGGCTACACCAAGGTTTTGTTCGTCGGCACCACGGGCGCCGGAAAAACCTCTCTTGTACGTCACCTCATCGGTTCAGACCCCGATGAAGACCGCTTTCCGTCGACATCGACCGCCAAGACGACCATTGCCGAGACCGAGGTGATTCTGAAGCCTGGGACGAAGTATGAGGCGGTCGTCACCTTCTTCACCGAGCAAGAATTACGGATTGCAATCGAAGAATGCGTCCTCAATGCCTGCACCGCCGTCCTGACGAACAGTCCTGATGAGCGGGTCGCTGACAGGTTTCTCAATCACGCTGACCAGCGGTATCGATTGGGATACACTCTTGGAAACTGGCGGAAGAGCGCTGCGGTTGATGTCCCGGTCGATGATTGGGATTTTGACGCAACTCCCTCCGCGGAGGCGCACTCATCAGCGGACGAAGATGCTGTGCCGGCCGCTGAGGCTGAGAGAAACCAGAAAGGCTTGGAGCGATATGTCGCCCGCGTCCGGGAGATGGTGAAATCGATTGCCATCCCCCATCTCGTGACGCTTGGCCTTGAGTACGAAACCGCAAGCCCCGAGGACTGGGACACAGCGCTGGATTTGCTTGAGGGCGAATTCTACGACAGCAATGAATTTCCTGATCTGGTCCAGGATGTCATCGACGACATCCAGGCGCGCCTTGATCTCGTGCCGGGTGGTAAATTCGAGCGAACACACTCCGGCTGGCCGCAATCATGGAGCTTCACCTCTGAAGATCGTGGCGAATTCATTCGGCAAGTCAGATGGTTTTCGAGCAATTTCGCTCCATCTTATGGGCGGTTGCTGACACCTTTGGTTGACGGCGTCCGTGTCGCGGGCCCCCTTTTTCCGAAGTTCACGTCAGAACAGCCCCGCCTGATTCTACTAGACGGCCAAGGGCTTGGCCACACGCCGGACAGCACCGCAAGCATCGCGACGTCGATCACCAAGCGCTTTGCCGAGGTTGATGTTATCCTTTTGGTCGACAACGCTGAACAGCCAATGCAAGCCTCGCCTCTCGCTGTCCTGTCGTCAGTCGGAACTGCCGGCTATCACAGCAAGCTCGCGGTAGCCTTTACCCACTTCGACCAGGTCAAAGGCGACAACCTCCCCACCTTCGTCGCGAAGCGAGATCACGTCCTGGCGTCTGTCAGAAACGGCCTGACCTCGTTGCGTGAGGTCGTCGGCGGCGGCGTAGCGAATTCTCTAGGGAAATCCATCGAAGCGAACAGCTACATGCTCGGAGCACTTCACGAAAAGAGCGCCCGACTTCCTGGCGGCGTGCAGAAGGAACTCGACCGCTTCTTTCAACAGTGCAGGAACGCCATAGCATCAGTCGTCAAGGCAGATGTCGCGCCTCGCTACAATCTTGTCGGCCTCGACTTTGCTATTCAGGCCGCAACGACCCGCTTCGCCGACAGATGGGCGTCGAAACTCGGCGTTGGCGGAGGGGGCGGCACGCAGAAGGAACATTGGACTCGCGTAAAGGCGTTGAACCGACGCGTTGTTGTCGGCATTGACCATTATAGCAATCTGCAGCCCGTCGCTGACCTTATCCGGGAACTGCAGACGCAAGTCTCACGATTCCTGGACAGCCCTTCATCCTGGGTGCGGGCGCCCGCGTCTGAGGACGAAGCTCAGGAAGCCCTTGCGGACGTTCGAAATCGCGTGTTTCGGACCCTGCATGATTTCTCCAGACAGAGGATCGTGGAGGAGCAAATCATCGCCTGGCAGCGAGCATTCGACCTCGCGGGTCGCGGGTCATCGCAGCAGCGGTCAGAGCAGATAAATCTTCTTCTTCAACATGCAGCGCCGGTCCCCGGTCCGGACATGTCACCAATCAAACTTGAATTTATAAAGACCATCAGAACTCTCGTGGCAGATGCCGTTCGAGACGCACATGGTGAACTCGAAACTATTTGATGCGAGCGATTTATGTCTGACAACCGATATTCCCTTTTTGATGCCATGCGGGCACTCTTTCCAACTGGCTACCTTGACTATCAAGGCTATCAGGCTCGGCTAGAGGGCAAGCAGCGAAGCCTGCACAAGAGCTTCTTGCGCCCTCCCTGCCAAGCGGTCGACCTTTTCGCAATCGCCGCCTTCCTGCTTCATCGAAGCGGCGGCTATCACCACATCTCTCCAATGGTCGATGGCGCAAGCACTTCAGCCAGCCTCGTTATTGACGAAACGAGCCGCTCGCAGTGGATCAGGGCGGGACGGAGATGGCGCGGCGAAGGCGAAGATACTCTTCCTGCACCGCCGAAAGCCCTCACGGACGCATGGCGAGAGCTTATCCGGTTCGGCAAGAATCCGCTCTTTCTTAACAGCTCGGGGAAAGGAAGGCCCCGTCCCTGGTGGCGGCCAGCCATGGCTCTTCTTGCCATTGCCGACGAGGCAGCTCGTGATTTGGGCTTTGAACAAGGTTCAGAAAAATCTGCCCAGGCTGCGATGGCAGAAGTCGCAATGCGAGATTCTATTCAGCGCGACAAAAAGGTCTACACCGTTTCCAATGCCAGTAACGATCAGGTCTGCGTGCTTCCCAAAAGCCGAACACCTAAAGTCGGCTGCACGTTGCGGTCACTAACCCACAACCTCTCACTGCTTCCATCGCGAGGTCTGGCTCGAGCATTCTGGAGCCCCCACCCTCAAATCCGCAGTGCGGAACCTGCCGCTGCAGCGGCGTCGCCGTTCAATTTGATTGTGATCCCGCTCCCGTATCAGGTCCAAGCAACGGCGTTCAAAGGCACCCCTGCAAAGGAGGCCTCATGGGGATGGTTCCATGTCGCCCCGCACTGGTGTCCTTCCAGCGGAGAAGTTGATAAGATAGAGGAGGGCTTTGATCAGTTTTGGCGGTTCGTTGAGGAAGTCCTTGATTCCGGCGCCCGCGACGTCGGCACAGTTCATGGCCTTGTCTTTCCTGAAGCGGCGCTCAGCTACGAGGTTTTCACTCGGCTATGCGAGAAACTCGAAAATCGTCAGGGGTTTGAGTTGCTTGTTTCAGGTGTTTTCGACAGCCAGAATCAGGCAGGCGATATCCGGCCTGGAAATTTCGCAGCAATGGCAAGGCGCGATCCTGGCCGGGATGGAAAAATGACCTTCAACATCTCCACCAGAGAAAAGCATCACCGGTGGAGAATCGAGAAGAGTCAGATCGAAGCTTACGCGCTCGGATCATCCCTCGACAGTAGTCGGGGATGGTGGGAACAGATCGATATCCTGAATAGAAGCCTAGACGTGTTCGTTCTCCGAGGCGTTGCTACGGTGACGACGTTGATTTGCGAGGACTTAGCACGAAGTGATCCCTGCCAGGAGTTGGTTCGCGGGATCGGGCCGAACCTCGTCATTGCCCTTCTTATGGACGGACCCCAGCTCAAGGACCGATGGCCTGCGCGATATGCTACTGTCCTCGCAGAAGACCCTGGATCGTCTGTTTTAACAGTGACATCGGCGGGCTTGCTTCGACGGTCAAATGACACGCGGCAGTTTCCGGCGTCAGACAAAATCGGCCTGTGGCGTGATGACACCGGGAGGACGAGTGAGCTGTCACTCGCTCCGTCGGCGCAGGCTCTTTGTCTCACCCTGCAGCCGACTGCAATTCAGGAGAGAACTCTGGACGGACGTGCGGACAATACGGGGTCCCAGTCATGGAGACTGACCGGGATGGCTCCAGTCATAATTCGCGATCCGAACAAGAGGATTTTGGATGGACAGTGGCCAGACGGGGTGTAGCCTCAAGCAGCAGCGGGCTCTTCGTCGTCCTCCTCAAGAGCCGGAGCTTCCTCGTCATCCTGTTTGGGAGCCATTTCGAGGGCTACGCGAAAGGCTTCAGGCGTCAAGACGGTCTTGAGCTTATCAAGGGCATCCTTGTTGGATTCCAGGAAGGTTTCGCCATACTTTAACATCTATTCGCCTCGATGTGCCTACTAGGGTTGTACCATGTAGCGTGAACTTCGTCACGAGAATTACAAAACGCCTTCTCCGACCTAGTTAACGAGCATACAACGCTATGGTTCACACCAATATGGTGGATCCTGCACGCTGGATGCAAGAGAGCCAGCTATCGATCGAATGCAGCTCCTTAATTCTGGAGACGCGCCAAAATCTTATCAATCAGGATTTTGGCCGCACCCGAATTCGGGGAGCACTCGTAAACCAGGTCACAGAAGCGAGTGAACACCCGCCGTTCAGTCTCATCCAGCTCTGGGACGGCTGCGTGGGAAGCGCTCGATCCTTTTGCAGCTTCAAACTTCTGGCGCAACCCCTCCAAGCATTGAGTGATCGCCTCAGTTTCCGACGCCTCAAAGAATGAGTTGGTGATGGCTTTAGTAGCCCGCACGAAGTTTTCCTCCGTTCGCGCGACCAGCTTCTCACGCTCAACGTCGCCAATCGCTCCCTGATCGAAAACTTGTATGGCGTGCTCGATCTGCTCCTGCTGCAACTCCGCTTCCCGGAGCCATTTCCGCTTGATCGAGTTCGTTCTGCATAGCTTCGAGATTTCTCGTGCAATCGGGCTCAGCTGATTGATGAGGTTTGCGTAGTGAGCATTTTGCTCAAAGTGATCGCGGCGGCCGTTCGGGACAATCTTCCGGTCGATTACATGGATTTCTCCGACGGACCACGAGTTGAACCGAGCCTCTGGGAAGAGATCTTCGAGCAGGTTGTTCTCACCCACCTGCACATTTCCCGCTCGGAGACGCAATCCTTTGATGCCAGAGCCGTTGGTCAGGGCACCCTCATATTCATGATGCAGCACCCACACCACCGCTGCCGGCTCACCATCCATTCCCGAAATCTCGTTTATCGAGATGCGGTCAAAGGTAATGGGCTTACCGTTTTCCTGAACCATGGAATTGCGGTGCGGGCGGTAAATGGGGTCGCTTTTTCCGTCAACGTAGATTTTCAGCTCACCGAGACGGACCACCGGTTCCAGAACTGAGCGGATTTCTTCCGCAAAGCTGAAATCGGGTGAGAAAGGAACTGGGGCGACCTGACCAAGGTACTCATCAACTGCCGCCGGGTTCATCAGCTTGTCGCTGCGTATTCTGATCACACCTCGAAGCTCAACTTCGAAAAAGTGTTCCGGGTAGTCTCCTGCAGGCTTCTTTCGATATGTTGCTACCGTGCGGACAAGATCTTCAATCGAACCATCTGTCTGCCTCAGAAGGGATTTCAGCTTACGGCAATCCCAGGTCAGCTCCGAAACAAGCTCGTCACCGACTGCGCGAGAGCGGAACACAAGTTCCTGCGCGTACCCGAGACCTGCCAGTCGACCAACGCCGCGAAAGCCGCGAGAACTCGACCCGCGCTTGTTGCTGGCGCCCAGGGCAGCCATCCGGCGGGCGAAATCTTTGGCAGGAACACCTGTCCCATTGTCGCGGATGCGAATGGAGCGGGTTGAAGGATCGATATCGATCGTCACCTTACCGTCTTCCGATGCCGTAAGCAGACCAAGCTCACGGGCGTCGTCGATAGCATCCGCGGCATTTTGAACATACTCGCGGTAGACAGTCATCGGATCGATGTACATGGCGCTGGAAACCAGTTCGAGAACGTCTCGGCCGATTACGACCTCGCCAACTAGTTCGGTTGCGCCCTGCTCTTTCGCTGCAAGCAATGCCGCGCGATTTGCGCGAATGGCTGCTTCTCCACTCATGCTACATTCCTTTGATCAGCCGCTTCTACAATCAGTGGCGCCACGGAGTCTTCATCATATTCCAGGCCTGCGTCCTCGACGCGTTCGTCCTCGGCTAGTCCAAGGTCGGATATCGATTCAAGCCGGACGAGTTCCTTTTGCTTCGCCCATATGGACGTCAGCTCTTCTTTTGACGCCGGGATGTAGAAACGCAAGATGCGCCGGACCTTGTCGTGGTTCGCCCTGTCGCTCAGCGTCACAAATTCTCGCGGGTCCCTGGATGACAGGAGGTCCATCAGCTCCGCCCTTTCATAGGAATCGAGGTCGGCGAACTCGGCCTGGAACGCGTAGAGCTTCTGATCTGGGTCAAAGCGCTCATACCAGGTGCGATTGAAGATGAGGTCGTGCGGCATCATCAGGATTCGAGAGTAATCATCGAACGTGTCGCCAAACGCCCTTTTGAAGAAATCAGGAGCGCCACTGACTATGCCGTGGGTCGCTTGCAGGACAATCTGCATCGACCGCAACTGGTAGCGGGACCACTTCTCACCGATATGGCCGCGGTCAGGCCTGTTCGTCGGCTGATAGCGCATCGGGAACGACCAGATGCGGACCCCCAGCTCTTCGTTCAGGGTCACGTTCAGACGCATACGCTCGAATAGGTCCTCAGGACCGTCGTGGAAATTATAGAGCATGTAGTTTGAAAGCTCCGTCAACCCGTGCTCGGCGGCGTATCGGACCGCCTGCTCATACGGCTTCCGCACCCCAAGATGGTCGAACGCGATCCGCAGCGGTCGCAGGCTGATCGTCGCGAGTTCCCGAAGGTACATCGGGTCCTTACAAAGGATTCGAGCGTCTACGCCCTGGTTGAAATCGACCCTGCGCTGAACGGCGACCTTCGCCCCTGGCCTCAAAAGCTTGGCATTCGGGGTGAAGCCAAGGTCACGAATCTCGGCAATGATTTCTTTAAACCGCGCTGATGCGACTACGTTGTTGTCCATCAGGATGAGGTCTTTTTTCGGACCGTAGTGCTCGTCGATAGCCCGGACGAGGTCAGTGAGGGACTCCGTATCCCTCTGCATGCCCTCTAACTTCGGAACTCCGCAGAAATGGCACTTACGGATGCATCCGCGCGACGTGTAGGCGAAATATGCATCGCGAACGGGATAACGATAATCGATCTGCGAAAGAATGTCATAGTCTGGAACAAGGTCCTCGATCGGCCGCCCGCTGGTGTCGCTTGCGTATAGCTCTTCTGAAAATTCATCGAGCTGCAAGGAAACGGCGGGAGCCTCTGATAGGAGCCCTTTTATGAATCGAATTCCGTGCCATCGACGCTCCTCGATAAACCGTTCATGCATGAGGGAGGCAGCAATGCCCCCTACGAACACTTTATCGGCTTGCCCGTTCGCGACTTCCAAGGCGAAGTCAATCGACTGTGAAATCTTTGGGTACTCGAACGAAAACAGGGTAGTGACGTAAATGCGGTCCCATGCCTCATTGAGGACGGAACGATCTTCACCCTTGATGAACCGAACGCGATCACGCTTTCCGCGCGGGCCGTGATACTGCGCTATTTTCATGAGGCCCAATGGCGGGTACTTGTTCTTGTACCCCGGTTCGATGAGCAGAATGTTCTTATTAGCCATTGGCAACCTTCAGGCGCGAGCGACGACGCGCTTCGCGAATAATAGTTAAAGCTTCTTTGACCCCGCCCTGTCCGCCAAGACCGCGGAGCGGACCAGAACTCGACCAGTCGAAATCAATGGCAAAATCACCGAGTAATGCAGCGAAGTAGGTTGCAGATAAGACCAAGGCCTCACCCCTAGGCGCCTCGCACACCATGTCAGCGGCTACTTCCATCAGCGCGTAAACGCCAATGCCTTTGGTGACCAGGAAATTGCGCGGCTTGGAAAAGCTCTGAGGAAGTAGCTCGGCGAAAGCCATCCAGAAGTTCCGAGCAGCCGCAGCAGCATCCTCGGCGGATAGCCCCCGGTCGGTTTTTACCCTCTTATAGAACTGCTTCGCAGCTTTCTGCATAGTTCGCAGAGAAGCACGGCGCTCCAGGCCGGATGTCGCCTCGCCGCCGATATCAAGGCGCTGGCGCCAGGGCGAACCCGCTTCGCCATTCAGAAACAGCGCGATGAATAGCTCAGGCCTCTCCGCGCTCAGATTTTCGGACAGCTGGGCGTCGTGATAATCGAGAAGGCTCTTCGAAAGACCCTTTGCCTTGCCATTGATGACATCGAAAATTGCGGTCTCTTCGCGCTCGGTCAGGCCGATAAAGCACATAAACGGAAGTTCTATATCCAGATTGGCAAGATAGCCGAGCCGATGCTGACAATCGACCTGCGAGAGGACTTTCGTGCCCTTCCTGATCTCAAGCATGAAGATGCCGCCGTTCGCCTGCCTTATAGACCAGGAGCCGTCAGTGGCAGGCCTCACATTGAAGGTAAGCGGTATCGTCGCGCTTCCAGACCGCTGGATGTAGCGCCGAAAGTCCATGCTGTGCTGGGGACTGAAGCGTCGTTGGTAGCCGCGACCCGTCGATTCGTCGAGGACATCGGCGAAGCTCAAGGCGTGAAGCACCCGCGCCGGTGCAAATCCCAGCAGGACTTCCCGATCGGCCGAATTTCCTTTGACGCAGCTGAGCTGCTCCATCGCCTGCATTCCGATCCTTTCTGCAGTCGTTCACTGCAGATTCGACGCCCGTAGAATGCAGATAGCAAACTTCCACTGATTCCGCGATCACAAAGTGTGACGCGCAGCTACAAAGTTGTGTAGCGCTGCTTAAGCTGCGACAGACGTAACGTCGTCGTCTTCGGCCAAGTACCGTGCCTTAATGTCGACAGGCTCGCGCTGCTCGATGTGACGTTTCACCAGCTCATGAACTCTCGTCACGAAAGCCACCTGGTCTTTGGAAAGTGGCCCCTTTTCAGCGTGATGAGTGACTGTCCTAGCCTTATTCAGCTTCGCAATCCAACGGACCAAGGTTTCCTTTTTTCCCTTTCCGTAGAAATTGTAATAATCCTTGAAGTCGTCCCAGTTGTTGCCGTACAGCACGATGTCAGAGTAATTCACGAGAAATAAATACTGCCAGCGATCATAGTCCGTATTACCGTTTTCATTGTATTGCTGATCGCAGTAGTTCCTGACTGTCTTCGGAACACCTTGAAGCCACCAAACATCTTTGCTTTCGCCATATTTTTGCTTGAGCGTCCCGATCACATCCTTGAAGAGAATACGATTAATCTCATCAATCATCTCCTTGGCACGCTTCGTGCCCTCAGCATCCTGGCTGTCGAGATAGTCACGGACCTCTTGAGGCGCGAATTCAGGGTTCTTCTCGGAAATGATCGCCATCAGCTGCAGACAGTTCTGATCGACGCTTGCAAGCGAGCTTCCTCGGTTCCGGAAGCGAGCGATATCCGCGGGGTCCGCCCGCAGGAAGTAGTCAACGATGGGAGCGACCAGAGGGCGAACAGCATCAACGATCTGATCCGGCTCCATCAAGACGCAGCGTCTTCCGTCCTTTTCAACGAACACGATCAGCTTTTTCAGAAGCGAAAGCAATGCTCGTAGACCAAGGTTTGTGCAAAGATATCCGCCCTTTGCATCGCCCAACTTCCAATGCTCCGATAACGGTCCGGCAAAAAGATCGAAATAAAGCGACAGTGTTTCGGTGGCTTTTTCCAGCGTCAGGTTCGGAATCTGCCCAGCTTCACCGAGTGGGCCCGGGAGAATGATGACAGGCCCCGATTTCGAAGAGCGTCCAACCTTGCCAATCAGGTCATTGCCATAGATGCCATCAGCCAAGGATGTCAGCGTCAGACAGCGGAAGTTGTTTTTGTCTTGAGCAACCGTAAGTATTCGGCCCTTGACCGGCGACTTTTTGCTGCTGTCCAACCGCAGAGCGGTTCGGGCACAGATTGCTTCCAGGCGCCGGCCCGGGTCCTCGTGCTCAACGTCCAGATTTGACACGATCTCGTTTACCAGATTCCGCGAAACCTTTACCTGCTGCGTGTTGATGTCGACGAACATCTGAATCTCATCTCGGATCGGGATGTTTTCGTAGGCCAGCACAGAGATGACAGATTGATCCTTCGAGGGATCACGGTTGGCATAGGCATAGCCATACAAGCGGTGTTGCCCATCGATGACCCAAGCCGTGCCGTACTGCCCAGGCAGTGTCAGGATTCCGGTCGAAGTCTCGCCGAAATTCTCTTGGGCTTGAAAATTGAGGTTGCTCTGCTTGACGTTGATTACGATGTTGGTCGGGAACGTACCGCCATCATCGATGTACGCGCCAATAGACTTGAGCCGAGCTGGTTTGACCATTCGCTGATAGGTCTCGAGGTCACCATTCGAAGCCTTGCCCATATGGCTGATGTACGAGATACGGAGGAGGTCGTGAGGAGAGATCAGGAAATTGTAGAAGGTAGTCTTACCGACCCTGCCCCGCGTGGCTGGTACCCGCGTTCGAAGGCCTTCGACCTTCTCGCCCTCCAGGTATCTCGCGAGAAACTGGAAGCGTGCTGCGACTTTCAGGATGTCTGTGAGCCTGCGAAAATACGCGAGGTCATCATCGGTGATCACGGCAATTCCCGCCTCATTGGCCCGCGCGAGGTCGGCTGATCTCGTTTCGATGTTGCGGGTCGCTATAGCGAACTTGACCTTGAGCTTTGGTTCTTTTCCGTAATGCGAGTGAACCGCTTTGATGACGTCTTCTCGAATAGCGCCAATCTTGTCGATCAACGCCTTCACAGATTTCGCGCCACTTTCCTTTGCGTGGGTGCATTCGACGACAAAGACTGTGTCCTGATCTTTCGCGAACACATCGAGCTGGCGGGGTGGAGCCTTATCGTTCAACTGGATTTTAAAGTTGCGGTCGGCGTTGAGCTCGGAAAAGCCCATGCGATACATTAGGGCCCAAATGTCGTCTTCTAGCTGTCGGTCGGAAGGCTTTTCTCGTGTCATGCGAACGGAGCGCTTGTTGGATTTTGAGACCATCCACCCGTCCGCTTCTTCAGCCTGGATCTTCAAAGACAGGCTTCCGCTCGAAGCGGCCGAAACAGTCTTCTCGTCTACGTTCTTCGCGCGAGCATTGTAGATGGACTTCAGTTCATCGCCCGACAGAAGGCCTTGGAGCATTTCATTATCCACATTGAACCGCTTGTTCGTGATTCAGGATACTGACTCGCAATTAAACAACCGTCTATGCGAAGCCACTGTTTCTCGCTAGTTTTCGGTCGGCTTAACGCATTTTGCACAAGAAAAAGCCGTTTCTGGTCGCGCACCATTAGATCTTCGCGACTCCGCCGCACTACACCAATCACGTTACCGACTGTAGGCAGCGAAAAGAAACTTGCCGTTAGCAAATGCCCCCTAAAGTTGCCGAGGCACTCGCCAAGCTTGACAAGACGTATCATACTGCTTGGAGACCCATATTTATCCGAATAACTGAAAACATCTGGCCACAATGCCCGCTACAATGCCCTCGCAGCCCGACACCATGAAGCTGCATCCACCTACGGTGTCTCATAAAGCTCATTTCGAGAAAGTAGCTGCGGCACTCAAGGCTGAGACGACCGTGGTGTTCTGCGACACCTCTGTGCTGTTTTGGCTGTTCGGACTTAGCGCGGAAGCGCGAACTGAGTTCCTGAAGTGGGTCAGCGACAAATTGCAGATGCGCTTCCGGATTCCCGTTTGGGCAGCGCATGAACTCCACAAGCATATGGTCGAGAGCCCGGCGCGGCTGCTTCCCCTTCAAAGCGAGATCAAATCTGTCCAAGCGAAGATCAAGGAGCTGAAACGCCTTGTCAGTCTCGCCGCCGATAATCGTCGCCGACCAGGTTTTCTCGATCGGAGAGAATACATCGCGGCTCTTGACCGGTCAGCCGAGGAGTTCATCAAGCAGTGTAAGGCCGCGGGTCAAACCACGACGTGGCAGGACTTGGCAGCGGAGATCGTCCCGTTCATCAACGAGCACGTACTGTCTTCGAACATCTTTCCGCTGCACGGTGCCGAGGCCGAGTACGGAACGCGAGTTTCAGGACGAGTTCCGCCAGGCTTCAAAGACAAGAATAAGCCCGAGAACAGGTTCGGCGACCTAATTTTCTGGCAAGAAATCGTCAAACACTGTTCTGATCAGCGGGCGTTCACGTCCGCTGTCTTGTTGACGGATGATAACAAGCCAGATTGGGTGTTCAGGCCAGAGACCGTCCTCGATGACGGAGGAAACCCGCATCGAAACATCAGGAGCGATGGCTACGAGACATTTCTCGCGCCGCCGCTTCTGACGCACGAGATCGGCACGACCAGTCACATCTCGGAATTTTTCATTGTGAACACAACGATGCTTGCCGTAGCATTGGAGCGGTTTGCAAACTACCAGATTCCAGCTCTGTTTGCTGCTGTTCAGCCGGTCGTCCCCGCGTCTGGGTCACCAGCGGCCGGCACGTCATTGGATGAAGCCGAACGGCTAGCGGCAGCGCAAGAGGGTGTGGCTCCGGCGGCTGAAGTAGTCGAAGGATTGGCATCGACTAGCGCTATCGAGCAAGAAAGAGCACTCGATGACCTCCAGCAAGGCATAAACACCTACTCATCGGATGAGCTGCAGAGCCTGGGACGCGGCGTTTCGCAGGCAACCCGCACCGAGCTGCAGAATGCCTCGAACATGATTTATAGACTGGACTTATTGGCTGAAAGCCTACCAAGTGAAGAGCGAAATGCACTTTATCTCGGTCTGTTGAAAGACCTGTATTTCGATTCCAACAATAGGCCGCGCCCTCTCCCCCTTGACGGCGACGTCGAGGCGATATTCCACGTTCTTGGCAAGTTTGATGTGTCGGAGGCGCTTGAAAAGTTCGGGAGTGAAATCACGGGCTATGAGGATCGGTATCTTCGTTTGCCATCAAAAAATGCTGACAAAGTCCGGGTTTCTTTCATGCTCGGACCAGAACGACGCAATCGTCCTCGCGAACTCGAGCAGATCGTGGCAGACGGTCGACAAATTGTTGAAGAAATTCCTATCGATTCAGCTGACTCGCTGACAAAGATTTTCCCGACCGGCAACGCCACGGTAGATGAATTACTAGCGGCGATTGCGAAACGTTACAGCGTTCCCCTTGATTGGCTACTCTTGGACCAGCCCGGTCAGACCCTAGTCAATTGGGACGATACAAAAGGCTTTGTTGAACTATGACCTCCGAGACTTCCACTCCACCCGCCGCTTCTTCAGAACCATCGCGGCGTGCACATATTGGTCCGTATGTCTTGGAATCTCTGACTACAGGGATGTACGGCGAGCCGCGCCATACCATCCGCGAGTACGTCCAGAATGCTTTCGATGCGATCGAAACTGCCCGGGACAGCGGAACGCTTCAGAAATCGGAGGGCAGGGTCGTCATAACAATCGACAGAACCAAGAACTCAATCTTTATTCGCGACAATGGAAGCGGGATAAGAAGCGAAAACGCTTGGAGCACATTGTCTGCGATAGGTGCGTCCGCGAAGGAACGGTCTGAACGAGCTGGCTTTCGTGGCATTGGTCGCCTTGCCGGGCTAGCGTATTGCAACACGTTGAAATTCATCACGAAACATCGATCGGACGTACGGGAGACGACCGTCACTTTTGATTGTGTTCGCTTGCGTAAGGAAATGGACCCAGCTGAGAGCACCCAAACAGATATCCAGACACTTCTGACGGATACGGTAAAGGACACGTATCGGACGACGTCCGAGACTGAAAGGACGAGCCACTACACCGAAGTAGTATTGGAAGGAATCGACCTAGCGCCTGACGAAATGAAAGACGTTGACAAGCTTTCATCCTACCTTTCGCAAACTGCACCAGTGAAGTTTTACCCGAAGCTCTGGTCACATGAGCAAAAGATCGAAAACTTCGCTGCTGAGTTTGGAAAGCCGATCAAGACGATCGAACTGTTCATACGCCAGAAAGACTTTGCAGATCCGTTGAAGACAGGAGATGACGATGAGATATCCGACAACGAGTTCCAAATTTTCAAGCCATACCGTAACCACCATACTCCTAAAGGCAAAAAAGAAGCTGTTGAGGTTTCGGGGGTGACATTGCTCGCTGATACCAGCGGAGAGAACAAGTGGTGGGGGTGGATAGGCGATATGCCGACTGTCGCAACATTGAACGACACCGACGCCGCTGGTCTGCGCGTGCGTTCGAAGAACATTCAGATTGACGGGACAGATATCATGGAGCGGCTCTTCGCTGAGTCGAGGGTGAGCTACGCTCGTTTCAACAAATGGTTCATCGGCGAATTCCATATCCTGAGTGATGACGTCGTACCCAACGCTCGCCGGGACAGCTTCGAAGAAAACGATGCATGGAGAGGTATTCAGGACGAATTTGTTCCGATCCTGCAAGATTTGACGAAGCGGACTTACAAAGCATCGAAGGTCAGAAACGAACGATACAAGCGCTTTAAGCGCTCGGCTGACGCGATTACTGAGGCTGTTGAAAAGAGATTAACGCTTCCTGTTGGCGTAGACGGTGGAAATGACCCTGCTCTTCTTCTCCACATTGATGAAATCTACTTAGAAATATCTGCTGAGATCTCGAAAGACATAACCAATGACGAGGACACTCGAACATTAAAGTTGATGCTCGCTGCCGTGAATGAAAATCGACGGAGGCTACAACGCCAACTGGCAGCGAAGGTTGATGCGGATGTTCTCAGTGAACGGACGGGGACCGAGGAGCGTATTCTGCGCGTTGTCTGGAGCGTGATGCAGGAGATGGTCGATCCAGTTCTCTACAAAGAGGCGCGGCGCGAAATCGAGAGGAGGCTGGCGATTTGAGTAGACCTGTAGCCTTGCCGAAGAGGTGCTGAGGCGAAAATTCGTTCGGATGTGCGCCGTTAAAGGAGCAGTCGGCCAGACCACTATGCCACGCCCCACGCCCGAAACCTCCCCCTCCCCGTCATCTCGCGCAGGCCAAGCTCCATAACAATCCGGCGCGCCGCCTGCGGCGTCACATCGAGCGTCTTCGCCACCATTTTTGCCGACACCAACGGTTTGGCCATCACCAACTCAACCAGCTCCGGCAGTTTTGAAGATGTCCGGCGCCCCTCCAGCTTTCGCTCGAACAGTGTCCGGGCCAACGCCAGCCGGTCCTGCTCTTTTAACCCGATCTCGGCGGCCGCGATCAGGCCGTGAGAAATGGCCATCAGCCGGGTTTCCCGATCGCGATGCCGGCGCCGATCGACGGGAATGGTTTTCATGCCCAGATTGATGGCGGCCAGATGGGCGCCCGACGTGATGCCGGCCTGGCGGAGGATGGAGGCGGCCAACAGTCGGCCGAGCCATGGCGCGTGCTGCAGGACGGCAAGCTCATTCCACGCATCGAGGGCGATGATGGCTTGCAGCACCGCCGGCAAGTGTTCGGCCTGGCGCAAGACAGCACGCCATTCGTCCAGCCGCGCATCTTCGTCCCAGTCGAGATCGTAGATCATCGGATCTTTGTCTTGGCCGCCTCCGCGGCCGGGCCGGGTTGCGTTCTCGATCGCGGCCCCCGATCGGGCAAGTACCGCATCGATGGCGGCATAGTCGACGCCGGGTAGACTCTCCGCGTCATAACCATCCTCCCCCTCCGGATCAATGGCGCCCGCAGGCCGAATGACGCGGCCCGGATGCACCGCCTCAGCACCGGCCGGATTGATGTCCGACGTCTGTCGCAAAGTTCGGATACCCCCGGCCGACAACACCCAATCTGGTGCGTGCGATACAATGCGCCGGCGGGTGCGCAGCACGTCGCGGGCGATTGTCAGCTCGTGGGTAGGCGTGCGAATGTCCCGGGTGGCGTCATGGAGGACGAGGTCTTCCAGGTGGACGAGGTCGCCGTCGATCCACAAGGACGCGCAGGCGTCGGTGAAGTGAGACCGCTCGATCCATCCCTGCCCGACCGGCGAGCGGGCGATGCGCTCATCCAGACGCGTCAACGCGACACCGGCGTCGAAAGCCGGCTTCATCAACTCACTCATGCTGATTTTCGCGAGATCGTAAGCCATTGATTTTATGGTAAACGATTTGCTACAGGAACTCTATCAGAAAGTTTGGGTTCCTCACATGGCATGATTGTCGGTTGGCGTTATAACCATCGATAATGTTCAAGTATCGATAGTGATGGATTTTGCGTCCTAGATTGGATAAGGTGGGGTCAAACGTCACCCGCAGCGACCTGAACGGGATGGAAATGACTGGCGACAGAGAGGCGGGAGGACTTTCCTCCGCCACACCGCAACTATTCGCTTCGGGCCGTCGCGCGATGACGTTGCGCACGCGCCTGCTCAACAAACCGGCGCTTGACCTCATCAAACAGGGCCGGTGGCAAGGGCCTGTAGTAGCCCGTTTCGCTATCGACCGGCCTGACGTCGGGTCCCGGCCAGACAAACCGATTGCTTTCCGTCACAACGATCCAGGAGCGTTCGTCGTCAAGACCCAGACGCCGCTTGGTGGCAGCCGGGATTTCGACGGCGTCTTGCGGGTCGGATGGCGGCGAACGCGTGACAGGCAAAACTCTCACGGCCGGCGTTCCGTCTTCCAGTGTAGCGACGATCGCCAGGACAAGCACCGGACGGTCCTTGTCTGCCTCCTCCCGTCCTTCAAGATGCTGCCAATGCCAGAGATACGAATATCGGAAGAGCCAGCCGACCTTTGGTTCAGTCGGCAGCATGCTTTTCCGTCAACAGTTCGGCATTGAGATGATCAAGGCCCGGCTCCATCCGCGAAGCTTCAATGGCTGCGAGTTCATCGTCACCAAGGGCTGCCGAGAGTTCAACCCGGCGATCCCGTTTCGCCAGCCGGAGATAATCCTCATAAGCTATCAATACCGTGCGCGGGCGGCCGTTCTTGGTGATGATCACCGGCTCACGGACAGCGGCATCCTGATAGGCCCCGAAATTTTTCGACACCGCCGCAGCGGTTACTGTGGATGTCATAACAAAACTCCCTTGTTCCGTAATATACGGGATTCACGGAATATATGCAAACAACTCGTTCTACGGATTATGCAAAGATGAAGCTAACGTCACCGACCCTGGCTGCAACTGACGAGTCAGTGCTGAAGCGCGCCGAGGAACTGGATGCTCTGGACGCCATCCTTCCGTTTGACCGTCGCGACCAGCTTGCTGAACTTCTGACCGACGAGGACGTCGCCACGCTGAAACATCTCGCCAGCGAGGGCATGGGCGACAACACCATGCGGGCACTGGCGTCGGATATCGCCTACCTTGAAGCGTGGTGTTCTGTGGCTACCGGCACCCCCCTGCCCTGGCCGGCGCCTGAAAGCCTGCTCCTGAAATTCGTTGCCCACCATCTGTGGAATCCGATCGAACGCGAAACCAATCCCGATCATGGCATGCCCGAAGACGTCTCGATCACACTGCGTGCCAAGGGCCTCCTGAGAAGTAGCGGCCCGCATGCGCCCGCGACCGTTCGCCGCCGGTTGACCAGCTGGTCGATCCTCACACGCTGGCGTGGCCTGACTGGATCGTTTTCGGCGCCATCGCTGAAGAGTGCCCTCCGCCTTGCGGTCCGTGCCAGCAATCGTCCTCGGCAGAGGAAAAGCAGGAAGGCCGTCACCGGCGACATTCTCGCAAAGTTGCTGGCAGTATGCGCCGGTGACAGGCTGGTCGACCTGCGTGACCGGGCGCTTCTGCTGATGGCTTTCGCATCCGGTGGTCGTCGGCGTTCCGAAGTGGCGGGACTGCACGTCGAGGATCTGGTAGACGAGGAACCCGTTCGTGCCAATCCTGCCGATGAGTCCTCCCCTCTCCTCCCCTGCCTGACGATCCATCTCGGCCGTACCAAGACCACATCGGCCGATGACGACGAGCATGTCGTGCTGATCGGTCGACCGGTAACGGCGCTCAAGCATTGGCTGGGTGAGGCAAAGATCGAGGCAGGACCGGTTTTCCGTCGTATCGACCAGTGGGGCAATCTCGATCGGCGGGCGATGACACCCCAATCGGTCAATCTGATCCTGAAAACCCGCATCAAACAAGCCGGACTCGACCCCGCACAGTTTTCTGCCCATGGGCTTCGTTCCGGCTACCTCACCGAAGCTGCCAACCGCGGCATTCCACTGCCTGAAGCCATGCAGCAATCCATGCACAAATCAGTCGTTCAAGCTTCCGGCTATTATAACAACAGTGAGCGAAAGATGGGACGGGCGGCGCGTCTGGTTCTGTAGTCAACAACAAAGCTCCATCTCCTAAACCGGTCCTTTGCTCTGGCCCCTTGCATCAAAGTTCGTTACGGCGCGGCGGTTGTGAGCTGCTGCAACAGCTTGACGAAGCGGCTAGTCCTGACGGCCTTCGCGTTCTGGGCCAGGTCTACCGTTTGCACGACGACCAGCTGCTTTGACGGCACAATGGCAATCGCTTGGCCGCCGTAACCGGAGGCGAGCGCCGCGCCGGGACCGAATACATTGGGATTCAACGTCCACCACAGATAGCCGTATCCCATGCTCCCGCGATCGGTCATGGAGTATGTAGTGGTGGATGCTTTGACCCATGCCGCTGGAATGACCTGCCGGCCGCTCCAGCGCCCTCCGTCGAGATAGAGCTGGCCAAACCGGGCTGCGTCTCTGGCACTGAGGCGAAACGGATAGGCGGGATGTTTAGACTGGCGTTCGGTCACATATCCACCGTCCCGCGCCTTGAAATCTTCCATGCCAATGGGTTCAGCGATGCGGTCCGCGAAGCTTTGAAAAATATCCTCGCCGGTCTGCTGGCGATAAATCGTTCCCAGTGCGTTGAAATCCCAGTTGTTGTAGAACCAGAAGGTACCGGGCGCATCGCTTCCCCGCTCCGGGCGCTTCTGGCGAATGTCGGCGGTTTCGTAAGCTGCGGCATGATAGATGCCCGATCGCGCCATGAGCAGATCGCGGACAGTGGCCTGCTTTTCTGCCCCGGTCAGGACTGGAGGTTTGTCGTCAATGCCGAGATCGGCAAGAGTGCTGCCGAGATCGATGCGACCTTCTGAAACCGCAATACCGTAAAGTGCGCCGAGCAGGCTTTTGCGCACGGAAGCGACACTCACTTTGCGTGACACTTCACCCCAACTAGCAATCACCTCGCCCTTCTGCACGACCATAACCGCCGTCGGCTTCAAGCTGGCGGCATAGTCCTCCGCCGCCTTCAGCTGTTCGACGGACCAGCCTGCAGGCGCAGGGTCAACGCTTTTCCAGGGCTGCGCATTCGCCTCACCACCAAAGGCGATCGTGACAACGGAAATGAAAGCAAAAACAATCGGACGCATGAAATGACCTTGGGACTGTGAAATGTTCTACCCAGCATGACAGTTTAGTTCTCACACCACCTCGAATGTCATGAGTTCTGCAACGGCAATGCCGTCTCGACCAACCGCATCCAGTAGGCCATGCCATAAGGAATCGCTGCGTCGTTGAAATCATAGTTGGGGTCATGCAGCCCGGCCGTGCTTCCGTTACCTAGAAGCGCGATGTTGCCGGGCCGCTGTTCAAGCATGAAAGCGAAGTCTTCTGAGCCCATAAGCTGCGAGTGGTCGGGATCCACGCCCATCAACGCACTCGCGACCTCAACAGCCAGCGCGGTTTCCGACGGAGAATTGACGACTACCGGATACAGGTTTCTGAAGGTGACCGTCGCCGTCGCTCCGTAGGACGACGCGATACCCTCCGAGATGTCGACAATGCGACGAGCCATGGTGTCTCGCACCTCCGGCTCAAACCAGCGTGCCAAGCCACGCAGCTCACTCGATTCAACGAAGGTACTACCCGGTTTTCCGCCTTGAAACGATCCGAAGGAGATCACTCCGCTCTTCAGCGGATGGACGTTCCGAGCGATGATGGTCTGCAGGGCGATAAGGATGTTAGCGGCGGGAAGCAGCGCATCAACGCCAGCCTGAGGGCTGGCGGCATGCGCACTTTTCCCATCGACTGTTATCTTGAAACTCGCCACGGCCGCACCGAACGGGCCTGTGCGGGTGGCGAAACGGCCAACGTCCAGACCCGGTTCGTTATGAAGGGCAAACACCCGCTCAATGCCCCAGCGCGTCATCAGGCCGTCATCGCACATTGCTTTAGCACCGCCCTGCCCCTCCTCCGCCGGCTGGAAAATCACAACGGCTGTGCCATCAAAGTTGCGTGTTCCGCCAAAGCTTTTGCAGCACCCAACAGCATCGCCGTGTGCCCATCGTGTCCGCAAGCATGCATCCGGCCCTCGGTGGTGGAGGCGTAAGGCAATCCGGTCGTCTCCTGAATGGGCAGTGCATCCATATCGGCACGCAGACCGATCACCTTACCGGAAGCGTCATTCCGGCCCCGAATAACGCCAACAACGCCGCTCCGGCCAATACCTTCGGCAACCTCATCGCAGCCAAAAACCCGCAGCTTGTCGGCTACGAAGGAGGCGGTACGAGGAAGCTCGTAGCCCAGCTCCGGGTTGGCGTGGAGATCACGACGCCAGGCGATGATTTCATCGTGCATAAACGCGGTCCAATGTTTGTGTCACTGGACCGCATGCTACTGCTGCGGAGCGCATAAATCTCCTACTTCGGGAAGATTTATGCGACAGCTTTGGGACGGCCAGAGCCCATCATCTCAATCAGTCTCTTGAGTCGCTCCACCACGTCACTGGTCTCCAAGAGTTGCTGCTTCTGCTCGATACCGGCCGAGAGTAACGTGGCAACTGTGTCGGCCAATTGGCTTGCGTCACCGACCGAAGGCAGGCTGAAACGGGCCTTGGATCCTGGTGGAAGTGCGGAAAAGTCCACCTCGGCATAGGACTGGTACGCATCGAGAACCGCGCTCGACAGATCAGCTGCCTCCTTCGATTGCGCGCCCTGCTCCCCGACGGCTTTGACTTTCGCCTCCAGGAACTCGCCATCGATGATGCCCACGATGCCTGCTCGCTGAAGTCCGCAGACGGTAACCTTGAGAGCTCCGTCCACCTGTGTCTGACGATCAACCACGTTTGCCATAACGCCAACCGAATGGAGGGCATCAGCGGTGCTTGGACGATCGTATGTGCCACTCCTCTGGGCGACCACGAGAACGCGACGGTCGCCGGCGAGAGCCTGTTCCACGGCCTGCCGGGTTTTGTCGCGCGCCACGAAAATCCGCGAAACCATGTGCGGAAAGAGGACCATATCTCGCATGGGGACGACGGGAATTTTCGCGTCGGCCGAGATACGCGTGTTAGCCTGCGCCGAGGTCGCAGGTATTTCAGTTGACTGGATCCTCGCGGCCAATACGTTCCAGTCTCTAAAGCCAAGAATTCGGGCAACAAGCTCCTGGCTTTCGCTGGTGGACAGTGCGAGGGATTTGGCGCTGAGCGCTTCACGTAGCGTTTTCGCCATAGCTTTGGCATCGCGGAAATCACGCATGAGATGATCCTTTGCAAAAACGAACGGAGAGCGTCAGGAGCTTGCGTTGCTGACCCGTTCGTCCGGGCAAAGGGAGCCATAAGTGGCTCGATACATTCACCGTACCCCAAAGGGGCGTAAGCAGCAGGCTGTATCTACCGATCGTTAATTCTGCGCAGAAGGTTTGTTCTCTGTCAACGCCAGCTTGGGCGAAACCGCCGCTGTTCTCTCGCGGGAATTCTGGACGACTCACCGGTCGGGACTTGGCTCATCGGCAATTCACTCGGCGAGGTGTCGTAGGAGGACGTCGGAGCTTGTAGATCAAAAAGGAGTGGGTCCGAGGCGGCGCGCGGAACTTCATCCTAAGATCGGTGAAGGAAGATATGCGCGCAGCATCGTGACAATGAGCCCGTGAGGTTCGCGAACACACAAGCATTGCGGCGGCCGTGAGCATAGAGAATGCCGAATTGCGCCATCGCGAAAGCCATGACGAAATGCGCTAGAGCCGATAGCACCAGCTTTGAGGCTATCGTCTCCCTCTGCAGCGCCGTCTCCAACACAAATCCGAACACCCGAGAAACAGCGACTCTGGCATTTGGGTGATGGATCTGACGTCGACAGCGCATCATTCTATCCTTGCTTAAGGGCTGCGAGGCGCTCCTTCGTCGCTTTAGCTCCCGTTTCGAAACCTTAAGCTGTCCAGCACATTTTCGTAATTCTAACATCATGCATTCAAATCTCCTATGACAGAAGACACTATTGCAGCTGAGCGTACGGCCGATTGATCGACACGGTCTGGTGCCGAATTCCTTTGAGATGGTTTCTGAAATCACAAGCCGAAATCGAGATCTGAAAGCCGGCACCGAAGATGAGACCCGCGATCAGCACGCGCCCTGAACGCAGGTTGGAGGGACGAAGTGTGACGCTCGGGTCGCTCATTTGACAGCCGTGCAGAATGCGCCTTCCCCTTGTAGAAACAAACAGTTACAGGCTGAGAGAACTCACTTCGAGGAGGCCGCACCGCGCGTTAAGGTTCTGTTAACCAAAAAGAGTTTGCCGAACAGGTAGAATCGCACGTATTAATAACGCTTATTGGAAAGCATCAGAGCTAAAAGCGTTATTCTGGATTTGGCTGAATGAACATGGCAATCAACATCGAGGCGTCTGATTTTGATCAGGAGATTCTCCAGCAAGGAGAACTGATCTCTGACAATCTGAACATGCTTCGATTGGAGCAATATCCACCGGATGCTGAAAAAGGTCTACGCTCCTTTTCGCTGGCCGAAGTTGCGGACTATCTTGGCGTCACGCAAAATCACATCAAGAAGCTACACCTCGAAGGAAAGGGTCCGGTTCCCGCAACGACCTCATCGGGACGCAGGACTTACACCGCAGAGCAAATGCTCGAACTTCGTCATTTCCTTGACAAGAACGGCCGCAGCGACTTTAAGCGTTACGTTCCCCATAGAAGGCCAGGGGAGCCATTGCAGATTGTCTCGGTCGTCAATTTCAAGGGCGGCTCTGGCAAGACGACGACCACGGCTCATCTCGCGCAGTATCTCGCACTCACGGGTCATCGTGTTCTTGCTATCGACCTCGACCCTCAGGCGTCGCTGACCGCGCTTCACGGTATCCAGCCCGAGCTCGACAAAAATCCGTCATTGTTCGAGACGCTGCGCTATGACGATCAGCGCAAGTCGATTACCGAGATTATCCAGCCGACAAATTTTCCTGGTCTGGACATTGTCCCGGCCAATCTCGAGCTTCAAGAATACGAGTACCAAACGCCGCTCGCAGCTTCGAACAGGTCCTCTCCGGAGGGACGGCTGTTCTTCACGCGTATCTCCAACGCCCTAAAGGAAGTCGAAGATCGCTACGATGTGGTAGTCATCGACTGCCCGCCGCAGCTCGGCTACCTCACGCTGACTGCACTGACCGCGTCGACGTCAGTTCTAATCACTGTGCACCCGCAGATGCTGGACATCATGTCGATGAGCCAGTTCCTACTTATGCTCGGCGGCATTCTGGAATCGATCAAGGGTGCCGGTGCCCGGGTAAAATTGAACTGGTTCCGCTACCTCGTGACGCGCTATGAACCGACCGACGGCCCCCAGGCTCAAATGGTCGGGTTCATGCAAGCGATGTTTTCGAAGCGAATGCTGCAGAACCATATGCTGAAATCCACCGCAATCAGCGATGCCGGGATCACGAAGCAGACCCTTTATGAGGTAGAGAAGAACCAATTCACCCGGACAACATACGATCGGGCGCTTGACTGCCTGAACGCCGTCAATGGTGAAATCACCGGGCTCATCCATAAAGCTTGGGGTCGCAAATGAATGCAGTTTTTGACAGCCGTGCAAATTCACGAAATCTTTCGCTAAATCACGGACTTGAAACAGCACGCGGAGGGAAATGATGGCCAGAAACCATTCTTTGGCAAAATTCGTACAGCCGTCCGCGGAAGAACATCAAAAAACTGCGGACACTCGCGCAGAGTATACCCGCCGGGGTGCTTCGCGCTCGATGATGCAGTCCCTCGACGAACTGGCCGAGACGTCAATCCGCATGCTCGAAGGCGAGACGGTGGTCTCACTCGATCCTGAGCTGCTCGAAGGCTCATTTGTTGCCGACCGCATCGGCGACGACCAAGAAGACTATGTTCAGCTTCGCGAAGCAATCCGACAGTCGGGTCAGTCGACACCGATCCTCGTTCGCCCCCACCCCGATGCCGAAGGACGGTACATGATCGTCTTCGGGCATCGCCGTGCACGAGCCGCGCGAGACCTTCAGATTCAAGTGCGGGCAGTAATCAAGCCTCTCGAGGACCTCGCCCACGTAATCGCTCAGGGCCAAGAAAACACCGCGCGATCCGACCTGACCTTCATAGAGAAGGCGCTCTTTGCCAAGAAGCTTCTTGCTAACGGCATGAGCAAGGATGTCGTGAAGATCGCCCTGACAATCGACGACACGCTTCTTTCGAGAATGCTCGCGGTTGCCGACGCCGTTCCCGAGGCTGTCCTTGACGCTGTCGGCGCCGCAAAAGGCGTAGGACGCGATCGCTGGGAGGAATTGAAAAAGCTCGTTCTGATACCAGCCAATGCTCAGAAAGCGTGCGAATTCGTGGGTGCGAGTGATTTTCGCCAAACGGCAGAAGGGGAGCGTTTCAATGTTCTTCTGGCCGAACTAAAAGCCGCAAAGACGCTGAAGAAAAAACAGACCGCATCTCCGTCAGTTCGACAGTTTGACGTCGCCGCCAAATCCGTTGCCGTGACGACCAAATCGTCCGGGAAAACATTTACGCTCGCGCTGACATCGAAAGATGCGTCCAAATTCGGAGCATTTCTGTCCGAACAGTTGGAGTCGCTTTACCAGGCATTCCAGCGAGAAACACAGACTAAACCAGGAGATTAACCGCAAAAGAAAAAGGCCCCCGTAACGTTGCCGTCGTGGAAGCCTTCCTCTGTATGTCGCAATCAGAGAATCGCATTTTCACGAATCCTCGTCAAGAGTGTTGGCACCGAATTTGGTGAGCGGATTTCTTTTGCCTTTTGAAAGGTGAAGAAATGGAACGTGGACATGGGACGACGCCCTTTGGGCGGCGGTCGATGACGTTCGCCTTATTGGCAAGGCAGCGACAAATCGACGAGGCACCACCGGAAACCAGGCGCAACAAGTGGAAACTCTTCAGGGCTGTCTGCGAAGCCCGAAAGGAATTGAACGTGTCGGACCGCTCTCTATCGGTTCTCGACGCTCTCCTGTCGTTCTACCCATCGGATGATCTTGCCCTCGAGGACGGTTTGATCGTCTTTCCGTCGAACGCACAGCTTTCAATACGCGCAAGGGGAATGACACCAGCGACGTTGCGACGGCATCTGGCCGCTCTTGTCAACGCTGGCCTCATCCTTCGCAAAGATAGTGCCAACGGCAAGCGCTTTGCCCGGCGGAGCAGGGCAGGGGAGATCAATGAAGCTTTCGGCTTCAATTTGGCCCCGCTGTTGTCCCGCGCAAAAGAGATTGAAGACATCGCGGCCAAGATAACCGCCGACCGGGAGCTTTTCCACGCGACACGGGAACGGATCAGCCTCTGCCGCCGCGACATAACCAAACTAATCCAGCTGGCAATAGACGGATGTGTAGAAGGCGAATGGAGCCAACTTCACGACCGATTCCGCGCCTTCCTCGCGTCTTTGCCCCGTCAGCCGTCACTCGATGAACTCCAGTTCCTACTCAGCCGCTTGATAGACCTCCGCACGACTATCGTCAAGCTTTTGGAAGAACACGATAAAATGGAAAATATGTGCGCCAGAGAGTCTCAAAATGAGCGCCACATACAGGATTCACAAACACAATCCTGTTATGAATCTGAAGCAGAGCAAGAAGCACCAACTGCCGAAACTTTCAGCGAGCCGGCCACCACGCAATCCGCTAAAGAAAAGCACCGGGCCATCAAACAGACTCTGGTAGAACCGATCCAATCTTTAAAACCCGCTGTCGCCCTGGACACTGTGCTACGCGCCTGCGGTGAAATTCACCCATATGGGCCTGATGGATCGATCAGATCGTGGCGAGATCTGCTCGCAGCGACAGCCGTCCTGCGATCAATGCTTCAAATAAGCCCATCGGCCTTCCATCAAGCATGCCTTGTCATGGGGCCAGAAAATGCTGGCGCTGCCATAGCTTGTATCTTCGAAAAGGGAGGGCAGATTAATTCTGCAGGTGCATACCTGCGCGATCTCACCAGACGAGCGACGCAGCGCCAATTCACGATCAAACCAATGGTCTCGGCCCTGCTAAGGTCCAAGGCAGGCCAATCGTGAAATGAAGCAACCGCTGCCGCCAGGGACTAGGAGCAATCGGCATCAGCAGCTATGCGGAGCGGTTGCGAACAACTGGTTCGTCATGCGTCAAGCACGGATAATGGGACGGACAGGCTTAAATTCGTATGGCTGATATCGCAATGGCATGTGGACCAGCAGCGCGATATTCGGTATCCGCAGGACTTGTTGCGATGCTGAAACAGCGCCGAAGACACCCAAGGCCTCTCAAAGTGAAAAAAGTTCAACGCAGCTTTACCGTCGAGTACAGATCGGGTCGGCGAAAACTCAACCCCAAACCGAATTCGATCTGGGGAGACATGGATCTCAAGTCCGTTGCACAGGATCTGCAGGACGAGGCAATGCCATTCCTTCCGGAGACTTCCGAGGTCAGCAGAACCGGAACGTCTTTCGCAAGAAAACAACAGGCCGCGGCGTTGTTGACACCGCCAATTGAGCAAGAGACAAATGCATGGGCTTTACAGGAGACCACAATGGCCGACGAAAACGATACGATGACTGATGCTGACACGCCGGCCGCAGCGGCGCTGGATGTGGTGAAGAAGGAACGCAAACCTCGCGCCAAGAAGGCCGCCAGCGAAACGGTCTCAGCGGCAGTTTCGGCGCAACCGGCAGCGGCATCGAATGCCGCAGCGGTCAAGCCGAAGAGAGGACGCAAGGCAGCAAAGTCCGACGAGGCTGCGACTAGCGCCAAACGTGCGCCTGTCAAACGCGCTACGAAGGCCGTGCAGGCGGCTACCACTCCGTCGGTGGCAGCAGTTGACGAGTTTGCGGATCTTCTGCAGCTGGAAGAGGAAAACCAAAGATTGCGCAAGCTGCTGGCCGAGAAGCTGCGTGCGGAAAACGCTGATCTGCGAAAGCGGCTCAACCTCGCTTGATCGGCAGCAGCCTATCGAGCGCCGGCCGCATTCACGAGGCTATATCGAAACGAACATGTTGGCGGCAGTTAAACCTCCCGCCAGCGCTTTCGCCGACTGCCTCCGTGCGGGGTAGAATACGAGGTCGAATAAATGGCGTCTCCGTGGAAACTTCTTGCTCGGCTGGTGTCACCGCGACGTCAGCAGCGCCAGGAACATGGCTCGACCGATGATGTGAAGCCGGACATGTTGGCCATCGCCAACCCTACTGAAACGGCTGGCGATATCGGATTGAACACCGCAGCGCCTCCGGTCGACGAAAAGCCGGTCGCCGACGAACAATCGGAGGCGGTGTCAGCGGACCCGGATCATTCCGACGAAACCGCAAGCAGTATCCATGGCACGGCCGATAGCGAGGACGCTAGGCGCGCGGAGGCGGCTGATCCGGCCTTGTCCGATGAGCCCGGTACGGTCGCACGCGAAGCACCAAAACCCTCCCAGACTGGCGAAGGTGTTACGCGAAAGCGCAGGAAACTGACCAAGTCAGGGGAGCCGGTTGAAGCTGTTTTGCCGCCCTCTACAGCCGCTCCCTCCGATTCTGACGACACGATCAGCCTTGACGAAGAAATCAAGCTGCTCCGGAACCAACTCGCGCGCAAGCTTCAGCTGCAAAATGCACAACTCAAGAGGATGCTGGAGCGGTTCGAGCGCTGAACGTATCATTCAATAAATGGGCGACTCTTCGTTTGCTCGCGAGAGTGTCACACTGCCCCCTTTCCAATAGCGTTCGGCTGCTGACATTCACCGTGACCCGAGGGTGTTCGTGACTCCCCCGGCGTCGATGCGCTTCGACCTGCAGCTAAGCCAGAGTTCCTCGTATGGGTTTCCGGAGCCGTGGGATGTGCTTAGCTCACCAGCCTGATTGCCGTCACAGCTCAGACAATGCTCTGTGCTCGGCCGCAGCTGCCTTCAGCTTTTCGATTGTTCGGTTTCCCTCGCGAAACAGGTTGAGCATCACAGCTGCCGCAAGCTCGACATCCGGATTGTCCTTTGCAAAACCGCGTTGCGCCCTCCATTCCTCCAGCACAACGTCCAAAATTTCCAGCTCGTCCGGCCCAAAGGTCGTTTCCAGAAACTGATGCATACTCGAATGACCTCTTCACAAGTGACAGCCGCAATGTGGGGAGGGAACGGCGCGGATCAAGGGCGAATTCGCATGGGGAGCGGTTGCAGAGAGGAAGAGGAGGGAAGGGGAGCTGTGACGGATTGAGAGGGTTGGAGAGAGGCTCCGGCCGGTCCGTCACGGAGAAACGGACATGGCACAAGCCATCCAGAAAATCACCCTCAGTGCAGCCCGGGATATTCCCTTCAACAAGCTGGTGCTCAGCCAGCAGAACGTCCGCAAGATCAAGGCGGGCGTCTCGATCGAGGACCTGGCGGAAGATATCGCCCATCGCGGTCTGCTGACCAGCCTCAATGTCCGCCCAGAACTCGACGGCGATGGCAACGAGACCGGCATCTATCGCATCCCCGCCGGCGGGCGCCGTTATCGTGCCCTCGAACGCCTGGTAGCGCAGAAGCGGCTGGCCAAAACCGCCGGTGTTCCCTGCATCGTCAGCAAGGGCGAGACGCTGGAGGTCGAGGATTCGCTCGCCGAGAACGTTCAGCGCGTCAGCCTTCATCCGCTCGATCAGTTCCGCGCATTCCAAACTCTCCGGGAGCAGGGGCTTGGCGAGGAGGAGATCGCGGCGCGCTTCTTCGTCTCGGTTGCCACCGTCAAGCAGCGCCTGCGGCTGGCCTCCGTCTCGCCGCGGCTTCTCGATCTTTATGCCGAAGACGAGATGACGCTCGAGCAGATCATGGCCTTCTCGATCACCAACGACCATGTTCGCCAGGAGCAGGTCTGGGATACGGTGTCGCGTTCGCATAGCCGTGAACCTTATTATGTTCGCCGGCTGCTGACAGAGACCGCCATCCGCGCTAGCGACCGCCGCGCCGTCTATGTCGGTATCGAGGCCTATGAAGCGGCCGGTGGCGTGACCATGCGCGATCTGTTCGACCAGGATCAGGGCGGCTGGCTGCAGGATCCGGCACTGCTCGAGCAACTCGTGATGGAGAAGCTGAAGGCTGACGCCGAGGCGGTCCGCGTGAGCGAAGGCTGGAAGTGGGTCGAAGCCGCTTTTGATTTCCCCTACGGTCACACGTCCGGTCTGCGCCGCTTTTATGGCGAGCAGGCCGAAATGACAGAAGACGAACTGGCCCGCTATGATGCCACCCGCGCCGAATACGACAAGCTCGACGCAGAATATGCGGAGGCAGACGAGTACTCGGAAGCGACCGAACAGAAACTGGAGGAGCTTGGAAGCGAACTCGATCAGCTCATTGACAGGCCATATGTGTTCGATCCGGAGCAGGTCGCCCGCGGGGGTGTTTTTGTGTCGCTCGGCGCCGGTGGCGAGCTCAAGATTGAGCGGGGCTTCGTGCGACCTGAGGATGAACCGAAGGATGAGGCCGATCCGTCAGCTGATGCCAACGGTGGTGCCGATTATGGCAGTAGTCTTCCGGCAACCGGGGACGCCGACGGCGAGAGCACCCAACCGGACGACGAGGACGAAACGATCAAGCCGCTTCCCGATCGCCTGATCCTCGATCTGACGGCGACGCGCACAATTGCTTTGCGCAATGCGCTCGCGAACGATCCTGTGATCGCCTTCCTCGCGGTCCTGCATGCTTTCGTCCTGAAGACCTTCTACCTCTACGGCTCGGATTCATGCTTGGAGGTGACGCTGCAAAGCGCCCGCTTCAGCCAGACGCCGGGGCTCGGCGACACGGTCTGGGCGAAGGAGATCGATCAGCGGCACGAAGGCTGGGGACAGGATCTGCCTAAGGATCCGAACGATCTCTGGGATTTCCTGATCACGCTCGACGAGGTCAGCCGGCAGGCGTTGTTTGCGCATTGCGCCTCGCTTTCGGTCAACGCGGTGATCGAACCCTGGAACAAGCGCACCCGCGCGATTGCGCATGCCGATCAGCTGGCCCGCTCGATCGGTTTCGACATGGTCGAAGCCGGCTGGACACCGACTGCCGACAACTATCTCGGCCGTGTCACCAAGGCGCACATTCTGCAGGCGGTCCGGGAGGCCAAGGGCGATCAGGCGGCAGAGCTGATCGGCCACCTCAAGAAGACCGACATGGCCCGCGAGGCCGAACGGTTAATGGCCGGTAGTGGTTGGCGTCCGGAGCCTCTCCGTCTCGTTACAGATGTCGCTTCCGTCGGCGACGCGACGTGCGAAAACGCAGAGATTCTGAGCGGTGATGCAGCCGGGAGCGGCAATTCCGATCTCCCAGCGTTCCTGACTGATAACGGGGGCTGCGACTGACGAAGTCAACGAAGAACGGCATCTCGACGCCGCCGAATAACTGTCTTCCCAGTTCAACCAACGGCCCGGCTCCGAAAGGAGACCGGGCCGCTTCCATATTCAGGAGCATTTCAATGCCCGACTTTACGATCGAATCCACCTATCACCTGCCGGTTTTTCGGCATGGAACTTATGCGGCTGACACGCTCGAGGCCGCCTGCCGGGCCGCCGTCGACGACGACAATTGGGATCTCGCCGAGAAAGACTACGATTCCTCCGGCGAGGTTCATATCACCGGCGTCTGGGAAGGCGCCGATAGCGCCTACAACGGGCCGTCAGTCCCGGTGCCCTCGCAATTCGATGAAGCTGTCCAGCGGCGTGCACGTCATTTCGAGATCCTGCTCGGCCTGTTGAAGATCTTCTTCGACGACGCGCGAGCAGCACGGCCTCCGTCGCCCGACTGGCTTGCCCGCTCGGCCTGGGAGATAGCGCGTGGTGAGGCCATCCTTGGCAACGCTCCGGATCCCGATGAGCCTGTGGGTCCGCCAAAGGCGACCCATGTTCTCGGCCGGCTGCAGGAAGAGCAGGTTCGTAATGCGATCGCCGCCGTACTGGAGGTCGATGACAATTTCCGAGCGCTTTCGCCGGCGGCCGTAACCGACGACGAGATCCGCACCGCCTGCCTCACGATCGCGACGACGATGGATGTCTCGGACTTCGTCGGCAATGCCGAATTCCAGGCAGCGCTTGCGGCGATCCGGGCAGCGCATCAGCGCCTCCATCCTGCCTGATCGACCATCAGCCATTTCACTTCCCCAACCCAGCCCGGTCACAGCGCCGGGCGCTTGTTTTTTCAGGAGACTCCCATGAACACTTTAACACACGATGCCCGGTCCGCTTCCTCGGGCTTCAGGGTCGACATCTCCCGCGGCGAACGCATCGGCCGCGTCTCTTCGGAATGGTTTTCGCGCCCCGATGACGAACGCTTCCTGTCGCTGACTGATTTGTACGATACCGTCCGGTCCCGAGCCGAGCGGGCCTATGCCCGAACGATCGAAAGCGCTGCGATCCGCGTCGAGGCCACACGCGACAATGCCGAGCGGCTTGAGGTTCTCGTTCCAGGTCAGCGTCAGGCGATCGCGCCGACCCATTGGAGTTACGGCCAGCTTTGCAGCCTGGTCGGCGCCCCCGCCACCTATATGCGGCAACTGCCGGCGCCGCTCGCCGCGATCAATCTGCAGCATGGTCTGCTCAATCACCGTGCCGAGCTCATCAAGACGCTCGAGATGGACGACGGTCGCCTGGAACTGCGGGCCGTCACCGGACCGGAATATGGCCGCATCTGGGATCACGAACTGGTCTCGGCGGTCATGAAGATCGCCGGAAATGGCACTGGCGACACCATGTGGAAAGTACCTGGTGTGCTGGATTGGGCGACGATGACCCACAATCCGTTCGTCGACATCACCAAGGACACGACCACCCTCTATGCCAGCGACCGGGACGTCTTCCTGTTCCTGGTCGACGATACCCATCCGATCGAAGCCGGGCGATTGCCGAACGGCGAGCCTGATCTCTACTTCCGCGGGTTTTACGCCTGGAACTCCGAGGTCGGATCGAAGACGCTCGGCATCGCCTCCTTTTATTTGCGGGCGGTCTGCGCCAACAGAAATTTGTGGGGCACGGAGAATTTCGAGGAGATCACCATCCGGCACTCGAAGTTCGCCGCCCAGCGCTTTGCGCATGAGGCGGCACCCGCGCTGACCAGCTTCGCCAATTCCTCGCCGGCGCCATTCATCGCCGGCATCAAGGCGGCGCGCGAGCGGATCGTCGCGCGCAAGGACGACGACCGCGAAACCTTCCTGCGTCGGCGAGGCCTCTCGAAAGGCGAGACCGTCAAGGTCATCGAGATGGTTCTGTCGGAGGAGGGGAGGCCGCCGGAATCGATCTTCGATTTCGTGCAGGGCATCACCGCGCTGGCGCGCACGAAAACCAACCAGGACACGCGCCTCGAACTCGAACGCAAAGCGAAGAAGCTGCTGGAGAGCGCCTCCTGACATGTTCATGCGCGCTTGGCTCGGGCCCCCCGCATCCGCGAATCGCATCGTTGTCATCCGAGAGCCGGTCAGACGCCGGGTCTCTTTCTGTCTGGAGCACCCCAATGGCTATCCCCGATCATGCCCGCACAAACTTCGACACGCTGCTGCGCGCCGCGTCCGATGGCAATCTTGCTCTCATGGAATGCCTCGATGCCGCCACACGCGAGCCGCGTTACGTGCTCTGCGCCGTCGGCCGCAGTGACGGCGAATACGTCTTCACGCCGTTCGGCCATCTTGCCGACTGCAATCCATACGACGCCTACCTGCCGCCCGATCCCGACGATCCCACCAGTTTCATTGTTAGCCCGGCAACCTGAGCACTGATGATCGCCGACAATTTCGGCCGGCGATTCCCGATTCTTCCCTGGCTGCCCAGATTTTCGCTCCTCCGACCCTTCGGCAGGGCGCTGGGCTCGGCCGTTCTTTCCTCACTCCTGGAGCATCCTTCGATGAATATCATCTCACATTCTCAAACCGTTTCCGCCTCTCCGCGCCTTGAGACCAAAACCGGCGCTGAGGCACTTCTCAAAGCCGCCGAACAAATCGCCTCTCGTCTGGAGCATGGTAAAGCCGTCACTTCGGGCGACCTGCGACAGCTCATGATGGAGGCTCTTGGCGGGAGCGACGCCGAGGGCCTCTGGCTCTGGAAGGACGCCTACGAAGCAGCAGAGGCCGCTCAGGTCCTGTTCCTGCGCAAATTCCGCTCAATTGTCTCCCGGGGCCAATCGCCTCGATCGACGCTCGCGATGTTGACGAGGCTGGCAACCCTTGTGCCGACCCACAGCCGACGGTCCGAGGAGAGCCAGGCTCTGCAGCAATTCTCGACACCGATCCCGCTTGCCTATGTCGCTTCCCGTGCTGCTGGCATCACGGCCGCTGACACGGTTCTCGAACCGTCGGCTGGAACCGGTCTGCTGGCGATCTTTGCGGAGCTCGCGGGCGCGCGCCTGGCGCTTAACGACTATGCGGCTGTCCGGCGCTCGCTGTTGGCGCAGCTTTTTCCTCGCGTTCCGGTATCGCAACACGACGCCGCGCGTATCGACGATTACCTCGAGCGTTCCGTCCGACCAACGGTCGTACTGATGAACCCGCCATTCTCCGCCGGTGTTCATGTCGAAGGTCGTGTCGCCGACGCCGCCTGGCGGCATCTGACCTCCTCCTTCGCTCGCCTTGCCCCCGGCGGTCGGTTGGTCGCGATCACGGGGTCCAGTCTTTCTCCCGATAATTCCGTATGGCGCGATGCTTTCGTTCGCCTTCAGGGGCAGGGGACGCTGCTGTTCACTGCGGCGATCGACGGCAGCATCTACGCCCGGCATGGCACGACGATGGAAACGCGCCTGATCGTCATCGACAAGATCCCGGCCGACGATCCGTCGAAGCTCGCAACGTCGAGAGGCACCGCGTCCGATCTGGAAACGCTACTGACCTGGATCCATGACCTCCCAACGCGTGCGCCCCTGACGACGCTGAACTTCAATGGAGCACCCCGCAGCCGTATCCTGCGCGCGGACACAACGCGTCGAGCAGCAAGCGCCACGTTGCATCGCCACGAGGTCGGAGGGCGGGCTCAGCCTGCAGCAACGGTGCGTCCCATACCTGCCGATGATGAAATCATCGAACTGTCATACGAGCTGCGGGACGCTCAGCCCAAGGATGAGACCAATGGCGCTGAGGGCATCTACGAGGCCTATCGGCTGCAATCGATCCACATCCCCAATGCAAAACCGCATCCCGACAGGCTGGTCGAATCCGTTGCCATGGCATCCGTCGCGCCGCCGAAGCCGAGTTATCGCCCGCACCTGCCGAAGCGCATCGTCACCAGCGGGGATCTATCCGACGCTCAGCTGGAGAGCGTTGTCTATGCGGGGGAAGCTCATTCCGGCTATCTCACCGGACACTGGAGCGTCGATGCATCCTTTGACAATCTTAAGGCGGTCGCATCGGATGCAGAACATGCTGTCCGGTTCCGTCGCGGCTGGTTCCTCGGCGACGGAACAGGCGCCGGCAAGGGCCGCCAGGCGGCCGGCATCATTTTGGACAACTGGCTGAAGGGCCGCCGGCGGCATGTCTGGATCTCAAAATCCGACAAGCTGATCGAGGACGCCCAGCGCGACTGGAGCGCGTTGGGCCAAGAAAAGCTGCTGGTGACACCGCTGTCGCGTTTTCGGCAGGCCAAGCCGATCAGGCTGGAGGAGGGCATCCTCTTCACGACCTTTGCGACGCTGCGCAGCGACGAGCGTGAGGGTAAGCGATCGCGCGTGCAGCAGATCGTCGACTGGCTCGGTCAAGAGGCGGGAAGCGGCGAAGCCGCGACTGGGAATGCAATAAGCTTCGATGGCATTATCATCTTCGATGAAGGCCACGCCATGGCCAATGCCGCCGGCGGCAAGACCGAGCGTGGCGATAAGGTGGCATCGCAACAGGGCAGGGCAGGGCTCCGCCTGCAGCGTGCCCTGCCGGATGCCCGTGTCGTCTATGTCTCGGCAACCGGCGCATCGGAAGTGGAGTCGCTTGCCTATGCCGAGCGCCTCGGTCTTTGGGGTAGCAGCGACTTTCCCTTCCCGACCCGTTCCGAGTTCATCGCGGCGATCGAGGATGGCGGTGTGGCGGCGATGGAAGTGCTCGCCCGCGACCTCAAGGCCATGGGGCTTTATGCCTCGCGTTCGCTCTCCTTCGAAGGCGTCGAATACGAGGTCCTCGAACACGAGCTGACCGAGGAACAGGTCCGCATCTACGACGCCTATGCCGAGGCGTTCCAGGTGATCCACAATCATCTCGATGCTGCGATGGAGGCGTCCGGAATAACCGGCAAAACTGGAACGTTGAACAAAAACGCCAAGGCGGCTGCTCGCTCGGCATTCGAAAGCTCGAAGCAGCGTTTCTTCAATCACCTTCTGACCTCGATGAAGACGCCGGCCCTGCTCAAGGCAACCGCTGCAGATCTGGACGATGGTCATGCTGCCATCATCCAGCTCGTCTCGACGGGAGCGGCTTTGACAGAGCGCCGGTTGGCGCAGGTCCCGACCGAGGAATGGGGCGATCTGCAGGTCGACGTAACGCCGCGGGAATATGTCATCGATTACCTCATGCACTCCTTCCCGGTGCAGCTCTTCGAGGAATTCTCCGACGCCGAGGGCAGTCTGAGTTCCCGCCCGGTCCACGACGCGGATGGTAACCCTGTCATCTGCCGGGAGGCCGAACGTCGGCGTGACGAGCTCGTTGAAACCTTAGGCAGCCTGCCGGCGATCCCGACGGCCCTTGACCAGATCGTCCAGCACTTCGGAACCGAGAAGGTAGCCGAGATCACCGGCCGCTCCCGCCGCATCGTCTCCCGCGAGGACAGCAGCTCTATTGCCCGCTATGCCGTGCAGAACCGGCCGGGCAGCGCCAATCTCGATGAGGCCCGCGCCTTCATGGATGACGAGAAGGGCATTCTTGTCTTCAGCGATGCCGGCGGAACCGGCAGATCCTATCACGCGGATCTTGCCGCCAAAAATCAGCGCCTGCGTCTTCACAACCTTCTGGAAGCGGGCTGGCGTGCCGACGTGGCGATCCAGGGGCTTGGGCGCAGCCATCGTACCAACCAGAAACAGCCGCCCCGGTTTCGGATGATCGCCACCAACGTCAAGGCGGAGCGGCGCTTCCTCTCGACCATCGCACGCCGTCTCGACACGCTCGGCGCCATCACCCGCGGTCAGCGCGAGACCGGCGGGCAGGGGATGTTCCGGTCCGAAGACAATCTCGAATCCCAATATGCCCGCGACGCCTTGCGGCAATTCTACGGGTTGTTGCATGCCGGCCGGATCGACGGCTGCTCGCTCGACATGTTTGAAACCATCACCGGCCTGTCGCTGACATCGGACGAGGGCGGATTGAAGGACGAGCTGCCGCCGATCCAGACCTTCCTCAATCGCATGCTGGCGCTGACGATCGCCATGCAAAATGTGCTGTTGGAGGCCTTCGAGCAGCTGTTGGCCGCTCGTATCGAAGGCGCGATTGCCGCCGGCATTTATGATAAAGGACTTGAGACAATTACCGCCGATAGCATGACGGTCACCGACCGCCGGCTAATCTACACCCATCCCGTCACCGGCGCGCAATCGCACCTCTTGACCATCGAACGACGGGATCGCAATGCATCGATGCGGCTCGAGGAGGTTCAGAGCCTTGTGCAGCAGGATCCTCGTGCCAAGCTGATGATCAATGGCAAGTCGGGCCGGCCGGCGGTGATGGTCCCGACCCGCTCGATCATGCTGGACGACGGCTCTATTCAGCCGCGCGTGTCGCTGATCCGGCCGATGGACGAGCTCCGCTTCGAAGTCCGGCAGCTCGAAGAGACGAGCTGGGAAGAAGCCGACGAAAGGGTCTTCTCAGATGCCTGGGATGCCGAGGTGGCTGCGGTGCCCGAATTCTCGACCTCGACGATGCATATCGTCAGTGGGCTGTTGCTGCCGATCTGGAAACTCCTGCCCCAGGATTTCTGCCGCGTGCGGCGTCTGCAGACAGATGACGGCGAACGGATCGTCGGCCGTGTTATCGCTCCGGATCGGCTGGCCGGGCTTTGCCGCAACTTCGGGATCGATCAAACCATGGTGATCTCGCCGGATCAGGCCTGGGCATCGCTGGTCGACGGATCCTCGATCGTCGGGCTCGCCGGCGATATGACGCTGCGGCGGGTGCGGGTGATGAACGACTACCGCGTCGAGCTCACCGGCTTCACCGACGGCATGCGCGACTGGTTGCGGTCGATCGGCCTGTTCTCCGAGATGATCAATTGGAAGCTGCGCTTCTTCGTGCCTGTCACAGACGAGGGTGCGGTGATCCTGTCGAAATTGATGCAGCGTCATCGCCTCATCGACATCGCGCGCCGGTCGTGACGGAGGTTTGTCATGGTCTCCGCCGCCGACCTGGCAGGCCATCTCGCGCAGCATGCCGAGGCGGTCTGCCGCCACTATCTCTCCGCCGGTCGCCGCGCAGGCAACTACTGGCTCGTCGGCGATGTCGCCAACAACAAGGGCCGGTCCCTCTATGTGCATCTGGTCGGCCAGCGCGTCGGCCGATGGACGGATGCGGCGACGGGCCAGTTTGGTGATCTGCTTGATCTGATCCGCGAGACCTGCGGCCTCGTCGATTTCCGCGACGTTGCCGAAGAGGCGCGCCAGTTCCTCAGCCTGCCTCGACCGCAGCCTGTATCGTCTTGCAGAAGGGATACCCGAAATTCTGCGACGGTCGAGCAGCCGGCGTCTGAGCGAGCCAGGCGTCTGTTTCGGATGACACAGCCGCTGGCTGACACATTGGCCGACTCCTATCTGCGCGAGCGCGGCATCCTGCGAGCATCCGCGCATACGGCGCTGCGGTTCCATCCGTCCTGCTACTATCGCGATCTCGTCACCGGCCACACGACAAGCTATCCGGCTCTGATCGCTGCCGTGACCGACACAGCTGGAGCGATAACCGGTGTGCATCGCAGCTGGCTCGATCCCGACGGCGCTGGCAAGGCCAAGGTAGACGATCCCCGTCGCGCGCTTGGCGGTCTTCTCGGCAATGCCGTCCGCTTTCGATTTCCGACCAACGATCTTGTGCCGGTCATGGCGGCAGGGGAGGGCCTCGAAACCATGCTGTCGCTATCGCATGTGATGCCCAGCATGCCGATGGTCGCCGCTTTGACGGCCAATCATCTCGCGGCCTTCAACTTTCCACCTGGATGCCGGCGCCTCTACATCGCCGCCGATGCGGATGCCGCCGGCCGGCACGGGATCGCGGGATTGAGCCGCAGGGCACAGGAAAGCGGGATCCTGCCGCTGGTTCTGTCGCCGGAGCTCGGCGACTTCAATGAGGATCTGCGCTGGCTGGGTTCCGACCGACTGACGGCGAGCCTTCGGGCTCAGTTGGTCCCTGAAGACGCGATGGCATGTCTGCCCGCATGAGGGCGGCGGGGCGGGGCAGGGGCGGAGCCGGCGAGGGCGGGAGGACGGTCCGCGGTGCCGGCTCCCCGAGTGGGCGCGCCCGCGGGTCTGCCGAGAGGCGACCCTTACCACGCGGGCCTCCGGCCTTCAGCGGGTCGGTCAGGTTTCTTCCCCTGCCAGACCGCGGCGCGGTCCGTCATTCCTCGCGGACCAAGAAACCCTCCCTCCGCCGCCCGGCGCTTCGCTGGGCCGCTTCGCTTCGCTTGCGGTTCCGGCCTCGACCCACGTGACCGGGTCCGCCGTCAGGCCGCGAGAGGCGCGGCCCACCAAACGGAGACCACCATGGACCTGATCCTTCACCCCGACGACACCTTCGAGCCCCACCACGCATCCTCCCCGACCGACCGCTTCATCTACGAGATGCAGATCTTCGGCTATCGTCCCTTCCAGGACGAGCCCGATCCGCGGCCATTGCCGGAGGAACCACAGGTCCAGTCGTCGATCACCGCCATTTTCGATGCCTTCGCCGAGATGCTCGGTGACACCCGCCTCGAGCCAGATCTCGAAGACCTGTTCTGGTCGATCCCCAATCTCTTCCATCGCGCCGGAGAGCGCATCCAGCGCGAACTCGATCGCAACGAGGAGGCACAGCGCACCGGCCAGCGCGAGCAGGACGGCTCGGAGGTGAAGAGCGTCGAACTCGAACGCCTCATCGCCGAAGGCATCACGCTTTTGGAGCGTAGAAATAGCTTCGAGTTCATGCGCGACTACGCGGCCGATCTGTTCGAGGCGCAGACCGGTTCGTCTTGGCGACCGCGCACCGGCTCCAAGGTCAACCACGCCAACATGACGGCGGCGATGATCGATAGCCGGGACTTTCTCTCCGCTCGACGCCACGCCGAGACCGAGGTGCTGATCCCGGCCGGCACCAAAATCGCATTTGCCGGGGGCATGGACTATAACGATCATGAGCGGATCTGGGCCAGGCTCGATCAGGCGCATGCCAAGCATCCCGACATGGTGCTGTTGCACGGCGGTTCGCCGAAGGGCGCCGAACGGATCGCCGCCTGCTGGGCTGAAGCCCGCAAGGTGACGCAGATCACCTTCAAGCCAAACTGGACCAGGCACGCCAAGGCCGCGCCGTTCCGGCGCAACGACGACATGCTCTCGGCCATGCCCGCGGGATTGATCGTCTTTCCCGGGAATGGGATCACCGGCAATCTTGCCGACAAGGCGCGTCGGCTCGGCATCCCGGTCTGGCAGGCTTCTGGAGACGGCGCATGAGCGCCGTTTCCGAAGATCGAAAAATATGGAAAACATGGGAAAATTGGATTATATGGAGAAAGGTACTGGAGATCGACAGCGATGAAGCAGTTCACGACAGGCGACTTGAATAAACAAATTGGCGATATCACCGATGCCGCGAGCCGCGAGCCGGTCATGCTCACCCGGCACAAGAAGCCGCGTTTCGTGCTGATGAGCTACGAACACTATGAGCGCATGCGCACCGGCGGTGATCCCCGCCGTGCCTATCATATCTCGGAGATGCCCGCCGAGCATGCGGAACTATTCAACGAGGCGCTCGATCGGCTGGCGCGCGGCGAAGGCTACGACGATGAGCCATGAATTCCGGCCCGGCGAGGTCATCTCCTATCCCTACCTTTGGGCCTGGCAGCAGCAGCGCGGCGAAACCGAGGGCCGCAAGCAGCGGCCTGTCTGCGTCGTCATCGCCATCCGAAGTGCCGCCGATGGCAACACGCATCTGGCCCTTCTCGCTATTACCACTCAACCGCCGCAGACGGGCCGGATCGCTCTGGAGATCCCCGAAATCGAGCGCAAGCGTGCGGGCTTGAGCGATCTTAAGCAGTGCTGGATCATGGCCGACGAATACAATTACGATATCGTCGAACGCTCCTGGTACATCGAGCCCGATCAGGACATCCTCGGCCGCTTCAGCAAACCGTTCATGGTGAAGATCGCCAGACTGTTTGCCGAGGCGCGTGGCCGAACCGGGCGGGTCAACAGACTCGATTGAGGCGACAAATCGAAGCGGTCATCGTTCGGGACATCTCCGGCGATCGGATCGTCGGCGCAATGCCGACTTGTTTCGGCAGGTTTCCCTTTCCTGATCATTACCGGCGCGAGAGCGACGCTCCGCAATCAAACCGCAGTTGTGATCTCACTTCACCCGAGCTGCAGTCGCACCAGAGCGCATGGCATATCAGGTGCCACACCGACCGAAGCCTTCTATGATAATGACGATGGGACTGGAACGGTGCTGATCGCTCGCGCCGTGTCCACCTGGTTGAAGGCCTGCATTCGTTGTCCCGGACACCCACCGACGCAAGCGACGAGCGCGGCACTCATCGGGTCCGCAAAGGTAGCCAAGGCGAGGTCTCCTGCCGACGTCGCAATCCAGGACCATTCCCGTTCTTTATGTCGCCTTTCTAAGGGACCGGCCGCCATCAGCGTCAACCCCGCAAGGGGGTTCCCCTTCGCTTAAGCTCCGGTGACGCCTGCGGCGCGGCCCCTTCTTCGGGCGCCATCGGGAATGGTCCCGATGCAACAAAGGAGACAATCTCATGGCTACCACGATCGCAACCCTTACCGAAAAGACCGACGGCACTCTCGAAGGCGTCTTCGCCACCATCCGGGTCAATGCCCCGATCGCCCTCATCCCGAACGCCAGCAAGGCGAGCGAAGAAGCCCCCGACTACCGCATCATCCATCGCAAGACCGGCTTTGAGATCGGCGCAGGCTGGAACCGCATCTCCCGCCAGACCGGCGAGGAATACATCTCCACGAAGCTCGAAGCGCCCGAGATCGGCGTGATCTTCGGTAACGTCGCCCCGGCGCCCGGTGGCGAACCCGGCAAGAAGGTCATCCTCTGGAACAGCCCGGCCTGAACCGGATCGCCGGCCCCGCAATCGGGGCCGGCATCCCCAATTCCAAAGGAGGCCGCCATGAGCCGCTACACGATTACCGTCACCAGGACCGCATCCCGCCATTCCGATCCGGATGCCATCATCGGCTACGACCGTCCGCTTCAGACGTTCTTCCTCCAAGCGTTTCCGGACGCCGAGGGCGAGGAACTTGAACTCTGGCTGGGTACGGATTACCGGGAGTTCGAAACACTGTCGCAACTGCGCAGCGCAGCAATCGCACGCAGTTTCGACTTCATCCCGTTGGCATCCGGCATTCTTCACAAGCTGCTGGATGACCATGCCCGCGAAGCCCTTCACGCAGTCAGCGACACGATCATCCAGGATGTTCTTGAGCGGACATCCGCCCGCTGACGCACACCGAAAACGAAAATAGCCCGGCACGGCGCCGGGCTATTTTTTTGCTTGGCCAGCAAGATTACTTGTTCAGCGCATCCTTCAGTGCCTTCGCCGGCGTAAAGGCCAGCTTCTTGGCCGCGGCAACCTTGATCGTTGCACCGGTACCCGGGTTGCGCGCCTCACGCTCCGGCGTGTGCTTGACCTTGAATTTTCCGAAGCCGGGTAGGCTAGTTTCGTTGCCGGCAACGGCAGCATCCGTGATCGAAGCGATCACCGCCTCGACGATTGACTTGGCCAGCACCTTGGTAAGGCTGTGTTCTGCCGCGATCTTGTCGGCAATTTCGTTGGTTGTGGTCATTTTCTTCTCCGCATTGTGTCAGATGCAGAATCCCTGCCATTGCCGACCGGACCTGTCATCGACACGCGGTGGCAAATCGTTCGCAAAACCCCGGATCTCCACAGATATTCACGTAGGCGGGCGACAGATGACCCGAAGACGGGCATCGAGCCCATCTCCGCGTTTGGGTGCGGTACGGAGAGGTAATGTCTGCTCAGTCCGTCCGAGGATGTCACGGGCGCATGACGGCCTCAAGGACGAGCGGTGCCCCCAATTTTGCCTGCGCTCCGGTTCCCTGCACTCCGACAAAATCGGCACCCCCACTCGCCGCCGCCGGCGGTCGCGTTCCGCGATCCCTGATCCCGCCACGCCCCCATGACCGCATGCATCGTCTTTCACAAACGTCAAGGAGACGACGACGATGCTTCTGGAACAACACATTGAAGAGCTGCGGGCCGAATTGCGAAATGCCGTATACCCCGGCGAACGCCGCGAGATCGAGGTCGAGCTGGAACTCGCCTGTGCCGAGCTGGCGGTGATCATGGCCGAACAGGAGGGTGTCATCGACGTCGAGCCGCCCTTCTGAGGCGGCTTTTGCCATGTCGCCGGGCCCGACGCGCCGGGTCGACCGACGCTTCACGCCCGAAGCTTCACTTGGCCATCAAGAGCTGTAAGATCATGCGGCGTTCCTTTGGAAAGGCGGCTGCCCGTGGACACCACTCCTGTTTCGATCCCATGCCATCGACACGAGGATGGCGTCGGCTTCCACGGTGCTCCTTGGCTAATGATCAGCCGGACTATCCTGGCGGATCTGCGGTTTCGGCCTATATCCGCGCGACCGTTTCTTTCGCAGAAGCTGAAGGAACAGCCTGACCGCCTCTTCCTCCCGCGCGAAATGATGCTCCCGCCTTTGGCCGGTGGCGCCGATACGACCCCATCGGCGGACGAGACAGGCCTCGCCGAACAGGTTGGGCTCGATCGACATGGCATAATACCGGGCCATATTTTTCTTGGCGTCGATGCGTTCGACATAAAGCTGGTAGCGTTGCGCAATCATGAAACGGAGAATCGGGTAAGACCGACTCGGCGTCCAACGACATATTTGAATCGGTCGGTCCCGATTGATTCATACTGATGATGGGTTGTCGCCGGATGATCCGGGCAAGCCGCCTGCGGCGGACGGTGCTATTCGCCGTCGCTCACGGAGCCCGCAAGCGGTCTCCGCCCATTCGGGTCACGCCCCTCTCGCGGCTTCCGCACCGGGCGCGAAGTTTCCGCGACCACGGCCGAGGATCGAGCGCATGGCCGGCTGAACGCCGGATACGGACACGGCGCCCGCCGGCGCCGTGGTCTATCTCTCTCTGACGTCGCATTGTGCACCCGCCACTCCGGCATCAAGGACTGCGCGGCCCCTCCGATTTTCAGCCGCCGTCCCTTCGGGCCATCGCCAGAAAATCGGTTCCTCCGCTTGCCGCCGCTGGCGGTCGCGTTCCGCGATCCCTGACCCCTCGCGGCTACGGTGCGGCCTCCTTTCGTCAGCGACAGAAAGGAGACACTGATATGTCCGATGACTGGTACTACGTCCATCAACTCGCAGTGCTTGCGGGTTTCAGGCTTATCGTCCTTGCCAATCGCATCGGCTGCGCGGACCAATTCTTATTGGAACTGCATGACAGGCTCGCCGAGGAGCTGGCATGTGCAACGGCGCGCGTTCGATCCATCATGGCGCTGGAGCGCCAGCTCGCCAATGACACGGACGAAGAAGGCCTCGCCACCGTCCAGCGTCATGGCGAAGAGGAATGCCTTGCGCGTTTCCGGATCGCGCTGCTCGATGATCTCGAAATCGACTTCGACACTCACGAGTACCGTGTGAACGGCGGCGAATGGCATAATGCGCTCTCCGCTGATTGCGACGGCATCGAGGTCAGCTATCCGCGCCTTGTAGCCCTCGCGGATGACGAGTTGGGCACGCTCGCCCCGATCGCGCGCTCCATTCGTAATGAGGCGGGCATCGCCATCAGCATCGCACGCGTCGTCTATGATTGACGCGAGACGAGAGGCGGCTCTTGCCGTCTCTCGTCTATTCTGCGAGCTTGACCGCTTACCGGCATCGAGCCAGCCCGGCGGTCTTGAGGGGAGAGACTTGCCGCCTCTCCCCTCAAACCCCCCTCTCCTTACGGTGCGGGTCGAGACCCGCCCGGCCTTTCGGGCCGCTAAATGGACGCTGCCGCGACTTCCCCAAACAACACGGAGAGGAGGATCACCTTACGCTGCGCCCTCATGCTTCAGGCATTCGCTTCAGGTGATTCTCCTCTCCTGCAGTGCGCTCGCCGTCTCATCGCTCGTGCGCCATCGACGTCCGTTCTCTTCGGTCACGGCCATCCCGGCGTCTCGCGACAACGGCTCGCTTCAGCATCTCTCACCAAACCGGTCTGTCCACCGCGCTATTCCTCCGGCGCGGATCACAGGCCTGAGCCTGTGATCGCTGTTGCTTTGTCTGATGACCCGCAACAGCTTGGGCGCTTCGGGCACGGCGGTCAGACCGGTTTGGTGAGAGATGGCAGGATAGGCTATTGGTATACCAATAGCCGTTTCGCCCGAAGGGCGATTGTCGCCAAGGCGATCGAGCACTGCCAAAAAACTGACTTTCCCACTCGGTCAGAACACGAAACAGGACATGGGATGGACAGGTGCCGGGCCGGTAGGAGGAGGGGCGTGGCTGGTTTGTGGCAGGGAGCGCCAGCGTCTCCGGCCGCAGCGGGAAGGGGCCTGCATTCTGGTGAATGAGAGATTCCGCAGATCAGGGTATAAGCCAATCGGCGAATAGGTGAATGGGCGGATGCGCCTATGCGCCTATGAGCAAATCAGTGCTTTCGTGTTTGCGCCAATGGGGCGTTTCGGCGAATGAGTGGTTTGGTGAATAGGCGAATGAGCGCCCAGGCGCATCTGCCAATCGGTGCTTGCGTTCATGCGCGAATAAGCATTTCCGTGTATGCGCGGATAGGTGAATAAGTGGATATGCGGGTGGTCGATCGAGAGGTTCGGCGCCTCGGCGTATGAGCGCATGGACGAATAGGCAGATCAGTGGACCTGCAATTGCGCGATTGGGTAAACGGGCGCGTCGGCAGAGCCGCATTTGACGACGCGACGATTGCTGACCGCGGTGCGGTTCGAGCAGTGCTTGCTGTCGGCAAGGGAAGCCGATGGCCGAACGGATGGTGAAGCCCTGCGGTTGCAGGATTGCAAGTCTGTTGGGGCGAGGGCAGAACCCGTCTGCTCTAGCGGCGCTTTCTGCGAAACGGGGTAATCAACCGGTCCGCGTTCTTCAACAGATCATCCGCCGGCTTTGTCGTCAGAATGACGGCGGCGAGAATGACTACCGACTGAACCGTCAGGATCACGACAAGGACTGCGATAATGACAACGAGAAAAAAGGGCATGGCATTCCAGAAGAGGGCGACAAGGAGCCAATAGAACGCAACCCATCCGATCGTTACGAGAACTTCCACATATCGCCTCATCAGGAATGGATCGGTTTTTCGGTTCCATGGAAGGGAGTAACGCGGCCCTTCGATTGCCTCCCGCTCTTTTCTTGCCGCGGCCTCGGCCCCGCGTTGTCTTTCCCGCTCGAGATAGGCTTCATATTCAGCCCTAGGACCGAGTAGGGCGCGCTGGTGCGCATATCGACGTATCCGCTTTCCAATGACCAGGGCGTCGGCAAGCGGCATGACGGTACGGCCAATCGTGCATAGCGCACCATTTCCGGTATCGCCAAGGCTGACGACGACCACGAGGACTCCCCAAATCACCGTGATGACCGAGAACAGGTTACGCCATACGATGATCGTGCTGGCATCGTAGATTTCCTCCCGGATAGCAAGCCCATGTCAGCACCACGTTCGCAACGATCAGAAGAGGCCACCCGAAGAGCAAGCCTGTGTATTTGTAGGTCAGTCTCTCCGGTGTTAGCCGGATCCGATTTCTCATATGTTCGTCGCTAATTTACGGGTCATTTTCGATCTGCCGTGCCCAAACGTTGGTTGTGGATCGCAGGTTGCCGCGGTTTTGGATGCAATGCGGCGGTCGGCTACCCTATTTCGGTGGCCGTCTTCGCGATTGCGTCGATTGCATCTGGCTGACAAAATTACACTAGAGTATAATAAATAGTCGACAAAGGTCGAAATTGTCGATCAAGATTTCTCATAGGTCTTCGGTCTCTGCTGACAGCGAAGCGAAATCAATCAGAAACCCCGGGTGCTCATCTGACAAGCTGTCGATCCCTACTGACGAAGGAAGGGTACAAGGTTCCGGTCTGCGTCGATTGCCCGGACTGCGGTGCGCAGACCCGCTCCGCCGGCATCGTTGTCGGGCCGTCGAGCTTGGTTGGGGCGGCCGGGGTTCTGGCTGATAGCGATGAACTGAACAAGCCATGGGCGCAGTTCGGTGCGTCTGCGTTTGTCGAGTCGTTCGGTGGTCGCACCGAGAATATCAAGCGCTTCGTCGTCGATCGTTTTCACAACGCGTTCGCCGTGCGGAGCGACCAGCTGGTGTCGATTTGTGAGCATTGCGAGGAGAGCCTTGTGCCGCACCTGATACGCTCGGCTGTCATGAATGGCTTCGTGCGTCTCGGACGGCGGCGGCTATTGGTCAACGAGCGCCTGCTGCTGTTTTCTGCGGCCGCGACGCTGACGGAATTTCATGGCGGCACCTTGATCGAAGACAGCGACCTGCCGCATCCGGATTACGTGATGATGCTCGTCTGCGACACGGAAAGCCGTGGCGGCGAAACGGGAACCCTCGAATTGTGGCACAGCATTGCGCGCAACGACTATGCGATCGTCGTCAAGGGACATGAGGGGCGCGAGATGTTTCGTGACAGTCTTAACGCCGATCTGGGGGAGGTTGTTGCGACCATTGCCGGCCTCGGGCTGGTGCTGACCGGGCTGCACATGGCGCAGGCCTCGTCACCCTATTGCAGGCTGGCCAGCGATCTCTTTCTCGTAGCCCTCGAACAGGCCGGATATCAGCAGGAAACCAGGAGGTGAACCGTGCGCATTTCGACAGCATTGTTGGGACCGTTGGCAATCGCAATCCCCCTGTCCGCATGTGGACAGCTAAAGCAGGCGCCGCGCCCCCTACCGCCCGCGCCGTTCGCCTATCTCAGCCTCACCGCCTGCAGGAACTATCCGGGCGATATCGTCGAGTGCCAGCTGGAACATGGCACCGAGTTCGGACGCAATCGTCTCGGCCCCGTGCAGCAGGTCTCACGTGATCTGGCGACAGGTTCTGGTGGCTATCGCTATCAGGTTTATACGTGCTGGCCGGCGCCCAGGGCTCAGCGGGAATTGCCGAATTTCACATGCCGAATCTATGGCAGCCGGTCCGGGGCCGAAGCCGGTTCGGTGCTGGTGAAAGGTGGTACAGCTGTACGGCTGGCGCGCATTCTCGGCGACCGTGAGCAGATCGAGTATCGATGGAAGCCTGACCCATGGTCGCGTCTACACGATTGAATCTCTTGCAAAATTTCTGGTGGGCGTTACCGGTGCTTTCGAAAATTATACTCCAGTGATATTTTGTGGTTGATTTTCAAGCCGCAATGCAGTTCAAAATCTTATACCGAAGTATAATTTTGGACTGGTTCGGATATGGATCACAGCCCGACATCTTCTGTGAAGAAACCACGACTCCGGCGACCGCGAAGCGTCGCCTGGCCTGCCGTGACATCCGCGCTTCTGGTCACCGGGTTCGCGACCAACGCCGCCGACAGCAGCCTCCCCGCAGGGACAGAAATTGTCGATCCGACCGACTTGTCTTCAGGTTCCGCCGATCGATGGCCGGAAAAGACGGCGTTGCTGCCGACAATCAACCTGGCCAGTTTCAACGAACGCTTCGGGGCAACCCCGGACGTGGGGATGATCACGGCAAAGCTGTCCCTGATCGATCCGGCAGGGGCGGAATTTGCCGACGACAATTCAAGCCTCCCGGGAGAAGCGGCCGGTAGGGCGAGAGCTCGGCGGGAACGCGCCGTGCTCTCGCCCATCAGCGCCTTCTCCTTCGATCCAGGCTCAGCCCGTCCGCTCATCGATCCGGCAACCGTACCGTCTGCCGATGTCGGACGGTCGTCAGGTGTACCGCGGCCCGACCTTCTTTCAGGCGTGCCAGAAGACTATGCGAAGCTCGCCGTGGCGATCGCGGCCGAGGAGGAGGTGGATCCGAACTGGGTTCTGTCGATCATGCGGGCGGAGAACGCCAGCTTCGATCCCGGGTTGGTCAGCCCTGCCGGAGCCGTCGGCCTGATGCAGGTGATGCCGAAGATCGGGGAAGCCTTCGGTGTAAAGGATCTGGCGGACCCCGAGCAGAATATCTGCGCCGGTGTCCGGTTCCTTCGTATCCTCATCGACAAATATCGCAACCCGGTGCTCATCGCGTCGGCCTACAACGCCGGCGAGCCCCGGGTCGATATCCATCGGTCCCTGCCGCTGATCCGGGAAACTGCGGACTATGTGACGCGTGTCGTAGGCTATTACACCGGCGCGGTGCCAATCTCCCCGACCCCAGGGGACGGACCGTCATCCCGGCCCGAGCCCGACCGTCCACGCCGCACAGGCCCTGCCGACCGGGCGAAATCCCCGATGCTTGTCTTCTCAGTACCGGACCCGCTCTCGCCGGACGCTCGCCTTCACCAAACGGAGAAGGCGGCCCAATTCGGCGGCGCAGTCAAAATCGTCAAGGAAGAGGTGGTTCAATGAACACGATCGCAGTGGCAGTCCTTTACGGCAGCATCGTCTGCCGTTCCCTGATCAAGCGCAGATGGATTGCCCACGTCTGGATGTTGCTGCTTGCGACCATGGTCGTGTTCGTCAGTCAATACGAACCGGCCGCCGCGCAGAGCCTGAAGGCCCTGGAACAGGGTGCCGACAGGCTGGTGCAGTTCTTTACCGGCTCGTTTGGCCGCTCGATTGGGGCGATCGCCTTTATCGGCATGTTCATGGCCGCAGCCTTTGGATTCTGGTCCTGGGGCGCTCTCCTTCGCGTTGCGGGATGCCTTGCCGGCATGTTTGCCGCCGCCGAGCTTGTCGACTTCGTTGCCGGCGGGGGGACGTGATCATGGCGACGCCCGGTAACAATGCCGAGAGAGGAGATGAGTATATCGATTCCTTCCCGGTCATTCTGGCCCTGACGCGCCCGCCGACGGTGATGGGAATCCCCTACACCTACTTCCTGGCGGAATGCTTCGTCTCGCTGATGGTGTTCATGGTGCTGGGATCGATCCTGTGGTTTCCCGTCTCCTTCGTCGTCCTGCACGGCATTCTCTATGTGCTGACGGTCAAGCTCGACCTCTGGTTTTTCGACATCGTCGGGCGCCTCAGCCTGTGCGGCGTCAATCCCCTCGGCCGCAGGTTGGGTGGGGGCATTCGGACCTACGGAGCTTGACCAATGGGTACCACGGCACGATCGCTGAAGGGAAGCTTGTCGAAGGGCTGGCAGATCTTTGCCGATCGCGGCATCTCGACCCATGTTCCTTTCTATGTCCCGATTGAAAACGGCATTATCCGGCTGAAGAACGATTGCCTGGTTTCGACTATCAAGTTGACGGGCTTCTCGTTCGAAACGGCTGATATCGAAACCATCAACATGCTACAGCGGCAGCGCAATGCCGCCTTCCGCGCCATTTCGTCGATCGGTAATTTCGCGCTCTACACCCATGTTATCAGGCGCAAGGTGACACCATCCTTGCCAGGCACATTTACCGATCCCTTCATCCAGCGCCTTGATGACGTCTATCAGGCGAGCATTTCCAGGAACGAGATGTTCGTCAACGACACCTATGTCTCGCTCGTCGTGCGCCCGTTGTTCAAAAAGGGTTCAGCGCTTTCCCGCATCATGGGCATCGGCGGCAATGTCGTACGCAAGGAGCAGTTCCGTTCGATGCGCGACAGGCTGGTCGAAGCCACCAAGGCGCTCGAAAAGTCGCTAGCCGCCTATGGCCCGAAGGTGCTGCGCGATGTGCAGCGTGTCCAGGTGGACCTTGGCAACGGAAAGACGATTTTTCGCGAATTTTCCGAAACCATGGTGCTCGACGAAACCACCCGGAAAATCTGGTTCTCAGAGCAATGCGAGTTCTTCTACACGCTGCTGAACGGCGGCCGGGTCCGGCCGATCCGGCTCGGCAACATTCCGATCGACGAGATGCTGCCGGCGCGGCGCACGTCGATCGGCAACCGCACCATCCATCTTGAGGGTGATACCGCCGGGGATGACCGCTATGCCGCAATGGTGTCGCTGAAGGAGTATCCACCCGAAACCGGCGCCGGCATGCTCGACTACATCTTGAAGCTGCCTTTCGAGATGGTCCTGACCCAGTCGATGTCCTTCATCGACGACATGGCAGCCCGCAGCCGGATCGAACGGCTCGACCGGCAGATGTCAAAGGCCGACGAGGGCGGCTCCAGCGTCCAGGCCAATCTCGATATTGCCCGCGACGAGCTGGCGAGGAAGCGCGTCGCTTTCGCTGAGCACCACCTGACCGTGATGCCGATTGCCAGGACGACGGCGCAACTCGACGATGGCGTCGCGCTTATTGGAAATGAATTGGGCGCGCTCGGAGCCTCCTATGTCCGTGAGGATTTGAACGCCGAGCCGGCCTATTGGTCGCAGCTTCCCGGCAATCAGGTCTATATCGCCCGGCGCGCCGTGATTTCGACCCTCAACTGCGCGGGCCTCAGCAGTTTCCATGCCTATCCCTATGGCAAGCCGGACGGCAATCACTGGGGACCGGCGATCACCATCTTCGAGACGACGTCGGGCACGCCGTTCTTCTTCAATTTCCACCAGGGCGACGTCGGACACACGACGGTGTTCGGGCCGACCGGCTCCGGCAAGACCGTGATCATGGCCTTCCTGATTTTGCAGGCCTACCGCGTCAGTCCGCAGCTGAAGACGATCGTCTTCGACAAGGATCGCGGCCTCGACATCATGGTGCGCGCCGCCGGCGGAACCTACATGACGCTCGAACCCGGCGAGCCATCGGGCTGGAATCCTTTGCTTCTCGACGACACCGAGGATAACCGGGTTTTCCTCTACGGCCTTTTGAGCTTCATGCTGAAGCCCTCAAGGGAAGGCGAGAGCCTGACGCCGCAGGAAGAGGCGATCATCCGCAACGCGATCAAGTCGGTCCTGAAGACGAAGGACCGGTCGTATCGCCGCCTGTCGTCGCTGCGCGCGCTTCTCGCCGGAAGCGAAAGGACCGAAGGAAGCCTGATTGCCCGGCTCGACAAATGGGTCGATCACGGCCCCTATGCCTGGCTGTTCGACAATGCCGAGGACAATCTCGATATCTCCCGGCCGATGATCGCCTTCGACATGACTTCGATCCTCGACGATCCGCCCGTGCGCACCGCAGCACTCCTTTACATGTTCCACCGGCTGGATGCGATCTATGACGGCAAGGCGCCGATCATCAACCTGATGGACGAGGCCTGGAAGCTGCTCGACGACGAGGAGTTCAAGCGCACGATGAAGGATTATTTCAAGACCATCAGAAAGAGAAATGGTCTGGTGATCTTCGGCACGCAGTCGGCCGATGACGTGGTGCAATCGAGCGTCAGCCGGACGATCATCGAGCAGACGTCCACCAACATCTTCTTTGCCAATCCGAAGGCCGACGAAAACTCTTACATGGATCATTTCGGCCTCTCCAGGGCCGAGTTCGATTGGGTGAAAAATGGCGACCCGAGTTCGCGCTTCATGCTGATCAAGCAGGCGAAGAGCAGCGTGATCGCGCGCGTCAACATGTCCCACATGCCCGAGTTCATCAAGGTCCTGTCCGGCCGGGAGGAGACCGTCCGCGAAGTCGAGATGCTGCTCGACGAATATGGCGACGATCCGAAGAACTGGCTGTCGAAATTCTGCGACTGGGAAGGGGGAGCGTCCGATGAAGACCGCAAGGCTTCCTGATCTGGCGACCGTCAGCGCGCTTGCGCTCGCCACCCTGTTCGCGCCCGCGCCTGTCTTCGCGCAGGTGCCGGTGATCGACAATGCCCGCCGGGACATCCAGCGCGCGACCGAGCACTGGTACAAAACCTATCAGGCGGACACGCAAGCGGTGAAGGGCGCGTCGGGCGGAACGACGGACAGCGTGGCGCCCGGGCAGGGTTCGGGTATGCCACTCGACTGCTCGACTGACGGCATGGCCAGCGATACCGTTCCCGCCGGGCCATCGAAGCGGACCCATAGCCAGCAGGAAGTCGCCCGCATGGTCGCGGACGAGGCGATCCGCCAGGGTGTCGATCCGAATTTCGCGCTGGCGATCGCCGAGCAGGAATCGCGCTTTCGCCAATCCGCACGCTCTCCGGTCGGCGCCACCGGCGTCATGCAGCTGATGCCGGGAACCGCCGCTGGTCTCGGCGTCAATCCCTACGACACGCGCGACAACATCCGCGGGGGCGTCAAATACATCAAGCAGCTGCAGGGGATGTTCGGCAATCGTTATGACCTGATTGCCGCCGGCTACAATGCCGGACCCCATCGCCAATCCCTGCAGAACGGCCGGATTCCCAACATTCCCGAGACCCAGGACTACGTCAAAAAGGTCTCCGCCTATTACAGCCGTAACAAGGCGCAGAACGGCGACCGCACACCGGCAGGCGGTGCTGCCGAGCCCGAAGCCGTGAGCGACAACCAGGGATGCGGCGAACAGCTGAAGAAGGCCGTCGATCGCAACACAGAGGCTCAAGTTCAGCGTGGCAAGGTGTGGAACGAGTTCGTCCGCAAATCGACCGAGGCGAACCGGCAATATCTCCAGCGGCTTCAGGCCGGGCTGCGCTCGTCGTCGGCGAACCTGCGCGGATCGGGCGGCGGCAATGCCAGGGAGCATGATGGGTCGCTGGTGATGGCTGAGGTGCAGTGCCCGTCGACGATCATCGACACCGGCAGCACCCGCTGCTTCGCCGTGCCGTCGACCGCCACCACGGATCAGATCCAGCGCTGGCTCGAGGATCTCCAGGAACTGGCGCGCGCCAATGGCACTGTCGCGACCTTCTCGGCGATGGACGATCCAACGCTCGGGCTGGTCACGGTCGTCGATGCCAGGCCGACGGCGAATTGAACAGGTAAAGAGAGGACAGGCAGATGAGAAAATTCGTTGTCGCAACAGCCATCAGCTTGGCTGCCATATCGCAGGCCGCTGCTCAGGTGCCGGTCAAGGATTCGGCCAATATCTCGATAAGCCAGGAGATCGAACGGCTTTCGAAGCAGATCCAGGAAGATACATCGGTCGTCAAGGACAACACGACCAAGACGCTGCAGGCGATCACCGGCGACCGGACGCAGGACGCCAGCCAGTTCGCAAAACTTGCGACCGGCAATGGATTCAGTATGGGGCAGGCCCCTGATTTCAACAGCATCCTGTCGGGAAACCAGGCGCTGTTCGGCGGGATCGGCGGCGAGTTCCAGAACACGGCGGCCAGGCTGATCAACGGGCTGAACCTGGTTAAGATGGTCGTCGATACGGTCAAGGGCGGTGAGATGTCCGGCGCAAACCAGGCCTATTCGCAAGGCATCAACGCGCTGACGACCATGACGGCGCTGACCGAGGCGATGAACAGCGCCACTAAGGACCGGCAGGATTCCTTCACGGCGGCAACGCAGCAGATCGGCACGGCGCACGACCTGAAGGGGGCGCTGGAGCAGAACACCCAGATGGTGCTTCAGGGCAACCAGACCGCCAATGAGGCCGTCGGCTCGCTCAACAACCAGGTCATGCTTTTGAATCAGCAATACAAGGCAGCACTCGCAACCTCGTCCCAGAATCTCAAAACCTTCGCGACGCTGCCCGACAGCGTCATGCGCGGCGGCGGGGCCGGCGGGCAGGGCGTCTCGGTTCGCGACCAGTTGCAGGCGTTCGAGGAGCAGAACCAGTGAGGGTTTTGCTCATGTTGATGCTCAGCGGTGCAGCGCTTTCCGGCTGCGGCGGCAAGGTCGAGCAACTGGCGAAATGCTCGGCTGACGAAAACCCCGTGCCCGCACTTGGCTACAACAGAGAACAGGCTCCGACGCCGCCGGAACAGGCGCTGGTGGCCGCGACCGATGATTGCGGCCCGATGCGGCCGGTCAATCCATTTTAAGGGGGCGAGATGGATCCAGTCAGCTACGCGGTCAATTTCTATGGCGATGCACTCAGCTATTTCGACAAGATCAACGAAGCGTCCATGGAAAGAGCCTGGGGGCTGTTTGCCGAAAACGGCAATCTGATCTCGACTATCCTGGCGCTGTTTCTCATCCTCTATTTTCTCTGGGGTGCACTGGGCCTCTCGAGCATCTCCTTGCAGGATATGGCTATCACCGCCTCGAAGCTTGCGCTCGCCTATGCGCTGGTCATGTCCTGGGCCACCTTCTACGACAATATCGGCCAGTTCGTGCTGTCGTCGCCGCAGGACCTTGGTGCGGCCATCTCCTCGGAGATGGGCGGGGGATCCGCCGGCTCCGATCTCGCCAGCCAGGTCGCCAGTATGGCGCGCAAGGTCTACGACTTTGCCATGCAGCTCTTCAATTCCTACGAATCCGGATGGCTGCCGAATGTCACCGGCGCCGTGGTGGTCTTTATCGTGCTCGTCTTCGGCCTCCTGCCGATGCTGCTCATTCTGACCGGTGTGACGCTGTTCGCGAAGATGATTACCGCCGTCATGCTGGCGATCGGGCCGATCGCCATTCTTTCCTATTTCTTCGGCATCTCCCGCTTCGTCTTCGACGCCTGGGTGAGGGGTATCGCCTACGGCATGTTCATGCTGCTCTTCACCTACATCATGGCCGGGCTGTCGTTCGGGTTCCTGATCGGCATGATGGATACGATCAATGGCGACATGGCGACGAGGGAAAACGCGCTCGCCATCGTGCTTGCCATGGTGCTCTACCTGGCGCTCATCTCCTATTTCATTTTCCAGGTTCCGGACTTCGCCCGCACCTTCGCCTACGGCACGATGACCTCGGCTGTTCCGGGCGGTGGTGGTGTCCCCGGGATCTATGGCGCCGCCCGTTCAGGGCTCGCATCCAGCAATTCCAGGGCCGGGCAAACCGCCGCCGCCGCACTTGGCCTGCTCGCCGGACCGAAAGGCGCGGTGGCGGCGAGTGGTCTTGCCGCGCGCGGCGCAATGGCTGGCACAATTGCCGGTACGGGCGCGCTCGGCCGAATGCTCACGAACCGCCGCCGCAACGGCGAGTGACCGGAACAATGGCGCAGATGACTTCAGGTTTTTGACGACCGAGATTTCGAGGACAGCACTTGGCATTGTTCAAAAGGCAATTGAAAGCCGCCCCGACCGATCATGTTTCTGGCCCACAGGAGATCTACGATCAGCATTTGTCCTGGGGCGAAAAGAACCGCTCGCTTCGGACCCTGGTCGGCCTGATCCTGCTGGTTTTCGCCGTGGCAGGCTGGGCCGTCGCCGGCGTGCTGTCGTTTTCGGTGGCACAGCTCTTTCCGCTTGTCCGAACCGAGGTCGTGCCGCTGATCGTCGACAGGAACACCGGCTACATGGAGACGGTGACCACGCTCGAAAAGGACCGCACAGGCGTCTCGGAGAACCAGGCCGTTCGCGCAGCCTTCGCCGGCAATTACGTGATCCGGCGCGAAACCTACGATCCCCGCTATCTGTCGGATAATTTCGACATGATCGCCCTTTGGTCCGAACCGGGCTCTCAAGCGTTCAAGGATTATGAGGCGTGGATGAACCCCTCCAATCCGCAGGGGCCGGTCAAGATGCTTGGCGCCACCGGCGAGATCCGCCCGGAAATCCTGTCGGTCAATCCGCTCAATCCCTCGACGATGGCTGTCCGCTTCGAGACGCGGGAACGGCAGCGCGGCGGCGAGGTCGTCAATCGCTGGTCGGCGACCGTGCGCTACCGGCAGATCAATCTGCCCGCCAGCAACAGGGTTCGTCTCTACAACCCACTCGGCTTCGTCGTCACCGAATATGCGAAGGTCCCCGAAACCATGCCGTCGGGGATTACTCCATGATGCGGCGGACGGCGGCGATATCCCTTTTGATGCTGCTCGCGCCGACGGTAGCCCACGCCGAACTGGTCGCCCGGCCGGGACGGCTTGACCCGAGAATCCGGTCGCTTCCCTATTCGGCGGAACAGGTGTTTCTGGTGACGGGCACCTACGGCCTGGTGACGACGATCCTCTTCGGAGCGGACGAGGAGATTACCCAGGTCGTGGCTGGCGACACCGTTTCCTGGCAGATCCTGACCTCGGCCGACCGGCGTTCTCTGACCTTGAAGCCGATGGAAAAGGACGCGGCGACCAATCTTTCGGTCGTGACGACGAAGCGAACCTATTCCTTCGATCTGCGCATCAACGACAGCAAGGCGATGCACAACCAGACTTTCAAGCTGCGGTTCATCTATCCCGAGGACGCCGGCCTCAAGGGAACGGCCGAACTCTGGAGGCAGGCGCAGGAGGCCGAGCGCAATCCGAACATCAAAAACATCCGTCGCGACAAGGTGAACTACGATTACGGCTTCAAGGGAAGCGACGGCGCCAAGCCGCTCTGGGTTTTCGATGACGGGTTGAAGACCTTCATGAAGTTCACCGGCGACGTTCCGGCAATCTTCATCGTCGATGGCAATCGGCGGGAGAGCCTCGTCAATTACCGTCGCGAAGCCGATTACATCGTCATCGACAAGGTCTCACGGCAGTGGACGCTGCGCTATGGGACAGAGCTCGAGACCTGCCTCTTTAATCTCCGGACCACGCCCGCCGATATCCCGGCGCCGATCGAAGGTGCGGTAGCGCCGAAACGGATCGGCGGCGGAGCCACGCATCAACAATCGACGTCACGATAGGAGACGCGCCATGTCCGATCCCAACTACCATTCGATCGACACCGATACCGCCATCGGCGGAGAGGTCAGGCGATCGGGAATAGGGCTGATGCGCCCGATCGCGGTTGTCGCCGGGATCGCCGGTGTTGGTGTCGTCCTCTACTTTCTACTTGCCGGCGGCGAGCAGGAACCGGCAATCGACACGACGCCACGTGAGGAGTTCCGGCCGGTGCAGACGCCGCGCAGCGAGGGCTTCCGGACGCCTTCGCCGCCACCGCTGCCCACGGTGGAGGTGCCTGTGGCTCCGCCGCCTCCACCCCCGCCGCCAGCCCCGCTCGTGCCGGCCGCCGTCCCGGTCGCACCGCCGGTGGAAGTGGATTGCTCCAGGGGCAACAATGCCGATCACCCCCGCTGCATCGAACTTGCGAGGGAGGCGAAACTGCTGGAGCGTGTACGGTCTTCGGCCATGGTTTTCGACCAGTCGGACCAGGCGAACGGTGCGGCGCGGGCATCCGCCGATGCCACAGGCGCGGGAGCCTTCGGTGGCGATGCTTCGTCGTCCGCTCAGGCATCGGCCGGTTCGGAAGGGGCAACTGTCGACAACGATCGCGCCTTTCTGAAGACAATCGGCGGGCAGGGGGTCGAGGTGTCGGTCGCGACAGAAAACCGCCGCGCGGACGCCTGGATTCCACAGGGCACGATGATCCGCGGGACGCTGGAGACGGCCATCAATTCCGACCTCGCCGGCATGGTCAAGGGAATTGTCCGCGCGGACGTCTATTCCTTTGACGGCCGCCGCATCCTCATCCCCGCCGGTTCCTCGCTGATCGGCGACTACAAGTCCGGCGTCGAACGCGGGCAGGAGCGGGTCCTGATCGTCTGGACCCGAATGATCCGCGGCGACGGCGTCTCGGTGCAGCTCGGCTCCTATGGCACCGACCGGCTTGGGCGTTCGGGCATGACCGGCATCGTCGACCGGAAATATTGGGAACGGTTCGGGCCGCCGGCACTGATGACGCTGATCGGCGGCGCGACGCAATACATCGCCCAGCTCGGCCAGAGGCAAGACCGCTACATCACCATCGTCAACGACAATGGCAGCGTCACCCGCATCCCGCAAGACAATGGCGAAACATCGCAGGATCGTGCCCGCGAGATTGCTGCCGAGACCATTGCCGCGGGGATTCAGCAACTGGGTAATGAAGCCTTTCAGGACAGCCGCAATATCCGGCCGACAATCCATATTCCGCAAGGGTCCGATATCAACGTCTTCGTGACGCGCGACCTCGACTTCGCCGGGCTTTATCCCGATCCGGTGCGCGAGGAATTCGAGCGGCTGCGCAAGGTAAGATACGGCAAATGAACGCACGTCCCGCGATTTCCGCCGAACAGCATTTTCTGGCCGAGGCGCTGGAGCCAATCCGCGTATTCCTCGACGATCCTGCCGTGGTCGAGATCTCTTGCCAGCGCAGCAACGAGATCTGGCTGGAAAAGATCGGCCAGCTTCGGATGGTGCGGCAGGAGATCGTTGGACTGGACCAGGAGGCGATCCGCCACATGGCGTCACGCGCCGCGTCCTTCACCAAGCAGACGATCAACGCCGAAAATCCGCTTCTGTCGGCGACGCTTGACGGCGGCGAGCGCGTCCAGTTCGTCTTGAACCCGACGTCGGCAACCGGGCACGCCTTCTCGATCCGCAAGCAGTTCATCCGCCACTTCGACCTCAACGACTATGAGAAGGCAGGCGCCTTCCGTTTCACCAAGGTGACGGGCGACGACTATATTGATGACGTCGACGTTGAGCTCTCGCGTCTGCTGCGGACCGGACAGGTGAGGCCATTCCTGGAGCTGGCCGCCGTCAATCACCGCAGCATGCTGATCTCGGGAGGTACCTCGACCGGCAAGACGACATTCCTCAATACGATGCTGACCGCCATCCCGAAGCATGAGCGCTTCATCCTGATGCAGGATACTGCCGAGCTGGAGCCGTTACAGGAAAATGTCGTTTCGCTGCTCGTCTCGAAAGGCGGCCAGGGGGAGGCGAGGGTGACGATGGCCGATCTCCTGGCCACCGCACTACGTCTTCGCCCCGACCGCATTTTCATGGGTGAGTTGCGCGGCGACGAGGCCTTCGACTTCCTCAACGCCATCAACACCGGCCATCCGGGCTCGATGTCGACCATCCACGCGAACTCGCCCCATCACGCCTTCAACAGGCTGTCGACGCTGGTGCTCAACAGCAATGTCCGCATGGAGCGCGACGACATCATCCGCTACATCCGCTCGATCGTCCCGATTGTGGTCCAGTTGAAGAAAAGTGATGCCGCCGGCGGCCGCGGCGTCAGCGAGATCTATTTTGCCGACGAGGTTGATGAACATGGCCAGCGCGTACACGGACGAAGAGACTGATCGCCCGAAATGGTCGGGCCTTCAGAAATTGTCTTTCCTGACATTGCCTGTCGCCCTCCTGGGCGCCGGCGCCGTGTGGCTCGTCTTTTTTACGCTGATCTACGATGCCTATCTCACGTCGTTCGGATCGGCGTCATATTTCGACTATGTGGGACAGGTGCGCTTCACCGAGGCCGCCCGCTACACCTGGTCGATCATTCACACCCGCAATACGGTTGGATTGTCACTTCTGGCATTTGCTCTTGCCTCGCCGTTCCTGTTTTTCCTGCTGTGCCTGTGGATGCTGAAGGCGGGCAGGGCGCTCTCGCGCAAGATCCTCTACCTCCTGCATGTGCGGTCGATGTTCAGCCTGATCGCGATGACGGCGCTCATCTTTACCGCCGCCTGGGCCGGCGCCGTTGTTTATGGTCTTGCCTTTTATCTTGTTGCAACCAGGGCCGGCGCGCATGCCGATATCGCCAGCTACTATGGCAATCATCTCGCCGCCATGTACCAGGTGCCATTCGGCGCGACCGACGCCACCGGCGCATATCAGCGGCCTTCGCGACAGACAGTTCTTGCAGCGCTCGCCGGTCTTGCCACCGCCGGCGCCTTGGTCGGGTTTCCGATTGGTGCTGCGATCCAGAAGCGCCAGCGGATGATCATGGGCAAGGCGCGGTTGGCGACCTTAAAGGATGCGGCCGATTTTCGCCTGCGCGACAAGCACGGCATCGTGCTCGGGCTGAAACAGGGGCTTTTGCTGCGCAATGACGGCGACCAGCATGTGATGCTCATCGGCTCGCCGGGGCAGGGCAAATCGCGCGGCTTCGTCATTCCATCCATGATGAGCTTCGAGGGCTCGCAGGTCGTGCTCGACATGAGCGGCGAACTGTTCGAGGAGACCTCCGGCTATCTGAAGAGCAAGGGTTACGAGACCTATCTGCTGGCCCCCGGCTCGAAATTCACGGACGGCTACAATCCGCTCGATCTGATCAGCGACGACCCGCATCAGCGAATTACTGACCTCCAGAAATTGACACAGATGCTGCTGCCGGAGCGCCTGCGGTCCGACTCCTCCGATTTCTGGGAAGAGAGCGCGAGAATTCTGTTCACCGCCATGCTTGGTTTCGTCCTCGAATGCCCGGACACGCGCAAGTCGCTGAGCGAACTCTACCGCATCCTCAATTCCATGTCGGACGAGCGGAAGGCAATCGTGCAACTGCTGGAAAACTACGAGACGGTCCTGTCCGACCAGACCCGCATGCAGCTCACCAAGTTTGCCGGCCGTCATGAGAAGCTGGGTGAGGGGATCGCGGCGGAGATCGTCGCCAAGCTCAACTTTCTGCAAAATCCCCTGGTCGAAGCGCTCACCTCGATCACCACCATCCCGATCGACAGCATTCGCCGGCGCAAGATCGTTATCTATATCCAGGCGGACTGGAATGCCATGCAGATCTATGAGCGGTTGATCTCGATGTTCATCCAGCAGATGGCCGACAAGCTCGTCCAGATGGGGTGGCTGCGCAATGGCGAACACGAGGTCATGATGATGCTCGACGAGTTCGGTAATGGCGGCCGTATCGATACGGTGCTGACGCTCGCGCCGCTGATCCGCAAGAACGGGGTCCGCTTCGTCTTCATCCTCCAGGACGGCGCCCAACTGGAGCGGTTGTACCAGCGATCGGGCCAGAAGATCCTCATGGGCGCCTCGACAATCAAGGTATTCATGAATTTCCAGAACCAGGACGATGCGACGGCGGTGTCGTTGGCGGCCGGAAAAACGACGGAATGGGTCGAGCAATCGTCCTATTCCCATCGCCATGGCCGCAGGCAGCGGTCGATTTCGAAGGTGCCGGTTTCGGTCGACCTCTTGCCGGTCAATACGCTGATGATGATGAAACCGGAAGAGGCGATCCTGCAGGTCACCGGCATGCCGCTGATGCGCATCATGAAACTGGACTCCGGCGGCGAACGCATGTTCGCGAAGGTACGGAAGTTCAAGATGGTGGGAAAGCCCTGTCTGAAGCCGGTCGAGTGGACGGTTGCCGACAGCGACAACTTCAATCCGGTGGCGCCGCCGGCGACGAAGGCCGCGAATCCAACCGATCGGCAGGGGGCCCCGGCGCCCGGATCTGACATCGATCTTGCGGCCATCGAACGGGCGAGGCGGCCACAGGAACTTCGTTTCATCGTCAAGGAGGGCGTTCGCCATGTCTATATTTCCTCCCTCGATGAACTGCGCCGCCGGCTGGATCTCGATGAGAAACGGGCTGCGGGTGTTACCGAAGAAGAGCTTCACAGCGAAGAGCCGCAGGCGGGACGCAAGCCTGCCTGCAACGCAGCCGGCTGGAAAGAGACGCGTGGCAAGGCGAGAGGTCCTCGCGCCAGGGCGGCCAATGACATGGATCTCGATATCGACGAGGAGAAGCTCAATCGAAATTCCTATTCGGGGTCGCCTGCACGACGGCGCAATCAGCAAGGCAATCGATCCGCTCCGGCCGAGAGTCCTCTCAACCGGGAGACCGGTTCGCCCGTTCTGCGGCGCCAGGAGGTGAAAGAGGCATTCGGAGATGATCTCCAGGCCTTGAACGAGGCGGTCTTCCGGCAGGCCGAAGAAAAGCCGATCGAGCCGACGGAATTGAACCCGGATGTCGAGCTGCTGATCGACACTCTCTCCAACCGTCTGACGGAGGACAGTTCGCGGGCCTGGCTGCGCGAATTCGCTGACCTAGCCCGCGATCCTCTGCGCGAAGGCGCGGATCAATCGGAAAACTAGCTGAGGGACGTGGAGCGGAGCGACCCGGCCATCGCCGATTTAACGCGCAGGACGAAACCGGGTCGTTGCGCCCGCCGATAAGGAGAATGATATCATGGCCAGGATTGAACACCTTGCAGATCGCCATCTTTCGGACGCGCGCAGTCTCGAACGGATCGTCGCCGCAGCCAGGGCCGATCCGGGCCTCTGGCTGATGGTGAAGGAGCGGGAAATGGAGATGCGCGCGATAAGGGCCGAACTCGAGCGCCTCGATGCTGACGCCGACGAGATTGATCGTCTGTTTCCGGACAGGCTGAAGCCGCGGTTGTCGGAACTTGCCGACCAACTCGTGTCGCGCATGTTCGGAAGCTGCCCGCCGGAGGTGTTGGTTCCCGTTGAGGAAGCCCTGCTTGATGCTGCGAAACGTGAGCTGGATGCGTCCAGACGGCGCGATGACTGATAATTGCTTGCGTGCTCGGTGGTATACCGATCACGCCACTCAAATCGGGAATGTTCCACGCGGACAGCAGCGCGATCTGCATACGGGCCATCTTGTCGAAGCTGGAGCACGACCAGAGGCGTCCGCGCGACAGCTGTTCCGTCCGAGGATCCGGCCGTTTTGTTCGCCCCCTATGCTGCTCATTTTTAGATACACATTGTGTATCTGGTTGTGTTATCGTGGCTTGGAAAGGAATCTACACATGGCCACAAAATCGTTGACGGACTCACATGCCAAGCCGGTCCACCTGCGTATCCGCGAGGACGTGCGCAAGGTGATCGATCGCGCCGCCAGCATTCGCGGCAAGAGCCGCACGGATTTCATGATCGATGCGGCTTACCGCGCTGCGGAAGACGCCTTGCTCGACCAAACTCTTGTGCGGGTTGATGAGGACAGCTATCGCCACTTCCTCTCCGTCCTCGATCAGCCGCCGAATGGGGAAGGTTTCGAGCGGTTGATGAACGCGCCCAAGCCTTGGCAGTCCTGATGCTTTCCGCTCCGGCGCTTCTTGAGGAGGCGCATGACCTTGACCTGTTCCAGAGCGGAAACGATACGCTCGATGAATGGCTGCGCCGCCGCGCGCGACCCAATCAGGTCAGCGGTGCGTCCCGGACCTATGTCGTCGCCGAGGGGCAGCGCGTCGTCGGCTATTATTGCCTTGCGTCTGGCGCGCTCGATCTGGCCGATGCGCCGGGATCGGTTCGGCGAAACATGCCAGATCCAATTCCCATGGCGGTTCTTGGTCGGCTTGCCATCGATCGCGGTTGGCAGGGCAGGGGATTGGGCGCGGCGCTTTTGCAGGATGCCGTCCTTCGCACATCGCAGGCGGCGTCCATCATGGGCATTCGCGGCCTTCTTGTGCATGCGATTTCCGAAGACGCCAAAGCCTTTTACGAGCACTATGGTTTCCTATGCTCTCCCAATCAACCCATGACGCTGGTGCTCTCGCTTAAGATCAGGACCGGATAGGGGCGGGCAGCCCGATTAATTTGGCGATTGGTTGAAGAATTTCCAGTCGCATTTGTATTGGCTATGCATGACGTATCTGATCGATCACCCAGTCCTGCAGGCGTTTGGCGGTGCTTGAAGCGTTCGCCTCCGCGAGATCCTCGGGAAAGATGCCGAAAATCGGCCCGAGATGCTTCATTCGCTGCACGGTCTTGTCTTTGGCTTCTCGATATTTCTCGATTTCCATGCCGAAAGCCTCGATGATGAGCGTTACGGGCTTACGCTCCTTGTAGGTTGCTTCGATCACGAAGTCCGGCCGGCATGGTCCGAGCAGCGTTTCCGACGCAAAAAGCGGCTTGGTAATCTTGATGCGAAGTTCTGGGGCGGCATCGAACAGAGACTGCTGCAGCCAGAACAACAGATGCGAAACCTCCCGCTCGAAACCGGATTCCACCGGAAACAGCGTGTCGCCATTGTAGACCGGCTGCGCATAGGCCTGGATTGCCCGCACCGGTCCTTCGTCGTCGTCCTGAAAGTCGACATTCAGCAACGTCAGGAAGGGGCCGCGACGTGCTGGATCTCCTCGAAGCGGCTGCCGCACTTTGCCAACTACGTCGATGGGGCGCGATGACGACGCCGGCATGATCGCCTGTGGCGAAACGCTTGTCGAAAGCAGCAGCATGAAACCCGTGCGGCGAAGCGTTGCCGGCCAATCCGGGCGCGACGTCTCGAGCAACCGCTGCCATCGGCTGTCGGGCTCCCGGTAATCCGCCGCCCAGGTCGACAGCAAGGCGTTGAGCGTCCAGGTCCGCAGCACCCTGAGCTCTTTCGCGGCGGCACGGAGTTTCGAGAGCTGATCTCGCAGCGCAAGATTGGCATCTTCCTGCAGCGGCCGGATCACGTTCATGTCGGCATCATCGAGCAGGCGCCACAGGATACCGCCAAGTCTGGAGGGCCGGTCGTTCCGCTCTAAGGAGCGTGCGGGGTCGCGGTCCACGACATCCGCAAGGCGGTCGGGAATGGCCGGCAGCGCGTCGATGTAACTGCGGTCGGATTTTCGCACCGGCCGGATGTGATAGCTTTGATCGACGAGCGCCGGCGTGGCATCCCTGTCGACATGGAAGGGGCAGATGTGTGCATGGTTCGGCCGCTCCTCGTGCCGAAGCGGGTCCGCGTCCTTCGGTGTCAGCCGCCGCAGGGTGAATGTGCGCTCCTGCTGGATCGGAGCGAGCAATGGCTGGAACCGGCCGGTGAGGCAATCGCATTCGATCCAGCCATTCATCACCCTAGCCTGCCTGATCGCCGCAAGGGCGATCGCCTTTTCCTCGTTGGACGCCGCATCGCCATACCAGGCACGCAGCGCGGCCGCCTCGGTTGCGGTGAGCTCGGCCAGCCCGTTACCTGGACTGTTGCGGACGACTATACGCATGCGATCCGCGAGTGGTCAGCTTGCGGGTCGTTGTGTGGACCGCAAGCATTCACCAGTCCTCTTGCACCACCTGATCGTAGCGGTATAGGTGTAAGCAGCGTAACGAAGTTGTGAACTGCCCAAAACGAAAGATAGACAACAATCGGTTTACGCTTGGTCGTGTCGGTTTCCAGTCGGTATCGGGTATTGGATGAACAAGGAAATATCGAAGGTCTTGCGAACACGTCGCGGCGACAAGCACTGCCGTGTGTCCGAGCGCGTGTCTGCCTGTCATAGCTCGCTGGCGTCTTCGGCGAGGGATGGCGATCGATGCCCCGTTTGAAACGCAATATTCCGGTCGAGCCGGTCGACATTTCGTCATTGAACTCGCTGTCGTTCCAGGAAAGGCTCGCCATTGGCTTGGAGCGATTGAAGGCCGAGCGCAAGTTGACGAACAAGGAATTGGCCGAGCAGCTTGGGGTGACTGAAGCATATATGTCACAGGTGACCCGCGCCATGCGTGACGTCAAGCTGTCTACCCTCGACAAGATGCAGCGCGAATGGAACGTCGTTATCGAGGATTTGCTCAAGATCACCGAAGACGATCTCCATCGGGTCGCGGTCTGGAAAGCGCGCCGCAGACAAAAGAAAGCCGCGACGACGCCCTGATCCTTACGAGCGCCATGGCTGCGGCGGGCGAGCGCTAGTGGTTCAGATTGAACCAGAATCGTTCCTTCGCACCGTTGTCATTCGGAACATCGAAAAACCAGGGATCGGCGCGTCGCGGCCTCGGAGTGGCGACCTGCTGGATGCAGTCCTCGCCGTCCCGACCGAAACGCCGGTTGATCGTCAACCCGGCCGACCGGGCATCGCCATCGCGCTGGCCCGACGCCCGGCAGACGTCGACCCGCCTAATGCACTGGTCGGGTTCACCACGCCAGCCGCGGTCGTCTTGCGAGCTGTAGCCGACGGTCGTTCCCGCAGGGCAGTCCTCGTAAATCTCGCGCCCGGGCCTTCCCGCCTTGGCTTCATGGCAAATGGGCCACGAGAACCCGGGCTTCGACATGGCCGCGATGAGCCTTGTCATTGGCGGAACGCAATAGGGGACGCCATGCCAGGACGGATTCTTTGATGCCGCGCACAGCAGGACCTGGCATCCCCAGGAGGCATCCTCGGCTTTTGCTGCCGCCGGCAGCCCGGCGCCCACAGCGATCAAACCTGCGGCACAGATCACGATCGATTTCACTGTTTGCCTCCTTTGCATCTCCTATTGAACTTGCGTCCAGGTGCCGTCGATCTTTGCAAAAGATAGGACACCGGGTTGTTTCGTCCCTGCGAACGAGCCGCTCGTCGTGCTGATAATGCCGGTACAGGTGACGCCGGGTACGGCCTGGCGCGGTTTGCATTCCGAAATCCGGATCGAGCGGCCCGATCTTGCGATCGCGGCACTCGCCTCCTCGTCGCTTGGAACCTCTACTTGTGATCTTTGCTGGGCCTCTTTTTTCAGACGGGCGATCTCTTGTTCGAACTCCTCAGTCTGACCGCTTCGTACCAGCTCACTGATGGCGTATCCGCCGCCCGTTCCGACGAAGAGAGCGATTGCTGCAGGGATCAGCGCTCCATTGTGAGGCTTGCTCATCGGCGACCTCAATATCCCTCGATTCCGAGGCGCTTCAGGATGGCGATCGGATCGGTTTCGCAAACCTTCTTCCATTCACGATGCTGGGCGCAGGCATAGGCATATTGGCTGAGGTCTGCCGAGGAGAGGTCCGCAAGCCTGGTGCCGACTGCCTTCCATTGCTGCACCTCGGCGGAATCGCAACCGGCGCCGCCCGCGCCGCAAAAATCGGGATCGCGCCGTTCGATCTGCGTTTGGGTGGCGCCGTCTTGCGCACTGGCCGCAAGAGGGACAAAGCCGAAAAGCAGCGTCGCAATTCCCAAGGATTTGAAAAAGCGTTTCATTCAACCTCCGTGCGCGTCCGTGAGGGACAGCGAATTGTTTGGGACGACAGGCAGGGGCAGGGGCAGGGGAAGGGGAAGGCCACCTTGGGACTCTGGTGAACGTCTGTCGGGATTCTCTTCACGCACCGTGGATGTGTAGAGCCAAGGAGGATCCAAGTCGGATGACGACCAGACGCCGAAACCAAGCCCTCGGGCCTTTCTCTCGATATCGAAATAAGCGGAGACATGAGGTTCATTGCGATAATTGAAGGCGTAGCCGATGCCTTCGGCAATCGCCGTCGCTGCCAGGTTGGATTCGCCAACAAAACAATGGGCGATCAGGGTCCTGTTGTTGTCGCGAGCGATCGGTGCGCAATTGACGTCCTGGCCCAGTGTTCGAAGGATCATCCAGGCGCGCGAGACCTGTCCTGCCGGCCACGTCACACCTTCGCTCGTCGCCGCCTGGTCCGGGCGAGGGGCTTCGTATCCAGCGAGCCGCACGACCAGACGGCTGTTGATGAATTCGAATGTGGTGCCATCGATGACCTGCACCTTGCCGTAAATCTGGCGTGGCACGTCGTTTGGGCGGCCTTGCGCCAGCGATGCCGTCGAGGTCGCGGCGAGCAATGCCATCGAGAGAGTGACAAGTTTCATCGCGATGTCTCCGCCTGCTGCATGAGGACGGTGACGGGATGTGGCAAGTCCGAATAGGCCCACAGGCCTGCGCGTACTGCCCGCGCACTGTCCTCGGCAACCCGATAGCCGGGAACGATCAATTGGCCGGCGCCATCGACCGCGGCAAATCCCCATCCTTGAGCGATCATGTAGGTTGCCAGATCGTAGCGATGCTGGCCCGCTGTCGTCTGGCATGCGACCACCGTATTGTTCTGGTCGATCTCCTGTATGCGCGCGCAGACCGGTCTCGTGTCCCGGACCAACGCCTGCGTCATGATCACGTTGAGCTCTCCGCAGTCCCGGACAGCCTCGCCGGAAAGCCTGATGCTGGTGCCGCGCAGGCACGCTTGCAGTCCATAAAGCCGATAGCGCCGGCCGCCGGAGACCCAGCTATCGCCGGTCTCGAATTGAGCCTGGGCCGGGAACGGCACGAATTCCGATGACGCAGTGCCCTTGTCGCCGGCTACTGCACGTTCGGCTGCCGACGCCTGGACAGGAACGATCCGGGGAGAGACGCCACGTGGAAACTGGGCACCGGCAAGCATCGGCACCAAGGTGATGCTTGCATACAGGCCGGAAACTGCGATCGTGGAAATCAGCATGAGCCCTCCGATCCGCATCAGTGTAATGTTGGATTGGCGCGATAGCGCTCACCATATGGATGTGCGAACCAGGCGTTTGCCCAGATTCCGCTTCTTGTATTCCTTGCCGTTTCTTCGGCCCGCGCATATTCCGGAAAGATTGGGCGACCGGCGCTGTCACGGGAGGCGAACGCCATTCCCTCGCGGATGAGCGCTTCTGAAAGCGATCGCACCCCTCCATCCTCCATGAAAAAACACTCCGCAAAGCGCACGGTCGGTCTGCCAGGCTTTCGCCCCAGTTCATGGCAGGGGAAGGCGCTGCCGGCGCTTGCCTTTGCCTTGCCGATGGTTGCCGTCATCCCCGCAAGCGAAATCATGGCGCATGTCGCCGGCACGCCGCGATACTTTATTGGATCGGTCGAAAGGCAACCCTGAACCCCGGCAAGCTTGATAATCGTTCCGTCGGCGGCGAAAAAGGCGCTGCCGCTCAACGCCGCTTCTGGACTGACGCTCTTCAGATCGAGCCGCGTCGCAATCGACGACGTATCGAGCGGCGCTTGCGGCACTGCAATGAGGTCTCGCCCCTGCGCATAGGCGTCCTGATAATAGCTGATGAAGCTCGCGGCGGTGTCCGCCCGCGCGGTCATCGGCTGAACGATCAAAAAACCGACAAGAGTGCAAAAGAGGGGGCGACCGGGTCGCCATGCGCCGTTCTTCATGCTCGCATCCGTCACTAGTTGACTTGTTCGAGAATGCACAAAATTATACTGAAGTGCAAGTCTGGAAATCTCGCAAGGATTGAGGTAAGGTCTTCTCGATGCTCAATTTGCATGTGGAGACAAGCAGATGGTGGTGTATCGAAAGGCGCTGAGGGTCATCACCTTTCCGTTTCGGGTGGTGTGGTTTCTGATCCTGGTCGCGAATTTCTTGCTGGTGACGGCTGTCTGCTTGTTCCTTGCGGCCTTTGCCGGCTACGCAATCGCGCTGGCGGTTTCGTATGTGCTTTTGCCGACCGAATGGACGCAGGCGCTGTGGCAGTGGGCGGCCGATCTCTATGACCGGTATTTCTGGTTCAAGGCTGCGACGATTACCTTCTTTCTTGTGCTTGTCCTGCCAATCCTGCGGTTTTGGCCGGGGAGGGATCCGATCGCCGAGGCGGCTCACGAGCGCGAAATGATGCTGAATGACGAGTTGATCGCGGCGAGGCGGCGCGGACTGCTCTAAGGGAAATATCGGGTCTGAAAGCAGGCGCTGGTCCAAGGGCTGCCAGTAGCGGCGCCCCAGGTCCTGCGCGCGCGGCGGACCGTTATCTAGTGAGATCCTCGCGATCTACTCGTTCGTCCCGGCGCTGGCTTTGACCAAATAGATTGAGGAATTCCATGACAGTCAAACCCCTCTCGCTTGCTATTTCGACCTTCAAGGGCGGTGCCGGGAAATCGACTTTGAACGTCAATCTTGCCGCGGAGTTTGCTCAACAGGGGCACCGGACCTTGCTGGTCGATTGTGACGAGCAGGAGTCGTCGACGCGCTGGTACAATGTTTCCATGAAACGCGGTCTGCTGCCGACCGACGGGACCCTGCTGCATCTGCGCGTTGCGCCGGGAGACCGGTTTCGGGAACGGCTCGAAAACGCACCGGAAGCGGATATACGCATCTACGATGTCGGCGGCTACGTGCATCAGCGCGCTGTCGAGGTCTACCACGAATGCGACGCCATCCTCATCCCGGTCATTCCCGAGCCTACCGCCGCGACGTCGGCCATCAAGGTGGCGACGATCTTGACGGAGATATCCAGGAAACGCGATCGGGGGCCGATCCCTTATGCGGCCATCTGGAACTACGTGGACATGATCGCCCTCAAGCACAACCGGTCCTTGCCGGAGGTTCACGCCATCCTGACGAGTGGGAGGATTCCCGTGGTCGAGACCGTCATCCGCAAAAGCAACCATTTCAGCGATGTCGGAGCCGGTTACGGCTCGCTCTATTCCAAGCTTGCCGGGATCGAGAACAATTCTTCTCTGACGCCGTCGGCGAGGCGGCGGGCTTCGGAAAGCGTGCTCGATGCAATCGACCTCGTGAAACGGATCAACAACGAGTTCATCGGCCTGCTGCAGGCGGAGGCGGCGTAAACGATGTCGAGGGAACGAACGTCGGCCGGAAACATTCTCGCACTTGCCCGATCGCGGGAAGAACAGGCAAAAGACATGGAAGAGGCCGCCACCTCGTATATGCCGACGAACATCGACCTCGAAACGCTGATGCCCGATGACGCTGTTCGAGAACAGAAGGAAACCGTACCTCCCGAGCCACAGCCGCCGGAAGCACGCGACCCTGGCAAACATCAGCGTGGTGAGCGATCGGCGTCCAAGAGCCAGGTTACGGCAGCAGGTGCGACCGCGAAGCGAAAGCGCGTATCGCTTTATCTCGATGATGACGTGTTGACGAAGATTTTCCGGGTCTCGCTGGAGCGCCACGAGCAATTGTCGTCGGCGACGCTGAGACTCATCCTTGAGGCTTTGAAGGCGAGGGGGCTCTAGATCGGATGAGAGAGCCGCCCATCATGTTCCGTCTGCCCGATCACGTGCTGAGCAATGTCGACGCTCTTGCCGGGCGGCTCGATGTCTCCGTCAACATCGTCGCCAAGCTGATCGTCACCAGGGAGATCATGCATGTTTCGGCGATGCTCGATGAACATGACCGGCAGCTGGCAAACATGCACCAGTTCCTGCGGGAAATTGCCTTTCGCAACGAGGCGTTTCTCACGGACCAGGGGGCACGAGCCGGGGGCGCCAGGGCGATTGAACAAAAGCTGGATGAGGTCATGGGCGCACTCGATGCGATCCGTGACGCCGCCTTCGTCCGGCCATCCTCTTATATCGTTGACCTGATCAGGAAACATGATGAACGAGCTGTCCAGAAGTCACTCGAGGTCTAGATCGGAAGCTCGCCGGTTGCCGAGCTATTTCGACCTGATCGAAGATGAGTTGCGTCGCCGGGGTGGCGGCGGAAGCGGAGGTGGAAAGCGGCCGTCGTTGCCGAAAGGGAAGAGAGCCGTTTCAAAGCAGCCAGGTGCTGCTTCGGCGCTCAGCCGCGCGACTGGCAACAACGCCGTCGTCGTCAAGGTCCTGTCATATGGTGCGGGCGCCGGTTCTGCGCGAAATGTGCTTTCCTACCAGAGCAGGGAGGAAAAGGCACACGATCAGGACGGCCGTGAAGTGTCCGACCTGAACGAAGCCGTGCGTTCCTGGGAAAGGGAGTTCTGCAGCCGTAAGGGCAGCAATGACGTTCTTCGTCTGACCTACGAGCTTGAAAACGCCAGCGGCGAAGACATAACCCGCGCCCTCGGTTCTCTCGCGGAAGATGGTTTCCATCAGGCTGGTGACACCGACCGGACCTACGCGTTCAGCGTGAGCGATGGCGTCAAGGGACAGACCCGTCTCCATTTCGCGCTCGTGATCGCGCACGAAAAGAAAGACAGGTCGGATCGAAGCAGCCACAACCGCCTTCCCGGGGAGACCGAGGCCGTGCATGTAATCGATGCGAGACTGTACGAGGCTCTGCGGAGGGAGGGGATCACGCCGATCTCGCGCTACCCGGCCGAATTTTCGTCCGGCCCCAAAGGTCTGGCCGCAACCCTGCACGCCATGCAGCGGAGGGGCGCAGAGGTGACGCTCTCGACCAAAACACACATTGAGGAGCGTCCCGGCAAGAGTGGACGCTACACGCAGGGCGCGGCGCGGCGCGAGGTCAGGACTACCGATCACAGGCAACTGACGGAGGAAGGAAAGATCGTTGGGGCACTCATACAGACCCGCCAGCCGCGGGACTTCATGCACCTGTTGCTGTCAGGACCAGCAAAGGTCAACCGCGATCAGTTCATCCTTGCCGGCCGTGATTTTCTGAAAGAGCAATTCGCCGGGCATCGCTATGCCTATGCCGTCCACAATCGCAACGATCTTGAGAAGCATCCGCACCTGCACGTGATCGTCGCACTGCGCAACGGCAGTGGCAAGACGCTCAATCCGAACATCCGCGACTTCACGGAATGGCGCGTCTGCTTCGCCGAGAAGGCGCGCGAGCGTGGCATCCCGATCAACCGCCAGAAACGGATCGAGCGTGCCGGCCCACCGCCCGTCAAGCGTTGGGAATGGGAAATGTTCCAGCGGATGGGAGCCACAGCCCCGAGCAACGTGGTCGATAAGGTTTTGGCCAAGGTTCGCGACACGCCGACGGCGCCTCGACTTGAGGACGCCAGAAGACGGCTCGAACAAAGCCGGCGCTCGGTCGGGCTGGTTATCAAGATGCTGGACGGAATAGCGAAAGACCGGTCTGCCCCCAGCACGGCACGCGAATTGAGCCAGGATCTATCGGTTGGACTGCAACGCGAATACCGGCGGCTGGAAGTGGCCGTTCATGCCGGCCGCGACCCCGCGCAGGAGAAAGGCGAAGAGTACATGCTGCGATCGACACCTATTAGCGCTGCTCAGGCGAAGACAGCGAAAGAAACGTTGGCGAACACCGCGTTGAGCCTTGCGGCAAAAATAGCCAATCCGTCCGATCGGCTGATCTTCGAGCAGGCGACGAAGATCATCGGAAAGGTCGTCGGGCTACAACTCGATTCGCGGGTTGAGAGAAACCGCGATCGTGCCGAGTCCGGGAAGGACAAGCGTGGCTCGGACAGCCTGGAAACAAAGTCGGCGGCAGGTCGCGACCACATCGCGGAGCAGGGCGTCATCAACAAGAGCTCGAACAACCGCTTGGTCGACCAATCGCGTATTGCCCGGTCCAATGCCGAGCATGACACGCGGCAGGCAGATCGCTCGGTTCGCGAACGGGAGAAGGCGCAACAGCGCGATCGTGAGACACCAAAGTCGATAAAGCTTCGCCCGCCCCAGGAAAAGGATCGGGACCGCAGTCGTTGACCTCTTTTTTGTCCACGATCCGGGCTGGCAGGCTCGGCCTCAGTATTCTTTCGATCTCGGTGTCAAACTATCTGGCGCCACGATTTTCGGGAGGGAGGGAAGTTCAGAATTCATCTGGAATTATTTGGTCGCGGTGACCGCCTTCCATGGGGGGGGGCCACTGGATGTAGGTGATGCCCGCCTCGACTGCTGCAAGCCGTCCTTCAGCGGTGCTGCAGACCAACATGGCTTCCTTCTTTTCAACGCCATACCACTCGATCGCTCGAAATACCGTATGCGCATCTGCCATTTCCGACCGATCATCCCGAGCCTGGCGGAAGGTGCCCCATGTCATCCAGAAGTCCGGCGCGACCTCCCGAACCTTCAATAGATCGTCGAGGATACAAGTCAGCGCGAGAAATTCTGGCGCGCCCTGGGTGCCGACCGTCATGCCTCTGGCGTCGGAAATGAAGCCGAAGCGGACGTCTTTTTGACGAAGTTGCTGTAGCATCTGGACAAAGATGGTGTTGATGTCTCCGAGCGTGAAATCTCTGGGAGGGATAGATCGTCTCAAAAGGATGCCATCTCTCTCGAAAATGACGAGGCCTCTCGAACCGATTTTTCGGAATGTGCACTCAATGGTATCCATCGGCAGACGATCCAAGCTGGGACACGTTCGTTATTCAGAAATATGAGTGTCCGAAGAGTCACATTTCTGACCAGTTGATTGCGACCCTCCAATATTCACGAGCGGAATAGATATGGCTGTCCAGAACATGCGCGAGTGTTTGGTGAGGAAGCTAATTTTAGCGGACGGGAAGAAAGGGGGCGGGCACTTCGCCATACGAGTATTCAGACGGAATAGCCGCAGGTCCGAAGCAGGAGACAAACAAATCCAGATTTCTCAGGCTGTTGCTTGCCGCAATCGAGTAGAAGTTTCCGCTGTTCCAGATGATATATGCGTATGAGAATACTTCTCTCAAAACGGAGCGCATTTCGTCGAGAGTGACTTCATTGAGGTTCATGGTTTCCAAAACATTTATCTTTTTGCGGTTTATTTCGGCCTCGCTGAAATATCGGACCTTAAAGCCGTGATCCTTTTGAAGTTCTCTCCTTCGATACTCTTCGACATCTTGGCTGCGGAACTTCTCAAGAAAAATCATCAATCCTTTTGCCTTGAGATTACGTCGGACAAAAGCGATCTGCTGCTGGCGGTTCGGCGAGTACATTTGAAATGTGGTATCTTCGAAGATAATATCAAAACCTGACGCAAAGTCCTGAAGCCCAGGTGTATGGCTGAGCGATTCCGGTGACAGTTTATTAAAGGGGCCAAGGAAGAATTGGGCATGCTTTGGGACGCCCCAAGCGTAGAAGCTTTCCTGGTTTTCGATGGTTGGGCTGCAGGACAGCGACAGGATTTGCCCGTCGGCAAGCTCGCTGATGGTTCGCGCCATCGTTCCTTCCGCCGTTCCCAAGCTATAGAGGGTTAGGGGAGACTGACGTGCGGACGAATATCGGAGTATGGCCGTCCCTAGTCTTATCTCCTCTTCATATCGGTAAGGAATGCTGCTCAGGTAATGCTGATCGAACGGTCCCTGTCTGACTGCGTGTAGCGCGGCAAACCGCTCAGTCTCGGGGTTGCGTTCCAAAAGCCGGAAATCAAGAGAGGGCCGGCGAATAGGAACTCCCGCCCGCCCTGCTGCAGTGGACGAAAAGAAATCGGCCAATTCGTTTAAGCGGGCTCCCCGCTCGCACTCTTCGTGAAACTGCGCGAAGTCTTGCATCTAATGCCTCTCGATAGCATTGCCAATCCAGTTCTGCAGGATCCGGTCAGTTGACGATTCCACGGAACCGTGAGACGCAAACCTGACTGCTGGGCTCAGCTATCGTGCGGGGCTAGGCGCAAACGTTCATTCAGAAATTTGATATGTTTTCAAGAATATGATGCATTTTTCTGCTTGCGATTAGATGTGTTTGCCTGACCTCTTTGGGTGGCTTACTCTTTTAGCTGAGTAACAAGTTTGTGCGGGAGATAATGGGATTGCCATTACTTAGCCACCGACGCATTTTGCCGGAAAATTCCGAAAGTGCGGTCGTCTCACAAAAGCAAGCGCAATGGGATGAATTCTGTGTCGGGCTCGTTCGAAGAAAAGGTGTCAGACGCCAGCAGATCGATTTCAAAAGCCACACGCATTCGCTTTTCCTTAACCTGGAAGGGGCAGCGAGATCCGGAGAGACATTTCTCGACGGTCGTCGGTATGCGTTCGCAGCGCGGCCACAAGGATCATTGGTCTACATCCCGCCCGGCGTCATGTGGCATGGATGGGATGAAGGCGACCAAAACGCGGCCTATCTCCTGATTTCCGCCGAAGAAAGATTTGCTGACAAAGTTTTTGGCGATGACCCAGTCCCCGCACTATTTGTCCCGAATATGTCGTTTCAGGACGTAGGGATTGAGCATGCGGCTCGAAAAATTTATTTGGAGCTTGCCCAGTTGGATTCCGCAAGTGGACTCATAGTTGAAGGGCAGCTCACCACTATCTTCGGGCACTTATTGCGGCGTTCAAGGCTCTTCGACAAACACCGCAAAGGCGGCCTCGCGCCTGCTGTGCTTAAACGCATCACTCAGCGTATTGACGCGGCGCTGGAGGAGAAAGTCAGCTTGGCAGCGATCGCGCAAGAGTTCGGGTATAGTGCGGCGCACTTGTCCCGCGCGTTCAAGCAGTCGACCGGTCTTTCTCCACAAGCTCATTTCAACAAGGTGCGCCTCGACCGGGCGAGCGAGTTGCTGCGTACAACAAGTAAATCGGTGACCGAGATCGCACATTCTTGCGGTTACTCCAGCGGCAGTCATCTCTCATCGAGCTTTCACAAGGCTTTTGGTATCTCTCCGATCGCGTACCGCGCTCTTTGGGCAGAATAAAAATATCAAAAACATGAAAGCCTGGATGCTTTTGGGGCCTTAGAATCTTGATGCTGCGGTTAAGGCAGACTCGAGGGAAGTCCATGAGCATGACGACACCGCGTACGTCACATTGTCATTATCTTTTATGCGTGACGGCTTCGGCGGTCGGACGCAACATATACTTCATCGTTGTCGCCTGGCTGATGATGAAATACACTGCGGATCCGTCCGCCATCGCGATGTTGCTCGCGGCCGGGAGTTGCGCCGAGTTCTTGACAACGAACCTTGGTGGGGTAGTCACTGATCGCTATCGGCCGCAACTGACCTGCCTAGTCTGTGACGGATTTCGTATCCTAACCATGGCAGCGGCGACTGCCGGAATAATGTTGGGTTACCCGGTCCAGTCGCTCGTCGCGTCTTGGGTGCTATATGCTGTATTGGACCGAACGTATCTCACTGCGCTGCAGGCCATGATACCCGGAATGGTGGATGCGGCGCGGCTCCTATCCTTCAATTCTACGGCATATGTGTGGATGCAGATCGGTAATTTCTGCGCCGCCGTCGCCGGAGGATTGCTGCTGGCCTTCACACCGGACTACCTGAGCCTCATGGCACCGCTGTCATGCTTTTTATTGTCGTTCGGCTCATCCTTTGCCAGAAGAGAGGTATATTTTGATCGGCCTGGGAATGCCGAGCCGGTCACCTTCCTGCGGCGCGAATTGTTTCCCGGGTTGCCGCAGCGAAGTCTTGTGCTTCCCTCTGTTGTTTACGCCTTCATTTACGCGGCCGGAATGATGGTAAGCGTTCTTGGTTCGGCTCTTGTGATGGGAGAATTTGGGAGAAGCGCCTTGGCCTTCGGCTTTGTGGAGGCCGGATGGGCTGCTGGGTCCGTCCTGGGATGTCTGTGGCTGCTGTGTCGGTCAGCGAAATCAGATGCCCTTTTGTGGCACCTTCTCGGGACAGGTGTGATCCTCACGAATTTCCTGGTGTTCCAGAATCTTTTTGCAGCGCTCCTTCAGATGATGGGACTTGGGCTAACCTACAACAGTGCACGGATTCTAATCGATGTTGAAATTCAGCGATCTTTTCCCATAAGCCAGCTTGGTCGGGCCAGGAGTCAGGTTCATACCGTGTGTATGGCAGTGTCTCTGTCGGTATACGGCGTCGTGGCGCTTATCGGAAATGCTTTGGCGCCGTCCGTCATTTTCGGCTGGTTTGGATTAGTAGCGCTGTTTACCGGAACTGTATTCTGGGCGTGCTTCCGGCGCGATCTGCTGGCTGTTAGGTAACAGGGCCGTAGATTGTAAAAACGTGAGCCTTGCCCACATAAGTATAACAACTTGCGGGAGCCGCTCGCCGGCGGACACGTGGTACATCTTGTGCGTACTCGATCTTGATAAATTGTGCTAGCGGCACTAGTTAGATTTTAAGGCAGTACGCGCTGCCTCGGGGCTTGATAACCCCTACGTGCGGTTGATGCTGGCCGAGACAGCATCACACTCCTTGACCTTTGGTCGGGGAGCCTGTGGCGTATGTCCAGGTTCGCCCGAACTAAAGGCCACAGGGCCGTCACGTACGGTTATCAACTCCCCGCCACGGGTTAAGTGAGTTCTTCAAGCGGGGGCGCACCGCTTGAACTCTTACCTCGGGAGTTCATATGGCGACGTCTACCCCACTGAAGGCGACAGAACCGAATGTTCCACCAGCTTATTCTCACGTTGACGCGCATGTGGGCAGGCAAATCCGCGTTTGGAGACTATTGGCCAGAAAGTCGCGAACCGAACTGGCTGCGGCCGTAGGTGTCAGCCGCCAGCAAATTCAAAAATATGAGACGGGTCGAAACTGTGTGCGAGCCTCGACACTTTACGCGATTGCCGGCGCGTTGAACGTAACTGTTGGCCAACTGTTCGATGGTCTTCCTCCGACAAAGGATCTCGGATCGCTCTTCGCTACAGAAGAAGTAACAGATCCGCCGAGCGAAGTGCGATTCCTGCTGGGCCACCTGATGCGGCTGTCGCCGCGTCTTCGTGGACGAGTAGCGGCGCTCATTCATGCGCTCGCACGAGATGAAGAGCGTAGCGACGGAGCTGGTAGCAGATTCTTTCCTCTGAGAAATCGCGCCTGCCAGTAATCAATCTCACAGGAGCAGAGAAGTCCTTAATCTCCGGCTGCGATGTACGGGCAACCAACTGGCGCGCTCGTTCCGTCAGAATCTGAATGAACTCGGACGTGTAGGCCCGACACTGTACGCTAGGTGCCTCACGCAGGCAGTCCGTTCTCCGAAAACAAAAATGAACGTCTTGGCAGTGACGACACACTTTTGGTTGTCGGTTCATTGTGTTCCGGGCGTGACCATGCCACGCCAATTTCGAGCATCTGGACAGGTGTTTTTATCCTTGACGCGGTACAAAAAACTAGCGAGCGCGCGTCTTATCCTCTATCCTAAGCGGTGAGGCAGCACGTACTGCCTTGGGGCGTGGAAACCCCTACGAGCGACTGATGTTGGTCGATTCAACATCATACTCTCTGACCTTTTCGGTCGGGGAGCCTGTGGCGTATGTCCAGGTTCCCCGGAACTAAAGGCCACAGGGCTGTCTCGTACAGTTTCCAACTCCCCGATCATTCGGAGGTTTAGTGAGTCATTCGCGGGGACGTACCGCGGTAACTCATTTCGGAGACTGGCCGTTGAAACTTCAACCCCATGTTTTTAAACAGGGTCAATGCCGGGTAACTTCTCATCAGCAGAGAACCTGGCGCACTGCCCGGGTCGACTTGGTCCGACGAACAGGGCTTGACAAGGAAGAGACGGCGATGGTCTCTGACCACCATCTGTTGCTTCTTAACCTACGTGGCAATTCAGAGCGCGGCGACTATTTTCTCGACAACAGGAGGGCCGGTTTCGTTGCGCGAAAGCCTGGCGCGATCCTGTTCATTCCAGCAGGTTGCAGTTGGCATGGCTGGGAAATTGGCGCGTCCACGGCGGCTTACTTGTCTATAATGGTTCAACCGGCACAACTTACCAGCCTTACGGCCTCGCCTATCACCTTGCCGACGTTGTCGCCGGATCTTGGCTTCGAAGATCAGGTCATCATGAATGCTGCCCGCGGGATAGGCGCTGAAATCTGCGAACGGAACTCCTTGAGCGGAATGTTGATCGAAGCTTACGTGGCAACGATTTTCGTACAAATGATGCGTCGGCAGGAGCGCTTTCAAAATTTCTTCAAAGGCGGACTGGCTGCGGCGGATTTGAGCCGCGTGGTTCAAAAGATCGAGGAGCGGCTGGCTGAAAATGTGACCCTGAGCCAGCTTGCGGCAGTCGCAGGCATAAGTGTTCCGCACTTTTGTCGTGCGTTCAAACGAAGCTTCGGCTGCCCGCCCTATGAATTTATCATCAGGCGGCGTATCGAGCGTGCCAAGGAACATCTCCGTCATTCCGAAATGACCATCACCGATATTGCCCTAGCATGTGGCTTTTCAACATCGAGCCATTTCGCAAACAGTTTTCGCCGGCAGGTCGGCACGACTCCGCAAATGTACAGGGCGGCCTGGTCGAACAAGGCTTTTGGTTGAATTTGCGATAAAATCGCGCACGATCATCAACATTCTGCAAGTTTTGCTCGGTACACCTCGACATTCTCGGTTTGGTAAGCAGCCGAGGACAAGCCATTGCATCCATACCAGCTCCCAGCGCAACATCCGCCTATCTGTATTGAGAAATCAGCCGCTCTGAAGGTTGTGGACCTCAAGAAGAGCTACGGGCACTTCGAAATTCTCAAAGGGATCTCCCTGACCGCCAACGCCGGCGACGTTATTTCAATCCTTGGGGCCAGCGGCTCGGGAAAAAGCACCTTCCTGAGATGCCTGAACTTTTTAGAAGAGCCGACAGACGGGCAGGTTTGGCTGTCGGGGCATCGTGTCGAGATGCGCCCAGGCATGGCTGGTCGAAAAGCGATCAACGCGCTGCGCGCCAGGCTTGGTATGGTCTTTCAGAACTTCAATCTCTGGTCCCACAAAACGGTTTTGGAAAACATCACGGAGGCTCCGATCCATGTCAGGGGCTTGACCAAGGCAGATGCCCGTCAAAGCGCGGAGGAACTGCTTGCAAAGGTTGGGCTTGCAGACAAGCGGAATTCCTATCCCGCCCATCTGTCCGGCGGGCAGCAGCAACGCGTAGCGATTGCCCGCGCCTTGGCTATGGAGCCCGAGATCCTTCTCTTTGACGAGCCGACATCCGCATTGGATCCGGAGCTTGTGGGCGAGGTGCTTAAGGTCATTCAGTCTCTTGCTGGTGAGGGTCGCACGATGTTGATCGTGACGCACGAACTTACCTTCGCGCGGCAAGTGTCGACCCGTACGATTTTCTTGCAGGAGGGTTCGATCGATGAAGAAGGCCCACCGGACGTTGTCTTTGGCAGCCCTTCTTCATCTTCGCTGAGACGGTTTTTATCCTCCCACATTGGAGGGCGATGAGATGCTTTCCGTCCACGGATTCGGTGAACAGATGCTGACCGGCGCCATCACAACCCTTCAAGTGGCATTCGCAAGTCTTGCTTTCGGCATCGTCGTTGGATGGTGCGGCGCCTTGGCGAAGCGCAGCCAAAGCAGGAGCGTCCGGTGGGTGGCGAATGGTTACACCACTGTTATCAGGGGTGTTCCCGAGCTGCTGCTCATTCTCATGTTGTATTATGGAGGCACTGTCGCGCTCACGGCGTTGTTTGGTCGATACGTTGAAATTGATGCGTTCTCGGCCGGTGTTCTCGCTCTGACGGTCGTGTTCGGTGCTTATGCAACCGAGGTACTCCGGGCGGCTATTCAGGCAGTGCCCGCGGGTCAAATTGAGGCAGCTCGCGCACTGGGGTTCTCAAATCTGTCCGTGTGGCGTCTTGTGATCATGCCGCAGATGTGGCGGCATGCTCTGCCCGGTCTTGGAAATCTATGGCTGACGTTATTGAAAGATTCGGCGCTAATTTCGGTTGTCGGGCTCGAAGACCTGATGCGGAAGGCGAGCATCGCCGCTGGCGCCACACACGATCCCCTGAAGTTCTATTCTGTGGCTGCGTGCCTTTATCTCATGTTCACCTCGATTTCGCTCGCGGCACTTGCTGCCCTGGAGCGTCGAACTGACCGCGGGCTGTGCATCTCCCCCAAAGGAGGTTTCTGATGGATGTGACGTTGATTGTGCAGACACTTCCGCAGCTTTTGAATGGCCTAGCTCTCACTGTTCTCCTGACGATAGCGTCGGTTGTCGCAGGGTCATTCATTGCGATCCCCCTGGCTCTCGCCGGGGCATCAGGTGGCAGAGTAATTTCCCTGCCGGTTCGGGCGTACGCATTCGTGTTTCGCGGCACGCCACTACTGGTGCAACTATTTCTGGTCTACTACGGCCTTGGCCAGTTGGAATGGGTGCGGGCAAGTGTGGCTTGGCCCATGCTCCGCGATCCGTTCTGGTGCGCGCTCGTTGCGTTTTCGCTGAACAATTCCGCCTACACAACAGAGATTCTACGCGGCGGCCTTCGCGCCGTACCACCAGGCGAAATTGAAGCAGCCAAGGCGTTGGGAATGCCGCTTCTCCTTCGTATCCGACGAATCATACTGCCGATCGCTTTCCGGCTTTCGCTGTCGGCCTATGGGAACGAGGTCATTCTGATGCTGAAAGCCAGCTCGCTAGCAAGCACCATCACCATTATGGAGTTGACAGGGGCCGCCAGAAAGATCGTTGCTCAGACATTCGCGCCCTACGAAGTCTTCGTAGCCGCCGCTCTTCTCTATCTCACCGTGACCTTTCTCTTCACAAGTGCCTTTGGCCTGATCGAGCTTCGCTTGTCGAAACATCATCGCCGTATTGACAAGCAGAGGAAGGCCGCCGAACCGGCGCGGCTGTCAAGGGAGTTGGCATAATGAGTATCACGGCTTTCCCACGTCCGCCTGTCAGCATCTCGTCGGCAGAATTACGCGGGAATTGGTATGAGATCGATCTAGAGGCCATTCGTCACAATTACCGGCAAATTCGGGCGCATCTTCACGAACACGTGGCGGTCTACGCATGCCTGAAACGCAATGCCTATGGCTGCGGAGCAGGTCTTGTTGCAAAGGCCTTGGCTGCCGAAAATGTGTACGGATTCGCCGTCGCGTCGTTGCTTGACGCGATTGCCATCCGTCGCGAAGGGATTTCGAATCCGGTACTCCTTTACCCCGGCGCTCTGCCTGTCGCAGCTGCCACGATAGAAGCGCTTGACCTGATTGTTACCGTATCGAGCATCGCGGAGTTAAGGCAATGGCGCACGAGCGTGTCAAATCTGCGGATATTCATCAAAGTTGATCTGGGTTTCTTTCGCGCTGGGGCAACGCCAGCGCAGTTGGTCGATTTGCTCGCTGAGGCCGCTCAGGACCGAACAGTTCGGGTTGAAGGCATCTACGCCCACTTGAGTGAACTGCCCGGCTCCGGTCCAGAACTCGCTCACAGCCAACGAACGAAGATGAACGACATTCTAAGACAAATGCGGTCGCTGGGCATCAGCGTTCCGGTCGTCATGATGTCAAGCACTGAGGGAGTTTTGAACTACCCGGACATGGACTTTGATGCAGTCGATCCCGGAGCACTGTTTGTCGGTATTTCTGACGTCGAGAAGCCCGTTCGTGACCTGCACCTGCGACCGGCGTTGACGGCGATCTCGACAACACTCATTTCCGTTAAACGTCTCGATCAATCTCTCGATCCACCCGACAGCATTTCGTGGATACGCCCGAACATGGTTCTGGGCGTGATTGGAATGGGATGGGGGGATGGTCTGCCCAGAGCTCTGCCGGAGCGGGCGGTCGGGCTGGTACGCGGCAAACGCGCAAAACTTCTTCCGCCGTCCCATCTTGAGCATATCCGCATCGACCTTAGTCATATCCCGGAGGCCCGCTTTGGGGATCAGGTAGTCCTGCTAGGACGCCAGGGCGCCGAACAGATCAGCATTGAGGAGCTCGCGAGCACCCGAGGCACCGACGCGATTGGGATTTATGGCGACCTTCGTGACCACATCCCACGCCTCTACATCTAAACCGAAAAGCAAAGAAGGGGAATAATATGAAAGTCTCGCAACTGCTGTGCTTCTTGCCGATTCTTGCGGTACTTGTTGGTCACGCAAACGCCCAAGAATCGAAGACAGTTACTATTGCTACCGAGGGGGCTTTCCCTCCCTGGAATTCCGTCAACTCCTCTGGCGAGGTTGAAGGCTTTGACGTGGATGTTGGGAAGGCGTTGTGCGAGCGGGCGGAAATCTCTTGCCGGTTTGTCGCTCAGGCCTGGGACGGGATCATTCCGGGACTGACGGTCGGCAAATATGATGCGGTCATGGCCGGAATGTCGATCACTGAAAAAAGAAAGAAAGTCATAGCTTTCTCCGAACCTTACGCGCTGACCTCCAACTATTTCGTTGTCGCGAACTCAGCTAGCCTTCCCGCGATGGACCCGGCTACCGTAGTCGATCTTTCCTCGGATGATTCCGCAAACAGACTGCTTCTCGAGACTCTGAGGTCGAACTTGAAGGGCCGAGTATTGGGTGTGCAAGGGGCAACGAATGCTGAGGCATTTGTGAGGGAGGTGCTCGGGGACAACGTCGAGATCAGGACCTATGACAAGCAGGATAATCTGAACCTAGATCTGCTTGCCGGCCGGATTGATGGCGGACTGGCGGATTATTCGGTTTGGAAAGCATTCCTTGACGCTGACGGCGGGAAGGTCGCATCGCTCTATGGTCCCCGGATTTCGGGTGGCGTCTTTGGCCCAGGTGTCGGTATCGGCCTTCGGAAAAATGACAGCAATCTAATAAGCCTCTTCAACCGAGCAATCCTGGCGATGAAGCAAGATGGGACATTAAAGTCTGTCAGCATCAAGTGGTTCGGCATTGACATGGTCTCAACGCCATAAAGGCTTGGACATAGCGAATTTTACTGGGGGCTGGTTGCCGATGACCTGCCACTGAAGTTTCATCCGGCTGCGATTAGAGCCTCGGCGGCGTTTGAACCGCCCCAGGTTTCTGGACCATCTGAGGCTAGAGTTTTCCGGCTTCATTCAGGGAGGCGGGCTGGTTGAGCCTCCTGATTTCATCAGCGAGATCGGTACCTTATTGCCGATCGCACCATGCGGCCGAAACTCATTATAGTCTATACGCCAATCCTCCATCTTTTCGCGGGCATCCGCAAGGGTCAGGAACCAGTGCTGATTCAGACATTCGGCGCGGAAGCGGCCATTGAACGCTTCAATGAACGCATTGTCGGTCGGCTTGCCCGGGCGTGAGAAGTCCAAGGTGACGCCTTTGGCGTAGGCCCAAAGGTCAAGATCGCGAGACACGAACTCAGTCCCCTGATCGACACGGATCGTCTTCGGGTAGCCAACTTTCCGGCATACCCGTTCCAAGGTTTGCACGACATCTTCACCTCGATAGCTGTGACGTGGATCAAGCACCGGCACATAGCGCGAGAAGGTGTCGACCACCGTGAGCACCCGCAGTTTCTTGCCGGTCGCGAGTTGGTCGTGAACGAAGTCCATCGCCCAGACATCGTTCGGTCCAACGGCCATTTGCCGATCTTCCCGCAGCTTGGCTTTGACCCGTCGCTTCGGCGTCTTGTTACGCAGTTGCAGGCCCAAGTCTCTGTAAATGCGATAGGTTCGCTTGATGTTGGTCCCCCAACCCTCGCGCTCCAACAATACATGCACGCGACGATAGCCGTAGCGAACACGTATCTCGCAGATCTCACGAATACGACGTTCCAGACCGGCCTGATCGGCACGGCGAGAGGTGTAATGGTAGGTCGACCGATCGAAGTTCAGTGCCCCACAGGCACGCCGGATCGAGATCATCCAATCCCGGCACATGCCTTTCACCATCTCGCGTTTCCGAGCAGGCCTTAGAGCTTTCGCCGAATGACATCCTGCAACATCTCACGGTCCAGCGTCAGGTCCGCGACGATCTTCTTCAACCGCGCATTCTCGTCCTCGAGCTGCTTCAGCTTCTTCATCTCCGGCGGCAGCATGCCCGCGTATTTTTTCTTCCAGTTGAAATAGGTCGCCTGGCTGATCCCCGCCTTCCGGCAGATCTCCGCAACCGACACTCCTTCATCACCCTGCTTCAGAATGAACGCCTTCTGTGCGTCCGAAAACTGTGATGCTTTCATCGTCTTCCGTTCCTTTCCCAGCCAGGAAAATGCACCGGAAAACTCTAACCAAAAACGGTCCAGTTTGAAGGGTTCAGATCAGCGCGATGGCACTTTGTTCGAAACATAAGATGAGGTAAAACCTGTTGCCAGCGGTGAAGCCGGATAGCTGATCCGAGGGCGGTGTCCTGAGAGGGAACGCAGGGACGAATGATCTGCGAAGGTTAGCGGATGGGCCAGAGAGCCCGCATCGAGTCAATGCAACATTCGACCTTGTGAAACCCGATACAGCACGATCGCTGCTTGCAGCCATCAGTGCGGACAGATCTTTGAAACCCTCAAGGGAAACACCGCCAAGCTCTGCAAATTACAGATCCGCGCCTTAGCTAAAGCGATCGCCCAGAAAGCGGAAGTTGCGCTTTCTGGGCGATCCACAGGCACGTTCCACAGGGCTGGCTATGCAGTGGCCGTCTTGCTTGCGCGATTGAAAATCTTGTTCACGACCACGAAAAACACCGGAACAAAAATTACGGCAAGTACTGTACCTGTCACTGTTCCAAAGAATGTTGCATAGCCGATTGCATGCCTGGCACCAGCCCCCGCTCCACTTGAGATGATGAGCGGTACAACCCCAAGACCGAACGCCAGAGACGTCATCAGAATTGGGCGGAAACGAAGCTTTGCTGCTTCAAGAACAGCGTCGACGGCATTTCCCCCAGTGTGTGCCATTCGCTCCCGCGCAAATTCTACAATCATGATGCCGTTCTTGCCTGTCAGGCCGACGACGGTCAAAAGTCCGACCTGAAAGTAAACGCCGTTTGTCTGATCGCCAATCACAGCGCCCAGGAGTGCTCCAAGAACGCCAACGGGCATCGCAAGCAAGACTGCAATAGGGATTGTCCAGCTTTCGTAAAGAGCGGCAAGGCACAAGGCGACCCCGCGTATCTTCAGATCCTCTACGATCCGGATCAGGTGGGAGAGTGACCGGCCCAGACGGTCGAGCTTCCAAACGACCAGCACGTCACCTTCGCACAATTCTGTAAGGCAAGCCTTCAGGCCCGGCCGATCGTCGCGCGCGCCCGAAGCACGATCCTGATGCAGGTGACGCTGATCGACCCCGGCCGCAAGCAGAGCATCGCGCTGCAAGGCAACCGACTGCCGCTCATCACCGCTCGATACCCGCATGTAACCGATCAACATGCACGACAAACCTCAAATTCCGAGTTGCCGCACAGTCTCACATTCGTTGCCCAAGGCCCTGCCAATCTCGGTGCGGTTGCAAGCATACTGGCTGAGGAAGCTGTTGATCTGCCGGATGGAGTTCGAGTGATAGGCCAGCTCTACCTGGATCAGATCGGGATGCTCAGCGAAAAGATCGACGAACTAAGCCTGAATCTTCGCGAGGCCACGAAGTCGAATGAGGACATGCGACGTCTCTGCACTGTTCCTGGCGTGGGCCCTGTGACCGCCGGCGCGATCCTTGCCTTCGCACCCGATCTTCGTGCTTTCAAGAGCGGCCGAAACTTTGCCGCCTGGCTCGGCCTCGTTCCAAGACAGCACTCGACGGGTGGAAAGACCCGTCTGGGCGGTGTCAGCAAAATGGGGCAAACAGATATTCGCAGATTACTGATCGTTGGGGCCATGAGCCTTATTCGATGGATCGTCCGCAAAGGCGTGTTTCCAGATAATTGGCTCGGCCACATTCTCGGGCGGAAACCGAGAATGGTTGCCGCCGTCGCACTCGCCAACAAGATGGCGCGCATCATATGGGCGATGATGACAAGAGAGCAGAATTACAGGATGGCGTGATCCGCTGCCTCCTTTGGGCGGCAATGCGGAAAATGCCTGGGGTGATGAGCCCCGGTGAGAAGATCGACTGACGGAACGATGCGGAAAGGACTTCAATGTTCACAATGGGGTAAGCCAGTCCCGGGGCTCGAGCCAACCAAGCTCTCTGAACCGATGTGGACCCTGTTTTTCGAACTGCATCCCGGCCCGTGGCTACTTCAGGCCACATTATGAGGCCTGACACACGACCGATAGAATTCCTCGTCCGCAGACAGTCGTTAGAAAATTCTTCTTGCCAAACCGGGGGCATCCACACACGACCCCAATACGCAATTCGTTTCTTAGCGACTGACAACAACATGTATCTCATTGAGACACGCTTAGGCGTTGATTAACGAAAAACTCAATGCAACACAAACATGACAATTTTACTCCTGTTAATTTCTCATTGTTGGTGCAATGATGAAATGCAACGTAAACATGTATTTTTCGTGCTTGTACGGTTGATAGTCAGGAGACGCGCATGAAGCCAAATCTTTCTGAATTTATTGGAAATACCCCCTTGGTTGAGCTGGAACTACCTTTTTCTAGCGACAAGCTTCGTATCTTTGCGAAGCTGGAAATGTTCAACCCAGGTGGAAGCATCAAAGATCGTCCCGCCCTGCATATGGTAAGCCAAGCTATCCAGTCCGGGAAAATCAATCAAAGCGTGCATCTTATCGAGAGCTCGTCTGGCAATCTGGCGATCGCGATGGCGATGATCGCGCAACAGATGAAGCTCAAGTTCACGGCGGTTATTGACCCCAATATCACCAGTACCAATCGAGCCCTGATAGAATCGTATGGAGCGTTCACAGAACTTGTCACGGAGACAGACGAGGAGGGTGGTTATCTTCATACCAGAATTCGGCGCGTTCAGACGTTGCTGCGAGAGGTGCCAAATTCGGTCTGGCTCAACCAGTATGCCAATCCCGATAACCCTGCTGCCCACTACCATGGCGCTGGAGCGGAAATCGTCGGCGAAATGCCTGTCGAACCGACGCATGCCTTCATATGCGTCAGCACCTGCGGTACTATCATGGGCCTTACCCGTCGGCTGCGCGAGGCCTGGCCGAAAATCCGGATCATCGCCGTGGACATTGCAGGTTCCGTCATTTTCGGTCCTTCGCGCGATCGCAGGCGCATTCCAGGGATCGGGGCCAGTCGTGTTCCTGAGCAACTGGAGCTCAGTGAGATAGATGAAGTCGTTCTCGTCAACGATTTCGAATCTGTCGAGGCATGCCGTCTCCTTGTTCGGGAAGAGGGCCTGCTCGCCGGAGGATCTTCGGGTTCGGTTATTGCGGCAATTCAGAAACTGGCTCCGCAGTTACCGAGTAACGCAGTTGTCGTGACCGTCCTGCCGGATCGGGGTGAGCGCTATCTTGACAGTGTCTACAATCCGGATTGGTTGCCCGCACGAGAACGGGTTCATCGCCCCCTTGAATCATCCCACGTCGTCCTGAGACGGGATCCGGTTCTCTTACAAAACGCCTCCTGACCGGCGGCATCTGCGTCCTAAATCTACCAGGAGACCAAAATGAACATGATTGAAACCATCCGGTCACGGGAGGGCGTCAGCGCTCGTCTTCGCTTCCTGTCACGACGGGATATTGCTGCGGTTGGCGGCGACCGCTCGGATCTTTATATGGAAGCCGTCGAAGAAGGCTTCCGCCTCCACGCCAAAGGTGACTACGCTCAACCTTTGAAACCTTATCTCCGCAACCCGAACTCCGGGCACATCGCCGATCGCATCATCGCCATGCCAGCCTGGATTGGCGGCGGAGATCCCATTTCCGGGCTGAAATGGATCGGCTCGAAACACGATAATCCATCTCGGCGCTCCATTGATCGGGCAAGTGCTGTGATTGTGCTAAACGACAATGAAACGCATTTCCCGATTGCCGTCCTGGAAGCGGCCCGCATCAGCGCGCTGCGTACCGCTGCGGTAACCGGGGTCGCTGCCAGGCATCTGGCGCGGCCGAATTTCACCGACGTGACGGTCATCGGTTGCGGACCAATCGGGCGTACGCAAATCCAGATGTTCTGCGAGCAATTCGCGAATGTCAGGCGAATCCATATCTTTGATCGTCAGCCTGAGGCAATGGCCGGATTGACCGAGTGGTTGGCCGAAGCTTTTCCTGTGGTGCAGGCCGTTCCGCATCCCGACGCACGCTCCGCGGTCGAGGCGGCCAACGTCGTCGTCACCGCGACGGTCACCGATCAGCCTTATCTCAGGTTCGAATGGCTTAGACCGGGTACATTTCTTTCCAATATCTCCATCATGGATGTTGAAAAGGAGGTCTTCTTACGCGCGGACAAGGTGGTCGTGGACGACTGGGACCAGTGTAATCGTGAAAAGAAGATCATCAACCAGCTTGTCGAGGAAGGCTCTTTCTCTCGCAAAAAGCTGCATGCCGAAATCGGGGAAATCGTCAGCGGCCACAAACCGGGCAGGGAAAATGATCACGAGATCATCCTTCTCAATCCGATGGGGATGGCGATCGACGATATCGTCTGCGCCCGCGCCATTCTGCGTCGGGCGGAGGTTGCCGATGCAGGGATACTGGTGGATCTATTTTGATGAACTACATAGCCCAGATTCCCAAACACAAAGAGGATCGCAATGCGATCCTCGACGATCTCCTCGATCTGCTCTGGACGGAAGATGTCGCCGGTTTGCGCAGCCACGCTCTTTCATCGCGGCAAGATCGTCATGCCACAGTTGCTATCGGCGGGAAGGAAATCACAATCCGCCTGCAACCCGATCGCTGGCGCGGCGGGTGGCGGCCGCTGAGCATTGAGCATGCGCAGACGTGCAACACCCTCGATCCCTGCGAGTTGCTCTGGCTGGTCCTGAACGCTCTTCCGGAAGTTGGTGTGCCGGTCCTTGACAGGACGATGAGGCAACTCAGCCAAAGTGAGAAGAATGCAGATCTCGTTCAGGCCACAGGTTCGTCCCTTTCAAATGCGGGCAGGCAGGCCGGTGCGCTGGAGAACGATCTCCTATGGGAGCGAATGGCAGCGTGGCGGGATCGCCCCTTCCATCCCCTGGCACATTGCCGCGGTCGCTGGGGAGCCCGAGAGATCGAGGACTATGGCGCCGAATTTGGCAGGTATTTCCCGTTGCGCTGGTGCGCCGTGGAGAAAAGTCATGTTTTTGCGTCGCCGCGTGTTGAGAGGGGTGGGCCTTCCGCCGCCCTTCTGGACGCCACCCAGTTGGCCCTGCTTGGTCTGGAACTGGCCCGTCTGGGAATAGACACGACACACGAAGCCTTACCACTCCATCCTTGGCAAGCCGACCATATCGTTCCGCGAGAATTTTCTGAGGAACTCGCCGATGGACGGATCACCATGCTGGATTTTCAAGGCCCCCTGGTTGCTGCGACGTCGTCGCTGCGGAGCGTCACGATTCCAGGCAAGCCCGGATGCCATCTGAAGCTCCCTCTTGATGTAGAAACCCTGGGTGTTCGCAGGTTGCTGAGCGCCCAGTCCCTTTGCAATGGCCTGAAGGGGGCGGACCTCCTGACCCTGGCGCTGGCAACCCGGCCCGGTCTTGGCCGGGTAGCGCGGCTTGCCGACGAAACGCAGTTCTGGACTTTCTCCGAATTGTCGGGAGATGTCCTGGAACCCAGGACCGCTTATCTTGGCTGTGCGGTCCGCATCTTCCCGATCATCGACGGTGCGAGTCTCATCCCCCTTGCCGCGTTTGCAGTTGCGCCAGCCGGCGGAATTCCTCCCGCTATCGAAGCCGTTCTGCAAGCCCGTCGCGACAATACGCTCGAGGGTTTCGTCATCGAACTCTTCGACCTCCTGACCGGGTTTGCAATTGAAGCGCTCGCCAGCGGCTTCATTCCCGAAATGCACGGGCAAAACGTGCTCGTGGAGATTTCGAACGGACGGCCCTCGGGAGTGATCCTACGCGATCACGATACAGTGCGGTGCCATGCCGCAGGTCTTGCAGAGTGCGGACTTCCGGTTCCCGATTACATCATTAAAGATCCACGCCGTGCAACCATGTTACTATCGCAGCCCGAAGACCTCATTGCATACGGTCAAACCCTGCTGTTCGACGTGGCCTTGCGTGCGATTTGTACGGAGCTGGACCGGACCGGTGCACTCGAACTCTCAAAATCACGCCGCCTGCTGCGCACGAGCGTAGAGCATCATCTCAAGCACATCGAAATGCCGTCCGAGATGCGGGATCGGCTGAGATTTAGCTTGCTCGAGCAGCCTGACTGGCCATTCAAGCAGATACTGACCCCATTGCTCGCGATGACAGAGCTCGGACTTGGCATGCCGAGCCGCCTGGGTCTCGCCGGCAATCCGCTTCGCGATTTCGAGTGAACCGATGATCGCAACCAGATTCAAGCGGGCATCCTGGTGGCTTGTGCTCGCCGTACAGTTTGCGACCGTCGCTGCGCCTCTGGCCGTGCTGCCGTTCCTGTCCCTGCACCTCCAGCGACTATCGGGGGCAGGGACCAAAGATATTGCACTCTGGGCCGCGGCGATCGCGGCCGCCCCCGCGGTCGGTGCAATTTTGTCTACGCCCGTCTGGGCTCACTTCGCCTCCTCCTATCCCCTCGGCAGACTGATGGGTCTGTCATGCCTGCTGAATGCGCTCAGCGCTTTCCTCCAGGCGCAGGCAGGCACTGTGGTGCTTTTTGCGCTAGGCCGCGGCATCCAGGGACTGACCGGGATCGGTGTCCTTCTGCTTCTTGCGGTTGAGCATAACCGTACGACCGGCCGAAAAGGCTATTCGGGTTTGCAGCAGGCATTGGCTGCAGGCTGCATAGCCGGACCCCTCCTGGGAGGATGGGCATTTGAGCATGATGCGCTTCAGGGTCTTTTGATGGGGTTTGGCATATTGCTTGTCGCCCTGAGCATTTTATGCGGACGTGCGTTCCATGATGCAGGACTTGTCGAGGATGACACGCGCTCCCCTGCTCTTAACGGGCGGCTGCCACCAACTGCCAGCCGTACGCTTGTCCTTTCCGGTCTTCTTGCAACCGCCGGCGCTTTCGGCTTCATGCCGTTTTTCGCCGACTGGGCGCTGGAGCGGGAAAGCGCGGTTCTGACGGCAAGCCTGGTCGGTTTGCTTCATGCCGGAAGCTGGGCAGCGGCATTTGTCGTGCTTCCGCTGTGGGGACGCTGGATCGATGCGGGCCGGGAAAGAGCGGTCATGCGCCTGTCCACCGCGGGCTCCCTGGTTGCGCTTCTCTCATTGCTTGCAGGATCGACCATTGTTTCGATCTTCATGTCGCGGATCGCTCACGGAGCCTTCAACGCGGGCCTGGCTCCGTCGCTTTTTTCTTCTCTTGGACGCTCCAGGCATCGCGTCCTCAATCTTGCGGCGGGGCGCACCGCCATTACTCTTGGCCAGGTCATCGGTCCGGCGATCTGCGGGCTCGCCGTATTTGCTGCCGGGAACGACGGCGCATTGCTCGCTGCGGCTCTACTTACTCTTCTCGCATCAATTCTTCTCTACCTACAGCCGGAGGCTAGACGCCATGACGTTGAATGACATGACGATCAGACTTGCAATGCACCGTGAGCGCAACAGGCTTCTCAACACGTGGTTACGGGAGTTTCGGCCCGACCTTCTCCAGACGATCCGCGTCGGGAACGAGGTCGAAATCGCCGCTGGCGATGTGGTGATCACCGCGAAATGCGAGCATTTCTCGCCGGCTGGTTTTCATCGCTTCGGCGAGCGGGTTACCGTCAACGACCAGAGCGGATTGCGAGTGATTGAAGACGCCTCCGAGCTCGCTGCCATTCTTTTGAAGACGCAGCGAGGCGCATCGAGCGAAGACATCGAAGATATCCTTTATCGGATCGGCCGCTCTTCGTTAGCAAGCCGCGAGCATGCGATCTTTCTGTCGACCGCAAAGGCCGGCATCTCTGCGGTCGCACTGGAGCAATCGCTGTGGTTTGGGCATCCGTTTCATCCGCTTGCGAAAAGCGTAGGTGGTTTCACGAAAGCCGACACGGAAAAATATGCGCCTGAGCGCGCAACCCGCTTCCAGCTTCGCTGGCTGCTGGTGAAGCGTCGTCATGTTGCGGAATTCGAGAGTGACCGCCAGCGCCTCGCTCCCATGGATTTACGCCTGCGGGCTGCCTCGGGCCTGTCGGCAAGCGACATGCGCGACGATATCCTCTTTCCATGTCATCCCTGGCAGGCAGCGCGCCTGGAAGGAAACCCGGACTTTGCAGACCGGATACGATCGGGGGAAATCAGGATCACGCAAGCCACGGGCGATGCGGCCGCTCCGACCTCTTCGGTGCGTACTGTTTGGTTTTCGGATCAAAATCTCTTCGTCAAACTGCCAATCGAGGCACGGATTACGAACTTTCCTCGTGTAAATACCGATGAGCAAATCGCTCGCAGCGTGGCAGGCGCACGGGCAATTGCAGCGGTCGGGCCAGCCGTCGCGCGGGCCGGATTAACTGTGCTGGACGAGCCGGTCGGGCGTATTGTGCAGAGCTGCAAGGCAGGTGGTGGTTTCCGGTATCATCCCGAGACGGGATATTTGCTAAGGGACGCTGATTTTGGCAAAGGCCCGTCCCCTCTAGTTGTTGCCGGCCTCCTGGAGGCCAACCCGGCTAACGGCAAGCCAAATCTGGCAGAAGTCAGCGGACATTACCTGCAGGACCGCGAAAGCACTCATCGCTGGCTGACGGCGTATATGCGGATATCGCTCATCCCCTTGCTGCGCCTTTTCAGCGATACCGGCATCGCGCTGGAGGCGCATAGCCAAAACAGTCTTGTGCGCTTCGTGGATGGTTGGCCAGACCATCTCTTCATCCGCGATCTGGAGGGTATCGCGGTCGATCGGAGTGCGTTCGAACGCCGCTTCAGCGGCGAAGACGCTGCGCTTTTGGATCATGCCCTCTTCTATGATCGCAAGACGGTCTGGAGACGGTTCCTCTACTACGTGGTCGTCAACCATTTCTCCCACGTCGTCGCAACGGCAGCCGAGGTTTCCGGCATTGACGAAAGCGATCTATGGGGCAAGGCGAGGCGGGTTCTGGAAGAGGTTTCCGACTTGGCGGCCATCGGCGAACTTCTGGCGAGCAGCCAACTCCCTGCGAAAGCCAACCTGTTGAGTTGCCTCGGTGGATACGCCGATACGCCGAGTTACGTCCCTGTACCCAATCCCTTGCTGACAGGGAAGACCACAGCACCTTCCGATATCCGTCACACTATATTTGAGGAGGCGACCCCATGACGATCCAGTTCCAGGCGAAAACAGCACAAGTCTCCGCCCATGCCTTGCCGGATGCCCTGCATGCTGCGGGGAGCCGGGTTGTGTCGCAGACGCTGAGCGCATTTCTCACCGAAGGCCTCTTGCCGGATGCCGCGATTTTAGTCGCTCCCGCAACCGGCGGGACAGGGGAAGTATCGATACAGGCTTCCGACGGGGTGATCGTCTATCGCGCTCTTGTCAGGAGAACCGTCGCCTATGACCGATGGCTGGTGGAGGACGGCAGTGTCTGGCGGCTGAAATCGCAAGACGGCACCCGCTGCGACGATCCTCTGCTGCTTCTGGATGACCTGTTGCCTCTCGTCGTCGGCGACGCTTCGACCCACGAACGCTTCCGCGACGAAATCCGCAGGACATTTCTCAACCACACCGAAGCGTTGATTGCCAGTCGGCGTCGGGGAGGAGCGCTTGCCTCGCAAAGTTATGACGCAGCGGAGGCCAATCTTACCGATGGCCATCGCTATCATCCCAGCTTCAAATCCCGAACAGGTTTTTCACCCAAGGAAAACAGAAGCTACGGTCCGGAGTTTGCCAACGCTATCAAGCCGGTCTGGCTGGGAGTGCACAGGGACTTTTGCGCCAGCTCGTCCATTGCTGTGCCTGGAAACCAGGACCGACTTTTGCTCGCTTCCGCAGATGCACCCATGCTTGATGAGGATTTTCACATCCTGCCGGTTCATCCATGGCAATGGGAACGGGTGATCGAAGCTGCAACGATTGTCGCACGTGCCACTGGCCAGATCGTCTTTCTTGGAGAAGCACGGCACGACTATCTGGCTCAGCAGTCGATCCGGACCCTTGCCGATCAGACTTTGCCGGGGGCTTCCTCCCTCAAGCTTGCGCTTTCCATTCGCAATACCTCGACGGCGCGGACGCTGGCCGCTCACACCGTCCTTAATGCTCCGATCATCAGCGCCTGGCTGGAAGATGTTTTGCGCGGTGATCCATATCTTGATGCTTCGGGCACGATTCTTCTGCTGGAGCGTATGGGGACGACGGTGACCGCGCCGCTTGTGCTGGACAGGGGCGGAGATCTTCGCGGCGGTATGGCGGCGATCTGGCGGGATCCGGTACATAAATATCTTCGCGTGGAAACCGAAGCGGCATCGCCCTTTTCGATGCTGACCCATCTCGACGTTGACGGTCGCCCCTCCATCAAGCCTTGGATTGACGCCTTTGGCATGGAGAACTGGACACGTGAATTGTTGCGTGTTTCGGCAGTCCCCGTTGTGCATCTGCTGACGGCCCATGGCATCGCCTTGGAGAGCCACCAGCAGAACATGCTCCTGGTTCATCGAAACGGCTGGCCCGTGAGAGTTGCTCTCAAGGACTTCCATGATGGTGTTCGCTTCATACCGGAACGGCTGCGTGCCCGAGCGCCGGCCCTGGTTGCGACGCCAGCCGAACATGCCATGGTCAATCCAAATTCATATGTCGAGGCAAAAGATCCCAGCGACGTGCGTGACTTCATGTTCGATGCGCTCTTCGGGGTCAATCTCGCCGAGCTGGCATTCTTTCTCGAAAGACACTTCGAATTTAACGAACGCGCGTTCTGGCGCATGGCTGCCGGTGTCATCCATGAACACCTTCAAAATAACGAATCGGCAGGCAAAGGTGCAGTTTCGTTTGGCCTGTTTGACGATGAAGTCCTTGTAGAAGATCTGGCGCGACGCCGGCTCGATACCGGACAAGTCCCCCCTCGAAGCGTTCCGAACCCACTGATCCATGCTGGTGCAAGCGGTGAGGACGCGCGATGCTGACCGGGCGAACAAGGTTGCGCAATCTCCTAGATAACGGCAAAGCGGCGGGCGGGTTGTTCCTGTCGGTCCCCGCACCGACCATCGTTGAGGTGGCTGCTGTCGCAGGATTTGATTTCGTCCTCATCGATCTCGAACATACGCTGATCGACGGTCGAGAGCTTGAATTCCTGCTGGCAGCAGCGGACCGATCGGGCATCAGCGCGTTGGTACGCGTTCCGGACGCGCGCTCGGATCGCATCTTGCAGGTTCTTGATGCCGGGGCGGCTGGGATCGTGGTGCCACGATGCTCCAGCGTTGAAGATGCCAGGTCGGCGGTGGCACGAGCACGCTACGCGCCGCTCGGCTCGCGTGGTCTCAATGCGGGCCGTCTGGGCCGGTTTGGAGATTGCGACCTCGTGGAGTTTATCAACAAGCTGGATCGCGAGACCTTGATCATCGCGATGATCGAGGACAGGTCGGGTCTGGACGCCGTGGACGATATCGCGCGGATTGAAGGCATCGACGCAATCCTTCTCGGGGCCGCTGACTATTCTCAATCCATCGGCCTTCCGTGGCAGACAACCGCTCCGGAAGTCATTGACGCCGAGGCAAAGGTGGCTGGCGCAGTGAAAGCCGCAGGCAAGCATTTCTTCGTCATTCCTCGCCGTGACGAGGACGTGGAGCGTCAACTCACCCAAGGCGCGCTGGGTATTGTCGCGGCCAATGATCGCGGAATTTTGCGCCAGGCATTGACGCGGTCCGATCGGAGTTGGCGCAGCAAGTGCCTCTCACAGGCTCAAATTTCCAAGGAGAACGTATCGTGACGTATTTCAACCCTTCGCTTCAGCTTGTCGAGTCGCTGGTCAGGCAGGACCTTCCCGCCTGCGCCTATATCCACGATCTGGACGGGCTGGCGAGGCACGCCCGCGACATCGTGTCGAACCTGCCAGCGCAGAGCGAGTTCTTTTACGCCATCAAGGCGAATAGCGATCCGGCGGTACTTTCGACGCTGGCGCCGATCGTCGCCGGCTTCGAAGTCGCTTCGGCAGGAGAAATCCGCAAAGTGCGGCAAACCGCCGGCCCAAAGGTCCGTATCATCATGGGCGGTCCGGGGCGAACGGAAACTGATTTCATCGCCGCAATCGATCATGGAGTCGAGCGGGTCCATATCGAGAGTCTTCATCTCCTCCATCTGGCGGACATGGTGGCGGCTCGGGCCGGCATAAGGCTTCCAGTTCTGTTGAGAATCAACATGGCCGGCCCCGTTCCGGGCGCCACGATTACGATGGGAGGGCAGCCGACGCAATTCGGCATCGATGAGGCGCAGGTCGATGAGGCGCTTCAGCTCGTCAAGTCATGCCGGCACCTGCGCTTCGATGGCTTCCATCTCCACACCATCTCCAACAATCTGGATGCCGATGCGCATGCCATCTTCTGCAAGGAGGCGTTATTGAGGGCGCGCGATTGGGCCATACGAAATGGGCTTGAGGCGCGCGTCATCAATCTCGGTGGCGGCTGGGGAGTGGACTATGCCAATCTTGACCGAAGATTCGACTTCCGCCACCTCACTGAACAGCTTGCCGGCAGCATCCCTGCCGATAACACCGTGCTGCAGTTCGAATGCGGGCGCATCGTCGTCGCCTATTGCACGGTCTACGTTGCCGAGGTCATAGATGTGAAGACAACTCATGGTGAAACTTTTGCGTTGCTGCGGGGTGGTTCACATCATTTCAGGCTCCCCTCGGCCTGGCAGCATCGCCACCCGCACAAAATTTTCAACGGTCGCGCCTGGCGACGATCATGGCCGCGTCCCACGACCGGGAAAGCAGTTGTGACGTTTACCGGTGAACTGTGCACGCCGAAGGACGTCTTGCTGCGAAATGAAGAGGTTCACGACCTTGGCGTCGGCGATATCGTCTGCTTTCTGGCCGCAGGTGCCTATGGTTGGGACATTTCCCACCATGACTTCCTGAGCAATGCTCATCCGGAAAGGATATTCCTGAACGAGTCTGTCTCCAACGGTGACGAAAGGCTGATTGCATGACCTATTCAGAGTTGCTCCTGGTGCCACCATCGACCCTTTCTCCCCATGAGGAAATCATTCCCGATCGCGTCGCTGAAGTGACCGATCTTCTGATCCGGGATCAAAGCTGGACCAGCCCGATCTGCATTGAGCGCACAAGCCGATGCATCATGGACGGGCACCATCGTCACGCCGCAGCGTTACGTCTCGGACTAGCGCTCGTGCCGGTCGTCACGTTCGACTATGAGAACGTGCGGCTGGGGAGCTGGCGGCCCGACATGTCATTCGAACCCGACGAGATCGTCGAGCGCGCCCGGCGCGGCATTCTGTTTCCGCATAAATCGACGCGCCATGTGTTTCCACCGGTTCGGGTCGTGCCGGTTCCGTTGCATCAGCTTGTCATGCCCGGCGTAGAACGAGCAATATAAAGGGAGCCCCAATGATGGCCGTCATCAAGCCGACGGGTATTTCGACCGGCGCAAACAGGGTCCGTCCGAGACAATCGGCGATGATCATCAATATGGCTCCGATGAGAGCGCTGGCGGCCATCAGGTCGCGATATCGCCCCGGACCGAGGAGGCGAGCCGCATGTGGCGCCATTAACCCAACGAACGATACGGGGCCGAAGACCGCGGCAACCGTGCTGGCGCACAATGCCCCGGCCAGGAGATGGGCCCATTCCGCCGCCCGAAAATTCAGCCCGAGACTTGATGCTTTCGGCCGGCCCAGTGCCATTATGTCCGTAAGCGACAACAGCAGATAGGAAACAGGCACGATACAAATCAGGGCGCCGGCAAGAACCGTCAGGTCAGTTTTGCCAATGCCATAAGTTGATCCGGCGAGCCAGGTCGCGGCCTGACTTGCCTGAAAACCAGCCATGATGACCAAGGCGGTTGAAGCGGAGGCCGCAAATGCCGCCAGCCCAAGACCGATGAGCGCCATCGCCGACGGGGCGAGATTTCGCCGAAGCCCGAGGCTGGCAACAAAAACCGTGGCGGCAAGACCGCCAGCGACTGCTCCTGCCTGAACGCCGGGAAAGCCAAGTTCGGGAAAAAAAAGCAGTACGGCGACAGCGGCAAGGCCGGATGTTTGTGTGATGCCGATCAGTTCCGGACTTGCGAGCGGATTGCGAACGACCCCCTGAAGAAGGAGGCCCGAAAGCCCGAGAAGCGCGCCACCCAATGCCGCGCCGGCAACGCGCAATGTGCGGAGTTCCAGGATGCTATGCAGGTCTGTGGAGGGCACCCCGGCGAGGAAGGTCAGGGCGCTCCACGGCGAGATGAAGCGATTACCGCTGACAAGCCCCGCAATGCCCGCAAGGAGGAGCAGGATGACAAGAAAGGCGGGATGAGATAATCCGCGCAGGGCAGGAGCTGCCTGGTATCTGCTGGAAAATTCCGATGTGGTGCGATTTTCCTGTGCATGGCGCCAGGCCAGCAAGATGAGAACCGGCGCCCCGACGAGCGCGATCGGCACACCGACCGGCAATTCGATTGTGCTGGCCGACAGGTTCAGCACAAGAAGATCGGCCCCGACTGTCAACGCTATCCCGACGATCACGGCTGCAGGCAGCAAAAGGAGGTGTTTGGATATTCCCGCCAGACGTAGCAAGTTGGGCGCCACCAGCCCGACAAATACGACTGGTCCGGCGAGCGTGACGGCGAGCGCGGACAACCAGACGCCGAGAGCAAGCGCTATTCCGCGTATCAGAAGCAGGTTCTGCCCGAGCATTCTCGCGGTATCATCGCCGAGGCTAAGAATATCGAATTGTCTCGCAAGCATTAGCGCCACCAGAAATACCGGACAGAAACCGGCCAGAGCGCTGATTGCTGCCTGCCAATCCGTTTGAATGAGGCTTCCTCCGCCCCAAAGATGAAGGCTCGCGCCAGCCGTTTCATTCAAAAGTGAGATCGCCGCTGCTATCGCTCCTGCCATCAGCGATACCGCCATCCCCGACAAGGCAATCCTGACCGGCCCGGAACTGGCCCCGGAAACTGTCCAGGTGAGCCCGCCTGCCAGAACCCCACCCGCGGTGGCTGCCACGGCGTGTGGGACGAAGAGGGCGAGGGCGGGCACAACAGTAACGAGTGCAACGAACAGCTGTGCACCCGCCGTCACACCAAGAATCCCCGGCGATGCCAGCGGATTGCGTGTGGCTGCTTGAAAGAGCGTTCCGGCTACCGCGAGACACGCGCCGGTCAAAATGGCCGCCAGTGTCCGAGGAAGCCGAAGATAGTGCAGCATCATACTCGCTGGATCATCGGCCGATGCAGATAAAATGCTACGGAGGATAGTCGATATCGACGCTTCGATGCCGACCGAAGCGTGTAGATGTACAAGCGCCAGCGCTATTGACACGCAGGTTGCGATCACAACTGCGGGCGTTACCAATAGCCACTTATTCTTTGAGGAAGCGATCATCCCTGCTTGAGCGTTTCTGCCACTTTCGCGGAAAAGGCCTCGGCCGCCGGAATGCCGCCGAAAGGCCAAACCACGTCGGTCAGGCCAAAAAATCTGCCAGCACGCACAAATGGCATGCTTTGCCAGAGCGGGTTTCTTTCAAGCCTCGTAAGGCTGTTATCCGCACCGATCGCGACACCCAGAAACGTTACATCACCAAGAGCCAGCAACCGCTCTGGACCGACTGTCGTGAAGCCAAAACCTTCCGATGGCCCGTTCCAAGCGTTCTGAAGTCCCAGTCGCTCCAGCAGGCGGACGGGAAGCGAGTTCGAGGTGAAAAGACGAATATTGTTAACCCCGGACGGAAACTGGGCAAATACGATCCGCCGCGACAGGTCAGGGACTGATGCGAGTCGTCCGGCCCCCTTGGCGAGGAAATCGTCAAGACCGCGAACCGCATTGTCTGCGGCATCGCGGCGTCCAACTTTTTCGGCAAGCAACCGTAGTTCGTCAATCATAAGGGAGAGCTGGTCGCCGTTCTCCTTGCCGGTCCGGGTATAGTCGTAAAGGACCGTTTGGGCGATCTTTGAAAGTTGCGGCTGGATGCGCTCGTGTCGAAACTTGACACCCAGGATAAGATCGGGTTTCGCCGCGATGATTGCCTCAAGAGAGGGTTCCTGCCGGCGTCCCATATCCGCCGTTCCGATTGCTGCCAATTCCTGCGCGTCGGATGAAGTCTGCCCAAGATACTCCGCAAGATCGGCGACACCGACGAGAGGCAATCCGAGCGAACGAGTATGATCAGCATAACGCCATTCAAGGGCGACGACACGCGGCAGCGCCATTTCTGCGATCAGTCGCCCGGGGCGGAAGGCCGAGGCACAGGCGGCGCAGGAAAGAGCGGAAATAAATTTGCGTCGATTGAGGGCGATCATGTCGTTTCTCTTGGATGATTGGGAGCCCAGCCACGCGACGGAACGAGGAGCGGCGCTCCGTCGACAGGGTGAGCAAGCCGCAACATGTCGATGCCGAAAACACCACGTATGAACTCGGGCGTCAGGATGCGCTGGGGCGACCCTGTTGCGACACAGCGCCCCTTCGAAAGAACAATGACGTCGTCGCTATAGGCCGCTGCCTCGTTCAGATCGTGCAGAACCCAGCAGACGGTTAACTGCCGTTCAATCTGAAGCTTGCGAACAAGCTCCAGTATCTGAATCTGATAACGAAGATCCAGGTACGTTGTCGGCTCATCGAGCATCAGGATCTGCGTCTCTTGCGCAAGTGCCATGGCAATCAGCGAACGCTGACGCTCGCCTCCCGAAAGCGCTCCTATGGGGCGGCTGGAAAGATCAATGAGATCGGTGACGACGAGAGCCTCCTCAATGACCTCTCTGTCTCGCTTGGTCTCGGGCCGCCATATGGCACGGTGAGGGTGCCTTCCGCAGGCGACAAGATCGCGGACAGATAGCGCTGCGGGCGGCTGCATATCCTGTGGAAGAAACGCCAGCCACCGCGCGAAGTCGCGGCGACTGAAGGACGTAACATCACGACCTGAAAGGGTAATTTGCCCGGTTGTGGGTCGCTCCAGGCGCACCAGAAGTCTCATCAGGGAACTCTTGCCGGAGCCGTTTGGACCGACCAGAGCCGTGATTTTCCCTCCCGGTATCTCGCAGATGACCTCATTGAGAATGGTGCGACCGCCGGCGACGAACGAAAGCCCGGAACCGACCAAAGACGCGCCCGAGGAACATTCGGCTGTGCTGACCTGATAAGATGCGGCTACCATTCAACCTCATATGCGATTTTGAACGTTGTACCCGGCGATTTGATATGGCTCGTGTTGTTCGAATTTCTCAACAGCTGCGCATAGACGTTGTAGTAATCTTCATTGAAGATGTTGTCGATACCGAGACTGAGCTTGCCGCGCTCCAGCTTAAAATCACTTGCAAGGTTGAAAATCGCAAAGTCTTCCACCTTCGCGCCGCCAAATGCCACGCGGTCGTTGAAAGCGTCGTCGCGAGATCCGCTGTAGACGCCGTCGAGGCGCAACGACCACCAATCTGTCGGCATGTACTCGACATAACCTGTAACCTTGATCGGCGGAATGCGGAAACCGTCCAAAGCGATCTCGCGTCCGGTTGCGGTCGTTCGTTCACCATGCGTGTAGGTAAACGTTCCCCCGGCCGACCAATGGTCGTTGAAGCGGTAACTGGCCGCCAGTTCGATGCCCCTGATTTCTTCGGGATCCCGGTCCTGGATGAGAATGAAGTTTTCCGTGCGCAGGGCGCCCAGCTCAGACTTGCTCAGGAAGGCTGCGGCACTCCCGGTGAAATCTCCGACCGACGCCCGAATACCGACTTCGTAGTTGTCGTAGCTGAGGGGATGGATGTTGCTGCCCGTGAGATTGAAACCGCGCGGGGCCTGGCGAAGCTGCAGGCCGATGTCCGAGAGATCGTAGGACTGGGAAAAATCGGCAAACAAACTTATGCCGTCGATGAACTCGTAATTCACGCCGATGTTATAGAGCGCGCTGGAAAAATCGAGGCTGCCGCCTGCAATCGGATCGCCGATGATCGTTGTAAAATTGTCTACGGAGAAATGGGCCCATTGTTGTCGCACACCGCCACGCACCGTGACGCGATCTGTCGGTTTGACCTCAAGCTGGGCAAATAGCGAATACTGGTCGAGATCGAAAGGCGGTGTCCAGAGCGTCGTTCGCGTGCGATTGAAGACAGTTCCCCTGCTAAGGTCAAAAGCCGTACCATCAAAAAGATCGGCTGGGCCGACGGAGCTTTCCAATTGCGCATCCATTCCCCACATCAGATTGACGGGAAGTTCGTCACTGAGAGGAATGGGCGTGTTGAAAACAACGCTTCCGCCGTAAATGTCACTTTCGAAATAGGATTGGATGATCGCCGCGCGATTGCGAATGGCGCGCGCATCGGAAGGATAAAATCGCGATTCCGCTCTGCGGGCGAAGGCCTGGGCATCCAGTGTTCCGCCGAGAATATCCTCGTGTCTGTAGTCTATCGTTCCTTGAATATTGAACAGTCCGCCCTGTTCGTCGAGTGACAGTCCTTTCACGGCGCGAGCAGGAACAGTACCGGGCGGCAAGCCTGCAACGGTTGTGTCGGCCGCATAATCGCTGTCCTGCCTGATTTTCTTGACAATCAGCGAAGCGCCAAGGGTCTGATCATCGAAATGATGGCGTACCCGCCCGAAAAAGCTGCCGGAGACAGTATCGAAAAGATCGCCCTGGCTGGGCTCAGGCGCTATGCGGTCACCCTTGGCGTCGAATAGCCCGCGGTTGAAGTCACCTGATGCCGAAAAAGCAAAGTTGGTGTCCCCCGAGCTTCCTTGCACAGATTGCGAAAAGCGCGCATTCGCCCCCTGACCGCCGAAATTGGTGAGGCTGTTGCCGGTCTCCAGGCGTGATTTAAACCGTGTCTCGCCGCCGCCCTGGAGCGTCGTAATGTAAATGATGCCGCCTGTCGCGCCATTGCCGTAGAGAGCGGAGCCCCCATGGACGACCTCGATCTTCTCGATGGCGGAAACGTCAACATTGAACAGATCGCGGGAGGTGTCACGGTTGAGTTTCTGGGGAACACCATCAATAACGACGAGGGCGCTGCGCCCGCGTAGACCTTGACCGTATGTGGTGAAGGCACCGGTATACAGCGCCAGACCAGGGACTGCTTTTCCCAGAAGATCCGGCAAACTGTGCGACGTCGTGAGGAGTTTTTCGATATCCTCTTTTTCCAGAATCGTGACGTTGCGGGTCAGGCTCTCGGGAGCATTTCCAACACGATCGGCCTTGATCGTAATTGGCGCAAGGACGGTGTCGCCGCCGTTATCTTGTGCGAATGCCGAGAAAGTTGCGCTGCACAAGGCAAGTGTGGATACCGAAATTGAAAACAAAAAAGTCTTGGATAGCAATGATAAGTCCCCCATAATTCGATGGCTGTTACGAGCGCCACTCGCTCAGTAGGTTATTTGCATTCGGCCTGGCTCGTTCGGCTGGCCTTCGCGTTGGAGTGCCCAAAGGAAAAAGACCGATCAGCCGTTCGTGTGGATCGAGACCCATGATCTGCCTGACCCGTTCCGAGGAGCAGGGCCAGCCAGTAAGCCAGATCGAGCCGAAGCCTTCCGCGTGGACAGCGTGTAAAAACGTCGTCGCGACCGCACCTGCGCAAAGCAGTTGGTCCAGTTCGGGGAATGGTGCCGCTTTATCGGGACGCCAAACCAAAAACACTGTAGCCGGCGGTCCGATCAGCCACGCCCTCAACCGGGAGATCATTGCCGATTTCACGCCTTCGTTCTGTTCTTCAGCATCGTGCGCGCGAAGAAACTCTTCCAGGAGATCGCTAGCCTGATGATCTCTTACAAGAATGAACCGCCATGGCACCAAATTACCGTGATCTGGGACGCGGCTCGCGAGCATCAGGATATCGTTTAGTTTTTCATCGGATGGGGCGGGCGCACGCAACAGGGCAGGCGGAACGGAGCGGCGATTGCCCATATCTGCTTTTGAAAGCTCACTTGGCCAACTTTGATTTTTGGTTGAAACTTCCATATGGCGCAGGCCCGTTTTTCAATTTGTGCGGGCGCATAAAAGAGACGGATGGTATCCATGTCAATAAACTTGATGAAAATAGTCGTGTAAAGATTCTCGCTCAAACGAATTGGTGAGGCGGAACTGCAACTGCCGAGCTTCCGGCGTATCTCCGGCAGATCCTTCCGTGCCTAGACGAATAATCAGATTGCTCTCATCAATGCCAATTTTCGGCGGTTCACGAAAGGCGTCTAGGCGCAGTCCGCACCCATCAAGATGGGATTGAGCCGGACGTAATCAATCATTCGGTGTATGTCGGGGTCGCAACGATTAAGCGTTCTTCATATCCCTGATCGTTTCTTGCATCTTTTCGATCTCCGCCGTGATCTTGTTCGGATCGGCCTCACCGAGGAACGGCATGCTGGGGAGAAAGAGTGAGTTTTTATCCGAAGCCATTTTCTCGACCGCCTGCTCGATTTGATGAAGCTGACGGCTGGCCCGCTCTGCATAGTTTTTCTGACAAACGTTGGGACGCCACGCGCGATTGAGGACTGGAGATCGCCTGTCGCGCTTGCGGAGGTCCTCTTTTGCTTCGTCGAATTCGGCGCATGCGGTTGCCGCCTCGGTGAGCCTCTTCGGCAAGTCATCCTTTATCGACGCCAACTGAGTCTGCGCATTCTTGATCGCCTCTGCGGCCTCCTGAATTCGCCTCCGCTGCTGGTCTTGTTCCTGCTTGGCAAGTTCGGCCTCACGGCGCTCGTTCTCACGCGCGGCAAATGCCTTTGCTTCTTCCTGTGATTTTGCGCGGACGGTGGTCAGCCGCTGGGCAAATTTTGCTGTCTCAACGTGTTCGAGCTTTAAGTTTTTAGGGTTCAGAGCTGGATCACGCAGGCGCTCGCTGATCGTCTGGCGGCATTCGGTCTTCAGTTGGCCAAGCATTTCCTGTGGCATATCTTTGAAGACTGCCTCTTCCAGCCCTGAAAGAAGGCGTACGCATTCCTCGGCCTTTTTGGGGATCGTTTTGGGCGCATCGGCACTTGTCGAGAACAGGGAGGTGGAAGAAAATAACAAGAGGATTTGATCATCGCTCATTTCCGGCGCGGATTCGGTGCAGCTGGAAAGAGATAGTCCCCAAAAAAAGAGTGATGGCGATTGTGGACACAAGGCGCTTCATATGCAGATCTGACCTCGAATTATTATTTTACTGCAGGTTGTATGAATTAGATGACCGACCAATGCCAGCCTCTTTTGAGATTTTGTGGCATGGGAACTCCGGAAGCTCCGTCGGTCGTTAAGCGGAAAGCATTTGCAACCGCGCCACGCCTATATCTGTATAGGCGACTAGAGTGAAGTATCCTGTTCTTTCCAATTCGGACGAGAACACCGTCTGTCGTGGGCGAGCGGGGCTGACAACGAGGATCATGAGCGATTTTGGCATCCTGCGTGAGTGCAGATCAATCACCCATCGGGGATGCATTTCAATGCATATTGGACGTTTTTCTGCTTTAAATTGGCCGAAGTGTGTATTAATAATAGACGGATGATGGACCGACTACGAACCAGCCGAATACTAATCGAGCGCAAAGCGTATTCTCTGGTTGAGACATCGCTATCCGATACGCGCGTCGTTCTTATTGCCGGCCCTAGACAAGCGGGAAAAACGACGCTTGCGCGGCAATTTGAAGGCCCCGACCGGGCCTATCTCACTTTGGATGACGCGGGTACGCTGCAGGCTGCGCGTGCCGATCCTGTAGGTTTCATAAGAGGCGTCGACCGCGCTGTGATTGACGAGGTGCAGCGGGCTCCGGAACTGATGTTGGCGATCAAGGAAAGTGTTGATCGTGACGAAACGCCAGGGCGTTTCTTGCTGACAGGTTCTGCAAATCTAACGGCCATCCCATCCATAGCCGACTCACTGGCGGGCAGGATGGCAGTCATTCCGCTGCTACCTCTGGCGCAGGCGGAGATTCAGTCTGCACCGGGTCGCCTTTTGGATCGGCTGTTCGCGGGAGAAGCGCCGGTTGTAGAGACGGCCGCCGCCATTGGGACGGATTTGATCGACATTGTTGTAAGAGGGGGATACCCTGAGGCAATACGCAGACCGACACCGCGTCGACGGACTGCCTGGCTTGAGGACTATGTTGCACTCATTCTGGACCGTGACGTGCGAGACATCGCCAATATTGATCAACTCGATCGGATGCCCCGTCTTCTGAACATATTGGCCGAGCACGCTGGACAACTGGTCAATCATTCCAGCTTTGGTTCGGCGCTCGGGCTATCGAGTGTCACGACACAGAAATACGTTGCGATCCTTGAACGATTGTTCCTGATAAAGACACTGCCTCCGTGGTCGAACAATCGACTTAGTCGTCTAATCAAGACGCCGAAGCTGCACTTCATCGACACGGGATTGCTGGCGAGTATGCGAGAAGACGAAGCCGAACGGTTGCGGCTGGACCGCTTACGCTTTGGTGCTCTGTTGGAGAGTTTTGTTGTGTCGGAGTTGATGAAATTGGCGTCATGGAGCGAGCGACGCGTTTCATTCTCTCACTACAGGACGAAGGATAAGGATGAGGTCGATGTCGTTATCGAAGATCGGCGCGGTCGTATTATCGGAATCGAGGTTAAGGCGTCGGCAACGGTGAGAGCGCAAGACTTCCGTGGACTGCGCCAACTGCAGGAGGCTGTTGGTGACCGGTTCGTGAGGGGGCTGGTGTTGCACGATCATGATCGCGTGACGCCGTTTGGTGAAAAATTGCAGGCAGCTCCCACGTCGGTTTTATGGACGATGTAGATCGCGTAATCTATCTTATGGAACTTTTTCCGCCGGCTTGCCTCGCGTATCACCAAACGGAATTTGTTGGCCGCGGCGCTCGACGCATTTCTTTGCATGCATCCGCCAGCCTTGAACTTCTCGGCCATCGCCATACAGGTCGGATCACAGGTGTCGCCTATAATGAACGTTCCCCAAACTTCACTTTGACTTCATTGATGTCCTCGCACGGGCAAAATTTTTGGCTGTTGTCATCGGGTAGGTGCTGGTTTTCCTTCACATTCAGCCGGAAGCTCCATGCTTTTTCTCAGAGGGTTTGTACACTCCGCAGGCACGACCTACACGAACCTTGCCACCCGTCGCTTGGAGCTGTACCTGGCCGCTGTTGGGGAACCTAGTTGGTTTCCCGGATGTGACTGAACGTAAACCTCACTGACTGAACAAACTCGGTTGGATTTTCAAGCGCTGCAAAATGGCCCCCGAACGACGCTTGACTGAAATGTAGGAGGTTTTCGAACCGCTTTTCAGCCCAGCGTTTGGAGGTGCTCATGATCTCGTCAGGAAAAGCTGCCACTCCAGCCGGAACAGGCATTGGGTGGGAAGGCATGCCGGCACGTCGAAGACTTTGAGCAGTTTCCCAGTAAATCCTAATCGAACTGGGTCCTGTATTGGTCAGCCAATACAACATGATATTGTCGATCATCTCATCTAATGAGATAAATCGCTCGAGGCTCTCGTCCGATCCTGAAAGGTCTTGGAAAAGAGTGTATATCCACGAGGCCAGGCCGACCGGGGAATCTGCTATTCCGTAGGCTAGCGACTGAGGCCGAGTGCTTTGAAGCATATTATATGCAGAGAGTTCCTCGTCGTACCGACGAGCAATCGCGAGTAACTTTCGCTCCTCTTCATCGGCTTCCTGACGCTCCTCATCTGTAGGTTTGAATAGCACCATGTTGAGATGCAGGGCTGCCAGACCTTCTGGAGCCATGTACCCCATAACGGTGGTCACTCCCGCGCCCCAATCTCCGCCTTGCGCTACCCACTTCGCGTACCCAAGTCTTTGCATAAGCTTGGTCCAAGCGTTGGCAATGCGGGCTATGTCCCAACCTTCCTCGTTAGGTTGATCTGAGAATCCAAATCCTGGCAAAGACGGGATGATCAGATGGAATGCGTCATTTGCATTTCCCCCGTGGGTAACAGGATCGATCAAAGGTCCAATTACTTTTCTGAACTCCAGGATGGAGCCTGGCCAGCCGTGAGTCATTAGCATCGGTATAGCTTCAGGTTCGGCTGATCGAATATGCAGGAAATGGATGGCCACTCCGTCGATGACGGTTCGGAACTGATCAAATTGATTGAGGAAGGTTTCGCACTTTCTCCAGTCGTAGTTCCGAGACCAGTGTTGAACGAGGTTTTTCATCGTGTCTAGAGTGGGTCCCTGACTTGCATCACGTGCAGTTTCAGACGAAGGCCACCTAACGTTTTCGAGCCGAAAAGCCAGGTCATCCAACTGTGACTGCTCTACAGCAATCTCAAACTTTTCAATCAAGTTTTGCATATTCATTCCTAAACATTCGCTTTAACCGCCGGCTCGACGCGCTTCAGCGAGAAATTTCAGCGTCGACACCCACAAAATCTAGCGCCTCAACCATAGTTTAGGTCAAGCTCTATCTGTTGCATTTTATAGCGGGTAAACAAAACGCTTGACCGTAAGCGGCAAGCTGAGACTGAACCGCACCGGCTTTGCCGGAGACCCCAACTCGTGAGAAGTAGGGTCTATGACAAGCAAGACGACGAACAAATTCTCCCCTGAAGTCCGCGCCCGTGCCGTGCGTATGGTGACGGAGCATGAAGCCGAACATCCCGAGATGGTAATTGATCGTAACTACGATTGCCTTTCCGCCTGCAACAAGAGCGCGGATATGAGGCAATAACTCTCAGTCTGGCTCAAGGTGCGCTTGTCGATCCCTAGGAGATTTTGAGTGTATGACCGAAATGACGCATGCATCCGATCATGCCTGATTGTCGACTTTGAAGACAGGGTGTCCGGACGGATTACACAGGCCGCCCCTTTCTCGCCGGTTGCAGTTGGCAACATGCTCATCAATCGCGCATTCCGAGTTGGCATATCTATTGCTCCCGGCGTTATCCGAACCCTCGCGGGGCAGATGAGGAGCACCAGCGCTCAAGTCGCTCACGCTCTCCGTACCGCATGACAAGATGCTTAGCGCACCTGGGCTCCCCGGCACGCTAATTATTTTGACGGCCGAGCAGAACAGGAAAGACGATACGATTGAGAATCGGGACACCTAAGGAATTATATGAGGGCGAGGCGCGCGTCGGTATGACGCCCGACCGCGCGCAAGCTTTGTAGAAACTCGGATATGATTGCATTCATGAAACCGGTGCAGGCAAGGCGGCGGGTTTTTCCGACGACGCCTTATCGCGCAGCAGGTGTGACGATCATCGACAGCGCCGATGCGCTTTACGCCGGTTCCGACATCATCGCCAAGGTTCGTCCGCCGGAAACATCGGAGATTGATCGCCTATCTGCGAACAAGACGCTGATCTCGTTTTTCTACCCAGCCCAGAACAAGGACCTTTTGGAGCAGGCGAAGGAAAACGGCGCAAATGTCATCGCCACGGACATGGTGCCGCGCATTTCCTGCGCCCAGAAGATGCACGCGCTCTCCTACATGGCCCAATATCGCACGGTCATCGAGGCGGGCAATAATTTCGGCCGGTTCTTCACCGGCCAGGTCACCGCCGCCGGCGGCTCTTGCATTTGTTGACGCCACAGGGACCCGAAGTCCGCAGTAGTAACAACTGGGTGCTTTTGTAACTAACAAGCGACGGCGCGGCAGTGCCGGTTCGCGCTGCCAGAGGGTCACATCGGGGCTGGCCAATGTGCCTTTCGGTTTCCAATCGGATATTTCTACTTTGCTGATCGGCGGACATCCCCACCTTGCCGTCATAGCTTTTCTTGCAGTTCGGATTTAATAGGTAACCCCTTGACCTAAACTATGGTTGAGGTTGTATGAACGTTTCCGGGCCATTTTTTCAGCTCCGCTGCCGTGCGTTTGCCGGCGGGTCAACTCAATCCGGATCAGATCATGTATTTTCGCTTTCGCCTATCCGTACTCCTGCTTCCCTTGTCGACATTGATGACCTCATGCGACGATTCATCATCAGGCTCGCAAGCTGCCTATCCCCCTCCCTTGGTTAAAACCGTTTCCATGCAGACGGAGGATCTACCGCTCACGAAAGAATATCCAGGTCGTCTCCTGCCGATCAGACTCGCTGAGGTCAGGGCGCGCGTCAGCGGCATTGTGCTGCAACGCACTTTCGCGGAAGGATCGGATGTCACGGCGGGGGAAACCCTTTTCCAGATTGATCCCGCAAAGTTCGAAGCGGCGGTAGATGCTGCAAAAGCGCAACTCGCCCGCGCCGAAGCATCATTCTCACTCGCGTCGCAGCAAGAAGGGAGAGCTGAAAGTCTCCTGCAAAAAAATGTTGCCAGCAAGGATCAATACGACGTTGCTGTTGCCACACGCCAACAGGCCCAGGCAGAAGTCGCTGTCGCCAAAGCGAATCTCAAAACGGCCGAGCTTGACCTCGGCTACGCGTCGGTCAGGTCTCCGATCAATGGGCGAATAGATGCAGCGATCGTAACGGCCGGCGCATTCGTACGGCAAGAAGATGGGACACATATGGCTACCGTACGTGATCTCAGCTCGGTGTACGTGGACTTCATAGCGCCGCTGACAGATCTTACAGCGGTACAGAAGCTGTCCAGTGATGGTGCGCCAGGAGAGCAGGACAACAGCGCTTTCGTTGAGCTTATCACCAACAACGGTACGACATATGGGGAGCGAGGGAGGCTATTGTTTTCTTCCGCTGTGGTCAACGAAACAACCGGACAAGTATCGCTTCGCGCCGAGTTCCGCAATCCAAATCGATCCCTTCTACCAGGTACATATGTCCGCGTGCGTATGGCGCAGGGAACCGTCCACCAAGCTCTTTTGCTGCCACAGCGCGCTGTCCAATGGGACACGCTGGGTCAGGCCAAGGTTATGATTGTCCAGGACGGCAAAGCCGTTCCGCAACCCGTTATAGCAACGCGTTCCGTTGGTAGTCGTTGGCTTGTCACGGAAGGCCTGAAGGTCGGCGATCAGGTGATCGTCGATGGAGCTGAGAAAGCTATGGCCGGGGCACCCGTCACGGCGCAACCCATTGCTGCAGCGAGCACGGCGGTAACGCCCGATGCTGACTGCGACGGCGTGTGCACTCAGCAAGCAAAACTTTAAGGGGTCGAGCTATGCCTCAATATTTCATCGAGCGCCCGGTTTTTGCATGGGTCATCGCCTTGGCAATTGCCTTGGCTGGCGTCATTGCAATTCCGTTTCTTCCGATTTCGCAGTACCCTAATGTGGCTCCGCCGACGATTGCGATCACAACCAGCTATCCCGGAGCAACGCCGCAAAATCTCTACGACAGCGTTACCAAGTTGATCGAACAGGAGATGAACGGCGCCACGGGAATGCTGTATTATGACTCCGTCAGTGATAACCAGGGTAGTGTGACAATCAACGTCACATTCCAGTCGGGTACCGATCCACAGACTGCCACGGTTGACGTTCAAAACCGCATCAGCCGCATTGAAGCCCGTCTCCCTCCATCGGTCCTACAGCAGGGTATCCGTGTTGAAGAGACAAGCAGCGCCTTTCTGCTGTTCGTCGGACTGACCTCCACAGACGGTCGTCTGGGCCCCATCGATCTCGGCGAGTTCGCCGCACGCAATGTCATCGATGAACTGCGACGTCTTCCAGGCGTCGGCAAGGCGCAGCTCTTCGCAACCGAGCGCGCCATGCGTGTCTGGATTGATACCAAAAAACTAGTCGGGCTGAACCTGACGGCCCAGGACGTATCCAACGCCATCGCCGCGCAGAATGCACAGGTCTCCTCGGGCAGCATTGGCGCCCAACCGAGCGCAAACGGGCAGGAAATCACCGCCACCGTCTCTGCGACGGGACAATTGTCCACTGTCGATGATTTTGCCGAGATCGTTTTGCGTGCGAACCAAGACGGGTCCGTTGTGCGGCTCGCCGATGTGGCAAGGCTCGAATTTGGAGGCCAGAGCTACGCGCTGTCTTCGAAAATCAACGGAAAAGACGCGGCGCAAATCGGTATCCAGCTCAACTCGACGGGGAATGCGCTCATCACTGCACAAGCCGTCAAGACACGCATGGCTGAGCTTGCGGAGACATTCCCTTCGAGCATCAGTTACGAAATACCCTACGACACGACACCTTTCGTATCCATTTCGATCGAGAAGGTGATCCACACTCTGCTCGAGGCAGTCGCACTCGTGTTCGTGATCATGTTCCTGTTTCTCCAAAACTTCAGATACACGCTCATACCGACGCTCGTGGTGCCGGTCGCGCTGCTTGGAACCTGCGCGGCACTCTACATTTTCGGCTTCTCGATTAACGTCCTGACGATGTTTGCCATGGTCCTGGCAATCGGCATCCTAGTCGACGACGCGATCGTGGTCGTCGAGAACGTAGAGCGTATCATGCATGAGGAGGGACTTCCCCCCAAAGCTGCAACGGTGAAGGCTATGAAACAGATCACCGGCGCGGTGATCGGGATCACGGTTGTGCTGATCGCAGTTTTCGTGCCAATGGCCTTCTTCCCCGGCGCGATTGGAATCATCTACAAGCAGTTCTCATTGACGATTGTTATGTCGATGGTGTTTTCGGCGTTGATGGCGCTGACCCTCACGCCAGCTCTGTGCGCAACCATATTGAAACCAATCCCGCATGGCGGGGAGCACAAGAAGAACTGGTTTTTCCGCGGCTTTGACCGGGTGATCAATAAGACCACGTCTGGATACGGATGGCTGATCGTTGGCACTGTGAAACGCAGTCTCCGCATGATGGTCATCTATCTCGCGATCTTCGCCGCACTTGGGTACACCTACGTCAGGCTGCCGACCGGCTTCCTTCCACTCGAAGACCAGGGATACGCCATCGCAGTCACCCAGCTTCCTGCGGGTGCGACGACGGAACGGACCGATGCTTTGCTTGGAAAAGTCGACGAATTCTTCGTCAATCGTTCCGGCGTTGATAAGGTGGTCACGATTCTTGGCTTCGGCTTTAACGGCAATGGCCAAAATGCCGGTATCTCCTTCGCCACTTTCAAGGACTGGTCGGAAAGAGGCCCGGCAGATTCCTCAGATGCAATTGTCGGATCCGCTCTTGGTGCACTCGCCGGGCTACCAGAAGGCTCAGTGTTTACTTTGACGCCCCCGCCAATCGCAGCGCTCGGTAATGCCAGCGGTTTCAGTTTCCGGCTTCAGGATCGCGGTAATCTCGGAAACGCTGCGTTGGTAGAGGCAGCCAACAGCCTGCTGATGAAAGCATGGCAGAGCCCAGTCTTGCAATATCCCTATATTGAGGGCCTGCCGCCAGCCGCACAAATCGTACTGGACATCGACCGGCGGAAGGCGAATGCATACGGAGTGACGTTTGATGAGATCAACGCCGTTCTCTCAACCTCGATTGGGTCGCGCTACATCGGTGACTTCCCCAACGCAGGCCGCATGCAGCGCGTCATCGTTCAGGCGGAAGCAGCCGAGCGCATGGATGTCTCAAGCCTGCTGGAACTGAACGCCCGCAATTCGCGCGGCGAAATGGTCCCCCTTGGATCGTTTGCAACAGCCCGGTGGGCTTTGGGCCCAACGCAGGTCGTTGGCTATAACGGACTTCAAGCGGTTAAGATAAGCGGAAGTGCCGGCCCGGGTTACACCAGTGGTGATGCGATGGCCGAAATGGAGCGACTCGCTGGCGAACTGCCTCCGGGCTTTGGTTTCGAATGGACGGGGCAATCCTACCAGGAAAAAGCGTCGGGTAGTGCAGCACCATTCCTGCTTGGACTGTCGCTTGTCTTCGTTTTCCTTTGCCTTGCGGCCCTCTATGAAAGTTGGTCTATCCCGATTGCCGTCATGCTTGTTGTGCCGCTAGGTGCAATAGGCGCTGTGGTGGCTGTCATGCTGCGCGGTATTCCGAACGATATTTATTTCACGGTCGGCCTCATCACGATCATTGGTCTTTCCGCGAAAAATGCCATTCTTATTATCGAGTTCGCTCGGGAATTAAGAGCTGAGGGACGCCCTCTGCTGGAGGCGACGGTTGAGGCAGCAAAGCTACGTTTTAGACCGATCGTGATGACCTCTTTCGCTTTCATTCTGGGCGTGGTGCCGCTTGCCTTTGCGACAGGCGCGAGTTCCGCCAGCCAGCGCGCAATTGGGACGGGCGTCTTGGGCGGGATGATTTCTGCGACAGTCCTCGCCGTTTTGTTGGTGCCGACATTTTTTGTCGTGGTCTCGAAGCTTGCGCGCCACAGATCGGACCCCCTAGCCGTGTCGGCGGAAGACGCATCAAATGCCGCCACGGTATCTAGTCACTAAACCCATCTTGGGCTGCGTCGTCCGCAGCCCAAGAATCTTCTTGTGCCCTTCCGCGAGAGCGGAGTCGCATAGGCCAAGCCAACGGATATTGCAGCATGCGTAGGTCATGAAAATACAAATTCCTGAAAATTCGGAACTGAAGATTCTAAGACTAGGACAGGGATCACGTTACGTCGTCGCGCTTCAAACAAAGGACGAAGTGATTGCCAAGCCGTTCTGGACGGAAGCTCAGGCACTTACGTCCGAAAACGTCCCAATCTCCGAATGGGTCAAGGTCACAACGGAAGTGTTTGCTGCGATTCACGTGGATGACACGCCGCCTGATGTCCAGTTGTTCGCGAAGTCAACGCGACGCGGTCGCGTCCACGGCGTTGTTGTCTGGTCGAGGTCGGGGATTCACCCAAAGATTCTCCCCAACTTGGCAGAGGCAGTAGCGGTGACGCGGGCGTCATGCCGGAAACCCACTTTAGGATGAGGGCCACGTCGTCCGGCTTTAGCCGGCGTGCGGACAAATCGACAGGATCGAAGATGTCATTAGATATTTACGGAAAGGTTTCGATCACCTGTATTTCAGGAACGATAGAAACCGCGTTCCCGAGGAGTAAGGGTGAAGATTTGGCAAAAAATGCAGTTTCACTTCAGCGGAAGTTTACTTCCTAAACTGCAACTCGCGATCTGGTGACGCTACAGGTTTTCAGTTTCTTGGCTGACACAGCCTCCTCGTCTGACGGAACAACTCACGCTTCGAACTCAATGGTCAGAAATGGAATCATAATGATGGCACTGACCATCTTTCTCGGCCGCGCGGATTGTTTTGGAGAGATACTAAAGGCGCTTTTATCAGGTTCCGATTTAGCGACCGTTCTTCGCGGCGACTATGCTTCGGTGGTGATCGAAAGGACAGATTTTCGGAAAGAAATATCATTCAAACTGAGTGAGCAGACAACAGAAAGTAGGTTACAGTAATTTTGCGTAGCAGTGCCGGAGATCAAGCCAATTGGGCAGTGATCCCGATCAATCTTCGTGCTGCAGAAGAACGGCCCCTGTCGCACCCTGACCAAGTTCGTCCCTTGGATTCCTGAGAGGACATTCGCGCAGGGAAAGACACCCGCAACCGATACATCCGGCCATCTCGTCACGGAGTTGCGTCAGGGCTCTGATGCGTTCTTCCAGACTTTTATTCCAACTTGATGCAAGTTTGCGCCAGTCGTCAGCATTCGGCGTTCGCTCGGCAGGCAGTGCGGAAAGGGCACTCTTAATCTCTGCGAGCGAGATCCCTGCCCGTTGCGCGATACGTATTATTGCCACGCGACGCAGGAGGCTTCTTGAGTAGCGCCGCTGGTTACCGCTGCTCCTGCGGGGACTGATCAAGCCTTTCGTTTCATAAAAGTGCAGCGTCGACACTGCGACGCCAGCTCTCTTGGCAAGCTCTCCCACCGACAATTCATTTTCCAGACGCATAGAGATAAAAATCCTTGACCAAAACTATACTTGAGGTTTTATAACGGTAGTCACCTTGTTTTTCAAGGACTTTTTAGTCGAAACAACCGTGACAAAGGAATGCCCAATGGCACTCGAACTGCCTCATCTCGCTTACTCGTATGATGCCCTCGCCGACCTGGGAATGTCCGAAGAGACACTACGAATCCACCATAGCCTCCATCACAAAGCGTATGTCGACAACGGCAACAAGGCCCTCGCAGGGACAGAGTGGGAGGCCCTGAGCATCGAGGATATCGTCGTTGGTACCTACAACAGCGGCGCTGTTGCACAATCCCCGATTTTCAACAATGTTTCCCAGCATTGGAACCATACTCTTTTCTGGGACATTATTGGGCCTGGCAGAAAGACGATGCCTCCCGAGCTTGCCAAGGCTTTTGCTGAAGCATTCGATTCCCCAGATTCTTTCCGCGATGAATTTATTGCGAGCGGCGTCTCGCAATTCGGCTCGGGCTGGGTGTGGCTCATCCAGGATAAGGATAGCGGCACCTTACGGATCGTAAAGACGGAAAACGGCGTAAATCCGCTGTGCTTCGGTCACAAGATTCTGCTTGGTTGCGATGTCTGGGAACACAGTTACTACATCGATTTCAGAAACAGACGTCCTGCGTACCTTGAGAACTTTCTGGACAAACTCGTGAATTGGGAAGCTGTTGCCGCACGCCTGTAAGTCGCCGGCTTTTTCCCTTGCTGGTTGCCCCACATTCCCTGCGGCAACTAGCGGAGCAGTCGGGGGTTCCCACCGCACCCGGCTGGTCCATAGCCTTGGAGAATATGATGACTTATGTCGTGACCGAGAACTGCATCGCATGCAAGTACATGGATTGTGTGGAGGTTTGTCCGGTAGAGTGTTTCTACGAAGGCGAGAATATGCTGGTCATTCATCCAGACCAATGCATCGACTGTGGCATCTGTGAGCCTGAGTGTCCCGCCGCCGCCATTGTGCCTGATATTAAGCCAGGACTTCACCAATGGCTTGATCTCAATCGCTACTACGCGGGAATTTGGCCGCGGATTCATCATAAGCGAACCCCGCCTGCCAACGCCGATCTCATGAACGGCGCCGCCGCTAAATTATCGATATTTTCCAAACTCCCAGGAGGGGGCGACTAACGCCGATCGATCATGCAAAACAACATCATCGAAATAGCAGCCATGACTGCACACACTCACCTACCTCTTTCAACAAGCACTTCCCCGGCGATTTCGGCAAAAGAGTTCAAAGACTCGATGGCGAGCCTCGCGTTTTCTCTGTCCATCGTGGCTACCCGACATGGTGACGAACAGTTGGGGCGGACCGTAACCTCTTTCATGCCGTTGAGCGCGGATCCTCCGCACTTTATGATATCCATTGACGTAAGGAGCAGGATCATTGACCTTATCGGGGCAAGCAAAAGATTCTCTGTCTCGTTTCTTTCCGCTGGACAAGAATCCATTGCTGACGCTTTCGCCGCGAAGGGGAACCATGACAATCGCTTCGCTATCGATCATTGGGATGTCTGGCCCTCGAGTAACCCGAGACTTGTAAACTCAAGCATTGCTTTCGATTGCGAACTCGTAGGGTCGATTGATGTGGGAGACCATATGCTGTTTGTTGGAGCTATTGTCGAGACTACGTCAGCCCCTGATTTGCCCCTCCTTTGGCTGCAGCGAGACTATTGCCTGCCCTCCCCGCAAACCGCAAACAATGATCAAGGCTAGAATCATGGGGAATTCAAAGCTGTTATTATTTCGAAATTTCGGTTCTTGGGCCCTTGCCTTGTTTTTCATTGTCGGCGGGTCTATAAATTTTTTAGCAACTGATCAGATACGTTCTGATTATGTACACTGGGGATATCCAATCTGGTTCCACTATGTAACTGCTATATTGGAGTTTTGCGTGGCATTTCTCCTCGCGCGCAGGGAAACCCGGTTGCTCGGGTCGGTGTTGGGTGCTTTCGTTATGTTTGCTGCCGCCGCTACCGTTTTGCGAAGTGGTGACCCCATTCATGCCTTGCTTCCTCTGATCGTGCTTTCGTTGGTAGCTGTAAATGCTTGGTTTAACCTGCGGGAAAGTTAGTGGGTCGTGGACAGCGACTCGCGGTATGCCTGCTTTAAGCCATCCTTCGCTTTCAACAGGAGCGCACGTTAGGGACATCCTTCCAGACTGAGACAGCCTTACTTGAAGCGATGTTCCTTTCCCTGGACAGGTGAAGCATAGACCGTTTCACCCATTGAAATCTGACTGTCCCCGTCCGTGCGGACGATCAGAGACCGAAGCTGTAATATATCCAGATGCACAACGGTATCCGAACCCAACCTCTCGATGTGGCGCACCGTGCCGTGCCATTTTCCCTCGTTTGAAGACAGGGTGATATGCTCGGGCCGGATGCCATAGGTCTCGCAGCCCTCTTTCGCCGCGACCGCGCCTTCAAACAGGTTCATCTTGGGAGAGCCGATGAACCCTGCGACAAAGGCCGTAGCCGGATTGTTGTAAAGCCCGAGCGGCGTCCCGATCTGCTCGATGCGTCCGCCATTGAGAACGACGATCTTGTCGGCCATGGTCATGGCCTCGACCTGATCATGCGTGACATAGATCATCGTCGTTCCCAATTTTGCGTGGAGGTCGGTCAGTTCCACGCGCATCTGGGAGCGAAGCGAGGCATCGAGGTTGGAGAGCGGCTCATCGAACAGGAAAACCTTGGGATTGCGAATAATGGCGCGACCAATCGCGACGCGCTGCCGCTGCCCGCCCGAGAGTGCTTTTGGTTTCCGGTCCAGAAGATGCGTAAGTTGCAGCGTTTCGGCGGTTTTTCTCACTTTTTCCGTAATTTCCGTCTTCGGACGGCCCGCCAGTGACAGGCCAAAACCGATATTCTCGGAAACCGTCAAATGGGGGTAGAGCGCATAGGACTGGAACACCATGGCAATGCCGCGTCTGGAGGGTTCGGCCTCCGTCACGTCCTCTCCGCCGATGGATATCCTTCCCGAACTGGTGGTTTCCAGACCGGCAATCATGCGCAGCAGGGTGGATTTGCCACAGCCGGAGGGACCGACGAAGACACAGAACTCACCCGCTTCGACGGTCAGTTCGACATCTTTCATCACTTCCAGACTGCCGAAACTTTTGGAGAGTTTTTCAAGAACGACGCTTGCCATGAACTAGCCTTTCACCGCGCCAGCGGTCATGCCTGCTACGATTTGCCGGTTGAAGAAAATGAAGACGATCAGGGGCGGAATAGTGACGAGCAGAATGTTCATGAACAGCAGGTTGAACTGCGTCTGGAACTGCCCCTGAAAATTATAGAGCGTCAGCTGCACGGTCACATTTTCGCGGCCCGGAAGATAATAGAGCGGATTGGTAAAATCATTGAAGATGGTGATGGACTGCACGACGATGACGGTGACCGTGACCGGCTTCAGCAAGGGAAGGATCACGCGGAAGAATATCTGCCACGGCTTTGCCCCGTCTATGATCGCGGCCTCATCCAGATCCCTCGGTATTGTCGCAATGAAGCTGCGAAACAGCAGAATGGTGAAGGCGAGACCGTAAGCGATCTGGATCAGTATCATCCCGGAAATCGTCTTGAACAAACCGACCGATTGCAGGACCCATATGGTGGGAACGACGGCGGGCGGTATCATCAGGCCCGTCAGCGTCAGCGCATATATCAGCTTGTTCCAGCGGGAATCCCGCCGTTGCAGGATGTATCCCACCATCGCCCCGAACAGGACGAGGAAGACCACCGAGACGACCGTTATCAGGATCGAATTGAAATAGGCCAACATCAGCATGTAGTTGCGGGCCTGAATGACGTCCATGAAGTTTTCCCACAGCCGCCATTCTCCCGGCAGGGTAAATGTTAGTTCCGCCGCATCCTGACGCGTCTTCGCGGCGGTCAGAAATATGAAGAGGAAGGGGAGGATGAAAATGACGAAGCATAAGCCAAGCGCCACAACGCCCGTACAAAGCTGACGTCTGCTCATAGGTCCACCTCCTTGCGATTGAACCATGCCGTCATGGGCAGCACGATGAGGGCGATGAGGAGGAAGAGGATGACGTTACCGGCGGTCGACAGGCCGTAGAACCCTGCCTGATATTGCTTGTAGATAACGCTGGCCAGAACGTCGGATGAAAAGCCGGGGCCTCCCCGCGTCATTGCCCATATCAGGTCGAAGCTACGCAGGCCGCCGATCAGCGAAAGGGTGACGACGGTAACGGTTGCTGGCCGCACGAGCGGCACCGTGACCCGAAAGAACATTTGCCTGCGGGTTGCCCCGTCTATCTTCGCCGCCTCGTAATATTCCTGCCCGATGGAAGCGAGCCCGGCGATGAAGATGACGGTGGCGAGCCCGATGCCCTTCCACAGATCAACGAGGATGACGGAATAGAGAGCCCAGCCGGGATCGGTCAGCCAGCCCGGACCATCGATGCCGATAGCGGCAAGCGCCACATTGATGGTGCCGCGCGTGGGATGCATCAGAACCGAGAAGGTTATTCCAACGCCGATCGTGGAAACGAGCACCGGGAAGAATACGGCTGTCCGAAGAAAGCCTTGCGCCCAAATTCCGGACGTCAGCAGGACGGCTAGCAGCAACCCCAATATCGTCTTTGCCGCCGAAGTCAGCAGGGCATAGATGACGGTGTTGACGAGGCCCTGAATGAGAAAGGGCTCACGGAAGAACTGCTCGTAATTTTCAAGACCGATAAAATCGGCGTTGAACAGATCCCAGCGCGTGAGGCTGAACCAGAAAGAAGCTGCCGTCGGCACCAGAAACAGTACGGTGAATATGACCGCGGCCGGCAGGACGAACCAATAGGGATAAGGTGATGAACGTCTGATCATGGATGCTCCGAATGTCCCCCATTCGTCATTGCGAACGGGGGACCGGCTGGGAGGTTACCAATTCGGCAAGCCGAGTTGCTTTGCCTGTTTCTGCACATCCTGGTCGTAGAGCGCCGCCGCCTCCTTTGCGGGGCGTATGCCCGTTCCGACCTCGACGGTGATCTGCTCCAGGGCTGGCCCCTTCACGGGAGACAGAAACTCCAGCGCGGGGGTGGCGCGGCCCTCTGTCTGGAAGTAAGGCAGCATATCCGCAACGGCTGGCGGGATGTCTGCGGGAAGCTGGCAATCCTTGATGAGATAAGGACCGGACGGAACGACCTTCGCCATGATCTTGCACGCTTCCTTCGTCCCCATCCAGTCGACGAACTTCTTCGCTTCTTCCGCATGGTCCGACTTGGACGAAATATAGAGCGCGGCTGGCATCCACACCGTCAGGCCGTTCTTGGATGCATCAATGCCGGGCTGGCCGAAGAAACCGAGATTGTTTAGGAGGTCCGGGTAATTCTCGCGGACGCTTCCCAGACCGGATGTGATGGTCGGGTAGTGAGCCGCCTCCCCGGCAGCCACCATATGCATTCCCTCTTCATAGGTCGCCGCACCGAAATCGGCATTGAATATTCCGGCTTTCGCGACCTCTTCCAGATGCTCGAAACCGCGAAGAGCAGCGGGCGTCGTCGCATATTTCGCCTTGTTTGCCGTATAATCGGCGGCGAAATTCGGCACCTCCGCCTGCACATTGTGGAAGTCACCAAGGATCATGAGCTGCGAGGTCCATGTGGTGCCATAGGTCTGGGCGAGAGCGACCTTTCCGGCAGCCTTGATCTTTTCGTTATTGGCCATGAACTCGGCCCAGGTTTTGGGCGGGGTCAAACCCAGTTCCGCATAGATGGGGCGGCTGTAGAATATACCGCCAGCCATGGCAGGACCGAACGGAATACCACGGAGTTTGCCGCCCCCGTCCTTGACCACCGATTTGAAGCTGTCCAGCACATTGGCCTGAGACGGCAAATCGGTGACGTCCGCCATCGTCTGTTCCGGCTTCAGCGCCTGAAAAAGCGATCCCGTATTATATTGAAAGATGTCCGCCATTTCGCCGGTGGCAAGGCGTGTCTTGACGATGTTGTCACCTTCGGAACCGCCGGGGCGCAGTTCAACATCAAAGGTAACGTCGGGATGCTTTTCCATATAGGCCTCGGAGGCCGCCTCGAAAGCCGAGATGGATTCGACATTGTTGTCGATGAGAACGCTGAGCGTCACCTCTGAATGGGCAACGCCCGAAGCAAGCGCCAGGGTCGCTGCTGCAAGAATGCTGCACTTCATCATTCGCATGGTCGTTTCCTCCTTTGACCGGAATGAGTTAGGCTATTTGCCCGCGGCATTGCCGCAGGCATATTCTTCAGATCTGAAATGTAACGTTGTGCGTCCCGGCCTCCAGCCGAACCTGCTGGCTCTCTGCAATGGAAGCACCTCCCACCTGCAGATTCCTCCGGCCAGCCTTTGCCGACAGTTGCGCCGTCACACCCTTTGGCACAACAAGGGTGCATGAAACGTGGTCCCCTTCAATGCTCCATCCAGCCTCGATACGTCCGAAATGCGTATCGTGCCATGCCGAGACCGGCGAAAGAGCGGGCAGGATGGATGGGTCGAAGTCGATTTCCTCGAAACCCGGCTTGTCCTGCACGGGCTTGATACCCGCGACATCCTCGAACAACCACTGGCAAACCGCGCCATAGGCATAGTGGTTATAGCTGTTCATCAGCGGATCATAGATGGTGCCGTCCTCGGCAATCGCGTCCCAGCGCTCCCAAATGGACGTCGCTCCACGCTCCACCTGATAAAGCCAGCCCGGCACCTTCCTGTTCAGGAACATCTTCTCCGCAAGATCAAGCATGCCGAGCCGCGTCAGCGCGGGCAGCAAGGCCGGAGTGCCGATGAAGCCGGTTCCGATCACGCCGTCCGTTTCTTCCGCCACGCGGCGGAAATAAGCTTGGCCTGCCTCTTCATATTCTTCCGGCACAAGACCGTAGAGATAGGCCAGCGCCCAGGATGTTTGATCATTATGGGCAATGCGCCCGGACGGCGAGAAGAACTCGTGCTTGAAAGCAGCTTTTATCTGTTGCGCCTTCGCGGCAAGCCGGTCCGCCTCTTGCGAACGGCCGAGAACAGCGGCGATCCGCGCCGTCAGATCCGTCGAGATGAAATGATAGATCGTTGCGGCGCAATCATCTGCAATTGTCGGGCGCGGCTTTCTGTTGTCGCCCACAGGCTGCAACCAGTCACCGAAGGTAAAGCCATAAGCTCCCCATGCGGCAGGCGGACTGATCAGCGGGCCATCGGAAATGCCCCAAAGATAATCCAGCCATTTCAGCATGGCCGGAAAACACTCCTCAAGAGCGGACTTGTCTCCGTAATGCAGGTAAAGCTGCCAGGGAATGATAACGATGGCATCGCCCCAACCCGTGGACCCGGCCCAGTCACCGCGATCCTTGGTCGGGTGCATGCGGGTGGGGTCTGGCGAGAAGTGCGGCACTGCGCCGTTTTCACGTTGATCATGCATCACATCGCGCAGATATTTCTTCAGAAAGCTATGGCTGTCGGCCAGCCAGCAGGCGGTTCCGGCAAACACCTGCGCATCACCCGTCCAGCCCAGACGCTCGTCACGCTGCGGGCAATCCGTGGGTATCTCGATGAAGTTCGAGCGCTGCGACCAGATGGTGTTTTCAACCAGACGATTGACGGCCTCGACACCGGAGGTGAAGCCACCAGCCACGACCGGCACCGAGGAAATCGGCACCATCTCTATGTCGAGCAACTCTGCATTTCCGGTGATCGTCACCCGCGCATAGCGAAAACCCATAAAGGTGAAGAGCGGCGCATAGGTTTCCTCACCGTTGCCAGAGAGCGTATAGACAAGTTCGGCACGCGCGCTTCGGTAATTCCGGTTATCGAAATGACGATCATTGCCGACGATTTCCGAATGCTCGACACGGATCGTCGCACCTGCCTCACCCTTGACCTTAAAGCGGATATAAGCGCCCGCATTCTGGCCGAAGTCGAAGACGTGGCGACCGTCCGCCTCCGTCCACCGATCAACAGGCGCGATCGGCGACAATTCTTTTACAGCACCGGTTTCATGCGGCACCAGCAAATTCTTGTCGAAGGCGAGCGGCTCGACACCGTGATCGGACTGAAGGGCGATGCGGTTGTCGTAATCCTCGCCATAATAGATGCCGTTCTTGACGGCGGGCGTGAGGCCGCTCTTCCAGCTCTGATCGGTTTTCAGCGTCGGCAAACCGTCCGTTACCAGCTCGGCTATGGCTGCGATGCGTGAGCCCCAGCAATCGACAATCGGGTCTGTGGCCCACATCAACTGGCTGCGATACCAGCCATTGCCCAGCCAGATTTCGATGTGGTTTTGACCCTGCAAGAGATACTGCGCAACATCGTAGCTCTGGAACGCGATGCGGTCGTCATAGCAGGTCCAGCCCGGCGTCAGCAGATCGTCACCCACCCGATGGCCGTTGATGAAGGCTCGGTAGAGGCCAAGGGCGGAGATATGCAGCACCGCGCTGGACGGCACCTTCGCCAGATCGAATTGCTTCGACACGAATGAACCGGGGCCATCCCTCCCGCTGTCGCAGAGCGGCGCAACCATTGCGGCGGTGAACTGAAATGCGTGACCGGCAACGACGCCAGTCTGCCCTGAGACTACGTTCATTCATTCCTCCTCCCGGTCCGCCTCCCAGCAAAACCGTTAACGTGTATCGTTATACGTATATCATTCTACAAGACTGATTGCCGTGCAAGCATTTTTTGAATATGATTTGCTAACACAAGGATCGTTGACCGGAATATGAATAAAAATCAGAGCGTTGAACTGACGAGAGATCGTGTGACCATCCGCCATGTCGCGGAAGACGCGGGTGTTTCGGTCGCTGCCGTCTCCAAAGTTCTGAGAAATGCCTATGGCGTCAGCGAGGTATTGCGGACGAAGGTGCAGAACTCCATCGGCAAGCTGAATTACCGTCCCTCTACCGCAGCAAGGGCGATGCGCGGGCGCACCAATACCTTCGGCGTGCTGGCAATCGAGCTTTCGAACCCGTTCCTGCCCGGCGTTATCGAAGCGGCGAATGCTGCGCTGCTTGAATATAACTTCAAGTCGCTGATCGGACTTGGCCATTCCGCCACCATGATCGAGGCAACGATGATCGAATCCATGATCGACAACCGGATGGACGGTGTTCTGATCATTGCTCCGCGTATTTCAAGCGACGTATTGGAACGTTACGCCAAGGATATTCCAATCGTCGTCATCGCCCATCATGAGCCCCATGCGGAGACCTTCGATACGGTAAACTCCGATGACAGGCAGGGTGCCGTTCTGGCAGTCGAGGCAGCCCTGGCGGCAGGATATTCCGAACTCGCGATGCTGAGCTATGAAAACGCGGAGCTGCCCAGCGCCGTCGTGGCACGGCAAAGAGAGTGGGGTTATCTGGAGGCCATGCAACGGGCGGGGAAGGAAGCGCGCATCCTTCGCCTGCCGCCGATGGAACTGGATAGAACTGAGGAGATCGCAAGGTTTATCGCCTCCCCTGATCGTCCCCGCGCCGTTTTCGTCTGGTCGGATCTCGATGCGGTGCCGCTCATCAATGCGGCGAGAGTTTCAGGCGTTCGCGTTCCAGAAGATCTCGCGATCATCGGATATGATAACTCCCCCGTTGCCCGCCTTCCCCTTATCGGTCTCAGCAGCATAGATCAGAATGCCGAACTTCTCGGCAGAACCGCGATCAAGCTGCTTCTGGAACGGATAGACGGTCGCACCTCTGCGCGACACGTCCTGATCGAACCCCACATGGAAATCCGCGGCAGCATCTGATCCTCACCAGTTCGTCACCGAGCCATCCCTACGCTTGAGGTGCGGTGCTTCCCAGAATTCGAAGCTTTGCTTTGCGATCAGCTCCTCGTTGACCTCGACCCCGAGGCCGGGCGCGCCAGAGACCGGGTAGTACGGCCCTTCCAGTTTCGGCTGAACCGGGAAGAATTCCGAATTATCAAACCCAAGATGCGTTTCAGCCGGGCTGTTTCGCGTTTCAAGCCAGGAGAAGTTCGGAACCGCCGCCGAGAAATGAATGGTTGCCGCCGTGCAGATCGGTCCCAGCGGATTATGCGGCATCATGTCCACGTAATGCGTTTCGCTCCAGGCCGCGACCTTCATGCTTTCCGTCAGGCCGCCGACATTGCAGACGTCGAGACGGTTGAACTGGTGGATATCCCGCTCGATATAAGGCTGGAACTGCCACTTGGATGAGAACTCCTCACCGATGGCGAAGGGTACATCGGTCAGGCGACGCAAGGCTTCGTAAGCGCCGGGGGACTCGTCACGAATGGGTTCTTCGAGGAAATCGAGCGTGCCTTTCGGCATCTTCTGGCAGAAACTCGCCGCTTCCGCCACGGTCAGGCGGTGGTGGTAATCGATACCAAGCACCACATCGTCACCCAGCATCTCGCGCGCCTTGACGCACCATTTCGCGGTCGTCGCGATATGTTCACGCGGCTCATAAATCTCCTTGTTTTCATGGCCATCTGGAGACAGGCGCATCGCCGTCCAGCCGTGTTCGACAAGCATCTGCGCCTGTTCGATCATCGCTTCACCGGGGGCGGCGAAGGTCGTGGCGAATGTCGGAATGCGATCACGCTGCTTGCCGCCCAAAAGGTCACAGACCGGAACGCCGAGCGCCTTGCCCTTGATATCGAAGAGAGCGATATCGATAGCGGAAATCGCCGCCTGCAATACTCTGCCGCCTTCGAAATACTGGCTGCGATACATTTCCTGCCAAAGCGCGCCGATCTTGAAGGGATCGCGCCCGCGCAGGAATTCGGCATAATGCTCCAGCACACCGACGACCGCCTTCTCGCGCCCCGAAAGGCCGCTTTCGCCCCAGCCGAAAATACCCTCGTCGGTTTCGATTTTCACCAGAAGCTGGTTGCGAATGCCGACCTTGACGGCGTAGCTTTTGATCGCTGTGATCTTCATGTCGCCTCTCCTTACCAGTGCCAGAGCGTGCCGTCTTCAAGACGGTTCACCGGCAGATAGGCCCGCTGATAGGGATACTTTTCCGCAAGCTTCTCATCGATATCGACACCATGACCGATGGCATCACCCGGATGCAGATAGCCATCCTTCAGGCTCCACGCGCCGGGGAAAACTTCGAGGATTTCCGGCAGGTAGCCGGAATATTCCTGAATACCGAAATTCGGCACCCACAAATCAAGGTGGAGATTGGCACCGAGGCAGATGGGCGACATGTCCATCGCGCCATGGCAGGCAGTGCGGACGTTGTAGATGCCTGCAAAATCCATCACCCGGCGTAGCGCGGTGATGCCCCCGGCATGGACTGAGGTCATGCGGATATAGTCGATCAGCTGTTCTTCGATCAGCAGGCGGGCATCCCAGATGGTATTGAACACCTCACCAACGGCCAGAGGCGTCGTCGTATGCTGACGGATGATGCGGAAACCCTCCTGATGCTCGGCGGCAACCGTGTCTTCCAGCCAGAACAGGCGGGCGAATTCCAGATCCTTGCCAAGCCGCGCCGCCTCGATCGGCGTCAGGCGATGATGCGTATCGTGTAGCAGTTCGATGTCGTCACCATAGGCATCACGCACCGCTTCGAAGAGTTTCGGAACATGCCGCATATATTTCGAGGTCGACCAGACCTCCTCATGCGGAAAGGCGTCATCGACGGCGTTGTTGGTGACGGATTTCGCACCGGTGCCGTAGACACCGGGCAGACCCGGAATACCGACCTGCACGCGGATGGCCTTATAGCCCTGCTCGATCCGCTTGCCGACGGCCTCTATCGCTTCATTGATATCCGTGCCCTGCGCATGGGTGTAGCACAGCACCTTCTCGCGGCTTGCGCCGCCGACCAATTGATAAAGCGGCATGTTCGCGGCCTTGGCCTTGATATCCCACAGCGCCGTGTCGATGCCTGCAATCGCCGCCATCGTCACCGGGCCACGACGCCAGTAAGCGCCCTTGTAGAAATACTGCCAGATATCTTCGATCCGCGAAGGATCGCGACCGATCAGCAGCGGTGCCAGATGATCCTGAAGATAGGCGACGACAGCCTTTTCGCGTCCGTTGAGCGTGGCGTCGCCAACACCCGTCAGTCCCTCGTCGGTGAATATCTTGACCGTCACGAAATTGCGGCCGGGCGAGCAAACGATGATTTTAACGTCGGTGATTTTCATGGCTTATCCAATAGCGGAAACAGTACGGGTGGGATCGTAGCGGAAGCGCTGGGAAAGGCGTCTGTCACGCGGATCGGGATGAGGAATGGCGGAAAGCAGCGAGCGCGTGTAATCGTGCTGCGGATTGTTGACGACCTGATCGGTGTCGCCCATCTCCACGATCTTGCCGCGATACATGACGCCAACGCGGTCACACATGTATCGGATGACCGACATGTCGTGGGAGATGAAGACATAGGACAGCCCGAGCTGGTCCTGAAGGCTCATCATCAGGTCGAGCATCTGCGAACGCAGCGAAACGTCGAGCGCAGAGGTCGCCTCGTCGGCAACGATGAGCCGGGGCTTGACCGCAATCGCCCTTGCAATGCCGACGCGCTGGCGCTGGCCACCGGAGAAGGCATGCGGGTAGCGTTCACGCCATGTCGGGTCCAGCCCCACCTGTTGCATCAGTTCCGCAACACGGTCCTCGACTTCCGCGCCCTTCATGCCAGCAAGCTTGAGAGGTTCGGCAATGATCTGGCCGACGGTCTTGCGGGGGCTCAGCGAACCGACCGGGTCCTGGAAGATCATGCGGACTTCGCGGCGCACGTCCTTCAACGTACCCTTGTCGGCGGTGCGAAGATCGACTGCCTCCCCATTCGGGCGGCGATATGCCATGGTGCCTTCCTGCGGATCGTAAATCCTTAGCAGGCAACGTCCCATCGTCGTCTTGCCTGAACCGGACTCCCCTACGATGCCAAGGGTTTCGCCGGGACGAACCGCCAGGGATACATCATCCACAGCCTTCAGGCCGGACGGGAAGGTCAGAGATAGGTTTTTGACATCGAGAAGCAGCGGCGTTTCAGCCGGGATAGGCGGACGGCTGAGCCGCACCTCGGCCTTCTTTTCCAGCTTCACGACGGAACCGATCAGGCGGCGCGTATAGTCGTCCTGCGGGGCATGAAAGATTTGCTCGACCGAGCCCCTCTCCATCACCTTGCCGCGATACATCACCAGCACTTCGTCGGCGATTTCCGCCACCACGCCCATGTCGTGCGTGATGAAAAGCACGGCCATGCCGTGGCTCTTCTGAAGCTTCTTGATGAGGTCGAGAATTTCCGCCTGCGTCGTCACGTCTAGCGCGGTCGTCGGTTCGTCTGCAATCAGAACGGATGGATTGCAGGCCAGCGCCATGGCGATCATCACGCGCTGACGCATGCCACCGGAAAACTCGAAGGTGTAGCGGTCGAATGCCGTTTCCGGTCGCGGAATTTCCACCTGCTTGAGCAGTTCGATGACGCGGGCGCGCTGTTCCTTCTTCGGCGTACCGAAATGGATGCGCAGCGCCTCGCCGATCTGCGTGCCGATGCGATGGACTGGAGACAGCGAGCTCATAGGCTCCTGAAAGATCATGGCGATCTCTTTGCCGCGCACGGAGCGGATCTCCTTGCCGCGCGGGTCGAGTGTGGCAAGATCGGTGACGCTGCCATCCAGCCTTTTGAGCAAAATATGGCCGTCTTCGATGCGACCGGGCCTGTCGACGATCTGGAGGATCGAGCGCGCCGTCACCGATTTGCCGGAACCGGATTCACCGACGACGCAAAGCGTTTGCCCACGCTTCAGTTCGAAAGAAACGCCGTCCACCGCCTTGAAGATGCCGGTGCGGGTGGGGAAGTAGGTCTTGAGATTATCGACCTTGAGGATCGTTTCGTCACTGCTGGTCATGATACGGACTCATATGGGTCTGCGGCATCGCGAAGGCCGTCACCGAGGAAGTTGAGGGAAAGCACAGAGATCACAATCGCGGCGGCGGGCGTAAACAGCAGCCATGGCGCTTGGGCAACGGCACGGATGTTCTGCGCTTCCTGAAGAAGCACGCCCCAGGAGATGATCGGCGGCTGAAGGCCGACACCGAGGAAGGACAGCGCGGTTTCAGCGAGGATCATCGAGGGAATGGCAAGCGTCAGCGTCGCGATGATGTGGCTCATGAAGGACGGCACCAGATGGCTGAAAATGATGCGGAACTCGCTCATTCCATCCAGCCGTGCGGCAATCACGAAGTCCTCGTTTCGCAGGGACAGAAACTTGCCGCGCACCTCGCGCGCCAGACTGGTCCAGCCGATCAGCGACACGATGAGGGTAATGATGAAATATGTGCGCAGCGGCGGCCAGCCGATTGGAATTGCCGCAGCAAGTCCCATCCACAGCGGGATTGTTGGAATGGAGCGAAGCAATTCGATAGCGCGCTGGATGATCAGATCGATCCAGCCGCCAAAGAAACCGGAAATGCCACCGATGGTGACACCCAGAATGAGGCTCATGAACACGCCGACGAGACCGATGGAGAGTGAAATCTTCGCGCCATGCACGACACGGCTGAAGATATCGCGTCCGAGACGGTCCGCGCCGAAGATATAGAGGCTGTCGCCGGGCTTCGGATCGGTCAGGCCGAACAGCTTGATTTCCATGGGAATGAAGCCGAGCAGATTATAGGGCTGCTGCGCCTTGACGAAGAAGCCGACAGAAACGGGCTTTGCCGGATCAGGCGTAAACTCGCGTCGCATGGATTCCGTGTTCAGCGTCATCTTCAACTGATCGACATGGGGCTGAAACGAGCCGTCATGCATTAGTGAAATCCACTGCGGCGGCGCATAGGTGAAGCGGGCGTTCGTCGCATTCGGATCAGCGGGCGCGATGAAGTCCGCAAAGGCCGCGACCAGATACATGAAGATGATGACGACGAGGCTCACAAGCGCGATCTTGTGCTTCTTGAACTTGAGCCAGAACAGACGCCATTGACCGGCAACGGCAATGTCCCTGTTTTTCAGGTCGAGCGAGGGGCCGGTATCCGGCGGAAGATGGGTAATATCTGTCATTGGAGCCGAATCCGCGGGTCAGTTATGGCAAGCAGGATGTCCGAAATCAGGGTGCCGATGATGGTCAGCACCGAGATGAGCAGAATGAGCGAGCCAGCGAGATACATGTCCTGAGCAAGCAGCGCGCGCAGCAGCAGCGGCCCGGTGGTGGGTAGGCTCATGACGACGGAGACGATGATTTCGCCTGAGATAACCGCTGGCAAAATCCAGCCGAGCGTAGAGATCAGGGGGTTGAGCGCAAGCCGCACCGGATAACGCATCAACAGTTCGAATTCCGACATGCCCTTTGCACGGGCGGTCGTGACGTAAGCTTTCGACAACTCATCCAGAAGGTTGGCGCGCATGATGCGAACGAGGGCGGCTAGCGACCCGACGCCGATAACGATGACCGGCAGCCAGACATGCTGGAAGAAGTCTCCAAGCTTTGTCAGGCCCCAGGGCGCATCGACCATTTCAGGCGAGAACAGCCCACCGACGCTCTGCCCGAACCATGCCGACATGATGTACATGGCGGAGAGAGCCAGCAGAAAATCCGGCACGGCCAGAAAGAAGAAGGCGAGGAACGTCGCGGAATAATCCGAAATGGAATACTGGCGCACGGCAGACAGGATGCCGATCGGGATGGCGATGGCCCACACAAAGCAGAGCGTCAGCATCGATAGCAGAAGCGAAAAGCCGAGGCGGTCCCAGATGAGTTCCGTTACCGGGCGTCCCAGTTCGAATGAGATACCGAAGTCGCCCTGGGTCAGGATGCCCCACATCCACTTATAGTACTGGAAGTACATGGGCTGATCGAGACCGTAGCGCTCGCGCATGGCTTCCACGGTTCCGGCTTCCACCGCGCCGCCCTGGCTGGCCCAGTCCGCCATAAGCGTCGTGAGGTAGTCGCCGGGTGGCAATTGGATGATGATGAACGCGATGATGGATACGGCGAACAGGGTCGGTATCGCAAACACCAGCCGTTTGAGAATAAAACGAAGCATGGATCTCGCCATTCGGCATGAAATGGATCGAAGGGACCGGCAGCGGCATTCGCGCCACCGCCGGCAGGGGAGCCTTATTGAGCAGGCTTTTCGAAGTACCACTGCGTCAGGGTCGGCGCCGGGTGCCAGAGGTTGCCGGTGATCGGAATACCGTTCACCACATTCTTCAGATTCTTCGAGGTCATCATGTATTTCGGCATCGGGCGCGAGATGCCGATATTGAGGAAGTTGTCTGCCGAAAGCTCGAGAAACGCCTTCATCTTGTCGCGACGATCGTCGTCGGTCACGGCTGCGTTGACCTTGTCGTAGGCAGCCATCAGCTCCTTGATGTTTGCCGGAGGCTCTTCGCCGGTTTCGTGGTTCGAGTACCACTCGCTCCACCTCATGGCGAAGAAGATGTCCGCCTTCTGGAAGGGCATGTAGCAACGCGGATCGGTATAGACTTCAGACAGGCCACCGACACAGTTCCAGATATAGGCATCCTGCTCGTTTGCCGCCCACATCGTGTTCAGGCGCGCGCGGTCCGTCGTTCTGATCTGGATGTCGATACCGACGTCCTTGGCATACTGTTGAACCATCTGCATGACGTCCGGATAGGAAAGACCGAAGACATCCGCCACCATGAAGTTGATGGTGAGGCGCTTGCCGGTTTCATCCAGACGGAAGCCCTCTGCGTCCTTCTTCGGCAGGATCTTGTCCAGCATTTCGGCGGAAGCTTTCGGATCATACTCCGTATATTGCGTTGCCTCGCGTTCGTTGAACAACTCATGCTCGGGCTGCACGGCAACCTGCGCAGGCGCGCCCTGTCCGACATAAACCAGATCGATGATTTCCTGACGGTTGATGGCGTGGCTGAGCGCGATACGGAAATCCTTGTTCTGGAAAACCTTTCGCTTGACCGGATCGGTCGAGTTCAGGTTCAGCAGAATGACGGCATCGTTCGCTGGCAGGTCCTTTACGTCCACGAACTTGTAATTGCCGGTTTCCTGACCGTCGAACAGGACGGACTTGAAGGTGGAGTTATTGATGTGGCGAAACGCGAAATCGAACTCGCCCGACGTCATCTTCAGCGCCATCAACTGCGGATCGTCCAGCTTTGCCCAGGTGATGTTATCGATATAGGGAAGCTGATTGCCCGCAGTATCGACCTTCCAGTAATAGGGGTTACGGGTCGCAACGACGCGTTCCTGATCTGCATAGGGCACCGTCAGCACCCACGGGTTCATGGTCGGCAGCTCCAGATTCTGCCAGTAGGCAGGCTGGAACGTCATGGAAACCTTGGAGTTGAACAGCGCAACCCAGTCACCAGCGGCTGGATTCGACTTCAGAAGGGCCGGAATGCCGTCCTTGTTGTACTTTTCATGAAACTGGCTGAGGTAATGCTTGGGGTAGATGACCGGCAGATGGCCCTGCCCGTAGGCGAGCTGTTGCAGGAAGAGGCCGTAGGGCGACTCGAACTTGAATTCGACGGTAAGGTCATCGATCTTCGTCACCTTCACCGGCTTGCCGCCCACCGTAAAGGTCGGGTTTTTCGCGGGCGAAAGCGCCGAATTCATGAAGACGTCTTCATACCAGAACATGATGTCGTCGGCGGTAAACGGCTGGCCGTCGCTCCACTTCAAGCCCTTGCGCAGCTTGAAAATATAGGTCGTCGCGTCGTCCGAGGCTTTGAATTCTTCTGCCAGCGACGGCATCACCTTCTTCCATTGCGGGTCCCAGCGGACAAGCAGTTCGTTGGCAATGGTGCGGGTCAGATTATACTGGTCGCCATTGGCGAGGATCGTCGTGCGCAGCGTGCCGCCATATTTGCCGACGCCATCCACCATGGTTTCGACGAAGGGAGCTTCGGGCAAACGTTCGGCCACGGCTGGCAGCTCGCCACCCTTCACCTGCTCATCGAGCATGGGGGCCTGCTTGTAATCCGCAGCCCAGACATTGGCCGTGCTGCAAGCAAGTGCGGTCGCGAGTAGAGCGCCGTACAAACCAAAGCGACGCGGTGAAAACCGGTAATTCATTTCTTCTCCTCCGATTGCCGGCTCCACCACCGGCATCTTCCCAAAAAGCGGCCTCCACGCCGTCTTGCGCACAAAAACTTCCAGATCGTACATTATTTGTCAATATGAATGTATGAAAATGATGTTTTCCTATTGGCAAAGCCGGGGAAAATACTTTAAATGCAACCTTATGAGCACGATCACACAGCTATCCCCTTACGCGAATGACCCTGAGACAGCGGGCGAAGAGACCGAATTTTCGGTCTATGAGCGCCTGCGCGACGACATTATCAGCGGTCGACTTATGGCAAATGAGCGCCTGAAGGTGTCGGAGCTTGCCAGCAGGATGGGCACATCGACCAACCCGATCCGTGAAGCGCTGCAACAATTGCGCGGTGAAGGCTTCGTGCTCATGACGCCCAATCGCGGAGCTCGCGTGCGTCCGATCGATGAGGATTTTATTCGCGATATCTGCGAGATTGAGGTTTTGATCGAGCCCGCTCTAACCAGATGGTTCGTCGGTATAGCGACCGCCGGAGATATCGTCGACTTGGAGCGTGTCCAGGCCGAGATCGAGGCGCTGAATTACACTGATGAGGAAAAACACTCCGATCTTGACCTTCAGTTCCATCGACTGATGTACGATCGACATTACAATCGGCATGCGGTCGATCTCTGGCTGCGTCATCGGCAAATTCTGGGCGCTATCGGTCATGGCTATCCGACATCGTTAAGCCGTCAGACCAATGTGATTGAGGAACACCGGCAATTGATTGACCGAATCAAAGCGCAAGACGCTGATGGCGCAGCGAGCATGATCGCCCTGCATGTCGAAGGATCCGGCAGGAGTATCATCGAGCGGCTGCGATTGAGAAAACGGCAGGGCTGATGCAATAATTCGAGCGCCTGTCGCGGCACGCCGCGCTCAGAACTTGGGATTTTCCGAGGGGCGGCCCGACTAACGCTTTTTCGATCCGACGGGCTCGCGGTAGCGAAGGACGTCCATCAACAGGGCGAGCGCGGGTGACGAATGGCGCCGGCTCGGACAGTAAAGGTGATGGTCTGGAAAGTATGAGCATCAATCATCCAGCACCCGGATCAGGCGACCCTCCGCGATGTATGGAAGTGCTTCGTCCTCCGGGCTTGGTCGGCGAGCCACTGCGTGTCGTACGCGCGAGCAATCCGAAACTCCACACGTTCCTCGAGCCCGGGGACCGTTAGGCCCAACGTCGAGATTCCGAGCTTTGCGGCGGCGCGAGTGGAGCTGCGTTCACGTGCGACCACAACGAACGCCGCAAGGACAATGTAATACTCATTCGCCATTTATTGCTTCTGGCAACAGGACTAAGCAGATTATACCCACTAATGAAATTAAGGCGAAGGCATATACTGCTTTTCAACGGTTTTAGCTGGTATTTTCGTGACTCCTTGCCGATTGCCCAGCAGTGGTTTCGTCACAGCACGACTGTCGACTTCTATCTGATCGCCAGACAGCCTGTGACCAAACGGAGGTTGCAGGGGTGCCCCATTTATTTGAGCGGGAGTTAGTTTCTCGTCGCTTTGCAAAGGAGAATGCCATGCGGCAAATTCACTCTGACCTTGCGGGCGCCTTTGGATGCTATCTCTTTTTTCTTTTCCATGGGTGGCGCTATCGAATTCCATCAGGGTGGACGGACCCTGGTCGGCACCCGAAATGTAGCTCTTGCGGTAGAAACCATCTCGTCTAGGAGGGTTGATATCTCATCAGGCCACTCCGGATCGTCAATTGTGGTCCACCGCACTTCTGTTATAGAATGGCTTGGAGCTCTGCAAATAGGGTTCAGACGCTTCATCGGGTCGTCTATCGCCGCTTATCAACGCCAGGTTCGGCTTGATCGGGCGCGTGAGAATCTTCTGCGAGATCCAACGCGACCCATCGAAGATGTTGCCCTTCAATGAGGTTTAACAAACGCCGGACGCTTCAGCAAATATTTTACGGCAGCCTTTGTGTATCCTCGCTGGAGATTGCGCGCCGGCGCAAGTGTTATGATAGCAACTGAGTTTTCCGATCCTCGTTGCTCCAGGCGTCCTTCTGCCATCTGTCGCTACAAGAGCTGAATACCTAAAAACCCGCGCTTCGCAGTCAGACTTCCGTTGAGGAATCAATCTTGCCCCCTGCGTCGATCTGCTTAGGTGTCAACGCGCCTAATCATCCCCGATTGAAGCGATGCCCAATCATGCTTCAAGCGCGGCCTCAGTCAATATCATTCCTCGCATAAAATTAAGGGAACAAACCTCTTGACCTCAACTATAGTTCAGGTCGTATGGGTGTCCGGACCTCAATTTCAACGGCCCCGTATCGATACGCAGGGTGTTATCCGAATCATAAAAATGGCAAGTCGACTGCTCCAAATCTCATTTTCTATTCCCATATTGGCCCTCCTCGCCGCACGCGAAGATTCCAGTGGAGGCAATCAGGCCGCCTATGCTATCGCTGCAACGCAGCTTCCTGCCGGGGCAACGACTGAACGGACCGATGCACTGCTTGGAAAAGTAGACGACTTTTTCGTCATTCGTTCCGGTGTCGACAAAGTCGTGACGATCCTCGGATTCGGATTCGATGGCAATGGACAGAACGCTGGGATCTCTTTTGCGACCTTCAAGGACTGGTCAGAGAGAGGTCCCGCGGATTCTTCAGATGCAATTGTCGGATCTGCTCTTGGCGCCTTGGCGGGCCTGCCGGAAGGATCGGTCTTCACGTTGACGCCGCCCCCAATAGCAGCCCTTGGCAATGCCAGTGGTTTCAGCTTCCGCCTCCAGAACCGCGGCAATCTGGGAAATGCTGCTTTGGTTGAGGCGGCCAATGGATTGCTGATGAAGGCATGGCAGAGCCCTGTACTTCAATATCCCTATATCGAAGGCTTGCCACCAGCCGCACAGATTGTGCTCGACATCGACCGTCGAAAAGCGAATGCCTATGGCATCACATTTGATGCGATCAACACCGTTCTATCGACCTCAATCGGATCTCGTTATATTGGCGACTTTCCGAATGCTGGCCGTATGCAGCGCGTCATCGTCCAGGCGGAAGCGGCTTAGCGGATGGACGTGTCGAGCCTGCGCAAACTCAATGCTCGCAATTCGAAGGGCGAAATGGTCCCTCTTGAGGCCTTCGCTACAGCCCGGTGGGCTCTCGGTCCAACCCAGGTTGTCGGCTACAACGGACTTCAAGCTGTCAAGATCAGCGGGAGCGCTGCCCCTGGATTTACCAGCGGCGATGCGATGGTTGAAATGGAACGGCTGGCAGGTGAGCTTCCGCCAGGCTTTGGTTTTGCATGGACCGGGCAGTCCTATCAGGAAAAAGCATCGGGCAATGCAGCACCCTTCTTGCTCGGCTTATCTCTTGTCTTCGTTTTTCTGTGCCTGGCGGCCCTTTATGAGAGTTGGTCAATCCCAATCGCGGTAATGCTTGTTGTGCCACTCGGCGCTATAGGAGCAGTCGTAGCGGTTAATCGCTGAGCCCGCGGGAGTTTCACATCTTTAAAAAGAAAAGGAAACGAGGGTGTATTTCAAGCTTCACGCTGACGTTTCAATCACTTGCGCAACGGGTACAATAAGGACGTTGTTCCCGACGAGGGAGGGCAAAGATCTTGCAAAAAAGGCAATTGCGCTCCAGCGAAGATTTCCGTCGGAAATTGCAATCTACGATCTGGTAACGATGCAGATATTGAGCTGCCTTATTGATCTCGAGGCGCTTCCCGATGGCAAAAGTAGCGCGTCCAGGTCGGCCGTCAAAGATGGCATTCTGATGATGGCCCTGACGATTTTTCTAGGCCGTCCTGATCATGTAGATGAGATTTCAAAGGCTCTCGAGTGCGCAAAGGACTTGGTGATCGTCCTGAACGAAGACTGTGCGTACTTGGCGATCAAAGGCCCTTCGTCGACTGCAAAGATTTCCTTCAAGCTTGCCCGTCATGCCCCAAAAGGCCTCTTACATTGATGCTGTCCCATGCCGGCCCGATATGAACAAGCCGCTTCAAATTTTGTCGAACTGTTGTCTCATCACCCGGATAATGGCTGGCATCTTAGATGATGCCTTTCACGGCGAACTTCGACGCGGGAATGATAGCTGAGTGAGTGGCGCAGTTCGATGTAACGTTCCACCTTCTCGCCGAGGAATCGGGCAAAGGCGGTCATGCAGCGCCTCCCGGAAGGGGAGTGCGACCTCGGCGAGCTGCGAGGCCGCAACCTTCACGTACACGGCCGTTGTGTTGATGCTCCGGTGACCAAGAAAATCGGCGACCTCGTTGATTGGCCTTCGCTGCCCGACAAGCTGGGTGGCGAGGCTGTGGCGCGGGAGATGTGCCCCGGCAACCCGCCCAAGTTCGACCCTGCCATGGACAAGAAGGCGGAACGAATATTTGCCGACGAGACGACCCTGCCTACACTGGCGCCTCGGTCCGGGTCGGCGAAAACCGCATGGCTATGGGCCTATGCCAGGGATGACCGAACGTTCTGAGGTAACGGCCCGCCCATTGTGGCCTATCGCTTCGAAGGCAGTCGGGCGACCGATTGCGTCGCACGGCACCTCAGCGGCTATCGCGGGATTCTGCAGGTTGACGGGTACGGGGCCAACAGCAAGCTTGTCCGCAAGGACGGCGGCAACGACGGCGTTATTCTGGCTGGCTGCTAGTCACATAGCCGCCGCAAGTTCTATGAATTGCGGGTCGCGACAAGCTCCAAGGTTGGCAACAGAGACAGTCGAGCGAATGGCAACGTTCTGGGAAATAGAGGATACCGTCCGTGGTCAAAGCCCTGAGGCGGGTGTCGCTGCCCGACAAGACCGCTCGGCGGGGATAGTCCGTGACCTCTTCACTCTCTGGCAGACGACTTTGCCGCGAGTATCAGGCAAATCCAAACTCGCCGAAGCTCTACGGTACTCGATCAAGCGTCGTGACGTCTTCGAACGCTTCCTCACGGACGGCCGTGTCGAGCTCGACTCCAACATCGTCGAGCGAGCGATCAGACCTTAGACGATCACAAGCAAAAACAGTCTCTTTGCCGGCAGCGACGGCGGCGGCAAGACATGGGCGACAATCGCCACGGTGCTGCAGACTGCAAAGATGAATTCTGTCGATCCCCAGGCTTGGCTGACGCAGACGCTCGAGCGCATTGCAAATGGCTGGCCTAGCAGCGAAATCCAAAACCTTATGCCGTGTAGCTACGAGGCCTGAACGGCCTCAGCTTGCCGCTTACCTTCCTTCCGTCTATAGCAGACTAGGCACCGGCTAGTGGCTCGTCAATTGCTCGTGTGATCAAAGTCGTGAAACAACATCGACGGTGTCGCCGTACGGTGACGCTCGTCGGTATAAGCACCTTCTAGTCGATCGATTTTCGCCGCCCGAATACGACCCGTTGATCGAAGATTGGCGAGCATGGACTCGATGTCGTCGCTTCCACCGATCGGGCGTCCGGCGACGGTAGGTAGACCGGAATGCTTCTGAGCCCAGTAACGGATCTCGCGCTCCGCGGGAGGATACGAAGCACCCAGGCGATACAAGCGACTTTCGGTTCTTGCCCAACGAGGCGGAGATGCGGCGTCGATCGCTACAACGACAGAGGTGTTGCCATGGCTACCCTCTTCGATTTCCGGATGACCAAAAAACTAGCCGTGCATCCAGCCGTGCCCGTTATCCGCCAGTACCCAGCCTTGCAGAAGAGGTGCAGCGGACAGCTCGTCCTCCAGCAGAGGCGGAGTTGCGCTGTCGCCTCTGAACGGTTCGTCACTCACCCAATGTCCTCCTTGTCGTGACGCCTATTTTCGACCTCACTCCGGAAGCGTCGGCCGACGAAAAATAAGTAGCGCAGTCCACCTCATGTCAGCCATGCAGGGCGGAGGTCAGCCACGAACAGGCACGGTCTACAGCTATCGTCCTGCGAGCTTTAAGCGGCACGAGAACATTGTACCTACCCTCCACTTCGATACTCGTGTTGCCTACGGCAACCAAGCTTCCATCGTCAAGAAAGGTCTGCACCAACGCGCCCCAGCCCAGAGCGACCCCCTGCCCCGCACGCGCGGCGGATATCGTTTCGGTGTAGTGATTGAACCGCAGCGAAGGCTTGAGCGGAAAGTCGAGACCGAACCTCGACATGCAGTGGCTCCAGGTGAGCCAGGACCGCTCCTCCGCTTCGGTATCAATGAGTTCGTCGGTGATGCTCAACGAACCAGGCACGCGTCGCTCTAGGTATTCAGGCGAACAGACCGGAGTGATCGTGTCTCCCCGTGAAGCGATTACCGTGCCGTCGTTGAAAGGAGGTATTCCGAACCTGATGGCGACGTCCACCTGTCCTTCGTCGAGGTCGATCTTGCTGTCCTGCGATACGACGCGGATCTGGATTCCGGGGTTCTGCGCTCGGAAATCAGGAAGTCTGGGCAGAAGCCAGAACCACGAAAGCGCGACGGTCGCTCCGATGGTGACGACATCCTCCGAGGAGCATTTGATCGAATGGATCACGTCGGAAATGTTGGCAAAGCTTTGAGCCAGCGTCGTGCCGAGCAGTATACAGGCTGGCGTGGGCTCGATCGCTCGATGCTTTCGCACGAACATCATCTCCCCCAGCTCTTCTTCGAGAAGTCCGATCTGGCGGCTGACTGCTGCCTGCGTGACCCCAAGTTCGCCCGCAGCGGCCGTGAAGCTTTTTCGCCTCAATACGGCTTCCAGCATGATCAGCGACGTGAGCGACGGCAGCCGTTTCCGGAACAACATCCCATGACCTTCACATAAGCCTGCGTTATGCGAGCGTGATTTTTTATGCCGTTGAACACCCCGTTTAGCAAGAGCAAATTCGCTCTACCAAAGAAATGGGGAACACTATGCTGAACAGGTTGCCATCCGATATTTCCGCTCTTCTTGCATCACGCACGCCCGGCCATTCGCTGCCGGCCGGCCTCTACACGCGCGAAGACGTCTTCGAAGCCGATATCGACGTCTTCTTCCACAACCACTGGATCTGCATCGGGGTTGAATGCGACGTTCCGGAACCCGGCGATGCGACCGTCGTCGATATCGGCAAGACAAGTCTCATTCTGCTGCGTGACGACGAAGGCGAGATCCGCGTGCTTCACAACGTCTGTCGCCATCGCGGCTCGCGCCTTCTCGACGCCGGTACGACGATCGTATCGAAGCTGGTCTGTCCGTACCATACTTGGACGTACGAGCTTACAGGCGAGCTTTCGCACGCACCGCACATGGGCAAGGACTTCGACAAGGAGTGCCACAGCCTCAAGGCCGTGAACTTCAAGTCCATAGGGGGCCTGATCTACGCCTGCCTGTCCGACAATCCGCCGGAGGATATCGCCAAGCTTGAGGAGACGATGGCCGAACGTCTGGCGCCCTACGACATCCGGAACGCCAAGATCGCCCACCAGGCCGACGTCGTGGAGGAAGGCAACTGGAAGCTGACGATGGAAAACAACCGCGAATGCTACCACTGCTCCGCGAACCATCCGGAGCTCTGCGTCTCGTTCGTCGATCTCGACTTCGGCTTCGACCCAGAGACGCTGAGCCCGGAAGACAGGGAGCAGGCAGAAGAGCATCTCCGCATGTACGAGGAGCGTACCAAGGCTTGGGAAGCTGACGGGTTCTCCTCTGCGGCCGTTGAGCGGTTGACCGACTGCGCGACGAACTTCCGGAGCCAGCGCCTGATCATTTCCGGAGCGGGGGAATCCCAGACCTACGACGCCACCGCCGCCTCCTCGAAGCTCCTGGGGCACATGACCCGCAAGGACTTGGGCGACATGCATCTGTGGGGTCATAATAGCTGGAACCATTTCATGGGAGATCATGCCGTGGTTGCGATCGTGATACCACTATCGGCGGGGAAGACGCTGGTCAGGACAAAGTGGCTGGTCCACAAGGACGCCGTCGAGGGCAAGGACTACGATCTCGACAAGCTGACGGACGTCTGGATCGCCACCACGGACCAGGACGCCGATCTGGTCGCACGCTCACACGCGGGTGCCCTCGATCCCGCATATAGGCCAGGCCCCTACTCGAAATTCTCCGAGACCAACCTAGACAAGTTCGCGACGTGGTACATCGATAGGATGCGGGCACATGGGTATTGATCTGACCTCTGTTCAGCTTGCTCCGGGCTCGCGTCCGTTCTGGGATCCAGAAACGGACGAGACGCTCATCTGCATCGACGTCGCTCAGGAGACGCACGACGTCAAAAGTTTCACGTTCGCCTCGCCGGAGGGGAAGCGGTTCCAGTTCGAGGCCGGGCAGTATTTCCTTTTCGACTTCCCTACCGGCACTGAGGGAGAGGCGCGCTGCTACAGCATTTCCTCGTCGCCTCAGCGCAGCAACGCGTTCACCGTCACAGTGAAACGCGTTCCCGGCGGCAGAATCTCAAACTGGCTACACGACAACATGGCGCCGGGGATGTCGGTCAAGGGTCAGGGGCCGCTCGGAAACTTCACGCGACCGAAGAACGGTGGCAATAAGTTTCTGCTGCTTTCCGGCGGATCGGGAGTGACGCCGGTCATGTCAATCACGAGAGACCTGGCCGACCGCTACGAGACTGCCGACATCGTTTTCCTTCATGCTGCGCGGACGCCAGGAGATATCATCTTCCGTCACGACCTTTCGGGGCTCGCAACGCGCATGAAGTGCCTGCGTCTGCAGTTCCTCCCCGAAAGCACAGTCGGGGAGAAGTCTTGGCCGGGCGTCACCGGCCGCATCTCGCCGGAATTCTTGAAGCTCGCAGTTCCAGACATATCGGAGCGGGTCGTTATGTGCTGCGGCCCGGCGCCTTTCATGTCCTCGGCGCGCTCGATTTGCGGGCAGCTCGGCGTACCTCCGCAAAACTACATCGAGGAAAGCTTCGACGCCGCGGTCATCGACGAGCCGGTGACGATCGTCGAAAGTGGGCCGGCAGCGAAGATCTACCAGGTCGAGTTCTCCAAGCAGAAGAAGACCCTTGAAATCTCGTCGGAACAGAGCGTTCTGGCTGCGGCGAAGAAGGGCAGCGTCAGGCTGCCGTCCTCCTGCTCGAACGGCGTCTGCGGAACCTGCAAGTCGAAGCTTGTGTCGGGATCTGTCGAGATGAATCACAACGGCGGCATCCGCCAGCGCGAGGTTGATGCGGGTTTCTTCCTGCCGTGCTGCTCCAAGCCGCTTAGCGACCTTGTCATAGATCGATAGATTGGAGTTTCTGATGTTGAAGGAACTGGAACCGGCGCGTTCCGGCGGCGCCGATGTGTTCAAGGACGAACGCAAGAAGGCCTATCTCAATCCCGAGGGCGCCGATCGCCCTTTGGTGAGCGCGATACCCGCCTCGACCCTGGATCGTGCGAGACGATACCGTCTAGACAGACTGCGCAAGCAGATGCGCGAGTGGGACTGTCCCGCCCTGCTCCTCTACGATCCGGTCAACATACGGTATGCGTTCGACTGTTCGAACATGAGCATCTGGACGATGCACAACCCTTCAAGATACGCGCTGATCGTAGCGGACGGCCCGGCGATAATGTTCGAGTTCGACGGATGCGAGCATCTCAACGACGGGCTGCCGGGGATAGACGAAATACGCACCTCGAAGTCGTTCCTCTTCTTCACAGCGGGGAACTTGGTCGAGGACCGAATAAAGTCTTGGGCCGACGAGATAGCGGAGATCCTCTCTTCGCACTCGGGCATCGGGCGAATCGCGGTCGACCGTCTGGAGCCTGCTCCCGCTACGGAGCTTCAGCGGCGGGGCTTCACGCTTCTCGACGGCCAGGAGCTCGCCGAACGGGCGCGCTCCATCAAGAGCGCCGAGGAGGTCGAGCTCATGCGGTGGACCATCCGAGTGTGCGAGGCGGGAATGGCCAGAATGTACGAGATCTCGGAGCCCGGTCGCACCGAACGCGAGATCTGGGCCGAACTCCATTTCGAGAACGCGCGCAGCGGCGGCGAATGGCTCGAGACGAAGTTACTGACGGCGGGTGTCCGAACGAACCCCTGGTATCAGGAATGCTCCGACTACGTCGTGCAGCGTGGCGAGATGATCTCCTTCGATACCGACATGATCGGACCATACGGCTACTGTGCCGACCTTTCCCGATCATGGACATGCGGTCATGTGGCGATGACCGGGAAGCAAAAGAACCTCTACGGCGCGGCGCGCGACCAGATCGAGCATAACCTCTCGATAATCAGGCCGGGCATGAGCTTCCGCGAATTCAACGAGAAGAGCTGGCGGATACCCGAAAGGTATCAGCCCTATCGCTACACGCTGGCGGTTCATGGCACTGGGATGGCGGACGAGTGGCCTGGCATTCTACTGCATCCCGACTTCGATCCCGACTTTGAAGGGGTGATCGAGGAAGGCATGGTGCTGAACGTCGAAAGTCTGATCGCGGAAAGCGGCTCTGAGAGCATAAAGCTCGAGACGCAGGCACTCGTCACGACTGGGGGCGCGGAGCGCCTTGATACCTTTCCGTGGGAGGATGACTGAGATACTCAATCGACGCCGACTGAAAGCGGTCTCATAATCGATCTAGAGTCATGGCTGGCGGTGCGTCTGCATCCGCCAGCCATTCTGTTAACTTACGTGGCAAGCGCTCCGCTCTTCTTTGCAGTCCAGGTCGCAATGTAATCCATCAGCCCCGGCGACAGGCAGTCATAGGGTTCCAGACCCGCCTGCTTCAGCGTCGAACGGACCTCCTCCATCTTCGCGGGATCGAAGCCGCTCTCGATGATCGAGGAGACGAAGGCGGCGAAGCCAGGCTTCGCCCATCCTTTTCCGTCGAAAAGCTCGGGGTGGATGAAGGCCAGTCCCTTGAACGGATGGTCGCGCTCGACCGGGCCGTACATGTGGACGCCGCATTCCTTGCAGGCGTAGCGTTGAATGAGCGCGGACGCGTCTACCACTTCCAGCTTCTCGCCATTGTCGAGCACTTCGATCTTGTCGGTCGGAGCAACGGCTACGATAGAAAACGCCGACCCCTCCGGCTTCCAGCACTTTGTGCACCCGCACGCGTGATTATGGGCGATGTCGCCGGACACCTTTACCTTCACCGGCTTGGTGCTGCATCCGCACACCAGCGTTCCGCCCGAGAAGCTGGCTTCTGTCGCCTGGTACCCTGAATCGACGACTGGATGGATATTCAAACTGGGCATGTCGTAGTTCCTTTCCTCCCGAGCCGGAGCGGAATTGCTTCGGCCAAGCTTCTTTCTTCAGTCGCGAAGCCTTTCGGCGTGCCAGCGAAGGTGATCGTCCATAAATGTGGAGATGAACAGGTAGGAGTGGCCGTAGCCATCATGCATTCTGAGGGTCAGCGGAATGCCCGCTTCTCTGCACGCGTCCTTTAGATCTAACGGCCTGAGCCCCTCCTCGAGAAAAGAGTCGCTGGTGCCCTGATCGACGAGCAGGTCCCGAATTCTCCGACCGTCCTCTATCAAGTTGCAGACGTCGTACTCCCGCCACCTCTCCCGGTCCGCTCCAAGATACTTCTCGAAGGCGGAACGCGACCAGTTCGAAATGCTCGGATGGGAGATCGGTGCGAAAGCGGAGCAGCTCGCATATCGGCCCGGGTTCTTCAGGGCTATCGTGATGGCGCCGTGTCCGCCCATCGAATGCCCGAGGATGCCCTGCCGAGACATGTCGGCGGGAAACTCGCTCTCGATCAGCTTGGGGAGCTCGTCGACGATGTAGGTGTACATCCGATAGTGGGAGGCGAAGGGCGCCTGCGTAGCGTCGAGATAGAAGCCCGCCCCCTTTCCGAAGTGCCAGTTGTCCGGCTCGTCGGGAACGCCCTCACCTCTAGGGCTCGTGTCTGGGCACACTATGATCAGGCCGAGTTCGGCGGCCAGTCGCCGATACTCTCCCTTGTCCATCACGTTGGCATGCGTGCACGTGAGACCGGAAAGGTACCACAAAACGGGAAGTTTTTCTTTCGACGCCTGAGGTGGAACGAAGACCGCGAACGTCATTTCGCATCCGCAGACCTCCGATTGATGCGAGTAGACGCCTTGGGTTCCGCCAAAGGACTTGTCAGTGGAGACGGTCTTCATGGTTCAGTACACCACGACGCCGCGAATGCTTTCGCCCTTGTGCATCAGGTCGAAGCCCTTGTTGATGTCTTCGAGCGGCATGGTGTGGGTAATCATCGGGTCGATCTGGATCTTGCCTTCCATGTACCAGTCGACGATCTTCGGCACATCGGTGCGGCCGCGCGCGCCGCCGAAGGCCGTGCCCATCCAGTTGCGACCGGTGACGAGCTGGAACGGACGCGTGGAGATTTCCTGACCGGCGCCGGCAACGCCGATGATGACCGACTTGCCCCAGCCGCGATGCGAGGCTTCCAGCGCCTGACGCATGACCCTGGTATTGCCGGTGCAATCGAACGTGTAATCCGCGCCGCCGATCAGGTCGCCGTTGCGCTTCGTCATGTTGACGAGATAGGGCACGATATCCTCGCCGACTTCCTTCGGGTTGACGAAGTGGGTCATGCCGAACTTCTCGCCCCAGGCCTTGCGGTCATTGTTGATATCGACACCGATGATCATGTCAGCGCCGGCAAGACGCAGGCCTTGCAGAACGTTGAGGCCAATGCCGCCGAGACCGAAGACGATTGCTGTCGAGCCGATCTCCACCTTGGCGGTGTTGATGACCGCGCCGATACCGGTCGTCACGCCGCAGCCGATGTAGCAGACCTTGTCGAAGGGCGCGTCGGGATTGATCTTGGCGAGCGCGATCTCCGGCAGAACCGTATAGTTCGAGAAGGTCGAGCAACCCATATAATGATGGATCTTGTCCTTGCCGATGGAGAAGCGCGAGGTGCCGTCCGGCATCACGCCCTGTCCTTGTGTGGCGCGGATGGAGGTGCACAGATTGGTCTTGCGCGAGGTGCAGGAATAGCATTCGCGGCATTCCGGCGTGTAGAGCGGAATGACATGGTCGCCCTTCTTGACCGAGGTGACGCCCGGTCCGACATCGACGACGACGCCCGCGCCCTCATGACCGAGAATGGCCGGGAACAGACCTTCCGGATCGGCGCCCGACAGGGTGAAATCGTCTGTATGGCAGATGCCGGTCGCCTTGACCTCAACCAGCACTTCGCCGGCGCGCGGGCCTTCGAGTTGAACGGTCATGACCTCAAGCGGCTTGCCTGCCTGAATGGCAACAGCGGCGCGAACGTCCATTGCATGTTCTCCTTTTTTCGTCGTTGTGTGTGGGCGTCGTGGTCCAGGCGCTTTCAATCCACGCCTTCGATCAAAATGAAGGCCGCGTCGGCCGCGTCGTCCCGGAGCTTCTTGGCAGGAGCATACTCGTCGCTCTCCCAAAAGGCCTTCGCTCGATTGAAGCTATCGAACTCGAAGATCGTCGTGCGAGGCCGAGGAGCGCCCTCGACGACCACGGCACTTGCCGGCCGTACGAGAAGCCTGCCCCTGAAGCGCTCGAGAACCTCCGTCGCAGCGGTTCCGTATTCCGAATACTTCGTCGGGTCCGTCATCGTAAGCTGTGCAATGAGATATCCCTTCGCCATCTCAGCTTTCCCTTGGTTCGATACTACATGTTCGCATAGACCGGCCCCTCGCTACCCTGCGGCGGCACCCAGTTGATGTTCTGATTGGGGTCCTTGATGTCGCAGGTCTTGCAGTGGACGCAGTTCTGCGCGTTGATGACGAAGGTCGGCTCCCCGTCTTTCTCCACCCACTCATAAACCTCGGCGGGACAGTAGCGCGTAGAAGGTCCGGCATAGACGTCATGCTCGGAACGCTTCTGCAACTCCATGTACTTTACCTGAAGATGAACCGGCTGGTCTTCCTCATGGTTGGTGGAGGAGAGATAGACAGAGGACAGGCGGTCGAAGGTGAGCACACCGTCAGGCTTGGGGTAGGCGATTGGTTTGTGCTGCGATGCAGGCTCCAGGCTTTCTGCATCCGTCTTGCCGTGCTTCAGCGTGCCGAAAATCGAGAAGCCGAAAAGTTGGTTGGTCCACATGTCGAGACCGCCGAGACCGACGCCAATCGCCGCGCCGAATTTGGACCAGAGCGGCTTTACGTTGCGAACGCGCTTCAGGTCCTTGCCAATATCGGTATCGCGCCATTCGTTCTCGATCTCGATCACTTCGTCATTGGCGCGACCTGCGGCCAGCGCATCGGCAATCCTGTCTGCCGCCAGCATGCCGGAAAGCACGGCATTATGGCTGCCCTTGATGCGCGGCACGTTGACCAGACCGGCGGAACAGCCGATCAGCGCGCCGCCCGGGAATGTCAGCTTCGGCACCGACTGATAGCCGCCTTCGGTAATGGCACGCGCGCCGTAAGACAGGCGTTTTCCGCCCTCAAAAGTGGGCTCGATGGCCGGATGCGTCTTGAAACGCTGGAATTCCTCGAAAGGATAAAGATAGGGGTTCTTGTAGTTCAGGTGCACCACGAAGCCGACGGCAACGAGATTATCTTCCAGATGGTAGAGGAACGAACCGCCGCCCACCTTCATGCCCAGTGGCCAGCCGAAGGAGTGCTGGACGAGACCCTGCTTGTGGTTCTCCGGCTTGACCTGCCAGAGTTCCTTGATGCCGATGCCGAACTTCTGGACATCGCTGTCCCTGGACAGATCGAACTTCTTGATGAGTTGCTTGGCCAGCGATCCGCGCACACCTTCACCGATCAGCACATATTTGCCCATCAGCGCCATGCCGCGGGTATAGGCCGGACCCGGCTCACCATTGCGCTCGATGCCCATGTCGCCGGTCGCAACACCGATCACCGCACCTTCGTCATTATAAATCATCTCGGTGGCGGCAAAACCGGGATAAATCTCGACGCCGAGACCTTCCGCCTTTCCCGCCAGCCATCGACAGACCAGCCCGAGCGAGACGATGTAGTTGCCGTGGTTGTTCATCAATGGCGGCATGAGGAAATTCGGCAGACGGATGGAGCCCGCTGGTCCCAAAAACAGGAACTGGTCGTCCTTGACCTCGGTCTTGAAGGGATGCCCCTCCTCCTCGCGCCAGCCGGGTAGCAGACGATCGATACCGATGGGATCGACAACCGCGCCAGACAGAATATGCGCACCGACTTCGGCGCCCTTTTCCAGCACGACGACGGAAAGATCAGGGTTTACCTGCTTCAGCCGGATGGCAGCGGAAAGACCCGCAGGCCCCGCGCCGACGATGACAACATCAAATTCCATCGATTCGCGTTCAGGAAGGTTCTGATTGCTCATAAGCGAACCCGCTCACTGTCGCTTTGCATTACGGTTGGAGTGCTGGAGGAACGACCCGGCACACCTTCTTCCAAAGACCGAACCTGGTGATAGACGCGCAAGGTATCCTCCTCGAAGTGCCGAAGTTCCAACAGTCGCCGTTCTTCCGACCATCCTGCGGCCTCGGCAGCGATGACCGAAATTTCTTCGGCACGGCTGCGACCGAGGCTTGGATCAAGTCCGTCTTTCAAGCGTCTCCGGATAAGGTCAACGAGGCGCACGACATGTTCGTTGCGAACGATCGCGGCGATATCCTTGTCGACGCCCCGAGGAAGAATGCCCCTCGGGGGCTCTCCCCGCCTTCCAAGCTTATTCTCGACGCACTGAGCGGCAAGACGGCCGGCATGCCGATGCATCATGATGTAGGATCCGGTGACCGTTATCAGACCGGGTAGTTCGGCATCCTCGAACGCTCGAACAGGAAGGCTTACGGTCTCGCCGTCCAGCGTCGACATGGGTCGAACCCCGCACCATGCGTGGAGCACGTCATTCCTGGTGAGATGAAGATTGGGAAAAAGCAGGTTTGCTTCGTTCAGAATATAGTCGATCTCAGACCCAAGGACACGGACGTCGTCCGGATCGTCCTCGACGACGAGCTCGGTCGGCCCGATGAAGTGGTGGTCGCCCCAAGGGAAAACATAAAACGTCTCCCCCTTGCTGGAAAACGCCTCAAGCCCCTGCCCTTTCCAAGCGTCCGGAAGGCGTACCATCACGTTTACGCCCTTTTTGCCGATCACGCGTTTTGTATCGCCCGACCGCGCGCCCGATACACGGTCGACCCAAGGGCCCGCAGCGTTCACGATCGTCCTTGCCAGGACGCGCACTTCCGCGGAGGATCCCGGCGCCTGGTCCTGCAAAGCAATCTCCCAATTGCCTCCGGTCTCCCGTATCGCCGCAACCTTAGCGTAGGTCAGGATAGTGGCGCCTCGAGCCTCGGCGTCCAGCGCGGTATCGACGCAGATACGCTCGGGCCAGTCGTACATGTACTCTTCGAAGACGCCGACACTCGAAAGCGGTCCACCGAGCGACGCGGCGAGATCGCTCTCGCGACTTGCGGTTGCCGTCGGCAAGCGCCGGAAGGCCAACGGGAACCCGCGGCTGCAAAGCGCTTCCATCATTCGAAAGCCGAACTCGACGAGCCAGTGAGGATATCTGTCGCCCTTACGGAAAGGGTAGTGAAACCTGTGCTTGGTGAGACGGCCAGGCATGTCCTTCAATAGCTCTGCCCGGCAGTGCATGATATTGCGGGCGTAGAGGAAGCACTTGAGGACGGCTATCGGCCTGAAAGGTATCTGCCAGAGTGGAAACGAGGGAGCAAGATATCCCACTCCCGAATAGAGCATGCGGCTGGAGCGCGAGGACGTGCCGGAACCGATGTCGGCCCGGTCGACCAGAAGGGTTTCAAACCCGCGGCCCGCGAGTTCGCGCGCGGTTGCGCACCCCACCGCACCAGCACCGACGACGACCGTATCAAAGACACGGCCCCGTAGCGAGGTGATACGACCCCCATCATTGACGGTTCCGGTTTCCATGTCAGCTCCCTATACCGCCTTCTGCAGTTCCGGCAGGGCTTCGAAAAGGTCCGCGACCAGACCGTAATCCGCAACCTGGAAGATCGGGGCCTCTTCGTCCTTGTTGATGGCGACGATGACCTTCGAGTCCTTCATACCCGCCAGATGCTGGATGGCGCCCGAGATGCCCGCAGCGATATAAAGCTGCGGCGCAACCACCTTGCCGGTCTGGCCAACCTGCCAGTCATTCGGCGCGTAACCCGCATCGACGGCAGCGCGCGATGCGCCAACCGCGGCGCCGAGTTTGTCGGCAACCGGCAGAATGACTTCCTTGAACTTTTCCGAAGAACCGAGCGCACGACCGCCCGAGATGATGATCTTTGCCGAAGTCAGTTCCGGGCGGTCGGAAGAGGCCAGCGCATCCGAAACGAACGAAGACACGCCGGGATTTTCAGCGGCCGCAACATTTTCGACGGATGCAGAACCGCCACCTTGAGCGGGCGCAAAGGACGCCGTGCGCACGGTAATGACCTTCTTGGCATCAGTTGCCTGAACGGTCTGGATGGCGTTACCGGCATAGATCGGACGCTTGAAGGTGTCGGCGGATACGACTTCGGTGATTTCCGAAACCTGGGCAACGTCGAGAAGAGCCGCCACACGCGGCAGCACGTTCTTGGCCGATGCCGTCGCAGACGCGATGATCACGTCATAGGATGCGGCAAGCGAGACGATCAGAGCAGCCAGCGGCTCGGCCAGCTGGTTGGCATAGGATGCGTCGTCGGCAAGCAGAACCTTGGATACGCCGGAGAGCTTCGCCGCTTCATCGGCTGCCGCCTTGGCACCCGAACCGGCGACCAGCACATGCACGTCACCACCGATTTGCGTTGCCGCCGTCAGCGTCTTTGCCGTCTGGTCGGAAAGGGTTGCATTGTCGTGTTCTGCCAAAAGAAGAATGGCCATGATTTATCTCCCTTTCGCTTTCCTTAGAGGATGCCGTCAGCCTTGAGCTTGGACACCAGCTCGGCAACGGAACCAACCTTGACGCCAGCCTTGCGACCGGCAGGCTCTTCGGTCTTTAGAACCTTGAGACGCGGCGCGATATCGACGCCGAAATCGGCAGGCAACTTCTTGTCGAGCGGCTTCTTCTTTGCCTTCATGATGTTTGGCAGCGAGGCGTAGCGCGGCTCGTTGAGGCGAAGGTCGGTGGTGACAACGGCCGGAAGTTTCAGTTCGACCGTCTGTAGGCCGCCATCCACTTCGCGGGTCACGGCAACCTTGCCATCGGAAGGCTCTACCTTGGAGGCGAAGGTTCCCTGGCCCCAGCCGAGAAGTGCTGCGAGCATCTGGCCGGTCTGGTTGCTATCGTCATCAATGGCCTGCTTGCCGACGATGACGAGGCCGGGCGCTTCTGCCTCGACGACGCCCTTCAGCAGTTTGGTGACGGCAAGAGGCTCGACGGGTTCATCGGTTTCGATGAGGAGGGCGCGGTCGGCACCCATGGCAAGAGCAGTGCGCAACGTTTCTTCTGCCTTCGCCGGGCCGATGGAAACGACGACCACTTCTTCCGCTTTGCCCGCTTCTTTCAGGCGGAGGGCTTCCTCGACCGAAATTTCATCGAACGGGTTCATCGACATTTTCACGTTGGCAAGTTCAACGCCGGAGCCATCCGCCTTGACGCGGATCTTCACGTTGTAGTCCACCACACGCTTTACTGGGACAAGAACTCTCATGCATTTCCCCTATTGTGTCGGCGTCAGACGAGAAGCGCCCAGAAAGCCAGCAGCGGTTTGCCTTGCGACCGCATGGCGTGTTTGATGTTGGGCGGGTTGTAGAAGGACCCGCCCACTCCCGGTGAAAACCATTCCCCATCTCCCTGACGGAACTCGCCCTCCGACAGGACTAGGTATGTTTCCTCCGGAGCGTGGAAATGGTCAGGATACCTGATGTTCGGCGCCATGAGGGTGGTGCCGATCCAAAGATCCTTGCGCTCTTCCAGTCCGCCTGGCCCCAATACCATCGCGTTCGCGTGACCCTCCGCGAAGTTCGGACCGGCGCTCCCGTCGTGCTTCGTCCGGGTCGTCCAGGTCAGCAGAGGTTCAAGAGTCATGAAGCAGTCAAGCATATTGGAAAGCACAGGGTCTGCGCGCGCCCCAGCCGCCGCTTCTGGCAAGTGGCGGCAGACCGGCAGCCGCGCGCCCGGCCTCAGGCCGGCAGGATCGGGCTTCGTCAGCATCGCAAAGATCCGACGCAACGACTCCCTAGCCTTTGCGTCACAGACGTGCCGACTGTACGCAACCGATGCCGCCAATACAAAACGCTCCAGGTCTTCGTTTCTGACTTCCATGCCAGCCTCCCAAGGATTCAACAGCGGCGTGCTGAAGGATCGGCTTCAAAGATCCTTCGCAAGACGAAGGGCGTCGTAGATCGCAGCATGAGTGTTTCTTGCTGCCACAGCGTCCCCGATGCGGAAGAGCTGGAAACTTCCCCCCTCGTTGCGGACGACGCTTTGGGGCTTTCCACCGAGAAGCTCGCCATGCGAAATCTCCCCGTGGTTCTTCGACATGGGCTTCAGCTCGAAATAGAGTTCGTCCAAGGGCACGGTACCGTGGTTGACCACGATCTGGTCCACGATACGTTCCTTCTGGACGCCGCCATAGTCGCTTCCCACCCGTGCAACGATCTGGTTTCCATTCTTCATGGCCGATTCCAATCTGAACGTGACCGTGAAGGTCACGTCGAGCTTCTGAAGCGATCGCATGTACGGAACGAGGTTCATCGCCATCACTTCAGGCGCGAAAGACCGATCAGGCGTCATCACCTCGACCTTGGCGCCAGTCTTCGCAATGATTTCCGCCGCCTGCAGCCCAGCGTGGTCGCCGGCGTCGTCGAAGATGAGAACGTTGGTGCCGGGCTTCACGTCTCCCGAGATAATATCCCAGGAAGACACCACGAGCTCGTTGCCTTGGGTCAGCACCTCCGTATGTGGGAGTCCGCCAGTGGCGATGATAACGACGTCCGGGTTTTCCGCGGCGATGGTGTCTGCCTCCGCCCAGGTGTTGAAATGGAAGGTAACGCCCAGCTTCTCGCACTGTGACATGCGCCACTCGATGATGCTGATCATCTCCCGGCGCCGCTCGCTCTGAGCAGTCAGACGGATTTGGCCGCCTGCGTCGCTCGCAGCTTCGAAGACCACCACGTCGTGGCCGCGCTCGGCGGAGACTCGGGCTGCCTCGAGCCCGGACGGCCCCGCTCCGACAATCACGATCTTTCTGCGTACGTCCGCCTTTGGGATGGCGTGAGGCATGGTTTCCTCGCGACCCGTCGCCGCGTTGTGGATACAGAACGCCATGCCACCCTGGTAGATGCGGTCGAGACAGTAGTTGGCCCCCACGCAGGGCCGAATGTCTTCTTCGCGTCTTTCCATGATCTTGCGAACGACATGCGGGTCGGCCATGTGCGCACGGGTCATTCCGACCATGTCGACCTTCCCGGAGGCTATGGCATGTCTCGCGGTCGCCACGTCTGGAATCTTCGCGGCATGGAAGGTCGGGAACTTCGTCGCAGCGCGCACTTCTCCTGCGAAATCGAGATGCGGAGAGTTCGCCATGCCCTGGATCGGGATCAGATCAGTGAGACCTGGGTCCGTGTCGATGTGGCCGCGAACGACGTTGAGGTAGTCGACAAGGCCGCTGTCACGAAGGCGCTTCGAAATCTCGATCCCTTCCTCGCCGTCGGTACCGCCGGGGAGACATTCGTCGGCGGTGTAGCGAATGCCGAGAATAAACTCGTCGCCCACTCTTTCACGCATGGCTTTGAACACGTCGAACGTGAACCGCATGCGGTTTTCAAGCGAGCCGCCATAGGGACCGTCGAGTTCGTTCGTCAGAGGCGAGACGAACTGGTCCACCAGGTGGCCGTAGGACATGAGCTCGACGCCATCCATGCCGCCGGCCTTCATGCGTTCCGCGGCGTCGGCGAAGTCCTTGATGATCCGCTCGATATCCCAGTCTTCCATCTTCTTCGGGAATGCACGGTGAGAAGGTTCACGCTTGTGAGACGGCGATACGACAGGTAGCCAGTCGCCCTTGTCCCAGCGCGTGCGTCGCCCGAGATGGGTAAGCTGGATCATTATGGCGGAGCCCTGTTCATGCACCGCGTCCGTCATCTCCTTCACCCACGGAACGATCTCGTCCTTGTAGGCCAGAAGGTTGTTGAACACAGGAGGACTGTCCTTCGATACGGCCGCCGATCCGGCAGTCATCGTCAGCGCTATGCCGCCTTTGGCACGCTCGACGGTGTAGGCACGATACCGCTCCTTGGGTAGGCCGTCTTCCGGATATGCCGGCTCGTGGGACGTGACCATGATGCGATTGCGCAGGGTGAGGTGCTTGAGCTGAAAAGGCTGAAGAAGAGGATCGTTCGACATACGTCGTGCTCCGGTTTAGAAAGAACGGGAGGACGCTAGTCGAGAATGTACATATGTGTCAATCTAGAAAACATGATCGTCTTAAATTTTGACATTCTTGTACATTTCGCTTGTTTGCCAGCATTTGATTTGTTAGGAGATTGGTCATGGACCAGACTGTGATGGAAAACGACAGCGGATGGCGCGGATCCCCGGAAGGGTGGCTTGAGGCAGCCTACTCCTCTCTGATCGAATCCGGCGTCGATTCCGTGAAAATCTTGCCGCTGGCCAAGAAACTGAAGCTTTCCAGAACGAGTTTCTACTGGTTTTTCAAGGACCGGGAGGAGCTGCTTGATGCTTTGGTTCAGAAGTGGAGAGACAAGAATACCGGGAACTTGGTGAAGCAGACGGAGGCCTATGCCGAGTCTCTTGCCGAAGCGATGCTCAACGTCTTCGACTGCTGGCTCAACCGAGATCTTTTCGATTCACAGTTCGAGTTCGCCGTTCGGAGCTGGGCCCTGCAGTCGTCGGAAATACTCGACGAGGTCAGACAGGCCGATCAGGCACGTGTGGAAGCATTGTCGAGAATGTTCATGCGGTTTGGATTGGAACCCGTTCCAGCCGACGTCCGCGCCAGAACCACCTACCTCGTCCAGATCGGCTACATCTCGATGCAGTCCCAGGAAGACATTTCCGTCAGAATGAAGCGAATACCTGAATACATTGCAATCTACACCGGGCAGGTCCCGGAGCAACGCGAACTTGACCGCTTCTTCGCGCGTCACAATTTTAAACCGGGCTGACACTCTATGGCAAGCGGGTCGTACAAGATTGGTATCATTGGAGGCGCCGGATGGCTCGGAAGCGCCATCGCCAAATCCTTGATTTACTCCGGCGTGATCGGGGCGTCCGAAATTGTCATATCCTCCCGTAGCCACAGACCGGCCTCTCCTGATGACATCCGACATACTCCCGACAACCGCGAGCTGGCGCGACTTGCCGAGGTTGTGCTTCTTTCCGTCCGTCCAGAAGATTCCCACCTCGTGGATGTGGACGTAGAAGGGAAGCTTCTGATTTCCGTTATGGCGGGCGTGTCCTCCGAACTTCTATCGGGACGGCATCGCACACAGCGGGTGGTCCGCGCGTTGCCGAACGCGGCCGCCGCGGTCGGGCTCTCCTACACCCCATGGTTTGCGTCGTCCTCCACGTCCGAGGATGACCGCGATCTTGTCAGGGCGATATTCGATGCGTGCGGCACCCAGGACGTGCTCACACGCGAGGCGGACATCGATTTTCTCACCGGCCTCACCGGAACAGGTCCGGCCTATCCCGCTCTTCTTGCTGTCGCGATGTACAGGAGCGCACTGTCGCACGGCCTCAACGAAAACGTCGCGATGCGCGCCGTGAACGGCATGCTGGTGGGCGCTGGAGGACTGCTGCGGGAGAAGCCTGTCCACCCGGAGCTCACGGTCCGTGACTTCGTGGACTACAAAGGCGTGACTGCCGCCGGACTTGAGGCGATGCAGTCCGGCGGTTTCGTAGAGGCCGTTGACCAGGGAATTAAGGCTGCCTTGCAAAAGACGCAGGCGATCGCTCGAACTATCGAACAATGCAGGTGGTCAACCACCGCGACAATGAAGAAACGGGAACGCGACTATGAAAAAGAGGACCTGCCCGCAGAGCGGTGAGCAAAGGCCGGAGATGGCCGGAGAGGACTCTTGTAGTCGTCGCGCCTTCAAGGACTGAAATTCGCCAGCCTGCTGGCATATATGAGCCGAGGCGCTCCGGGCGTCACGCTATAAAAATAAGAAACTATGCGACGGCTTCTTTTAACTAAGGGGATCCGAATGGACTGGTTTTACAAATTTCCGCATATGAACGACGATACGTTGCGCGCCCTGAAGAAGACGATCGACGAGAACTTCAGAGCATTTACTCGGCTCTATGGCGAGGGTATCGAAAGTCTCTTCAAGCCTCTTCAGACATTCCTCATCGCGGCCGAGCGGTTCATGACGCAGACGCCCTGGCCGATCATTATCGCTCTGATACTGATCATCGCCTGGTACGCGAGCAAAAGTATCAAGATTGTCCTGGGCTGTCTTGTGACGCTGATCCTTATCGGCTACTTCGACATGTGGCAGGACACGATGCGGACGATCTCCATGATCTTCGTCTGTACCGTGCTGTCGATAGCAATCGGTCTACCCATCGGAATCCTGATGTCCCGATCGGATCGGCTTCAAAGGATCGTCAGCCCCATGCTCGACGTCATGCAGACCATGCCGAGCTTCGTCTATCTCATCCCGGTCGTCATGCTTCTTGGTATCGGACGTGTTCCTGGTCTGATCGCCGTGGTCATCTATGCCGTTCCGCCCATGATCAGGCTGACCGATCTCGGCATTCGGCTGGTCGACAAGGACGTCCTCGAAGCGGCTGACGCATTTGGTACCAGCGCCAGACAAAAGCTGTTCAAGGTTCAGCTCCCGCTGGCGCTTCCGACCATCATGGCTGGCATCAACCAGACCATCATGATGGCGCTGGCCATGGTCGTCATCGCATCCATGATCGGCGTGCAGGGTCTGGGGCAACCAGTTCTTCAGGCGATCGCCAACCAATATTTCACGCTTGGAATCTTCAACGGACTGGCGATCGTGGGCATCGCCATCATGTTCGACCGCGTCAGCCAGGCTTACGGCAAGAGACTTCAGACCTACCGGGAGACCGTCCATGGCTAACGTTCATTTCGGCGGCATCAAGATCCGCAACCTCTACAAGATTTTCGGCGCGAACGGGTCCAACTATATCGACGCCGTTCAAAAAGGCATGAGCAAGACGGACCTCAACAACCAGCACGGCCATGTCCTTGGTTTGCGCGACATCAATATCGAGATTCCGTCGGGTTGCATCCAGGTGATCATGGGTCTGTCGGGCTCGGGCAAGTCCACGCTGATCCGGCATATCAACAGGCTCATCGACCCGACGGCGGGAGAAGTCCTCGTCGACGGCGTCGACGTGGTCAAGATGAACCAGGACGAGCTCCGCCAATTCCGCCGCCATCAGACCGCGATGGTCTTTCAGAAGTTCGCGCTTCTCCCTCACCGCAAGGTGCTGGACAACACGATGTTCGGGCTCGAGGTTCAGGGCGTGGACCGATCGAGGGCCGTTGAAACAGCGATGAGGTGGATCGAGAGAGTGGGCCTCAAGGGCTTCGAGGACAAGTATCCCAACCAGTTGTCCGGCGGGATGCAGCAGCGCGTGGGACTTGCCAGAGCGCTGTCCAACGACGCGCCGGTCCTTCTCATGGACGAGGCCTACTCCGCGCTTGATCCGCTGATCCGCACCGACATGCAGACCGTCCTCCTGGACATCCAGAAGGAGATCAAGAAGACGATCGTATTCATCACGCACGACCTCGACGAGGCCCTGCGCCTTGGAGACCAGATCGCCATCCTGAGGGACGGCGAAGTCATCCAGCAGGGTACAAGCCAGGATATCGTCCTGCGTCCTGCGGACGACTACGTGTCGAACTTTGTCAAGGAGGTCAATCGAGGCAGGGTCGTACAGGTCTCAGCGGTCATGGGCCCGCTGAAGGCGGGCTCCGTCGCGAGCGGTATCACCATCCCGGCGGACACCACCATCGAGGAAGGATTGAGAACCCTGGCCTCGCTGCCGGACGGCGATGTCACGGTCGTCGGCGCCGCTTCCCAGCCCGTCGGAACCGTGAGCTTTCGGCAACTCGCCAACGCGATGGTGAACTCCCACCACAACGAAAGTCGCGAGAACGCCATCAAGCTGGTACGGCAGTAGGGTGCGGCATGTCTATTGGGATAGAGCATCCGGCGCGAAGAGCTCTTCACAGGGAGCTGCATGCTCGACCGCCGCTGTACTTCGACGGAAAGACCAACGTGTGGCATGCTGCCATCATGCCTGACCTCGATACTCCGTCGTCCGTGACCGATCTTTTCGACATGGACGACGCGTCGCTCGATGGCGATGAAAGAAACGGAACGCCCGATTTGGGGCCGGGTCGGCTGAAATGGGAGCGGCACGCCGAGTTCGTGTCCCTCACCTACGCCGAACCAATCACTCCTGAGGCAGGCCTGAGCGTTCCTCCGCGGTTTCGTCAAGTGTTGGATCGTGTTCCCGGTCGACTTGTCGCGGTGGTGGTCGTGACCGCGCGCGATGGAGCAGCGCCACCATCTTTTGTAAGCGAGGCTGACTTCGTAGCGTCCCTGGTTGGCGGCGGGGATGCCGAAGTGCACTCCACCTTTCGATTAAACGAGGATGGTTTCGTTGGACTCTATTTGTTCAATCGTAACCTCAATGCCTACCGGGCGGGACGTATGGTGAGACGTCTGCTCGAAATAGAAACCTCCAGGATGATGGCCCTTCTCGCGCTACCTGTCGCGCAGTAGACTGTGACGGCACTGCCCGAATACGACCGGCGCCTGGCAAGCCTGAACCAGCATCTGCAGCAAGCCGGCAGCGTGGAGAAGCGACTCTTGTCGGAAGTGACGCATCTCGCCTCGGATATTCTGTCTCGCTCTGTCGCGGCTCGCCAGCGAAGCGGAGCTAGGAGGGCTTATGCGGAGATCCTAGCGAGCAGGCTGCAGGAGTTGCGGGAGGGTCGTGTGGAGCACCGCCAACGGATCTCCACCTTCATCGAGCGGCGCTTCCAGCCATCCGTCCGCTTTATCCAGACGTCCGAACGTCGATTGAAAGAAGTTACGCAAAGGGTGGCGATGGCAAGCGACCTTCTCCGCACCACAGTCCAGGTACAGGTGGAGGAGCAGAACGCCGAGCTATTGCGGTCGATGGAGCGGCGGGCTCGCGTGCAGGTCCACATCCAGCAGGCAGTCGAAGGTTTCTCGGTCATAGCGATCAGTTACTACGCGGTCAGTCTCGCGAAGATCGCACTCGAAAGCCTGACCGAGGTCGGCGTCGAGATGCACGCCGCGAAGCTGCTGCTGGCCATATGCATTCCTGCCCTAGTCGCGTGCGTCTGGCTTGCCGTCCGCCACGCCCGGAGAGGTATCGTGAGCGCCTACCCTGTGCATTGACCCCACCTCGGAGCCTTCGACCCAACGGGAGTTCGTCATGGCGACTATCGCGACAACCGAGCGGGTGTTCGACGTCCAACAAATATTGAGGATTCAAACGGGAGATGATAATGACTGAAGAAGTGGAATTGCCTCTGGCGGAAGCGAGACAACTGGCGACCGACGCGTGCCTGGGCGCTGGTGCCGACGCCGTGTCCGCCCGTTCTCTTGTCGACGCTACCTTGTCGGCTGCTCTCTTTGGCCCGCCGACGTTGGGCTTTCCACACCTTGTGGACTATCTGAACGCGTTCATCGAAGGCCGGATCAACGGACGTCCGGAACCGCGGCTGACACGCGCTCTCCCCTCGTCTCTTGTTTCCGACGCCGACCGCGGAATTGCGCAGCTCGGGTTCGATCTTGCGGTGAATGACCTCGTAGAGGCCGCAGATACCAACGGAATTGCCATCTTCACCCAGACGAACAGCTACACTGCTGGTGAGCTGGGCTACTATGTCCGAATTCTCGCGTTTCGCAATCTCGTCGGGCTTGCCGTGACGAATGCGAATGCAATGGTGGTCTCGAAGCCCGGAGATCCGGCTGTCTATAGCACAAACCCTCTGGCATTCGGATTTCCTCTCGGCCCCGACAGCCCCCCTATGATCATCGACCAGGCATCGAGCGCCACAGCGTTCGTGAACGTCGTCAGAGCCGCGGAGGAAGGACAGCCCATTCCGGAGGGCTGGGCCGTGGACGCCGATGGCAACGCCACTACGGACGCCACGAAGGCTCTCTCCGGAGCGCTTCTACCGTTCGGCGGACGAAAGGGAGGCAATGTAGCACTCCTTGTGGAGATGCTTTCGGCGGGCCTTTCGGGAGGAAACTGGTCACTGGACGTTCCCGACTTTCGCTCCGGATCGACTTCGCCGGCGGTAGGACTGACCGTCATCGCCATCAGGCCGGGGCAGCCTAGCGAAGAACGCATCCGCAGGGCGCACGAGCAGTCCAGGCGTCTTGCGGGGCACGGCGTTTTCGTTCCAGGAGTTACCGGGATCACTCATCTGATGTCCAAGGAGACGCTGAAAATTCCGAAGATCGTTTTCGATCGAATTTCTGCGGTCGCTTCCAAGAAGCCAGCCGTCACAGCCTAGACCTTAAACAATAACGGGAGCATTCAAGTGGCATTCAAGAGAACGATACAAGCGGTAGACACTCAACCTCCGCCACGGCTCCACAATCCTTCCCAATGCGCATCCTCTGCTTTCATTAGCATGAAAGCACACGTCCGCAAGTTTCTAACCTGCCTAGGCGCTGTAGTTTCCGACCGAGGAAGTATATTTTGGCCACTCCCGAACCTCTATTTCGTCGAACGGGAGAGCTGCAAAGTGATGAACTTGGGCTATTGGACCTCAACGCTAGTGAACTGCGGTTCACTAGCGTTGAGGGTTCCGAGAGCAACAGGGCAGACGACAACCAGTCCATTTAGAATTCAATATGTTGTCGCTACTGCTCTTGGTTCTTGTGGTCGAGCGGGTGTTTTCGAGCAATATGGGCCTGAAGATGTGAGCGCGCGAAGAGATCGCGCGCTCGAAGAACTTACAGTGCTGCTTCAACCTTCTTTGCGACGTCGGGCGACACCCACTTCGTCCAAAGATCCTTGTTGTCATTCAGGAACTTCTTCGAACCTTCTTCACCCGCTGCCTGGTTTTCGGTCTGCCAAGCCATGAGCTTACCGACGGTGTCGTTGCTCCATCCGCGAGTGCTGAAATAGGTCTTGACCTCTGCTGGAGCCCGCTCGTCGAACTTCTTCGTCAGAACAGTGAAGACGTTGTCGACTGGCCACGCCGCTGGCTTGGGATCGTTGCACTGCAGATTGGTTAAGCAGCGTTTCCATTCCGCGGGATCTTGTGGCACTTCGAACTTGAGAAGAACCATCTCGTACTTGCCGAGCAAAGCCGTGGGAGCCCAGTAGTAAGTGATGAAGCCCTGCTTACGCTCGTAGGCCTTGGCGATCGCGCCGTCCAAGCCAGCAGCGGAACCCGGATCCAGCAGTGTGAAGCCCTTTTCTTCTGCCTTGTACGCCTTGAAGAGCTGCGCGGTCACGACCGTAGCGCCCCAACCCGCGGCGCCGTTGAAGATCACGCCCTTGCTCGAGTCTTCCGGAGCCGGGAAGAGCTCTGGATGCTTCAGAGCGTCGTCGATCGACTTGATGTCGGGATGCGCGTCGGCAACATATTTGGGTATCCACCAGCCTTGGACGCCGCCATCGGGCAGAGCCCTCGCTGCTTCTACGATTTTGTTTTCCTTGAGGCCGCGTGGAACGATCTCCGGCAGCAAGTCCACCCAGGTTTCCGGCGACACGTCGGGCTGGCCCTTTTCGACCATCGACGTCGTCGAAGGAACCGTATCGCCCGGTATCATCTCCACCGTGCAGCCGAAGCCATTTTCGAGAATGAACTTGTCCACGTAGGCAAGGACTTCAGCACTTTGGACATTGTGGAGTGCGAGGCTGACGGTACCGCATTCGGCGGCGCTTGCGGAATGCGACAGCGCCATGAACCCGGCTACCAGACATGTGGATGCGAGAAGATTCCTCATTTTTGTTCCCTTGTTTTATAGCGGCTGTTTCTGAAGCAGGTCGCCGCGATCCCGGTTTCAGTGAATGCTGAATGACCCGCCGCGGTCTGCGGCATATGCGCATGCTTTTAGAAACGGATTTAATGAACCCGTCCGGGAGGCGCTCTTAAAGACACATTGAAGTCGAATGTGTCCTCTCGTTCATTCCTTCCTCTTTCGTAACAAACCGAAGACCTTCTGCCAAGCGAAATGTACAACTGTGTCATTAAATTATTCTCAGGTGAAAAGTAAAATGACCACTGTGTACATTTTCCTTACGGAGTATTTCGGAGTCCATTGGAAGTACTGCTCAGGCAAGACTTCAGCCCTCGCGGCCAGCTCGTAATTCCTGCAGACGGATCAGGGAGTTTGCGCCGAGCCAGGCAAATGGCTCTGGCGGCAAGCGCGTGGGATCCGGGTGATCCATGTATTCGTCGAGTTGCCTTGACTTCGTGCCGGTCGCCAGCTCAGCGGCCATCATTCCCGCCAAGGTGCTCTTGACGGTTCCTAGGCCGTTTTCGCAGCAGGCGGAGTACAGACCTTCCTCGAGCTCGCCGAAGGCGGGCGCGTGATTGCGGCTTAGGCAGAGGCGTCCAGCCCAGGTGTAGTCGAAATCGAGCCTGTTGAGCTGAGGAAACCGGGCGTCGAATGACCGCCTGTGTTCCCTCGCCATAGCGCTCATGCGCCTGCTGGAAAGTTCTAACTTGGTATCGTAGGTGTAGCGGGTGCGCAGGACGATGCGCGATTGGCCATTCGAAGTGATCTTGCGCACCGTTGCACCCATTGCATCCGCTGGAAGCAGCGCCCATCTGTCCTTGCCCGAATAGTCCGTAAATGGCTTCTCCGCGGGGAAAGCCGCCGTCATTGATGCATAGGCGAAGATATGGATGAGCCGCCTATCGAAGTGTCCGAAGTCGGTGATATGGCCGTTGACACCCAGAATTACCTTTGGTGCGGTTACGCTTCCTTTGTTGGACTGCGCCTTCCAGTTTCCGCCTTCTCGGGCGAGGGACAGAACCGGGGACTTCTCATAGATGTCGATTTTCGTCGAAAGTCCTGCTGCCAAACCACGAACGTAATCGGCAGGCTGGATCAGCACGGCCCCCGGCGTGTAGAGGCCGCCCTTGTAGTAATCCGAACCGCAAATCTTGCGCATCTCGGCGGCGTCGAGAAACACGTGCGGCACACCGGCGCTGCGCAGCGACTGGGCAAAGCTGGCATTGTTGCGCATGCCATGCTCGGTCGCAGCCGCGTTAATCTTGCCCGCTGGATCGAAGGTCTCCGCAGACATGGCGAATTCCTCGGCGATAGCCTTCGAGAATGCAATGGCCTTTCTGTTCTGCGCCATCTCCAGCCGGGTGGCGTCCGCCTCTCCGCTCGAATATTCGCTTGAAGAGAGGTTGTGCGGAACGTCGATCATGAAGCCGGAATTTCGTCCGGCAGGTCCTTTCGCCACTTCGCTGGCGTCGAGAAGAACGATGCGATCCTCTGGTCGAAGTTGCTGAAGGCGACGCGCCGCCGACAATCCGGCAAAACCGGCTCCAACGATGAGCCAGTCCGCCGTTGCATCGGCTTCGAGAACGCGAAGCGGAAAGGTGCGATGGCTGATCGCCTCCCACCCGGAGACGCCATTTTCAAAAGGGAGACGTCTGACGGGCGTGGTGATCATCCGATAGCCTCATCGACCGATCGGTCAGAGACATCGATCCAGATCGTCTTCAGTTCGCAGTAGTTGTCATGCGCGAAGATCGACTTGTCCCGCCCGCCGAAGCCGGATTCCTTGTATCCGCCGAACGGGGTAGATGCGTCCCCCTCACCGAAGCAATTCACGGTCACGATGCCCGCGCGGATTTCACGCGACAGCTTGATCGCGCTGCGCAGACTTCCAGTATAGACGGAGGCTGCGAGGCCATAATTCGTGTCGTTGGCAAGCGCTATGGCTTCCGAAATCGTCTTGAAGGTGGTGACGGACAGGATCGGTCCGAAGATTTCCTCGTTAAACAGCCTGCTGTCTTTGCCGACGCCATCGAAAACGGTCGGCTCGAGATAGCGCCCTTCGAGTTCCTTGCCGCCATGGGAAAGAGCGAGACCTTCCTTCTTTGCGTCGGCGAGGAAGGACGTTACCTTCTCGAAGTGCGTCTTGCTCACCAGCGAGCCGATACGGTTTTCCGGGTCGAGCGGATCTCCGGTCTTCCACTCCTTAAGGTAGTGGCCGATGCGCTTGAGGAGTTCGTCCTTCACGTCGGCGTGGACGATGAGCCTGGACGTGGCGGAGCAGTTCTCGCCCATATTCCAAAACGCGCCGTTGACGACCTGTTCGGCGACAAGGTCAAGGTTCTCGGCGTCGTCCAGAACGACTGCGGGGTTCTTCCCGCCGCATTCGAGAACGACCTTCTTCAGGTTCGAATCCGCAGAATATCGCAAGAAGCGACGTCCGGTCAGCGTAGAACCGGTGAACGCAACCATGTCGACGTCCATGTGCAGACCAAGAGGCTCTCCGACAGCTTTGCCCGTGCCGGTGACGACGTTGAAGACGCCAGTTGGCACTCCGGCTTCGACAGCGAGCTCGGCAACGCGAAGCGTCGTAAGTGTCGTGTCCTCAGCCGGCTTGACGATCACCGAACATCCCGATGCAAGAGCGGGACCGATCTTCCATGCGAGCATCAGCAGCGGAAAATTCCAAGGTAGAACGCAGCCGACGACGCCGATGGGCTCGCGCACGACGAAGGAGAGCGCGTCGGGCCTGACAGGCGCCGTATGATCGTAGAGCTTGTCGACCAGTTCGGCATGCCATCTGATCGTGTGAATCGTATCCGGAATGTCGACCGTCTGGCATTCCCGGATCGGCTTTCCACTGTCCAGGCTTTCGAGAACAGCGAGTTCATGCCGGTTTTCTTCGATGAGCTTGGCAAGTTTCAGCAGTACTTCTTTACGCTCTCCAGGAGCGCGCAGGCGCCAGCGTCCATCGTTGAACGCTTCGCGTGCCTTGCTGACGGCGAAATCGACATCGTCTGCATCGCAGGCTGCGATTTCCGCTAGGACTTCTCCTGTGGCAGGGTTCGTGGAGGTGAAGGTCTTGCCTGAGCGCGCAGGAAGAAAGGCGCCGTCGATGAAGGCGCTTGCGGCAAATGTCAGCCCGTCGGCTATGGCCTTATATTCGGCTGCGGTCAAAGGTTCATGCATGGTTTGCTCCCGATACAATCTGGCCAACGGTGCGCTTGAGGGTCCTCACGACGGTTTCGAGGCCACGCTTTTCTTCACTATTCAGAGGCCGCAGCGGCGCCCTGACCGGGCCGGCCTTAAGACCGACGATCTCGCACCCGTACTTGATGGATTGAACGAATTTTCCAAGTTCGAGGAAGTCCATAAAGGGAAGCATCGCCGTCATGATCGCGCGTCCCTTGTCGAAGTTCTTCTCAATGACGCAGGCCTCGTAGAGCGCGACATGTTCCCGTGGCAGGAAATTGGACCCCGCACAAACCCAGCTTTTGGCGCCCCAGGCAAAGAATTCGAGTGCTTGATCATCCCAGCCGCAGGACAACTCGATATGCGGGAATTTCCGCGCGAGCAGATGAAGGTTTGCCATGTCGCCGGTGCTCTCCTTGATCGCGACGACATTCTTGGACCTGCCGACGCGGGAGAAATACTCCTCACCCATCGCAACGCCCATTCGACCCGGATAATTGTAGAGCATGATCGGCAGATTGGCCGCCCGATCGACCGTGAGCGCATGGATCGCATTCTCTTTTTCGGTCGGAAGCGCATAAGGCGGCGTCGAAACGAGGATTGCATCTGCGCCGATTTCCTTGGCGGCTTTCGCATACTCGACCGAGTCCTCCGTCCGCGTCGCACCCGTTCCGACGATCAGCGGCATACGGGTGCCGAGAACCTCTTTGGCGAAGGCCGCCAGCTCGAAGCGTTCTTGCGCTGACTGCGCATAGTATTCCCCCGTCGACCCGCCGACGATGACGCCATGGACGCGGGACTCGATCAGGTATTCAAGAACGTCGGCGTAGGCTTTGCGGTCGATGTTTCCTTCACGGTCGAGCGGAGTGACGGCCGGTGTATAGATACCCTCGAATTTCACAGTGATTTCTCCAGTGTTTGGCCGGGAGCCCCGAGCTGCGCGTCCGCCTTGATCCCTTGAGGGGCGATGAACATTTCCATGTTTTCGCGCGACAGCTCCCAATGCTCAAAAACCAGATCGACGACCGCGTCCTCGTCATGCACGGCAAGCGCTGCGATGAAGCCATCGTGATGCTCGACGGAAAGCTGAAGCCTGCGGCGCATGTCCTCGGAACGGGGATGAAAGAACGTGTGGCCGATCCGCGCGTGATCGATGAGCAAGCGGTTTAGGCTCGGCTGCAGGTACACATTGGCCGACATCTCGCCGAAGATTTCATGGAAGCGATTGTTCTCCAGCACCATTCCCAGAGTGTCGACTTCCTGGCTCGCTCGGCGAAAGCGCTCCTGGGTATCCTTGAGATCGGCAAGCTGGCTTGGCTTAAAGTTCTGGACAGCTAGACGGCCTATCGCTGCATAGACCATAGGCGCGACGAGAAAGAAGTTTCTCAACGTGCTGTGGTTCATGGGTATAACACGAGCGCCGCGATTTTCACGGATATCGATATATCCCTCGCCAGCAAGCCTCCTGAAGATATCGCGCACCGGCGTTCGCGAGACGCCATATTTCTCGCTGAGCATCACCTCATCCAGATCGGCGTCCGGATCCAACTCCATCGTGAGGATTTGACGCTTTAGATCGTCATATAAGTTGTTCTTGCTGCTCTTGGCCAATGGGCATCTCCGTCAGCGTCGATCGCGATGACCAGAGATTAGCGCAACTTCACCTGTCGTCAATCAAATTGTGTACGCAGAGTACACAATACTTCGAGGAGAACGTTTCGTCAGGAGGATGTCCTTATGCAATTTTAGCGGTCGTGACTGAGGACCTAGACGAGCTGGATGCTCACTCTTCAGTACGAACGGCGGTTTCAATGCTGATTATCCCTCCCTGAGACGCGACGAATTCCTCTCCAGCAGTTGTAGATTTTTACCCGTCGAGTACACTCAGGCGATAACAAGAAAGAATAGCCTCTTTGCCGGAAGTGACGGCGGTGGCCGGACATGGGCAACTATCGCGACACTTTTGCACACTGCAAAAATGAATTCTGTCGATCCGCAAGCCTGGTTGACGCAGACACTTGAGCGTCTGGCCAATGGCTGGCCCAGTAGCGAAATCGGCGATCTCATGCCGTAGAACTACAAGGCCTGAAAGGCCTCAACTTGTCGCGTTCGATTTTTTGAAGCAGTCCAAGTTTTTATCAGCACCCCCACCGGCTCATGTATGGATGCCCCCGTTCATGCAAGCTTTTCTTTGAGCGGCTTGAACGTGTGATTGGATGCGGTTATGTATCAGGCCTTCGATGCACAGCTATATTACTGCTGGCCGGTATGGAGCTAAGCGGGGCTGGCGCAAATCAGTTCTACGAGCTCGAGGCTCACTGAGCCGGCGGCATTCCCCCCCTCTTTCGAATCTCTTGTCCTTACCGTTCGCTTATCTCCTCACACGCCGACGATCCGATCTCACTATATCGTCAGCTTTGCTTACGCGTTTGCGAGACTGTTATCTTTGTAATTCTCATTCTTCGTCATCGTCGCCCAGACGGATCGAGCCATCTTATTAGCAAGCGCAATAGCAACGAGCATACGCGGCTTGCGCATCAACATACGCCCGAGCCATGAGTTTTCGGAGGGGGGCTTTCGGCATGCCCATCGGATCACCGTCGTTGCACCGATAATCAAAAGCCGCCGAATATCGCGCTGTCCCATCTTTGACGTCCGGCCGAGCACCTGCTTTCCTCCGCTCGAATGTTGTTTAGGTACAAGCCCGAGCCAAGCTGCAAAATCACGTCCCTTATGAAACGTCGTCATAATTGGAGCAAACGCCTCTATCGCCATGGCCGTGATTGGCCCGCGCCGGGCATTGACATCTGTCGCGCGGTGTTAATCGTTTGCTGGGCTTTAGCTTTGAGAACCTTCTCCAAGCTGGAGATACGGGAGGTCAGCAGATCAATCTGCTCCAAATAAATCCGCGCAGTTTCAACGACCAGGAGCTCAAGACCGCTATCGTCTTCTACGATCCCCCTCAACGCGTCCGGGCTTGCAATGCCCTGCGGCGCAATGAACCCCTGTTCCGCAAGGTGAGCTCGCAAGGCGTTTATCAGTTGCGTTCGTTGACGCACGAATAGATCGCGCGTCCGAAAGATCATGGCGGTGGCTTGCTGCTTCTCGGTTTTTAGTACGACGAACCTCATCGAGGGGCGGATGGCGGCTTTTGGGGTGGTCGACGAGGTCGGTGACGGCGTCTTCGGTGCGGTAGTCGGAGACGCGGTCGTTGGCATTGGTAGAAACACGGTGGCCCAACGCGCGGTTCCGACGAAATGGGCTAAAAAGCCGAATGACAAGTCGTTCGAGGATGCGGGCGGTCTCACCGTGATCGCCGAAACGGCATCGCGCATCCTGGATCAGGCGGTGTGAAACAGGGTGATACGTTTCTGGTTGCGAACGTCGCCGGCGGGGTCGCCCAGCTGCCACCCAGTTGACGCACCAACGCGGGCTGACAGTCATCGGAACGGCAAGCCCCTAGAAGCATGACTACCTGCTAAAACCTGGCGTCCTTCGAACGATTTACGACCGGGGCTTCCTCTGGCTGTACATCCCGTCGTAGCCAAAGGCTCGGAAAAGCACGATATGGGCATCTTCTTCTTGAGTATAAAAAAGCCCCATCCAGTTCTCTTTGGAGCGAGTATGGGGCCGATATCAACCGATCAAGGTTGATCTGGACTGAAGTGTTTTGTCAATCGAGCTCCGTAGCTTCCATAGTCTTTTTGGAATGACGGCGTTTCTGCTGCGAATGCGGTCACCTTTTGCGGGAATCGCGTCTCGAACATGAACGCGAGCGTCCCTTCTAGCTTATGCGGCTTCAGCTCGGCGTTGCTAGCCTTTTCGAAAGCATCCATATCGGGGCCGTGCGGCAGCATCGTGTTGTGCAGTGAAATACCACCGGGTACGAAGCCGCCACCTGTCTTGGCATCGTAAACGCCGTAAATGAGGCCCATGAATTCACTCATCACATTCATGTGGTACCATGGTGGTCGGAATGTGTTTTCCGCTACAAGCCAACGCTCCGGGAAGATTACGAAGTCGATGTTTGCCGTTCCAGGGGTTTCCGAAGGCGATGTTAGAACTGTGAATATTGACGGATCTGCATGATCGTACAGGATCGGTCCAACGGGCGAGTATTTCCTGAGATCGTACTTGTACGGCGCGTAGTTACCATGCCACGCGACTACGTCGAGTGGCGAATGCTCGATATCGGTAACCCACAAATTGCCTGACCACTTCACATAAAGCTTTGAAGCTACGTCCCGATCTTCATAGGCGGCAACTGGCGTCAAGAAGTCGCGAGGATTGGCTAGGCAGTTGGCGCCAATCGGACCACGTTCTGGCAAACTGAAAGCACCGCCATAGTTCTCGCAGAAGTATCCACGCGCCGGACCATCGACCAACTCGGCACGGAATTTCACCCCTCGGGGGATGATCGCGATCTCACCGGGCTCGATATCAATTACCCCGAATTCGGTGCAGAGGCGCAGATTGCCCAGTTCAGGGACGATAAGCATCTCGCCATCGGCATTGTAGAAGTACTCATCTTCCATTGAACGTGTTGCCAAATAGACGTGTGCGCCCATTCCGGCCTGGCTTCCCGCGTCACCAGCAGTGGTTATCGTCCGGATACCTTCAATGAAACTTAGCTTCTCCTCCGGAAGCGGGATCGGGTCCCAGCGCATTGGAGCTATGGGAGAGTCGACCTCGTGGACAGGCGCAGTCCGCCAGAAACCAATATCCGCTTTCTCAAATTTGCCCCAGTTCGCAACAGTCGGGCGGATACGATATAGCCACGATCGTTCATTTGTTGTCCGTGGGGCGGTAAATGGCGAACCACTCAGTTGTTCGGCATATAGTCCATATGAACACTTCTGCGGCGAGTTACGACCAATTGGGAGTGCACCAGGGAGCGCCTCCGTTTCGAAGCCATTGCCGAAGCCAGACATGTAGCCAGGTTGGATAGCAGATGCAGCCTGTACGCCTGCGGACATGGTTGCGGGATTTTGTATATTCATCGTCGGTCCTCCAAAAAACAGTTGCAAACGTAACGGTCTATTTTGTAACCATCAACAATGACCAAACTGAATCTCGAAAACTTTCTGCCTTATCGTCTCAATAGGATTGCTTCGCTTGTTTCGAAGGAATTCCGCACTGTTTATGGACCAGACTACGACCTAACTATACCCGAATGGCGCGTTCTCGCGACCTTGGGTCAGTTTGAACATATGAGTGCGCGAGAGATCGGCGCTCACTCGGCGATGCACAAAACCAAGGTTAGCCGCGCGGTCCATGCTCTAGAAGATCGCCGCTGGTTACGCCGGGAGGGCAACGAGCATGATCGGCGGGAAGAAATCTTGAGCCTGACCGTCGCGGGAAGGCGATACTACGACAGTATCATCCCCCGCGCTGTTGCATTCGAACAAAGACTCCTTGACGCACTTGGAAAAGATGCCGAGCAACTCCTCCTAGTACTGAGCCGATTGGAAGGCTCGTTTAGCCTATCAGCGGGAGATAGCTAAGCCGCGTTGTGAGCCACGCCAAGGTACGCCGCACGCACCTTGGGATCGTGAAGCAACTGCTGGCCTGTGCCGGTCATGGTAACCCTCCCCGTCTCCAGGACATAGGCGTGGTCCGCAATCGCTAGAGCCATATTTGCCATCTGCTCGACAAGAAGGATGGTGATTCCCGATTTCCGCAGAGAAACGATAATCGCGAAAATTTCCTGAATGATCTTAGGTGCTAGTCCCAGAGAGGGTTCATCCAGAAGCAATAGCTTGGGCTTGCTCATCAAAGCCCGTGCAATCGCCAGCATTTGCTGCTCGCCGCCAGAGAGGGTCACCGATAGCTGATTGCGACGTTCACGCAGGCGAGGAAATAGAGCAAACTGCTCCTCGATTTCTGCATCAAGCGCATTCTTCGATAGACCTCGGAAATAAGCTCCAAGACTGAGATTGTCATAGACGGATTGGTCAGGAAATACCTGTCGCCCCTCAGGCGATAGTGCAAGCCCCCGCGCAACTCGATGGTGCGGTGGCACTCGCGTGATATCTTCGCTGTCGAAGACTATCTTGCCAGACTGCATAGGAATGAGCCCTGCAATCCCCTTGAGCAGAGTGCTTTTGCCCGCACCGTTGCCGCCGACGATGGCGACGACCTCACCGCTCCTAACCTTTATGGAGGCGTCTCGAACTGCCGAGATCGGACCATAATTGAGGTGAACGTTTTGCAGTTCCAACATTTTGCTGCTCCTCAGGCCGCGTCCACGGCTGCGCCTAAATATGCTTCCATCACGCGGGGGTCAGTTTGAACGATGGTCGGCGCCCCTTCCGCGATCTTCTGGCCGTAGTCGAGCACGACGACGTGGTCAGAAATCGCCATCACCAGGTCCATGTGATGTTCGATGAGAAGGATTGTGATGCCCTGCTCGCGAATTCGTACCAGAAGCTCTCCTAGTTCGGCCGTCTCTTGGGGGTTGAGACCAGCCGCTGGTTCGTCAAGCAGAAGCAGTTGCGGTTCAGAGGCAAGGGCTCTGGCAAGCTCGACTCGCCGCTGAATTCCATAGGCGAGACTACCTGCGGGAAGGTCCGCGACGTTAGTGAGGCCTGTGAATGCCAAAACCTCTGCGACCTTGGCGCGAGCCTTTGCTTCTTCGTTCCATGCCTTCGGGAGCCCGAAGAGAGAAGAAAGGACGCCATTCTTCATACGAGAATGCTGGCCAAGCAGGACATTCTCTCGCACCGATAAGTCTTGGAAGAGACGTAGGTTCTGAAAGGTTCTCGCCACACCGAGCTGACAGATCTCGTGGACCTTCTTCCGTGTGATCTCCTTGCCACCTAGTGTGATCGCGCCCCGGTCGGCACGGATCACACCCGTCAGCATGTTGATGAATGTGCTCTTTCCCGCTCCATTTGGGCCAATTAGCGCATGAATATGAGCTTTGGTAAGCTTCACGGAAATGTCCTTGGCAGGGACGATGCCACCGAACGCTTTGTTAAGGGATTCAGCCGCCATAAGCGGATTGCCTGTATCGGTTCCTCCGGCTGTAAAAGATAGCTTTCCTGCGGTTGATGCCCACGGCCGATTGGATGGGTCTGACTTTCCCCGGCCCGGAAGGATCATCTCCAAGACACCAGCCAGTCCCTTCGGCATCACGAACAGCGCAAACAGAAGAAGTGCACCATTCACAAAATGCTCGACCCAGGTCCAACGAGCGAGAACCGCGCCGATGATAACCAGACTAACGGAGCCTAGGAGTGGTCCGTAGAGCGAGCCACTGCCTCCGAAGAGAACAAGCAGGAGAATGAAGACGGACAGGTTGAAGTTGATGAAGTCAGAATTGATGTACTGGTTTTGCTGTGCAACAAGCGCTCCCGCTAATCCGCAGGTAATCGCCGCGATGACGAAGGCTAGCACCTTGTATCGGTAGACCGGGACTCCGACCGCGCCTGAGGCGATCTCGTCAGACTGTAGCGACAGGAACGCTCTTCCAAATCTACCTACAAGCAAATTCCGCAACAGAAGATGCGTGACCAGGCAAAGCAAGATTCCAAACCATACCCACTGCTGGGCGGTGAATGGTACATCGCCTATGGTCAGGGGTTGGATCGCATAAATGCCCATGGCGCCGCCGAATATATCGCCGCCATCAGAGACAAGTTTCTCAATCACGATGCCGAAAGCGAGCGTCACCATGGCAAGGCTAGGGCCCTTGACGCGAAGCGATGGCAAGGCGATCAGAAGGCCGAAGAATGCGGATACTAAGCAAGACAGTAGCAAAGCAGTCCAAGGACCGAAGCCCCAAACAGTGGTCAGCAGGGCGACGGCATACGCCCCGGCGGCGAACAATCCCGCCTGGCCGAGTGATTTTTGCCCAGCGAACCCCAGGAGAACGTTCATCCCGGATGCGCAAAGAAAGTAGACGCAAATCATAAACAGCGTGCGCAAATAGAACTCGTTCTGGACGAATATAACGCCCACCGCGACAAGCGCTGCAAGGCAGATGGCTCCGATCAGATGACGCATTGGATCAGACCTTATCAATTGCAGCTTGGCCGAACAGACCCTGCGGGCGAACCGCAAGGACGAGAATGATCAGACCGAAGACCACGATCTCTCGCCATTGTGCTTCCCAAAGGCCCACTGTCGATTCCAAAACACCGAGGATGAAGCCGCCATAGATGCAGCCGCGTGGGTTAGTTAATCCTCCAATGATCGCTCCCGAAAAAGCCTTGAGCGCAAAGCCCAACCCCATGAACAGAGATGCAGAGGCAATAGGAGCGATCAGAACGCCAGCGAGTCCTGCCAAGCCACTGGAAAGAGCAAATGCTCCAATCATGATGGCGTTTACGTTGATACCCATGAGGCTTGCGGTCTGCGGTGAATGAGCGACCGCCATCATAGCCTTGCCGATCTTCGTTTTGCGCATGACGATGTCGAGAGCGACCATGATCACAATGGCTGACGCAAGCACGAGTAGCTCTTGTGGACGGACCCCCGCCCCTGCAATGCGAATGATGTCATCGCCGAGTGGTGAAGGGACCATAACCGGAGCTGGCCCCCAGACCGTGAGCCCTATACTCTGAAGAATGACACCGAAGCCGATAGTACTCATTACCCAGTTCATTCCTCGCTTGCCCGCGAAAGGCCGTACAGCGATCAAGAAAATCAAGATCCCGACCACCCCCGCTGCCACCGTGGCGGCGGTAGCTGCAACGGGGTATCGCCAGCTGAGAACGGCATCTCCAGGGATTGCCGTCAAATTACCGTGCAGCCCGGAGAAGAATATCAGGGAGGCAACCCCAATAAACGCGCCAAAAGACAAGAACTCTCCCTGTGCAAAGTTCATGGTCTTCGTGGTCGTGAACGTAATGCTAAAGCTCAGGGCGATGAGGGCGTAAACCCCCCCGATCGCCAAGCCACTGACCAGGGTTTGGATGTATGTCGCCAGCATGTCGGCCCCTAAGCTGCTTATAGTGGAGTGGCTACTCGGCGAAGTCCGCGGGCTTGAGCGCCTTGATGGTGTCGTCGGTGAAGGAAACTAGTTTCCCGTCTCGCCACTGGGTCCACCGGTAATCCGCAGCGGTCAGAGCTTCGCGCTGGTCAACGCTGAACGGCTTGTTATACGTCTTCATGACGCCTTCTACCGGGGCTTGGAGATTGTCCAAGGCATCATGAATTTTCGCACCGTCAGCGCTGTTTGCTTGTCTAATGGCTGCCGCAAGCAACAAGGTGGCGTCGTAGCAATGGGCGGAAAAGCTGAATGAGCTCTTAGATGCCAGCTTTGGCGACAATCGATCGTACAGCTTCTGCTGGGCGGGAGTACGTTCCTCAGTGATGGTGCGAATAAAAATCGGCTTTTCAGCCAATTCCTTTCCTGCGGTATCATAGAAGCTGGCGTTATCGGCGGCCCAAGATGCTAGAGTGACGGGCCAATAGTCGATCTTCTGCATGCTTCGAATGACTTGGGCGATGGGCGTGCCCTGAGCCCAGATAATGACGGTATCGACGCCTGCCGACCTTAGCTTTTCAAGCTGAGAGGTCATGTCGGTGTCATTCACGCCGAATTTCTCGACGGCGGCAGGCTCGATGCCTTTCTTAGAAGCAAAGGATTGGAGGTCCTTTAGTGCCCCCTGCCCGTATCCGGTCGTCTCCACCATAAAGCCCACCTTGTTGGTTTGCGAACGGTTCTTAACGTAGGCGATCAGCCCAGCCACTTGCGAACGGTCGACCATCGAAACGCGGTAAATGTAGTTGTCCGCGCCCGTGGACTTGGTGATGTCACTTCCAGAGCCGATGCACTCCATATTCGGGTTCTTGCGCTGGTTCGGAATATGCTTCCAGGCGAGAGCGTTGCCAGAATTCGTCGTGCCAAATGTTGCGGTTACCTTTTCGTTATCGATAAGGTCACTCATGTTCTGGATCGACTTTGGAGGCTGCGACAGATCATCGCGAACGACGAGCTGAAGCTTTTGGCCCAGTAGCCCACCTGCTGCATTGATGTCGTCGATCGCGGCTTGGATTCCCAGGACACCCGCCCGCCCACTCTGAGCGGACGGCGATGCAGAGAGGTCCCCGTTGAACCCCAATTTGATATCTTCTGCTTCGGCTGAGTATGCAACGCCAAGCACGCTCGCCAAGAGCGCGACTTTCAATGCGGACTTCTTAACTGACATGTTCTCCTCCACTTCAAATCAGACGTCTTCGATAGTTGACGACCGACGCCAGTGGCGATTGAAGGACAAATAGCGGTTTGCCATCCGACGCCTGACCTCCCAAACGGCGGTTTTGTCCTCCATCGCCCGTTCCTCCAGGCTATTGCCTTGATCTCGTTCCCTCGTCGAAAGGCGCAGATATACAATAGTCTACAGCAAATTGATTTACAATAGACGAATAGCGTCAATATGCCAAAAATCCCTTTTAGTGAGGTTTTATCGATTATTGGGGGTTTCTTGGGAGGGCAAAATGCAAGAAAAATCATTGCTATTGCTTTCGTTTTAACAAATAGATTCGACTTTGACGATTTCTTGCAGGAGTGAGCCAATCTGAGAAGTGGATAGTTTGGTGGCTTGGTCAGTCGAGAGCAGGGCCAAACTCAGAACCCGGTTCGCTCGCCCCCAAAAACCAGACGTCGCATCCGCCCGATAAAGAATGGCTATTGTCATTCCCGGCATTGCGAAGCCGTGACCACCCCACGAGGCCGACGTGAATTCGTCGTCTATCTGCAGGTGCGAGCTCCTAGTGAAGGAGTGACTGGTTTAGCTACCTCAGTTTCGTGTCCTTTTTCCACAGCGCCCCGTGTTGCCCTCTTCCTCATTGCTGAGGATCAACCCATTCGCCCCCAAATTCATCCATAACAGTCCCGCATGCCCCTCGCCGCGCAGCAATACACATTGTAATTGAGGTCGTCGTAAATGCGCTGGTGGCCACCGGGACTGTCGAGTAGACGGCTCGCCTTGGCATTACGCCGCCTGCCATATATTTTGTTTCCCAAGGGAAAACTCCGCCAACCGGGCGATTTGATCTGGGTACATTCAGTCCACTGCAGACAGCGTGAGTCCGCTTTTACGCTGGTGCATGTATCTTATGTTCTGCGTTCGGGCCATTTTGTCATGAACTGTTGGTTGTCTGAAATTTTCAACAAATCTTTTCGCTAATGATGAATTTCTTGGACTGGTCCAAACTAGCTGCTATCAAGTCCACTATGGGTACCGAGAGGAGGTAAAGGATCGCTATGTTAAAGAGAATGACCCTGTTAGCGAAGAAGGATAATTTGAGCCTTGATGCCTTCAGGAATCATTGGGCGGGAGACCATGCCCAGCTCGCTTTGTCCCTGCCAGGCGTGTGCAAATACACGCAGAATCGGGCCATCGAGGTTCTCATGACTTATCCCCAAAATCGCGGGTTCACCGCTGACGGAATCGTTGAGCTATTTTTCACGGATGAGGATGCGATGATGTCCGCGCAGGCGTCCGAGATCGGAGCCATTAAAATACCGGAGGACGAGCTGCAATTCCTGAGAGGCTGGTCGCTAAATATCGTAGAGACTTCAGATCCACATGACCACTTCGGCTCAAAAGTAATGGTGCCGATTACGCTTCGAGACAGGGACGCCGCGGAAGCTGCCCGAGCCGCACTTGCAAGCGCAGCTAGCGAGGCATCCGCCACCCAGATTTCCATCAACACCGTTACGAGCAGCCATTCGAGGCCCCGGCTATGGTCTGAACCTGTAGCTCCGCACAATATATTGGTGCTTTGGTTTAACAGTGCGGAGCAAGCACGCGCTGCGTTCGAAACTAACAGCGATCTTTACCATGTCATCACCGAAGTTTCCCGGCAGGCCTCGGCCTATCTCTGTGACCCGCTCGTGGTTCGTTGACGGGGGTTAGGGGAACTGAAATGGCAGCAGGCAGTCCAGTTGTCTGCGCCGCCTGTTGGAAAGCTTGATGGACTCTCCCGGGGTTAAACGACTTTTTTGACAACCAGTTGATCGTCACCAGAGCCCGATTGCGAGAATGATCAGTGACAACAGAAACCATCGCGATTGCCGCCAAGGCTCTAATCGCAGCCGCGATTGGAGGCCTTGTATGTCGCGGTAACGTCGACAAAAATAACCTGCCGGCGATAGCAAGGCAGGCGTCACAAGACGCGAGCTATGGCGCGACTACAGTTCCGTTGTCTGCTGCCGCAATCCAACTTTGCAAGTTACCTGATTTCCGTTCCGATGTGATGAAGTCATTCACGTACTGGAGACGCCGGTCGTTGTCGCTCGGGACGACGATAGCCTGAGGCACTCCCGTGATGCTTCCCGGAATGACCCCTAAGCTTTTGTCCTCCTCGCCAATCCGTTTAAGCCGAACAATATTTGCCGCAAAGCCGTCGACTTCGCCCTCCCGCAAAAGCTCGGCTGCCTCTTTAGCGGATGCACCGTTTATGGCAATCAAGGTGACATTCGAATAATTCCACTCCAGATAATTGGCTATGGAGTCACCTTTGGTTACGCCGATTTTTATCCCAGGCTTCTTTAGATCATCGATCGACGCGATTTTCGATGACGGACTGACGACTAAGCTCTGTGGGTTTCGAAGGTAAATCTCGGACAAGCGAACCTTTCCCTCCCTCGTGGGATCTGGCGCCAGAAAGCTGATGTCGGCCTCGCCGCTGGCCACTGCGTCGATCACATCGGGAATGCCCTGTAATCCTTGTAGGTTCACAGGAACATCCGCCGCCTCGCCCATCGCCCGCGCTATGTCAGCTGCGACCCCCTTGACCTCGCCAGTGGACGGATATTTCACCGCCTGCACCGGGTTGCCATCAAGATAAACGGCCCGCAAGGTCCCGGTGGGCGCGAGTACCATATTCTCAGCCACAGCCGTGGTGGCTACAGCAAAAAAAAGCGAACGAAAGCAGAGATTTGACCTTCATGGGAGTTTTCCTGTTGGTGCTGAAATTACAGGAACCTTCATGCTATCTTCGTGGACGTCAAATCACCGATTTGTCATTTCATTGTTAAGTCGTGGTGCTAGGCGGCAAACGGACAAGGACAGGCGGCGTACGCGACCGCATGTCCTCCGAGCAAACCTCACAGCCGTTTACATTGCCCGGCACTCAAAGTTCTCAGCCTTGGCGCTATCACCAGAAGCAACGTAATGTGGGTGTTGTGGTATTCACATAGCGGGCGGCTATCACCCACCTCGAATGTTTTTCGGGTTCAATTCAACGGCAGTCATTTTACCTGGCTCGCGGCCTTGCACCAGCCAATCCTCTAGCGCCTGCAACGCGTCAAATTTTGTTGGCGTGCCAGTTCCATAATGTGAACCACCTGGCACCCGGCAAGTCCTCAGGTCGATTGTTCGAGCACTAGGCTCTATCCCCCTCCTTCGGCGTCAACCCAGAAAGTACACTTTGTGCGGAACGTATCGCTTCCAGTGCGGCGGGAAATCCGCAATAGACCGCCGAATGAGTAATCGCCTCCCGAATCTCTACCTCCGTCAGGCCGTTACTGATGCCGCCGCGAATGTGGACCATCAACTCAGCCTGCCGATTCAGCGCGATCAATATTCCAATGGTTAGCAATGATCGCGACCGGCGATCAAGATGCTCGTCTCTTCCCCAAACTTGGCCCCAGGCAAAGGATGTCATTAGTTCCTGGAGAGGTTTACTGAACTCGTCGGCCTCCATAAGGGACTTCTGCACTCTGGCCTCCCCCACAACCTCTCGGCGCATTTTCAGACCCAACTCGAAATTTTTGTCAGTCATCAGTTTATCTTTCTCGCGCCCTGTTCGACAAAGATCGCAATAATACAATTTATTTGATATTAGCAAACAATGAATAGATGGCGCAATCTGCGCGCAGTCGTGGAGCCGGTCCGGGAAAGAGAATACATGTGCCAATAAAGTGCCGCTGCTAAGTCGCCCTGCGTTAGCGTCCCGAGGATGTTATTGTGAAGCGCGCCCATTGCTGCACAACCGTACGGCCTCGGGTATCATCTGCGTATGGTTATTCGCGCACCAAGTTCACCCATGGCTGCTTGAGACAAGAAGATTTGAATTCGCAAAGATGATAAGAATTCGCTATTGACTAATAGATTTGCGATTGTAGTATCGACTTGTCAGTCGCCAACCTATGCCAACGGGCGGCTAAAAGCTGGCACTTGGAGGAGATGCAGCATGAATACGACCGCTATCCCGCCTTCCAGCGCGGGGGTGGATACACTTGCTCGCCTGGTGGCGATCGAAGATATCCGTCAGTTGAAATCACGTTATTTCTCTGCCGTGGACACAAAGGACTGGCAGGCAATTGCACGGATTTTTACCGAGGACGCGAAGGTCGATTTCAGTGGAGAGTGCCAATATCACGTCGGCCACCATGGTGTAACCGATGAGAGTATCAATCCAGCCGATTGGGTTGTTATTGGCGGAAAAGCAACTGCCGAAGTTATCGAAGGCGCCGTTGGCGGTATCATTGCCGTCCATCAAGGCCACGACCCGCAAATCCAAATCGATACTGTCGAAACGGCGAGTGGCCGATGGACACTCTATGATCGCCTGGATTACGGGCCGGAGGTGATGCATGGCTATGGTCACTACGACGAAAAGTATCGTCTCGTGGACGGCGAATGGAGGATCGCGGCGCTCACGCTGACTCGAATTTGCGTGGCTTGGGAGACCAGATAATTCCGGGGTGGAGGCCCCGTTTACCGTTAAGTCGGGAGGAGAAAGACTTATGGAAAGAAATCGGAAACGCTCAATCGCATTGCAGCTAGGATTTTTAACAACTTCGATGTTGGGGGTGCTGACGGTCACGGGAACAGCACATGCCGAACTGCCTAAATCAGGCGCTATTGTCATGTTCGGTCAGTCTAGGGAGAACCCTTATTTCGGCCAGAACGCCGTTGCGGTTCAAGATATCGCGAAAAAGCAGGGCTGGACGTTCACCTACGTCGAAGCCTCGTCTCAGGAGCAGCAAGACTCCGCTATCCAACAAATGCTCTCGACGGGCGACAAGCCAATCGGCGTTGTGCTAAACCCGGTATCGGGTGCGGCCGCTGTAGCTTCGGAGATGGCCCTGAAAGACGCGGGCATTCCTGTGGTAATCCTCAACCAAGTTCCGGCCCCCGAGCAAGCTGATCTCTTTGTCGCCTATGGTGGCGTTAACGACTACCTGAGCGGCCAGAACGCCGCCCAGCTTTTGATCGCAGGTGCAAAGAAGGCTGGCGTTGAACTTGGCAACGGCTTGATCGTCAACACCGTCGCAGGCCACACGGCCGCCCAGCAACGAGTAGCTGGTTTTAAGGACGAGATGAAGAAGGCGTTCCCATCTAGTTCAGAAGTGCTTGCTGATGTGCACTCGGGTGGCTACCTCGAAAACGAGGGCTACAGTATCGGCTCTCAAATCATTCCCGCAAATAAAGGCAAGTTCAACTGGGTCTACGGTGTAAACGATGCTCTTGCTTATGGTGCTGTGCGAGCGGCTAAGGAAAGCGGCATTCAACCTGGTAAAGACGTGCTGTTCGTCGGCGGGACTTGCATGAACTCCACTACGAACGCGGCAGTGAAGAAAGGTGAGCTTGTCGGGACATCCGTTCAATCCCCGTACATCGAGGGCGCGGCTGCCATGTATGCCCTCGTAGCGTACCTCAACACGGGCAAGGTGACAGACGGCGAACAGAACCTTTCGCCGGATACCCCGTTGTCGATAGATGCACCGCCACACAAGTGGAACTACATGCCGAACACCATGCTGGACGGCTCGGAGAAGTCTTACGCCGAGACCAAGATCTGGGGCAAGACGGCTCAGGAACTCTGCAACTACAACTAGTTGACTGACAAAGTATGGGGTGGAGCAACCGTTTCAGTGCGGGTGCTTCACCTACACAATCCAGGAAAAGACTATGGTTGCGAACAATGTAGCCGAGGACCATCTCGTTCTCGAACTGACAGGTATTGCCAAATCGTTTGGTGCTGTGAAGGCACTGAACGGCGTCGACTTCCAGCTTCGTCGTGGGGAGGTCATGGCCCTTCTTGGCGAGAATGGCGCCGGCAAAAGCACCCTTGTCAAAGTGCTCGGCGGCTTGCATACGCCGGATGCCGGTTCGATAAAGATTGACGGGAAGAGCTTTCCAATCGGGAGTGCTAAACTCTCGCACGCAGCTGGCATCGCAGTTGCAGAGCAGGAGCTTAGCGTCATCGGTCCACTGAGTGCAGCCGAGAACATCTTCCTTGGGGGTGTAAAGGTCGGCGGCCTATGGACGAAAGCACGTCTTGCCGAGCGTGCCAGAAGCTATCTTGAAGCGGTGGGTCTCGACTATCTGGACCCGTCGATCCCCGTCGAAAGGCTTTCGGTCGCGGAACGACAGCTTATCGAAATCGCAAGGCTTCTCGCAACAGATGCCCGTATCCTCATCCTCGATGAGCCGACAGCCGCTCTCAATGACTCTGATATCGAGCGGATAAAGCAAATGGTCCTTCGGCTCGCCAAGTCAGGCCGCAGCATCATCTACGTTACTCATCGTCTGGGTGAAGTTTTCGAGATCGCCGATCGGATTATCACACTTCGAAGCGGCCAAAGCTTCCCGCCAGTGAATGTATCTGACACGACCCTTGAAAAGGTCATTGAAGGGATCGTCGGCCGACCACTTGAGGAGATGTTTCCGCCCCGATCCGCTGGATTTGGTGAAACACTTCTGAAAATGGAGGGCGTCACATCGACCTCCCTTAAGAAGCCACAGTCGTTGAAGGTTCGAGCTGGCGAGATCGTTGGGATCGCTGGTCAGGTCGGCTCAGGATCGGAAGCACTGCTTAGAGCGATAGTTGGGGCAGACGTCGTCGAGACCGGCAAGATCAGCGTTGGCGAAATAACGCTTCCCCCTGCTCACGGTCTTGCCAAGGCGATAAGCGAAGGCATTGGTTACTGTTCAAGCGACCGAAAGCTTGATGGCATCTTCGCGGAGCTTCCGGTTTCTACCAATCTGGCCTCGTGCTCGATGCGGAAAGTTTCGCCAGGCGGCCTGTTTAGCCGCGGTCGCGTGCGCAACATGGCCAATGCGATCTGCCGTCATATGGCGGTTGATGTCAAACGTGCGGAATACAAGGTCGGTGCGCTCAGCGGCGGCAACCAGCAAAAGATCGCTTTAGGCAAGTGGCTAGGCATTCAACCGCGGGTTCTTCTGGTTTCAGAGCCAACCCGAGGTGTCGACGTCGGGGCCAGAGCCGAGATCTATCGTCATCTACGTAAGCTTGCAGATGGAGGCATGGCCATCGTCTTTGCGTCGTCCGACATCGACGAGGTGCAAGGTCTCGCGGACACAGTCATCCCGATGTATCGGGGTCAACAAGTCCGAACAGTCTCTGCCTCGCAGACGAACAGCCAAGAACTAATCCGCGACATCACGCATCCTTTGGAGGAGTTGGCGCAGTGAACACCTCGATCAGTGAAATAGGCATCACCGGCGAGAGCAACCTCCGCCGATTGTTTCGCTATGCCGGGCTCGGTGCAGCATTTGTTGCGCTGATAGCCGCTGGCGGTTTCTATAACCCCGCTTTCCTTAGCCCCCAAAATGGCCTTGTCATTCTACGTGCGGCTGCGATGTCCGGAATGGTAGCCATGGGGGCTACGTTCATAACCCTGTCAGGTCGTTTTTTCTCGCTGGCTCTGGGCCAGTCGGCGATGTTTTCGGGCGTCTGCCTAGCCGTGATGATGTCGTACGGCATTCCCTTCCCGGTCGCGCTGGTTACCACCCTGACCATTGCTGTACTTTTGGGCTTTCTACAAGGCGGTGTTATCTCCATGGGCGCCAACCCTATCATCACGACCCTTGGGGCCGGGGCCCTAATGGCCGGTCTCGCAGGCCTGATTACAGGTGGCAAAAACATACCGATTGAGAGCGCGGCGGTCGAATGGATTGGCAACGGCCGCATTGTAGGAATCCCAACGCAGACCGTGGCATTCCTCCTTTCCGTAGCGGTTGCTTGGTTCGTCGTCAGCAAGACCAGGTTCGGGCGGGAAACAATCCTTCTGGGTGCCAACCAGGCGACGGCGCATTCGTCGGGTATCTCGGTCCCGCGTGTGACGATCTCGGTCTTTATTATCGCGACGGTCGCGGCAGCGGTCATGGGGATATTCGAGGCGGCCCAATTCAGCAAGGCACGCGTAATGGGCTTCAGTTCAGTCGACTTCGACGTTGTTGCTGCCGTGCTGATCGCAGGTACAGCTATTCAGGGCGGACGCGGATCGCCGCTTCAAACCGCCATCGGAGCGATCTTCATTGCGACACTGCAGAATTACATGTTGCTCCTCGCCTTGCCGTCCGGGGTTCGAATGGGCGTCACCGGGGCGTTTATCCTCTTGATCGTCGTTGGCTTTCACATCGCTAGCCGCAGGAAGGGATAGTCGCAATGAGCAAGTTTTTTGCAATGCCCAGCTTTAAGCGTATCGTGTTGATATGCGCCCTCTTTGCCGCCTTCTCGGTCGCGTCTCCGAACTTCGCGTCTGCTGGTAATGTCTACTCACTGTTAGAGGCGTCTGCGATCCTTGGTATCGTAGCAGCGGGACTAGGCGTGACGATGTTAGCTGGCGAGTTCGACCTCTCTATCGGCTCAATTGCAGCATGTGCGGGTCTCATCGCAATCATGATGTCAAATCATGGCATCGTTACAGCCGTAGTTTGCGCGGTGATACCCGCATTGATCTACGGAATTGCTCAAGGCTTCGCCATTGCCCGGCTGCAGATCTCTTCACTCGTATTTACACTCGGAACCTTCATCGGCATGCGGGGCGTTGCGTACATCGTTTCAAATGAGAAAACACTGACGCTCGCAATGACGAACCTCAAGCTCGCATCGATGTTGCGAGAGCGGATTCTCATCTTTTCACCATTCAGCATTCTGATGATTGCTGTCTTGATAGCGGTTGGGTTGTTCCTGCGTTACACCCGTTACGGGCGAGAAATCTACGCCATTGGTGGTGCTCGCAAAGAGTCGCAAGCCGCTGGTGTCCCGCAGACGAGGCCCCTCGCAATTGCCTTTGCGTGCTCGGCTTCTCTCGCAGCGTTGGCCGGTGCCTTGGCAGCTCTGCGCGGAGGCAGTGCAACGCCTGGCAGTCATGAGACACTACTGCTCTCTGCCGTAGCGGCGGCATTGATTGGCGGCGTAAGCGTCTACGGCGGACGTGGAAACATGTTGGGCGTCTTCCTTGGTGTTCTGACGCTTCAAATCCTCTTGAGTGGCCTCCAGATGCTCGGCACCCCCAACTGGACCGCGAATCTTGCTACAGGGATTGTCCTGCTTGCGTTCCTGACAGTCGATTTGACAAACGGGAAGACCCCTATCGCAACCGGCCTGCACCGCCTGAAGATCCGTCGGAATTCACGCATTTCGCCGGCTGGTTCAGCTGAGGCCTGATCGCAACTCGTTCAAATTTAAACTTAGAATTCAGGAGTAAACAATGACCGAAAAGGGTCAGGATCAGGTCGCCTCATCAGGGAAACTGACAGGACGTACCGCCGTCGTCACTGGAGCGGGCTCGGGTATCGGCCGGGCAACGGCCCACCGTTTTGCCAAAGAAGGCGCGAGGGTAGCTGTTTGGGACGTTATCAAAGAGCGTGTCGAACAGACGGTGTCCGAAATTCGCGGGTTCGGCGGAGACGCCCAGGGTTTCGTCGTCGACGTGTCCAATTCCGAAAGCATAGCAGCTGCAACATCGGCAACGATCGCAGCGCTGGGTCCGGTGCGCGTTCTATCGAACAACGCGGCGATCCTAGACGATTACGCTGATGCTCTGAAAACTGATGTGGCGCTTTGGGACCGGGTCATAGGCGTCAATCTCAAAGGAATGTGGTTGGTATCGAGGGCCCTTCTCCCGTCGATGATTGGAGCGGGGGGCGGCGCGATTGTCAACGTCGCCTCTATATCCGCCTTCATCGCTGGCGGAGGCGGTATTGCCTATACGACGGCCAAGCACGGCGTCGTGGGCTTTACACGACAGCTCGCATACGACTTTGCTCATCAAGGTATCCGGGTCAATGCCGTAGCGCCCGGAGCCGTTGAGACAGGGATGACTGCCAATATCCTTAGTAATGAAGACCTGCCGGTTGTTCAGGCGCTCCGCGCTGCACCGGCTGGTCGCCACGCGCAACCTGACGAACTCGCAAACGTAATTCTTTTCCTCGCAAGCGAAGAAGCGAGCTTCGTCCATGGGGCGGTCTACGTAGCCGACGGGGGGTGGACCATAAAGTGAGACTAAGGGCCTGCGGGCTTCTTTCCTGAGGAAGACAGAAGCACGCACAAGCAAGGACGGAGGAGATATTCGTGGACGTGAATGGGAAGGTGGTTTTGATCAGTGGCGCTGGCCAAGGGATGGGTGCAGACGAAGCTGTTGCCTTTGCATCTGCAGGTGCCAAGGTTGTGTTGGCTGACGTCCTTGACGACAAAGTTCGACAGCTTGCGAGAGAAATAGGCGATAGTAATGCACTTGCCATTCATTTGGATGTCCGCAGCACCCACGAATGGAAAGTCGCGGTAGAGGCCGCGACCGAACGCTTCGGCCGCGTTGATGTGTTGATCAACAACGCAGGAATTCTCCGCTTCACCTCGGTCGAAGAATGCTCCGACGAGGAATGGGAGCTTGTAACTTCGATCAATCTCAGCGGCCCATTCAAGGGAATCCGCGCTGTTGTACCGGCTATGAAAGCATCGGGCGGTGGTTCGATTATCAACATTTCCTCGACTGCAGGCCTAAAAGCCTTTGGCACGGTCCCGGCTTACGTTACATCCAAATTCGGCGTGCGAGGGCTCACCAAGGCGGCCGCCCTTGACCTCGCGAAATTCAACATTCGCGTAAATTCGATTCATCCCGGCAACATCCAGACGCCGATGATCGACGGGCTCTACCAAGAGTACAAGCACGTACCCATGAACCGTTGCGGCCGCCCCAGTGAAATCAGCAAGTTGGCTCTGTTCCTTGCCAGCGACGCAAGCTCTTTCAGCACCGGTGCGGAATTTGTCGCTGACGGTGGCGAAACAGCGGGCCTGCCCGCTCTTTTCTGACTTCTTGGCTGCGGCCTGGGTCGAAGCAAGCCAACTGCTTTCGTCTCCGAACGACGAACGGATGGTCGAATTGATGAGAGTAACGAAACGCACGGTCGTTTTGTCGTCTCATGCAACTGGAGTCGCCTCACAAAAACAAGGCGAGCAACTTGGAGGATAAAATGTACGAGAAGCTACTTTCGCCCGCAAAGTTCGGGAAGTGGGAACTATCCAATCACATCGTGATGCCACCTCTAACTCGCAATCGTGCAGAGGCTGACTGGAGCCCGAATGATCGCGCCCCAGAATATTATGGGCAGCGCAACACCGCAGGTCTCGTGATCTGCGAAGCCACTCAAGTAAGTCCGGACGCGACTGGCTATCCCCGCACACCTGGCATCTGGACTGAGAAGCAGACCGCCAAGTGGAAAGAAGTCGTTGATAACATCCACAATGGTGGCGCGAAGGCTGTTATCCAGCTCTGGCACTGCGGTCGGATCGCCCATCCGGACAACCAGCCGCCCGGCTGCTTCCCCATGGGGCCATCCGCTGTGCAACCGAAGCCGCTCATCTATACGGACACCGCCAAGGGGCTCGTTGAGAACCCGATGCCGCGCGAGATGACAGAGGCAGATATTCTTGGCGTAATCGAATCCTATCGTTCTGCTTGCGTGAATGCGAAGGCAGCAGGTTTCGATGGTGTCGAACTCCATGGCGCAAACGGCTATCTCGTCGATCAATTTGCCTCGACAAACAGCAATCAGCGTAACGACGCTTGGGGTGGTACGCTTGAGAAGCGCCTTCGATTTATGGAGGAAGTTCTCAAGGCAATGATCAGCGTTTACGGTAAGGACTACGTTGGCGTACGGCTCTCGCCTTACAGCACCTTCAACGACATTGACGATGAGAATCCGAATGCAAAATACGAGGGCATGCTTGCGGTGGCTCAAAAGCTAGGGATTGGCTACGTCCACGTTATCCGTCCGGTCGTCAGTGGCAATATTGAACTTGAAGCAAGCTCGCGTGATGCAGAGGTCATCGAGACTGCCCGTCGCATCTACAAAGGGCCGCTCATCGGTGCCGCTGGGTTCACGCCTGAGTCAGCTGAAAAGGCTCTGCAAAGAGGCGATGTAGACCTGGTCGCTTTTGGTCGCCCCTATGTTGGTAACCCGGACCTAGTTCGTCGCGTACGGGAAGGCCTTCCGATCGTCAGTAGCAATGAGGCTTCGTGGTATACGCCGGGCTTGGAAGGATACACGGATTACCCACCGGCAGCCTAACTGTGGTGGAGCTGCGTTGGGAAACCGAAGGTTCCCTGACGCGGCATGCTGCTACTTCAAAAGCAAAGACGCTCTCTGCCGCGCACGCTGGTGACGCACGCCTAATAAAGCAAGTGGTCTCTGGCCACGCTATTCCCTGCTTCATTCAATGAAAGGACTACGAAATGTCGGAACAACCCAATATCGCCGAGCAGCTACAGAGGCTCATTGATATCGAGGAAATCAGATCACTTCGAACCCGCTACAGCCATGTGCTGGACAGCGGAAAAGTTGAGGGTTTCCATGATGTATTTACGGATGACGCTGTTGTCGCTGTCACTGTAGGTAAGATGGAAGGCATCGAGGCGATTAAAATGGGGCTCGGAGAGGCTTACGAAACGTTCGACTACCGCAAGGCCCGCAACTATCCGTTCATGCACGCCGTGACTAATCATTCAGTTTCGATCACGTCGACAGTTGAGGCCGAGGGTTTCTGCTACCTCCTAGATTGGGTTACCGGGCGAGAGGCTGGACACCCAGTCCTCCTTCTCGGCTTGTACGCTGACAAATACAGGCGAGAAAACGGGAAATGGAAAATTTATCACACGAAACTTGATGTCGTTTGGCAGCACGAAGACTTGGGGCCACTCAGCCGCTAGTCCGTCATCCCTCATAGCTGCGCAGCAAAGAGCTGCGCGGCTTAGAAGTCTTTCGCGTTCTGACTCATCTGAGACCTTTCACCGGGTTCGACCTACAGGCTTTCATTTGCGGTGATGCGTACTCTCCAGTCATCTTCGAAAGATACGTTTGAGCGAGATATGCTTGTGTGCTGACAGAGTCGCTTTGAACGGCGCTCTCGTTTCTTTCGTATCGATGAAGTCTGAGCATTGAACGTCGCAGAAGACGCTTCACGCCAACCGGCCCCATATCAGACTACGCAGTGACAAATTCTTGCGGCGTAACAGGGCGAGGATTTGCCCTGCCCGTGGTCGGTGGTTCTTATTCCTTGAAGTTGCCCTCAGCTCAGCCCCTTCATCGAAGGGCTTCAAAGCACATCGCAATGCCCATCCCGCCTCCGATGCACAAAGTGGCTAGTCCCTTCTTTGCGCCACGCCGACTCATTTCGAAGAGGAGCGTGTTTGCTATTCTGGCTCCTGAAGCTCCGATCGGGTGACCGATAGCGATTGCGCCGCCGTTCACGTTCACGATTGCTGGGTCCCAGCCAAGTTCCTTCCCTACCGCGCAAGCCTGAGCAGCGAAGGCTTCGTTTGCCTCAATGAGATCGAGGTCGGCGATACGCCAGCCTGCTTTCTCAAGCGCCTTTCTCGACGCGGGAGCAGGTCCGATGCCCATCACCGAAGGATCGACGCCTACGGTTGCCCAAGAGGCAATCCGCGCAAGTGGCGTAAGGCCTCTGCGAGCAGCTTCAGCCTCGGTCATCAGCACGAGAGCTGCTGCACCGTCATTAAGTCCCGAAGCGTTTGCAGCTGTGACTGTTCCTTCTTTATCGAAAGCAGGTCTGAGTTTACTAACGCTTTCCAAGGTGGCGCCATGGCGAATGTATTCGTCGCTGTCGACGATGGTGTCGCCTTTTCGGTTGGGCACGACAACCGGAACGATCTCGTCTTTGAAGCGGCCCGCCGTCTGGGCAGCCTCTGCCTTTTTCTGAGATGAAACCGCGAACTCGTCTTGAGCCGACCGCGAGATATCGAACTGTTTGGCGATGTTTTCGGCAGTTATACCCATGTGATAGAAGTTGAAGGCGTCCGTGAGACCGTCTTTGATCATTGTGTCAATGAGCCTCAAGTCACCCATTTTTGCCCCCGCCCGAAGGTGAGCGACATGCGGTGCAAGTGACATCGATTCCTGTCCGCCAGCGATGACAATAGACGCGTCACCCGTTATGATTTGCTGCATACCCAAGCCTACTGAGCGAAGCCCGGAGCCACAAACCTGATTTACACTCAAGGCCGTTGCTTCTTTGGGGATTCCGGCCTTAATCGCAGCCTGGCGCACAGGGTTCTGTCCTTCGCCAGCTTGAAGCACTTGTCCAAAGATAATTTCGTTAACTTCGGCAGCATCGATTCTGGAGCGCTCGATTGCCGCCTTAATCACCGTTGCACCTAGTTCATGAGCAGGCATGTTCGCGAAAGCACCGTTGAACGCACCAACGGCGGTGCGGGCCGCGCTCGCAATAACGATTGATGGAGTGGTCATGGGTTCTCCTGTTTGCAGATTGTCGGCCTGTCGAACCGGTTGTCGTCAGGCCGTTTCGGTGTTTGCCACGTCGGGATGAGCGGCTCTGAATGCCTCCAGTTCCAGCAAACGGGCGTTGATTTGGGTGGTCAGAGGATACGCCGATAAGTTAACCCCCCAACGAGCTGCATTGTAGATCTGGGGAACGAGGCAGATATCCGCGATTGTTACAGAATCCCCACCACAATAGAGGGTCGGCGGGGCTTGCTCCAACATCCCTTCAAAGCCACCCAGCCCCAGCGAGATGAAGTGTTTCATCCAATCCGTTGTTGCAATTGCCGAATTGGAACGCTCGTTTGCAAATTTGGCGACGCGCTGATTGCACACGGGAGCGATGTCCATGGCAATTGCATGCGCAAGCGCCCTGACCCTTGCACGGGCTTCAGTAGCCTCTGGAAGGAGGCTCAGTTTTCTTGTCTCATCAAGATATTCGACTATGGAAAGCGACTGGGTTAGCAGGAGCCCGTCGATCTCAAGTGAGGGAACAAGACCCAGCGGGCTCCTCGATAAGTTGTCACTGCTGACTTGCTCGCCGCCTAGCAAGTCGACTTTCGTCGTCGAGTAGGAAATGCCTGCAAGGGCAAGCGCAATCCTGACTCGATATGTAGATGATGATCTCCAGTAACCGTAGAGCCGGACTTCCGCGGTCATGACCACCTCCCTTTTTTGATGGCGCGACATTTAGCTTGACATAGTTACGCTTTCAACTATCCCTAACAAATAAATTCGCTATTATCAAATTCATTTGTTTGTAAGCGCTGGCCCGGTCCTCAGCATTTGCGAACGATAAGGCGACCGGATGCCGTCGGGGGCTATCCCCAACCGGCGGCTCGGAAAGGACGTTGCGGAAGTCGGTGCTATTGCCTGCTTCCAATGTAAAAAAGGGAGGAGGCAAGAATGCCCTTACTTCGGTCTTGGGTGGATAGTGCTAATTCTGCGACATGCGCGTTTCCGCTCAATAACTTGCCATGCGGCGTATTTTCGACAGATACGAATTTGGCGCATTGCGGCGTCGCGATTGGCGACAAGGTTCTCGACGTCACCACATTGGAGGAGGCTGGTCTTCTCAAGCTTGGGAAACCGGCTTTCGAAAAGCCTTCCTTCAACGCACTGATGGCCTTGGGTCCCGACAGCTGGCGGAATTTTCGCCAGCTTTTGGTTGAGTTGCTGCTTGATGGATCTCGTTGGCAAGCAGCTGTTGCTCCGCACCTGCACGATCTAAAAGACGCGAAGCTGCATCTCCCCTTTGAGGTCACGGAGTACACCGACTTCTATGCTGGACGAAATCATGCCTTCAACGTCGGCACGATGTTTCGCGGCCCGGAAAACGCGCTTCCGCCGAACTGGCTTCACATCCCCATTGGCTATAATGGGCGGGCCTCCTCGGTCGTGGTATCGGGCACAGAGGTTCGTCGCCCATGGGGGCAAGTCAAGGGTCCTAATGATCTCCAGCCGCGGTTCGCTCCGTCGAGCCGATTTGATATCGAGCTTGAACTTGGAGCGATCGTCGGAACACCTTCAACCTACGACGAGCCCGTTTCCGTCGAGCAGGCCGACGCGATGATCTTTGGCTATGTCTTGCTCAACGATTGGTCTGCGCGAGACATTCAAGCGTGGGAATACCAGCCACTCGGTCCCTTCCAGTCCAAGGCAACCGCGACGACGATTTCGCCATGGATTGTGATGAAGGCCGCCCTGGAGCCATTCCGCGTCTCGACGCCGGAACGAGAAGTTCCACTGCTGCCGTATCTAAACGAGCCGCGCCCCCTGCTGTACGACATTTCGCTTGAGGTCGGGCTTCGGCCGAAAGACGGAAATGAGACAATCATCTCTACTACAAATTACCAGGAGATGTACTACTCCGCAGCTCAACAGCTTGCCCACCACACGACGTCCGGCTGTTCGATGCGGACTGGCGATCTCCTTGGCTCGGGCACCATTTCTGGTCCGACCAAGGAAAGCCGCGGCAGCCTCCTGGAATTAAGTTGGGGAGGCAAAGAGCCGTTTGAGCTGCTCGACGGCGCGACGAGGTCATTCATCGAGGATTACGACACGTTGACACTTCGTGGATCGTCGCAGGGCGATGGCTACACCATTGGCTTCGGCGAATGCGTCGGCACCGTAATCCCGGCACGCACCAATCCCTACTCTTCTTGAAAGGAACCCCCAATGGCTAAGGCATTTGCGTCGCAAGGCGACATGACTGAGAAGAAGATCAGCTTCACTGAGATTGGTGAAGGCCTGTATGCGTTCACGGCGGAGGGTGACCCAAACTCCGGTGTCATCATTGGTGACGATAGCGTGATGATCGTTGAGGCCCAGGCAACGCCCCGTCTCGCGCAGAAGGTGATTGATTGTGTTCGAACCGTCACGGATAAGCCGATCAGCCACGTGGTTCTTACGCACTACCATGCCGTCCGCGTTCTGGGTGCGTCGGCTTTCAAAGCGCCCCAGGTCATTATGAGCGAAAAGACCCGCTCGATGGTTGTTGAACGCGGTCAGGAAGATTGGGATAGCGAATTCCAGCGTTTCCCGCGTCTTTTTGAAGGGCACGAAAGTATTCCTGGTCTGACGTGGCCGACAACTACCTTCAACGGCAAGATGACTGTTTTCCTTGGAAATCGTCGTGTCGACATCATGCAGCTCGGCCGCGCTCACACTGCAGGTGATACGGTCATTCACGTCCCGGACGAAGATGTAATGTTCACAGGCGACATCGTCGAAGCCCATTCGGCTTGCTACTGCGGCGACGGACACTTCGGAGATTGGAGCGGCACGCTTGAAGCAATTCGTGACTTCAACCTTCATGCGATTGCGCCGGGCCGTGGCGATGCGCTGATCGGTCATGAGGCTGTGAACGGAGCAATTGACCGGACGAAGGACTTTATTGAGTCCACCTACCACCCCGCCAAGCGCGTGGCCGCACGCAATGGAACCCTGAAGGACGCCTGGAACGCAATCCGCGAGGCTTGCGATCCGAAGTTCAAGGACTACGCGATCTATGAACATTGCCTGCCCTTCAACGTATCTCGTGCTTACGACGAAGCTCGGGGCATCGATACTCCGCGGGTTTGGACCGCACAGCGGGACATGGAGATGTGGGAGGCCCTCCAGGGCTGAGGTTCGGCGATCGGAGGAGGACTGATATGAAAAAAATTCATCCGGATGCCGCAAGTGCGGTGCAAGGTTTGCTGAAAGACGGCATGACGATTGCCGCAGGCGGCTTTGGTCTGTGCGGCATCCCAGAGCTGCTTATCGCTGCATTGACCAGAAGTGGCGTCAAAGATCTCACTATTGCCTCAAACAACGCGGGCGTTGACAACTTCGGCCTTGGTCTGCTGCTGCAAAACCTTCAGGTCAAGAAGATGATCTCCTCCTATGTGGGCGAGAACGCCGAGTTTATGAGGCAATACCTGAGTGGAATCCTCGAAATTGAATTCAATCCGCAGGGAACCCTGGCGGAGCGAATGCGAGCTGGCGGCGCTGGCATACCGGGCTTCTACACAAAGACTGGTGTTGGCACACTTGTTGCTGAAGGCAAGGAGCACAAGGAATTCGACGGTGAAACCTACATTCTTGAACGGGGAATCGTCGCAGATCTTTCCATCGTGAAAGCTTGGAAGGCCGACACGACCGGCAATCTTGTCTTCAGAAAGACCGCTCGCAACTTCAATGTCCCGGCGGCCACCTGTGGTCGCGTCTGTATCGCCGAAGTCGAGGAAATCGTCCCGGTTGGTCAACTTGACCCCGATGAAATCCATCTGCCCGGCATCTACGTACACCGGCTTATCCAGGGCGCCCATGAAAAGCGGATCGAGCAGCGAACGACACGACAGCGGGAGGCGGCGTAATGGCTTGGGATCGCAACCAGATGGCCCAGCGGGCTTCCAAGGAACTTGAAGATGGCATGTATGTAAACTTGGGGATCGGCATCCCTACGCTCGTGGCAAACTATATTCCCGACGACGTTCACGTTACGCTTCAGTCGGAAAACGGAATGCTAGGCATGGGACCATTCCCGATCGAGGGAGAAGAAGACGCCGACCTGATCAACGCTGGCAAACAGACGATCACGGAACTTCCCCACTCGGCCTTCTTCGACAGTGCCACTTCATTCGCTATGATCCGGGGTGGCAAGATCGATATGGCAATCTTGGGTGCGATGGAGGTGTCTGAGAATGGCGATCTTGCCAACTGGTTGATCCCGGGAAAACTTGTTAAGGGTATGGGCGGCGCGATGGATCTTGTCGCTGGGGTTCGAAAAGTCGTCGTTGTTATGGACCATACGAGCAAAACCGGCGAGCCGAAGGTCTTGAAGAGTTGTTCCCTGCCTCTCACGGGGAAAGCCGTAGTCGACAGGATCATCACCAATCTGGCCGTATTTGATGTTGTCGATAACGGCTTAAAACTCGTGGAGATCGCACCAGGTGTGACGCTCGAAGAGGTGCAGAAAAATACTCAGGCAAGAATTGTCTAACGCTGAGAAGGCTTTAACCGGCAATAAAGCGTCTTTGCGGGTTAGCAGCAACTCAGCTGAATCGCCCGTGACCCTAGGTCGCGGGCGATTCGTCACCTTATTCGGCGTCCTCAAGTCCTGGTTCAAACGGCAAAACTTCATTCCCAAATCGAAGCTTCCTTCACAAGGTCGCTTCAACAAACTAGGCCTACAGTTGCGCACTGCCCGGTAACTCGGGACTAAACTGCCTGGCTACACCAATGAAGCATCGCCCTTTCTTTGCAGGCGAACCGAATAGTTTCCAAGATTTCGCCACTGCCACGACGTATACCAGGTGGAGCGCCAGCTTCTGGCGAAGCCATGCAAGTTTCCGGACGGTAATCACGATCCTAGACCAAAGCAACCGATCGAACTTAGGTCAGGGCAATTATCGACAAGGCTGTCAATACAGCGGCCCGTATCGATGTACCGCTCAACAACGCCCGTTTGATATCTTGGCGTCATTGGATCGGATCAAGGTCGACGCATGGGCCACATGAGCAACGTCAACTTCCAAAGCCAACAGGCGCAACGTGGACTGTCTTATCCAGACGATGTTGATCTTTCTATATCTTGCGGAAACAACCGATATGCGTACAGGTTATCGCCGCCGCATCCCTACCTGCTTCGAGTGCCGCCTGAAGCGAGCCACCAACGAGACGACGCGCAACAAAGTCGGCTGTGAACGTGTCTGCGACACCCGCTTTGCCAACGACCGTCACAGGAACGATGCCGGTTTCAGCAAACTCGGCTCCGTTGCTCGCGACACTTTTATGCTGACCTCGTGTGACCACGACGAGTTTGCTCCTTTTGACGGATTATCGTGCATTATCTTTCCCGCGTCTGGGGATTTTCACCTTCATGATCGAAAGAGCGACCAACAACGATTGCGATTAAAAGGATTCGCAAGAGGTGTCGTCTTCAGCGAAGTTAACGAACACCTGATCTCCGCCCTTCCCAAGAGGCGTCTCCTGGTGATCGACAAAGGTCACTACAGTTGCACCAATCTCTTTGAGCTGTCCCGGAAAGCGCGATTTGGAGGTTAGATTGTGCGAGCCGCTGATGACGAGTTTGGCGGGCTAGTCAAGGAAAGGCCGGAAAGGACGGCTTCCGCTGCAGTAACTGGGCTGCCGGCTGCGTCAGGTAGGCAACGCCGCCAGGTGCCGAGGAAGTAAATGTTCTCTGCGTCGTCGAAATTTAGCATTTTCAGGTTCCATCATGATATTGCAGGGTGGAGAATGGTTAGTGTCAATGCCGCGTGAACGTTCCCCAGAAATGCACTAATGGGGGTATTGCTCCGGTACTGACAGTTAGAAAGCGGCGAGTGTACAGATTTCGACGGCAAGCTTTGTTGAGGTGGCGGCTAAAAGTTCCTGGTGATCGCGAACGAAGGATGAATGCGCCACCGACGACGTGATGAGCGTCGCGGAGAAACATTTTGAATCGCTTGACCAAACCGTTGGCTTGGTCGGTCGCCGTCGTGAAGTTATTCTAGCACCGTTTGCGCAATAATTCCAAATTGGGTTCCGCCGTTTCGAAGACGACACGCAGCAGATCGAGGCCATCTTCGAACAGGTGAAGCGACGCCCATACCTCGGCTATACCCTCGCGCACCGAGGCCAGACCGATCCAATAATTGCTGCCCTTGACCAAAGCCTAGCTTCCGATGAGCGCTCCAATGATACGGCCCGGCGTTGCCCGGAAACACTCAAGTGCGAGCATGTTCTTCTTTTTTGGCATGATGCTGGACGTGCCGGCCACATGATCGGGAAAGGAAAGCGCTGAAAACTCGTTGGTGCAAAACACGTAGAGGTCCTGCGCCACGCGACTCAGCATCGAAAGTGTGCCGATGACAAAATCACGCCAGCCGACCGTGTCAAGGCAGTGTGCAACGATGCCATCAAAGCCGAGTAGCTCAGCGGTCAGTGAACGACTAATGGCAAACGTCGTGCCGGCCATGGCTGCGACGCCCAGCCTGCAGAGGTTGATCCGCTTGAAGTATTCCTTGAACCGTTCGTTTTCGCGTTCGAGGGCTCCAGAAACATTGGTCAGGTAGTAGCCGGATGTGATTGTCTGCGCTGGCTGCAAGTGCGTATAGCCAGGCATAATGGTGGAGCGGGCTGTGCCAAGCTTCTCAATGACGCTGAGACAAAAAGCGCGGGCATGCAGCCGATCCAATTAATGCCTGATGGCGATCCCCGGCCTTCTCAATGAAAACGACCGACCCCATGCTGGTCCCAGCCGGACAGTACGTGTTTATGAGGGCAAGATTTCGTCTCGGTATATTCGTCGGCATCAAGATCGGCAACTTCCCAATAGGCCTAATCATCAAGTCGCACGCCTATGATGCCCCTCCGAATATGTCTGAGATGCTCCCATGAGAGGAAATCGGTGGCTCAAACGAAAAGCCGAAGCGCTCACTCGCCTTGTCCAAATAACAAAGAGGGCGTGCAAGACGAAGCCGTGCGGAATATCGAAATATTTGCAAGGTTTTACAGAGCGCAGTCTGCCTATTGAACCGCCACAACGACATGACACTCGAGCGTCTGGGAGCATCCATGGCCCGGATGCTCCCGTCTTAGTCAGGTATTTGATCCCGACATGTGGCGGGCCGCAATATACCCAAACGTCAGAGCGGGACCAAGCGTGATTCCGCCACCTGGATAGTTGCCGCCCATGATAGATGCGGCATCATTGCCCGCCGAGTATAGGCCCTCAATCGGCCTCCCGCCCGCGTCCAGAACTTGGGCGTTTTCGTTGGTCCTGAGACCAGCGAATGTTCCGAGATCGCCTACATAAAGACGGACAGCATAGAACGGGCCATTCTGGATGGGAGCAACGCACGGGTTTGGTTTATGCTCGGGATCACCTAGCGAGCGGTTGTAGCTGGTCGACCCCTTGCCGAATTCCGGATCTTTCCCGTCCTTGGCGTGAGCATTGAAATTCGCCACCGTCTTTTCGAGAGCGGCGGGGTCTGCGCCAATTTGTCGAGCAAGATCCGCGATCGTCTTGCCGCAGAGCAGGTAGCCCTGCTCAATCAGCTTCTTGTATGGCACTGGAGCGGGTTTGGCGAAGCCCAGGCCGTACTTTCTGAAAGTCCGATGGTCAGCAATGAACCAGGCAGCGTTCTCTGCACCCTCACCGCCTTCTTCTTTGCAACGATTTATCATTGCCTGGCAGAAGTCATGATAGCTGTTCGCCTCGTTGACGAAACGCTTGCCGGAGCGCGTAACAGCAATCACCCCGGGCTTCGAGCGGTCAACGAAGTGCGGGAATGTGCCGAGCGTTCCATCGCTCTTTAAAGGCCTTGAGATCGGCACGAGTGCTGAAGAATATGGTAGATCGGTTTGTACCGTCGCGCCCACCGCTTCTCCCATGCGAAGACCGTCGCCGGTGTTCCCTGGAGGTGCTGGCGAGACATGTTCGTAGCCAGAGGGCGAGTGAGGCATCAGTTCGCGTCTCCGAACCGGGTCCTGTGGGAAGCCGCCCGCGGCGAGAACAACGCCTTTGCGGGCGATGACCTCTACGGGACCGTTCGGGCGATTAACGATTGCGCCCGTCACACGCCCCTTGGCGTCGCGGACAAGCGACTTGACCGGAGACGAGGTCCAAATCGGTACGTTCTTATCGAAAGCCGACTTCGCAAGGCGCCCAATCAGGGCGTTGCCATTGGTAAGCCGCATTGGGCGCCCATAAAAAGCAACATCTCGAAGGAATTTCGCGAACAGCTTGCCAACATAGAAAGCTGAAATTGGAGAGCGCATTACGTTGAAAAAGTGAAGCAGCTCTTTGCCTGAGCCGATCATCATCCCAAGGATCGTGATTTCGGCGAGTGGCGGGCGGAGATACTGCACGTTCTTGCCGAGTAGTCGCGCATCAAATGGACGAGCGACGATGGATCGACCACCGTCAATACCGCCAGGAGCGGTCGGGTGATAGTCCGCAAAGGTAGGGCCAAGATCAAACTCAAGGCTGGTGTCATTCTCAAAGAATTCGACCGCCTTCGGTCCGGTTTCCAAGAATGCGTCCACCTTTCGCTCATCAAAGAATTCACCAGTTTCGTGCTTCAGGTAGGTCTTTGCCTTGTCAAAGGAGTCCTGCACCCCGGCTCTCTTTGCAGGAGCATTACAGGGAATCCACATCCAGCCGCCCGACCGGGCCGTGGTTCCGCCGAAGACAGGCTCTTTCTCGGCGACAACCACGCTAAGCCTGCGGTGAGCCGCCGCGACGGCCGTTGAAAGGCCACCCGCGCCTGATCCTACGACCAAAACATCAACTTCATGACGCTCCATTTTTAAAACTCCATCAAGATGCAAGGTAGCCGCCGTCAACGGGCAGTAGGGCGCCCGTTACGTAGCTTGATGCGGCTGAGCAAAGAAAAAGGATCGGACCGACAAGCTCTTCGGGTTTGCCAGGACGACCCAAAGGAGTATGGGCCATGAAGCGGCCAATAGCCTCCGGATTTTCCCTCGTTGCAACCGTCATGGGAGTCTCGATGACCCCCGGCGCCACCGCATTGACGCGGATCCCGTGCTTCGCAAGGTCGTGGGACAACGCTTTAGTGAGCTGAAGAACTGCGCCCTTGGAAGCCGCATATGCAGAAAGTCCAGGCCCAGCAGAAACCGACATGATCGAAGCAAGGTTGACGATCCGTCCGCGTGTAGTTTTCAGTTGCGGTAAGAACGCCAAAATCATCTGCATGACGCCCGTAGCGTTCACGGCAAGGACAGCGTCCCAATCGTTTGCGAACGTCTCAGACTCGGGCGCGGTTCGCCGAATGATGCCTGCATTATTGACAAGAATACTCACTGGGCCGAGCGCCATTTCTATGGCGGCTGCAACTGCGAAACAGCTTTCAGTCTTGGTGACATCGAGCGCAACCGCGACGGCGTCTCCACCCTGGGATTTGATCTCATCGACAACCGCCTGCACGGCGGTTTCCTGGATGTCGCAGCAAGCGACCTTTGCTCCGGCGGCCGCAAGACCTATAGCGATGGCCTTGCCATTCCCTTGAGCGGCTCCCGTTACAACGGCAACCGCTCCCTGAATATCAAGCATGTTTCCTCCCTCGCCCAGCGACTTCTTTGTCACGCCAGCGCGAATTCGATAGTTACGAACTCTTTTGATTATATCCAACAAAATGACTTTGCCAATACCGAATGATCGGTGAGGCGGTTTAAATCGACAGAGGGTGGCGTTCGGCACGCCCGTTCGGGTGGCGTCGAATGTTTTGCAGCAAGCAGTTCACGCGCAAACAAGTCCAGCAGCGACGTCAATCGAATCCATCCGTCGATATTGCGCAGCGGCAGACTAAGTCACCGACAACATCACATCTGCGTTTGGCAAGGCCACTAGGAGTACAGGGGCCCGTCAGATCTCAAGGCCTCGGTCGGGATGGCGGCCATTCTCCCAGATATTCACAACCGCCTAATCACGAACTAATATCATATTGACAAATCACTTCATTAATAGAGAATAAAAATTGGAGGAAGGCCATTAAGGTGGCCCTACGGTCGCTATGGCGGCCGGGTATTGGAGAGATTCGGGAGGAACTCATGAAGCGCCATTCCACGAGCCGGCGGCGCGTAGTCGCCGCCTCGCATATCAATTTCTTGAATGGGGTGCTGTCATGAAGGACAACGCCGTTATTCTGGAAATGAAAGCCGTTTCGAAGCACTTCGGTGCTGTCAGGGCGCTCCACGGGATCACATTTGATGTCCGTGCAGGCGAAGTTCACGGTCTTGTAGGGGAAAACGGTGCTGGCAAATCCACGCTCATGGGCGTTGCTTCAGGCGCCCTGATCGCTACAGACGGTAACGTCTGGGTTGCCGGAGAAGAGGTGCGCGGCGATCCTCAGAAGGCTAGAAACCTTGGCTTGGCAATTGTCCGCCAGGAGCCTGCTTTGATGCCGGACTTATCAGTGGCGGAGAACCTGTTCCTTGGTCTGCCGGAAGCTCGTAGGCCGCGCCTTGCTAGATTAAATTCTTGGGCTAGAACCCTCTTACAGCGCTGGAGTGCCAACGTGGCAATCGATGTTAGGGCGCCAATCACTACGCTTAACGCAGAACAACGCTTTATTGTTGAAATCGTCAAGGCACTCGCTTGTGAACCAAAGCTCTTGGTCCTCGATGAGCCAACTGAGCACCTCGCCACGGAGGACGTGGAGCGCCTCTTCGCTCGTATTCGTGAGGTTACCGCTCGCGGTGCTTCGGTAATCTATATCTCGCACCGCATCCGAGAAGTTCAAGCGATCGCCAACCGCTTAACCGTCCTTCGTGACGGAGAAGGCCAAGGGACGTACGACGCCGCCTCCCTTTCCGAAGACCAGATCGTGTCTCTCATCGTCGGCACCTCCCTAGACAGGACGTTTCCGTCGAAAGCTGAAGGGCGCGAAGGCAAGGTCGTGCTTGAAACCGCTCAATTCTCCGGCCCAGGCTTTTCTGAAGTCAGTCTAACTGTACGCGCTGGCGAGATTGTTGGTCTAGCGGGGATCGACGCGAACGGCCAACGCGAGTTCATGCGAGCACTTGCCGGTACCAATCGTGGAAGCGGAACAGTCGCTATTGATGGCCGAGACGTCAAGATACCGTCGTCCAAGGCTGCGATGGCGCTTGGAATCTCGTACCTGCCAGGCGATCGTCACCGGGAAGGTATCTTTGCTGACCTAGCGGTACGCGAAAATTTTTCTATCCGGAGCCCAAGACAGGACTTAAAGGGCGGTCTGATCAGCGCGGCCTCGGAAGAGCGTCGCGCCAATAACGCAGTTCGGCGCTTCAACGTCAAAACGCCTGACATTGAGACGCCTATTCGCTCCCTTTCAGGTGGCAACCAGCAAAAGGTGGTGCTTGCCAGCGTTCTCGCGTCCAACCCGAAGGTCCTTCTGGTCGACGAGCCCACACAGGGCGTTGACGTGGGCGCCCGCGCGGAAATCTACAAAACACTCCGCGAGGTCGCGGCGAAAGGGATCGCAATCATACTTGTTTCGTCCGATCAGCAAGAGGTTGCAGGACTGAGCGATCGAGTGGCAATTTTTTCCCGAGGCCGGATCGTCGAGACCCTGGCAGGCGAGCGGGTCACCGAAGACAACATAACGGCTTCCGTGCTGAAGGCTACCGGTCAGCGTGACAAGCACCATAGAGCGGTTGGGGCAGTATGGAAGTGGGCCGCTGGCAACAGCGCTCCTCTCATCATGGTTGCGGTTGCTATCCTCATTCTAGGCGCTGCCGCAGCCGTATGGAACCCCTTTTACATTTCACCACGAAGCCTCACAGGCATGATGACGCTTGTTGCAACGCTTGCTCTTGTCGCGTACGGGCAGCAATTGCTTCTACTGGTTGGTGGTATCGACCTCTCAGTCGGTCCCTTAATGGGCCTTTGCCAAGTGGTTGCGTCCTTCTACCTACTTGAGGAACTCGGACCTGGATCTCACCTGACGGGTTGGACACTCCTGATTCTTGTTGCCATCGCAGTCGGTCTGATCAATTGGCTTCTAGTTGAGCCGCTAGGCCTTCATCCTATGGTAGTAACGCTGGCCACGTTCATGGCAGTGCAGGCAGTTTCCCTCATTCTGCGTCCCGTGCCGGATGGCATGATCGACTCCGACATCATGATGGCGCTGGGCACAAAGATTGGCATTTTACCCGTCATCTTTATTGTGGCACTGCTGGTTGGCCTCTTCCTGGAGTTCGTCCTTTATCGAAAGACCTTTGGCCTTTCCTTGCGGGGTCTAGGCTCGCGCCAGGAGGCCGCCCGCACAGCCGGTATTCGGCCCGCCACCACCCGCCTTCTGGCTTACGTCGGGTGCTCTTTGCTCGCTGGTATTGCTTCAATCACGATGATGCCTCAGGTCGGTATTGGTGACCCGCGTGCGGGCCTCGGCTACACACTAGGTTCGATCGCAGCCGTGGTTATCGGCGGCGCTAGCCTGTTCGGCGGACGTGGTTCGTTTGTAGGCGCCTTCCTCGGTGCGATCTTCATCACCCAGGTAAACTCAGTGACCTCATTCCTGAGCCTTGACCAGGCTTGGCAATCATACCTGCTGGGGTTCCTCATTCTCGCAGCGGTGGCGCTCTATTCTAAGAGCCGCCAGAAAGTGGTGCAGGCATGACCCAAGCAGCAGTCCGTGAGAAAAATGTTGTGACCACACTCACGACCGGCGAGCGGCTCCGCCGCACGACGTTCAATGAATTCACCTGGATTTGGGGCGGAACCGCGTTGATCTTCATCGTCAGCGCAATCCTTGCGCCCGGTACAGTGCGAGTTGCATCCATATCTTCTATGCTTCCCTTTGCGGCGATCCTTGCCATCGCCGCGGTGGGACAGACCATCGTTATTCAGCAGCGCGGTCTCGACATGTCGCTGCCTGGCATCATGACGATCTCTGGATTGTTGCTGGCCAAATTCGGGTTCATGACAGGCTCGCTCCTACTCGCAGTACCCTTGACGTTGGTTTGCGCTTGCCTTTTCGGAATTCTGAACGGGCTGCTTGTTGCCAAAGTCAACATCACTCCGATTGTTACGACTCTGGCGGTCAATGCGATCCTGCTTGGTGCTGTTCGAACAATCTCGGGTGGCAGCCCGATGTCGGCTCCGCCTGAACTGGCCGCGTTCTCGCACTATCAGATTCTAGGCGTCCCCATGACGCTCATCCTGGCACTGCTTTTCATCGTCTTCATCAGTGTAGCCACAAGACGCACGGTCTATGGTCGCCGCTTCGTTGCAGTTGGCGCCAACCCTGCTGCAGCAGCTGCCGGGGGTATGCCAGTGCTTCCCTACCAGGTGGGAACCTACGCAATAGCTGCGATCTGCTTTGCAGTCGCAGGTATGCTCTATACTGGCTTCATTGGTTCAGCGTCGCAGACAGCCGGTAACGACTACCTCCTCCCCGCCATCGCGGCAGTTGTCGTGGGCGGCACGCCCTTCACTGGTGGACGCGGAAGTGTTGTGGCAAGCGGCGTGGCCGCTCTGTTCATGGTTCAGCTTGGCCAGATGGTGCTGGCCCTTGGCGCGGATACATCCGTGCAGCTACTCGTTCAGGCGCTTTCAATCATCATTGCGGTTACGATCCGCTACATTCCCTCGGCGCTGAGCGTGTTGCGAGCCTGAAGGTCGCAGGGGGGGCGGTTCTAGGTATGCGAATGGAAAGTGGAATGATCTCTGTTTTTGGCTTGATGCGCTTCAACGATGGCTACACCATAAAAGACGCAAAAGGTTCGGCGGCTAACCGCTCTGAGACTAACCAAAAGTCTCAGCTACCGGGTTCGAAATTGAATCTCGTTTCTGATCGAAATCAGCTCGGAATCACCTACCAAAGAGGTGGTCTTGAGTTGGATGCTATCTCACAGTTCAAGCTTACCGACGTCTCCGCTGGCTTCTCGGCGGCCGAGGCAGGCGAGATGGACGTTGGCGCAGGGCTGTCGCAGGAGGGTCTCAAGGATATTTTTGTGCTCACGGCTTTCGCGGACACCGTGATTGAACCGCCGACGAACGGGACATTCGTAAAGCGCATGTCACTTCTGACCAAAAGATCCGATGTCGACCTTGAGCGCTTCCGCAGCGAATGGTTTGGTGTGCATAGTATCCTGCTGCGACGCATGCCGGGCATTTTGGGGTACCGTCAGAATTTCATCATCGATTCGCCGCCGCATGGCGACCGGACGCCTATTCACGGGATCGCGGAGCTTTGGTTCGAGACCCGGGACGCGATCGATCCAGCGTTTCGGTCCGACAAGGGGATTACCACGATGACGCATGCCAAGGAGTTCATAGGCGAGATAACAACGTTCATAGTCGAGCCGCTCGACCTATAAGACTAGCGCTCTCCTAATAGCGACTTCCTGAAGGTGGCACGATGCATCCGGATCTTTGGTTTTTCGTGGTCGCTACAATTGCGATCATCATACTTGGTTTATCAAAAGGTGGATTTGCGGGCATCGGCATGATCAGTACTCCGATGCTGGCGCTCGTTATGGGGCCGCTTGAAGCCGCCAGCTTCATGCTCCCGGTCATGCTCAGTCAGGACGCAATAGCGGTCCTTATGTATCGGCGTATCTACAATCGCAAATCTCTCGCCGTTTTGCTCCCAGGTGCCGTTCTAGGTGTTATCGCCGCGTACCTTCTAGCTTCAAGTGTGGCGGAATGGGTAGTGGAGCTTGTCCTCGGCGTCGTCTCATTGGCTTTCGCACTTTGGCAGCTGTTAACGACTTGGCGCGGCGCGCCCATAAAGGCGGACTCGAAAGGAAATTCTACGCTGGGCATTGCTTGTGGTGCCGGGGCGGGCTTCACCAGCACTATCGCTCACGCGGGTTCACCGCCGTTCCAATTTTATGCGATGCCGTTGCGACTTAGCCGGGACGAATATGTCGGTACGAGCGTATATTTCTTCGCCATCTTGAATGTCATGAAGCTTCCAGTATTTTTCTCATTAGGACAGTTCAATACGGCAGAGTTGCCCCTCATTGCAATGTTCATTCCCATTGCGATGGTCTCCAGTTGGGTGGGCGGCAAGCTCGTTCGGTACGTCAGTCCCGAAAAATTCAATATGCTGATTATTATCTTGCTGATTGGGGTGAGTTTTGCGCTGATCTTTCAAGGGCTAATGGGTTAACCGACACTGCGCGGCCTTGCCATCTCCTACTTGATGTATCTGATCATCTTGGGTGTACTCGGTGTCGCCGTTGCGGTTTTTGTCGCCAACGACTTGACGCTCTTATTCGGAGTTCTGTGACAGGCTTCCTATGGGCTGCAATGGGCATGGCCCGGTGCGCTGTTCGCTGCGCACGACCGTTCGCAAGCGTCACATCATGGCTATCGGCATGTTAATCACGGCTTTGGCGGCTTGGCCAGTGGCAGCTGGGCTTGGATTTGGCGGGCCGGCGATTAGCCTTATGCTGGCCGGCGTCATATCCGGTCCCATCGATCTTGCTCTTCTGACGCTTCGCTAGCGTCGAACCGATCCACAACAACTCGGACGCGTCATGTCGATTTCGGTGAGCCTGAATCTGGCTGGTTTCCCTCTCGGCTCCGCCTTGGCCGGCAGGATGTCATCGCTGTCGACGACAGTCCTGCTGGCGGGCATTGCAGCTGTCGTTGCGGCCATTTCGACGATATCGATACACTTCGACGCCAAGGCTGTTGCCGATCAGATGTTGTTCAGCGGGAAACGACGTGATGTCCTCAACATCTCTAGCATAAAATCATAAAATACAGTGGGATTGACGTTGTAATCGAGCATTGCGGGATAAACGATGCTGCTACGCGAAGGGAAATATAACGGGGTAGTCATGTTAGAATGCTTCGGTTCCCAATCTCAGCGACAGGGCTAGAACGAGCCGTAAGCCGATCGGCGACCTGAAGGGGAAAGACCGCCCAGATACTTCGGGCGGCGTTCCGTGCTTGGGAGCATCACTGCTTAAACAGCGCCTGAAGCTTGTCTTGCGGAAGCGACGAGGCGAGATCCGCGTCCGGCGGGAAGTTCTTGTTGCAAGCTGGGTCCTTGCCCTGTTCGCTATCGGCGAATGGAAACGCGACCAGCGCCCGAGGCTCCGTGTTCTCGATTCCGTTAAGCTTTGCTAGCGCCGCACGTAGGGCAAACCGGGTGTCCGCCGTAGTCCCACTGAGAGCAAGTTGCTTCCACGCCTTTCCGGTCGCCTTCGCCTCCATATAGAGGCAAGAATATTCATTATTGGTTGCGATGAAGGCCATCGCAGGCACGGTAAGACCGGCAGCCTGATAAGCCTTTACAGCTGCGAGACTCGTGACGCCATAATCTGACGCAATAGCGTCGATTTTAGGATATTTGGCGATAAGACCGGAGACCGCCTTTTGCGCGTCGGCAGGGCTCCAATTCGTGACGATGAACTTGTCGTCAAGCAGTTTGATTTTCGGGTACTTCTTCAGGCCTTCCTTGTAACCATTCAAGAAGGTTACCGACGAAGCAGAGCCTGCGAGGCCGCCCAGGAAAATCGTGTTCCCCTCTCCTACGGATTTCCCTACCCACTCAGCAAAAATCTTCCCGGCAGAATAAGCGTCCTCATAGGGATTGACCGAATAGTCGACGCCGAGCTTGCCTTTCAGATCGTTGAAGTATGGCGCCATAGTTACGCCAGCCTGCGTCGCCGCACGATAGGCGGGCAGCGCGGCATCTCCGAAGTCCGTAAACGTCACAATGATATCGTAACCCTGTGCGGTGTAGCCGTTGATCGCAGAGTTGTAGGCCTGCGCATCACCGGCAGCGTCAGTGTACTGAACATCCGTGATGTTCGGGCATTTAGCAGCTTCGTCTTTCAGCTCTGCAAGTGCCGTCCTACGCCATGAGTTTCCGCCATAACCGTCAACGAGAGCGACGCGGAGCTGCTTCGTTCCGCAGAGCTTTGTGATGTCTGCATGCTTGTTGACGTAGACAAAATCCTCGGCGAAAGCTGCGTCGGTCGCTAAAGCTGCCAACGCCGTGCCAGCAGTTGCCGCCAGGATTGCCTGCTTCAAACCAGAAATTTTCATGATCACTCCTCCCAGGGCCGAAGTCCAAGTGCGCCACGCGGCCATGACATGGGCACACGAAACCACTCCGCAAAACTGCGGAGTGGAAAGTCTCGATCGCATAGAAAGCGGGTCCTCTCCCACCCTCGCAGTTAGCCCAGGAAGGCCGCTACCGACTTCACTTCGGTGTAGAGCTCCAGGGCAGGCTTGCCCATTTCTCGGCCCCAGCCAGACTCCTTGTAACCACCCCAAGGCATGTTGGCGTCACTCTGATTGTGGGTGTTGATCCATACGATACCTGCCTTGATCTTCGCTGCGAGCTTGTGAGCACGTGCAAGATCCTTGGTCCAGATGCTTGCCCCAAGACCATAGTTCGTGTTGTTGGCTTCGCGAGCGAGAGCGTCGATGTTGTCGGAGGTAATCTTCATGGCGCTGATAACAGGGCCGAAGATTTCCTCCCTATAAACAGTCATTTCGGGGGTGATGTTGGTGAGTACGGTCGGCTTAACGAAGTAGCCCTCACCTCCAAGCGGACCGCCCGTAACGACGTTTGCGCCCTCATCGATGCCTTTCTGAAGAAGCCCGGTGACTCGTCCGAACTGCTTTTGCGAGATGATAGGTCCTAAATTCGTCGATGTATCAAGTCCATGGCCCAGCTTGAGGCCATCGGCGTACCGAGCAACGCCTTCGACGACACGATCAAACACATCTTCATGGATGTATAGGCGTGATCCGGCCGTGCATGCTTGCCCGCTGTTAAGGAAGACCGCCTCGGCGACGCCAGGTATTGCCGCATCGATATCAGCGTCCGGGAAGACAAAAACAGGGCTCTTGCCGCCGAGCTCAAGGCTGACTCGCTTGAGATTGCCTGCAGCCGCACGAACAATCGCCTTGCCTGTTGCCGTACTGCCCGTGAAGCCGATCTTGTCGATGTCGTGGTGATCGACCATTGCCGCACCTATTGCACCGTCACCGGTGATGATGTTAACGACGCCTTCCGGAACACCAGCCTCAACGCAGATTTCTGCCAGACGCAGCGCAGAAAGCGGCGTATCTTCAGCGGGCTTGACTATGACGGTGCATCCCGCTGCAAGGGCGGGCGAAAGCTTCCATGCTGCCATCAAGAACGGCACGTTCCAGGGCAGGATCTGGCCTACAACGCCGACCGGTTCGCGAAGGGTGTACGCATGCCAGTCACCTGCCATGTTAACGCTCAGAGTCTCGCCGCCCAACTTGTCGGCCCAACCGGCGAAGTAGCGGAAGTGATCTGCTGCCAACGCAATGTAGAAATTTTTGACGACGCCGAACGGTGAGCCCTCATCGAGAACATCAAGTTCCGCAAGCTCCTGCGAATGCTTGTCGATCAATTCACCGACGCGGTAGAGAATTTTCGCGCGTTCCTTCGGCTTCATGGTCCGCCAGGGGCCGTTTTCAAATGCTTCGCGCGCCGACTTCACTGCGGCGTTGACGTCTTCTTTGCCAGCATCCGCGACATTTGCAATCACCTTGCCAGTGGCAGGGTCGACCACGTCACGGCGACGGCCTTCTTTCGGGTCGTGAAACTTTCCACCGTAAAACAGCTGATGACGACGCTTCAGGAACGATTTTGTCTCTTCGCTGACACTTGCGAGCGGGTCCGAAATCTTGAACATCGAGTTCATGGCATAGCCTTTCTGTTATCTTGTCGTCTGCCGAGGCATGAGGACGACTAATCTACTGCTTGAATAGTGCTTCCAGTTTTTCTAGCGGAAGCAAGGAAGACATATCGGCGTCCGGAGGTGCAGTTTCGCTGCACTTGGGCTTTACGCCTGATGTACTGTCGGCAAATACGTAGGGTACGACTCCCAAGGGTTCCTTGGCCTCGATCTTGTTGTGGTATGCAAGAGCGTGACGGAGAGCGAACCGGATGTCGCCGTTGGAGCCGTCAAGCGCGAGATAAGGCCAAGCCTTGCCATCCTTAAGCGCACTGAGGTACTTGCAGTTCATCTCGTTGTTGGTCGCGATTGCGGCTATGGCAGGAACCTTCACTTCAGCCTGCGCAAAGGCCTTGATCGTGGCTAGGGCGGTTACGCCGAAATCGGACGCGATGGCGTCAATCTGCGGGTACTTGGCAATGAGGCCTGCTGCCGCTTTCTGAGCGTCAGCGGGATTCCAATTTGTAGTGACGAAATTTTCATCGAGAAGCTTCAGGTCAGGAAAGGCTTTTAGCCCTTCCTTGTAGCCCTTTAGAAAGTCGGCCGACGAAGACGCGCCAGCAGGTCCGCCAAGCATCAAAACGTTGCCCTTGCCGTTAAGCGCCTTGCCTATCCATTCCGCAAAGGACTTACCAATCGCGACTGAATCCTGATAAGGATTGACCGCGAAATCCACTCCGGGCTTGCCCTTTAGAACCCCGAAGAATGGCACCATCGTTACTCCAGCCTGGAACGCAGAGCGATAAGCCGGGGTAGCGGCGTCACCGAAGTCGGTGAATGCAAAGATGATGTCAAAACCCTGCGCTGCGTAGGAATTTATAGCAGAGTTATACGCTTGCGCGTCACCACCAGCGTCCATGTATTGGATATCAGTGATATTCGAGCACTTGCTCGCTTCATCTTTAAGTTCTGCTAGCGTGATCTTTCGCCACGTATCACCACCATACCCATCAATCAAGGCAAGCCGAATCGGGTTCGTTCCACAAATCGGTGTAATGTCGGCGCCTTGGTCGACACGGGCGGACTGAGCGAAGCTACCAGACGCAGCCAGCAAACTCACGGCACACGCCGTATAAAGAAGTCTGAGCTTTTGTGACGAATTGATATTCATCAGTGCGCATTCTCCATTTGGCGGTTTGAAACGGAGCTCGATGCAGCAGCAATGATCATGTCAGCGGCCTTCTCGCCGATCATGATCGTCGGAGCATTCGTGTTCCCGCTCGTAAGCGTTGGCATCACTGAGGCATCGACGACACGGAGACCGTCAATTCCGTGTACCCGAAGCTTGTCGTCCACGACAGCCATGGGGTCCGAGCCCATTTTGCAGGTTCCGACCGGGTGATAGACACTTTCGCTACGGGTTTTGATGTACTCGTTGAGGCCCTCGTCGTCGGTTACTTCGGCGCCCGGCGCATATTCGGTTCCTCTGATATCGTCGAAAGCCTTTTGAGCCACGATTTCACGAGACATTCGAAGCGCATCGCGCATCACCCGCAGATCGTCGGGAACTGAGAAGAAATTTGGATCGAGAGCCGGAAGCTCGCGTGGATTGCCAGATTTTGCGAGAACCGTTCCACGGCTCTGAGGCCTCGAGAGGTTGAAGTACGGCATGAAGCCTTCTTCCCAGATGATCTCCCGCCCGTGGTCATTGTACATGCACATGTTTAGATGCCACTGTACATCGGGTGCGATCACTTCAGGGCGCGTCTTCAGGAAGGACATAACCTCAACACCGTGAGCAGCTGCGGCTCCAGCGCCGGTAAGGAAATATTGAGCGACGCCGAGGACTTGGCGATGAAACTTGAGATATTTGAGGACGGAGAGCGGCTTTGTAATGCGCACCTTAAGTCCGCAACCTATGTGATCCTGTAGGTTCTGACCAACACCGGGGAGCGAATGCTCAACCTTGACGCCGATTTTTTTTAGGTGCTCCGGATCGCCGATGCCCGAAATCTGGAGCAGATGCGGCGAATTAAATGCGCCCCCTGACACGATCACTTCCTTTTCCGCATAGATCGTTTTGATGTCGCGACCCTGGAGATACTCGACGCCTGTTGCGCGGCCATTCTTTAAAATAATCTTCGATGCCAAGGCCTTCGTGATAACCGTCAGGTTTTTGCGATCCTTGATCGGCGTGATGTAGCACCTGGAAACGCTTGAACGGATACCATCAGCCAGCGTGCCGTCGCAGGGCCCGAAACCCTCCTGATTTCCGGAATTTAAGTCGTCATTGTATTTGTAGCCAGCCTGTTTGCCAGCTTCAAGCCATGCCTGTGAGATCGGGCTGGAGACAGCGGCACGCGATGTCTTGAGCGGGCCATCAAAGCCATGAATGGTGGGGTCTCCACCGCCACGCCAGCCTTCCGCTTTTTTGAAGTACGGCAGTACACTGTCATAGTCCCAACCGCGATTGCCTTGCTGGGCCCAACCATCGTAGTCGGTATGGTCTCCGCGTGTATAAATCATGCCGTTGACGGTTGTGCATCCGCCAACGCTCTTTGCACGAGGAACCAGCATGACGCGGTTGTTCACGTGCTTCTGCGGGACGGTGTAATAGCCCCAGTCAAGCTGGAGCGTCTGCATCAAGCGAAAATACCCTGCGGGCATGTGAATGAAGGGGCTCTTGTCCCAGTCCCCGGCTTCCAGCAGCGTCACCTTAACGGACGGGTCAGCAGAAAGGCGATTCGCCAGTACGGCGCCGGCAGAGCCAGCGCCAACAATAATGTAATCGGTCAATTTTCTATCCTCCCACAGGCAGCCCCGATGCGGCGGTCGAAAGCCACAAAATCGGTTGGCACCTCCCAATGCTCAAGCGGGATTATTCACCCTTGCTGAATTTTGTCAATATCAAAATTATTTGCTATGGGCGAACATCGCGTCAATATTTTCGGAAGTGCATCTGAACAATGTTCTCCAGCGACCAACATTAAAGAGGAAGGGCGACAGCAGAAACTAATCCAACGATGCGCTTTCGCTTGAACATGCCTTGTGAACCACTTCGAGCCGTACGCTTCCAGCCGTACATGGACAGGCACCGGATTGCCTCGTCTCTCAAGGTGTAGTCTCGGCAAAAGCACGCTTGAAGAGCCTTGGAGAAATTGCCATTCCCCTGCAAAAAACGCGAGGCCGTATGAACACCGGCATTTAACATTGCCAAAGCGCACTGTTCATATGTAATGTGGAAAAGGAGTGGCACGCTGCAAGCGCCTGAATTATTTGAGCGGCAGCTGTAAGAACTGCGACTTTGGGGGACAGTATGGCACGAGACGCACGCGGAATTCAATCCATCGAAGTCGGTGGGCGGATCCTGAGTGCCTTAATGCACGCAAGCGGACCCATGATGTTACGGGACTTGGCTTCTGCCGCCAACCTCGCGCCCGCGCAATGTCATGGATACCTGACAAGCTTCAAGAACATTGGCCTAGTTGAGCAAGACAGTCGATCAGGCTTTTACCAGCTTGGGCACTTCGCCTTGCGTCTTGGAATTGGGCGCATTCGGGGAGTTGAGCTGCTGAACTCAGCATCTCAAGCGATTTACGCTCTGTCAGAGGAGCTCGGCTTCATGGCACTGATGGTCGTGTGGGGCCCACATGGCCCGACTATTGTCCAAGTCAGTGAAGGTACGTCACCGTTGACGTTGAACATTCGGCAAGGAACGCTTTTCTCGGTAACGGGAACGGCGAGCGGTATAGTATTCGGTGCCTACGGCAATCATGAGGGAATGGAGCGGATTATCCATTCTGAAATTAACGGACAATCGCGCAGTCACTCATTCGGAAAAATTCCTCCTCGAAGGACATACGATTCAGCAGTGAAAAAGGCGCGGGATCTTGGCTACGCCGAGACAGTGGGAGCCCCCATACCAGGTATCAGTGCAGTCTCGGCACCAGTCTTCAACAGACAATCCAAGTTGGAGCTAGTTATTACGCTCATTGGGCGAACCGAAGATATGCCGGTCGACGAGCAGTCGGTGGCGGTGCAAAAGCTGCTTTCTGTCACCTCTACACTTTCTGAAAATTCGACAACGGGTCACAATGACACTGTCGCGGTGATTGGTTGATGGTTGACTGGAGATCCAACATGAACGTTCGGGTAAATGCTTCTGATAAGAGTGAGGCAAGGGGTATCCAATCAATCGAAGTCGGCGCGAAGCTCTTGAACGTGCTCGTCGATGAAGAGGAGCCAATGATGCTGAAAGACTTGGCTCGACTGGCCGGGATTGCTCCCGCCCAAGCTCACGCCTACTTGGTCAGCTACCGCAAGCTTGGTCTCATTGAACAGGAAGAATCAGCAGGCCGATATCGCCTCGGTCCATTCGCTCTCGAATTAGGGATTACGCGTATGCGGACCGTCGATCCAATGAGGATGGCACGCGAGGCGGTCACCGATCTTTCCGCCAAAACCGGGTTGAACGTAGCGCTCGTCGTTTGGGGCTCCTTTGGGCCGACGGTTATTCAGGTTCAGGAAAGCGGTAGCCAACTGAATATGAATACGCGTGTTGGAACGGTCTATTCTCTGACGGGGACCGCAAGCGGAAGAGCATTCGCGGCGTTCATGCCCGAAGGCATGATCCGGGAAGCCATCCGTGCTGAGCGGAAAGATGAGTCAGGTTCAGGTCGCGTCGGCAAGCCTAAGTTCCTGTCCCGATCAGAGATGGAAGGAATTCGCGCCGGCGGCTATGCAACAATCGACGAGCCACCGGTACCTGGCATCAATGCGTTGTCTGCGCCGGTTTTCGATCATATAGGCCAAATGCAATGCGCGATCACGGCAATCGGTTTGGACACGGTGATGAGCAACGCGCCCGATAGTGAATATATACCAATCCTTCTTGAAACCACACGGCAGTTGTCTTTTCAACTTGGCTACTCGGGTTCAAAATCGATTCGCAAATCATAACGCCAGAACGGTAAGAGCTTGGCTCACCGTCATCGGCGCCTCAGGAGCGCAACGATGACGGTGCATAACCATTAGCCTTGCCTATAGCGCGGGTAGTCGATGTATCCCCGACTCAACGGGGGCACGTCAGTTCGATTGCGTTCAAGTTCATCTAGAATAGTCCAACCGCTCTTGCGTCAAGGGCACGCTGTGTCTGTGGGCTTGTTTCTGAGGTCGTGCCCGGCGGATCCCCAAGCGTCGTGAAAGACATGGCTGGCCCACTGCCAGGCTTAAATGCTTCAATGATGGTGTCGGAATCTTCCTGCCGCGCTATCATGCCGGTGTGCCGTCCGATCCGATATTCAGTATACCCTCCGGCATGTGAAACCCTGAAATTGGTGTGTCTTTCAATGCGGCATTCATGAACGAATTGAACACGGGAGCAGCCAATCCGCTTCCACTACCTGCTCGCCCAAGACTTCTCGGATCGTCATAGCCTATGTAAATCCCGGTCACGAGCTCAGGAGTGAAGCCTACAAACCAGGCATCTCGGTTGTCATTCGTGGTCCCCGTCTTACCTGCCGCAGGGCGGCCCAGATTAACCCGGCGCGATGCCGTTCCCCGTTCGATAACACCTTCCATCATGCTGATCGTCTGGTATGCGGTCATAGGGTCGAGAATCCGCTCCCTTGTGTCGATCAAGTGTGGTTCGTCCTGTTCACTCCATTTGCTGACATTGCAATCGACGCATTTGCGCTGGTCCTGACGATAGACGGTCCGCCCCGTCCGATCCTGGGTGCGGTCGATGAGACTTGGAGTAACCTGCAGGCCGCCGTTCGCAATTACGGAGTAGGCTGAGACCATCTTCATCAGTGTCGTTTCCCCGGAACCGAGCGATATGGAAAGGACGGGCGAACGATGTTCGTAAATCCCGAGACGCTCCGCATATTCCATGACCGTGTCCATTCCCACGGCAGATGCGAGCTTCGCTGCCATGACGTTGCGGGAGTGTTCTATTCCAAAGCGAAGAGTGACTGGACCTTCATAATGGCCGCCATCGTTCTTTGGAGACCACACCTGGCTGCCTAATTGGAACTCAACAGGTTCATCGCGGATGACCGTTGAGGGCGAAAACCCGTTGTCCAGAGCGACGGCATAGACGATCGGCTTAAAGACTGACCCAGGCTGCCGAAGAGCCTGGGTTGCGCGATTGAACTGCGATTGGCCGTACGAGAACCCGCCAACCATAGCGACGACGCGTCCCGTATCCGGACGCATCGCGACCAGCGCGCCCTGCACCTGCGGCAACTGGCGGAGACGATAGTCGGTCGATGATTCCTTCTCGACCAGTACGATGTCGCCCGACTTGAGAAGGTCCTTAGGCCCTTTTCGGCCCAGGGCCCATTTCATCCCCGACAGGCCGATGTGTGCGGAACTTTCCGCCCCATCGATCAGCACCAGATCCACGCCGTCCGGTCCGACTGCCGTAACCTCCGCAGCTATCCACCCCGGAACGCCAAAGGCACCCCTGTATTTTTCGAGGGCTTCCGGACGGCTCGCCTCAGCGTCGATATGATCGAGCGGGCCGCGATAACCGCGCTGTTCGTCAAATGAAAGCAGTGCGGATCTCAAGGAATGCTGCGCAAGTCGTTGCATGCCCGGATCGAGCGACGTCCGAACAGAATAGCCGCCTTCGTATAGACCCTTTTCGCCGAGTTCGCCGATCATGGTCTTCCTGACGTCATCAATGAAGTAACCGGCTTCCTCGAACCTCGTGGGTGGCGGCTGGCGTGAGACGCCCAACGGTTTTTGCTTTTCAGTCTGTGCGATTTCGTTCGATATGTAACCGTTCTCGACCATACGGTCGATCACCCAGTTCCGGCGTTCGACCGCCGCGTCCGCGAACTGGTACGGGTTGTAGTTGGCGGGCCCCTTGGGAAGTGCTGCAAGATAGGCCGCCTCTGCCACAGACAGATCAGCGACGGACTTGCCGAAGTAAGTTAGTGCCGCTTGGGCGATGCCATAAGATCGCTGACCAAAGAAGATCTGGTTCAGATAGAGTTCCAGGATGCGGTCCTTGGGAAACGCTTGCTCCATCCGAAGGGAAAGCAGTGCCTCCTTCACCTTTCTCGTCATCGTTTGGTCGGGGGTGAGGAGGAGGTTCTTGGCAACTTGCTGGGTAATCGTCGATGCGCCGACCATTCTCCTGTCACTGCCCATGTTGGTGAGGTTGACGAGAACGGCTCTTGCGAGACCGCTGAAATCAAGGCCCGCGTGGTGATAGAAGTTCTTGTCCTCGGCCGAGATGAATGCCGCCTTCACACGATCCGGAACGGATTGGATTGGCAGGAATATGCGCGGCTCCGAAGCAAACTCGGCTAAGACTTCGCCATTTGACGCGTAGATCCTGGACTTAACCGGAGGCGAATAGTCGGCAAGGTTCGTGTAGTCCGGTAGCTCTCGCTGAGCATTGGCAATGAAGATCCCAACAGCGATCGCGCATACGAGCACGAACACGCTGGCCAGGGAGAATAGGTATCCAATCAATTTCAGCAAAATTGCCTCCTGCGTCAGGTTTAGGACCGGAAGTGGAGAGCCTTGGCTTCCGAGAGGCGGTCGATATACGTTCGCGCTTGCTATTGCAATTAGAATCGCATTAAGGGATTGGCAACATGCTAACGCTACTGGAGATGCATTAACATTTTTCCGGCACTCGAGGCTTCGTCGACGATCGACGGCCTGAATGCAAATTCATGACGATTCCACGGATCACCGATGACCTATATTTCCAGAATTGTGGCGTCTCGAAGCCAGTCAAACTTCGAGCTTTCCAAGCCTGGGACCGCTCGTATTTCGATCGGTGCGGCAAAGTCGCGCACCCGCGTAACGCGGTCTCGAATCCTGGTCCTCAGTATGTGCTTTCTGGCTCTCTACGGAATCATCGGTGTAAGGCTGATGCAGTACGGATTGGCCTCACCCATCGTCACCGGTTCGCATGGAAACGTGGCAGTCCCTGCATCCCGACCTGAAATCACTGACCGAAATGGTGAGATGCTCGCCACTGATCTCGACATGGTGTCGCTTTACGCCGAACCAAGACGTATCGTGGATGCGGATGAGGCCATCGAGAAACTCGCATCTGTGGTCCCGCAGCTAGACTGGCAGGATACATACCGGAGGCTCAGGTCGCAGTCTGCGTTTCAATGGCTCCGCCGACAGCTCACCCCGCGACAACAGGCCGACATTCTTGCACTGGGAATTCCGGGCATCGGGTTCCGGCCTGAAAAGCGGCGCTTCTATCCGGGTGGCTCGACCGCGGCCCATATCCTTGGTCATGTTAACGTTGACAACCGCGGCCTCGCGGGGATGGAGCGTTATCTCGACCAGCAGGGCCTGATGGACCTGCGAGCCAGTGGCATCACTGGAGGCGCTGCTCTTGAGCCGGTCCGCCTTTCGATCGATCTACGCGTTCAAAGCATCGTCCATGAAGTCATCACCAAGGCGATGATCGACTATCAGGCGCAAGCCGCCGGCGCGGTGGTGCTGGATGCCGATACCGGAGAGGTTCTCGCTATGGCCTCGGTTCCGGACTATGATCCAAATCAGCCGTCGAAAACCCTTGCCGATGGATCGGTCGACAAGGAGTATGAGAAAGGCTGGTTCAACCGCATGAGCAATGCGACGTTCGAGATGGGCTCAACCTTCAAGAGCTTTACCCTTGCCATGGGCCTTGATGAGGGTAAGATTACTCTGAATTCCGTGATCGATGCATCTAAACCTCTTCGGATGGCCGGCTTCACGATCAAGGACGACCACGGCCAGTATCGCCCCCTCACCGTTCCCGAAATCTTCCAGTATTCGTCCAACATCGGCACGGCCGGCATTGCCTCGATGGTCGACATATCAGATCATCAGGCTTTTCTGACGCGCCTTGGTCTGCTGTCGAAAATGAACACAGAGCTTCCGGAGGTCGCCACACCCACACAGCCACGTGTGTGGAGGAAGATCAATCAGGCGACAATCTCATTTGGTCATGGCGTGGCGACGACGCCGTTGCAGACCGCCGTGGCTGGCGCGGCCTTGGTTAACGGTGGCAAGCTGATTGAACCAACGTTCCTTCCGAGAACCCGTGATCAAGCAAACGCGATTGCGCAGCAGGTCGTCAAATCGACGACGAGTTCCGACATGCGCTACCTGTTCCACTGGAACGGAGTGAAGGGTTCCGGTCGAAATGCTCGTGTCCCCGGTTACAACGTGGGCGGCAAGACTGGCACTGCCGATAAGGTCATTAACGGCCGATATGCCGCGCATTTAAATTTTAACGCTTTCCTGGCGGCGTTCCCTATCGACAAGCCGCGCTATGTCGTTCTGACGATCATCGACGCGCCGCTTACTGGAGAGAAGGGTGGCAGGCTTGCGGCATACACAGCGGCACCCATGGCCAAGGCGATCATTGGTCGTTCCGCGCCGCTTCTTGGTGTCCAGCCCAGGTTTGGGGAAGACGATGGAAGAGAGAGCCTTCTTGCGAACTATTGAGGATCATTCTCGTAGATAACGTATTCCTTGATCGACGGTTGGCTCTCGAACGGACGTGTCGTTCCCGGTGAAGAGAGCGCGTTCTCGATCAGCTCAATTTGATAGACCTTTGTGATCGATTGCCCGGTAAAGAAAATCCGGTAGATGATCGGGGCGAATATCATATCCATCAGGCGGTCGGCCACGAGCATGGCTTCCCCTTCCCTAGCCCAACGATCGATAAGGCACACAAGGTTTTGGTAGACGTAGCCGGCTGCTGTCTGTGCCATTGGGACGTTGCTAATCCTTTCGCGGAACAGTGCGTGCCCGGGGCCCGACGAAATGTCGTCGACCAGTTGCTCGAGCCAGATTTCGAGATCTCCGCGTAAGCTTCCCGTGTTCACTGGTATGCTATCGGGGATAAAGTGCTCGTTGGCGACATCTTCAAGGAGTTTCGGGAGGGTTTCCCACCGCCGATAGATTGTGGATGGCGGGACTTCGGCTCGATCAGCGATCATAGCGACCGTGATCTCTCGGCCATGATGCTCTTCGAGTAACGCCCTGACTGCGGCGTGGACCGCAATCTGGATCCGTTCGCTTCGTCCTCCGGGTCTTATGAGTTCTCGCGCCAACAGTCACCTCCACACTCAGCGTTTAGAAAGCGACTAACACGGCAGACAAGTTTCCGAAACCCACGCAAGGCGGGGACTTGTTTGCCGAGCCATTTTGAACGCGGGCATTGAGTTTCACCTTAAAGGCTCCGGATAATTGGCAAGTCAGCGAAAGCACTTCCCCCGAGGCCCAGGGTGTTCGCGACAAGTGTCATGCACCATAACGAAGATGAACCGGCAAACAACGTCTCGCACCGACCCTAAGTCGTAGTCCGTCAAGCCCATTATCGGAGCCTTCGCGTCCGTATAATTCAGTAACCCTCTTTTAATGCAATTCAAATTGCATTAATATACCGCAAGTCGCGAGACGAATTATTGCGGCATCACAAGCACTCATACAGCGCGGATACGACCGCGCTCCCATAAGGAACATCCTATGCGAGACGTCCCGGGGCTGCCCTCACGCAGAATTTTTCTGAAGGCATCTGCGGCAAGCGCAGGTATCACATCAGTCCCGGCTAGAGCAGAGCAAAAACCAGAACCGATTGCACTCGCCGAATACAAGCCAGTGTGTCTTACACCGGTTGAGTGGGCCTTCGTCCTGGCAGCCGTTGCCAGACTAATTCCATCGGAAAGCGCAGGCCCTGGCGCGATCGAAGCCCGCGTCCCTGTCTTTATCGAAACGCAGCTTGCCGGTGACTACGAGTACGAGGTCTGATCGTTCATGGTCATTTGCGATGTCGTGATAGATGGCGGGGGATGGGGCGACGTGGGCCTTGCTACCGACCCTGGATAGTGAACTGATGCGCCTTCGGTCCCAGAGGCTCCTTTTCCCTGGAGCTTTTGGCCCGACGTGTACTGCGGGAACCCTTAAACTAGAGCCGAGATACCAAGCCATGACGATAGCCAACGTAGTCAACTCACACAAAGTCCTGATGCTGTTGACGTCTGACTTTGTAACTGCTCGCTACGAAGCGTTGCGCGCGCGGGCGCCAGAACTGAAGATCATAACTGAAATAGGAAGTAAATCTGATCCTGATGTCACTGCGCTCTTCGCTTTTAAATTATCGGCCGGTGTAGCACCGCTTCTGCCGAACCTGCGGCTTGCTGCGTCGGTGGGTGCTGGTGCTGACGGGATACTGTCGGCACCAGACCTGCCGTTACATGTAAAAGTAACCCGTGCAGTTGAGCCGGGTCTTGGGTTCAGCATGGCCCAATTTGTTTGTATGCAAATCTTGAGACATTTCCGGTCACTTCCGACAATAGAAGAACAACAAGCGGCGGGCGAATGGAAGCGGCTGCAGATTCCCGACGCACCACAGACAACAGTGGGCATTATGGGGCTGGGCTCCATTGGTTCGGTCGTTGCCAACGCTGTCGCTGCACTGGGTTTCAACGTGATCGGTTGGGCCCGCTCTAATAAGCGCACGACGAACATTCCTGTCTTCGTCGGTGCTGAGGGCATGGATGCATTTCTGAGACAGTCCAATTATTTGGTTTGTCTCCTGCCGGCTACACCGCAAACCTGCGGACTTCTCGACCGGATAAGCCTGTCAAAGCTGCCCAGGGGAAGCTATTTGATCAACGTAGCGCGCGGGGGAATTCTGGTCGAACAGGATCTCCTTGCCCTTGTTGATGAGGGCCATTTGAGCGGCGCAGCTTTAGATGTCTTCGCAACTGAGCCACTGCCACCAGCCAGCGCATTCTGGGGGCACAAAAAGGTGCTTGTAACGCCCCATATCGCAGCTCAACCCTCGGTATCTCCAGTAGTCGACCAGTTTCTCGACAACCTTCAACGATTGGTCAACGCCGAACCATTGATAAATGAGGTTGACCGCAGCCTTGGATATTGACGTCACGAGACACTTCTTCTTGAATTGAGTTTACGACATCGCAAAGGGATGAACCGCGCCGGGTTTGCCGGAGACCTCAACTCGTGAGAAGTAGGGTCTATGACAAGCAAGACGACAAACAAATTCTCCCCTGAAGTCCGCGCCCGCGCCGTTCGAATGGTGGCGGAACATGAATCCGAGCATCCGTCCCGTTGGGCGGCGGTTTCCTCGATAGCGGCCAAGATCGGCTGCTCGGCGCATACGCTCAATGAATGGGTGAAGAAGGCGGAAGTCGATACTGGCAAGCGGGCCGGGTTGCCGAGTGATGTGGCCGAGAAGATGAAGGCTCTGGAACGCGAGAACCGCGAGCTTCGTCAGGCCAACGAGATTTTGCGCAAGGCCAGCGCTTATTTCGCCCAGGCGGAGCTCGACCGCCCACTGAAGCGATGATTTCCTTCATCGACGAACATCGTTCGGTGCTCGGGGTCGAGCCGATCTGCAAGCTGCTGCCGATTGCCCCGTCCACCTATTATGACGCCATCGCCAAGCGCGCGGACGTGGATCGATTGTCGGTCCGCGCCCGTCGCGACATGGCGATGAAGATCGAAATACGTCGCGTGTTCAATGAGAACTTCCAGGTCTACGGTGTGCGGAAAGTGTGGCGGCAACTACAGCGGGAGGGATTCGATATTGCCCGCTGCACCGTCGCACGGCTCATGAGAACGATGGGTCTTCAGGGCATCATTCGAGGCAAGCCGGTCAAAACCACCGTGTCGGACAAGGCTGCGCCATGCCCGCTCGATCGCGTCAATCGCCAGTTCAAGGCTCCTGCGCCAAACATGCTCTGGCTCTCTGATTTCACCTATGTCGCGACCTGGCAGGGCTTCGTCTACGTGGCCTTCGTCATCGATGCCTTCGCCCGCCGCATCGTCGGTTGGCGGGCAAGCCGGACCGCACATGCGGGCTTCGTGCTCGACGCTCTCGACCAGGCACTTCATGATCGGCGGCCCGTCCATCGCGGCGGGCTCATCCACCACTCCGACAGGGGCGTGCAATACGTGTCGATCAAGTATTCCGAGCGGCTGGCGGAGGCAGGCATCGAGCCGTCGGTCGGCAGCGTTGGCGATTCCTATGACAACGCTCTCGCCGAAACGATCAACGGCCTTTACAAGGCCGAGGTCATCTATCGTCGGGGACCATGGCGCAACTTCGAAGCGGTGGAGTTCGCCACGCTCGAATGGGTCGATTGGTTCAACCACCGCCGTCTTCTGGAGTCCATCGGAAATATGCCTCCAGCCGAGGCCGAGGAACGCTACTACGTCATGCTGGACGAACCAGCCATGGCCGCATAACTTAAACCAACCGGTCTCCGCTAAACCCGGCGCGGTTCAGGACATCAGTTTGCAACTAACCCCTTGCACTCGAATACGCGCTCCATCTTATGGCTTCAAATGGCTGGCGGCCACACGAGCATCGCTGGGTCAGCTATATTGGGGAGATTACTCTCGGTGGCACCGACCTGCGGCAGGTTCATGATAGCCTGAAGCACACCGGAATAATGCCACACCATTGCTTCAACGTCTGTCGCCGCGCTCAGTTTTCCCTCTGAAAACGCAGATGTGATTATGGTTCTAAACAGCGCGCGTTGTGCCCCAGCCCCCTTCAATGCCATCGCCCTGCCACCCGGAGGCAACTTCGTAATTTCGACGCAGGCCTTGACGAGCACGCAGCCGCTGGGTTTCTCTAGGTTCGGATCGCTCGTCACGTAGTCAAGAAGTAGCGCCTGAATCTGTTCTCTTCTTGTTTTGGCTTGAACGGCACTCATACGACGCAAAACGCGTTCGTTGTAGTGTGCCAAGACCTCCCGTTAGAGCCCTTCCTCGTCACAAAATCGGTTGTAGAGACTGGATCGGGACAGGCCCATTGCTGCCGTCAGTTCATCAATCGACGCTGCCGCATAACCGCGGCGCAAAATACGTGCATTGCGCCCGCTATTACAGCCGCATCATCAAACCGTTGTTTTCCGCTCATTTTTTAACCGTCTTGACAACTTCGGGCGTGATCGCGACGAAGCACCCGCGCCGGTCGATCCGGACATTCCTCATCGAGACCGGAAAGTGCCAAAATCCGCCTGGAGCGCTTTTCTGGCGCATCCACGCGACATAACGGAGATGTCGACCGGCGAGGCAGCGAACTTCGTTGGCCGTTCGGTGATGACGCCCCGCCTTTGGTCGCTTGCACGGTTTCTGATCAGCAAGATGGCCGAAATCCCAGCTCTCGGGTGGGCGACAGGGCTACGCGAGGTTCATCCCTATCTCGTACGTGGACTTGAACAACACCTGCGGTATCAATTGAAAGACGACGGCCGCAAGCTTCCCCACTACTGGCGCTATCTTCTCGCACGCTGGGCAGAGTCTGAGCGCGACCCCGATCAGATATTTTTATACATACAAAATCGCGTCAAACAGGAGGGACGGTCTGCAAGCATTATCAGGGAAGCAGTCGCACGGTCGCAACCGGTGATCTCCATCAACCGCACCTATGGTCTCGCGCCTCCAATGGCGGCGAAGCATACTTCGGCTGATTGCCAATCGGGAATGGCTTGCCGAGGCCGCCCGGATGGTTCTTGCGTCAAGTGGCGCACGAACGCCGGGTATTGACGGAATGGACAAGCAAAGACTGCAGGTCAAACTGGATCAGCATCTGGACGACCTGCGGACAAGCCTGCTGGAGGAGAGCTATGAAGGTGATCTGGCCAGCTACTTCGACACGGTCCATCACCGGCTGCTTCTGAGATGTGTGCGGCGACGGGTGCAGGACCGACGGTTCGTCGATCTTCTCTATCGGTTCTTGAAAGCAGGCCACATCGACCGTGGCCTGTTTACAGCCTCAAGCGAGGGTGTCCCGCAAGGTGGCGTTCTGTCACCGCTCCTGTCCAACATCATGCTCTACGAGTTTGATATGTTGCTGGAGGCGAAATACCTGAACAAGTAGGCACGCAAAGACCGATGGGCATGGAACTTCGGCATAAAGCAGGGTCGCCCCATCAGGGTTCGCGAGAACCGGCAATGGAACCGGCTGTTGCCTATTGCCGATACGCTGACGACTTTGTCGTGATCGTAAAAGGAACCAGAGCTCGTATGCGCTGAAAGGTGCACGTACGGTTCGGGGAGGAGAAGCGCTTCTGCGCTTCTTACTCCACTGAAGGTCATCGGCTGGGGATGGTTCTACCTGTCGACCATTCTCGATGATTATTCCCGCTACATCATCGCGTGGAAGCTGTGCACCAGCATGAAGGTGGATGATGTCACCGATACGCTCGACCTGGCGCTGGCCGCCTCAGGCTGCGACAAGGTCAAGGTCGAACATAGGCCGCGCCTGCTTTCGGACAACGGCCCCTGTTACGTCGCTTCCGATCTCGGTGAAAGGCTGGAGAAATACAAGATCGATCAGGTGCACGGCGCTCCCGGCCATACGCAAACTCAGGGTAAGATCGAACGTTGGCACCATACGCTGAAGAACCGCATCCTCTTGGAAAACTACTTCTTCCAGCAGGACCTCGAAACCCAGATCGCGGCCTTCGTCGAGCATTACAATCATCGACGATACCACGAGAGCCTCGACAATCTCACCCCGGTCGACGTCTACTTCTGGCGAGGCCAGGCCATGCTGCTCGAACGCGAAAGGATTAAACGAGACACCATAAAACAGCGCCGCTTGAACCACTAGGCCAATCGACCCGCAAGCCGAGCCGGAAACTCCAGCTTCCAAAGCCTAAAAAGTCTCAAATAATTCGACGACGGACAAAGCATGGATAGATATACGGTCGGTTTAGCCGCCAACCTTGCTGCCACGATAACGGATCACGTCAATCAAGGCATTTAGCGCTGGCTGCTTTTGTCGTTTGCCGGGATAATAGAGGTGGTAACCCGGCATTTCCGGGGTCCAATCAGGCATCATGGTTGCAAGCTGGCCGGAATCAAGATAGGTCTGTACCTGCGACTGTAGCATGTAGGCGATGCCAAATCCTGCCACTGCGGCGTCGATAATCATCTCAGGCTTGTCAAAAGAAAGCGCACCGGACACTCTTACGTTCTGGTTCCTCCCCTCTTTTTGGAACGTCCACTTCGTAACGCCATCCAGCGATGGCATACGGCGATTGATGCATTGATGGTAAGGCAAATCTTTAGGCGTAGATGGTGTGCCGTGTTTTGAAAGATAGGCAGAGGACGCGACGACGACCGCCTTTTCCGGCGGACCGATCGGAACCGCAATCATGTTATTGTCGAGATTATTGCCGAGCCGTATCCCGGCATCGTAACGCGCAGCCACGATATCCACCAAGCGGTTATCGACGCTGACCTCTATCGAAATCTGGGGATGGTCGGACACGAGTTTCTTTAACGCGGGCCAGAGGATGGTTTCAGCAGCATGATCCGCTGAATTTATACGCAGCATGCCAGCGATTTCCGCGTCGTTGCCTTTGATAGCATTGAGCTTGTCTTCTATATCGAGAAGCGCCGGGCCAAGTGTTTCTAGTAACTTAAGCCCGGCCTGCGTGACTGCGACACTCCGTGTGTTTCTTGACAAGAGCGACATGCCCAGTCGCTCCTCCAGCCGGCGGATTCGATGGCTGAGCGCGGATTGCGAGGTACCAAGACGACCAGCGGCTCGTGTGAAACTCTTGGCTTCAGCGACGGCGACGAAGGCAGCAAGACTTCCCAGTTCATCCCGGATCACATCAGTTCCTTCTCGGTCTTATGATTTAATGGCGCTTCGATATATTCATTCATGACATATCGTCATAAGGCCATTCATATCAAGAAAGTTGCGAATTTGAGTTGCCGTTACGAAATCTGTTGGGCGCCTGCATTAGCGCGCTACGATTTGATTTGGAGGAAGGATATCATGACGAAACGCCCGAACGCCGGAATCGCCCTTGCTCTAAGTGCGACGTTGATGGCAAGTTATCCAGTTTACGCACAGACCGTGTCCAATACGGTCCTTGATGGCGACTATGTTTTGATCCCGGAGCAGCCATCCTCGGCCTATGTCGATGCGACCGGCACACGCGTTCCTGTCATGGCTAATCTTCACGCCACGGATTCGACCTTTGTCGACGTCGATAAGGATGACGATCTGGACGTCATCGTATCCGTGGAATATGGCGCGAACCGTCTATATGAGAACGACGGCAAAGGTCGCCTCACCTACAAGCCTGGTGTCTTTGGCACGGGTATTCACGATAGCGAACATGTTCGCGCTGCGGACTTCGACGGCGATGGCAATATGGATGTAGTGTTTGTCGCCGAGTCTGACGAAGTTCATCAGCTTTTTCTAGGCGATGGAAAAGGCGGCTTTACTGACGCAAGTGACCGACTTCCCGCTGGAAGCCAGGGCAACGGCCTCGCCATTGGCGACGTCAACGGCGACGGTTTGCCTGATATCGTCGTGGGAAGCACCGGCGAAATCGGGCACGGTCCCAACATGAAATTGCGGCCTGCGCGCAATCTTCTGTTCCTGAACGACAAGGATCGTCCGGGTCACTTTATCGATGCTACGGAAACGCATCTTCCTAAAGCGGATGACCAGACCGAAGGCGTCGTACTGGCAGACATGGATGGCGATGGCGATCACGATATGATCATTGCAAGCCCGGCCCACCCGAACCGGCTGCTCATCAATGATGGTTCAGGCAAGTTTACAGACGGTTCCGACCGCCTCGAACTGTCTGTGCCAATGGAAACACGCGACGTTAAAGTCATGGATGTGAACAAGGACGGGCATAGCGATATCGTCTTTTTCAACATCACCAGCAACAATATGGGCTGGGATAAGGATCCGCAAACCAGACTGCTGATCAATGACGGCAATGGCCGGTTCAAAGATGAGACCGAAGCACGATTGCCCAAGCACAAATTCTCCAGCTGGGCCGGAACCGTTCTCGACTGGAACGGCGACGGCGCGCCGGATATTCTTGTTGGCGCAATTCAGGTGCCGGGCTTCGTCCCGCTTCAGCCGCGCGCCTGGCAAAATGACGGAAACGGCAACTTTACCGATGTCACGGCGGATGTCGTTCCGGGGATTACTGTCGGTCGAAGCTGGAGCGCAGGCAAGGGCGATCTTGATGGTGACGGCAAGGATGATGTGTTCATCGGTGCCTGGGGTACTCAGGCGAGACTACTGTTGACGGATATCAAAGGCTATCAGAGCCAGTTGCCGAAGTTACAGGAAATAGAACCAGCCAAACGCTAATTGAGACAGGGGCAGGAGAGATATTATCCTCCTGCCCCTTCAAATCAGCGGCATTCCCGCTACATACTGCTAAAACGAGCAATCAATTCCGCCGCATTCCCTATGCCTGCTGCTTTCATAAGTCTGGCTCAATGGCTTCCGACAGTTCTGACTGAAAGAGACAGTTCCTGAGCGATCATCGCATTGGCTTTGCCTCAAGCCACCAAGGTGACAATTTGTCTTTGACGGTCCGTCAATTGCAGCCTGTCTCCCAAAACAGAACGCGCAATGGGCTGAAAGCAATGGAGCGCCTCGGCAAAAGGGTCTGCGAGATTTCGACTTCGCCCGTAAACCTGTCAACAAAACGAACGCCCGCTTTCGCTCGTCATCATTCGCTCGTCATAATAAACCCGACCTTGAGGCAAATGTGCGCTCCACATTCGACCCGTTCGAATAAAGTCGTCGTGCTTTGGATAAAGGGTAAGCGGCAAGCTGACCCCATCTGGCGTCAGTAGCGCGGGCTCAGCTATTGCGTAATGACTATCCACCAGCTGTGAGCTTCTATGTCTGCGCCTATCTCTGGAACTAGAAACTTTCATATGATCGAGGCCGTTCCAGAACGTTTCGAGGGCGCGCCGCGGCAGTTTCGGCGGCGTTGGTCCGATGATTTCAAGGAGCGAGTGTCTCGGCAATTGCGCGTCGCATCGGCATACACCCATCACAATTATTCGGCTGGCGTCGTGATGCTCGCGCCAGACAAGAGGGCTCTTCGGTGCCTGCGGCTGTCGAGGCGTGTTTGGGGCCGGTTTGTGCGCGGGCGGTGATCGAGGTGGTTATCGGCGACATGATTATCCGGGCGGGGGTGGATGCCGATGAAGCACACCTCAGTCGCGTGATCCGAGCGGTGCGGTCGGCATGATCCCGTCGAACGTAAAAGTCTTTCTGGCGAGCCATCCGATCGACTTCCGTAAGGGACCTGACAGCTTGCTATCGCTGGTTCGAGATGCTGGCAGTGATCCGTTCAACGGAGCTCTTTATGTCTTCCGGGCGAAACGAGCAGACCGTATCAAGATCGTATGGTGGGATGGCTCCGGCGTTTGCCTTTACGCCAAGCGGCTGGAGAAAGCCCAGTTCTGCTGGCCGCGCATCGGACATAGCCGGGTCCAGCTCAACAATGCCCAGCTTCTGGCTTTGGTGGATGGGATGGACTGGAAACGCGTTCGATCAACACCCATCAAGCCGCCCGAGATTGTTGGGTAAAACCCCTGCGGCGAATTGAATCATGCACCTGAAACTGCGGGCGGATCACAGCAAAATATGCTCTGATCATACCCATGAAGCGACCCGATATAGAGCTCCCGGATGATGTAGAGGCACTCAAGGCCATGGTTCTTGCCATGGCCGAAAAGGCCGCTCGCGTCGAGGCTTTGGAAAAGCAGGTTGACGACCTCGAGGCCCGAAATGCTGATGCCGATGAGCGCATCGAGCGGCTGACACAGATACTGAAAGCTTTTGACCGCGCGCGCTTCGGACGGCGTTCAGAGAAACTTGCAGCGGCCAGTGTTGATGACGAGCAGCATGCTTTTGTCTTTGAGGAGATCGAGACCGGTATTGCGGCGATCAGGGCCAAGGTTACGAGTGGCATCAACAAAGATGGCAAACGTCCACCGAGGCCACGCAAGGGCTTTGCGGCGCATCTGGAGCGTATCGAGGTGGTGATCGAGCCGGAAGACTTGCCGGAGCATACGGGTAAGACCAAAATCCTGATCGGAGAAGACATATCCGAACGCTTGGATGTCGTTGCAGCGAAGTTCCGTGTCATTGTTACGCGCCGTCCCAAATACGCTTTTAAGAACGAAGACGGCGTGATCCAGGCTGCGGCCCCGACACATATCATTGAGGCGGGCATTCCAACAGAAGCGCTTCTGGCTCAGATCGCCGTGTCCAAATATGCCGATGGCCTACCACTCTATCGGCAGGAGGCGATTTACGCCCGCGACAAGGTCGAACTCGACCGCAGGCTCATGGCTCAATGGATGGGAAAGCTGGGGTTCGAGCTCGACATCCTCGCCGATTACATCCTGAACGAAATCAAGAAGGCGGAACGAATATTTGCCGACGAGACGACCTGCCGACACTGGCGCCTAGATCCGGGTCGGCGAAAACCGCTTGGTTATGGGCCTATGCCAGGGATGACCGAACGTTCGCAGGCAACAGCCCGCCCATGGTGGCCTATCGTTTCGAAGACAGTCGGCGACCGACTGCGTGGCACGACACCTCAGCGGCCATCGCGGGATTCTGCAGGTTGACGGGTACGGGGCCTACAGCAAACTCGTCCGCAAGGACGGCGTTATTCTGGCTGGCTGCTGGGCACATAGCCGTCGCAAGTTCTATGAATTGCATGTCGCCAAAAGCTCCAAGGTGGCAACAGAGACAGTCGAGCGAATGGCAACGCTCTGGGAAATGGAAGTGACCTGAGACCCATCTCCCCTCCAGTTTTCAGGAGAGTCTTGGATTTTCAATCGGCACTCCAATCTCGAACTGGTGATCACGCTCATCGGCCGGACTGAAGATATGCCCGTCGATCAAGGCTCAGTTGCCGTCGCGAAACTCCTGTCCGTCACCACGGCGCTGTCGCAAAGTTGGCAAAATGACGAGATCGGCCACCTCAGCTGTGCAGTGAGCGCATGATGACAGGCCTCGAAACGAGGTCCAGATGAATGTCCGCGCCAGCGCTTCAGATAAAAACGACGCGAGAGGCGTCCAGTCGATCGAGATGGGCGCCAAACTTCTAAACGTGCTCGTCGATGAAGAAGAGCCAATGATGCTTAAAGTCCTCGCGAGACTTGCCGGAATAGCTCCGGCACAAGCCCACGCTTATCTAGTGAGCTACAGAAAACTTGGCCTAATCGAGCAGGAAGAACCTGCCGGACGCTATCGCCTCGGCCCGTTTGCGCTAGAGCGTTTCCCTTTCATGTTGGATCGTATCCGCATGCGGTGAAGAAGTTTCTGGCCTCCTGAGGCTCGATGATATCGATCAGTTTTCCGATCCTGTCCCAAAGGCCGGTCACGGTGCGTTCTGCCGCTTTGCGCAGGAGCGCCTTCAGCTTTGAGAATGCCTTCTCTATGGGATTGGAGTCTGGACTGTAGGGCGGGAGGAACAGCATGCGCGCACCGGCAGCCTCGATCATCTCACGCGCCGCCGGTCGTTTGTGGCTGGAGAGATTGTCGAGAATGACGATATCGCCAGGCTTCAAGGTCGGGACGAGAACCTGGGCGACATAGGCCTCGAACCATTCTCCGTTGATCGGCCCGTCGATCACGAGCGGCGCAACCATTCCTGTGCTGCGCAAGCCAGCCACCAGCGTCGTAGTCTTGCGGTGACCGTGTGGGAAACCCATTCGCAGGCGCTCTCCCTTCCTGCAGCGTCCATGCGTGCGCGCCATGTTCGTCGCGGTCCAGGTTTCGTCGATGAAGACGAGTTCGGCAGGATCGAGGTCCAACTGTTTATCGAACCAGCGTTGGCGCTGCTCCGATATGTCGGGACGGCTCTGCTCTATCGCGTGACCAGTCTTTTTTTGCGGGTCTGGCCGTGACGGACGAGGAAGCGTTGCAGCGCCGATTTGCTGATCGTGATGCCTTGAGCGGAAAGCGCGTCGCGCAGTTCGAACAAGGTTCCATCGCGATGCTCGGCGAGCCAGGCCATGATCGCGTCACCATGGGCCTCGGTCTTGCAGGAATTTCGATCGCCACCGAGAGGACCAGGCAACACATCACCCTGGCGCAATTGCAGATTTCGCCAGCGGCTGACGCTTGCGGCACTCACGCCGAAACGGGCGGCGGCTTCCCGATGGGTCGCACCAGCACTGACAGCAGCCAGAACGCGAACACGCAGATCGACAGAAAGTGATTTCGACATATCCGCCGACCTCCATCGGCAGATAGTTTGAATCAGACCACACCCGATTTGCAAAGCCCCGCAGATTCAATCAGTCAGGGAAACGCTCTAGAGCTTGGTATCACCCGAATGCGCACAGCAGATCCCATCCGACTGGCGCTCGAGGCGGTGAGCGATCTGTCTGTCAGAAGCGGCTTGAACGTGGCGCTCGTGGTCTGGGGTTCGTTTCGCCCGACAGTCATTCAGGTTCAAGAAAGTGGAAGTCAGCTCAATATTAATACCCGATTGGGGACCGTTTACTCGCTGACCGGACCGGCGAGCGGAAGAGTCTTTGCTGCCTTTATGCCTGAAGGCATGATCAAGGAAGCGATCCGCAACGCGCGAAAGGATGAGATCGGCTCCAACCGCGTGGGTAGACCGAAATTCCTTTCCCGTATCGAGATTGAAGGCATTCGAGCAAATGGATATGCCACTATTGAGGATCGCCCGTGCCAGGGATCAAAGCCCTCTCCGCCCCCGTGTTTGACCATATGGGCCAAATGCAATGCGCCATCACATCAATCGATCTTGATAGCGTTATGAGCAACGCCCCGGACAGCAAATATATTCCCCTACTCCTCTAAACGAACCGGCAACTTTCGTTCCAGCTTGGATATTCCGGATTGAAATCGATCCGCCAGCCACAACCACACTTGCCCAACGACAGAAGAAGAACCGGTGCGCGTGTCCCGCAGCACCGGTTCAAACGCATTACTTATGCTCTTTTGTAACGTGGGTAGTCTATATAACCACTATCGCCTTCGCCGTAATAGACACCTCGGTCCGCCGGGAAGGTCGGCCAGTCATTTTCCAAACGCTCCACAAGATCTGGGTTGGATATAAACGGCCGCCCGATCGCGATAAGGTCCAGCAGGCCCGCATCCAATGCTTCCTGTCCTGAAGTCTTGTCGAAGCCGCCCGCCGCCATCAAAGTTCCGGTGAAAGCCTGCCTGAGAGACTTCAGGAAATCAGCCGGGATGCCGGGAAGGCCTGCACCGCCGATCGTATGCTGGTCGCTAAGATGAAGGTATGCGATCGGCCGTTTGTTCAACTCTTCCATAAGCGCAAGCCAAGTTTCCGCTTCGGTATCGAAAGGCTGCATATCGTGAAGTCGTCCGAAGGGCGATATTCTCAAGCCTACACGATGATCCCCAATAGCGTCGATGGTTGCATCGATGACTTCGAGTAGAAAACGTAGGCGATTCTCAATTGAGCCACCATATTCATCTGTTCTGTCATTCAGCGCATCGCTTATGAATTGCTCGAATATATACCCATTCGCGCCATGAAGCTCGATACCATCGAATCCTGCGTCGATGGAATTAAGGCCAGCCTTAACAAAGTCCTGAACCAGACGGGAAACCTCTTCGGTTGCAAGCGCACGCGGGACGCTGCATAGCTGTTTTCCGGCCACTTCATTCTCATCGTAAGCGAATGCAGTTGATGTCGCAGCCACGGTAGACACCGATGACACCGGCTGTCCCCGCCCCGGCTGCAGCGATGTGTGAGAAATACGACCGACATGCCAAAGCTGCGCGTAGATGCGGCCCCGAGCCATGTGGACAGCATCCGTCACCAAACGCCAGCCTTTAATCTGCTCGTTGTCGTAAATACCCGGGGTGAACAAATAACCGCGCCCCTCCGGCGTGATTGGAATGCCTTCGGATATGATTAGTCCCGCGCTTGCTCGCTGAGCGTAGTAGAGTGCAGTAGACGCATTTGGAACAAGGCTCGGAGACCGGGACCTCGTCATTGGCGCCATTACAATACGATTGGGTAATACAAATCCGGACAGGTCGTAAGGTTGAAAAAGGCTTGCCAATTGGAACTCCTTGTATGGTGGGATTTGCCGCAACGGGCAACGGTTGGCCTCAACAAAGTCTTTTGTCATTTTCGAACCTGAGAAGGTAGAAGCCCGATGCAAGCATCTGCTTCATTTCCGTATCAGGCGGCCTTTAGCCGTGAGATTTCGCGCTCAGGAATAATTTCCACCGGATTGACGACGTAGGTGGATATCTGTCCGAGGAACTCCTTGGCGTGCGTCATTGCCGTCTGGCCTTGAGCCGACTGGAAACCGCGCTCTATGGCAGCTTCGTCTTCGAACCAAAGTTCTACGACGCCGTCTAGGCCGGTCTCGCCCTCAGGTCCGTCGTCGGCGAAGCGGTTTGGCTGCCAATCGATGATGATGTTCTGACGATAGCCAAGCAGTCCAGGGAGACGCTTTACCAGCGAGGAATGATCATTGAACCACTGATCCTGAAATTCCTCCCGACTGATCCCCGGCCTCCTTTTCAGAAGCGACATCCGCTTGACTTTCTTTTCTGCCTTGCGGACCGGCACAACTGTATTTTGAAAGGCTGTGGCGACAACCAGATCGGTCAGGAAATTTTGCTCGTCTGCTTGAAGGTCTTTGAGATTCTCCGCGTTGACGCTACGGCGCATTGCAGTCAGCGATGGAAAGAATAACTGCGAGATCGCATCGATTTCGAGGTCATTTCTTTCGTAGGCAATGCCCTTTTGGGTCCTGTCCGTCACCAGATTCTGCACATAGGCCTCAAGCGTTCCGAATGTTTTCTTCACGAGAGAACCATGAGTTTCACGCCAGTGTTTCTCAAACTCAACCGTGCTCAATTCAGGCCTTCGCCGGAACAGTCCCATCCGAACAATCATATCTTCCTCCCTGAACTTGCAATTTTCCAACCCAGTAAAAATTCGATTTAAACAAACTCTTATGTAAATGGCAAATATTTTTATTGCCTTTCTTAGGAAGTTTAAGCTAACTTCAATCAACGGTGAGGCTCATTCTCGCAGAAGCGAACAGAAACGGCGTGTGACTTCGGGCGGACACTATATGGCGCAACAAGGACCTCTGAATGTTCACCGATCGAGGTTTGAAAAGAGCACACCTCGACAAGTCAGTACGCATTGGGCCTGCCATTGCGAGCTGTCGTTTTTTGAAAATATGGAGTACTTACGGATTAACGGCCAAAGCCAGGTCACCAAATTTGGCCCTTCGCCGAAAGGCCGCGCCGATGTCAAAATGCGCCTGCAGCAGTTCGACCGCCTTTGCTTCATCCCGTCGGAGAAGCGCTTGATAAATTTGCTGATGATGATCGATCAAAAAGGACTGAATGCCCTCAACGTTCAGGATTTGAGTGCGTCGCGTGACGTGCGATTGGCGAAGCAGGTTCGACGTTGCGATATAGAGGCTTAAGAGCGTTGGCGAATGCGCTGCACGCACCAGCATTTCGTGAAATTTGAAGTCGGCAGCACCACCTTCCTCGGGATTCGAGATGGTTGCGACGATTTCCAGCATCGCATCGCCGCACCTGTCGAAATCGACGGCAGTTGCCCGCCGGCAGGCAAGCCGGACAGCCTGAAGCTCAATTGCAATACGGGCTTGCATCACATCGTCTATAGCCTCTGCCTGCTGAGCGAGTATGAAACTGAAAAACTCGCCGAATATCGAGAGATCAGGCTGGCGGACAACGGTGCCTTGGCCATGCCTTATGTCGACAGCACCAAGCGCCGCTAGTGCACGCAGTGCTTCACGTATCAACGGCCGGCTGACACCCATCTGCGCAGCAAGGTCACGTTCTGACAGGAGCCTGTCGCCCACTTTCAGTTTCCCGGTAGATAACTGATCGCGGAGGAATCCGAGCACGCGCTCATAGTCACCGCCTCGACCTCCGGCCCTTGTCACCTGAACTTCATTTTCTTTTTCAGTCGTCATGTCCGCCTCAATTCCGGCTCACCCGTGGCAATCGTTATTTTTCAAAATGCGCCATTCCAGAGCGGTTGACAAGTGGGAACCCATGGACTACCACTGGTATTACCACTTTAAAGTCATGGGAGGATGACAATGAAGCGCATATCCAAGAGGATGACCAAGTCCATCTGCCTCTATGGTTTGACGTTAGGCTTGCTGGCCTCCGCCAGCTCGGCTGCAATCGCTCAGGACCTCAAGGGCGATATCGAATACGGCTACTGGGGAAATGCTGCGAGAGCGGAAGTCACCGAAAAAGTCAGCCGTCTATTCGAGCAAAAACATCCTGGTACGAAAATCACGGGAGTGTCGGCGGAATATAATGCCTACATTGAGCGGTTAACGGTACAGTCGGCTGCGAGCGAACTGGCCTGCGTTACGCAGGTGCAGAGCACGTTCCTTGCCAGCTACGCCAATCGTGGAGCTTTGTTGCCGCTTGATGAGCTCGTTCAGTCTGGAGCGATTGATCTCAAAGGCATCCCGCCTGAAATACTCGAAACCGGTAAATTCGACGGTAAGCAGTATATGGTGCCGACCGGCACCTTTGTGCGCCTTTTGGCATACAATAAGACTATGGCTTCGGAATACGCCATCGACCCGCCCGTCGGTCATGCGAACTTTGCAGACTATGAAACATGGCTGCGGGCTGCACAGAAGAAACTTCCAAAAGGCGTATACGCGACAGAGAATGAAGCGCCTATTCCATTCTCGCTATATTCATGGGTCGCCGGGCATGGCGAGACCATGTTCAAGGATGGTCAGCTATCCGCATCGCCCGAGGTCATTGCTGCATGGTTCCGGTTCTGGAACGATCTGGCCAAGGATGGCGTAGCTATTCCACCCGACCGGCTGGACGAACAATTGGCAAACCTGGAGCTGACGCCGTTTGCGAACGGAAAAACTCTCGTCGCGACCCGCGACATTCCCCATATCTCGATCATGGAGAGAGTGAGAGCCTCACAGGGTGTTCCTACTGAAATAGAGTTCGTTTCAAACCCGGCGAAAGATGCCACCGCATCAGGCAACGTCCCCGGCACCAACGGGCTGACTATCTCCGCCAACTGCGACAATGCGCCACTGGCCGCTGCCTATATCAATTTCTTCGGCAATGATCCGGCAGCAGCCATTGCCTATCAATCCTCCAACGGCGTGGTCGTGAGCAAGACAGGGCGGGAAGCTCTCCTCGACGATCCCAACACCTCAACCAACGTGAAACGCTCGCTGGCGGAACTCGACAAGGTGACGAGCGCCAGTGACATTGCGACGGCAAATTATCCCTCGGGCTATCAGGGTATGGCAGCCGTGCTGAGGCGTCAGTACGAAGAGGTCGCATTCAATGGGACCAGTCCGGAAGATGCCGCGCAAGCATTCATCGACGAAGTGAATTCACTTCTAAACTGAGGCCCTAAGCAAGGCTGACAAACATGTTACAAGTACCATCGCGTTCGTTGCAGCGGCGCGGCTTGGCTAGCCGCGTCGGCTCGGAGAACACTGCGGCGTTTCTGTTCCTCCTGCCCTTCCTATTAGGCTTGATCCTGATTGTTGCTGGTCCGATGCTGACGTCACTCTACTTCAGCTTCACGAATTACACGGCGGCAGGCACTGCCAAATGGGTTGGCTTCGACAATTACGAGCGCGCGTTCACTCGAGATCCTCGTTTTTGGCGCGCAGCCCGCGCCACTGGCCTGTATGTTATTCTGGCGGTGCCAACGGTCATAACGTTTGCGCTCATTCTGGCGGCGCTCCTCAACCGTGGAGTAAGAGGCCTTACCATTTACCGGGCGATATTCTACGTGCCCTCCCTTATCGGCGGAAGCGTTGCCATTGCGCTGTTGTGGCGTCGTATTTTCGGTGCGAACGGGCTGTTGAACGCTGGTCTCGCTATGATCGGCATCGAGTCTTCGACGTCCTGGATCGGGTCGCCGTCGACTGCCCTATGGACACTTGTAGTATTGCACGGCTGGCAATTCGGATCGGCCATGATCATTTTCCTGGCAGGTATGCGGCAGATTCCGCAAAGCCTCTATGAGGCGGCGATTATCGATGGAGCCACCCGTCGTCAGTGCTTTTTCAAGATCACACTCCCCCTCCTCACGCCACTGATCCTGTTCAGCACGATCATGAATACGGTGGGAGCATTTCAGGCCTTCAATGCAGCCTACGTCGTTAGCGCAGGCTCCGGCGGCCCTGCTGACTCCCTGCTGTTCTTCACCCTCTACATTTACCAGCAGGGTTTCGTGAACTTCAATTTCGGTTACGCATCCGCCCTCGGCTGGCTGCTGATCATAGCAATCGCGGCGGCTGTAAGCCTGCTGATATTGGCGACGCGACGCTTTATCCATTACGGGGAGAATGCATGATGAGCTCGACTGCATTGAATCCGCCGAAGCCCTATTCAGCATCACGCTCCGTCTGGTCGAACCCCTTTACGAAACATCTGGTGCTGATCGGTTTCGCGTCAATCATGTTATATCCGCTTCTGTGGATGTTGGCAGCATCTCTTAGACCGGACTCCATGATTGGTAACTTCAGCATTTGGCCCGGCCGCCACTTCACGGTCGATAACTACATTCAGGGCTGGAAAGGTGTGGGGACTGTAGGATTCGCGCAGTTTCTGACCAATTCCCTCTTCATATCCGTACTTAGCGTTGTGGGTAACGTTATCTCATGTGCAATGGCAGCTTATGCGTTTGCTCGTATCAACTTCCGCTTCAAAAAACTGATGTTCGGGTTGATGCTGGGAACACTGATGATCCCGTTCCACGCGATTTTGATCCCGCAGTATCTCATGTTCCGGGACTTTGGCTGGCTGAACACACCGTTGCCTCTCGTGGTCCCGAAATTTCTAGCTACGGACGCCTTCTTTATCTACCTGCTGACCCAGTTCTTCCGCAACATCCCGCGTGATCTGGACGAAGCAGCAAGAATCGATGGCGCCGGACACTGGACAATTTTCTTCAAGGTTATCATACCGCTTTCGATGCCAGCACTTGCTACCGCTGCAATCTTCTCGTTCATCTTCACCTGGAACGACTTTTTCTCGCCGCTGATCTACCTGACGAAGACTGAGAACTACACGGTTCCACTCGCGCTCAGGGCCATAGGGGACACCTCGGCGGAATCTGCATTCGGCGTATTGTTTGCCATGTCGATTGTTTCGCTTCTGCCCGTCCTCGGCATTTTCATCGCCTTCCAGCGCTTGCTGGTGGAGGGCATAGCTACCACCGGAATGAAAGGATAATTCTATGTCCGTTGAGGAAGAGGCTCGTCCCTCTGTAGGGATATCTGTGCCCAGACGAAAGACAATTGGGCTTGCGAACGACCATGCCGGCTTTCAACTGAAACTGTTCGTAAAGTCTTTGCTTTCCGAATATTGCGACGAGGTCATCGATGTCGGCACCATGTCCGACACACCGGTAGATTTCCCTGACGTTACCGCCAAGGCAGTGGACCTCATATCGTCCGGCAAGACGGACCGCGTGATCCTCGTTTGTGGAACAGGCGCAGGCGCTTGTATCGCAGCAAACAAGACCCCGGGTATCCGCGCCGCCGTGGCTCATGACACTTTTGTCGCCCGCCAATCGGTTGAGCACGACGATGTCAACGTCCTGTGTATCGGAGGGTGGATCGTCGGACCACAGATCGCAGGTGATGTCATCCGCACGTTTCTTGCCGCTGAATTCTCAACCAAAGAGCAATTTCGTCGACGCGTCGAAAAACTGGCCGCTCTCGACGGGTCTCTGGCCCGCGCCAATCCAACAACTGACAGGCATTCTTATAAGGAGGACTATAAATGACACCTGAACGTAGAAAAGAAATTCTCGATACCGTCGCAAAGCTGCGCGTAACCGACATTCGTGATGGTCTTGATTGGATTGGCCTTCACCACACCGGGACGGTCTCTCCAGATATCCGCCCGCTATGGCGAACAAAGACAGCGGGCTTCGCTCAAACATTCCGGCAGACCCCCACTCAAAAGTCTGTGCCAACGATGTCCCCCGATGACTACACGAAGTGGGCTTATGAATACTGGTACTTCCAGCTGTTCGATTATACCGATTTCGGCAGCCGCGTGGGCCCGGGCGACTTCCTCGTCTGCGACACTTGCGGCACGCCAAGCCCCGCGGTCGGTTCCATGGACTCGATGATCTGGGCTGCAAAAGGCATAACAGGCTGCCTGACGAACGGCGGAACACGTGATACCGACGAAGCTCTCATTCAGAAGGCCCTTCCTGTCTGGAGCCGCTGGATCGTGCAGACCATGTATCAGGGACGCGTCGAATATGCCGGGGATTCCATGCCAGTGGAAATCGGTGGAGCGCTGATCAACCCGGGTGATCTCATCGTCGCTGACGGTGATGGTGCCATCTGCGTTCCTCAAGACGTTATCGATGACGTTTTGAAATACGCAATTCAGGAGGCCGAGAACGACAAGAAGACCCGCAAACTTCTCTACGACCGCCTCGGTATCGCGCACGACCATTCCGTCGATTCTATTTTCGACGTGCCGGCTCACCCCTACGCCCTGACCCCCGATCGCCTTGAGTGGTACATCACTGGCAAGGGTACTGGCCCCAAGTAATCGTCAGCTTCGGATCGGTTTAACCGATCCGAAGTCCCCTTCCGGGTGAGAAATTATAGGCTAAAATCTCGCCCGACTATCAAATGGCGACGTATTTCATCAGCATCGATCCGAGGTTACCAATGGCAAGACTTGAACTAAAATCGCTGCAGAAGAATTACGGCAGCTTATCCGTCATAAAGGATGTATCCCTTAGTATCGACGATGGCGAGTTTGTGGTGTTCGTTGGACCTTCAGGCTGTGGCAAGTCGACATTGCTGCGCATGGTCGCAGGCCTTGAGGGCATTTCCGGCGGAGAACTTTGGATCGGCGACCTGCTTTGTAACGACATCGAGCCGCGCGACCGTGGCATCGCCATGGTTTTTCAGAACTATGCACTGTATCCGCATCTTTCCGTCTACGAGAATATGGGTTTCGGCCTGAAACTCAGCAAAGCGCCAAAGGATATCAGAGACCGGAAAATAAGGGACGCAGCTCGTATCCTCCAGATCGAGCACCTGCTGGACCGGAAGCCCGGGCAACTATCAGGCGGCCAGCGCCAACGAGTGGCTATCGGTCGCGCGATCGTCAGGAAGCCCGACGTGTTTCTTTTCGACGAGCCACTATCAAACCTTGACGCTGCCCTACGTACCGATATGCGGATGGAATTAGCCAAACTCCATCAAGACCTTGCTGCGACAATGATCTATGTGACGCATGATCAGGTGGAGGCGATGACACTCGCCGACAAGATCGTTGTGCTCAATGGCGGAGTGATCCAGCAAATCGGGAGCCCGATCGAGCTTTACAAGCGCCCAGCGAACCTGTTCGTGGCATCGTTCATCGGCTCACCAAAAATGAATTTGCTGCCCGGCCAAATCAATACGATTACAGAAAGCACGGTCGAAGTTTCGCTCGCAGGACCTGCACCGTTCAAGCTTGCAATTGATGGCTCTCGCTTCAAGGCAGGAGAAAAGGTTACTCTTGGTGTGCGGCCTCAGGCGCTGGTACTAAGCGATAACGGCCAGCTTAGTGGTGAGGTAATGTTGATCGAAAGACTTGGAAGCGAAACCAACGTCAAGATCAACCTTGCATCAGGAGAGAGCATTCTCGCCGTGATCAGTGGAGATTGTGGTATCCAGGTAGGACAGTCGATCCGATGCGGATTCTCCCTTTCGGATGTCATTGTGTTTGACGGTGCCGGGCAGGCACATTTCGCGTCTGTCTCACATGTGTTGCCTCATCACAATCAAATTAGCCGGTGATCGCGCATAGCTTTTGGCCCGATCTGAAGACTTACAGCGCTTGTTGATATGTCGTGGTTTGAATAGCCCCGAGTTTCGTAGACACCCTCGGGTTAGATTTTCTGCTGCTTCTCGAACTCGACGGGCGACAGCATCCCGTTCCTGACGTGTTTGCGTTTCGGGTTGTAGAACATTTCGATGTAGTCGAACACGTCCTGGCGTGCTTCATCGCGTGAACGGTAAACCCTGCGACGTATCCTCTCTCGTTTCAGAAGATTGAAGAAGCTCTCGGCCACCGCATTGTCATGGCAGTTGCCGCGTCGGCTCATCGAGTGAACCAGATTGTGGTGCCTGAGGAACGAGGCCCAGTCCATGCTGGTAAACTGCGAGCCCTGATCCGAATGGATCAGCGCCTTGTCTTTCGGTTTGCGTCGCCACACCGCCATGAGCAGAGCCTGCAATACGACGTCCGTGGTCTGTCGGCTCTGCACCGCCCAGCCGATGACCCGGCGAGAATAGAGGTCGATGACAACCGCAAGGTAAGCGAAACCTTCGTAGGTTCGAATGTAAGTGATGTCCGTGACCCAGGCCTTGTCCGGAGCTGCTACGTCGAATTGCCGGTCGAGCTTATTATCGACGACGACAGACGGTCTGCCGCCATAGATGCCGGGACGGCGTTTATAGCCGATCTGCGCCTTTATTCCGGCGAGACGCGTCAGGCGCGCGACCCGGTTCGGGCAGCACATCTCTCCCTGATCGAGAAGGTCGTCGTGCAGCTTGCGATAACCGTAGACCTTGCCGCTCTCTTCCCATGCCTTCAGGAGCAGATCGGTCTGTCGCTTGTCCTCATTGGCTCACCTGCTCAGTGGGTTCTTCAGCCAGGTGTAAAATCCACTCGGGTGAACCCGCAGAAGGCGGCACATCGTCCGCACCGAAAACTGCAAGCGATGCAAAGCAATGAACGCGTACTTCACTTTGCATCCCTGGCGAAATACGCGGCCGCTTCCTAAGAAACACAGTCCCCAGGCGCCAGGGGTGAGAGATCATAGCCCATAGACCGAGCGCGGCGTTGGAGATTCGCAATGACACGGCCACGATGGCGCTCAGCATAGGCAGCAGCGCCTGGATCGCGATACACCATCCCATAACGCAGCGCATTGTAGAAAAGGACGGCAATCTTGCGTGCGGTCGCCGTGACGGCTTTCTGTTTTCCAATACGCCCTGCCAGCCGCCGGTAGAATGCGCCAAGTACAGTGTCGCTGCGGCCGAGCGTGGTCGCGGCCAACCGCAGCAATGCGGCCGCCCTGCTGGATGATCGGCGAGTTCGCGAAGAAAGCACCTTGCCGCCGGAGATTTTATTACCCGGGGCGAGGCAGAGCCATGATGTGAAGTGCTTGGCCGTCGGCCAAGCCCGTAGGTCCGTGCCGCATTCGCCGATGAGCTTCAGCGCGAGAGACGAGCCCAGGCCATGGATTTGCGTCAGGTCTGTCCCAACGAGGCCATATAGGGCAGCTCGCACGTCAAATGACGGTGCATTTACCTGCTTGGTTTTTGTCCGGACATTTGGCAATGGCAAGAGCGGGGCATCGACCTCAACTGACATCGCACCAATTGCGCTCTCAAGCCGACGATCGCATTCGAGCATCTTCTGCTGATAAAAATCGTAGAGCTCTAGCGACTGAGAGAGAGCAAACACATGCTCATCACGATCGTTACCGATCAGCGATGCTCTGATCGTGTCGACAGAGGAGTGGCAGCGAACATCGCGCAATGATGCCAGGACGTCGGGATCGCGCTCGCCGGCGACAATCGCCCGTATGATCTTCATGCCTGTTACGCCGGTGATGTCGGAGACGACATGATGGAGTTGCAGGTTCATCTCCATCAGAGCCTTCTGCATGTGCTGGATATGAGCCGCCGCATACTCGACCAGCCGTTCTCGCTGTCGTAAATAGGCTCGCAACGTAGCAACCTGCGCCTGCGGACGAAAGCTTCCGCGCAGCAAGCCGTAGGAATGTAGTTGGCGAAGCCACGCCGCATCACTGACATCGGTCTTCCGGCCCGGCACATTTTTGGCGTAGCGGGCATTGACGAGGATCACCTCAAAGCCGTGCTGTTCAATTATCTCAAAGGCCGGGATCCAATAGACCCCGGTCGATTCCATCGCAACGCTTGTGACGCCGCAGGATCGGAACCAAGTGGCGAGATCATGCAGATCATGTGTGAAAGTGCCGAAGGCGCGGATCGGCATATCGTCACTCTCCGGGTCGACTGCGGCCATATGCATCGTGGATCCGATGTCGAGAGCGGCTGCTCCGGGGTTCATGCGTGTGAGATTTTGTGGATTGGTAGGTATTATCTTTGGCATGACTTCTCCTCCTATAGATTGGGAGGGGCTGGGCCGTGCAAGTTCGTCATTTTCCTAACCGGGATCGCCGCCAAAGCCGCGTCACCACTCTCAAGTCCGCAACAGCCCATGTGCCACGTTTTTTAACGGGGTCGATCGCCTCCAATAAGCAGTCGGCAACTCCCCTCCGGTGGTCAGCGTAGCACAGCCTGTTTCTACCGCGCACAGGAGGACCAAAGCCGGTGATCGCTTTTTAGGATATCGCGTTCCTCAGTGACGCGAGCCAGTTCCTTCTTCAGCCGCCTGATCTCCTCGGCCTCGTCGTTGCCCTTGGAGTCCGACCCAGCAAACTTCTTCTTCCATTCATACAGCGAATGCTGGCTGACGCCGAGACGCTGCGAAACCTCAGCCACCGGATAGCCCCGCTCCGTGATCTGCCGCACCGCGTCACGCTTAAACTCTTCGCTGAAATTCGATTTGCCCATGATGCTCTTCTTGCCTCAAAATTAGGAAAGAAGGCGTCTACAAATCTCGGGGCTATTCATCTCGGGGCTATTCAGCCATCCCCACCTGAAGGATCACGCTGCGACGGCTCATTCAGGTGAGGATGCTTATCGGATAGTCACGCTCAACCGGCTACCAGCTTCGTCTCGAGGAATTCCTCGATGCCCCAACGCCCACCTTCACGACCATTGCCAGACTGCTTGTAGCCGCCGAAAGGCGTACCGGGAGCGCGTGCAGAACCGTTGAGCTGGACCATGCCGGCTCGGACATTTCTGGCCACGCGCTTTGCCTTGGCAAGGTCTTCAGTGTGAATATAGGCGGAAAGACCATAAACGGTGTCGTTTGCGAGCTCTAGCGCCTCCTCCTCGCTATCGAAAGGTGTGATGGCGAGAACAGGTCCGAACACTTCATCGCGGAATAGCGAATGTTCTGGGGTCACGCCCGCAAATACGGTCGGGCTGACGAAAAATCCGCGTTTGTGGTGCTCGGGCCGGCCGCGACCTCCGGTGACCAAGTTCACGCCTTCGCTGACAGCCTGGTCGATGTAGCGCAGGACCTTGTCGTACTGCACCTTGGAAGAAAGCGGCCCGATGTGGTTTCCGGGGAGATCGGCTCTCTCGACGACAATGCCCTCTGCCACTTCGGTGGCGAGCTTTACCGCCCTGTCGTAGACGCTGCGCTCGACCAGCATACGAGTCGAAGCATTGCAGGACTGCCCAGTGTTGTTGAAGCAGAAGTTTGCGGTCCAGCGAACGGCCTTTTCGACGTCAGCGTCAGCGAAGATGATGCTGGGAGACTTCCCGCCGAGTTCGAGCGACACACGCTTGATACTCGGCGCAGCGGCGTGCGAAATCGCGATACCGGCGCGCGTCGAACCTGTGAAGGAGACGACATCGACGTCTGGATGGGCAACCATGGCAGCCCCGGTCACGGTGCCGGTGCCCTGCAAGAGGTTGAAAACCCCCTTCGGCAGATTGGCAGCCTCGACGATCTCGGCGAAGATCTGACCGGACACTGGCGATATCTCCGAGGGCTTAAGGACCACAGTACAACCTGCAGCCAAGGCCGCGCCGACCTTTAGGGTGATCTGATTAAGCGGCCAGTTCCATGGCGTGATCAGCGCTGCCACGCCAACGGCTTCACGCAAAATTTCCTGATTTTCGGTCCCGATGAGAGCGGGCTCGGCAAAATGGAACTCCTGCAGGGCCTTGATGAAAGCGCGCAGATGGTTCGCGCCCGCGCCGATCTGACTTGTACGAGCGAAATCGATCGGAGCACCCATTTCGGCTGCCAACGCCCTTGCCAGGTCTTCGGTCCGGGCAATGTAAGCCTCAAGAAGCCGACTAAGTGCATCGACACGCACGCTCTTTTCGGAGGCGCTCCATGCCGGCAGAGCGTTTTTGGCGGCCTTCACGGCGCGGTCGACGTCCTCTGCGGATGCAATCTGAAACTCGGCAAATGCTTCTTCGGTGGACGGGTTCACCGCCCAGAACGTGTCGCCTCCCGTGGCCGGCTGCCAAGTATTGTCGATATAGATGCTAGGACTAGGTGGCATTGCAGTACCCTTTCGTTTGATTGTCGAGGTCGGCCGGCCCAAAATCAGGGGTAGGCCGTCGATCGTAAAAATTTGGATTCCAGCCTTCCGACCAGTCTACTCTTCGGTCGGATGGCGAAGCATGAAAGAAGCCGCGGGCCGCTGCGTTCGAAGCTGCGGTCAGTTGGTCAGTACGATCCTGGCGTCGACCCGGCCCTGCTCAAGACGGGACATCGCTTCATTGACTTGAGCCATACCCATCCGTGTCAACGGAATCGGCGTCAGAACGCCATCTTCAGCCAGCCTGATGAGATCCTTGAGGTCTTCGGACGTTCCGGTGATGCTGCCGATAATCGAAAGCCCGGTCACAGCCAATGTGTAGAGCGGGAGGGCCAGTTCGCCGCCGTAAAGGCCGACCTGGATGGTCCGTCCGCCCTTGCGCAGGATACTCAAGGCCAGCCCGGACGTTTCCGAGTTGTTGACGAAATCCAGCACGGAGCTGACCTTACCACCGTTGATCTCGATAACCCTGGCTGCGGTGTCCTCGTCGGCGAGTGCCACAAAATGATCCGCGCCTTCCCCCAACACGAGATCGCGCTTAGCCTCAGATTTATCGAGGACGAGGATCTTGTTTTTCGTCAGCGCCCTCAGCATGGCGACGGCTTGCACGCCGAGCCCGCCCGCACCGATCACGACGAAGAGCTCGTCAGGCAAGAGTGGCATGATCTTGCGAATTGCCGACCGTACGGTCAGGCCGGAGCAAGCGTATGTTGCCGCCAAAGCCGGGTAGATGTTGCCGGTCGAGGCGAGGTATCTTGAGTGAGGCACTATAACCTCATCGGCAAAGCCCCCGTGTTGCATGAAGCCAAGGCTACGGCTACCTATTGCACAAATATTGTCACGACCGTTGAGGCAATCGTTGCATTTCCCACAACCAAGCCATGGGTAGACAATTACCTGATCGCCTATCTTTACGCCCTGTGCGTCCGGTCCAAGGGCGGAAACCTTGCCCACGATTTCATGGCCCATGGCAATAGGGGTTTCAGGCTGCGGTCGCTGCAGAACGCCACGGCTTCCGTAGTCAGTCACTCCTTGCCAAGTATGGAGGTCCGAATGGCAAACTGCGCAGTGCGTCACATCAACGACGACCTGTGTCCCGGTCGCGTCAGGGGTTGCGATCTCGACGGCTTCCAACCTGCTGTGATGCGTTTTGTTCAGCCAGGCCCTCATCTCTTCCTCCGTAGTTTCCTATGGTGATTGCCGCGTGTCGAACCTGGCGGCCTTCTCACGCAATACCTTTGCCCGACAGAGCGACCGGCCTGCGCAGACGGTTGAGTCAGCCGCTCAAGTCGAAAGAGCGACCTCACAGGAGGTCACCTCAGCGCCGAAATCCTCAAAATCCGCCGTCTCGGTGACAAGCGGGCAAAGAGAAATGGAGCCATTGAACTGAAAGCCCGGGTCGAGCTTGGTTCTGCGCGTCCTTACGCTGCGGTTTGATGTTCACGCGAGTTCCCTCGTATCCTCTAACTGGAGTGATGTGGAAATTTCGACAAGACTGTTGAACAACGGCTTGAAGCCTCTGACAGGCAGTTGATCAAGTGCTACCAGGATCCGGGCGCGCCGCTCTTCGTCCAGCACCTGCGAACCGAGCTGTTCGAATTTCTCTTTCACCTGCTCGTAGGACATTGGATTGGCAACATCACCGAGCGGGTGGAGAACAGTGAGTGCTTCTTTGCCATGGCCCTGATCCATGATGACTCGACAAGGCGTTCCTTTGGGAAAGCTTGACGCGAAATCCGGATGGGCCTGCAAAACAGTACGTGCTGATAGCTCAAGAACGGCCTGGTCCGTGAGATAAACGGGATCGACCGGCTGCAGAGCGCGTCCACCGTGGATCGCTGCAAGGGCACAACTAAAGTGATAGCTATACTGCGCACCTTCCAGGCCCGCGGGGTTACGCTCGTTCGACAGTTTCAGCCCTTCAGCGAATGTCTCGATGCGAAGGCTTACTATAGGAGCACTTGGACGGCGTAGTTCAAGTATGGCGTCGATGGCCGCGTGCATGTAGCGGCAGCATGCGTAGGGCTTCAGATAACAATCTTCGAGCCACCAATGAATGCCGAGATCGCCGGTAAGAACCGCGCGCGTGTAGCGCGTCCCATCGTCCAGGAGGTCAAGCGGACCGGTCGCTCCAGCCTGAGCACGGAAGGCCGCCGTCAGCCCGGTCACGACAGCTGGCGGAATGCATTCCTTGACGGTGTTGCCGTCGGCCTTAGAGACCGCTTCGTTGATACCTATCGGGCCTTCGGCACCGGCGATCCCAATTGCATGGGCCATCTGGGAAGTGGTCAGTTTCAAAAGACGCCCTGCGCCTGCCGCGACACCGAAATTCACCCAGCGACCGCTGATATAGGTGTCGATCGTCGCCGTCGGGCGAGCCGTGGCAACGCGCAATGCGATGTCATAGCCAACCGCAATTGCCTCGAAGATCTCCTCGTCGCTCGCGCCTATCTGTTGTGCGACGGCCAGAACAGCCGGAATAATCCCAGCCCCGGGATGCCCGGCTGCGCCACGGTGACCGTCATCGAGATCGAGAGCACTTGCTGCTGCGGAATTCGCCATGGCAGCACCAACGATAGAGAGGCTTCGATCGGTCAACCAGACATCGGCCGTACCTTGGCCATAGGCGGCGTAAGCGGCCTTTCTGGCGGCGATAGCCAGGTCTGAGTTGAATCCCGCCGCACTCGCTGCGAGAAGGTCTGTGATGAGTACCGCGCAAGCTTGCCGTGCGGATTGTGGAAGGCTACCAGCCGGATGGGTAGCCGCGAAATTAGCAAGTTCCTGAATAGCGTGCATGAATGGCATCACCTTTGGCTGAGCGATGGCGCGGGGCGGCGGACGAAATGCCCGTCGCTCTTCATGTTCCAGAGCGCTGGTTCCGGCACGAAACCGATGGGCTTCATCGGGCTGCGTGGTGGTAGCGCCTCTCGCCTTGCCTCTGGTCGAACCAGCCGTTGATCCGGATGGGTAATCGGAATGGCGGAAAGCAAGCGCTGGGTATAGTCATGGCCAGGGCGCCCGATTACGTCGTCCCTGCTGCCGATCTCAACCAGTTCACCAAAGTACATAACGGCAACCCGGTCACAGATTTTCTCCACGGCCGCCATATCGTGGCTGATGAACAGATACGAAATGTCGAATTCCCGTTGAAGGCTCATCATCAGTTCGATGATCTGCGCCTTGACGGCGACATCGAGGGCAGAAACGGCTTCATCGGCGATAATCAACTTCGGCGCCATTGCCAACGCACGCGCGATGCAGATGCGCTGGCGCTGGCCGCCGGAGAATTCATGGGGCAGGCTGTCGGCGCGGTTGGGAGGGATTCCAACCTTGTCGAGCAACCACTCCATTTTCTCGATCAGCGCTTTACCGGATGCGATCCGATGGACTTTCATAGGCTCGATGATCGCCGAGCCGATGGTCTGGCGACTGTCGAGCGACCCAAATGGATCTTGGAAGATCATCTGGATGTCACGGCGCATGCGAGCCAGACTTTTAGGATCGGAATAGTCAATTACGTTGCCATCGACCGTGATCGTGCCACCATGCCGCGATACGAGATCGATGATCGCCTTGCCAATCGTTGACTTACCGGAGCCCGACTCCCCGACAAGGCCGAGCGTCTCGCCCTTACCGATCGCGAATGAGACACCTTCCACAGCATGGACGTGGCCCAGTCTCCGGCCGAGCAACCCGCCGGTATGAACAAATCTAACCGAGAGATCGCGCACCTCAAGAAGGGGCTTGTCACCTTTGCAGCTAAGCGGAAGGGCGTCGAGTTCTGTCGCTGACGCACTCCCGATATCGGTTTTGCCGGCTATCGAGGGAGCTGCTTCGATCAGGATCCGAGTATAGTCGCTTTCCGGCTCGCTGAAAATTTTGTTTACAGTGCCTGCTTCGATCTGGTGACCGCTGCGCATGACCAAGACTTCGTCCGCGACTTCGGCGACCACGCCCATATCATGCGTGATGAATAGGACGGCCGTCTTTGTATCCTGCTGAAGATCTTTCAGAAGTCGAAGGATTTGCGCCTGGACTGTGACATCGAGTGCGGTGGTCGGCTCGTCGGCAATGATAAGTACAGGATTGCAAGCAAGGGCCATGGCGATCATGACACGCTGGCGCATTCCGCCCGAGAACATATGCGGATAATTGTCGATCCGGCGCCCGGGGTCAGGGATCCCGACCTTCTGGAGCATTTCAAGAACAGCGTCGCGGAGAGCCCTGCCCTTCAATCCACGGTGGATCCGGATGGCTTCGGCGATTTGGTCTCCGACGCGCTGGACAGGATTGAGCGATGTCATTGGCTCCTGGAAGATCATACTGATCTTGCCGCCCCGGATCCGGCGCATCTCTGCTTCGGGCAGGTCGAGCAGTTCCTTGCCATTGAGGCGAATGGACCCGCTCACTTTCGCGGTACCCTCCGGCAGAAGGCCCATAATCGCCAGCGAGGTGACGCTCTTTCCCGATCCGGATTCACCGACGACCGCCAATGTCGAGCCGGCGGCAATATCGAAGCTAAGATCGTGGACGATCGGCTTGCTACCGAATGAGATCTTGAGATTTTTGACTGAAAGTACAGGGTATTCGGACATCAGGAAGCATCCTTCAAACGCGGATCGATAATGTCGCGAAGACCATCGCCGATGAGGTTGAAAGCCAGGACGAGGAGAAGGATGCCAAGGCTCGGAAACAGGGCAAGGTGCGGCGAGCTGAGAATGTTTTCAAAGCCATCACGGACCATTCCGCCCCATGTCGGAGCCGGCGGAGCTATTCCAAGACCGACAAAGGCCAAAGAGGCTTCCGTTCTGACAGCGTTTGCCATCCAGAGTGACGCCATAACCATGATTTCGGGAAGAATTGCCGGCAGGATGTGCCGATAGAGGGTTCGATTTGAAGAAAAGCCCATAGCACGGCAGGCCTGCACGTATTCACGGTCGCGCTGGGTGATAACGGCAGCGCGGGCAACGCGGGCGAAGGCCGGTATCGACGTGAAGGCAATCGCGGCAACGATATTGGTCGTCGTCGCCCCCATAAGGGCAACGAGTGCAATGCCCAGAATGAGCGAAGGGAATGCCAGAACGACGTCCATGATCTGCATCAAGACGATGTCGAGACGGCCGCCCCTGAAACCTGCAATCATTCCGATGAACGTGCCAATGACCATGGCAACCACAACGGCCAGGAAGCCGATGATCAGCGAGTAGCGCGCTCCGTAGAGCATGCGGGTCCAGATATCTCGGCCGAATTGGTCGGTACCAAAGATGTGGGCAGCACTCGGCAAAGCGAGCTGGTCGACGATGTTCTGTTTGGCGGCCGGATAAGGAGACAGTTGCGGAGCGAATATCGCGCCCAAAACGAGAAGAACGACGATGAGCAAACCTGCCCAGGTGGAGAAGTTGATCCGGCGAATGACGGCCTGGGTCTTTTCGAGCCGGCTGCCGGAGCTCTTTAGCGTTACATCTGAGCTTGTCATTTGTATTGAACCCTGGGATCGAGGAAGCCATAGGTAAGGTCGGTCGCAAGGTTCACGACAACCACGATGAAGGTATAGACAACGATCATCCCCTGCAGCAGCGTATAGTCGCGCTGGCTCAAAGCCGTCAGAATGAGTTTTCCAAGGCCTGGCCGGGAGAAGACGATTTCGGTCAGAACCGAATTACCAATCAGAATGCCCAGATAAAGGCCGACAATAGTCGTGATCGGAACAAGGCAGTTACCGAGACCATGGCGCCAGATGACGGCGCTGTGGTGCACCCCCTTGGCTCGGGCCGTTCTCACGAAATCCTGACTCAACACTTCCAGCATCGCCGAACGCGTAACGCGCGTGACATAGGCCATCATGATCAAAGCAAGAGATACGGCCGGTAGCACCATCTGCCAGAGACGGTCGCCAATCCCTTCGCCTGTCCCTGCACTGATGACAGGGAACCATCGGAGCTTAATTGCAAATGCGATCAGCAGAATGATCGCCGATACGAACCCGGGAAGCGACAGGCCAAGCAGCGAAACGAAGCGGAGAACGTAATCCACGGCTCTGTTGCGATGCACCGCTGCCCATACGCCCGCGGGAACACCGAAGACGACGCCGAGCAGCAATCCAGCAAATGTCAGCTCTAGAGTATACGGCAAGACCGACATGACTTCTTCAGTCACGGGGCGTCCTGAGGCCATCGATGTGCCAAGGTCACCCTTGAGCGCATTGAGCAGGAAATGGCCGTACTGAACGAGTACCGGTTGATCGAGCCCGAGTCGCGTGCGCATTGCGGCAATGCTCTCGGGGCTGGCCTGATCGCCGAGGATCATCTGGACCGGATCGCCGGGTAGCACTCGGACCATGAGAAAGACGAGCGTCAGAACGCTTATCAACGTGAAGACGGCAAAGCACATTCGCTTTGCGAGATACAATAACATTGAGACCTGCTCCCCTGACGCGCTTTAGGCAATTGGCCTGTGCGAGTTCTGATACGCATCTAGCTTTAGCTGCTGCGAGCGGGATCAGAATTAACAAGATTCAAGTCGCTGTCAACAAATTCTCTTATTTAATATTTTTTTCTATTCAATATTACGATATTTAGAATTTAACGCTGAGACCCGATCAACGGTATGAGACGCGCGGGTGCGGGACCAGACGTTCAGCTTCGAACGATCTTCTCGATGCTGTCCACCTCGGCTTTCAACAATTCGACGATGTGCGTCCTGCGCGAGACGGTCAGGAAGTCCGTCGGCAGGTTCACACTTAACGCTGTTGTGGAGACGCCGTTGAAGTTTCTGACAGGAATGGAAAGAGCGGAAAGACCGGCAATCAGAGTTGACTGGGTCTCGGCATAACCACGCTCTCTGGCATCGGACACTGTGGCAGCGATCACGGCTCGCGTGAGGTCGTAGCGCTCGTAGGAAGGTTCGTTCGCGCTTGTGAGCGCTTCAACGTCGTCTTGGTCCAGTGTGGACATGATCGCGATAGAGGCCGCGCCTACCCCCATGGGCACCATGCTCCCGACGTTATCTGTGAGTGTGGAGATATTCTGGCCGGCCCACACGCGATCAACCACGATGACATGATGATCGTTGCGGCACATCAGGAAGACGGTGGCACCCACCTCCTCGCTAATGCGAACTAGCGCAGGACGGGCAATAGAGCGGATGCCTGCGGCGTCTGCGGCTTTGACGCCGAGCGCGAAGAGTTCAATGCCGAGTCTGAGACTCATCTTATGATCGAGCCGCTCAAGCCATCCGTTTTTCTCGAATGCTCTCGCGAGGCGGTAGATCGTCGGCACGCTCATGTTCAAGGCGGCTGCGATGTCTTTCACCTTGGCGCCGTCCGATCCCGCGGCAGAAATGAACTTCAGCAACGCGATCGACTTGCCGATAACCTGTGCACCCTCGACGCTCTTTTCACTCATAAATCACTCTCCCTGCCACCACATCATATCATTTATCACAATATGATACGATTTTTATTTTCCAAATCATATTGTAATTCTGATTTTCGATGATAGCTTCATTTGCAAGTAAGAAAAAACAAATCTCTGTCTGAGGGGATAGAGCTGGTCGGCACAGTTTTTGTCGAGGATTTCGTTGCGACATGATCGAGCTGCGTGGGCAGGTCACAGAGCGCCATCGAAGGCAATCCGTGAGTTCCTACAGCTTGAGAATGACGGCGGTAACGTAGTGACCGCTAGAGAACCCCAATCCGCGGCGCCGAACTACGCTTTCCCCTTAGCCAATACACCGTTCGGGCTGGGTCGATGTGACCACTGGTCCAGCCGGAACATTTACGAGGTTGGGCCACACCAGCCTCCCCCGACAGCAGACTGGGGGCTTCAAGCCGCCAACAACAAGCGTCAACGGAGAAGTAGATGGGCATTCGTATAGGTTCCGATACTGGCGGCACGCACACAGACCTTGTGCTGCTCGACGATGATCAGGCGAAGATCGTTACATTGAAGGTTCCGACCACACCGGAAGACCTGAGCAATGGTATTGCCAAAGGGATCGAAACGATTGTCGAGCGCGCCGGCCGCCAGATGAGCGAGGTCGATCGCTTCGTCTACGGCACAACGCTGGTCACCAACCTTATCGTCGAAGAGCAGCAAGTCGATATCGGCCTCATAACGACGGGCGGTTTCCGCGATGTCTTGGAAATTGGCCGGGCATCGCGTCGCCCGAATGTCTACGATATTCATTGGCGTCCGCCGACCGCGCTGATCTCGCGCGATCTTCGCGTCACCGTCAGTGAGCGCATTGCAGCCGACGGTTCGGTTGTCACCCCGATCGACGATGCAGATATTGCTGAGCGGCTATCCGAACTGAAGTCTAAAGGCGTGCGCTGCGTCGCGGTCTGCCTTATGAACTCCTACGCCAACCCGGAACACGAACAGCGAATCGGCAAGGTCGCGGCTGAGAAGTTTCCCGATCTCGCGATCTCGCTGTCTTGCGAGGTAGCGCGCGAGTTCCGGGAGTACGAGCGGACCAGCACAACGGCGATCAACGCATTCGTTGGCGGCCCATTGACACGCCACCTCGATGGCCTGGCTGACGCACTCGCCGCGAAGGGTATCACACCGGCTCCCTACATCATCCGGGGCAATGGCGGCGTAATGTCTTTCACCTCTGCCAAGAAGCTTCCCGCGGCACTGACGCATTCCGGTCCGATGGGCGGCATAATTGGCGGCGCCGCTCTGGCGGAAAAGGCTGGTGTCAACAAGATTATCACGCTCGACATGGGCGGCACGAGCGCTGACGTATCCCTGCTTACCGATGGCAAGGCAGAGATGACGACCCGATCGAGCGTCGGCCGTCACCCGCTCCTTCTCCCTATGCTCGACCTCATCACGATTGGTGCAGGCGGTGGCTCGATCGCCTGGGTGGATCAGGGCGGCGCGCTGCGCCTCGGGCCGCGCAGTGCGGGATCGGTTCCCGGTCCGGCATGTTATGGCCAGGGCGGTGAAAATCCGACTGTCACTGACTCCAACCTCTATGGCGGCCGCCTCAATCCGGAATACTTCCTCGCGGGCGCGCGCAAACTTCATCCGGAGAAGTCTCTTGAAGCCATCTTGCGCAAGGTCGCAGAGCCTTGCGGTATTTCTGTCGATGCCGCAGCGAGCGGGATCATGGCCCTTGCTGAAGCGCATATGGTCAACGCCATCAAGCTCATCACCGTTCAGCGCGGGCTTGATCCACGAGACTATACGCTTGTCGGCTTCGGCGGCGCCGGCCCCCTCCACACCCTCCGCCTGGCCGAAGAGCTCGGGATCCGCTCAGCTCTCATCCCCCCCGCCCCGGGCAATCTCTCTGCACTCGGCATGTTGACTGCTCAGGTTCGTCACGATCTTGTTCGCACCAAACTTGCCTATCTCGGCGAAGTCGATGCCGCGGAACTGTCGGCAGGTTTTGACGAACTGATCGAGCAAGGTGAAAAGGCTCTCGCTGACGAAGACATCCCGGCCGGCACCTCTCAATACGTGACGAGCCTTGATCTTCGCTACAAGGGACAGAATTTCGAGCTCAATCTCGAACTTCCCGCAGGCGATATGCAGGCAGCACTCGACGCACTCCAGTCCCGTTTCGCCGAACGTCACAAGCAGATGTACGGGTACGACAACCCTGGCAAGCCGATCCAGATCGTCAACATGCGCGTCGCTGCGATGTCGACCAAGCCCGACTTCGTATGGCCGACTTTCCCGGGCGAAGCCGGCGGCAAGGCCACGGTCATTAGCCGTCGCAAAGCGCTGATCGACGCCAATCGCTGGGAAGAGCTGCCGATCTATCGGTTGGACGACCTGCGCGAAGGCTACACCTTCACCGGCGCTTCGATCGTCGAATATCCCGGTTCCACGCTTTTCGTTCCGCCCGGCTGGACTGCCCGGTGCGATGCTTACCGCATCCTCCATCTGGAACGCTGAGGAGACACTATCGTGAACACCAATATCCAGACCACATCCGCCGCAACCATCGATCCGGTAACGCTCGAAATCGTTCGCAATGCTCTGACCTCGATTGCCGAACGCAATGCCCATCGCATGATTCGCGCGTCGACGTCGATCATCGTCAAGGAAATGGAAGATTGCTCGGCGGCCGTCTTCGACGGACAGGGGCGCCTTCTGGCGGAATCGGCGACCATTCCGATCCACCTGAATTGCACCGGCGTTTGCCTGCGGACCATTCTCGAACAGTATCATGCGCCGGAAACCTGGCGCCCCGGGGACATCGTCATCACCAACGACCCCTATGCGGGCGGTGCGTCGATGTCGACGGCCCATACAAACGACTATGTCGTCTTCATGCCCGTCTTCTTCGAAGAGGTATTGGTCGGCTTCACCGGTCTGATGGTCCATCATCAGGAAATCGGCGCCATGAACATGGCGACCCGCGGCTGGAACCTGGAAATCTGGCAGGAGGGCCTGCGCGTTCCCCCCATGAAGATCGGCGAGAACGGGATCGTCGACGAACGATGCATGCGTATCATCCTCAACAACACCCGCCTTCCCGACAACATGGAAAACGACCTTTTCGCGCAGGTCGCCTCGGTTGCGGCGGCTGCCGAAGACATGAAGGCGATGTTCGACCGCTACGGCCGCGAAACGCTCTTCCATTGCTTCGAAGCGCTGATCAACTATTCCGAGCAACGCACGCGCGCGGAAATCTCACAGATCCCGGACGGTGTCTACGAACACGAGGAACTTATCCTTGACGATGGTGCGAAGGGTGGACCTTACAAGCTGAAGCTCGCGATCCACAAAACCGGTTCCGACATCCTCTTCGACTTCACTGGTACTGACCCGCAGATCCGCGGGCCGATCAACGCACCGCTCGCCACGACCTGGGCCGCTATCTTCTACGCGATGCGTTGTGTGACCGACCCCTCAATCCCGTCGACGGAAGGAAACAAGCGCCCGTTCAAGGTCATCGCACCGGAAGGCACGCTGGTAAATGCCAAGAAACCGGCAGCTGTCTACCAGCGCATGGTCGTATGCCACAGCCTTGTGGATCTCGTGATGGGTGCGCTTTCGCAGATCGTGCCGGAACGCGTCATGGGCGACTCTTGCGGATGCCTTTATAACTTCACCTCAGCCAGGGAGCGCGACACGGGCAATCCGAGCGTTTTTGGCGAAGTGGTACCGGGCGGACTTGGTGCAACGTCCAAGGCTGACGGCATCGACGTCATGTCTTGCCACGTCACCAATTGCCCGATCCCGCCGATCGAAGCGACCGAAGCCGAATGCCCGGTTCTTTATGTCCAGCGCGAGCTTCAATCCGGAACCGGTGGCGCCGGCAAGTGGCGCGGCGGCGTCGGTCAGGTCCTGGCCTATAAGGTGCTGGGCGACCTCGCGGAACTCCAGCACACTTCCCAGAAATCCGTCACCCTCCCGCAGGGTGTGGCCGGCGGTTTGCCGGGTGGCGGCGGGCGTTGGGTGATCAACGAAGGAACGTCGAAGGCTCGTGTGCTCGAGCATTCGATCGGCGAACTCGAAATGCTCGATTACGGCGACGTCGTAACCCACTACACGCCAGGTGGCGGTGGTTTCGGCAATCCGCTCGAGCGCGACCCGGCTCTGGTCCTCCGCGACGTCCGTCATGGTCTCGTAACCCGCGAACAGGCCGAGAAAATTTATGGCGTGAAGGTCGGCACCGATCTCAATGAATGGATCCCGACAAACGATCGAGCAGCTTGATTTCTAGCCCGAACCACAAGGAGAATTGAAATGGCCTTTGCATTGCCGAAATACTTGGCAGCCATCGCTGCTGTGCTGAGCGTGTCCTCTCCCTGTTTGGCTGATGTCCAAATCATTGGATATCAGAGCGTCTTTGCGGACAATTACCGCAAGGCTGTGATCGAGCCCTTCGAAAAGAAGACGGGCATCAAGGTCATCTACAACGAAATCAACCTTTCGGCGCAAAATCTCGGCCGTATCCGCGCCGAGAAGAACAACCCGACCCTCGACCTTTCGATCATGGACGCTATGGTCTCGCGTGCCGGAAACACGGAAGGTATTTTCGATCAGGTCGATCTGACCAAGCTTTCCAACGGCCAGAATCTCTTCGACGAAGCCTATATCAATAAGGGTTTCGGTCCGGGTATTACCTTTGACTACCCCGTATTGATGTACAGCAACTCGCTTGCCAATCCTCCCAAGGCGCTGGCTGATCTGGCCAAGCCTGACCTGAAGGGGCAGGTCGCCATGTGGCCTGCCCCTGAAATCGCCGCCTTGATGAACACGATCCTGCTCACCCGGGCAGCCGGCGGCGACGAGAAGAAGTCCATCGATCAGGGTATCGAGAAGTTCGCGGAGATCGCCAAGAACGTCCAGACCTGGGCACCGGCGCCGGACGCTTACGAGCTGGTATCCAACGGTACGGTCAAGGCGGGCGCAGGCTGGAACGCGCGCGCCCAATTCTTTGCAAAGGATCCGAAGAGCAAGATGAGTGTCGTCATCCCGACGGAAGGCTCGATGTTCCAAATCAACACGATGAACCTCGTTAAGGGCGCACCAAACAAGGAAGAAGCGCTGAAGTTCATTGACTATGCGCTGAGCCCCGAAGCGCAGGCAGCCTTCGCCAATCTGATGTTCTACTCGCCGACCAACAAGAACGCGAAGCCGTCGCAGGATGCCCTGTCGAAGACTGCCTCGACCCCGGAAATTCGTGAAAAACTGAAGCCGCTCGATTGGGCGTTCTTCGTCTCCAAGCGCGAATCCTGGCTGCAGGAATGGCGCCGCAAAGTCATCACTGCGAACTGAGGGACCGATGTAAATGAAAATTGGTGCCGAACTCAGTCTCCAAGACCTCTCGAAGTCGTATGACGATAAGAAGCTTGTGCTCAACAAGCTGAATATCACTGCTGCACCTGGCGAAATAGTATCGCTTCTCGGGCCATCGGGTTGCGGCAAATCAACAGCTTTGAGGATCGTCGCAGGGTTGGTTGGAGCGACCTCCGGCCGTGTGATGCTGGCCGGCAAGGATGTGACATCCTTGCCGACCTACAAACGAAATATCGGCCTCGTCTTCCAGAACTACGCGTTGTTTCCGCATATGACAGTGCTGGACAATGTAGCGTTCGGCCTTGAAATGCGAAACGTCAACCGAAAGGACGCCAGATCCAGGGCGGGAGAAATCCTGGAAATGGTCAGACTCGGATCGCTTGGGCAACGCCGCCCGCGCCAGCTGTCCGGTGGCCAACAGCAGCGCGTTGCGCTCGCCCGCGCTCTCGTCATCCATCCCGATCTCCTCCTTCTCGACGAGCCACTTTCAAACCTGGATGCCAAACTGCGCGAGCAGATGCAGGACGAAATTCGTGACCTCCAGCAACGCCTGGGAACGACCACCATTTTCGTAACGCATGATCAGTCCGAAGCGATGGCGATCTCCGATCATGTGGCAATTATGAACGAAGGCGTGATCGTCCAGTACGGTCGGCCCACAGAAATATACGAGAACCCTGCAAGCAGCTTCGTCGCCAATTTCATTGGCCGCGTGAACAGTATTGTTGGCATTAGCAACGCGGACGGCGATGCAAGCCAGCAGATCAAGACCGACTCCGGCCTGTCCATCAAGCTTGCCAAGCCCTCGCTTGAGGGACCCGTTCAGTTCCTGATCCGCCCAAGTTCGATTGACGTTCTGCCAGGCTCCTCCCCGAGCGAGACTGGGCGAAACCGCGTTCCCGCCTCCGTCCGCAAGGTGACCTATGCTGGTGACATCGTTTCCGTCGCTTGCGATGCCCAAGGGATCGCGATGACAGCGGAAGTACCGGGATCGTCCCCTGCTTGGCGAGGCTTGGAAAGCGGGCAGCAGGTCACTTTGGATTGGCCGGTCGCCAGCGGCTTTGTCTTTGAACGGAAGGTGAATTGATGGCTCACAACGACGAAACAACGTCGGCTGGCGCCGCGGTCGGATGGCTGCTCAGCCTCCCGATGCTCCTTGTGATCGGCTTTTTCTTTGTCTTGCCAATCCTTTCAGTTGCCCTGATCTCGTTTTACGGCTCCGCTGAAGGCGGCGTGCTGATCCCTGAACTCGGGATTTCCGCATACGAGAAGTTCTTCACAGACCCCTTCTCGCGAGAGATCGTCATCCGATCGATCGTATTGAGCCTGCTGGTCACGCTTCTCGCATGCTTTTTGACCTACCCTATTGCGCTTTACCTGTACCGCACCACATCAAAGTGGAAAGGGACGCTTGTTTTGCTGACGGTCTCCCCTCTCCTCCTCAGCGCTGTCGTGAGAACCTACAGCTGGATGCTAATTTTGCGCCCGCTGGAGGATTTCATCCATTGGATCGGCTTCGGCAATGTGCGCCTTGTCAACGACTATCCAGGCGTCGTGATCGGCCTGACCCATATCATGATGCCCTACATGGCCCTTTGCTTGCTGTCTGGCTTCGGCAAGATCGACCCGAATGTCGAGGATGCCGCAAGTTCGCTCGGCGCGACGCCGGCGCGCCGGTTTTTCCGGGTCACTTTGCCGCTCAGCTTGCCGGGCGTTACGCTTGGCTGCCTTCTGACATTCGTGTTGGCAATCTCGGCTTTTGTGACGCCTGCACTGCTTGGCGGGGGTCGCGTTTTCCTGCTGCCGACCGAGATCTTCACCCAGGCCCTGGAAATTCTGGACTGGCCGCTGGCATCTGCGATGTCGATGGTTCTCCTCGGGCTGTTCATTCTCACCATGGGACCTATTCGCGTCTGGGATATGCGGACGCGCGCTAAATCGGGGGGGACGTCTTGACCCATATTGTGAACCGCACCCTTCTGATCCTCCTGTTCGGGCTGCTTTTGGCGCCGCTCCTGCCGGCGATCGTGATGTCGTTCAGCGCGGACAACAATCTGGCGTTTCCACCTTCCGGCTGGAGCTTTCGGTGGTACTCGGCAGTTCTGAGCAATGAACGATTTCTCGCCGGTCTGAAACTTAGCGTGACGCTGGCGATCGCAGCGACAATTATGTCGCTGGCGTTCGGGGTTGCGGCTTCCTACGCGCTGGTCCGTTCGAAGATGCCGTTCGCGAATTCGCTGATCGCGCTCTTCACGGCGCCGCTAATCGTACCTTCGATCATCCTCGGCCTTGGCCTTCTTCTGGTCTTCGTGCAGCTCAAGCTCAACGGGTCGTTCTTCGGACTCGTCTTTACCCATACGATGATCGTGACACCGTTCGTTATCCGGATATTGATTACCGGCCTGCAGACGATGCCCGCCGACATCGAGTCGGCCGCTGCGAGCTTAGGCGCGAGGCCGCTCACGGTGTTTCGGCGGATAACCTTGCCAGCGCTGACCCCCTCTATCACGGGAGCGGCGCTGCTGTCGTTCCTCATCTCGTTCGACGAGGTAGCGATTACCTTATTCCTGGCTGGACAATCTTTGTCGACACTGCCTGTGGCAATCTATCGTTACACCACCGAGCGAACCGACCCACAGATCGCTGCCCTGTCGGTTCTCCTCATCCTCTTGAGCGTCTTCCTCATGTTCCTGCTCGAACGGGTTATCGGCCTTGCTCGCGCGATCGGAAAATAACGGAGCCAGATCGTGCCTGGACGAAGGCATGTGAACCATCGGTTCGAAGGTGCTCGGGTCTTCCTCGCCTCCCCCAGACGAAGAAACCGGCGCGAAATGGCTCAAAGCTCCCGGCACGATCAGTGCTTCCAAAACAAATGGTGTCGTCTAAATCATGCACGCAATAGAACAACTCGCTACCTTCGCAGCTACGCATCCCGCTCGTAGCCTTCCGCAAACCACCAAGGATGTTTGTGCGATCCTAATCACCGATCTCCTTGCCGCGACCGCGGCAGGATTGCATTCGGACCTTGCTGTCGCAGCCCGCCGCGCTGCAATCGCGAGCTATGGCAGGGGACCTTGCACCGTCTGGATGACTGAGCAATCCCTGTCGATAGCGGGCGCGGCAATGGCGAATGCTGCGGCCGCGAGCGCGCTTGACATCGACGACGGACATCGGGGGGCCGCTGGCCACCCCGGTGCAGGTGTTATTCCTGCAGCCATCGCGGTCGCTCAGGCAATCGGCTCGTCCGACGAAGATATCTTTGAGGCGATTGTGATAGGATACGATATCGCACTACGTGTCGCGACTGCCCGCCCGACGGAAACCATTGACAGCTACGCAAGCGGCCGTTGGGTCAATTTCGGTGTTGCTGCAGCCGCCGGCAGGCTTTTAAAGCTTTCGCCGTCGCAGATGGCGAACGCAATCGGGATCGCGGGAGCCGAAGGTCCGATCGGATACAAAAGGGGCACCTCGCGCTACCAGGGTAGCACCGTCAAGGAGCTCATTCCTCCAGCCGTTGTCGCCGGGCTGACCGCAGCGTTCCGCGCTCAGGCGGGTGCGACAGGTCCGCTCGATCTCCTCGACAACGAGGCACTGTATATCCGCTCCATTTTGACCGGCGACCTCGGGGTTCATTGGTGGATCGGCGATTGTTACCTGAAGCCTTATGCGTGCTGCCGCTACATGCATGGTGCCGTCGACGCGATCCTCGAGATGCGCCAACCAGAAGCACCGATCAAGAACCTTCGGATTGAAACCTTCCAGCGCGGAACAGAGCTATCAAACGAGCGTGCACCACGATCGCTCGAAGGCGCGCAGTACAGCTATTACTTCAGTTGCGCACTTGCGGCGTTGCGGGGACGTCAGGCGCTTCAGCCGATGGACCCTGCAAGCCTTCGGGATCCGGAGATCCTCGAATTGTCGTCGCGCATCGAGATGGTCGCCCACGCGGACTTCGATGATAGCTTTCCAAAGGGAACGCCGTCCCGTGTCATCATTGACCAGGGCAACGGACCGGAGAGCCGCACCATCCTCTTCCCACTCGGCGATGTCGCAAACCCGATGAGCGCCGAACAGGTCATGGAGAAGTTCCGCCTGATCGGTGCTGAAAGTCTGACTGAGTACGGACAAAACAGCATTCTCGCTGCGACCTCGAAACTGACAACGAATGGGTTTGGTCCACTGCTTTACGCCCTCGCGGACCATGGCGGCCAAGTGTCAAGCCCAAGCGCCAACGAGGTCGCTTAACGACTGATCCCACTGGAAACTGACGCAAAGCAAGCGCGGTGCACGGCCAAGAATCCGCACCGCGTTTCGTCGTGAAAGAATATTGGCTCACGCCACACTGGAGAACTTTAAATGCTTATGGATGTCAAATCGGGAGTGTTCACGCGCATCGACCCCACGGTCCCTGCCGCACCTGTCCTGTTCGAAACGCCGAGAAGCGGAGGAAATTATCCTCACGATTTTCGCACGATTGCTCTTCTGAAGGATCTGCAGCGCTCCATCTCGATGTATGTCGAAGAATGCTACCTGAATGTCGTTGATAGTGGCGCAACCTGGCTCTTTGCGGAATTCCCGAACATCTATATCGATCTCAACAGGCACGAACTCGATATCGATCCGGGCCAGCTGACCGGCGAATGGCCTGTGGATCTGCAGCCTGGTCCCAAGACCAAGACCGGCATTGGTCTCATCCCAACGGTCTGCGCAGGGACAAAGCCGGTCTACGATGCACCTCTCTCGGTCGCCGAAGTCGCAAGCCGTCTCGACAATTACTATTGGCCCTACCACAATGAGGTAACCCGGCTTCTGAGGAAGTTCAAAGCCGAGCATGGTATCGTCTATCATCTAAGCTGCCATTCGATGCCTGCCATGCCCTCGCCGAGCGCACCGGACGCAGGCCAGCGCCGATCGGACTTCGATCTGGGTGATCGCAATGGCCAGACTTGCGACAGGGATCTTCTTGAACTCGCAACCGAAGTCTTGCGGGGCTTCGGGTACCGGGTCACGCACAACGCGCACTTCATCGGTGCGGAAGCTGTCCGCAAGCACGGCAATCCAGCCGAAAACATTCATAGCCTGCAGATCGAGATGAACCGCAGCCTTTACATGGACGAAGCAACGTCTTTGCGCGGAAAAAAGCTTCCCGAGATCCAGAGCCATCTTAAGACGCTGGCGTCTCGAATTGCCGACCATGCACGTGCGAAGGGCTGATCTGATGGACGCTCTATCACGCGATATCCCATTCAAACTCGTTCGGGTAGACAGCAATGACAAGCTGCCCGAGCAAGCCGATGTCGTTGTCATTGGCGGCGGCATCGCCGGCATTTCGGCCGCCTACTATCTTGCCAAGAAAGGTCACAGCGTCGCCGTCATCGAAAAGGGTGCCGTTGCGGCCGAGCAATCCAGCAGAAACTGGGGCTGGGTGCGACAGCAGAATCGCGACGAGCGCGAGCTTCCCTTGGCGAAGTGGTCGCTCGCAGCATGGCAGGAACTTTCCGATGAAATCGGTCCGGATCTAAGCTTTGTCCGCAAGGGCCTGATGTATGTTACGAGCAGCGAGAAAGAGCTCGCCGGTTGGGAAAAATGGGTGAAGATGGCGGGCGGCTATGGCGTTCAAAGCCGCATGGTGTCGAGTGCCGAAATCAAGGCTGCCGCTACCGGCTCCACCACGCAATGGATCGGCGGCGTTCATTCTCCGACCGATGGGTTTGCCGAACCGACAATGGCGTGCTCGGCTATTGCCAAAGCGGCTCAGAGGCATGGGGCGACGATGCACCAAAACTGCGCCGCCAGAGGTATCGAAACTCAGGCCGGCAAAATACACAGCGTCGTCACCGAGAAAGGAAGCATCCGCACGTCACGCGTACTATGCGCGGCGGGAGCCTGGACCTCGATGTTCTTCCGTTGGCATGGGATCATCTTCCCGCAGGTTGGTGTAAGGGCAACGGCTTTCGCGACTAAGCCAGGCGCGAAGGTGATCGAAGGTGGTTTCTCCACCCCATCATTCACCTTCAGACCGCGCGCAGAGGGCGGCTATACCGTCTCCATCCGCGGGCGAGCAAAGGTCGAATTGACACCTCAGGCCTTCCGGTATGCGCAGCAGTTCATGCCAATGTTCAAGGCGCGCTGGTCAACGAGCCTGTCGCTCGGAATCAGCCGCTTCGCGGTAACCGGGCCCGAGGCTCTGGCCCGGTGGACTTTGAATAGCATTTCGCCTTTCGAGAAAATGCGGGTGCTCAACCCAGCACCGGACGCGAAGACGGTAAAGCTCGCCATGGACGCGTTGATGGAAAGCTTTCCGGAGCTTTCCGGAATCGGTGTGTCCCACGCTTGGGGAAGCTGGATCGACTCGACGCCCGATGCAGTCGCTACAATCGGTCCAGTTCCGCAATTGCCCGGCCTTTATGTGGCGTCCGGGTTTAGCGGGCACGGATTTGGCGTCGGACCTGGCGCAGGTCGGCTCGCAGCCGATCTGATCACAAACGAGGATCCAATCGTTGATCCCACCCCGTTGCGGTTCACCCGCTTCTCCGAGCATGACGTGGGCGCTCCGGCGGCCATGTAAGAACACCTCCCGCCTTCGGGTGGTGAATTCCAAGCCCATCTCATATAGTGGCACTGTACCGCAATTCGCGTGATGCCCAGCCGCATATGAGATGGGCTTTTTGCGTGGGGGAGCCCCGTAGCACGACTGCGCCTTTCCACCGCTAGGATTACTCGCCGTTTGGCCACCCACCACTTCAAGCAAATATGTGGGTCGGAATCCTTCTATTGTTTGACAGGATTGCGTGTTTGGACGAAGTATTAACACATCGCCTCGCGCAAATTCTGATAGTTGTCATGATGAAGCGCAAATCGTTCTCTTAACTGGAATTTTCGGTCGATGAAATTTTCCGCGTCTTCTTCAAATGCCGAACGCGCACTCGACATATTGCTGTTGCTTGGAGAGGTGGGGCCAGAGGGCTATAGCCTTGCCGAGATTGCGAGCCGGATAGGTACTGCGAAACCCGCGGCGCACCGCACTTTAGCGGCTATGGTGTCAAAAGGTTTTGCGGAGCCGACCGAGCGTTATGGACACTATCGCCTGGGCACCGCTGTACCGATGCTTGCGCGCCGGCAGGAACGACTTGAGCCTCTGGTCCAGCGATATCGTCCCGGCATGACCGAATTCGCCCGCAGAACCGGGTTCAATGTCTATCTCCTCGTTCAATCGGGTATCGACGCGATCTGCGCTGAGATGATCAGCCGCTCCTCGCGGCACCAGTTTGCCATGGGCCTCGGCGCTCGGGTGCCAATGGGCGTCGGAGCCGGCAGCCTCGCATTGATGTCGCTGCTGTCAGAGAATGTCGTTGAGCAGATCCTCGATGCAAACGCCGAGCGATATCAGGCACATCCTTCGATACGCCCCGTGGACCGCGACATTATTCGAAACCAGGTGCTTGAAGCAAAGCAGCGCGGATACGCCATCAATCAGGGCTTTTTCTTTTTCGGAGAAGGCGGCGTGGGCCTGCCACGAATGGCTTCAGGCATGTACGAGGTCAACATGGCCTTTTCCTTCAACGCACCGCTCGACATGATGAACGACACCTGGGTCGAGGATCAGGTTGGTCAGTTGCGGGAATGCCTGCCCTAACGCAGCCCGAGCCAGCTGATCAAACCGCGCCTGTAGCGCACTGACAGATCTTTTGCGTTCTAAACATTGAGAGGCCGGACAGTGGAAGCTGTTCCGGCCTCAAGGCCCTCGTGCCCTGCATTTGCTGGAGCGGGTCTAGATCGTAAGCGTCATCTTGACCCCACCTTCCGGATCACCTGGTGATTGACGATGTTGAGCCTGAACAGAGGGCTTGGACATATGTCGATTTCAGAGCTTACGCTTAAAACTAAGGATGAAGAGCCGGTTCGTCGGTTCGAGGTATTTACTGGAAGTGGTCGCCGCCGCGAATGGAGTGACGAACAGAAGGCGCGGATCATCGCGGAAAGTTATGAGCCCGGCGTGACCGTGTGCTCGGTGGCACGGCATCACGGGCTAACATCGCAACAGTTGTTCACCTGGCGACGGCTTGCCCGCAGGCCGCTCGATACAGCGCCGGACGAGGCATTGATGTTTGCGCCTGCCATTGTCGCCCCACAAGACATACCCCCGGCGAAAAAGGTACGGCGAGCACGGTCACCGAGGAAGGCTCATGGTGAGGCTGTGATTGAGCTGGAGTTTGGTGGTGCAATACTGAGGATTGCATCTGGCGCTGACGCCACGACGATTGCAGCCGTCATTGCGGCCATGAAGGCATCATCGTGATTGGTCCGTCCGGCGCGGTGAAAGTCATGATCGCCACCAAGCCTGTCGACTTCCGCAAGGGTGCAGAGGGGTTGGCGGCACTGGTGAAGGCAGAGATGGGAGCCGACCCGTTCTCCGGCACGATCTATGTGTTCCGGGCCAAGCGAACCGACCGCATCAAGTTGATCTTCTGGGACGGTAGCGGCGTGTGCCTGGTCGCCAAGCGGCTTGAGGATGGCGAGTTCCACTGGCCCCGGATGCAGGATGGTGCGATGCATCTGACATCCGCCCAGTTCTCGGCTCTATTTGAGGGGCTGGATTGGAAACGCGTCCATGTGCCAACCGAAACACGCACCCCCGTTATGGCAGGATAACGGCCGCGACAAATTGAATCAGCCGCATTCAATATCTCGTTTTGTGGGGCAAAATATGCTGTTCTTGCCCCATGACGATAAGGGCGGACGATCTTCCCAATGACCTGAACGCGCTGAAAGCGATGGTGCTTTCGCGCGAGGCGGAGAATGCCCGCCTGCGTCAGATCATCAAGGAATTGCAGCGCCACCGGTTCGGTCGCCGAGCCGAAACGCTTCCCGAGGATCAGCTTCTCTTAGGCTTGGAAGAAGCTGAACAGGTCGAGGCGGATGGTCTGGAAGCGAAAGAAGAAGCCTCTGCCGCTGTGCGCCAGGAACGTGTTGCCAAACGGCGAACGAACCGGGGTTCTTTGCCAGCTCACCTGCCACGCATCGAGATGATCGTCGATATCGATGACCATGCCTGCCCAGGCTGCCGCCATGATTTGCATCGGATCGGCGAGGATGTCAGCGAAAAGCTCGACATCGTTCCCGCTCAGTTCCGTGTGTTGGTCGTGCGCCGCCCGAAGTATGCCTGCCGGGCCTGTGAGGATGTCGTGGTTCAGGCTCCGGCTCCCGCCCGGCTGATCGAAGGCGGCATTCCGACCGAAGCAACCGTCGCCCAGGTTCTGGTCTCCAAGTATGCCGATCACCTGCCGCTCTATCGTCAGACGCAAATCTACAAGCGGCAAGGGATCGACCTCGACCGCTCGACACTCGCGGATTGGGTAGGCCGCGCCGCCTGGCATTTGCGTCCTGTTCATCAACGGTTGCTCGACGTTTTGAAGACATCTTCAAAGCTCTTTGCCGATGAAACGACTGCCCCGGTTCTCGATCCCGGACGGGGCAAGACCAAGACCGGGCAACTCTGGGCCTATGCTCGCGACGACAGGCCGTGGCGGGGAGACGATCCGCCCGGAGTTGCCTATGTCTATGCACCGGATCGCAAGGCCGAACGCCCGATGACCCATCTCGACGGTTTTGTCGGCATTCTCCAGGTAGATGGCTACAGCGGTTATCGCCCGTTAGCTGCCAAGAACACCGTATCGCTGGCATTTTGCTGGGCACATGTTCGTCGGCGCTTTTACGAACTGGCCGCTGCCGGTCCCGCACCTATTGCCACCGAGGCGCTACGGCGCATTGCCGAACTCTACAGAAACGAAGACGAGATACGTGGCCGCACGCAGGAAGAGCGCAGCATCGCGCGTCAGGAAAAGAGTCGTCCGATCACCGACAGTCTAGCGCCCTGGCTCACACAACAGCTCGGGCTCATCAGCCAGAAGACAAAGCTGGCCGAAGCGATCCGATACACCTTGTCGCGCTGGGATGGGCTGACCAGGTTCATCGATGACGGCCGCATCGAGATCGACTCCAACACAGTCGAGCGATCCATAAGACCAATTGCCCTCAATCGGAAAAATGCACTCTTCGCGGGTTCCGATGCAGGAGCCGAACACTGGGCGACCATCGCATCACTCATCGAGACCGCCAAGCTCAACGATGTCGAGCCGCTTGGCTATCTCGCCGACGTGCTTATCAGGATCGTCAACGGTCACCCCAACAGCCAGATCGACGAGCTGTTGCCCTGGTCATACAGGAGCGATAAAATCCTCCCGACAAAAGAATAGGCGTGGAGTGTGCCGTGACAGAGCAGAGCATCTCGTGGGAGCAGGATGGAATCGACTCCGGCTGGTTCTTCGCCGCGAATGTCGGCTCCGTGAGAAGCAGTTCCAGCTATCGTCCTGGAGGCTGGTGGTTCCTTCCAAAGTGGTTACCTGACACGGAAGAAAACGATGTCGGCCCCTTCAAAACCAAAACTGCCGCGTTGGCAGAAGCAGAGCGTCTGGCTGCCCACGAACGCACAAAATAGCAGTATCAGCCTCCACCCGCCGTGGCCCCAGAACAGCGCTTACTCTAGATCGCTCTAGTCTTCAAAGTGGGTCGCTTCGGTGACCAACGGTCCGAGCGACATCGATCCCTTGAGGTCAAAACCCCATTTGAGTTTTTGATTGTGGACCCACACCTGGCTTGTTTCGGTGATCGGAATCGCACATACGTTTTTCAGGATCAGTCTTTGAGCTTCTTGCCATAGGGCAATCTGCTTGGCCGGGTCGATCTCGGTTCGAGCTTCTCTGATCTGCTTGTCCGCAACGTTGCAATGACTGAAGTTCGTTACAGCACCTGGCTGGCCGACAATCGAAGCGGAATCGTAAAACTGGGTGAGAAAGATGTCGGCGATCGGGAAACGTGCCGCTCCGTAAAGCACGACCGGGCTCAGATCCTTGCGGATCATCTGGTGCCAGCTCGCGTGCTCGACGGGTTGCAACTGCATGTGGATGCCTGAATCCTCAACCTGACCCTGGAGGACCTGGGCAGTGGTCTCGTATTCCGGCAGCTGGCTCGACAGCATCGTGAACGTCAGGCCGTCCCCGAAGCCGGCCTCCTTGAGGAGGGCCTTTGCTTTTTCCGGATCATAGGGGAAGACGCCTGCATCCTTGAGATAACCCAAATTGTTCGATGGGATGACGGATGTCGGCCGGGTTGTGAACCGAGCGCCCTTGAATTCGGCGACTGCTCGCGGGTTGACCGCGTAGGCGAGAGCCTCGCGTACGCGGATATCGTCAAACGGAGGTTTTGTGATGTTGATATGGAGTAGGCCGACTTCCGCGGGATAGAACACATCGATCACCGCGCCCGGAAGCGGTTCGGTCCGCTGAAGCCAGTTCTTGTTGGCAAGACCTGCAGCGGCCTCGATTTCACCGGCGACGAAGGCAAGATCACGTGACGCATTGTTGTTGATGAAGCGGTAGTTGAGGGCGCTCAGCTTGGGGGCGCCCCGGAAGTAATCCTTGTTGGCAACGAAGGTGACGTTCTGACCGGCGACGATCGACTTGACTTCGAACGGACCAAACCCAACCGGCGCGCGAGCAAAACCTTCCTTTCGCTCTTCGAAAGCCTTCTTTGAGATGATGAAGCCGCCGGCGTAGTTCGTCACGAGGCCAAGCAGGTTCGGAACGCGCCGCGAAAGCGTGATGCGGACGGTGTGAGGATCGACCGCCTCAACCTTGTCGAAAGCCGCGAAATCGGCAGAAAATGCGGAGCGCTTCGGATCGCGAGCCTTGTCGAGGCTGAACACCACGTCATCAGCGGTGACTTCACCATAGCCAGCCTGCCATTTGACACCCGAACGCAACTTGAATGTCCAAACGAGCTTGTCGTCGCTGGATTGCCAGCTCTCTGCCAGATCAGGTTCGAGCGTTGCCGGATCGGTGGATCCCGGGGCAAACCGGACAAGCGCGCCGTAAATCCACGCGACCAGAGTTCTGTCTGATGTACTCGTCGCGTAGTGCGGATCGAGGGTGCCGACATCATTTGCCGCCGCACCCAATGTCAGTGTTGTCTTGGCGGCGAATGCGGGCGAAGGCCCCACCACACCACCGGCAAGGAGGCTGGCAAGAACCAGCGCGCCGAAACCCGTTTTCAAGTTGCTCATGAGCTCCCACTCCATCAAACGAAAGTGCATTCGAAGGCGCAGCCGAAACCACGGACAAACGTCCGTCGTTCACGACCTAGACCTCTTCAGGTTGGTTATAATTTAGAGGTAAGACTCGAGTGCGGATGCACCCCGGCTGCACCTCTCACCCTGGAACAGCTGGTTCATTGCCAAGCGCTCAGGGGCAGTTCCCACTTTTCTTGCCATTGTCCAAAACTGACCAGAGAATATAGATGGTGTCAACGAAATTCTTTTATTCGATATTATAAATCGAAAATGTTCTATTATTTAGAATTTAGACTGTGGGTGACTGGGATCTTTGTACTCTGTAAGAGGGATCGCTCGGGACACGTGCAGAAAATACGATGTCCGACCAGAAAGGCCGGCCTGGCAGGTCAGCCAAGCTCTCAAAGACTATGTCGTCAAAACAGGAAAAGCGGGCGAAACTTTCGCCCGCCACTTCTAAAATTCGGGAGCTTTTTCGAGTTCGCGTCGGTGGATTTCAATCACGAGCTCGGGACTGCTGGGAGGTCAGTCTCCGATACTTAAGCAAAGATATTTGATCTCGACGTAGTCATCGGTCCCATATTTCGACCCTTCCCTACCCTGCCCCGACTGTTTGATACCGCCGAAGGGCGCAACCTCTGTGGAAATCAGCCCTGTATTGATCCCTACCATCCCGTATTCCAGGGCCTCCGCGACGCGAAATACCCGCGAGAGATCCTTGGCATAGAAATAGGAGGCTAGACCGAACTCGGTATCGTTGGCCATCTCGACGACATCGTCTTCAGTCTCGAAGCGGAACAACGGTGCGACGGGACCGAAGGTCTCCTCCTTCGCCACTTTCATTGCCGCAGTCACGCCCGTGAGAACGGTCGGCTGGAAAAACAGACCACCACGCGCGTCGCGCGAACCGCCTACCGCGATCGCGCCACCCTTTTCGAGTGCGTCGGCGATGTGCTCCTCGACTTTGGCGACGGCTTTTTCAGTAATGAGCGGACCGGCCATGACGCCGTCCTCAAACCCATCGCCAACCTTTATGGCCGAAACACGAGCAGCGAGCTTTTGCGCAAACGCGTCATACACACCGGCCTGCACGTAGAGTCGATTGGCGCATACGCAGGTCTGACCATTATTCCGATACTTCGAGATCATCGCGCCGTCGACAGCCGCATCGAGATCGGCGTCGTCGAAGACAATGAATGGTGCATTGCCGCCAAGCTCCAGCCCGAGCTTCATGATCTGTTCGGCACCCTGACGCATCAGGATCTTGCCGACACCAGTGGAGCCTGTGAAAGTCAGCTTTCTGACCTTGTCATTCTCGGTGAATTCTCGACCGACGTCAGCCGATTTCGTCGAGGTCACGACGTTAAACAGGCCAGCCGGCAGCCCGGCGCGCTCTGCAAGAACAGCAAGCGCAAGAGCTGAAAGTGGGGTCTCCGATGCCGGCTTCGCCACGACAGAGCAACCGGCCGCGATGGCAGGGGCAAACTTTCGCGCCAGCATGGCATTGGGGAAGTTCCACGGTGTGATCGAGGCAACAACACCGATCGGCTGCTTCAATACGATGATTCGCTTGTCCTGCTGATGTCCAGGGATCGTGTCACCGTAGATGCGCTTTGCTTCCTCGCCGAACCATTCCACGTAAGACGCACCATACAGGATTTCACCTTTGGCCTCGGTGAGCGGCTTTCCCATTTCCGTGGTTACAATGACAGCCAGGTCGTCCGCATTCGCGACCAAGAGGTCAAACAGCTTTCGTAGGATGGTAGCTCGCTCTTTCCCTGTCTTTTTTGCCCAAAGCTTCTGCGCCTTGAAAGCTGCGTCGATGGCCACTGCGGCGTCTGCGCGCGTCATGTCGGGCAGGACGGCAATCACGTCTCCGGTGGACGGATTGGTAACCTCGAAACTGGCACCCGTTTCACCTCTCGCCTGCCACTGCCCTGCGATCAGTGCCTTGTCGGTCGCAAGCGTTGGGTCATTGAGTCTGGACAGAAGCGAATTTGAAATAGCCATCAATCAAACCTTTCATGGCATGAGAATGATAAGCGCTAATGGGGAGTCGATTGTCAGAGCTTCCCTGCAACAGCTGCCTTCCATAGCGCAGGGCTGTTCATTTTTTTTCTTGATCGGAAAGGAGATGAATCGCCGAAGACGGGCAAAACATATTGACCGTCTCGCCGGCGCGTAGAACACTCTCGCCCCGCGTATTACGGACGCGCACGACCATTGCCGCGCCCCCTTTGAGACGAACAGAATAGAGACGGTCGGCTCCGACATAGACGTCGCTCTCGATTTGACCCGTGAAGACCACGTCGTTGACGTCCCTACGCGTGAAGGTCAACGCTTCCGGCCGCATCGCGATGGTACAATCCGCGTCCACGACCAATCCAGCGATAGAGTTCAGTTTGAATCGGGATCCTGCTGCCAGAACTTCAACGACGTCATTTTGACGCTCCAGGACTTTCGCAGGAAGCATGTTCATATCGCCGATGAAACTGGCGGTGAACCTATCGCCGGGGCGCTCATAGATACCGACGGGGTCATCGACCTGTTGAATTACCCCGGCGCTCATCACGGCAATCCGATCCGACATCGTCAGCGCTTCTTCCTGGTCGTGCGTGACGAAGATGAACGTGATCCCTAGCCGGCGCTGCATCTCCTTAACCTCGATCTGCATTTCTCGCCGAAGCTTGAGATCAAGGGCGCCGAAGGGCTCATCAAGCAGGAGAACAGAGGGTTCATTGACGAGAGCGCGCGCCAGCGCGATGCGTTGCTGCTGGCCACCGGACAATTGCGACGGCTTTCTGCCGGCTGCATGACGCATGCGCACCAAATCGAGCGCTGCTGCAACGCGGTCACTCCGCTCGCTGCGGGGAACTCGCTTAACCGACAGCCCGAACGCGACGTTGTCTTCGACCGAAAGATGCGGAAACAGCGCATAGCTTTGAAAAACTGTGTTGGTGTTCCGCAGATGGGCAGGCTGCCCCGAAACGTCGCGGCCGTCTAGAAGGATTTGTCCCGCAGACGGGCTTTCGAAGCCCGCAATCATCCGCAGCGTCGTGGTCTTGCCGCAACCCGAAGGACCGAGGAAGGTGAAGAATTCACCCGAAGCTATCTTCAGGCTGAGATGGTCTACGGCATAGGCCGGAGGCGCAACCGACGTGTCAAACACCTTACAGACATCGACCAGTTCCACGGCCGTCCGCCCCGGGGTGACCGGTTTGCTCATTTCATCGTTGGACATTGAGAACACTCACCCTGTCGAGAGGCAAAGCAAATCCGTGACAGGCCAGTTGACCCGTCACGGAATGAACTATCGGCTTGGGATTACTGGGCAGTTTTCAGCTTCGTCCAACCGTCCTGATAGAGCTTCATGGCATCCCCGACATCAAGGATGAAATCAACCTTCTTCAGCTTGTCGGCCGGCGGGTAGATTGCCTGGTTCTCGGCCACTTCTTTTGGCAGCAGCGCCTTCGCTGCGTCGATCACTGTCGCTGCTTTGCTGAGGGTTGCTGCCTTGGCAGCGACCTCAGGCTTCATGATATAATCCATGAATTTGTAAGCTGCCTCAACATTCTTGGCGTTCTTGGGAATGGCAAAACCATCGATCCACATCGATCCGCCCTCGTCCGGAATGACGTAGTGAACCTTCGGATTTTCGGTGAGGACCTGGCTGACGTTGTTGTTCCAGGCTTGGACGATGCATGCTTCTCCGGAGGAAACAAGTTCGGGGAAGCTGCTGCTGTTGTATCCGCCGAGAACCTTCTTCTGCTCGATCAACGACTGCGTCGCCTTTTCGATTTCCTCGGGTTTGCTTGTTCCGGCATGGAAGCCGTTGACCTGAAGGGCGACGATATAGGCCGAAAGCATGTTGTCGAGCATGAATATCCGGCCCTGGTATTGCGGGTCCCACAGCGCTTTCCAACTCGTTACCGGTTGTTTGACGCAGTCCTCATTATAGGCGAGCCCCGTGGTCCCCCAGACATAAGGCACGCTGAATTTCAAGCCGGGATCATAGGAGACGTCCTTGAAGGTGGCACCCAAATTGCCAAGGTTTGATAGCTTGGAATGGTCGAGTTCCAGCAGCAGGCCCTGTTTGGCGAGAACCTGCACTGCGTTCTGAGTGGGCTCGACGAGGTCGTAGCCGGAAGCGCCAGCCGACAACTTCGCCAGCATGGTCTCGTTGGAATCATAGGTATCCATGGTGACGTCGATGCCGGTTTCCTTGGCAAAGTCATCCACAATTTCCTGCGGCACCTCGCCGCCACCCCAGGCGTAGATGTGAAGCTCCTCGGCAGTAGCGCTAAGCGCAGTTCCCGTAAGAAGCAGGCTCGTAGTCGCAAGAAGAATTCCGTATTTCAGCATTGCAGTTCCCCTTTTCTTTTTTGGGTGTGTTGAAAGTCGTTATCCAGTGCCCCGAATTGTCTTCAGGTAGCGTCCCATGACGAGCAGAATGGCCAGGACGTTAATGGCGATCAGCATTGTGCCGAGCGCGTTGATCTTGGGTGTCAGTCCGGTCTTCAGCATCGAGTAGATCTGGATCGGAAGCGGCGTAGTGCCGACGCCTGAGACGAAGGTCGACATCACGAAATTGTCGAAGGAAATGACGGACGAAAGAAGCGTTGCCGAAAGGATGGCGGGCATCAGAAGCGGCAGCGTGACACGCATGAAAGTCTGAGCGCCATTGGCGCCGAGATCGGCTGCCGCCTCGTCGAGCCGAGGGTCGAGACCCGCGGCGGCGGCACGGACGATCAGAAATGCGAAGGGCACGGAAACAAGCACATGACCGGCTACGAGCGTCACATAGCCGAGTGTGATACCTGACCAAACGGTCGTCACCAGAAGACCAACCGCCAGCACGATTTCCGGCAGTACGAGCGGCGCGATCAGAATGGTCGAAAAAAGGTTCTTCGCGGGAAAGGATCGCTTGATGACGGCAAGCGCAGCGCTTGTCCCTATTGCTGTGCTGATGACTGCAGAGAGCACCGCGACAATCGCACTGACCTGAAGCCCGCGCTGGAGGCCGCGGTCGTTCAGCGCTTGTGCGTACCAGTCCATCGAGAAACCTGCCCACACGACGGTCGAGCGGCCGGCGTTGAAGGAATAGACGATCAGCACGACAAGCGGCGCGAACAGGAACACGTAGCCGAAGATTGTGACAACCGGGACATAGAATCCGGCGAGGCGGGAGAGCTTCATGCGTGCGCCTCCTCGACCCTACGCAGAATGCGCATGTAAAAGACGATGATGACCGAAGACACCACGAGCATGACGACCGAAACCGCGGCCCCCAGCGGAATGTTGCGAAAATCCAAAAAGAGTTGGACGATCAGGTTACCGAGGATGATGCTTTTACCGCCCCCAAGGAGCACGGGAATGGCATAGACGCCCATTGCCGGCACGAAGACGAAGAGCATCGCCGCCATTACGCCTGGGAGCGAAAGCGGAAACGTCACCCGCCAGAAAGCTTCGATCGGTCCGGCCCCGAGATCGTCGGCAGCCTCGAGCAAACGTTTGTTGATGCCAGAGAGCGCGGCATAGATCGGTAGCACAGTCGTCGGCAGGAACGCGTAGAGCATGCCAACCGTCACTGCCGGATAGGTCCCGATCATCCTGATCGGCTCATCGATCATCCCCATTCCGGTGAGAATGCCGTTAATCGTGCCGTTGCGTCCCATCAGGACCATCCAGCTCGACATGCGGATCATGAAGTCGATCCAGAACGGGATGAGCAGCAGTGCGAGCAGGAGCCCGGAATGCCTATCAGCACGAAATGCTATGAAATAGGCGATCGGATAGCCGATAAGAAGGCAAACAGCGGTCGATACCGCCGCAATCTGCAACGAGTTTACGAAGATCGGCAGATAAGTTGGCTGAAAAAGTTCGATATAGCTTGCGAGGGTAAAGCCGGTGACCGCGCCGCCATAGGCATCCCGGCCAGCAAAGCTATAGGCAGTCACCACCAGCAGGGGTACCGCAAGTAATAGCACTGACATGACGAGCGAAGGCGCCAGCAAAAAGAGTGTGACCAGTTCCTGCCGCCGATTTAACATTTTTTTCGCGCACTCCCTGTTTGAAGTAAGTCGGACCTGATGGCTCGACTTTGGCGACTAATGTCGCGTTCAGGCCTCTATCGAAAACGGTTACCTGACTAGCGATCATGTTGAATCCGGCAGGTACATTTTCTTCCAACCACACCGCTCATTCGATGTCCTGAGCCCGGAACGGCCCTAGACGACAATTCCCTCGATCAAGCCGATCAAAAGCGGGAGGAGTGAACCGGCACGCTGGATCGATGCATTTATTTCTGACCTAGTGAGGCTCGAACATTACGCGTGTGCAGACGAGGTGCGGCAATTGCCGCAGCGCAGCCCTCAGCGTCACATTCCCCTATTCGACTTATTTTTTGTTTCTATGAGAAAGGACAAAAAACGCACCAAAGTCAACTAATTCTTTTAATTGACACATTATTCCTATAATAATTCTGATTATAGAAATTTACGCGCACTGGGACGAGCTCTAAGTCAGCACGACTTTGAACCCATCACCCGCGAAATTGAAAAAATCTCGAGCGATTTTACCGCGAGCTGGCAAGTTTCCGGCTCGCGATATAGGCGCTGTCAATCGATCACAAGCTGGACAAGCCCTTGTCCATCGCATCGACGATCTCATCGATCTGCGACGCCTCGATGGTCAAAGGAGGCGACAGGATGATCATGTGACCGCCTTGGCGCACCAACACACCATTGTCTGCGGTTGCCTTGACGAAACGCTTCATCATCTCGGCGCCGAGCGGCGTCTTGGCGGACCGATCGGAGACGAGTTCGACCGCTGCCATAAGACCCCGACCGCGCACGTCACCAACCAGCTCGCGCTTGTCTTTCATGCGCTGAAGTCCGGCCATAAGGCGCTCACCGAGACGGCCGGCATTTTCGACCACGCCAAGCTCGCGGGTGAGCTTCAGCGTAGCGAGACCTGCGGCACATCCTGCAGGATGACCGGAGTTCGTGTATCCGTGGCCGACATTCGCGACCGGACCCTTGGTGTTCTCGAAGGCCTGCGCGACCTTTTCGCCGATCATCGTTGCACCGAATGGGAAGTATCCGGAAGTGATCGCCTTCGCCAGGATCATCATATCCGGCTTCACGCCCCAGCCTCTCACGCCGGAATCGAACCCGGTACGACCAAAACCTGTCACGACCTCGTCGGCGATCAGCAGCACGCCATACTTGTCGCAAACCTCGCGCACCATCGGCCAGAAGCTCTCGTGCGGGACGATGATCCCACCAGCACCCTGAACCGGTTCAGCGATAAACGCAGCGACGGTCTCGGGCCCCTGGAAGATAATCTCCTCCTCGAGCAGACGCACGCAAATCTGCGCGAGACGTTCCGGAGAAGTTTCGTCAAAAGCGTTGCGGTAGGTAATCGGCGCGGGAATGTGGAAGCAACCCGGCATTAATGGCTCGTAGTTGCGGCGCAGATGAGCGCCTCCGCTAACGGAGGAGCCGCCGAAATGGGTGCCGTGATACGAACGCTTAAGGGAGATGAACTTGTAGCGGTCGTTCTGCCCCAGGATTTTCCAATACTGGCGTGCAAGACGTAGAGCGGTTTCGACGGAGTCTGACCCGCCGGACGTGAAAAATACTCTTGCCATTCCGTCAGCGCCGAACCAGTCGTCGACGAGGGTCTGGGCAAGTTCTTCCGCCACGCCAGTGGTGTTGCCTTTGAACACTGACGTATAGGCCAGTTCTTCGAGTTGCTTCGTGATCGCCTGAGTGATTGATGGCTGGCTGTAGCCGAGATTGACGTTCCAGAGCCCACCGACAGCATCCAGCAGTCTGCCGCCATCGTCGGTGACATAGACGCCGTCGCCGGATGCGACGCGGCGCGGTGGGTCCATCAAGATTTCGGATGGCGTATCGAAGGGACGCCAAAAGGATTGGACAGAATTACTGTTCGCGATTTCGTTAGCCATTTTTCTTCCTCACTCTGCAGGTGACAGTTATTGGGACCGACGCCATCAGAAGCTTCGCATCGGCTATTTCGTTGAAGTAGGCGCAAGCCGGAGACTTCGGACCGGCTTGCGCGATGGCGGCTAGAGCCGCCTTTGCGACCGGATTCGGAAGAAGGCGATACCCAGCAGCGGCAGCCCGATCGTGATCGCGACCATCACCGTTCCCAGCGCATTGATCTCAGGGCTCACCGAGTCCCGGAGCATGCTGTAGATTTCAGTGGGAAGCGTTTCCGTGCCGATCGGCCGCCAAAAGATCGAGGCGGTGACGTTGTCGAACGACAGGGTGAATGACAACAGCAACCCTGCGACAACTGCTGGCATGAGCAGCGGAAGGGTGACTTCGCGGAAAACCTGCAACCGGTTGGCACCCAGCGTCGCAGCCGCTTCCTCAAAGGTCTTCTGGATTGTGATCAGGCGCGCATGAACGACCAGAACCACATAGGGCAGCGCCAGCATGATGTGGCCCATCAACAGCAGGCTGAAGTTGCGCGGCTGCTTGAACAACTGCATGAACAATAGAAGCCCCACGGCGAGAACCGTCTCGGGAACGAGAAGCGGTGTCAGCAGAAAGACGTTCATGAGGCGCTTGCCCCGAAATTCATATCGGGCAAGCGCGATAGCGGCCAATACGCCCACGACACCGCAGATGCCGGCGGTCAAAAAACCGAGCACCAGCGACGTCTTAAGAGCCCGCATGACACTCTCGTTCTGAAAAAGCTCGGCGAACCAGCGGAGCCCGACCCCTTGCATGGGGAAGGAAGCAAAGTCGGCGGTGTTGAACGAAAGCAGGACTACCGCGGCGACGGGTCCAAAGAGAAACATGTAGACTAGCGCCGTGAAGATTTTTAGCGGCCAGCCAACACCGGGTTGATCAGCGTTCATCGCGTCAATCCTTTCGTGATGGAGCCGATGCCAAGGAAGCGGCTGTAAATGGCGGTGAGAAGCAGGAGCAGGAATGTCAATGCGAGCGACAAAACCGCGCCCATCGGCCAATTCAGCTCAAGGCTGATCGTGTCGGCGATGATGTTGCCGAACATGAAATTGTCCGGACCACCCAACAGGGCGGGCGTGATGTAGGTGCCGGCAGCCAGGACGAGCGACAGGAGGACGCCAGAGCATAGTCCTGGAAAGGACAACGGAAGCGTTATTTCCAGGAATGCCTGCCATGATGTGCAACCCAGCGTTCGAGCAGCGTGAAGCAAGTTCCGGTCGATGCCATCGAGGCTCACATAGATGTTCAGGATGATGTAGGGCAGCACAAAACTCAGTATGCCAAGGATCACCGAGAATTCAGTGTATAGAAGCTTGAGCGGGCTATCGGTCAGGCCAAGCCCCATCAGCAACGCATTTATGGCGCCGCGCTCTCCCAGAATATTGATCCAGGCAAGGTTTCTGATGATGAAGCTGATCCAGAAGGGAAGCACGAGCAAGATCAACAGGAACGGGCGCCAAACCCGGGAGCTGAAAGCGATCGTATAGGCCACCGGATAGGCGATAAAGACCGCGATCACCGTTGCCTCAACAGCGATGCGCATCGTCTTCCAGAGCCCAAGGTAGTAATAGGGATCCGAGAAGAACATTTTCCAGTTCTCGAGACTGAAGCCCGAAGCGTCCCGGCCACCACCGATATAGGTGTTGAAGCTGTAGCGGATCATGGTCGCTGTCGGAACGACGATCAGCAGAAGAAGCAGGATGATTGCAGGCGCCAAGAGTAGGAGGATGCGCAGCCTATCATTTTTTTGAGAATGAGCCGCCGCCATCTCAGCTCCTTCCTTCTATCGGAAGATATTGACCGTCAGCATCGAGGAGAGTAATCCGCGCCGGGTCGAAATTCAGTTCGGCAAGATCCCCGACATGAAGGGGATGGCTATTGTCACCAGCAGATGCAGCGACGCGTGTCCCTTCAAGATCGATGACATACGCTGTCTTGTCCCCAAGAAACGTCCGCTCGATAACCTTTCCGAGATGAAGCGCAGGGTTCGCCGATTGCTGAGCGGCGCTGACCTTAATATGCGCCGAGCGAACAACCGCCTCGATCGTATCGCCGACCTTAGCACCAACATTTCCGGATAGACGCGTTTGCACGCCGCCGATATCGATGAGGAAAGATCTTTCGGCGCTCTCAACGACCTTGGCTTTCAAAAGGTTCGCATGACCGATGAATTCAGCAACAAAACGGGACTTTGGCGTGCGGTATATTTCCTCAGGCGCACCTGTCTGAACGATGCACCCGTCCTTCATCACGACGACGAGGTCGGCCATTGCCAGAGCCTCTTCCTGATCGTGAGTAACGAATACCGTGGTGATGCCGGTGGCCTGCTGGAGGGCGCGGATCTCGCTTCGCATATCCGCGCGAAGATTTGCGTCCAGCGCCGAGAGAGGTTCGTCCAGGAGCAGAACGTCCGGTTTAGTGACGATCGCGCGCGCAATGGCGATGCGCTGCTGCTGACCGCCGGACAGCTGGAAAGGATAGCGATTTGCCGTATGCGGAAGCCGGACCATTTCGAGGGCTTCGGTAACCTGCCGCTTGATGTCGGCTTTTGAAAGGCCGCGATATTTCAGGCCGAAAGCGATGTTGTCGAAAACGGTCTTGTGCGGGAAGAGGGCGTAGTTTTGAAAGACGAGGCCGACATTGCGCTTGTGGACCGGGACGTCTGTGACCGGGCGACCGTTGATGAGGATCTCGCCGGTCGTGTTGCCGGCGAGGCCGGCGACCGAGCGCAGTAAGGTCGTCTTGCCGCAGCCAGAGGGTCCAAGCAGCGCGACGAACGCGCCGGTTTCAACGACGAGATTGATGTCGTTGACCGCAACGATTGGGCCGTAGCGGAGTGTGGTAGATCGAAATTCAAGCATGATAGTGTCTTAATCCTGTCGCGGAGCGGGGGCTGAGGTTCGCATTTGGCCGCCTCTGACGCGGCCATCTGCGCGAAAAGCTCATGCACCCCTGGCGACACGCCGCCACTGCGGCTCAAGCTTGTCGATCTGTTCTGCCCAGTAGGCTCCGTCGGGGATATTAAAGCCCTCGAACGTTCCACTGGGATCGAAGCCAGGCTGGTTCTTCAGCTGATCCGGGAAGTTCGTCTTTCTGGGATCAAGCGCAGAGCCGTTATTGGTGCGCATGCAATATTCGAAGTTGATCTCCGGCTTGAGCATGAGATCGAGGAGCTTTTCGCATGGCTCCATCGGTGCGCCTTTCAGGACGAACAAGTTCTGGACCCAGGCCTGGCACTGTTCGGGTTCGAGATATTCGATTGGATAGTTGTCCTTCTTCAGCGCAGCTGCCCGCGTCGACCAGGTCTCGGCGACGACAACCTCTTCCTTTGCGAGCAGGTCCATGACTTCCGAGCCGGACTCCCAGTATTTCTTGACGAGCGGCCGCTGTTCGCGAAGAGCCGCGAAAATCGCATTGGTGTCGCTGAGCTTGTTCGGGTCTTGGCCCGTGTAAAGCGCCGCCGACCAGATGCGGTCGAGTGCGTAGTTGCTCAATGCGATCTTGCCGGAGAAGCGCTTGTCCCACAGGAGCTTGTAGCCGAGCTTTTTAGCCTCCTCGCGCGAGACGTGTTTTGTGTTGTAAGCGATGCCGGTGGTACCGTAGAGGTAGGGAATCGCTGAGAGCTTGCCATTCGGCGTGAGCTTGCGCAGCTGCTCGATCAGCACCGGAGAAACAAGCTTGAGGTTCGGAATGTTGTCTTCATTGAGCTCAGAGTTGGCTCCCAGGTCTACATAGCGCTTGTACATATCGAAGCCAGCATTCGAGAAGACGCTGAGATCCCCGGCACCACCGGATTTCAGGCGAGTGATGATTTCGGTTTCGTCGCCAAACGTTCCTTCAACTACTTCAATGCCGGTGGCCTGGGTGAAGGGCGTGAAGACGACTTCATGCATGTTCTTCTTGCTCTGGCCGCCATAGCCGTAGAAAGTAATCTTCTCGCCGGCAGCCCAGCTTGGACCCGCACGCATTGCAACAAGCGCAACGGCCGACCCCAATCCGAGAAGATTGAAATTACGGCGGCTGATACGCGCTTCCATTGTGCCTTTATTCTCAGACATTGAGTTCCCCTTTTTGCTTTTGCAGTGGTCGACCGTCCGGAGCACCCGAACTGACTGGAATTCAGTGCCAATTAACGAATTCTTACAATCAGGCATCTTGCGATATTGACGCAAATCTGCAATTTTCTTCCAGAATACGGAAGAAATGATAACTCAATAACGGATTATCGCCAAATTATGGAAAATATCGACACGTCTCAATCAAGTCTGGGCAAGGCGGTCTTGCTATTGAAAGCTATAGCCAGGTCGGGGGCGGCTGGTGCCCGTCTTAAGGATATCGCCCAAGGTATGGATGTAAGCCTGCCGACGGTACATCGGCTGTTGAAGACCTTGATCAGTGAGGGGCTCGTCGAGCACTCGGACAAGAATTACCGCCTCTCGTATGAATTCTTCTGTATGGCCGCCAGATCCAGACAGATGAACAGCATTTCCGAAACCGCCAGACCATCTTTGTTGCGCGTGTTCGGTATGTTGAAAGAAGCCGTCATATTGATCGAAAGGTCTAAGTTTGACGCGATTTGCACCGATTGCTTCTGGGGAAGTCATCCTATCCGAACGTTCTATGGCGGTGTCGGAGGGCGCGTTCCATTGGGTGTCGGCCAAGGCGCACTGGCCATCCTTGCGTTCCAGCCTGACGAAGAGCGTGAACAGATCATTCGCTTCAACATGCCGCGTATCGCTGCCGAATACCCGATTGATGAGCTAGATCTGCGTACGATGATCAATGAAATCAGGGAAATGCGAGCTGCTGTGTTCGACTTCAACATCAACGACGGAATTTCTGCGATAGCGGTCCCGATTTTCGACCAACTGGGGATCGCGGTCGCGTCACTCAGCATTGCAGCTCCCCTGGTAAGGCTTTCGGGTTCGCGTCAGAAGACGGTAATTGACCTTCTGACGAAAGAGGCACGTCTGATTTCCCAGTCGTTGAACCCTCTTGGTCAGATCGAAGAACCGGTCATCTGGGGTGAAGCAGCATCCAAGCTGACTTGACGGTCATGATCCCCTGACCAAACACATCACTCTCTTTCTTGCTGCCTTCGCTCAAACCTAAAGTAACCAGGTTTTTTTCGTGGAAGGCACCAAGGCCTTCGGGAGCCAACGTCCGAGACATGGACACAATCGTTCGCTAAAATGCGCTCATGACGACCTGTCCTCAACGCTTTGTGTCTTGGCCATCCGTCAGCAAACGACGTCCAGTCCGCTGATTCAAACAAGCATATTAAACCGAGCGTCGCGAGCACCTCATCGTGCACTGGACAATGCATGTCTGCGACATCTCGCATTTTCCATCATTCAGTGATTTGGCACATCAGTCACACAAATTGTTCCGTATGCTGGAAATTTTCAACGTTCGTTCGGAATTTCGCGGCACGCCCGATTGTTGGAAAACCCATTTCGCTCTGAATTCCTGCCTGATCCGCCGACTGAATTTCACCACTCGTGCAAAAGTGCGATGTGTGAGTATTGCCGACGGAAGCACCGGATCAAGCGATGCGCGCAAATTTAGGCGCGCGCCAACAAAGCCGGCAGATTAGGATCGGAGAATGCAGGCGAACAGCTTCGCCGGCCCTCAGTGCTTGCGAGCTGTGCTCGAAAAATTCAATAGAATTGAAGTCCTTCAAAAATATTGCCGCAGTTGAAAGGGAATAATCCCGTTGACCCCGCTAATTTCAGTATCAGTGGCGTAAGAGGTATTTATGAAACAGCCGATGATACATGTTGCTGACCTCATAGTCTTCTGGATGAGGCTCCGCAGGCTTTATCTGGAAGAGGTCGGTGCCAACGGCGCGTCCAACCTGCTGCGCAACGACCTCAGAATTTCAGGTCCTCTTATCGTGACACTTTGCCGGCAGAGGGTCCGCAGGCCCCTGAGCTTCCGAATGGTTGAAGCCAATCGGCTACAAGTTCAGCTACATAGGATTCGACGCCATTGTAAAAGTGATCGCAGTTTGGAACGATGACGATGTCGACCTTCCCCCCGCATCGCTCCGCGAATTGTTCCGCCGGGTAAAGTTCCTGCGGCTCGCGATCTCCGCGGATGTAAAGGACAGGGCAAGTGATGAGCGAGGCAAGATCAAGTACATCCGGCAGATTGTCCACCTGATCGCAAAACACCTTGGCAGTCATGACGTGCCACCAGCCAGGAAAGAGCATTAGTTCCTCTCCCTTGCCCTCGGCCACCATTCGTCGCGCGGTTAAAAGCATTTCCTCGTAGCGATCACAAGCCATCAATCCGTTACGGCTGGCACGTTCGATCATCGTCTTTCCTCCTCGATGTGCGGACATCAGAACAAGCGCGGGAGTGTCCGGATGATCGGCCACATGACGAACGCCCAGCATGCCGCCATTGCTGTGCCCGATCACGATCGGTGAAAAAAATCCACGATCTTCGAGGAACGATCGGGCAAGAACATTGTCTTCGAGAGACATTTCCACAGTCGCGAACGCGTTGCCTTCAGGGTTCCTGCTATTGCGTGTTGTTAGCGTTCCATGTCCGCGCCGGTTGTATGCGAGACAAGTGAAGCCGATCGCCGTCAGCGCCGGAGGTAAAAAGCGGGAATGCCCCACATAGAAATTCATGGCATTGCCATGAAGGAGTTGAATAGCACCGCGGCTCTCTGCTGCATCGTAGAAAGCACCGTCCAAGGGTTGTCCAGTAGGGGTCGGGATCGAGATCAATTCCATTCTCATTTTGATAGTCCTTTTTATCGATCATAGATTTGAGGTTGGGCCAGCTCGCTCGTTTCGATAGAGCCCCTCAAGCCTTCGCCGCTGCCGACACGACATGGTCCGTCGGTCGGGCGTCATCGCGTTCCTTCGAAACCAGTATTGCGACCGCGCCGATAAGCGGAACAAAGCTGAGTTGAATGGCAGCGGCGTTACCCCAGCCGTACGCGCCGACAAGAGAGCCGAGAACGTATCCAGAGATCGAAGCTGGCAGGTAGACTGTGGTCACGAATATCCCGGAGGCCTTGGCAATATACGAAGGAGGAACGCGTCGCTGCATAAGTGAGGAGATATTGGCTATAACCGCTGTACCCGCGAACCCGACCAAGAAGCTCAAAATCGCATGCTGTGTTGGCGTCGATGCTACGTTAAACAGCATATAGCCGGCAAAAGCACAGCAAACCAATGCGATGAAGATGATCCATTTCTGGCTTAGCCTGTCTCCAAGATACGCTGCTGGTACGGCAAGAATTGCTCCCGCACCGAACATACTCATTGTAAACCCCACAGTGCCGGGCGCATGTTGAAGCTGCTTGGCGAGATAAGTAGGGTAAAGAGCAATATAGCCATATTGATAGACGCCAAAAGTCCCAGCCGCGATCGCGGCGAGCACCAAATTGATGCTCCAGACCCTCTCGGGGACGATGGCTGAGCTTGAGGAGACCTCTCGCGCCTGTTCTCGATGTTCCGTAAAGTCTTTGGGGACAAACGAGACCAGGATGGTGAAAGCGATACCTGCGAGACCGAAAACGATCAGTGGTACCTGCCAGTTATCATAACTCTGGAGAAGGCTTCCCGCGACCAGTGGTCCAATAAAGTTGCCAGCGCCAAAAAGGGCACTGAGGATGCCGAACATGAGGGCGCGGTGTTTTCGAAAATAGGCACCGGTGGCAGCGTACAGTGCTGCAATCTGCATGCCTTCGCCGACCCCGGTCAGAGCTCTGTAAATGAGCATGTCGGTGAAGCCGTGAGCGTACGCTGTCATGATCGTGAAGACCGAAAAAACCGCTATTGAGGTGATCATGACCGCTCGCCGCGACAGACGCTCCATCAGATAGGCGGCCGGGATTCCCGCTAGACCGATCCCCAGTGTGAAAATTGTTACGAGTAGCCCCCCTGTGTTCAGAGGAAAGCCATATGTCTGCATAACTGTTGGGAGGAGCAGCGAGAAGACCTGCCGGTCCATGGCATTCACGATGTAAGAGCATCCTAAAACGCCGAAGCAGATCAGCGCGAGCGGCAGTGGTAGATTCCTAGCGGCATAACGCGGTTGGCTATTGATATTCATATGGATCCCTCCTCCAGGGTTGTATTATCGAGAATTTCACTCGATTCCTCGCGGCTGCTCGCGTCGCGGACCTGCTTCCCGTTGTCAGCCGACCACTCGCATTGCGCGATGGCCCAGCTTATCGGACCGCTTAGCTTCGACACGCGGACAACCATAGCTGCTACTTTGAGGCTGCCTGATAGTAGCTCATGTCGTAATACTTTTCGGGGCCACCGAGTTGCTTTTTCGGCTCGGCGAATTCGCTACGCAGCTCCAAAACCTTAGCAACGCCCGCCCTATCAATCGCAGCGTCCTTGAAGAAGCCTGAACTTGAATCAAGCAGAACATTATAGGTCGTCTGCGCCAGCGGCTCGGACATGTCCGGCAGGTTTTTTCGCAGGATACCAATCGCGGCTTGCTTATTGTTGGGATCGTACAGCCAGTTCAACGCCTGACGATAGGCGCGGACATATTGTTTCACCTTCCCCTCGTTCGCCTTGGTCCAATCCCGACGGGCAGCCGCGACGACACCCTGATACGCACCGAGCGAGGTTGAAGTCGCACCGAGCACCGTGAACCCCTGCTGCGAGGCTGCGGCTTCGAAAGGAGACACGAGGAGGGTCGCCGCGATCTCCTTCTTCATCAGCGCTTCGAAGCGCTTAGACACACCGCCGGCTTGCACAAACTCGATATCCGAGGGCTCAATTCCCTTGTCGATCAGCATCTTGCGAAGCGCAAATGCGTATCCCGTCGTCAGCGCATCCACCCCGATCTTTTTACCTTTGAGATCAGAATAGGTCTTGACCTCCGGAACCGCCACAACGCTGAGAAAGCCGCTATCGCTGCCCATGAACGCGAAGATGTCGGGTATCTTTTGAGTAGGAGCTGCGCCCTGCCCTTCCGAATAAGCGATCACGTTATCGATGGCAGTCATTGCAATGTCGAACTTCCCATCGATCAGTCCGACCATTTGTGTCTTGGAATCTGGCGTCGGGGTGATGTTTACTGATATACCTTCAGCAGCAAATAGTTCTTGCTTCTGCGCCACAAAGATTGGCCAGTTGAAACCGCCTGGAAAGACGACTACCTCCAATGGCCTGTCCTCCTGCGCATTCGCCATTTTCGCTATGGGCAGGCCAGCTACACACAGAGACAGCGTCAACAAAAGATTTGTCGAAATATTCATATAGGTATCCTCCAATCGACTGGCAGTTTTAGATGCAGGCGTGAGCGGCAGGCCTAGACTCCGCCGCAGCGTGATCAATCCAGGAACCCATCCGGCGGCATTGACCCCCACATATTGGCGGCAAGCGGCACATCGGTCCACACCTTGCCGCGTTGAGGGAACTCTTGGTGAGTGCGCCTCGGCTCGTAGATTTCCAGCTCTTCGTTCACCCTATCGAGTTCGCAGAACAGTTCGATGATCTGACCGTCGGCATTACGATGGTAGGTGGAGATGTTGTGTCCGATACCGTGGCGAACGGGACCCCAGACGAGCGGTATGCGATCTGTCGCGAGCAAATCGCAGGCGTCGCGGATATGCGTCCAGTCCCGCAGTTCGAAGGCGATGTGATGCATCTTGTCAGTTTTGCCGGTGACCAGATTGATAGAATGATGGTCCGGCCCGCAGCGCAGAAAGGCGAAGAAATCGCCCATCCAGTCGCTGACCTTGAAACCAAGCACATCGCAGTAGAATTTTACGGCTGCCTGAATGTCGGTGACGTTGAAGGCGACGTGGCCGAGCCTGTTCGGCACGATCCCGCGATCGCGCGGTGCGACCCCGGCCGGCTCTGCCGCCACGAAGACCTCGACGCGAGTGCCCTTGCTGTCCTCGAAAGCGATCAGGTCGGAGATGTTCGGCTGGCTGTCGGAAAGCCTTCTGGTCTTGATGCCCAGCGCCTCGACCTGACTGGCGTAATCTCCAAGGTCCGCTCCGCCCGGAAGCTGGAAGCCGAGCGCGTCGCATGTCGACGTGCTTCCCGCTTTCAGCACCACCGTGTGGTGATCGCCCCCCGTCGACAGGTAGGCAGCATCCTTCTCTTCGCCGACAAGCGTCAGTCCCATGACCCGTGTGTAGTGGTCGACCTGGCCCTTGAGGTCGGCGGACGTAAATGTTGCATGCGTAATTCTGTTCGCCTTGATCATTTTACTCTCTCATGGCTCCAATTAGACGAAGTTGTTTTCCAGTCGGCCCAGTCCCTGCACCGAGACGGTGACTACATCCCCTGCCGTGATGAATTCGGGGGGCCTTTTTCCAAATCCGACGCCGGCCGGCGTACCCGTCGCAATTAGGTCGCCTGGTTCCAGTGTCATGATCGACAGCAGGTGCCTTACGACATCGGCGACGCCGAAAATCATGTTGCAGGTATTGGACTGCTGCTTGACGATCCCGTTCACCATCAGTTCAATCGGCAGGTCCTGAGGATTTGCCACAAACCGGGCTGGTGTGATCCAAGGGCCTGTCGGCTGGAATTTGTCCCAGGCCTTCTGCATGACCCAATCGATCCCAACATGAGGCCGGGTCGCGATCCAGTCGCGTGCCGAAATGTCGTTGATGACCGTATAGCCCGCCACGAGCTCCATGGGATCGGGCGAACTGCCTTGTTCCGCCCGCTTTCCGATCACGAAGCCGAGTTCGGCCTCCCAGTCGACCATCCTCGGAAGGCTGGGGAGCTTGATCGTCTCGCCATGAGCGGCAAGTGACGTATTCGGGCGCAGAAAGGCATAGGGAAAGTCGGGAAGTGTCGTCACCTTCATCTCGGCAAGATGGTCCTTGTAGTTGGTGCCGATGCAGATGAGCTTCGGAGGATTGCCAAGCGGAGTGCTGAAGGTGATGGAAGACGGATCGCGGGCACCCTGCGGGAGGCCCGAAACGGCGCCTGCCAATTCACCGTCGAGACGCTGCCAGTCCCTGAAAACATCGAGCAAATCCGAAGGTGCGCCGTCGCCAAGAACCTCACTCAGAAGCCACACCCGGCCGTCCACCAGAACGAGGGGAGTGGGCTGGCCGTCTATCAGGCCCGTCGCCAATTTATAGTCTCTCATACTCAATCCTCCAATGCGGTTGCATGATAAAACGGTACTGTTAGGCCGGCCTTGCGGGCGGTTGCCGCATAGATGGAGGCAACATCGTGATTGCCGTGCCCCTGTTCCAAGGCGTCCTGGTAAATTCCCGAAATCGCGGAGAGGAGCGACAGGTGGAAGTCCACCTCCTTGCCCTTGGCCTGGATGAGGTCGATATCCTTGGCTAGCGTGGCGGTGCTTCCCATGACCTTGTGCCAGTTTCCGGTCGCCATCCGCTCCGCGCGCGCGGAGAACTGGACCGACCCCCCTGCCCCTTCCCTCAACGCGGCGACCAGCATCAGCGGATCGATGCCGGCCTTGCGACCGAACGCGATCGTTTCGGCCGTGGCCGCGATATTGATTGCGACCAGCATATTGGCGCAGAGTTTCGTCGCGAGCGCCGCTCCGAACTCCCCCATGAAGAACACTTTGTTTGAGAGCGCAGGGAGAATGTCTTCTATCCGGGCAAAGACGCCCTTGTCGCCGCTGAGGAAGAAGACAGCCGATTTTGCGGAGACCATGGCAGGCAGCCCGCTGATCGCCCCATCAAGCATCCGCCCCCCGGCCCTTTGCAGCGCCTCGGCCTGCCGAAGCTTGTCGGCGGTGGCCAACGTCGACAGTTCGACCAAGATCTTCCCGGTGCAATCGACCGCGATTATTCCCTCCGGACCACATACGATCTCTTCCAGCGCCACCGCATCTGGAATGCAGCTGAAAACAATGTCGCACTGCTCGGCGACATCCTTTGCAGATGCCGCCAACCCCCCCCCGAGCGCTACAAAATCGGAAGAGTCGCCTCGTCTGTAGCCGATCACTTTATAACCGGCCTGGATCAGGTTTGCGCTCATCGGCAAACCCATTTGTCCAAGGCCGATTACGCCAATCTTTTTCACAGTCATCATCATCCCGCCAGCTTACTTGAGTTTGCATTCGGCTTGGTGGGCGTCGGCCTTGTCCTTCAGGACCGTCGCGACCAGTTCGTTGTGCAAGCCACCACCCGGCGCATCAGTGACGCGGCTCAGATAGAAATCCTGGATAGGAAAATTGTTGTTCCCGAAGGTGAATGTCCCTCTGATTGAGTCGAACTTCACGTTCTTCAACGCGGTGCGGAAGGCGTCGGCATCGCCGACCTCACCCTTGGCGTCCTTGACCGCCTTGTCGAGAAGCATGGCCGTATCGTAGGACATCGCAGCTAGGATGGACGGGTTGCGGCCGTATTTCGCCTTGAACTCGTTGACGAATTTCTTGTTCGCCTCGTTTTCGAGGTACGGGTTCCAAGGGCCCGCGTTCATTAGGCCCTTGGCCGACTCCCCGAGTGCGTTGAAGGTCGTCTCGTCCGCCTGGAAGGTCGCTGCGTAAGGCTTGACTGACGACTGCAGACCGCTCTGGTGGAACTGCCGCATGAAGGCGATTCCCGATCCACCCGGCAGGAAGACAACGACCGCATTCGCACCGGACGACCGAATCTGGCTGAGCTCCGCCCCGAAATCCGATTGGTCGAGTTTCACCAGAACTTCGGCGGCGAGAACCTTCTGGAAACCCTTCTTGAGGCCTTCGACGGCATCCCAGCCGGCCTGGTAGTTCGTGGCCACAACGGCGACCTTGCCCACCTGGTCCGCTGCGAGCTTCGCGCCGATTGCTTCGAACATGGTGTCAGTATTCCACGACACCATGAAGAAGTTCTCGTTGCACTTTACCCCCGCCATGGCCGATGAGCCGCCCACCGACGCGACTACGAGTTTACCGGCCGGCAGCACGACGGAATTGACCGCATCGACCACATGGCTGAACAACAGGCCGGAGAAGAAGTCGACATTGTCGCGCTGCATCATCTGGCGCGCGAGCTGCACGGCCGTCTGCGGCTTGGCCTGGTCGTCTCCGGTGATCAGGGTCACCGGAATGCCCCCCAGTTTGCCGTCCGTATGTTCCAGAGCAAGCTTGAAGGCGTTGAGCATCTCCTCTCCGAGGCTGCCGGCCGGACCCGACAGTGTGCCGATATATCCGATCTTGATGTTGTCCGGCGCCCCGTAGGACGGTGCAATGCCTGTGCTGGAGAGAGCCAGCGCGATCGCCAAGGTCTTCACGATATTCATAGTGTTCCTCCCTTAAACTCCCAGATGAAGCTGGTGTACCTCCGGGGCCACCGCGAATGCAGAAGCCGAACCTTCCCAAACTGTCTTCCCCTTCGCGACCACCACCACCCGCGTGGCGATCCTGGAAAGAGCTGCGATATCCTTGTCGACGACCAAGACCGACAGGCCTTCATGCGCAATGGTTTCGAGGCAGACCCAGATTTCTTTCCGCACCAGCGGTGCAAGACCTTCCGTCGCTTCGTCGAGAATGAGGAGGCGCGGCGCAGTGACAAGCGCCCGCCCAATGGCCAGCATTTGTTGTTCTCCGCCCGAGAGCGTGTTGGCGAGCTGCGCGCGCCTTTCCTGCAGTCTTGGAAAGAGCCTGTAAATCCGCTCCCGCGTCCAGAGAGATGCGCCGGCGCCGCTGCGCTGAGCGAGGATCAGGTGTTCCTCGACGGTGAGATTGTGAAAGATCTGTCGCCCCTCCGGCACCAATCCCATCCCCAACCGCGAAATCCGGAAGTCGGCCAAGCCTTCCAGCGACCGGCCGGCGAATTCGATCGTGCCCCCGCCGAGCGGCAGGGCTCCCGTCAGCATGCGGACTGTGGTCGTCTTGCCCATTCCGTTGCGACCAACCAGAGCCACGACTTCGCTCTCCCCCACCGAAATATTGATGTCGTGCAAGACCTTGACCGGGCCATATCCGCCTGCCAGCGATTCGGCATGAAGCAACATGGTCACGCATCCTCCATTCCGAAATAGGCTCGCTGCACCTCCGGATCGTTACGGATTTTGTCGGGAACATCGCAAGCAACCAAGGCTCCCGAGACGAGCACCGAAATCTTGCTGGCCAGTGAAAAAACCACGTCCATATCGTGCTCGACGAGAACGATCGCGCATTCCCGTCCCACCGTCTTGAGCAGGTCGGTCAGCGCGCTGCTTTCGCTCGGTCCCACGCCCGCCATTGGCTCGTCCATGAGGAGAAGCTTTGGAGAAAGAGCGAGCGCCATCGCGATTTCCAGATGCCGCCGCTCGCCATACGAGAGCTTCCCGGCGATCATGTTGGTGCGATATTCGAGTCCGACGCGCCGCAAAGCGGTTTCGGCCTCAACGGCCGCCATCTCGAAGCTCTCCACAGCTCGGACGCTCTGGGCAATCCCAAGAGACGGACCAAGCGCCGCGAGCCGTACATTGTCGGCGACCGACAGTTCCGGTAGTATACTCGATATCTGGAACGTGCGAACCATCCCGCGCCGGACGCGTTGATGCGGCGGGATGCCGCCGAGATCCTCGCCATTCCAGCGGATTGTACCGCTGTCCGGCTTGATGTCTCCTACGATCTGGCCGATCAGCGTCGATTTGCCTGCCCCGTTCGGCCCGATCAGGGCATGGATTTCGTTCGGCACGACGTCGAGGTCGACATTGCTCGTCACCAACAGGCCGCCATAGGCCTTGCGCAGATTGCGGATGGACAGGATCGGATCAGTCATATCGCCCTCCCGCCAGCCGCCGGATCGACGGTTCCAGCCCCTGCTTAAAGAAGAGCACCGAGAGGATAACCATGGGTCCGAGGAAGAGCCGCCAGTAGGTGGTATATTCCGATACCGCGGCTTCCACGCCGATCAGCAGCGCGCTTCCGAAGAGGCCGCCAGCGATTGGCCCCAATCCCCCGAGGGCCGCCATCACCAGCAATTCGCCGGAGAGCAGCCAGCTCAGGAAAACCGGACTGACGAAGAGATAGAAGTTTGCCGCCAAAGCTCCGGCCAGTCCCGTCAGCGCCGCGGAGAAAATGAAAGCGGCCAACTGGATGCGATAGGTATCGAAGCCGAGCGAGATGACGCGACGTTCGTTCTGACGAATGCTGCGAAGCGCCAGACCGAAGGGAGAGCGGCTCAGCATCTTCATGAAGATCACGCAAACGGCCACGATCGTCACCACGACGAAATGGAAGCTAAGGTCCGCGGCGAGCGAATATCCCGCCAGGACATTTCTCTCGGTCAGGCCCATGCCGTCGGAAGAACCGATGGGCGGCAGGCTCGACAGAACGAAGAAAATCATCTGCGAAAAGCCGAGCGTGATCATGATGAACGCCACGCCACGCGTTTTCAGCGACATCCCCCCGATCACGAAGCCGGCAGCTGCCGCGATCAAAGCCGCAAGCGGCCAGACGATCAACGCCTCGTTCAATCCGGAAAGCTGTGCCACCAGCACCGTGTACCCGCCAATTCCGAAGAAGGCCGCATGCCCGAAGCTGACAAGTCCGCCATGGTAAATGAGGAAGCCGACCGCGCCAGCGGCAAGCCCGTAGACCAGTATCCGCGTCAGGCCAGAAACGAGATAGCTCTCCACGAAAAGAGGAAGCAGAACGGCGATCAGGAACAGGCACACAGTCGGCGCCTCGCCGAGAACCAATCGTCCCGACATCCCAGTGTTGCGTGCGTTGGACGTCATCGATTGTTCGTTCATCGTGTGCCCAGCCCCTGCGGACGCGTCATCAGCACGACCGCCATCAGAACGTAAACGAGGGTCGCCGAGATCGCCGGAGCTAGGCTGGACACCGTTCTTGCACTGAAAGCGCCGCTTAGCAGATAGGGCATGTAGGCCCTGCCGAGCGTATCGAGAATGCCGATGGACAAAGCGGCCCAGAAACTGCCCTTCATCGAGCCGAGGCCGCCGATAACCACGATCACGAAAGCCAAGATCAGGACCTGTTCCCCCATGCCGACCTCGATGGACACGAGCGGCCCCGTCAATGCGCCGGCGAACGCCGCAAGTGCGCCGCCCATTGCGAACACCAGCATTGCGACGACCCGCACGTCATAGCCGATGTGGCGTACCATGGACGGATTGGAGGCGGAGGCTCGTATTAGCATGCCGATCCGTGTCCGGGCGAGAACGAGCCACATGCCCGCGGCAACCAGCGCGGCGGTCACGGTGACGGCCAGCCGGTAGGACGAGTACTCCAGACCCGGCCACAGGCCGACTGCACCGTCGAGAGCGGATGGCATGGCGAGGAAGACCGGGGCGCCGCCGGAAAGCCAGCGTATCGCCTCGTTGAAGAACAGGATCAAGCCAAACGTCGCCAGTACCTGATCCAGATGGCTGCGTCCGTAGAGATGCCGGATAATCACACGTTCGACAACCATCGAGATGACGAAGCAGCCAGGCAACGAGAGCAACAGCGCCAGAAAGAACGAGCCGGTCAACGTGGCGCAGGCAGCGGCAGCGAAGGCGCCCAACATGAAGAAGGAGCCATGCGCCAAGTTGATGAGGTGCATCACCCCGAAGACAAGGGATAACCCGGCCGCGATTAAAAATAGAAGCAGCCCGTAGTTCAGACCGTTGAACAACTGCTCTAAGAACATAGGGCATTTTCCTGGGTACCCGCCCGCGAACCCGAAAGTCTGGCAGAATACGATGTGACGAAAGCTAAATATGAGGGCGAACAGCCAAAGCCACGCGGCACCAGAATTTCCTCCCCTGAGCACGCCTTGTGCAATATTTTGGAAACCAGCCAACAATTTCCAAAATTACCGTAGATCTCGAAGGCAATTCATGTCAAGGAAGACTTCATGAAAAGATCAGCTTTATCCGACACCAACCCGTCCTATTCGAACGACGCTCCGAGGACGATCACCGAAATCGTCTACCGGCGCCTTCGGCTTGACATAGTCTGGGGCGTGCTGGCGCCCGGCTCGGCGCTCCGGTCGGATGACCTTCGCGAGCGGTACGGCGTGGGCGTCAGCCCGCTGCGCGAGGCGCTGACACGGTTGATGGCCGAGCGATTAGTCACATCGGTCGGACAGAGGGGCTTTCGTGTTGCTGACATCAGCAACCATGATGTGATCGACGTGATGGAAACGCGACTGGTTATCGAAAAGGCCGCATTGAAGGCCTCGTTGGAAAAGGGCGATATCGCGTGGGAAAGCCGGTTGGTGGCGGCGTTTCATGCCCTGAGCCGTATCCCGATCCCCCGTTCTCAAGACGACGGGTCGGCGGAAGAATGGGCCGAATGCCATCGGAACTTCCACATGTGCCTGTTGTCCGCATGCGGTTCGTCTTGGCAAATGAATCTCGCCTCGCTCCTCTTCGATCAGGCCGAACGGTTTCGCCTGGTCAGGGTGCGTCGGATCGACAAGCCGAAACTGACGCGCGATACGATGGAAGAACACAAGCAGATCGTCGATGCCGCTCTCGGCCGCGACTTTGAGAGTTCCTTCGCCGCTCTGGAACAACACTACAGAGCGACGAGCAACGAAGTTCTCGCATCGATTGAGCATGGGAAGCCGCTCGAAGATGTCTGATAGCAAGTCCCTGACCGCCGACGAACTCATGTCCCGGATGATGAAGAAAGAGTTGTTCGTCATCCTCAACACCGCGGCTGTTCCAGCCGCAGAACTTCGGGGAAACCTCAAGGCTCACCTCGACTACCTAATCGCGCTGGAGAAGCAGGGCGTGCTTTTCGCGTCCGGGCCCCTATTCGCCTCCGGTGGCGAGATGACGGGTGAAGGCCTGACCATCATCCGGGCCGGCTCGTACGAAGAGGCGAAGAAGATCGCCGCCGCGGATCCTTTCGTCGTCGCCGGCCAACGGACACCGGTGGTGAAACGTTGGATCGTCAATGAAGGACGCATCTCCGTCACGGTCGATATTTCCGATTGCACGGTCAGCCTTGTGTGATGGCTCCTGCCAATGACCGAGGACTGTCTCGGTCTAATGTCTCTATCCGCACCAGGGCATCCAAGGCCATCACACCGGTCGCCGTCACACGCAACGGATTGATCTCGATCTCAACGATTTCCGGATGCTCCGACAGGATCCGGCCGATCGTCACGACTGCTGCCGCAATTGCCTGCTTGTCGCATTTCGGAAGGTCGCGAAAACCGTCCAGAACTCTTTTGCCGCGGAGGCTCTCGATCATATTCTCGGCAGTCAGGGTCGCGAGCGGCGCGATGCCCACGGCGGAATCGGCCAGCACCTCGGCCATGACACCGCCCAGGCCAACGACGACAGTCGGACCCCACGATCTATCCCGTAATCCGCCGACGATCATTTCGACGCCGACCGGCGCCATTTCCTCCAGAAGGACGCGACCGGGATCATTCGTGGGGATGCGTTCGATGCGGTTGAGCGCCTCCTCCAGTTGCTGCGTGTCCCCTACATTGACAATGACGCCACCGACCTCCGTCTTGTGGGCGATATCGTTCGCCGCGATCTTCACCACGACGGGATGGGCAAGCCGTGCGAAAGCCGCGCGCGCTTCTTCCCGGCTCAGGCAAAGCACGCTTTCCGGCACGCGAATGCCGTAGCTGCGCAGCAGGCTCTTCGCGCGGCTTTCATCGAACGGGCCGGAGAGCGCCTCCGCCGACGTCGCCGTATCTTGCGCACCGGCGGTCTGCAAAAGCCACTGGCCGCGGGCGTCCGCAACCAGGGTTTGAGCAGCGAGCGCCAGGCGCTCGGGTCCGACCGCGGCGCGAAGACCCTGCGAACGCAATTCCGCCAACACTGGCCGAACCTCATCTGCCAGTCCCAATGTTCCGAAGATGACTGGTTTGCCGTGGGCGGAAGCTGGCGGACCGAGCACCCTGGCAGGGTCCAGAACCGAAGGCTCATTGAGGCCGAAGACGAGAAGCCCGTCTATGAGAGGATCAGCAGCAACCGCATCGAGGATCTGTGGGAACGTCAGCCCGGGGCGCCCCGTATCTACCGGATTCTTGATATAGGTCATCGGCGGCAGGAGCGAGGACACGGTCTCCAGCGTCTTATCGGACAATTGCGGGAGAGCGACGCCGCAAATTCCCAAGCTGTCGGCAATCAACAAACCCGGACCGGCCTGTCCCGTCACCAATGCGAAGCTGCCGGATTTCTTGGCAGGCATCCGGCCGTAGCTTAGGAAGACCGCAGCCTGCGCGAGTTCCTCGGTCGTGTCCACGACGATCGCTCCGGCCTGCGTCAGAGCCGCCACGGTGCGATCGCGCGACCCCATCAGGTTGCCCGTATGGGACACCGCGAAATCGCCAATTTCGGCCCTGCCGGCAACCATGGCGACCACTGGCTTGCGGGGTGTGACGGTTTTGAGGACGTCGTAGAGGCGACGGCCGTCCGCGACACCTTCCAGATGCAATGCGATCGCCGAAGTGGCCGTATCGTCAGCCAGCATGGAAAGAACATCGGCGGTATCGACATCGACCGCATTGCCAAGTCCGACGGCAACCGAAATCCCCTCTCCCAGGGCAGCGATCAGGAAGGCAAGGCTCAGGTTCACGCCACCGGACTGGGCGACGACCGCAACCTTGCCAGATAAAAGCCGGTCCACTCCGGGGACAAAGCTCGCGACGCATTGATGGTGCGTGTTGATGAAACCGGATGTATTTGGCCCAAGCAGCCGCAGGCCCGTGGAGCGGCAGACCTCGGCAAGCTCCTCCTGGTAGCGCAATCCGTCTCCGCCCGCCTCGCCGAAGCCGCCGGAGATGATAAACACACCGCCCACACCCCGTTCCGCCGCTTCCGCCGCGGCTGCGGCGCAATGCTGGGCCGGAATGGCTAGAATGGCCAAATCGACCGCGTCTGGCAGATCCTCAAATTTTGGGTAGGCGGGGACCCCGTTGATCTCTCTTTCTCTCGGGTGCACGAGGGACAGCGCACCTGGAAAGCCTCGCAGCGATTGCAGCGCCTGCGAGCCGGCCTTCGAGGGATCCTTCGACGCGCCGACGATGGCGATCGACCTCGGATTGAGCAGTCGCTTAAGATTGCTATCCCGTTTTTGCCGCAGATGCGCATGCATGTCGGCCGAGGATACTGAACGTGTCATAAGAGTCCTCCGTCATTTATTCGGTTCACGTTCCCCGCCCGGACCTCCGCCCTGCGGCAAGGCAGCACGCTGCCGCCTTCCGGCGCTATTCAGCGTCGGGTTGGCGCTCGGGCTCGGCGCGTTGGAATGCCGGCAGCTTCGCGGCATTCGCGGCCACCCGGCAGACCTCGCTGAACGACGTCGCGTCGAACCCGAAGCGTTTTGCGCTTGCCATCTGAGGCGCCAGGCAGATATCCACCATGCTTGGCTCGTCCCCATGGCAATAAAGCCCCGTCTGGCCTGATTTGAGCATCTGCTCCAGCGCGGGAAAGCTGTCCTGGAACCAACGGTGACACCAGGCCTTCGTCTGGTTCTCGTCCGCGCCCAGCTTGTCCTGAAGGTAAGCGAGGACGCGTAGATTGTTCAGCGGATGCGTGTCGCATGCGATGACGCCCGACATCGCCCGTACCCGGGCCCTGCCTGCGATATCGCGGGGCAGCAGGCGGGCCGTCTCAGGATAGGATTCGTCGAGATATTCGATGATCGCCATCGATTGGGTGATGATGTGATCCCCATCGACCAGCGACGGAACCAGCCCCTGCGGATTGATCGTCATATAATCCGGAGCACGTTGTTCGCCCTTGCGCAGATGATGGGAAACCTGCTGGTACACCAACCCCTTTAAATTAAGGGCAATCCGTGTCCTATGCGAAGCGCCGCTCCGGAAATAGTCGTGCAATGTCAACATGCGGATAACCTTTGCAAACGGTTCCGATATAGATCGTCATTCGGCAGGGCCGATCGACAGCTTGATCGGCTCCAGCCCCTCGATCGTGCCTTCGATTACATCTCCGGCCACCACCGCGCCCACTCCGGCGGGAGTGCCGGTGAAGATCAGATCACCCGGCATGAGGTGGTAGTATCCCGACAGATGCGCGATGATTTCCTCGACCTTCCAAACCAGGTCATCGAGCAAGGCCGATTGCTTGACGACACCATTGACCGACAGCTGGATCTTCCGTCCTTCAAGAGAGGAAATGCTCTCTGCCCTGGTCATCGGCGAGAGAATGGCGGACTGCTCGAAAGCCTTGCCGAGGTCCCACGGGCGCCCCTTGGCGCGGGCATCGAGCTGCAGGTCGCGTCGCGTCATATCCAGACCACAGCCATAGGCGAAGACGGCTGCGGCAGCCTGCTCCTCGGTGACCTTGAAGGCAGGCTTTCCCACGGCGATGACCAATTCCATCTCGTAATGGTAGTTCGCAGTTCCCGGCGGATAAGGGATGGTGCTGCCCGTCACCACTGCAGCCGAGGCGGGCTTCAGGAAGTAGAAGGGTGCCTCGCGATCCACCTCGACGCCCATTTCCTTGGCGTGCTCGGCATAGTTCCGGCCGACACAGAATATCCGGCTGATCGGATAGGGCCGCTCCAAGCCCAGGATATCGACCGTTGCCGGCGGCGCGACCGGAAACAAATATTCTTGTGCCAACTCAGCCATTCATACATCCTCATTCCATTTAGGGGTGAATTCAACCTGCACGGTCCTAGATCTCAGAGGCCGCGCTGCTTCAAGGCCTGTCTGTCGATCTTGTCGGTCCCCGTTTTGGGCAACGCTTCCATGTATTCGACGGCGCGCGGATATTTGTAGGGCAGAAGGCGACCTTTCACGAAGGACTGCAGGTCCTTGGTCATAGCCTCGTTCGCGGTCAGGCCCGGCTCCAGCACCACGAAGGCCTTGAGTGTCATCCGTCGATCAGGCATTTCCATTCCGAGGACTGCGCATTCGCGCACGGATTCGTGCTCGAACAAGGTCAGTTCGATCTCGAGGGGGTAGACCCACTGTCCGCTGACCTTGATGAGGTCGTCGACCCGACCGGAGAACGTATAGAAACCGTCCTCGTCCTCGATCAGGAGATCACCTGTCCAGATCCAGCCTTCCCGCATGGTCTGCTCAGTCTTGTCCGGCCTGTTCCAGTAGGTCGGCGCATTGGAGCCACCGCGAACCCACATGACACCTGCCTCGCCGCGCGGCACGATCTGACCGTCGGGATAGGTCAGCTTGATCTCGTAGCCGGGAACGGCCTTGCCAGCCCTGCCGACCTTTTTGTGATCCACACTGTTCGAAAGGTAAATATGAAGAACCTCGGTTGATCCCAATCCTTCGATGATTTCCAGACCGTACCGTTCTTTCCAATCGTCGAACAATTCCTGCGACAGGACTTCTGCAGCTGAAAGGCACAGCCGTACGCTGCTGAAATCTGCTTCTTTCGATCGCGGATGTCCGAGCACGGCGTTGTAGAGCGTCGGCAAGCCAAAGAAGAGCGTCGGCTTGAAAAATTCGACGCACTCGATCACCGCAAGCGGGTCGGGGCGTCCCGGGTGCAGAACGGCGCTAGCGCCTACAGAAAACGGGAAGGTGATCGAATTGCCGAACCCATAGGCGAAGAAGATCTTCGGAACCGAGAAGCAGATATCGTCTTCCCGGATCCCCAGCACCCGCCGGCCATAGCTTTCCATCGTATAGGCCATGTCGTGATGGAGGTGGATGATTCCCTTTGGCTTTCCGGTGCTTCCGGAGCTGTACATCCAGAACGCCATGTCATCCCGATGGGTATCGGCGGCGGCAAGCTCGCTGCCGAATTCGCCTTTCCATTCCGACCAGTCACGCACGTCGACGCCGCTGACCGGTTCCTTCGGCTGCGTCGCGAACACCAGCGTCCGGAGCGTCGTCCCGGAGAGCGTTTCGGCGGAGAACAATCGGGCATATTCGCCGTCCGACACCGCAATGGTGGCGTCGGAATCCTCAATGTAGAACCGGACGAGCTCGGGCGTGGACAGGGTATTGCACAAGATTGGCACAAAACCGGCGCGCACGGCGCCGAAATAGGCGGCGGGATAGAAGCTGGTGTCGTTGAGGAGTAGCACTACGCGATCCCCCCGCGCGAGACCAAGTGAGATCAGTGCATTGCCGAAACGCGCGGCTTCGGCACAAAGCTCGCCATAGGTGGTGTTACCGGCCCGGCAGTATATCGCGGTCTTGCCAGATCGGCCCGCCACGAGATTGTCGAACAGGATCGCGCTCGCATTGTATCGGTCGGGAACGGAAAAGCCGATTTCACCGCAGCAATCCATGTCGTCCGAAACGAAGTCGTTGAGCCTAATGTTCAATGGTTCCTCCCCGTCTGGATTGGCTGGCATCCGCCAAAAGGCCGCGCCGCTGCACCTCCTCGGCAAATTGCGGCGCGATCTGACGAAGCCGATGGAAATCAAGTCTGCCGGACCTCATGATGTAGCTGAGCGCGAACTCCCAGGGCTCCAGCTCCATATGGTCCGCGAAATTCTCGTACCAATCGGCGCTGGCATTCGCTGCCCTGACGAGCTTGTCGACGATCGGCCGGCGCGCGGCCTCGTAGCTCTTCAATGCGCCCGGAATATCGTCCGGGCTGGCCTTGAGCGCCTTGATGAGGGCGATAACGTCTTCCAACGCCAACCGGGTTCCCGAACCAATCGAGAAATGCGCGGTCCGCAACGCATCGCCGACCAGAACCTTGTTGCCCGAGGACCAGCGTTCGTTGCTGATCCTCGGAAACTGCCGCCAGACCGACTTGTTCGTCACGAATTCGTGGCCGCCCAGTTCGGGCGCAAAGACGCTCTCTAGATAAGACTTGGCCCTGTCGTCACTCATCGCGTCGAAGCCCGCGCGGAAGAAAGTCTCCTCATCCACCTCGACGATGAACGTGCTCATGTCCGGCGAGTAGCGATAGTGATGCGCGGTGAAATGGCCGTCGGCGGTCTCGCGGAAGGTCTGGGTCAGCGTGTCGAACCGTTGGCGGGTGCCGTACCAGACGAACCGATTATCCAGCAATTCCTGCTTGAACCCGAAGTCCTCGGAGCGCCGCACGAGCGAATTGACGCCGTCGGAGCCGATCAAGAGATCGTATTCGCCCAGCTCCGACAGATCGTGAACGACCTTTTCGTATTCGGGCTCAATGCCCAGTTCCCTCACCCGCCCCTGTAACAGCTCGAGCAAGTGAAGGCGCCCCACCGCGGAAAAGCCTACCCCATCGAGGCGGATGATCTCGCCCTTGTGGGTGATCGTGATGTCGCGCCAGTGTTCGAGCACAGACGAAATCAGCGCGTGGGTTTCGGCATCATCTTCGCGGAGGAATTCCAGCGCTCGATCGGAAAATACCACCCCGAAGCCGAATGTAGCATCGGAAGCGTTCTGCTCGACGATGCGGATATCGTCAGCAATTCCATTCCTTTTCAGAAGATAGGCGGCATACAGCCCCGCCGGCCCCGCGCCCAAAATAGCGACTTTCATCCCATTTCTCCTCCAGAATAGTTCCACTATATAAAAGTGATTTCATAATGCGCAATAGCAAAAACGCTTGCGCTCGTCGGTTTTTTTCGTTTTCTGGGAAAAAAGGGAGTTGGACCATGGATGACGTTCAGAAGACCGACGAGGGCGAGGCATCACGCGCAGGGATACAGTCGCTGGATTCCGCGCTTGTTGTTCTGCAGTCGATCGTGCGGCTGCGCGCCGGTGCATCTCTCACCGAGATCGCGCGAAGATCGAATATGCCGATGAGCAAGGTGCACCGCTACCTGGCCAGTTTCGCCAAGGCGGGCCTAGTCCGGCAAAAGCAGCGGGCCGGCGTTTACGAACTGGCTCAGGGCGCCATCGAACTGGGGCTTGCGGCTATGGCACAAATGGATCTCGTCAATGAAGCGGCCGAACATCTGGAGGATCTCGTGCTGGGGACGGGTGCGGCCGGTCTCATTGCGGTTTGGGGACCCCACGGGCCGACTGTGGTTCGCTGGCAGCGTTCCGGCAGCTTCGTCGTTACCTCCATGGGTCTGGGCACGACTTTGCCGCTTCTGAACTCGGCAACCGGTCGAATCTTTCTGGCATTCTCACAACCGGCATTGCTGAGCGAACTTCTACAGCAAGAGATCGCACGCGCCAGAAGCCTCGGGCTCATATGGCCGGATTTCGATCCGTCGAAACCGGATGATCTTCAGCGCCTTCAGGAAACCACGCGCGAGCGGGGTTACGCAACGGTCGATGGTCGGTTCATTCCGGGTTTGAACGCAATCAGCGTTCCGGTGTTGAACTGGCAGGGGGAGGCCGAGGCGGCCATCACACTCAATTCCGGGGACCCGGCCATCCTGCGACCAGACTCCCATGCAGCGGTCCTCCTGCGCGAGGTTTGCAAGAAGATATCCGTCTTCTTTCCCAAATAATCGCGCAGGCAACGCTTGCGGACTAGCAGTGCGCTTCAGGCCGGTATATCGCCAGCATGCAGCCGATCTCTGACGGGTGCGGGAAAATCGAGGACGGAAGCGCCGTTGGCGAGATCGACCGAGCGCAGCCATATTTCCCTCACTCGCAACCAGGGCGTATCGCGCATATGGACGACCTCTCCGGACAGGGTTGTCACGGAAGCGCTCCATGCCGTTTCGTCCATGTCGCGCCACTCGACGTTGAGATGCACCTCGGAATGCCTGAAGAGATAGCGCAGGGCATGTGCCGGCAGCGTGGCGCCGAATTCCACGTCTTCGTTTTGCGCCTCCGCTTCGGCCAGTTCCTCGACACCTCTGCCGGCACGCGCAGCCTCCGCCAATCTGGCGAGATGCCGTGCCTGATAGCCGACATGCGCGATGACATGGCGGCGGCTCCACCCGGCGACGCGGGAGGGGAGATCCAGTTCCTCGTTTGAAAGCTCACCGAGTTTGCGGGCGAAATAAGCCGTCCCGAGCCTCGCCCAGGCAAGTGTTTCCGCCGGTGCCTGCGGCGCATCGAAGCGTGCTCCTTTGCCGAGCCGCGATCGCAGTGCGGCTCGCGCATCGTCCAGATTTCCCATCGCCGATTGTCCTCCGCCTACCCTTATCGATCACGCTCGATAACCTGGCTTCGTGCGAAATTGAGCCTCTCGATGATGGGCGCGTCTGAAAAGCGAAATAGATCGAATTGGGTTTCCGCTTGCAAGGACCATGCGACCCACGACGGAACGACGAACATGTCGCCCTTCTCCAGCGCATGTTCGGTCCCGTTCAGAACGACGGAGCCCTTTCCCTCGAAGACCTGGAAGACGGACGAACCGACCTCCCGGCGCCCGGGAGTGATGGCGCCTTCGCGCAAACGGTGAAACTCCGCGCGGATCGTCGACATGACGTCGCCGCCAGTCGTGGGGTTGGTGTAGCGAACGGCCGCGTGCCCTTGTTCGACCGTCGCCGGCTGCCCCTCCTCTTCCAGAAGCAACTGCTCGGTAAGGGCCCGATCGGTATATTCCCAGCGATAGGCTCCGATCGGTGAACTGACCGTGTCCTGAAGACCAGATAGCGGCCGCAGGCCCGGATGACACCACAATCTCTCGCTCTTCGACACCATCGGGGTTGCGTAGTCGGTGACGCGATCGGATCCGAACTCGAAAAATCCGACATCATTCTGATAAGAAAACGGGATGTCAAGACCATCGATCCAGGCCATCGGCTGATCCGTATCGTTGTGATGGCCGTGGAAATGCCAACCGGGCGTCAGCAGGAAGTCGCCCCGGCTCATGCGAACGGGGTCGCCGTTAACAACAGTCCATACGCCCTCGCCTTCAACGACGAAACGGAAGGCATTCTGGGCATGGCGATGTTCGGGCGCGGTTTCGCGCGGTCCCAGATATTGGATCGCGGCCCACAGCGTCGGACTGATATAAGCCCGCCCCCCTAGTCCGGGATTGGCGAGGCCGATGGCCCGACGCTCTCCGCCGCGACCGACAGGAACGAGGTCACCCGATCTCTTGGCGAGCGGATAAAGAGTCGACCATTTCCAGACATGCGGCACAGCTTTGGGATTCGGTACAACCGGCATAAGGTCGTCGATTTGGGTCCAGAGGGGCTTCAAGTGCTCCGCTTCGAAATCCGCGTATAGCCGCTGAAGCGCCTCGGTATCTTCAGGGACCACCATGTTGCTGGTTGCGGTACGATCCATCATCTCTCTCAATCTCCTCATGGGTTGCACGATCCCTGTCGCGTCAAACAGGATGGCGATTTATTGCATATAATAAAGCTATTTTCACCCACAGCAAAAAACAAGTCGTCCCGTTGAGACGATCACACAGAAATCCCGCTACGATTGCTCGCGGCGGGCCGAGAACGTGTTGGGCCCGTGCGGCATGCCTGGCTTGCCGTCCCGCATCGCCGTTTAACATAGCATTTTCCCTTTATGCGCCAGCCTGGAGGCGTGACTACGTCCTGAGCGAAATGCCTGTCGCTAGATCGAAGAAATGAAGGTTGACAACGTCGACGGAGACCTCCACGAACTCATTCCAGAAAACATCAGTCCGCGGGTCGAACCGTCCCACGACCCGAATGGTGTCGTTCTTCGATCCGGGGCCGTGCATATCCGATAAGGAGGCGTCTATATCGCGGGCGATTTCCATGACATCATCGGACCTGACGGGTGTGCCAGGCATCTCAATCTGGACGAGTTTCTCTCAGCCGAGCGCTTCGATGACGACGGCACGTCCACGCAATCGCGGCAGATCGGGCGATCGGCGCAAGGGATCCACCAGATGCTCGGGGCGCACTCCGAGCACAACATTGCCGCCACATCGGTCGCGAAGCGACGAAAAGCTGGACAGGACCGTTTCAGGCAGCGCAAGGGCCTGCCGCGCGATCTCGCAGACGATCTTGCCGTTTCCGCCTTCGTGGATCCGCGCATCAAAGAGATTCATGGCCGGCGACCCTATGAATGTCGCGACGAACAGATTGGTCGGCTGATCGTATAACAGCTGCGGTGCGCCCAATTGCTGCAGTAGTCCCTTTCGCATCACGGCAATTGCTGCGCGATTTGCGGATCGTCTCGGGTTCCCGGTTAGCAATGATACGCTCCTTCGAACCGTTCGCCGGTATAATCGTCCGCCGCCAACGCCGCCGAAAGTTATCGGCATCGATGACTGGGCATGGCGTCTTAATCATCGATATGGCACGATCATCTGCGATCTTGAGCGGCGAAAGACGATAGCATTGGTGCCCGACCGGGAGCCCTCGACCGCCAAGGCTTGGTTGGTCCGGCAGCCGCAGATCGAAATCGTGGCACGAGACCGCGGCGGCGGGTATGCGCAGGCCACCGCACAAGCCCCGCCACATGCCGATCAGGTCGCCGACCGCTGGCATTTAATGGAGAACGCCAGCCAGGCTTTTCTCGACGCTGTGCGCAACTCAATGCGGCAGGTTCGCGTGGCAATAGGTACAGCCACCGTAAAAACGAAGCTTCTGACCGCCGCTGAGCGGCTCCAATACGAGGGATATCTGCGGCGTGAAGAGGCAAACGCCGTTATCCGTGGATTCGTCAGCGAAGGCGTGTCCATCAAGGAAATCGTGCGCAGAACCGGTCACAGCCGAAAGCTGGTTCGCAGCGTCGTTCGTGGTCAGCGGACCGACATCTTCCGAGTCCGGCAAACATCCCTGGAACAGCATCTGCCCTGGCTTGAGGCGCAATGGGATGCCGGATTGCGAAACGGTGCCGAACTGTGGCGGCAGCTTCGGCTGGCCGGCTTTGGCGGCGGTCTCCGTGTTGTCACAGAATGGGCAACACGGCGAAGGCGGGCTGAAAAGGCCGAGGACGGGCTTGGCCACGCGCCCGCCGCACGCACCATCGTTCGTCTTATGACCCTGGAGCGCAACAATTTGACCAAGGCTCAAACGGTCACTGTGGCTGCAATTGAGGAGCGGCTACCCGACCTCGTCGAGGCTAGGGATGTTGTCGAAAGTTTCCACGCTATGTTGCGCCATCAATTCCCGGGACTAAACATCTAGAGACCTGGATCAAGCGCGCGGCGCACAGCTTGGTAGCGTCGTTTGCCAGCGGCGTCATCCGCGACAGAGCCGCAGTTCAGAACGCAATCACTTCGATTTGGTCGAACAGGCAGACCGAGGGACAGATCACCAAGCTTAATCTTATCAAACGGCAAATGTACGGGCGTGGGAAACTCGACCTGCTTGAAGCGCGTATTATCGGAGCGCCCTAACATAATCGAAATTGCGTCAGACCCCCGTTACGACGCCGATTGACAATCGATACCGCCGACTACATTTCCAAGCGCTGCGGCGACACCACTGTCGAGGTGGATCAAACCAACCGTTCTACCAGAATGAAGGGATCGTCGCGATCGCGGTCGAAGCAGCTCAGCCGCCGGCCGCTGATCCTGCCGCATGAGGTGCTGCGGATGCGCAGCGACGAGCAGATCGTCCTTTACCGCCGGCAATGCACCGCTTCGATGCGGACGCGCGATCTGGTTCCGGCGTGATGACATGAAGGTCTGTGTCGGGCAAAATAGATTCCATCAGGAAAGAAGATCGATGTAACTTTGCCTGAAAGCCTTCAAATGCCACCACAGCTTACAATGTCGGAAGGAACAACAGAGCATGCACTGGAAGAAAGACTGGTATTCCCTTCTGGGGCCACTGAACATCTGGGCAGCGTTTATGGCTTTCACGCCTATTATCGTCGCCGAAGCGATCATCAGTCTGGAGGTATTTCCGCAGCATGCGGATTTGACGCTAAGGTTCATTGCTTTGATCTGTACGGTCGGGTTTGTACCGTTGGCGACCCTCGCTGAAATCGCGCCTCCCTTCGTGACCAGAGAAGAAGTCAGATGGCGTAACCGCAATACCGAAACGCTCTTCGAAGGCGATGTCGTCTGGGAAGATGTGCCATTCCTGCCACCGGTATTGAACCGTGTTCGCGCAACGACAGGCGAGCGGCAGCCACAGAACGAAACAACACCTATCACGGCGCAGAATGCTCCGTCCGTTGCTTCCGTCTGAACAATCTCGCGGCACTAGTCGGCTCAGGCCGGCAGTCAATGGTGTTGATGGAACCTGACAGTTAGCTCACCGAAAAGTTCAACAAGCGGGATATCAAGATTGCGAGCGATACGGTCGATGGTGCTCAATCGCAAGGTCACCGTGCCAGCCAGTTTATTCGCTCTCGCTCCATGACCAGTGCCATGTTCGTCAGGATTTCAGCTTGAAGAATTGTCGTCACCGCCGCTGGCCTCCTTTTGTCACCCCCACTCCTAGGCGACGTGGACAAATTTGAGCCAGTATCTGGCTGTGGCGATATGCACCATGCCGAGGAAGCTGTTTGCCAGTTGGTCGTAGCGGGTAGCGATGGCACGGTTGATTTTGAGATGGCCGAACATGCGCTCGATGCGGTTGCGCTGCCTGTAAAGCTTCCGATCATGTTCTATTTTCACGCGGCGGTTTGATCGGCCGGGTATGACAGCCTCGATCTTCGGTTGCGCAAGGTTGGCGCGGATGGCGTCTGCATCATAGCCCCTATCGGCAAGCAAAGCATTCGGCGTGCGCTCGGGCAGGTCGATCAGTTCCTCATAGGCCTTGCTGTCTGCTGCTTCGCCAACTGTCAGATGGAAGGCGAGCGGTCGTCCAAGGGCATCAGCCAGGCAGTGAAGCTTACTGGTGAACCCGCCCCGCGAGCGGCCAAGAGCGCGTCGATGAGCCCCCTTTTCCGCCCGCTGCCGAGACGTGGGCGCGGACTGTGGTGCTGTCGATGCTGTAGTGGCCGCTGTCTGCCATGACCTCGGCCAGCGTTACCGCCACGGTCTCCCAGACTCCGGCTTCGCTCCACCTCCGGAACCGACGATGACGGTGTTCCAATTCCCATACTTGGTCGGAACGTCGCGCCAAGGCGCTCCGCATCGGAGCCGCCAAAAGATTCCGTTGATGATAGCTCGGTTCTGCTCGGGACGCCTGCCTCGACCACGGTTCTTAGGTTCGATTGGCAGCAAACCCCTCAAAATCCGCCACTCTGCTTCGGTGAGATCGCCCCGGCTCAAACCTGCCTCCAAAAGGCAGCGTTGAATCAACCGATTGGCGCGGCGTCAATCATGCAGATTCAATGGGTGTAGATTTGCGCCAAGATCCACCGCTTCCGTGATACGTTTCTGCGCTTAACTCGAAATTTTGCGAGCATTCGGCGCACCGATACCGATAAAGTAAAAGATCGTCGAGCGGGCCGTTAGCGGTCAAATCGCAAAACGCTGTCCTACCCTCCATAGGACCAGCGTCAATTTCCTCGATATCACCATCAGCTAACGCCTGCCGCACTGTTCTGACTACCGAAAACAGCTCATACGGCGTCCTGATGCGCACGACCTCGTCAAGATTTTCACAGCGGGAACATGTCATAAGGCGAGAATAGCACGTCACACGATCCTCGCAAATTTGTCCACGCCGCCTAGTCATCGTAGGGCTTGCAGTAAACGACGTAAGTCATGCGCTGCAGTGCCAACCTGACCATTGATCGGCCGGGACAGGGATAGGGATTTGGGGAGAGGGAGGAGGGAACCGTCCCCTTTTCCCATGGTAGGGTGTTTGTGGGGGGCTTGACCTTCCCTCATGGGATGAGTGTCGAGATGGGGCTTGCGCTCTTTCGTCTGCCGGGTCGGCCGGTCGGTCCGGCTGGCATGGCTCCCAAACGGAGGAGAGGGACGAAAGGCGGCAGCGCCACCTTTCGTCCCCTAGGTGTTTGATCCCGGACTTTGATGGTGCATTATTCTCCCAAGCCTGGAGGGATGCATTGTGGGACAAATTCTGCACGGCAGCGCCACGACGACAGAGGCAATCCGTCGAGCAATACAAAATAGTCAAGAGAGCCTGAGGGCGCTGTCAAAGCGCTACGGGATCAACCAGACGACAGTCGCGAAATGGAAGAAACGGACATCGGTTGCCGATCTGGCGACCGGTCCGAAGGAGCCGAAGTCAACAGTCTTGTTGCCTGAGGAAGAGGCGGTCATCGTCGCCTTTCGCAGGCATACGCTGCTGCCGCTGGATGATTGCCTCTACGCGCTGCAGCCGACCATTCCGCATCTGACGCGGTCATCGCTGCACCGGTGCCTGCAGCGCCACGACATTTCCAGGCTGCCTGAGGTCGAGGGTGACAAGCCGGCCAAGAAGAAATTCAAATCCTATCCAATTGGCTATTTTCACATTGATATTGCCGAGGTTCAAACCGCCGAAGGTAAGCTCTACCTCTTCGTTGCCATCGATCGGACATCCAAGTTTGCCTATGTCGAGCTGCATGAGAAGGCAGGCAAGATGGCGGCTGCACAGTTCCTGCGCAATCTGGTCGAGGTCGCTCCCTATAAAATCCATACCGTGCTGACGGACAACGGCATCCAGTTCACAAACCGCCCTCGCGACATCCATGATTTCGGCCACATCTTTGATCGCGTCTGCGATGAGAATGGCATCGAACATCGGTTGACCAAGGTGAAACATCCTTGGACGAATGGCCAGGTCGAGCGGATGAACCGCACAATCAAGGAAGCGACCGTCAAGCGCTTCCACTACGATGACCATGACCAGTTGCGAACCCACCTCGCAGACTTTGTCGCAGCCTACAATTTCGGCCGCCGCCTCAAGACCCTCAAGGGCCTCACCCCATACGAGTTCATCTGTAGATGCTGGACAAAAGAACCCGAACGGTTCAGGCTAAATCCGATCCATCAAATGCCGGGACTGAACACCTAGGCGGTAAACTCATAAATTCTCTTGGCGCATTGCGTTCCGCGTGATTCAAGGCTTCCGAATTAGGAGCTATGATGACACGCCGCCGCTACGAACTCACCGACCACGAGTGGTCAATCATTTCGTCCCTACTGCCGAACAAGCCTCGCGGCGTTCCTCGTGTCGATGACCGACGGGGCCTGAACGGCATCCTTTGGCGCTTCCGAACCGGCTCGCCGTGGTCGGAAGTTCCAGAACGTTATGGGCGGCCAACCACCTGCTATAACCGCTTCGTCCGTTGGCGTAAGGCCGGTGTCTGGGATCGTCTTCTTAAAGCCGTTTCAGAGGCTTATGACGGCGACATCGTCATGATCGACTCGACCTGTGTTCGCGTTCATCAACACGCGGCCACGGGAAAAAAGGGGATCGAGACGATGGTTGCATGGGACGTTCCCGCGGCGGGCTCACGAGCAAAATCCACGCGCTCGTCGATGCCGAAGGTCGGCCAGTCACGCTCCGTCTGACCGGCGGCCAGATTGCTGACTGCACTGAAGCCGATGCGCTGACAGACGACCTCGGCGAAGGTGATATCCTGCTTGCCGATAAGGGTTATGACACCAACGCAATCCGCGCCAAGGCGGCCGAGCGAAAGGCCTGGGCCAACATCCCGCCGAAGGCAACCCGCAAGGGCTCCTTCTCGTTCTCGCGCTGGGTTTACAGGCAGCGGAACCTTGTCGAGCGTTTCTTCAACAAGATCAAACAGTTTCGAGGCATCGCCACGCGCTACGACAAGCGCCCGGAAAACTATCTCGCAGCTGTCAAACTCGTCGCCCCAAGAATCTGGTGTCAGAGTTTATGAGTCGACGGCCTAGGCTAATCGGCCGCAGGGTTGAGTTCGCGGATGACGGCATAGATGCGCCAGCCACCGATTTCCGTGCGGCGTTGGGCGACGAGGATATCCACGGCAGTCTCGTTGGCTTCGATGGCTTTTATCGCCTCGTCCATCGCATCGCAGGGACCGAGGTTCTCGAGGGGGATGACATCGCCATCCTCGTCATAGCCACCGGAAATGTAGGTTGGCGCGCGCTTGAGGCGATCATAGGCGTGCTCCGCTTCACGGATCAGCCGAAACCCTTCAGCGCGCTCGCGCCAGTACTGTGGGCTGCCACTATCGATGTCTTTGATCTTTCGCTGTGTCGTGGAACGTCTCCTTCGTTTTTGACGCAAGGAGCCCGCACCGTAGACGCGAGTGGTCCAGGATCGCATCGCGACCGCCGGAGGCGGCGAGCGGAGGAACCGATTTGCCAGAGCCATCTCAGGCGGCGGCAGCAAATTGGAGGTTGCCGCGACGTCCTTGACGCCGCAGCGGCGGGTGCAAAATAGCAGGTCAGAAAAGAAGAGCATCACGACGACGCCAGGCGTCGTGTCCGTGTGCCAGTAAAACGGCCAGCGAAAGGGGGTGTCACCGCAGGCGGAGACCGGGTCCGGGCTCCGTGAGCGCAAGCGAATAGCACCCGGTCGGCGAAAGCCGGTTCGCCCAAACGCTTCCCGAGATCGGCAAATGTCAAACATCACGGAAATGAATCGGAAGCGGTTCTTCGATTCATAAGTGTCGTTGGACCGTATCGTGAACATCGGCGATCATGCGGCATGGGCACTCACCACTACCAGTTTTATTGCCAGAGGATCGACGCCAACAGGAACATGGCCCGATATTACGCGCTTGCGATCCGGCCAACCCTGTTCGGGGAAATAGCCGTGGTGCGAAGCTGGGGACGGATCGGCAAGGCGGGCGGAGAGATGACCGAGGTGTTCGGCAATGAGAAGGACGCGATATGGCGCTTTCTCGAACTGGTGCTGCAGAAGCGAAAAAGAGGCTACAAACCAGCAATAAACTGTGGAAACACCAAGAGGATCACCGTTCCGCAGACATCGCCGCATGACAATATCTGGATCGGCTGAGATGGTTTTGCGTCTTTAACGAGGAACCCATCATGACCACGACCAACGAAATCGCCGACAAGATCGCATCCGAACAGAACCTGACCAAGGCGCAGGCAAAGACGATCGTCGAAACCGTGTTCGCATCGATCACAGCCGCTGCCACCTCCGGCGCGGAAACATCGATCCCCGGATTCGGCAAGTTCAAAACCAAGGACACGCCGGAGCGCGAGGCTCGAAATCCGGCCACCGGCGCCACCATCACGGTTGCCGCTGCGAAGAAGCTTACGTTCCAGCCCGCCAAGGCACTGAAGGATGCTCTGAACAAGTAATCCACACGAAGGGCTGGGGACGAACTGATTGAAGCCGCAGAGGCGGCTCTCCGCGCAGCATCATCGGCGCGCTCGCCTTCACGCTCGAAGCTGATCCCGATCCCCGTCCCCGTCAAGGAGACAGCGAAAGCGTTGCTTCTCATGACAGTCGGACGGTGGCGGCTGCATTGCGGATGATCGCCGCCCTCAAAAGGGCGGCTCGGCGTCGATGGAGCCATCTTGCACGGCCATGATGACCGCCAGTTCCGCCTGAGCCAGCTCCAGCTCCGCGGCAATCGCGCGGCGCAGTTCTTCGATGTGTTGTTCCAGCAGCATCGTCATCTCCTTGACGTTTAAGAAAGATGCTGCAGGAGCCGCATCTCGCGTTGAGCGTCGCCACTCCGGCTCTTGCAAGTCGATCCCAACCAGCGACGCGAGACGTGCCAGAGCATCAAGAAAGGAGAAGTCCTCCATATGTTGGATGAGGCTGAAGACATCGCCCTTGGCTTCGGACAGCGGATCAAACTAACCGCTGCCGCTGTGTATGACGATGACAATCTCCCCGCCGCGCCGGTATTTGATTGCCCGCCGTGTGCTTTCCTTCAGATCGACCGCGAACCCCGCCTGCTCCAGCACGACGGCGCACGGGACACGATCCCGTAAGTCTTCCAGTTTCTCCATCCTTATACCGGCGCTCCTGGCGCCGCCCTTCTTGTCCGATTCATTTCTCCCGCATTTTGCGGGACCGTTTCCGACGGTCCGCGAAGAGCAAAGGAGGCAAGGGCGCGACTGGCAACCTGCAGATCTGCACCTTGGCACCAGGGGCCACACCAGCCGCGGCGAAGCTTCCCTTGCCGCCTGCGGCTCGCAAGCGGCAATGAATGCCGACTCAATGAGCCGGCCCGTACGCGAAGGGATCGAACTCGGCGATGGTCTCGACCTCGCCGTCATCGAGTTCGTCGCTCGGAAGAACGCCGAACTCGTCGCCAGACCGGAAAAGCGTGACCGGGACCATAAGCGTACGGGAAAGCTGGAAGGCGTGGTTCTGTGCGAGGTTGAGATCTGTGTTCATCGAAGGGCTCCATCTTGGAGCGGGCCGTTCCCGCTCGATGGCTCCCGTCAGTGTCCGGAACCGGTCGCGATCACCGCGGAGGCAAAGCCGAGCGGCCGCAGCTTGCTAGCGGACCCCACAGCGGGTTGATCGACGGAGATCCGGGGCTGGACCAGGATGCCATCGAGCGGGAATGGAACGCCTCCATAAGCCCAGCCTTGAGCTTCAAAGGTCTCGCTGATGCGGAACACATCCCCCCACACCACACTCTTTGATCCGTCCACACCGGTCTGGGAGTAGCTTGCATTCAATGCAGGCGTCAGGTGGGAAAAAGAGGTGCACGCAGCAAGCAACCGCAAATTCGAGGGTGTTATGGAGGTCGTCCCCTTTTGCATAGGTGCGTTGCACAATTCTTGTTTGCGCATCGCTCAATATCTAGGCAGTTTGCGTATAGCTGATGCACGCGATGGCTTCCTCCGAGGTCCATCGTATCAGCTGTTCCCCTCTGGAGGTTTTTGACCTTCACACTTCAAGGGCCTCGGTATTCCGGTGGCCCTATTTTTTGTCTCTGTGGACGCTTTGACTACGACCGTAGGGAGAGGGGGAATCGAGATCGCGCTCATTTCATCGAAAGAGAGATAGCATGTCGGGGAAACCTTTGTACGGGAGATCAAGCTGCGCAGTGATACAGGGCAACCCATGAGGTGCTTACGCCGCGAATTGCCGGAACGGACATTTTCTATGGGCGATCGTTAGACTCTTGCGGCGCCTTCACAAGTGCGTTTTCGCCCATAGGAGCGCGCTTATTGCGGCAGCTTTAGCCCCTTCCTGGCTCGGATAATTCTTCCTACCAATCTGACGCTTATCCGTCCCGCGACGCGCGACAAAGATCCCAAATCCTTCACCGCGTTCAAAGACAGTAAGATTAAAGCCTTCAGTGTTGACGAAATGATTGCCTAGTTGCGAAATCCGCCACTTCTTCGCGGCCAAGGATTTTCGCCGGCGGGCAATCAGACGCATTCCCGTCTCACGCTGCTTTGGTCTGACGTAATCGTCCTACATATGCTCCGCGCATACGCACCCCACAGCAAGTGTCTCCGGATAGTGCGGAGGCTCCATGTAATGAACATAGCGCACATCAACGCTTTCGCACATTTCACATTCCTGCGACGGCGCTTCAAGATCGTCGATGCCTACGCAAGTCCACCCCTTATGCGGAATTCTTGGTGAAGACCACTTGCCCCGGCTGGTATGTACAACGCGATCTGCCATTTCCCGGCTTTCACAAAACAAGAAGGCGTTTGATTACTGCCGCAGCCTGGCCTGCCTGATTTCCCTTACCCACAGAGAAAAGTCAGCCAGAGGCTCAACGTTCTGGATAACATGATTATTTCTCAGAAGGCGCTCGGCGGCAAGCAGCGCAACCGCGTAGGCTCCAGTGACGATCGACTACCCGACCATCCCCATCTTTTGTCCCGAACTCGGAATACCAGTCAGTACTGTAGACCCCGCCCAGCATCCCAATGCGCTTGTGCGGGGCAGCAAAAATCCGATGGGCTGACGTGCTTGGCGCGTCAAGCAAGCAGTCGAGCGCCATGTCGCTGGCCATAGCGTTCACAAAGGAAAGCTCAACAGGGCCGTAAGGCTGGAAATGCGCGCCGCATGCCGGCTCTTCCTTGTTTTGGCCACCGTCTGGCCAATCCACCACTTTAAAATCCGGGGTACCGGTGCGGCCGAGATGGCATTGCAGGCATCCGCCGTGTTCGGCTATTGCCACGGCATGTCCTGCGCAAGCGTGCGCTTCGGTCCAGCAATAGAGGATTGGCTTCTTCCTGCCTTGCTCGACATGCCAGTCGTTCAAAGCATGCTCTGCCGCCCAACTGCCCGTCGCCGAGATGATAAGATCGGCCTCGGTGAGCAATTCGGTGTCCAACTGAAGGAGCGCGCTCATGCCATATGACCGGCTTTCGATAAGAAGATGGGGATAATCCATCTGCAAGCGCTCAGCCAGGGCAATCGCCTTGTTCTTGCCGATCGCAGTCGCCCCTAGAGGATGGCGACCGACATTCGGCCAGCTCAACTCGTCAAGATCGACAAGAACGAGATGGCCGACGCCAGCTTGCGCCAGCGAGCAGGCGACGGGCGCGCCGACTGAACCGCAACCGATGACCACAACAGTGGAGGAGAGAAGTCTCTCGGTTCGGGGATCCTGCCCTCGTCCGTGTATCCAGGCTACATCGGCGCGCTGCACTGACGATCTCACCACAGGTGTCCTCCCGAAAAATCGCTGACTGATTAATGTTGGCGGAGCGTTGCCAGCGCGAAATCCCTTCGTCACTGGCTCAGCAACCGGTGACGGTCGGCCATGCGCGAATTTCGGATTCAATGTCCGGACGGCAATGAGGCCAGCGCCGGCACGGCCCTCGGCGCCAATGACGGTGACAATTTCTTCAGGTATTCGGCGGGCGGCATCCTCGAGCGCATTAACGGAATCTGGTCCTAGTTCCGCCGCCAGCGAATAGAGGTCGGCTGCCCTGTCCGGATACTGTGCCGGAAGCGGTGGGGTTTCCATCCAGAGGAACGCGCCCTGCGTAATTTTGCCGGTTGCGCCTTGTCCATACCGCCGCGCAACCCAGGTCAGGAGAGTCTCCTCGTGCTGGCCGACGACGGTGATGCCCTCACCTTTCCAAACGCGCACGGAGCGCGATGGCGCTGCCGGGCGAATCAGGCTGAACAACCGGCTGCCATCGGAGTGGGTCTTGTAGGCCCAGTAGGTCAGAAACTCTTCCTTGAAGTCCCGTTCGACGATATCGCCCTGTAACAGCTCCTCTATCAGACCAACCGACCGGATCAGGAGGTTTTCTGCGACGGCCGTTGGGTCGTCGGGATCGACCTCTGCCATATTCGGTAGCAAACAAAGTATCCCATCACCCTCTACATGCGGCCATGTCAAAGCTTCGGGATGATCTACCAGCGCGGTCCGAACGGGGATTCTCGGAAATGCCGCCGTCGCAACAACATCGATACGCCGTGTCTTGCCGTCGCTAAACTTAATGCTCACTCTCCAGGCGGCGACCCAACTCCGATTTGGATAGGAGGTCGAAATCGTGTGACCGTCCAACCGCTCTGGCGCTTGACCTAGAAGGGCCCGCAGCCGCGCCTCGAGCTGAAGCGCGGCCTGTCGCCATTCAAGCGATGGATTAAAGTCATGCATGGCGTCCGCCACCTGCGCTGCTCACCGCAGCGGCAGCAGCGGCTGCCTGACCGAGAAGAGCGGCTGAACCGATGATCGCCGGCGCAAATGCATTGGCCCTTTTCTCTTCCTCCAGCCGTTCACTGAAAAAGGTTGTTGCAAAGACCTTGTCCCAACATTTCAGGGCTTTTTCACGGGTGCAGTCAGTGTCGAACAGCGGCGCGAGCATATCGATCGCATCGGTCAGCTTGTCGCGGAAGAACCGCGCGCGCGCGTCATCATTGCCGTTGGTGATGTCGCTGTTCGGCGTAACCGGATGGGCTATCTGCAGGTTCCAATCGAGCCTGTTTCGGATCGACACCATCGTGTCGTAGAGCGCCTTGTCTTCACGGGTGGAATGTTGGTAGCGCTCGGTCAAGACGACGGTAATGCCGAAACCGCTCAAGATCGATGAACGCCAGTTGAACCGGCTGCGCGCAAATTTCTTGAGGTCGCGATTGATGCGGCGCAACTGACGGCCATCCGAAGAATTTGAACGCTCATCTTCATACCAGGTAGAGACGTCGCGTGCGTCGGAGCGCTTCCAGCCGCTGCTTGCAGCCAACTCGTAGTGGTATACGTCTCCAAAGATCGTGGAGGTCGTGACGCGACGATAGACGGGAAGATCGACGTGATAGCCCGCCTCATAGAAGATGCGGACGCAATTCGAGCGCACCTCTGGTGCTCGCTTGAACTTTCCGTCGTCAACGGCATCACGCACCATCGAGCGCGCTTGGTGAGAGGTCATCTCGGCGCCACGCTCCCCGACTAGATCCTCCTTGGCGAAATAGACGCCATCGTCGATGTCGTAATCATTGTCCGGGTCACGGACCATTGTCTTCATCGCGTAACTGCCCTGCTTGACGAACTCCAGAGGGCCGGGCTTTTCTGCCTTCTGCAACCCGTTGCGAAGCCGCGTCCGGTTGGCGTCACGGCGATTGCGCATCTTATCCTGCTCGGTCTGCGGCAGGGTCACATCCTGGTCGTGGTAGGCCCGGACATCTTTTGAACAGTCGAACATGCCTTATCCTTTCCGGCCATCATCGATCGGCCACACAACACCCGATACCGGCATGGCCGGCAGATCATTCATGAGACGCGAGATCATTGCCCCCTCAGGGTTGTTGCGATCGTCGCAGGCACTTTTCGTCAAATCCGCATCCGTGTGAGCCTGATGAACAAGCCGATCCATCGCCTCCGGACGGGTATCGTCCAACGCGAGATAGGGCATCATGCTCGCGGGCACTGCCTTGTTGGGGAACCTCACGCGCCGAATTGAGCGTCCGCAGTCGCTCATCGCATTGGCGAGAAGGCGCGCCATATTGTCGAAAGCAAATTCCTGTGCGGAAATGCTCAACGGTGCGACGTCGGCTCCGAGGGACCAGTCCAGCATCGACCGATGAGCCGATTCCTCATCAAGGTGATCTCCCTCGGGACGCGGGCAGGTCCCGAGCGAATAGATTTCTATCGGCTGATCGGGTCCCGCAATGGTGAGGGCATCGACGAGACCAACCATGATAGGGTTGTTGGCCCAGAGTCCGCCATCGGCGAAGACCTGCTTCGGCCCGCCAACCGAATTGGGGTCATCAATGGCAGCAAGCGACCGGTAGATTGGCGCGGCACTCGTCGCCATGCAGACGTCGACAAGAGGATAGAGATCGTCCCGCACACCGCTCCGGGGCGTCTTTTTGAAAACCCACGCTCGATGCGTGCTCATCAGAACCGCAGGGATGGAAAGGGAAATATTACGCCTCTGGAAGACGTCGAGCATCGTCCTGGTGCCAAGAACAGCTGTCAGCGCCTCGCGCAGTGCTTTATCACCTTGGCGCACGTAGGTACTGCCGCGTCCCGCGCGGAAGAGCGCGCTGCGCTTTCCAGTAATGCGATGGGGAAAAATTTTTGGCCCGTGATCGCGATAAAGGTTGACGACCTCTTGCATCGGACGACCGACAGCAAGGGCGCATCCGACGATTGCGCCAGTGCTGGTACCAGTGATCAGATCGAAGCCCGCGCCAAGATCGAGCGGGGTTGTCCCGCGAATGCGCGCGAACTGATCAGTAAGCCGCGCGAGAAACGCCGCGGTGTAGATCCCGCGCATCCCGCCACCATCGAGGCTCAGGACACGGAACGGTCGCTTGAGCGACGAAACGTCCGCTTTGTCTGGCGACGCGGTACGTGCAACTTCATCTGAACTACCGGCCAACATCGCTTCTTTCTCTTGGACTTGTCGCATTCGACATGAGATAACTGTCTATCCATATATGATGTGGTTTACAATTCGTCAAGATTTTCATGCCGGAGTAGACATGCCAGAAGAAAAGAACCCGTCGCAAATTTTTCAGGAACGGCTGAAAAGTGCCCGGATTCTAAGGGGTTACAACCAGGATGAACTCGCAAAAAAAGCGGGGATGCCTGCGAGCTCCATCGCTCATTTTGAGACGGGTACACGCAAGCCGTCGTTCGACTCACTGCGCCGACTCGCAAACGCACTCGAGATTACGACCGATTACCTGCTGGGGCGATCCGAAGAGCCGGAGCTTGCAAAGGACGGCGACCCGCTGTTCCGTGACATGAGCAAGCTGACAGGAAATGATCGTGAAATTGCGAAAGACTTTTTGCAGATGCTCGCGCGACGCGCGGCTGAGAAAAAGGGTTCGGGTGGATGAGCAAGGTATTCAGCCTTAAGATGGCACGGCAAGCTGCTGAGGCGCTGCTAAAGGAAGAGGAACTCCTGTCTCTTCCGGTCGATCCGTTTGCAATTGCCGCAAGTCGCGACATCATGGTGGAGGGCAAACCGGAAAAGGTCGATGGCGTCTCAGGGATGCTGCTCCGACACGGAAACGATTTCGGCATTGTCTACGCGACCCATATTCGCAGCGAAGGCTTTCAACGGTTCAGCGTGGCCCATGAGCTCGGCCATTATTTTCTTCCGGGCCACGTGGATCAGGTTATTCAGAACGGCATTCACGTTTCTCGCGGCGGATTCGTCACGAATGATCCCTATGAGCTTGAAGCCGACCATTTTGCAGCTGGTTTGCTGATGCCGGAACAGCCGTTCCGCAAGGAAATTGACCGCCAGAAGCCCGGCCTGGCGGCGATCGAAGCCATCGCCGACCTCTGTATAGCCTCAAGGACGGCGGCTGCAATCCGGTATGCGGAAATCAGCGATGCTGCCACGGCCGTGATCATGAGCACCGGCGGTGTCATTGATTATTGCTTCATGTCCGAGGCCATGAAATCGCTCCCAATGCTGGACTGGCTTCGGAAGGGGCTCAGGTTGCCCCTGGGTACCGTGACTGCCACGCTCGCTGCTAATCCGATGCGCGTTGCCGCCGGGGAGCGGGTCAAGGATGAGATCGATGTCCGGGAGTGGCTTGGAGGCCCCACACGCGAAACCGTCAAGGAAGAGTCCCTTGGCCTTGGCGCCTACGGAAAAGTGTTGACTGTTCTCACGTCTAACAAGATCGGGCAGGAATTGGAGCCCGACGAAGAGGACGAGCAGCAGGAATTGATCGAAAGCTGGACGCCACGCTTCAAGCGCTGATGGTAGTCTTCGCTCAGAAGTTCGAGTTCAGTCGAGCCTATAAGCTGAAACTAAATCTTGAGCTGCCAATGACTACGTTCTGATGCCATCATTCTGTAGCCGCGTTTGACGAAGAGCGCCGCGAGGCCCCAGTGAGACCGAGTATTCACCGCGATGACGACCATTGAGCAGACCTAGATCGCAAAGGCGATCGAGACGCGGTCGCGCCTTGGTGACCTTCGTGTTGGGGCTGAAGTTCAGCAGCTTCGAAAGCTTTTTCAGATTCACGCTTGTACCCGGTTTGATTCCGTGGTGCCAAACCACTGCCTCTCGACTGAGAGAAGGCAAAGCAGGATCCACGAGCTCAGCAATGTATTTTCTCGCCAGCGGATGCAACAGGGCCTTTCGCCGTTCAAGGTCGCGCATGACGTGCAGAATTCCATGCTCAAACCCTCTCGAATGGAGGGCGGTCTGTCGGGTTTAGCATCTACTCCACCTCATTTGAGGAAGTACCGGAAAACGCTCGGCGATTATAAAATCGAATTGTCGAGCGAACTCTTCTCGTTTTATCTAGTGACCATAGTCGGCGCGCTCGTATGAGGAAAGCATCGTTTGAACGATACGCGTGCCGTCGGACTTCAAGTCAAACCGCGGATCCTCCTCCAGCCAGGTCTGGAACGTTCCGCGCATTGCAAACCAAAAGGTATTTGCCGCAGTGTCCGACGTCCAGGGATCTGATAATTCCTTTCTCGCCTCCGCGTATCCAAAGATGCTCCCTAACGTAGCACGCATCTCCTGTTGAAACTTGCGGTCTTCATCATAGAGGGCCACTGTATCGGAGACCTTCTTATCGTAGATCTGGAGAATTTGCCTGCCGTTTGCATTGTCTGCAAAATATTGAATGGCTGATGCGGCAATCTCGGCGATTGCCTTCAATGGCTTCTCAACCAAACCCGCGTCATGGAGCCGGCCCAGCTTTCTCCCATGCCAGCATAGCTCATCGCGCAAGGCTAGTAGAATGTGCATCTTTTGTCCGAAATGCCACTGAACGGCGCCGGTTGATACAGCCGCTTCGGTGGCAATTTGCTGCAAGGAGGCGTCATCGTATCCTCTTTCGATAAAGACAACTTCGGCAGATCGTAAAATCCGCATTCGGGTAGCTGCAGCCTCTTCCGACGTCCTTCTCATGCATCGCCTCCCTGTTTCCAGCCGCACAAATCCTCCTGCGAGCGCTTTTCAGCCGGCCCACGAGAAACAAGAAATAAGAAACAGGTCATGATTTGTCACGATAATTTCGTTACAAAATTAACATCGCCGACCTGGGTGTGCGTGTCGCCCGCGCTCGTAATATCATTCCGCTTTTTAGACAACGCGTTTCAGGTAGCCGGCAAAAGGGCCTTGATTTACCCTGCACCCACCTAAACATCGCTCTTTTCTAAACATGACTTTAGAGTGGGACTACCATTTTCAGTGGTAGTTAGAAGCGCCTCGGCGTCCTCTTCAACGAGGAGGATGTTCCGATGACTTGCCGTCAAGAACGCTTTGCCAACAACATGATCAAGAGTACCCCTCCGCTAAAGGCCGCCTGTCCTGACTTGCTGACTGGCGTTATGTCCATGGCTTATGTCATGTGCTACAATCATTTACCCCCATTGAAATATTGTCCGCCGACGATCTTGGTCGCCGGCGGGATTGATCAGACGAGAGAAAGTTTGGATCGTTGATGAGAGCCCGCAAGGATTCGGCAGGGGCCGGCGACGGCCCAGCGATATGGATTGTCGCGATCACTGTTGACGACCTGGCGTCGTCAACATCGTGGCGAGCTTCTGAGCTTCCTTCACTCATCTGTTCCTTAATCGTCACGGCAAAGATGAACGATATCGATCCGCAGGCCTGGCTGGCCGACGTGCTCGCCCGCAGTCCTGGCATTTCCCGTATCACGGCTACCGGAACTGTTGCGTGGAACTGAGGGCAGCACACCCTTTACCGACCGCAGCATCGAGAGCCTGCAGGAGTTCCTTGCCGGCGTGCGCTCCTGGGAAGGCGGCGTTCGCCCTCGCCAAGGGATGGGCTATCCCAGCCTGGTCTGTGGTTGTCAATGCCGTGTGAATTTTCTCGACTATTGGGGAGTATCGCTCCGGTAATGACACGTGGTGAGCGATCAACGGGTGAGACGGTCAGAAGGGGTTCTATTACTAGAGTATCCGTTTTGATCAAGCGTGTTTTGGCTGCCATTTTCGATTTTTCCGCAGCAATGCGTTTGCGAGCACAATGAGCTTTCGCATGACGGCTGTTATCGCGACTTTTGGTGGCTTTCCGGCTTTAGTGAGTTCTTCGTACTTCGTCTTGAGTTGCGGGTTGAAGCGGCATGCGACAAGAGCTGGCATATAGAGCGCGTGGCGGACGATGGCCCTTCCGCCAGCGATGAAAGCGCGTCCGGTCCATCGTCCGGACTGGCGGCTCATGGGTGCCAGTCCGGATAATGCGGCTGCAGCCTTCTCATCCAGCTCGACCAGTTCGGGCATCTCGATTAGGAGCGTAAAGGCCGTGATCTACGAGACGCCAGGAATCGAAACAAGTATATCGAACCTGGCTTTGAGGGAGACATCTGCGCCGATCAGCGCCATGATGGCCTCGTCCACAGCCTTCATTTGGCGCTCGATCTGCCTGAGCCTATCGACATTTTGTCTCTTCAATAGCAGGGTGGAGACGTTCTTCGCCCTGTTCTTTGCGGCAGTCCTGTCCTCGATCAGGGCCAGACGCGCGACATGTAATTCCTTCAAGTGGTTGTGGATTTGCGTGTTGGCTCGCAGGATGCGCGGTGCCAGAAGTGCGCCGTAATGGGCCAGCAGTCCGGCATCGATCCTGTCGGTCTTGGCCAGTCTGCCCGTGGCTTCAGCAAAACGTCGGGCAAGGCGCGGATTGACCTTGGAGAGCGGCAGCCTTTGGACCATCATGAAGCGCTCGAAGGCCTTGTGATAGGCGCCTGTGGGTTCATAGACAATCCGCTCCACGCCCTTTGTGCCGATCCATCGGACAATTGCGGCAAATCCCTTGCGGTCATTGGCAACCGTCAAGGTTCTTCCCTCAGCCAGGCTGTGCAGATCGATATGGTCTTTCGAGATGTCCGCGCCGATGGTAATATCCGTCATCTTTTCTCATCTCCCATGCTTGTCATCCGAGCCTTAAAACTCGGGTATCCGTTCAGGACGATTGGAAAAGATGGGGGCGATCAAACTCTAGTTCGGCCCGGCATTCGAAAGAATGGCGGCCTGCACGTCAACGACCCGTCCCCCATCGCCGGAAGAGGATAGCCGTCCTCTCCGGCGCTTCTTTATCTCACGAAGAAGCAAGAAGTTTATAAGACAAGCTGGTAACGGTCGGGTCCGGCACATGCTGGTCGAGAGCGCCTGGACTAGGCCGTCGACTCATAAACTCTGACACCAGATTCTTGGGGCGACGAGTTTGACAGCTGCGAGATAGTTTTCCGGGCGCTTGTCGTAGCGCGTGGCGATACCTCGAAACTGTTTGATCTTGTTGAAGAAACGCTCGACAAGGTTCCGCTGCCTGTAAACCCAGCGCGAGAACGAGAAGGAGCCCTTGCGGGTTGCCCTCGGCGGGATGTTGGCCCAGGCCTTTCGCTCGGCCGCCTTGGCGCGGATTGCGTTGGTGTCATAACCCTTATCGGCAAGCAGGATATCACCTTCGCCGAGGTCGTCTGTCAGTGCATCGGCTTCAGTGCAGTCAGCAATCTGGCCGCCGGTCAGACGGAGCGTGACTGGCCGACCTTCGGCATCGACGAGCGCGTGGATTTTGCTCGTGAGCCCGCCGCGGGAACGTCCCATGCAACCATCGTCTCGATCCCCTTTTTTCCCGTGGCCGCGTGTTGATGAACGCGAACACAGGTCGAGTCGATCATGACGATGTCGCCGTCATAAGCCTCTGAAACGGCTTTAAGAAGACGATCCCAGACACCGGCCTTACGCCAACGGACGAAGCGGTTATAGCAGGTGGTTGGCCGCCCATAACGTTCTGGAACTTCCGACCACGGCGAGCCGGTTCGGAAGCGCCAAAGGATGCCGTTCAGGACCCGTCGGTCATCGACACGAGGAACGCCGCGAGGCTTGTTCGGCAGTAGGGACGAAATGATTGACCACTCGTGGTCGGTGAGTTCGTAGCGGCGGCGTGTCATCATAGCTCCTAATTCGGAAGCCTTGAATCACGCGGAACGCAATGCGACAAGAGAATTTATGAGTTTACCGCCTAATCGGCATACGCTGAAGGTCGGCACGAAAAAGCTCTAACTCATGTAGCAGGCCCCATCGAAAGTTCGAGAGATTGCATGGAAGGCTTAGAGTCGGCTGACATCTCGATATCAATTGCTCGCCACTCTGGGAAAGCGAACGACAGCGGTTTGCACGTCCATTACCCGGGAGCTGACCGGCTTCATCTGGGCTGCTGCGAGGGAGACGCAGGCGATCAGATCGTAGATCGCCGAAGCGAGCTTTGCACCTCGCCTATGGCTGGAGGCGGGATTACGGCAGGGTAACACGCGCTAGTCGCTTCTTGGCCGGCCCTGGGCCGACGCAAGTAATAAGATCGGAATAGCCCCAGACGCATAATCGGGAATGCGGTAGCCAACCACGCCTCGGAACTCGATCACCAACGTGTTTGAGTTGCGCCTCCAAGATTTCAACTTTCGCGGCAACCGACCAGATAATCCTCAGACCGCTGCTGTTCCCCGACCCGCCGACCGCTTCTGGTTGTACGAATGAGACGATCGATCCTTGATCATCATGTCCTCATTAACCGGTCAGCGTGAGCGGTGCGCTTGGGAGTCAGGAGCTACAGCAGGCGAACCGCTGTCAAATGAGAGCTTTTGAGTTTAATCATAACAATCAATATTTTACATTAATAAGGCATAAAATTAATGTTTACAATCGTATTGCAAACGGAAGACGCCTTTTGCTATGGTTGTGTCTAGAATAAATACCATCTCCGCACTCAGATATCTTAGCCAATCTACTTCTACTGTTGTTTTTTTACAATCTGCGCGGCGTAGCCCATGGACAGTTGAAAGTATTGACCGTGAGACAGTGTCGCGTCACGTCCGCTAGTCGATAAACAAGCACGAGGTGCACATGTTGATATATCTTATTTATGGACCGACCTGCAGCGGAAAAACCGATTTGGCAATCCAGGTGGCACGAGAAACCGGCTGGCCTGTAATTGCGCTAGATCGAGTCCAGTGCTGTCCTGAAATTGCCACCGGCAGCGGGCGTCCTTTGGCGTCGGAACTGCAGTCCACTCAGCGAATCTATCTGGATTCACGCCCGCTCGCTGCAGGTGTGATCGAAGCAGAGGCGGCTCATCGTAAGCTCATCTCGGAAGTGGAGAATCGCAAGAAATCTCCTGGCCTCATCCTCGAAGGTGGTTCGATTTCCCTTCTGAACTGCATGGCCAAGGACCCCTTTTGGAACGCCGCTTTTCGATGGCATGTAAGACGACTGCGCCTTGCAACTCGGGATGTTTTCCTTCCCCATGCTAGACGTAGGGTTACGGAAATGTTTGCTGTCAAGAACGACCGCCCGTCTCTATTGGAGGAGTTGGTGGATCTCTGGAAGCAGGAGGCGCTCCGGCCAATACTGGAGGATATCGACGGGTATCGTTGTGCGATCCGGTTCGCCAGGGAACATAATATTGGGATCAGCGATTTGTTACGTCTCGATTCGACGCGGCAGCAGGCGCTGATAGCAGCGATCGCCGACGAATATTTTGATCACGCGCAGTGGCAAGAGCGCGACTTCCCTGATTGCGGGCAACACGATGGATTCCGGCTGAGCAATCCATACGCTGTATCGTCTTCGACTAACGAGATCTGCTATCGCTAAGTACAGAAGGTAGCAAGTTCTTTCCAAAAACACGTCGTTATTTGTGACACCCTGTGAGCAGCCACTTCTAAGATGTAGCCGCGACGTCCCAATTTAAGGGGCAGGCATTCCGAGGGCGGCGACACTGGCTCTCGAAAAATATGTTCATCATTGGAGAGCGATATGCTGAACAGTCCCATCCCAACAACTTCATTACCGAGTATCGATCTTCTATATGATTATGGATCGTTCTTGCGATTGAGCGATTGTGAAGGTGGTATTGGGAGCGTTGCTCAAAACAGTCTCCGTCCCCGGATTGGCATCGTGGGCGCCGGCATCAGTGGCTTGGTGGCGGCGACTGAACTTTTGCGGGCCGGAATAACGGATCTCGTGCTATTTGAGGCGCGGGATCGTATGGGTGGAAGGGCTTGGTCACAAATTTTCGACCCGCGCGAACCAAATCTCATTGCCGAGATGGGTGCTATGCGATTTCCTTCCAGCGCAACCTGCCTGTTCCATTATCTGGACAAATTCAGGATAGATACCGCAGCTTCATTCCCCGATCCGGGCATCGTGGATACTGAGGTACATTATCGAGGTGAGCGCTATTTATGGCAGGCTGGGGAATCTCCGCCGCCTCTGTTCAAGCGTGTTTATCAAGGATGGCAAGCTTTGATCAACGACGGTTATGTGCACGAAGGAATTCAACTGCCGGCACCAGCTAAGATCACAACATTGCTTCGGTCGCGTCGCTTCGACGAGGCTCGTCAGGCTTGGCAGGCTTGGCTAGATTCGTTTCGCGACCTCTCTTTCTATTCAGCCTTGGTCACCATCTTTACCGGACCGCGGCCGCCAGGGCGCGTTCCTTGGAAAAGACCGGAAGATTTTGAGCTTTTCGGATCGCTGGGGATTGGATCTGGAGGCTTCTTACCTGTGTACCAAGCCGCGTTTACCGAGATACTGCGTCTGGTGATCAACGGGTACGAGGACGATCAGCGCCTGATCATGGGAGGGATCTCCCTGTTGGTGAAACGGTTGGCTGAACAGGAGTTTCACGGTGTGAGTTTGCAGCAGCGTGTCCGCAACGGTCATGTGAGCCGTATCTACAAACAGGATGGCCAAATACTTTTGATGGGCGCTACAGGGCAGGTTGAGCCCTTTGACCGCGTCATCGTTACCACCAGCAATCGGGCTATGGAACTGGCCCATTGTCTCACGGCGGATGGAACATTTCTTAACAACGAGGTTTTGCGAGCGGTCAGACAGACTCACCTTACTGGCTCTTCCAAGCTGTTTATGCTGACAGAAAGCAAGTTCTGGTTGAAAGGGGTATTGCCTACAACCATCCTGTCCGATGGCCTTGCCAGAGGCGTTTACTGTCTAGATTATCAGCCAGATGATCCAGATGGTAAGGGCGTAGTGCTATTAAGCTATACATGGGAAGATGATGCTAACAAAATGCTTTCCATTCTGGACAAAAAAGAAAGGTGCCGGCGCCTGGTCGATGACCTGGCCACCATTTCCGCTGATTTTGCTCGCCATTTAGTTCCGGCGAACGGTGACTATGAACGCCACGTTCTGCAGCACGATTGGCTGATGGATCCCTATTCAATAGGTGCTTTCAAACTCAATTATCCTGGTGAAGACATCTATTCACAGCAGTTATTTTTCCAATTTACTACAGCAAAAAGACCGGAAGAAGACACGGGCCTGTATCTCGCAGGATGTGGATGCTCCTTTACCGGCGGCTGGGTCGAGGGCGCATTACAAACGGGCTTGAATGCCGCTTGTGCTGTTATCCGCAGCTGTGGCGGGCAGCTCTTAGAGGGGAACCCTATCGATGAGATGACTTCCGCTTATCGATATTGAGAACCGGTAGATTTATCGTCCTGTAAAAAAGGCTACTTTAATGTTCGTAAGGTCCACTCTCGAGGAGATTTGCAATCAAATACAGGCCGGGGAAATCTCGGTGTTGGAAATCAGAGAAGCGACATTGGCAGCGATGCTTCGAAACAGCCAGCTCAATTGTTTTATCCACGATAGTGGGGTTGAGCAATCGTTTGCCAAGCCTGATGCCGCCTGTGTGGACGCTCCACTTTTTGGGATACCTGTCTCTTTTAAGGATAACATCTGTGTGGAAGGGCAACCGGTGACCGTTGGGACGTCCGCAATGGCGGCCTGCATCGCTCCGCGTGATGCTAAAGTCGTCAGGAACCTGAAAGTTTTGGGAGCGGTGGTCTCCGGCAAGAACAACATGCATGAACTCAGTTTTGGTGTCACGTCGGCAAATATTCACTGGGGAACCGTCGGAAACCCGGTAGCGCCTGGCTATTGCGCTGGAGGTAGCAGTGGCGGGGGTGCCGCCGCTGTGGCTGCAGGAATTGTACTGGTTGCAGTTGGTACCGATACTGGTGGTTCGGTAAGGATACCTGCATCTTTCTGCGGCATTGCCGGTTTTAGGCCCACAAGCGGGAGATGGTCATCGTCCGGCATCATTCCGGTATCGGGAACCAAAGATTCGCCCGGTCTGCTGACGCGCAACGCGGCAGATGCCCTTTTTGTCTACAAGTTGCTCTCACCTGACGAACCGGCGACGGCTGCTGATACGTCGCCTTTGCGAATAGGCCTGCCGTCTTCGCTATGGACCGGGCTAGATGTCGACGTCAAGTCGGTTTGCCGTGCTGCAATCGATAGCTTGAAGTCTGTCGGGCATCAATGCGTGGAGGTAGACGATGCCTCGATACTTGAACTGAGTCAGACGATCACCTTTACGGTGCCGCTTTACGAATTCTTTTTGGACTTCCCAAGGGCGCTAGTCTCATTAGGTTGGGAAGACAAAATATCTGAGGTTTTCGAGAACATTCGTGACAAGAATGTTTGCAGTTTAATTCATACACACTTGGGCGGCGGGCTGATTACTCCCGCCCATTATGCCGATGCAATTTCCAATGTCGGACGATTGCGGCGGAAAATCAATGCGCTTTTTAACTTCGGCGACATCGATCTGCTAGCCTATCCTACGGTCCCCCAGGCGGTACCGCTCGTTTCTGAGGCCGCACACCCAGACATCTTTGCTAAGTGCATCAGAAATACCGACCTCGCCAGCAATGCGGCGCTTCCTTCGATTACGATCCCGGTCGCTCCGAAGGGCGCCCTCCCAGTGGGATTAAGCTTTGATGCTGCATTTGGGCACGATCGGTATCTATTGGAAGCTGCCACGCGTTTCGAGAAAGTGATAAGCTTACAAGTCGGCTCGAAGAAGCAACTATCCAGAGCCGAGCGTCTTGAGCCAAACAGCGGATGAACCGCGGCGCCGACATATGCGTGGCTGTTGCCGCTTGAATAGGCGCGAGAGAGCTGGCTCGGGAAAACTGCACAGCCAGGATAAGTGGAATTTCTGCCTGACTTCAGCTTAGATGCCGGAAACAGGAGAAATCATGACAAGACGACCGCACCGGAACCATAGCCCGGCTTTCAAGGCAAAAGTGGCGCTCGCGGCCATCAGGGGCGAGCAGACGCTTGTGGAATTGTCCCAGCAATTTGACGTGCACGCCAACCAGATCAAACAATCGAAAGACCAGCTCCTTGAGGGGGCGACAGGCGTTTTTGGTGATGAAGCGAAGGCGGAACCGGCGGGTCCAACCGTCGATGTCAAAACGCTGCACGCCAAGATCGGCGAACTCACACTGGAGAACGATTTTTTATCCGGTGCGCTCGGCAAGGCAGGATTGCTGGGCGGAAAGAAATGATCGACCGCCAGCATAAGCTATCAGTCGTGCGCCAGGCGAAGCTTCTCGGCTTCAGCCGTGGCAGTGTCTATTATCTGCCTCGTCCGGTGTCTGACGGCGATCTGGCTCTGATGCGCCGGATCGACGAGTTGCATCTTGACTACCCCTTTGCCGGAAGTCGGATGTTGCAAGGGCTCTTGAGGGGAGAAGGGTTACAAACCGGTCGACTGCACGTCGCCACGCTGATGAAGAAGATGGGCATCGAGGCGATCTACCGTCGCCCGAACACGTCGAAACCGGCACCTGGGCACAAATCTATCCCTACCTCCTGCGCAAGCTGGCGGTTACCAGGCCCAATCAGGTCTGGGCGATGGACCTGACCTATGTTCCGATGGCTCGCGGATTTGTCTATCTCTGCGCCGTTGTGGACTGGTTCAGCCGGAAGGTTCTGTCCTGGCGACTGTCGATCACGATGGAGGCAGCCTTCTGCGTCGAAGCAGTCGAGGAAGCGCTGGCCCGTTATGGCAAGCCCGACATATTCAATACCGACCAGGGCTCGCAGTTCACCTCGATGGACTTCACGGCGGTACTGAAGAAGGCTGAGATTGCCATCTCGATGGATGGCAAGGGTGCGTGGCGGGACAACGTCTTCGTCGAGCGGCTCTGGCGTTCGATCAAATACGAGGAGGTCTACCTTCACGCCTACAAGACCGTGTCCGAGGCCCGTGTCGGCATTGGCCGATATCTGACCTTTTACCATAGCCGACGCCCACATTCATCCCTTGACCGGCAGACGCCGGATCAGGCTTACTTTAACGCGCTGACACCGATGATGATGGCAGCATAATCGAGGCGGAAATCCACTTAGCGAAACGCCCGAAACTGTTCAGACAAACCGAGCCACCTCTAACTATTATATGAATGCACGAATTAACGAACATGACATAACGATAAATCCTGCCCAACAAATGTGTCTATAAAAAGATTAATGAGTGAGATACTACACTTTGCTAATCGCCAAAATTAAAACAAAGAAATAGTCGCTTAGCAAATTGCGCCAGACTCGAGGCGTCGCGCGGTCATGGGGAAATGCCCAAGGTAGATATGGCTTGTTAAAAGAGCGGTGTGGAGAGAGCCGTGATCAGCAACTCATTGCTCCACAACAAGCTCACACAGAAGCGGAACATCCGAATTTCAGAGAGCAATATCATGAAGCAGCATTCAAAATAACTTGGGAATAGATTCTTTAAAATAGTGTAGATATTGCGCACATTATAAGAGCAGAAATGACATTGATCTCAAGCACGGAGTTTAAAATTAAAATCGTATGTCTCAATATAGGATAATATTAAAAAGACAATAATACGTATGTCGAAATTTTCTCCGAAAAACCGCGATTTTATTAAAAGCGAAGCAACACAAAACATAAGACACTGCTAGGGATCTGGAAGATGAAGCATCATGTATAATTTACGATCTATGGAATAACATCACACGATCCAACAGCTATGATCGGATAATGGATCAAGTCGCCAATTTGATGCTCTCTCTGTTCCTCTTCTCCATCTTCCTCCTCCTCAACCTCTGCGTCTTCTGCGCGCTCTTCTACGTAGTTCCCGCCTCTCGCGAAGAACCCATAGTTTTCACCCTCGATCACCTCTGTCCCAAATCGCACGAACATCGAGCTTCTCATAATAGCTAGATAGAACAAGTTGGTCGATGGGCCATGATAATAATTGATTAGCCCTCCCTGATCACAGCGCTGCTGTAGCACATAATTGAGTTGTTGAGGGGTCAGCATCCAGGGCGCTATTTCAGTTGCCACCGCCCCGTGGTTAGAGGAACTAGAGGGAAGGAGACGATATAGGGCGCAATGCCGGGCGGTAGTTTCGTCAGCATACACAAAACTGAGGTATTGATCATTCATAATGTACTCATCATCGAACTCGCCAGGGTTGAGTTCGGACGGGTGGAAGTACATGGAATTACGCATCGTGTTACTGTAGTCAGTCTCCGCTTGTTCCAAGTGAATCCTGAGCTCTTGCTCGCGGAAGATAAAGGTGAAATCACGAACCGCCCATTGAGGAGCCGTCATAGTTAGAGATCGCTTATTGAGAATGATTTGTCGGAGTGACTAAGTGGGGTGGGGTTAAATGATTTATACTCGCGAGAAGCGCGATGACGCCACTCCTGAAGTCATCTTTTTGTACCAATCCTCCGCTAGTTTTGGCGATGGCACATGCATGAGTTATCTCGCCAGCTTGTGGACTAGATCTTCTCTTATGGTCAAAAGTCGAGCGCACGCGGTCGCCGGTGGGCCAATCACAGAACGCAATTTTCAAACTGCGTGCGCCGAAAGTGTCGTTTATTTAAGATAGCACGCAGCTAGTAGGCATATCAGGGCCCTCCCGGCTCGAATGTCAGTGATAGCGCCAGCACCGCCATTTGACAGAAGGCTCATTAAGCATACCACAATGTGAACAGATTGGGCCGCCCCCTAGCAAAGTCAAAAATGCGCAGCAATTAGGTTAAGCCCTAACCAATCAGCGCAAATCACGTAGTAATCAGAATTCTACAGAAAAATGACAGCCACTTTCAACAATTGCGTGCTTGAACTTGGACAATCATGCAATTCTATTGCAATATATATGTTTGTGACTGAGCAATATAAATTCAGCCTATCATCAATATTATCACCCACGAAGGCCGATGGCGAATTATATCGGAGAAGATTTGGCGACCTACGATCTCGATGGCGCAATTCAGAGCTTCATTCAGCTACATGGAGAAGCCAAAATTTTAGACACTGGCGAGACGGTGCGAACATCTGATCCCTTGATCTACATGTATGGGGACCAAAACATTATTCGCCGAACCTTTGAAGGAACTCTCTATCTCCCGGGGAAGAAGGAGGATACGTTTGTGTCGACCGATCCTAAGCAGATTAAAAACAGTTGTAGCCACACCCACTACATAGCGCTCTTTCCGAGCGAATTCTTTCTCCTAGTGGATCAACGCGGCGGCTATGCCAGATGTGCTGACACAGATGTTCTCTACCCAATTGTTGCGTACGGCACTCTTTGAAAAGGTTCCCCATGGGAGAACCCGCTTAAAAAAATTTCCTTGAATAAGCGATCGTTACGCTATAATTAAATAAAAGGAAATGGTTGTATTTTTTATTATACTTGCTGGCAATCTATATTAATGTATTATTCTGCATATGCCTGTTGAACACATCACCTGGTCTTTTGAGAATTACTAACTTAACCATCGAATGCTTTCAACAAGCCAGTCGCTTTAACTAAACTGTGTTTGTGTTTAAAATTATTCTGAAATGCGCCTACAATCTTTCTTGCACGCTTAAGATAGTTCAATCATTATGAGTTCCATTAGATGTTGAAGTCATCAGCGAGCCCACGAGGTTCTTCATTCACGCGAACGATGTGAGCGGCCTTAATCTTCTCTATCGCCTGAAGCGCTTTGTTGTTTTCGCCCAGCAGATTTTGCGTCAAAGGCTTCCAGTTCACAGCGAATTTTATCTGCACAAATATCTCTGTGACTAAGTGCAAGCCGAGGGGAATTGAACTAAGAAACCTATCTGCTGAACGTTCCTGCAAATAAACTTCGCTAGTTCACCCCTAACAATGTCTGAAATCAACGGATAAGGCACCTCTGACAATTGGCCGGCCATGTTTGAAAACTTTGTCCTTTGTTGAAAAAATCGCTATTCCTAGCAGTAATAATAAACCCAATACCGACCCGAATTCGTAAGCAGTAACGTCACAATATCAAGATGGAATAGACTCAACAGCATTGAAATTTTTACGCCAGGCTTGACTTACAAGCCGCTGCCGATGGCCCGCCTCGCCAGCTATTTTGGACTTCAGTACCGCGCCAACATAAGCGCTTACGTCAGTAACACAGGCCACTCCCTCTATAAATAATAGTTGAGGTGTAGCACTAGAAGAGTATCTATCTATATAGAGGGGCAAAATAGCAGCAGAAAAAGAGACGAAATGGAGGTATGTTTATAGTTTTGTTCATTTTGTTTTAATTTTTTTGTTTCTGGCTTAGCACTAACTTGCCTTCAGGTAATCTGTCAGAGGAAGCCGAGACGCCAGAGCAACACCAACTGGCCGATTTGGGAGCTAGCGTGGGATCTCCCTGAAGGAATAAGTGTCTCTGACGTACTGGCGCGCCACTCGGTGCCAAATCTGCTCCGGAACATCAATGAGAAACTCGATGTGCAGATTGTAGAGCACAGAGGTATGTACAATCTGGGTGGGGGAATTCAGGAATGCACAAAAGCAGCTATTTTGGCCGCGATCGGAGAGGGGGGTAGAAACCTATGTGAAATTGACGTTGCGCTTACGGCGGACGGTGTTCCAATTGTCGCTCATGAGTTTAACGTATTCCGCGTGGCTGCTTTAGATGAGGACAAGCCTGTCAAAGAATTTCTCTCCCACGAGATCGTTGGAAGACCGGTGGTAATTCGCGAGATTGAAAACGGCACGATCTCTGAGACCAATTACAGGGTTACTGACCAGACGATAAATACTCTTGAAGATATTCTCGACAGCGCACTTGAGGTGAATCCAAACGCGACCTTCTTTCTCGATGGCCGTGAGGACGAAGCTCATCTAATCGTGGCCTGGCTGAGCTACAAGCGAAAGTATTTCGGCAAGGTTGCGCTGCTGTTTTACACCTTCAAGTATTCCAATGGGGATCACTTCGTACAATTGGTAGAGAGCGCTAGTCCGAAATCTGGATGGAGACGAAATGTCTATCTCATGCCCATGATTTTTCCTAAGGAAATGGTTCGTATCGCAAAGGATTTGGGATATTTCCACCTAACTGCTGAAGAAATATATGAGGCTGCAAAATACTGGATAGATTCCGTTCTTGCCCAAGACATATCCATTTTTGCAGTCCAAACTATGTTGTCTCATGTTTCTGAGGACGAATTGGAAGACGGGGCGACAGAGGAGGAAAGAGTCGCGTTTAGATCAAGCGAGGCAAGCACGCGTTTGGCTTTCTATATAAAGTTTGATCCCAATGTAAGGGAAGCGCGGCCAAACCTTAAACTCTCAACAGGAACCCGCACCTACGACTTCAGTGCCGTAACACATGGACGGAGGTTGCAGTTCCATAACGAATTCTTCACAGGCAGAGAAGAAGCATGGGAAACTGATCGTCGCCATTATATCCGCTGTCGCCAGGGGACCCTTGGTGTACCGCTACTATATGATCTTCCGGATTTGGTGATTTCTGACCGCTCTGAGGACGACATGGCTCTGCTTGCTTGGAAGAGCGTTGGCATTGAACGTGCGGTTGACTGGCATACACCTCACCTTGATATCTACGATAGTGAAGAAGAATAAACTTTGGCCTTCTTCGCTGATGAATGTCCTACGGTTCAATAGTATTGGCCTGAGGGCCTGATTTATAATATTTACGTTTGAGTGTGCAATAAAACTGGGCATAGCCCACCCTCGCGCGATTTACCCAATTCGAATGTTGACGCCTCGTGATGTAAAATATCTTATTTCTTCGTAATGCAATATTTTATAAGTTTATTATCTTATAAAAGTAAAATCTTATTTTCATTGTAGAGTCTTCTATATTTTGATGCCTGCTAAATTTTTTATTATTCACTTAAATCAAGGTAGTTTCGGCTACATTCGACTTCATATATTTCACTAAAAATGGATCGATTTTTGTTTTATCAAACATTCTAGGGAAATGTGTCTCAACACGGATGGCACTCCGCTAAACCAATTTGAGTAAATCAAAAGTAAAATTTGCCAGACTATCGTCATGCATTCACCAAATGACGGATTCTCGTTCGTTAGGAGAAAACAATTTTAGCCCACTGTCGGCAGCCGTAGGCAACGCGACTTCGAATGCCTCAATGGTTTCCAGCCCATCTGGTCGTACCAGCCTTGCAGCAGAAGGGTAGATCGCCTTCCTCTTGCCATCCTCCGGATTGCCATTGAAACTCCTACCCCTAACGTAGCATTACAGTTGCAATTTAATTTCGAGATGAGCTTGCTGAGCGGCTGCCTGATGGGCGGATCTCGTCGTTCTGAGCGATGCGGATAGAAGTTTTCTCGAATCTCAGGTGCGCCGGCATAAAGCGCCACGCTTCTTGTCCGATCGCTGCCGAATGGTCTTGCTGTGCGCGCAGGGTCTACAAAGCAAGGACGTTGCCGAACGCCTTGGTGTTCATGAGCGCACTGTTGGCAAATGGCGCCGCCGTTTCGTACAGGATGGTATCGAAGGGCTGACGGATGAATATCGTGCCGGCCGACCGCGATCTGTCTCCGACGCTCAGGTTGCCTAGGTCGTCGAGCATACCTTGAACACTACGCCCAAGGATGCCACGCACTGGTCCATTCGTTCGATGGCGGCCGATAGCGGACTGAACCGCGCCGGGTTTAGCGGAGACCGGTTGGTTTAAGTTATGCGGCCATGGCTGGTTCGTCCAGCATGACGTAGTAGCGTTCCTCGGCCTCGGCTGGAGGCATATTTCCGATGGACTCCAGAAGACGGCGGTGGTTGAACCAATCGACCCATTCGAGCGTGGCGAACTCCACCGCTTCGAAGTTGCGCCATGGTCCCCGACGATAGATGACCTCGGCCTTGTAAAGGCCGTTGATCGTTTCGGCGAGAGCGTTGTCATAGGAATCGCCAACGCTGCCGACCGACGGCTCGATGCCTGCCTCCGCCAGCCGCTCGGAATACTTGATCGACACGTATTGCACGCCCCTGTCGGAGTGGTGGATGAGCCCGCCGCGATGGACGGGCCGCCGATCATGAAGTGCCTGGTCGAGAGCGTCGAGCACGAAGCCCGCATGTGCGGTCCGGCTTGCCCGCCAACCGACGATGCGGCGGGCGAAGGCATCGATGACGAAGGCCACGTAGACGAAGCCCTGCCAGGTCGCGACATAGGTGAAATCAGAGAGCCAGAGCATGTTTGGCGCAGGAGCCTTGAACTGGCGATTGACGCGATCGAGCGGGCATGGCGCAGCCTTGTCCGACACGGTGGTTTTGACCGGCTTGCCTCGAATGATGCCCTGAAGACCCATCGTTCTCATGAGCCGTGCGACGGTGCAGCGGGCAATATCGAATCCCTCCCGCTGTAGTTGCCGCCACACTTTCCGCACACCGTAGACCTGGAAGTTCTCATTGAACACGCGACGTATTTCGATCTTCATCGCCATGTCGCGACGGGCGCGGACCGACAATCGATCCACGTCCGCGCGCTTGGCGATGGCGTCATAATAGGTGGACGGGGCAATCGGCAGCAGCTTGCAGATCGGCTCGACCCCGAGCACCGAACGATGTTCGTCGATGAAGGAAATCATCGCTTCAGTGGGCGGTCGAGCTCCGCCTGGGCGAAATAAGCGCTGGCCTTGCGCAAAATCTCGTTGGCCTGACGAAGCTCGCGGTTCTCGCGTTCCAGAGCCTTCATCTTCTCGGCCACATCACTCGGCAACCCGGCCCGCTTGCCAGTATCGACTTCCGCCTTCTTCACCCATTCATTGAGCGTATGCGCCGAGCAGCCGATCTTGGCCGCTATCGAGGAAACCGCCGCCCAACGGGACGGATGCTCGGATTCATGTTCCGCCACCATTCGAACGGCGCGGGCGCGGACTTCAGGGGAGAATTTGTTTGTCGTCTTGCTTGTCATAGACCCTACTTCTCACGAGTTGAGGTCTCCGGCAAACCCGGCGCGGTTCAGACTGTCGCATAACACCATCCGTCGGATCACATCGTCGGCCTCTATATGTCCCGGACCGGGCGATCGTCCTTTGCGTGGATGAGAAATCGCAAATCCAGGCACTGGATCGCGAGGCCTGTGCTACCCATGGCACCGGGTATCGCCGACCCGGCCATTGCTACAAGCGTTACCGGGCAACCGAATTCCTCGACTTCCTGAAGCGGATCGACGCTGAAATGCCTGATGGGCCGGAGGCGCATTGGGTGATGGACAATTACGCGACCCACAAGACCCCGAGGGTCAAAACATGGCTCGCACGCCGGCCCCACTGGCATGTTCACTTCACGCCAGCGTCGGCATCCTGGATCAATCAGGTCGAGCGCTGGTTCGCAGAGTTGATACGAAAGCAGTTGCAGCGCGGCGTACACCGCTCCACTGCAGAGTTGGAAGCTGACATCGACGCCTTCATCCAAAATCATAACGAAAGACCAACACCATACAAGTGGGCCGAATCCGCCGACCAGATCCTCGCATCCGTCCTTCAAACCAGCGCCATATACCTTTACTGAAGCGGGTGCATCAGCTTTGGCCTAGCTAGAATATTGCGTTTTACGTTGCAATATATCCTGCCGCCGGGGCTGACCGGCCGCTGCCTTGGACGACAGGCAGGTAGTAGCCTATGTCATCGACGATCAGCGGACTTGGCCTGCAAAATAAGGCAGAAAAAGCCGATGCTTACATGAAGCCGACCTTCCCATTTGGAACGAGCGAGTAAACGATCCGGTCAGCGAGCGTCGTGAGTACACGCTCTTTCCCGCTTTCACGGTTTCGATTGATAACTAACGCAGGGTCTCGACGTGGTAGAAAAATCGTTATTGATATTTGCAATAACAATTATTCCCCGCCGTAGCAGCAGACGCCGAATATGCGAACCAACGCGTCAACAATGTCATGTGGGTCGAATAGACGCGAAACGGATTGAGAGTTCGGATGAAGACCAAAATTCTTGCAAAGCTCTCTCGACACGAACCGCAATATCGGCCAGTTCGTGCGGCGAAAGGAGGTGTTCCAGCTGTGTTGAAACGTCGAGCAGGATCGCCCTCCAATTGCCTTCTAACAGAATAGTATCATCAGGATCAAAAGGTTCGTGTCAGGTCAAGGAAGGTCATCATGGCCGACCGGGCATCAAATGCTCTCGCAAGAGCTAAATGTTAGTTCGACCGTGTGATTGCAGCTCTCGCCCGGCTGAAGAAAGGGGCGCTCTTCTGCAATGTCCGTCCGGGGCTCAACGCCGAGCGCGTACACACCCGATTGATATGCTCGCCAAATCGCCAGCTTGTTCAGGTGCGTACGGCTGAACGACAGCCGCACAGATATGTCGAGTGCCGGGTTTGACAGTCGGATAGGATCAGGCCCGGGAATATCACGGCTATCTATAGTATCCACACGCTCGCCGTACTTGTCATCGGGAAGAGGTGTATCAATCCGTAGTTTCGCAGCGAGAACTTCGGGAAGACCTGAGAATTCCAGGTTCTTGTCGAGAAAAGGATAACCGAAATTCAGGTGGTAGATCATTGCATGACGCGACGGTACGAAGCCGCGATTGGTAACCGCATCGGCAATCGCTATTTCAGAGCCAAATATCCCAAGTGTTATGCGCCGCCGCAATTCGAGAGTTTCACCAAACACACTCGCCTGCCTAACGATACCCTCACAGAATATTTCTTCTGTTTCATGGTCGACGCCATATCCCACCAGCCGGGCTCTCTCTGAAGAGATCCTTCCGTGCAGGGGCATCTTTTTTGTTTTAAGATGGGGATGCTCGAAGTGCGAAATATCTATATCGCGCGGACGGCTGATGTGGTCGAGACCGCAGGTCACCATGAAGCCATCGAAGTTGCGGAGGAAACCCCACCCCTCCTCGGAGCCAGGGTCAGATGGCGGGTAACGCATCTGAGTTGGCGAATTCCATCCAATATTCAAGCCCTTGAAGGCAAGGCTGGAGATATCAAAACCTCTGTCGACCGCAACCTCGAACGAAATTCCCTTCGCGTTGCGGGCAATGAGAAGCCTTTGACCTCGCGCCGGGCCATCCTCCACCGCCACCAGTCGGATGTCTGCTACACCTCTCAGATCGGGAGACTTCTTCAACAGGTTGATATCCATAATATCCTTGATTACCAAAAATTACTGAGATTGCCCGGAGCCCGACTAACGCGCGTGACGCTATTTGTCCGCATCCCGGTTCTGCAAACTGAAGATAAGCTCCTGGAGCCCAGGCTCGTTCACAGCGAGAGCGGCATCTGCAGGTGAACACCATTTCTTAATGCGTTGGCCCCGCTCCGGGAACTCGTCTTCAACGTCCGAAACCGTCAACAGATGAACCTGAACGAGGCAGGAAAGACGCTCATCTCGCGAGATCTTCTTGTCGTAGGTGTAGTGACCAAAAGGCTCCTTGCTCACGCGGCCTCTGACGCCGGCCTCGTCCCACGCCTCCTGTTTCGCAACTTGATATGGCTTCTTCCTTTCCATAGGCCAACCCTTGGGGATCACCCAACGGCCGGTTTCTCGGCTTGTGATGAGAAGAACCTCAAAATCGCCATCCGCGCGATCAGTGGACCGCACACATAGAGCCGCGTACTGTTCAGCTGTAGCGCCACTCGAACTACGACCAGACCTGGTTGCGCCGCGCGCCATCAGGCAGCAACCGCGACTTTCTGGAGCAGTGGTCTTACTTTCTCCAGAAAAGCGTCGCTTCCACAAGCAAAACGGAGCTTCTGCGGCAGTTCAGTCCTGTCCCAGTCGATCGTATGCGAGACGCCGAGGTTGCCGAGTATCGGCAACGCCGCCATCACATCCCAGGTCGAATCCCCCAACGACACATAGCCATCGGTTTCTCCCATCGCCACCTCGATGAGAGAGAGGGTTGCCGAACCGCAGCATCGAAAGCTGATGCGAAGATCATCGGAGATAAAACGAACGACTTCGAGCCGGTCTTCGGTTGCGACAGACGGATGAAGACCAACCCCCATAGAAGCCCGGGAAAGGTCGAGAGGCGGAATCGGTTGTAAGGGCTTGTCGTTCAATTGCGTCTCGACGTCCCTGCCACCAGTCAGCATCAGATCTCGCACGGGGGCGTAGATCACGCCGAAGACCGGACGGCGATTTTCATAGAGTCCGATGGAAATCGCCCAGTTCTGGCCACCGCGAACGAAATTGAACGTCCCGTCTATAGGATCGATAACCCAGGTCCGTCCGGACGTTCCATTGATCTCGCCACCTTCCTCGCCATAGACGCCGTCTTCCGGAAAAGATCTCTTGAGATTGGCGATCAGGAACTCCTCGACCTGCCTGTCCGCTTCCGTCACGAGATCAAGATGCCCCTTTTTCTCGACAGGCAAATCAGTGACCTTGCGGAAATACTGAAGGGCCAGTTGGCCCGCTTCCCTCGCAATGTCTTCTACAACTGCCTCGACTGTGTCCCCCGTATGCAAATCAGCCATTGGCTTCGTCCTTAAGCCGCACGACCTGCGACACGTCGTTGCTAATCAACTGATCAAGCTGCCCTTCGCGAATCCAACGAACGACGTCGGCTTCGATATCGACCCCGTACGTCTTGAGACTCTTCAGTTTGCTCGGGGGCGGAACGTGTAGGAAAGTCGCGATCCCGCCGTCATGGAGCTGCATTGCTTCTCCGCTTGGAAAGTGGTGGATCTCAAGGTTGATGGCATCAACGTTGGCTTCGCGTGCGATGGCGGCCGGATCGATGAGGCGCGAGTGCGACAAGCCTACGGTGGGTACCTCTGGAATAGCTTTTTTCAACGCCCTGAGCTGAACGAAGTCGAAGGATGAAAACTGAAGCCGGTCCGCACAACCGAGCTCATCGATAAGCGCCCTCAGCCTGGGAAAAAAGACCTCATCCTGACCGTAGGTCTTGAGCTCGAGTTGATAGATTATTTTATGCTCACGCGCGAACTGAAGAGCATCTCGCAGACGTGGCACCCGCTCGTCGGCGAACTCTTCGCCAAACCAACGACCGGCACTCAAATCGGCAATTTCGGAATAGGTCATGTTGCGGATGAGCCCATGGCCATCCGTCGTGCGATCGACGGTTTCATCGTGGATCAGGACCAGTTCACCGTCACTGGTGATACGCAGGTCGGTTTCGCAGGTCACGCCGGGTCCCGCAAATTCTCGGGCCGCGCGAAACGCAGCATACGTATTTTCCGGTGCGCCTTCGCTATGGCCGCGATGGCCAGCGACGCGCATTGTTTTCGCCGTCATTCTCAGCGGGTTCATTCTATTTCCTTTCATTTAACGAAGTCGCGCGTCGAAGCGGTCGCGCAGGTAGTCGCCGAGCAGGCTGATCGATAGGGTCGTCAACACGATCACCGCGCCCGGGAAAGCAGCCAGCCACCAGGCGATCGCGAGATAATTGCGACCATCGGCCACCATTAAGCCGAGGCTGGTGGCAGGCGGCTGAATACCAAGACCAAGAAAGCTTAAACCGCTTTCAAGCAGGATGATTTCCGGGAAATTGACTGTGAACTGTACAATGAGCGGCCCAGCAATGTTCGGCAGCATGTGGCGCAGGTAGATACGCATTGGGGGCACGCCGACGATCCGCGCCGCCTCCGCATACCCCTCCTCTTTCGCGCTCAGTACCAGCCCCCGGGTCAATCGCGCATAACGCTCCCAGTTCGCGAACCCGACCAGAAAAATAAATAACAGTGGGCTTGACCCGAAGATCGCGAGAATACCCAACGCGACGATGATGAATGGAACAGATGCCATGGCGTCGGAGAAACCCATGATCGCATTATCGATCCATCCGCCAAAATGGGCGGCAATCAGCCCCAGGCACGTGCCGATCAGAGCGCAGATCAGCGATCCGACGACCGCGATCATCAGAGTCGTCTGGGTTGCGACCAAGAGATTGCTGACGACGTCTCGGCCAAGGTAGTCGGTCCCGAGCATATGAGCTACCGACACGAACGGCTTGGCAAACCGAGCCAGCGGATCCTGATGGAGGTAATCATAGGGTGCTGTCCACCGCGCCGTGATGCCAATGATCACGACAATGGCAATCCATGCGCAGCACAGTCCAATGCTGACGGGCATACGATGAAAGGGAGCCCACACGGCGCCCTTCAACGAGCGAGAAGCTGTCGCTGTCGTCATGTCAGTGCTTCCTGATTTTGGGGTTGAGAACTGCGTAAAGCACATCAACGGTCAGATTGATCGTCACCATGAATGCAGTGAAGAGAAGAATCATCGCCTGAACGACAGACAGGTCGCCGCTGCTGGTTGCGGCGACGAAACCGCTACCGAGCCCCGGCCACGCAAACACTGGCTCGATAAGAACGGCGCCCCCAAGCAGTCCGCCAGCGGTGAAGCCGAGCGTGGTCACCATAGGTATTGCCGCGTTCGGCAAAGCATGTCGCAGTATGATTTCCCAGTTTGGGATGCCGTCAGCGCGAGCCGCGGCGATATAGGGTTGGCCAAGAACATCGATCAGGGTGGAGCGCATGAACCGTGCAATGGCGGCCGCATTGAACAATGCGAAGGTGGCGACCGGCAGGATCACGTGGTTCCATGACGAACTTCCCGAGCTCGGCAGCACCCGCAGCCAGACAGCGAAAACAAAGACAAACACAAGGCCCAGCAGAAAATTCGGAATGCTGTAGCCAAGGACAGCGCCTGCCATGACGCCCTTGTCAACAGCAGACTCCCGCCGAACCGCAGCGAGAATGCCCGCTGGAATTCCGATCAGCATGCTCAGAACAAAGGCCGAGACCGTCAGAAGCAGCGTTTTCGGGATTCGCTCGCTGACGACATCGAAGACGTCTCGGCCATCGGCGTAAGAAGTCCCGAAGTCGCCTCTCAACGCGTTACCGACGTAAATCAGGTATTGCTCGACTATTGACCGATCGAGCCCCCACTTGGCCCGGAAAGCGGCCAACGCCTCGGGGCTTGCAGTGTCAGGCAACATCTGTTGCGCGGCATCTCCGCTTAAGCGGAGAACAACAAAAACAAGAGTTACGGTGAATGCAAGCACGATGACAGCCCGGACCAGGCGGGCAAAAATGAAAGCCACCATCAGGCAATCTCCTTTTGCAGCGGGTTTGCCGGCAACGAAGCGATTGATCGAGGGAACTCTTCAGCCCTGTGGCATGCCACCTGCTGGTCCCCGACGGATCGAAGTACTGGAGTCTCATTCGCGCATCTGTCGATAGCAAACGGACAGCGCGATCGAAAAGCACAGCCATGTCCGGCTTTCGTTACGTCCAACTCGCCTTTGATCGGCGGTTCGACATTGCGGACAGTCGGGTCCATGGTGGGGACAGATGCGAGAAGCGCACGTGTGTAAGGATGACGCGGCCACTGGTAGACCGACCTGATTTCGCCGGTCTCCACGACACGCCCCAGATACATCACCGCAATGCGGTCCACGAGATGGCGAACAATGCGAAGGTCGTGAGTAATGAAGACGTAGGCAAGATCTAGGTCTCGCCAGAGTTCCCGTAGCAGCGCCACAACCTGCGCCTGAACTGACACGTCTAGAGCGGACACGGCTTCATCGAAGACGACCAGCTTGGGGTCAAGGATGAGAGCCCGAGCGATCACGACGCGCTGTCTTTGGCCGCCAGACATCTGGTGCGGATAACGGTCCATCATCGCACTCGACAGGCCGACCCGCTCAAGCATGGCGGCAGCCCGCTCATAGGCAGCCGCACGGTTCGTCACATGATGGACAATAAGACCCTCGGCAATCTGCTCGCCTATCGTCATCTGCGGATTCAAAGCCGACAAGGGATTCTGTTGGACGAGCGACGTGTGTATGCGGAAGTTCTTCCAGTCCTGAGCAGTCCGCTCCTTGTGGTTCACGCCTTCGAACCAGATGTCACCGCTGGTCGGCGGTGTCAGGCCGAGGAGAAGTCTGCCGAGTGTCGATTTGCCGCTTCCGGATTCGCCGACAATTCCGAGCCTCTCGCGGGGTGCCAGTTCCAAGTCGATCGATCTGGAAGCAAAAAGGCTCGTGGACTTCGAGAAAAAGCCGGTCTTCTGACCGAAGGCCTTGGACAGATCGCGTGTCTTGAGGAGGGGCGCGCTCATGCAGCCACCGGATGATAACAAGCCGCTTCATGAGCGAGACCGACATTAGCAGGCGCTGGAAAGCGCGCTGAACATTCTGCCGTCGCACGCGAACAGCGTGGGTAGAAATAACAGCCTTGTGGAAGGCTATCGAGGAGCGGTACCGATCCAGGGATCGGGACGGGCGGTTCGAGATCCTCCGCGTCGATACTCGGCATACAGTCGATCAAAGCGCGAGCATACGGATGGGCTGGTCTCTCCAGCAATTCAAAAACGGGCGCCGTCTCGACGATTTTTCCGCAATACATCACGGCGGCCCTGTCGGCGAGACGCGCGATCACACCAAGATCGTGGGATACAATGATAAGCGCCATGCCGGTCTCGGCTTTTAGTTCTTCGAGCAGATGAAGGATCTGTGCCTGCATCGTCACATCGAGCGCAGTCGTCGGCTCGTCGGCTATCAAGAGCTGGGGCTTTGCTGCCAGAGCATGGGCGATCATGACGCGCTGGTTCATTCCGCCGGAGAATTGATGCGGATAGGAGCGCAGCCGGCTTTTGGCGCGATCGATACCGACACGCTCAAGAAGGCGCATCGCTTCCAGCCGAGCATCATTGCCTTTCAGACCCTGGTGGCGATAAAGGGCCGACTCCAAGTAGTAGCCGATTGTATGGACCGGGTTCAGGCTGCTTGTCGGGTCCTGAAAGATCATCGCAATCGTCGGCTTGCCGGATTTGTCGGACGCCGTCCGTCCCGCCCCGAATTCGATCGATCCGCCGGTTTTCGCAATTCCCCGCGGAAGCATGTTGCCCACCGCGTAGCACGTCATGCTCTTTCCACAACCCGACTCACCAACGAGCCCAAGCGTCTGGCCGGTTTCCAAAGAGAAACTGACACCGTCGATAATCCTGATATTGCGTGCCGGTACCTCGACCACGAGATCACGAACATTCAACAAAGTAGGCATTCCATCCTCCCTGAACGGTGCGCACGGATGCGCACCGCCACCTCGTTGGATTGTTGTTATTTGAAATTAAGGTTGCCGCGGAATTCCATGGTTTCGAATGAGACGGGACTCCATTGGACGTCCTTGCGTGCGGCGTAGACATCATATGGCTGATACATAAGGACAGCAGGAGCTTCTTCCTCAAAGATATCGCGGAGACGGTTGAAGGCTGCTGAACGCTCCTCCCCATCCTTCAACTGTGCAACCTTGTCGCAGAGCTCGTTGAACTCTGCGGGTGCTTTCCAGCCCCAGCGCTTCTGAATGCCGCGACCGGGACCGAATTCGGATACCAAGGTCGTGAGACCATCGGTCAACCACTGGCCATTCGACCAATTGCGGATGAAGATGTCGGGATCCTTGGGCGTCGTCCCCGGCGCGAAGATCTTCGGCACGACGTTGATGCCAGCGGCTTTCCACATCTCGATCATCATCATCAACGCGGGGACGGCGTTGGCGTAGTAGTTGCCCATCGTATGATAGGTGATCGGGGTGCCGTCGTAACCGCTTTCCTTGACGAGGCGCTTGGCCTCTTCGAGGTTAAACTCCATCGGCTTTCGCTTCGGATCATAGCTCGCGCCGTAATGCGGGAAATTGAAGCCGTTCGGTATGGAAGCCTTGTTCTTCCATAAGGCCTCGACCATCAGCGGGCGATTGACAGCAAGGGCCAGAGCACGACGTAATGTCTTGTTCTGGAAGATCGGCTGGTTCATGTTGAACGTGAACATATGGACGTTCTCGATCAGCGTGCCACGCGTTTCGAGGTCAGAGTAACCGTCAACCAATGCCATGTCGTCCGGCGTCAACGTGGTGATGATATCATACTCACCACTGATCAGACCGGCCACGCGCGTGGCTGGTTCCGCAACGACCTGGTAAGTGATCGTCGAGGCCGTAGGCTTGTCGCCCCAGTAACCGTCATTTGCTTCCAGCGTCACATGATCGTTTGCGACAAGCTCCTTGAACTTGTATGGGCCTGTACCGATCGGCTTGTTGCCAAAGGCAACCGCACCGATGCTCTTGTAATATTCCTTCGGGACGATCGGCCCGAGCCAGGAGCCGAGATATTTTTCGATGAGATAGGACGGCGTCTTCGTACGCAAAACGACGGTGTACTTGTCTTCCACAACCGGCTCGTCCCAGTTAGGCGAAAAATTTCGGCCATTCGGAATCGTCTTGATAGCTTCGTCACCCCACAGCCGCTCAGAAGAGAAGGTGAACGCGACATCTTCCGCCGTCATCTCGGCGCCGTTGTGGAATTTGACGCCTTGCCGAAGCTTGAAACGAATAGACTTATCGTCAATCCGATCGAAGCTTTCAGCAAGCGCCGGCACAAGCTTGATACCGTTTCCCTTGGCGCCATCCGCAAAATAGTCGCGCCGGATCAAGGTATCAAAAATCTGGTTGATGATACGCGGGCCGGTGTTGCTAATGCCGTTGATCGGCTCCATCGACGGCGGCAGCCCATTTACACCGATGCGCAACGCGCGACGATCCGCGGCAAATGCAAAATTTCCGCCTGCGGTTGCCGCAAGAGCTATCACCCCCGCGCTCATCATAAAACTTCTTCGACTGGTCTTAAGCATTTGGTTGTCCTCTCCCTGCTCTATCTAAAGAGTGCTTGTGCTTCTGCGCGGACTTCGAACCTCAGTTCGCGATGACGAACTTTTTCCGCAGCTTTTCCGGTACTGTCTCGATGATGCCTTTTGCGCCGGCGTCACTGACGATCACAGCGACGTCGTCGATCCTGGCGGTCACCGAGAGGCTCGATTTCGTGAATTTTGAATGATCCGCCACAACGATGACGCGGCTTGCGACCTCGATCATGGCCTTCTGCACACTTGCGTTCAGGGGTGACGCCGTGCAGATCAGCCCCCGATCCAGATCGATCGAGCTGGCATTGAGGACCAATTTGTCGACATTAAACTGCCGTATGAACTGCTCGGCGAGCGGCCCCCTGAAAGAGCGGTTGGTTTCGGTATATTCCCCGCCAACCGAATAGACGTTTTGCGTTTCGCCACCGATCAATTCGGCGACAATATCGACACCGTTCGAGATCACCGTCAGTCCAGCGCGCCCCGAAAGGCACTTCGCCACTTCGAGGGCTGTGGTACCGGCATCCAAAAGGACAGCGTCTCCGTCCTTTATCATCGCTGCGGCCGCAGCAGCGATTACCGCTTTCTCCGCCTGGTGCGAAACGGCTCGAGCAGCGTTCGGCTTATCCTGAGCAACCTGAGAGACGCTGACAGCTCCGCCATGGGTCCTGCGCAAAAGACCAGCCTCATGGAGCTCGCTTAGATCCCTCCGCGCGGTCGCTACTGAAATCTGGAAATGGTCAGTCAGCTTCCCGATGGACAGAAACTGCTCGCCTCGTAACAGCTCGACAATTTTAGCCTGGCGGTCCTGCGTCGAGTTGAACACAACACTTCCCTTTCACCTGAGAATGATCTATATCGCTCATATTATGATCGTATTCGATCTTCGTCAAATGAAAGTTTGATGACAGCTTTGTTGCGTTGTGACAATGGAAAACGCGACTAAATGCCTCTCTGCTGAGCGATGGGCCACGCGTGTTCGCGGTGTAAGCAGTTGGCATACTGAGCGATATCGATCACCTTTTTGGGCTGCATGGAGGAAGCGTGCTTGTTTTTGCCTGAGGTGAAATTCGGGGGATTTCTGTATCCGGCGCACGATCGATTGACGTTGATCCCCGCGTGGGGCTCCAAGATATCCTTCCTGTCTGCGAGGCGGCGCAGGCAGGATGCCGGTGGGCAGCTTTCCTCCCAGCTTGCCCACCGGTTCCTTGGCTGCGCTCTCACGAGTTCATTTCGACCATATTCCGAACCAAACCAGCTTAGAGATTGAGGAGACGGCGTTGGAATCGATAACCGTCATGATCAACCTGTTTGGGGCCGTTGCTCTGCTGCTGTTCGGCCTTTCGCAGGTAAAGGAAGGAGCTACCCGGGCGCTGGGTTCGAAGCTTCGTACCGGTCTCGCCACCGGGACAAGGAGCAGCACACGATCGTTTCTTTCGGGCTTTGTCGCGACCGTGGCGCTGCAGAGTTCCACGGCCACCGCGCTGATGGTCTCTTCGTTCGTGGAGCGGGAACTGATCAAGCCGCGCATGGCGCAGGTCGTGCTGCTGGGAGCCAATGTCGGCACAGCGGTAACGGCCTGGATCGTTGCAACCGGGATCGAATGGGTTTCGCCTGTCCTGTTTGGTCTGGGGATCATCCTTTATCGAGGCGGGACAACGTCGCGTCAGGGCGCCGGAGCCGCTCTGATCGGCATTGCACTGATGTTGCTTTCGCTTCATCTTCTCAGTGGGGCGACCGAGCCGTTGCGCCATTCACCAGCACTTGCAGCGTTCATCGGGCTCCTCGACAATGCCTGGCCCGTCGCTATGATTTTCTCGGCGGCGATTGCATTTGCATCGTCCTCTAGCCTAGCGGCGGTTGTTCTTATCCTGTCGATGGCGTCCACCGGAATTCTGTCTGGCGGCCTTGTCGTCGCATTGGTTCTCGGCGCCAATCTGGGGGGTGCGGTCCCCCCGCTGATTGCGGCCTTGTCGGGATCGGCAGCAGCAAGGCGTGTGACGCTCGGTAACTTGCTCGTTCGCGCCATCGGCTGCGTCCTTACCCTTCCCGGTGCCGGCATTCTCGCCGATTGGCTATCCATGCTACCCCTGCCCCACTCCAAGCTTCCGGTCGACGCGCACCTAGCCTTCAACATCGCCCTCGCTCTACTCGCATGGCCCTTCTCGCGGCTCATCGCGCGCTGGATGACCATTCTGATCCCTGATCAGGCCCACGCAGAGAACGGCCCAAAATTTCTCGACGCCGATGAGCTCTCGACACCGATCGTGGCCCTCACCAGCGCTTCCCGCGAGGTGCTTGGTGTCGGAGACCTGATCGAGAGAATGCTCTTGAAAGTCTCCGACGCATTTGAGCAGAACAACACGTCGAGGCTGAAGGACATTTCCCAGTTAGAACGTAAGGTTGACCGGCTGCAACAGGAGGTCAAGGTCTACCTTTCCAAACTTGGCCAAACCGGATTGTCAGAAGACGAAGGGCGCCGTTCGATCGTCATCATCGACTATGCCATAAACCTCGAACATATCGGCGACATCATCGAGAAAGGCCTATTGCAGGCGGTGACCAAGAAGATCGGGCACGGCCTCAAGTTCTCCAATGACGGCTTTGCCGAGCTTCAGCAGCTTTTCCAGTTGACCATCGACAATCTCAGGATCGCACAAACGATCCTGATCACCCGTGACATTAGCCTTGCCCGCCAACTCATGGAGCGCAAGATCGAGGTGCGTCAGATGGAGAAGCGATCCTCCGAGCGCCACCTTGAGCGTTTGCGTCACGGACGCGCCGACAGCCTGCAAACCAGCTCGCTTCATCTCGACATCCTGCGCGATCTCAAACGGATCAACGCCCACATCGTATCCGTCGCCCATCCGATCATGGACGAACAGGGGCTACTCGGCGAAAGCCGTCTTATTGCTCGCGGCTCAACAACCTGACCTACAACAGATCAATGCACCTCGTGCCCCGGGGCAAACTATCGGAAGCTCATAATGAAGAACGAAGTACAGCTGATTACCTATGTCGACCGGTTAAGTGGTGGCGGCTTTCCAGACCTGAAGGCCTTGATAGAGGGTAAGTTTGCCGGCTTATTTGGCGGTGTTCATGCGCTGCCATTCTTCACGCCGATAGATGGCGCCGACGCCGGGTTCGATCCCACGGATCATACGACGGTCGATCCGCGACTGGGAAGCTGGCAGGACGTGCGCGACCTGTCCCTCACGATAGAGCTGATGGCCGATCTTATCGTCAATCACGTTTCGGCCAAATCGAGCTTGTTCCAGGACTTTTTGGTGAAAGGGAAGAGCTCAGAGTTCGCGGATATGGTCATGACCTTTGACAAGGTCTTTCCACATGGGGCCACCGAGCAGGATCTCCTCAATATTTATCGCCCCCGTCCGGGCCTTCCGTTCTCGAAAGTGACGCTCTCGGACGGTAGCCAAAGGATGATCTGGACGACATTCGTAGCCCATTTTATCGAGCCAGTGCGAGTCAGAAGGGGCTCCGCATTTTCAGTGGGAAAAGCCACTGTAACGTTTCCCTTCTGTGATCTGACAATGAACGGCGCTCACGCGCTGCGTACACAGCTATAACAGTTAAGGAACGTTCAGTCCATAACGTATTAGTCTTTTGCGCTGAGGGAACCATCTGCTATAGGTCGAGAGTGGCGAGAAGTTGCTTCAGCGCGGCAGATAAACGATCTTCGCTACCGCCGGCGCGCACCAAAACCTGAAAACCCGGAAAGGCGACGACGAATAGACGCGCCAACGTCCTCGCACTGGCGACGGTAGCAATCGAGCCGTCCACCTTTCCGCGCGCAATGGTGCGTTCGAGGGCATCTTCGATGAGTTGGAAATCAAACTCTATGCGTTGCCGTACTGCAGGATCGTGCGGCGCGAGTTCCACCGCCTGGTTTGTACTCATGCAGCCATTGGAGAAATGGGGCGCGCGACTGTCTTCGATAATACTGCGGAAGAAAGTCTCAATCGCTGCCCTGCCTAGGCCATTGTCAAGGGTCAGGTCCATCGCACGCGCCCGATCAGCCCGATATGAGTCGAACGCTGCGAGGAATAGCGCGTGCTTGCCACCAAAGCTACCGTATAAGCTGCTACGGCTGAGCCCTGTCGCTTCGACTAGATCAACCAGCGACGCGGCTTCATACCCCTTGCTCCAGAAGACGCTCAGGGCGCGGTGCAGCACATCTGCGGTGTTAAATTCCTGTGGTCTCACCATGTCCACTCACGTCCTTTTCGAGAAGTGTGACCCGAGGCATACTAGGACTTGGCACATGGACTTGTCGAGGGCGACCGTAAGCGACGATATCGGCACTCCGACGGCGTGCAGTGTCGAAAGTAAGGACTTTCATCTTTACATGCTCGAATTGATCACGGCAGCGTTAGTTAGCATGAAGAACCGCTGGAACCTGTCACGTAGGTAGTAGGTCCGCATTGCTGAATTAGCCCCCGGAAGGGCCGGGCATGCTCCCCTATTTAGCTACGTGGGTAGGAGTAACTTGGCAATATGATTGGAGCAATATTAAGATGGAAGTCCTGTCCTGAACGGCTGGTCTTTATTGATGAGATCAGGATAAACCAACATGACGCCCATCAGGGGCTGGTGAGCAAAGGGTAAGCGTCTGCGGGCGTTTGTACCGCACGGACACTGGCGCACGCTGACAATCCTTAGGACCTTGCTCAGCGATCGGCGGACCGCGATACCAGCGAACCGTCCAGAAGATCGCCTCGCCCTGAAATTGACACCACTTAAAACCACTTATCAAAAGTCTCGCTGAAAATTGTCAGCGCTCATTCGGCCTTCAATTGATTTTTTGCAACAGAGCCATGGTGTAGCCATTGGGATATCCCAAAAAATATTCAAGCGTGATCGACCACGCGAGCAAATTCTTCGACCGCACCCTTCGAGAATGATTTTCGCAAATAATCTAGGAAAACGGATACCTTCCTGCTCAACAGGCGTCGGGAAGTGTAGAGTGCCCAAAGTTCTGCGTCCCCTCCTTCCGCATAGCCCCAGAGTAACAATTCGCCATGCTTAACGTCATGTGCTACCATGGAAAGAGGTAGCATCGCTGCGCCGACGCCTGTAAGGACCGCATCGCGCATCATTTTTAGAGAAGACAGCTTAAGAACAGGACGCGGTGTCAACGTAGTCGTGCCAGTTGGTCCCAAAAGCCGCCAAGGCTGAGAGACATCGGCCGTTGCCAGTAGAACAGCCGGGACATCTTTACCTTCTGGCGGCTTAGGCAAGATAGGTGCTGCAACAAGAACAAAGCGATCACGCATCAAGCACCGGCCGATCAGCCCTTCTTCTGGCCCCGGATTAATACGAATAACGAGATCATAGCCTTCTTCAACTAGGTCGACGTTGCGGTCTTCCGCGCTGACTTCAACCAGCACGTCCGGATAGAGCAACGTAAATTCCGCTGCAAGTCGACCCATGATCGCGTGGGCGACCAGCAAAGGCGCGCTGATCCGCAGGCGACCGCGCGGTCGAGCCGCGCGATCCCCTATCTCGGTCGCAATTTCTCCGATTTCGGCAAGCAGGGGGGAAGTCCGTTCATGTAATGCTCGTCCTTCATCTGTCAGTCTCAACGTTCGTGGGCCCCGCTCGAATAAACGATATCCAAGACTTTTTTCCAATTCAGCGACACGCCGCGCCAACGTTGCTTTGGGGCGACCAGAGGCGCGTGCAGCCCGGCCGAATCCGCCATGTCCCGCCACTAGGTTGAAGTCTGAGAGCGTAGCTAAATCCATATCAACTCACCAATGAGACATACCGTCTCAAAATAGCATCTTTCAAACCCATATCGGATCAATAAATTCAACGGGTGAATCAGAAAATGGAGTCGCTATCATGACACAATCCAACGCCGGCTATCTTGTGGGGAATTATTCAGTCACAGATGAGGCTTCTATCGCCGACTACGCGCGAGAGACACTTCCGTTGCTGCAAAGCTTCGGAGGCAAAGTAATTGTCCTGAATCGCAACGTTATCGGGCTAGAGGGCGAGCCGAAATCGGTTCTAATTATTGTTGAGTTCCCCAATATCCAGAATGCGAAGGCGTTTTACGATTCCGCCGAGTACACGGCAGTCAAACATCTTCGGATCGGCGCAACAAGCGGCGGTTTTCTCACTGTAACCGAAGGTTTTGAGCCGCACTGACCTAAACGCGTGCGCTCAAGTTTTGGTAGCCTCAACCCTATCGCATTAGCGCACCGGCTGCCCTGCGGTAAAGCGGAAATAGAATAGCCACTTCGACCGCCAGCCGACTCCAAAAAAAAAAGAGAAGCGCAGCGAGTTTTGTTGTGTCCACACCTGAGTCGGAATAAGGCGGGGTGGTTGCCGCCCTCCCCAAGCGGCATAGCAGTGTGCGGGTCAGACTGATGGGCAAAATACTGAAGTAACCGTACTGATCCGGCAGATGGCTATAGAATTTCTATCCGTGTCCACTATCGTAGTGCAAATTTATGTTGCCACGCTTTGTGGTTCGGTCGCTCACGCGGGAGAATTGGCCATCTGACGAAGATGTCGTGCCGTTGGCATTCAAGTCGTTGGCAAGATAGGCCGGGGTTGCGTTACCCTCCCGGATCATTTGGTCCCACCGTCCTGCTGACATACGCGCCTGCAACGTCGGATCGATCTCCAATCGCCGCACAAAGGCTGTCCGCTCTGTCAACCCGATCAGATTCGATGCGCCCGGCACTTCTGTAAGCGGCAAGCTGAGGCCGTTCAGCCCGCATAATTCCATGGCATGAGTGCATCGACATCGCTGCTCGGCCAGCCGTTGGCGATGCGCTCGAGGGTCTGGGTGAGCCAGGACTCCGACCGCCGGCCAAAGCGGGCACGATCGAAGGCTTTCAAGATCTGGGTCAGTCGTTCGATGCGTTCATCAGCATCGGCGTTTCTGGCCTTCAGATCTGCGACCTCGCTCTCGAGAGCATCGGCGCGCGCAGCCTTCTCAGCCATGGCAAGGACCATGGCTTTCAGGGTCTCTACATCATCTGGGAGCTGCAGATCGGGCGGCGTCATAAGGCCTACCAGAGCACATTTTGCTCCGGTTTTCCTGCCCTTTCAGACGGTTGATTCACTTCGCCGCAAGCCTTTACCCAACAATCTCCGGCGGCTTCACCGCCACCGAGCGGACCCGTTTCCAGTCCATGCCATCAACGAGCGCCATGAGCTGGGCATGGTTGAGCTGCACCTGGTTGTGGCCGATCCGAGGCCAGCAGAACTGCGCCTTCTCCAACCGTTTCGAGTAGAGGCACACCCCTGATCCATCCCACCAGACGATCTTGACCCGGTCCGCCCGTTTGGCCCGTAAGACATAAAGGGAGCCGTTGAACGGATCACTGCCAGCATCGCGCACCAAAGACAGCAAGCTGTCCGGTCCCTTGCGGAAGTCGATAGGATGGCTGGCAAGGAACACCTTTACACCTGCGGGGATCATGCTGAGCGAACTGCCCGGATCACGCGCCGCAGATGAGCTTCGTCAGCATCGACGGGAGCGCGCACGACAATACCGCCAATCAGAACTTCAATTATCGCAACGCTTGCTGATGGCGTGACTGCCTGATGACCGCTCGAGCCTGTGCTCTCTTTGTGAGGGCCAAGCGCGGCGCGACGCCATCCAAATAGTTGTGACGGGTGGATATCGAGCCGACGTGCAATCGCTGAGACACTCGAACCAGGCTCAAGTGCCTCTGCCACTGCCCGTGCTTTGAAATCATCCGACCAGCGTCGGCGAAGCTGCCGGGGTGCGCCCTCAAAGCGGTCCGCAACAGCCTCGATCATATGGAAAGTTCTAGTTCCAGAGCTAGAGCGCGTCCGCTTTACTCGGGGTCATATCTGCACGATTTGAAGTAGTTGGCGCACTCTTGCGGTTCGAACAGCGTGACGATGTGGCCGACGGTATTCCATAAAGCCGTCGATCGTTCGCTCGGCTTTGGCGCGCAAGATAGCCTTAAGCTTCGCGAATGCCTTCTCGATGGGGTTAAAGTCAGGGCTGTAGGGAGGAAGGTAGAGCAAACGGCATCCCGCAGCTTCGATTGCGTGACGCACCCCCTCCGCCTTATGTGCGGGCAGATTGTCCATGATGACGATGCCGCCCGGCCCCAAGGTTGGAATGAGAACTTGCTGGACATAGGCCTGGAATGCTACCCCGTTCATCGCACCGTCCAAGACCATGGGTGCGGTCATTCCCGATAGCCTGAGCGCTCCGGTAAATGTCGTCGTCTTCCAGTGGCCGTGCGGAACCGGTGCGCGGCATCGATCTCCGCAAAGGGCCCGTCCGCGCAGCCGAGACATCTTCGTGCTCAAGCCAGTTTCATCGATGAAGACGAGCCGCGCCGGATCGAGATCGAGTTGACCGTCGAACCAATCCTGACGACGTTTCAGGAGGTCAGGACGCTCCTGCTCCAGCCCATGTGCGGTCTTTTTTTGAAAGTCCAGCCGCGCTTTCGCAGCCAGACGTCAAGCGTGCTGCGACCGATCGATACGGCTCTGTCCTCACGCAATCGCAGAACCATCTCGTTGAGCGTGATATCCTTTTCCTCTTCGATCATGCCGATGATGAAGCCCTCGTGAGCATCCAGGCATGAGCCACCGCGTCGGCCCTGCTTCGCAGGCGTCAACTGACCCGCCCGTGCGCTGGCGATCCAGGCGATGGCCGTTGAAACGCCAATTCCAAATCTGGCCGCCGCCGATCGCGCCGACATGCCACCGCGTGACGCAGCCAAAACGCGGCTACGCAGATCATCACTGAAAGCTCGGGTCATAATGCCTCCGACCAAATCAACAGTCGGGGCGATGGAATCAGAATTCGGCAGTCAGGGGAATCCCCAAAGCGATTCCGCGTTCAATGGACGTGCTCTAGGCGCAGACATAGAAGCTCACAGCGGTTCATCTTGTCCGCTACCGATACCCGACCGCTAAGCTGCTTCGCCAGATGGGGTCTGCTTGTCGCTTACGCACTTCTGGCGCTGATGTTGTTTTGCATTCAATCGTGAGACCCCCGGCAACCGTGGCAATAAAGATAGTCGGGCACATAATGTGAGTTCAGTCGTCGACGAAATCGGCGGTATCTCAGTATGATAGATCGATTTCCAGACGAGATTGACGAAACGCTTTGGGCCGAGGCGTATCTTCGGAGTTTTTTGTGCATATTCCGAGCACGACCTCAGTCGCGAAATTGCCTCCGCAGCCGTATTTCCCAAACAGAGGAGATTTTCGGAACAACTGGTAAGCCGGAAATCATACATCATTTCCGTTAGTGCACGATATCAGCCACGCGGGCAATCTCGGAGATGACCGCGTCTGGCTCAAAGCAGGCAGCGACCAGGCGCTCTTTGTCTTCTCGTGACCAGCGCCGACGGCGCTCTACGGACGTGATCACCTCAATTGGATGCTTCGTCATATGATTACTCCTAGTGTTACCACTAGGACTGGCAGTCAGAAGGCCGTCATCGCAAGACGGCCTTCACCGTGGGCTTACCTATGTCCATGCCTTTGCGCTGTTGGTATGGGCGAGCGTGCGCGATCAGCGTTTGGGTGTTCGGACGTGACGGCTAACGATGCGCGCATGGCGGGGTCTGGCCATTGGATAAGATTTAATCTCCCTTGGCGAAGAACTTGTTGGGCGATGACATCCGCGCCAGTGTAGCAGGATTAGGCTTTACCAACCACGCTTCGCGATACTTCGAAATCGCACCAGCGCCCCGGGCATTGGCGATGAGATAACGTGCCGTCGGGAGACGCCGTTCGCCTTGCCACTCCGTAAAACCCTGCGGCAGAACCCGACTGTCGAGTCGGCAGCCAACGTAGCTCACCGTCGCAAAATCACCCCAAGGTCGACCTAGACTAATCGTCTTCACCGAAGAATTGGCGGTCACTACGCAGTCATTAAATACATAGCCGCTGAGCTGGTTTAGAGTGCTCCGGCTCTGAGCCGTTATTGTCACCTGAGACCTGTCTACGCCACGTAGTTCCGCCCGCTCGAACCACGCTAACGCATCGCCAAAAACGAAATCCACTGCGCCCTCGATGACATCGTCCTGAAAATATTGACGGGAAGGCTTGCAGGATTGAGAAGAGCAACCATGGCTGCCAGCATAAAGTGTGTCCTGCCAGCCAATGAGATGCAAACTGACAAAGCGCTCCTGGTCGCCGGTCGCCGACAACGCCACAGCCTGCGCACCCATCGCCACGTCCGGATGTTCTTCGTGGAAGCGGTTAGCGATGGTCAAACGGTTAATCTCGATACCGTCGGCTTCGGCAAAAACCGTTGCGGAATGAGATGTTCCACCACTATCACCGGCGGACCGATCCGCTTCAATTGCCACGTCGTCAGGGTTCCTGCCCATGCCCACGAGGTGGAGATCAGGAGCACGCAAGTGCACCACCCCGCGATAGGTGCCGGGCTCGATGAGGATTGTATCGCCTTGTTTTGCGGCGTCGGCAGCCGCTTGCACAGACTCATAGGTCTGACCAGGGCCGACAATGAGGTCCGCTCCCTGTTTCATCACGTGATCGACCGGGTTGTATCGAAACGTCGGCGCCGCGTAAACGCGCTCATCTTTGCTTGCCAGAAACGAAATCCAACGGTTGTCGCAACTATGGTCAGCATCAGCCCCCAGGGCCGAAGTAAAATCGCGCGGAGGCCGGATAACTGCACCCTGGTCATCAGTAAGATCTGCGTCCTCTATACGCCAGGTGATTGCGCTGCCGAATCGCACGTCGTCGAACGTCACGCCGAGAGGATGCGTGTCGTCATATCCCCGGATAACGAGCATTCCACCGTGCCCGATGACGTGATGGAGCGCGATATCGCGGTAAACAGGAATATGATTTCCCTGCGCCTTGGCATCGTAGCGCGTATCGAAATCAACCGGCTTCTTGTTGTTGCGGAGGCAGACGTTTTCATAACGTACTCCACTGACGATACCGCCGCGACTAACATCACTCTTGATCCTTATTCCCGAAAGCGTGCCGTCGAGAGTTATGTCCCGCACGAGAATGTCGCTGATGCCAGCATTCGTCTCGCTACCGATCGATAGGCCGTGGCCCCAGTAGAAATGATCGTCAGTAATGGACACATGTCGTGTCGGCTCGTTTCCAGCCTTGATGGCAATGTTGTCATCACCGGTCCGGAAGAAGCTGTGCGCGATGGTGACGTCTTGCGAACCAATCGGGTCAATGCCATCGGTGTTACGAGCGTCCGCGGGCGTATCTATCCGGACGCCCCATATTGTCGCCGCCGCCACCCCATTCAGCACAACGTGAAAGTTGGGTGAATTCCGAAGGGTAATCCGATAGAACGTGACATCGTGAGCTTTGTCGACCTCGATAAGGCGGGGATTGTTCTGCTTGCCGTTTAGCACTTGGGCGCGGCGGGCGAGTTGCCACCAGGTTTCCGTTCCGCCGGTCATGACTTCGCCACCTCGTCCGTCGATGACTCCATCACCGACGATCCCGCCCCCCTGCGTTCGATCGAACAGAATAAACGGCCGGCACCCCTTGCCATTGTCGTCGATCGTACCGCAACGCCCGGCGCCGCGATCATAGGCGCGCGGATCGGAAATAGCCGTCAGCGCTACGCCGCTGTCAATCCAAAGCGTCACGCCAGATTTCATAGTCAGCGGTCCACTCAGAAAACGTCCAGCCTGTCCATTTGAGCCAAGCCGTACGGCTTCGCCCACCGGGCAGCCATCGATCGCGGATTGGAGCCTCCTTGTGTCGTCGGAACCGTTAGTGGCAACAGATCCGGTCGTCGCCAACAGCTTCACGCAGACATGACTCGGCAAAGTGGGCTCGCTGAGTGTCCGACGATCCCGACCAAAGGTCTGATCCGCAGATGCAGCGAGAAGAAGAGAAACGAGACACGCACCAAATAAACGCGTCAATAACGACATAGACCGATCCTCGCGATGTTCCGCCCCTCGTTTCAGTTAACGACGCCAAGCCCAACAAATTTTCGGCCCTTTTACGCGATTGCTTATAGAACCCTCGCAGTTCCACCAAAGGCGCAGCCGCTGTCAAACCCGAAGATTGTGGCGAACCGCAACAGTTAATCGAAAGCCTCTTTCGAGACGGAAGTCTTCACGTCCTAGGCGATGGGCGTGTCTGGCAAATCAATCAGGGCGCCTTTCGTCTCACCCATATCTCGGGAACGTCGTATCTTGTCCATCAAATGTAGGGCAGCATGATGATCAGACAAAAGACTTTAATCGACTAAGTTTCAACGGAGGTCCCTCTCTTTTTGCAGCGGTACTTCGGCGAGAGTAATTTGACTTTATGAACTGATGGGATGGATGCCCCCTCCGGCCGGCATCGGCGTATGATGCCTGCCTAGCGCGATGGTGGCACTCATGGAGGGAAAGCAGATGACACAGGTGCATAACTCGCCTCAGTTTCCAGCTCATCCCGAAGTCAGTCGTTGTGGTCAGCCAGTTTTATAACTATGAGCGCATTCTTCCAACATGCTTCTGCCAACACCAACTCCCGTCCCATCCCTGCTCCGTGTGCAGCGGTTAGGTCAAAGATTGGCACTCGATTTTCAGCTTAGCGCTTCAATTGAAATCGCGAACTAAAAGCCACAATGGCTCCACGAACGTACCCCAAGAGGAGAATCCAATTGGTCGTCCTCTTCTATCAACGACTTGCTCGACCGCCCTCGTCGCAGGCCTCAGTGGTGATGCGGACGAGCACAACTCCGCCTGAATTTGCCGTCATCTTGATTTCGGCTTGGCAAGCGACCGCAACAACGCCTTAGAGGGCCTGAAGCTGGAGTTGCCCTCCGCAGTGCGGACAGATGCTGACGGTGCATCCTTCTCCGCCGACTTTAGCGCATCGAGTTTCGCTCTTAGCAACGCCATGATCATTGGCCAGGTGGAGAATTTGCCCTCTCTCGCCCTTTCCGTGAGGCTACGCAGGTATCCTCCGGCAGAACCGATCTGATCGGCACGCTGATAAATCGCGGCCAGCGTGATCGCTGCATGCTGTTCGCCCAGAACCTCACAGGCTTCCCACCATGCACTTGGACTGATGCCCAGCATCGGCCGGGTTAGCTCTGCTGTGGCCAGAAAGTCATGCCAATGGCGGATTTCGCCATCCTGAGCCAGTGTCAGCACTCCGGGGCAGGCTTCCAGCACGATTCCCAAAGGCAGTTCTCGCTTCGGCAAACTTCGTCCGTTACCGAGATCGTCGACCGTGCCGCTCACCTCCTGCTTTTCTCCATTGCCTTGCTTAGGTTCAAAGATGCTGTCTGGATTTGAATTCTGTATGTAGCAACCAAAATGGGACTCATTGGCATCCGTAAATTGCGTTTTTGCAAAAGATTCCAAGGTGTCTCGGATTTCGGTGTACAATGCATGAAGATCGATGCAGATATCATCCACTATCTTTCGCGGCGCCGAACGTGGAAGCTCGCTTATAATTGTCTGATAGGTCTGCTGAATTCTCCCCCAGTTACCTGGAACGTGTTCCTTGATCCCGGCTTCGATCAGTTTCACTATATCCCGCCGCAAAAGCGTCAATCGTTCCTTCGCAACCCGGAATGCTTTCTTCTCAGCTTGGATGGCCGCTGCCATGTCCCTAAATTCATTTGCCCTTGCCACGATCGGCGATAGATCGAAGCCGTAGGCCTGCTCGATCTCGCCGCCCCTTCCCTTGCGGGCAAAGCGTTTGCCGTTTGGGCTATCGCGCCGGATAACCAGGCCGCAATCGACGAGAACAGCAATGTGCCGGCGTAGTGTCGTCGCCGGCATGCCATTGGCTCTCGCCGCAAGTTGCTCATTCGATGGCCAGACGATGAGTTCCGCCTCGCCAGTTAACGTTGTTTCTGGGTGGAAAGTCAACAGAGCGTTGAGAATCGTAAGCGAGCGATCCGTTGCGCCGAGGAGTTCTCTCGCCTCCCTGATATACTGGAACACATGCCACTTGTTTGCGGTAACGCCAAGCTTCGCGTCTTTTACCGCTACTTGTCTTGAAATCTCGCCAAGCGACATCGCCCGCCGTCCAAAGGGCGTCGTTGGTACGTGCGTCTGCATTCTTTCGACCTTTCAAAAGGCAAAAGAAATCTGGCCGCCCAAATGACCGCACGGCTCTTGACAGCGATTCCTGGAAATGCGATTCTCAGCTTGCTACGAGTTGAGAGAGGCTTCCGCGACAGTTGTCGATTGGGGGCCTTTTTCTTTTACGGGTTGTGATTTCAGTTTTTCCTTGCTGTTGGAAAGTCTGGCAATAGCTTTCAATGTTTTTCGTGATCCAGTCGCCGAACGCGACCCCATTGGATGCCGAAAGAACGATCATCATGGCCTTTGATGTTGCCTTCTGCGAAACGCTAAACGCGTTGTCTTTCGCTTTCCAAAGTTGCCGCGGCTGGGTATTCTCTGAGCGCTTAACAGTCGTTGTTTCTTTGCCGGATCGGAGCCACTTGAACATCGCGTCAAACCTCTCGGTCTGGGGCAGACTTCTGAACCCAGATTCTTGCGTGAACTCTTCCGCAAGAAGCTTATTTTTCGGGACGTCGATGAGCTTTCGAAGCTGTAGCCAACGAGCGCGACCGACCCCTTTTGCAGGGCCAATGGATTCGATCAGGCGCTCACCAAACGCAGATAGGACGGCAAGCATTTTCGAAAGCGTTTGGTAGTCGACCGAGAAAGCTGCCTGAATGACTTCGCGGGCGTATGCAAGCTTCTCGAATCGGTCAGCAAACAATGCTCGCCCAATAAAACTCAAATTGGCACGACCAGAGTTTTCCTGTCCCTGGCTAATAACGTATGCCTGCTCATCCAATTGCCGAACCACTGCACGTGCTTTTCGACTCAGATCTCTGGCAAGCTGTGACATCGACATCAGGTCGAGCATCTGCGGATGAACCGTGATGGGTACGCAGGTTGATGCCGTGAGTGCCGTGAGGGTAAGATAGTTCTCCATACGCAACTGGTTTAACTTCCGCGATATATCTCTCCCTTGAGCGAGGATAATATCGTCAAAACCAATCTTCTTCGCCGAGTTTGGCGCAAAACCACTCATGACTTTCCTCGAAATAACGGCATTTGGGTGAATTTAGCCCAGGTGCCGTCGTTATCGGCGATTGCGCGAGAGTGGCAAGAAGAATAAAGTTAACGGCAGGTTACAAAATGCCGGCGAGCATCGCACAGAAGTAGATTTTATCGCGCGTTGTCAGCCGCTTAGCATCCTCCAGATATTTACTTCATTTGTAGGCAAAATGGATACCTGCAAAGGAAAAAGCAGCGGGACAAACCTCCTCGCTCGCTATCTTTAGCCTTTTGTCCGACTCACTAGAAATTGTGACGTGCAAATCTGCAGATAACCACTCGATGATCGCTTCGTTCTTTTCCTGTTAGCCCCCAGCCGTTCAGGACCAGAAGCCGGCCCATCTCGCAAGCCTCGCGCCTGCGACGATCTTCATCGCGAACCGTCCTTCGGCAATGCCTCCAGCTTGCGGTCGCATTCAATCATCTTGAGCTGATAGAAGTCGTAAAGCTGCAGCGATTGGGAAAGCGCAAACACATGCTCATCACGATCGTTACCGATCAGCGATGCTCTGATCGTGTCGACAGAGGAGTGGCAGCGAACATCGCGCAATGATGCCAGGACGTCGGGATCGCGCTCGCCGGCGACAATCGCCCGTATGATCTTCATGCCTGTTACGCCGGTGATGTCGGAGACGACATGATGGAGTTGCAGGTTCATCTCCATCAGAGCCTTCTGCATGTGCTGGATATGAGCCGCCGCATACTCGACCAGCCGTTCTCGCTGTCGTAAATAGGCTCGCAACGTAGCAACCTGCGCCTGCGGACGAAAGCTTCCGCGCAGCAAGCCGTAGGAATGTAGTTGGCGAAGCCACGCCGCATCACTGACATCGGTCTTCCGGCCCGGCACATTTTTGGCGTAGCGGGCATTGACGAGGATCACCTCAAAGCCGTGCTGTTCAATTATCTCAAAGGCCGGGATCCAATAGACCCCGGTCGATTCCATCGCAACGCTTGTGACGCCGCAGGATCGGAACCAAGTGGCGAGATCATGCAGATCATGTGTGAAAGTGCCGAAGGCGCGGATCGGCATATCGTCACTCTCCGGGTCGACTGCGGCCATATGCATCGTGGATCCGATGTCGAGAGCGGCTGCTCCGGGGTTCATGCGTGTGAGATTTTGTGGATTGGTAGGTATTATCTTTGGCATGACTTCTCCTCCTATAGATTGGGAGGGGCTGGGCCGTGCAAGTTCGTCATTTTCCTAACCGGGATCGCCGCCAAAGCCGCGTCACCACTCTCAAGTCCGCAACAGCCCATGTGCCACGTTTTTTAACGGGGTCGATCGCCTCCAATAAGCAGTCGGCAACTCCCCTCCGGTGGTCAGCGTAGCACAGCCTGTTTCTACCGCGCACAGGAGGACCAAAGCCGGTGATCGCTTTTTAGGATATCGCGTTCCTCAGTGACGCGAGCCAGTTCCTTCTTCAGCCGCCTGATCTCCTCGGCCTCGTCGTTGCCCTTGGAGTCCGACCCAGCAAACTTCTTCTTCCATTCATACAGCGAATGCTGGCTGACGCCGAGACGCTGCGAAACCTCAGCCACCGGATAGCCCCGCTCCGTGATCTGCCGCACCGCGTCACGCTTAAACTCTTCGCTGAAATTCGATTTGCCCATGATGCTCTTCTTGCCTCAAAATTAGGAAAGAAGGCGTCTACAAATCTCGGGCTATTCAATGCTTGCCTGAAGATAGGGCCAATCAGTGAACTCTGTTCCGCGGTCGAACGTGATCGATCGGCGGGCGAGGTGGGGCAGGGCTTGCAGGACACGAACAAGGCCATCCATGACGGGCCGGGATTGCCGGTCGTTGTTGCGTAGGAAGATTGCAAAGCGGCTGACCCTTTCTACGAGCGATGTCAGGTTTGCCTTCCCAAACTTCTTCCGGAACTGGATCAGATCGCATTCCCAATGACCAAATTGTTTGCGCTCGGCAACAGCATCCGGCCGCCGCAAGATGTTGAGGTCTGGACTAAACCTTTGTCCGTGCTTACGTCTTGCGTATCGTGGTCGCCGTCGAGCACGATGCTCTGGAAGGTGCCGCCACAGCTTAATCGCATGCCCGTCGGATGAGTATGCAAACTTATAGATCGTTTCATGACTGACCGAGACCGGATGGCGCTCCAGGCGCTGACGGTGCTCATCGTGCGGCTGTTCGTCGATCACGCAAACTGCGGGCGCGTCTCCCGGCAGAAGGAGACCGGTCATGATGCATGAGAAGATCGGACCGCACCGTCTCGAGCGGAAGGCCATCCTTTATGTTCGGCAGTCCTCGGCTCACCAGGTTCTGCACAATCGCGAAAGCAGCGCCCTGCAGTATGCCATGCGGGACCGACTGGCAGCACTCGGATGGTCACATATAGAGACGGTAGATGATGACCTTGGTCGTTCGGCCGCCGGCGGCGTGACCCGTGCTGGATTTGACCGGATGGTGGCGGAAGTCTGCCTTGGCAAGGTGGGCGCCGTGGCCGCGCGTGAGGTATCGCGCTTCGCCCGCAACAGCCGGGACTGGCAGCAACTCATCGAGATGTGCCGTGTTGTCGATACCGTTCTGGTCGATCAGGAAGCGGTTTATGCGCCCCGCCAGGGCAACGACCGCCTGCTCTTGGGTTTGAAGGGCAGTCTCAACGAGTATGAGCTCGATCTCTTGCGTCAGCGTTCCCTTTCCGCCCGCTATGAGAAGGCTCGCCGCGGTGAACTCGTCGTCGCTGTTCCCGTCGGTTTTGTAAAGGCCGGTGACAGGATCGAGAAGGATCCCGACCGGCGCATCCAGGAAGTCATTGCACTCGTCTTCAACAAGGTTGCCGCACTCGGCAGTGCGCGGCAGGCTCTGCTATCGTTCCTCGAACAGGGGCTGGACCTGCCGGTCAGGTACGCCAATGGTGACGTCATCTGGCGCAGGCCAAATTATGCCACCATCCACCGGATGATTGCGAACCCGATCTACGGCGGAGCATACGCCTATGGTAAGAGTCGCTCCGTGCCGGGATACGATGGCCGATCTGGAATTCGCCGCAAGGCGCGTGATGAATGGCTTGCCCTGATCCCGGATGCGCTCGAAGGCTACGTCAGTTGGGAACGGGCGGAGGAGATCCGCAATATGGTCAGCAATAATGTACCGGCCAGTCGCCATCATGGAGCACCGAAGCATGGCGACGCTCTGCTTGCCGGCCTTTTCCCCTGCAAAAGGTGCGGCCGGAAGCTGACCGTTCGGTACACCGGAAACAATCATAATATTCCGCGCTATTGCCGCGCCGTTCGATCAGTGTCGTCAGTTCGCGAGCAACACGACGGCCGGAGATTGACGTGTCCGGGATGGCCGCCAGGCATTCGCGCGTGACGTCGTCGACAATATTAAGCACGCGGAAGCGCCTGCCGCAGGCGAACTGATCGTGGACGAAATCCAGCGACCATCGCGCATTGGCCTTCGCCTCCACCAGGATCGGCGCACGTGTGCCCACGGCACGTCGCCGAGCCTTCCGTTTGCGAACGGAAAGACCCTCCTCGCGATACAGCCGATAGATGCGATTGACGCCTGATGGCTCTCCATCACGCCGAAGCAAATTGAACAGCCGTCGGTAGCCGAAACGTCGCCGCTCGTTGGCGAGATCGCGCAGCTTCGTCCGCAGTGCGACCTCCAGCGGTCGGCAGGATCGGTAGCGGACCATCTTGCGGTCGGCGGATATGATCTGGCAGGCCCGCCGTTCCGAAAGAGCCATGACGGCCTTCAGGTGCGCGACGGCATCACGCTTAGCGGCAGGCCCTACCATTAATGGGATGGTCCGCCTCGTCATCCTGCCGCATCATGAGGTGGCCAAACCGAAGGAGGTTGCCATGCCACAGCGCAATATGCCGCGCCCAGCGGCTGTCTACGGAATTGATATTGGCAAGAACATCTTTCACGTTGTCGGCCTCGGGAGCGATGGCGTGCCAGTGCAGAAGGTTCGTTTCCGACGCGACACGCTGCTACAGTTCTTCGAGCGCGCAGCACCGGCGATCGTGGGGATGGAATCGTGCGCCGGATCTCAGTGGATTGCCCGAAAGATACAGGCGCTTGGACATAAGGTGCGCTTGATCCCCGCGCAGTTCGTGAAGCCTTACGTAAAGTCGAACAAGAGCGACATCATTGATGCGGAAGCAATCGCTGAGGCTGCCACGCGACCAACAATGCGATTTGCTGCACTCAAGAGCGAGGAACAAGCCGATCTTCAGGCTTTGCACAGGATCCGGGATCAGATGATCGGAACGCGAACGCGTCTGATCAATCAGATGCGGGCTTTCTGCCTCGAATACGGGATCGCCCTGCGCCAAGGCGCAGGCCTATTCAAGGTCGACCTGCCGCACGCTGTCGAAGATCAATCCAACGATCTCTCGTCGGCAATGCGTAAGCTGCTCGCAGACCTGTTTGCCGATCTGCGCCAATTGGAACAGCGCATTGGTGACGTCACACGCGAGATCGAGGCAATCGCCAGTCGCGAGGATGTCGCACGACGGCTCATGACGATCCCTGGGATCGGAGCGTTGGGAGCCACCGCACTTCTTGCCGCAGTTGGCAACGGCCGACAATTCCAGAAAGCTCGCGATCTGGCAGCGTGGCTTGGCCTTGTGCCACGGGAATACTCGACCGGAGGAAAGCAGAAGCTTCTCGGCATCAGTAAGCGGGGAAACCGCTATGTGCGCAAGCTCCTTGTTCATGGAGCACGATCCTGCTTTCGGCACCTCGACCGAACACGAGATCGATTGGGGAACTGGCTGGATGGCCTTCAGGCTCGGATGCACCCCAACAAAGCTGTTGTCGCACTTGCCGCTAAAATGGCCCGGATTGTCTGGGTCGTCCTGACCAAGCCTGGAGCGCTCTACGAACGCAGGGACCCTGCCTTCACCTGACGCTCCGGGCTCGATTGCAAGGCTCGGGAATAGTGATGACGAAACAGTGGATCAACATGCTGTAAGTCCTGTGCAAAAAAGCGGGCCTCGTGCCCGAACCATTTATTGGAAACGGCGTGTGCGGATCTCATCATGGCCTGGCTGCAACCGCAGCCCACTCGCGAGAGGCCGGATACATTTATGCAACTGGAATCGTCATTTACGATGTCGCGTACCCTTGCACGGACGAGGCGGGCCATACATTCTTTCCCAAAATGTCTTTCAAAGCCGCATTGTCGAGCATCGTATCTGCCAGGAGCCGTTTCAGCTTCGTGTTCTCGTTTTCTCGTCTTCAAGCGTCTTCAGCCGTTTCGCCTCGGAGACCTCCATGCCCTCGTATTTGGCTTTCCAGTTGTAAAATGTCGCCTCGGAAATCCCGTGCTTGCGGCACAGGTCAGCCGCTTTCGCGCCAGCCTCCTCCTGCTCACGCAGAACCCCGATAATCTGCTCTTCCGTAAATCTCTGCTTCTTCATGCGTCCGTCCTCAATTGATCTGAACCCTTCAAACTGGACCGTTTTTGGTTAGAGTTTTCCGGTGCATTTTCCTGGCTGGGAAAGGAACGGAAGACGATGAAAGCATCACAGTTTTCGGACGCACAGAAGGCGTTCATTCTGAAGCAGGGTGATGAAGGAGTGTCGGTTGCGGAGATCTGCCGGAAGGCGGGGATCAGCCAGGCGACCTATTTCAACTGGAAGAAAAAATACGCGGGCATGCTGCCGCCGGAGATGAAGAAGCTGAAGCAGCTCGAGGACGAGAATGCGCGGTTGAAGAAGATCGTCGCGGACCTGACGCTGGACCGTGAGATGTTGCAGGATGTCATTCGGCGAAAGCTCTAAGGCCTGCTCGGAAACGCGAGATGGTGAAAGGCATGTGCCGGGATTGGATGATCTCGATCCGGCGTGCCTGTGGGGCACTGAACTTCGATCGGTCGACCTACCATTACACCTCTCGCCGTGCCGATCAGGCCGGTCTGGAACGTCGTATTCGTGAGATCTGCGAGATACGTGTTCGCTACGGCTATCGTCGCGTGCATGTATTGTTGGAGCGCGAGGGTTGGGGGACCAACATCAAGCGAACCTATCGCATTTACAGAGACTTGGGCCTGCAACTGCGTAACAAGACGCCGAAGCGACGGGTCAAAGCCAAGCTGCGGGAAGATCGGCAAATGGCCGTTGGACCGAACGATGTCTGGGCGATGGACTTCGTTCACGACCAACTCGCGACCGGCAAGAAACTGCGGGTGCTCACGGTGGTCGACACCTTCTCGCGCTATGTGCCGGTGCTTGATCCACGTCACAGCTATCGAGGTGAAGATGTCGTGCAAACCTTGGAACGGGTATGCCGGAAAGTTGGCTACCCGAAGACGATCCGTGTCGATCAGGGGACTGAGTTCGTGTCTCGCGATCTTGACCTTTGGGCCTACGCCAAAGGCGTCACCTTGGACTTCTCACGCCCGGGCAAGCCGACCGACAATGCGTTCATTGAAGCGTTCAATGGCCGCTTCCGCGCCGAATGTCTGAATCAGCACTGGTTCCTGACCCTTGCGGATGCCCGCGAAAAGATGGAGGATTGGCGTATAGACTATAATGAGTTTCGGCCGCATGGTGCGATCGGCAATAAGGTACCGATCTCGCTGATGAAATCAGGAGGCTCAACCAGCCCGCCTCCCTGAATGAAGCCGGAAAACTCTAGCCTCAGATGGTCCAGAAACCTGGGGCGGTTCACAATGGGCCGGACTCTAACCAATTCTGGAGGAAATTACCCGTGGCAGGTCAGTCAGGGTCGACCGCGCCGTTGCAATGCAGATTTTAGAAGCGGTGAGGCCCGATGAAAGATGCCCTGAAGCCGGTAAGGTGTGCTTGAGCGCACCCACCGACCGCCCCTTCGCCTTACTATGACCCAATGGGTGATGTGGTCTAAAGCGTTACCGCCGATGAGGCAGAACGGTCTCGGCTCCGGGTATCATAACCCCCAAGTGGGGACGTCGCGTTACCCGCATCAGGCAAGGGGAAGGAGAGCAATTCGTTTACCTTTGCTTGTTCTTCTGTGTTCAGCGGTTTAGCATTATGAGACGGGGACACTGGGCTGACCTTTTGATTGTGCTGAGAGCTTGGCTCACCAAACAGCGACTGCGGATCGCTACCTAGAGGACGCAAACTATTAAATTGACCGCCTGTTGCAATTGCATTGGGGCGCTTATCAAACCCCGGCACTGGCATTGCTTGGAGGAGGTTCGATATCTCATTTTGCTGTGGATTTTTCGGTTGCTGACTGGAAGAAACGGATGTTGCAGCTTGATCATTTTTAGATGAGCCAGATGGAACTGCAGAGGCTGGCTGTAAGGAATTCAAGCGATTATCGGTGGAATTGCCTCCAAGACGTCCCAACGTGTCCTTCAAGGGAAGAGGCATAGGTTTTGGCTCTGTGACCCCACTATTTTGGGCCGGCTTGGCCCCACTATTTTCAGATTGAATGCCGGATGATCTTAATCCAGCTAGGAGGCGTGATGCCCTCTCCCTAAAATCCGGGCTTGCAGACGGCGTGCTCGCCAAAGTGGGTGTATCATTGATCGATTTCTGATCCTGACCCACCGCGGCCGCTGGTTTTACGCTATCCCCGCCGGTGTTATTCTCTCTCAACACCGGCTGGTTGCCTAGAGGCCGTGGCCAAGCCTGCTGATGGCTTGCAACTTCCATATCTCGAAGCTTTCGATCGGCACGTTCATCTTCGGCAATAACCGTCAAGTGCCGCGCCACTGTAACGCCGAGAATTTTGGTGGATACGCTTTTCACATGCTCGTTTAAATAGAGCGCCTCTCGCTTGAACAACTTTCCAAGCGTATGCTTGTAGCTTTTTAACTGACCGGTCTGGTCATCATAGTTTGCTGAAATCTTATTGAATAGCCGTCGGTGGCTGACCACCTCTCTACCGATCTGATTCCCTTCTGTGTCTAAAAGGGACCTGTACGTTTTGCTGATCGCACCACCAAATCGACGAATAACTGTTAGTGCGCTGCGACGATCTTCAGTTTTTAGAACCTCCTTGGAAAACCATCGACGCTTCCGACTGAGGAGTTCCAGGTTACCTTTATCGTCACGCTCGAATATTTCTTTCTTTGAGCCACTTTGGCGCCAAATCCTGCGAAAAAGTTTTTGATCCGCCCCACTCCGATAAGGCGCGCTCATTTCCTCCACGATGGTTCTGCCCAGCCCGACACCGATACTTCCCTTATTCATGTACTTTGTGCGGATCAGCGCTCCCTGCTCATCTCGCTCCCATCTCTCTTCATAACGGCCATCTTTGTATTTCACATGCCTCGCGCGAAGGCTTCCATCCTCCCCGAACTTGTGCGTCGTAACGCTTGCCCAGGTCTTTCGCATGTGGGTGCCCAAATACAACTCGCCGGAAGAGGCCTTCCGCTTCAAGACATTTGTAGTCTTCCTCAGAAGCCCACGCTCATGCCTCAACTGTTGGTCCTGGTCGATACGAATACGTTCGTTGCCAAGCAGCTTATAGCGAATTTCGCCCCGATAGCCCTTATCGATGTTTGCAAGAAGCTGTGGGTCCGCGAAAACAGGTTGCTTTCTCAGCGTGTCCTCCGAACGCATTTTGATAGCGGCGGCCCTCTGCTCAGCTAGTGCTGACCTTTTCGACTGTTCGAGCGCAAGCTGATCTGCACGAAGCTTTTCCTCTAGTGATACTGCAAGAGATTTACTTTTCAGGATGCTGACCATGGCTAAGCTCCTTCGTTCATCTATCTACTGCACAGGCAACCAAGATTGAGAAGCCATTGCAAAATTAGAGGTTGTTGACGGTTTGATCCCTTACCCGTACAAAAGTGCGTGGATCCCCGGAATAGACAATCGGTGGCCTCTCCGGCGCCGGTTGAACGCGGTCGTGGGAAAAATAATCAATCGGATGCCCCAACAAATCCGCCACATCATGTGGTAGTTGTTCTTTAGTACGCGCGTACTCCAGCAGACTGGTATAAGTGCCTTTTCGCTGATTTTGCGAGTTTCGGTCTGCGAGAAGGACATGTGCGGTGACCGCTTGCGTCCTCTCTTCCGCAGAAAGACTCCTAATGTCTTTTATTATAGCCCCATCAGCTACAAGAACCGCCGCTTGCGTCTGGAACCTCTCATATTTCGTAGCAGTTGCCTCGGTAAATTCACCTATTCCATGAGGCAATCCGACCCGGTCCAGGATCTTTTTAAAATGGTCGCGATCGGAATACATCAGTCTCTGAGGTGTCTTATACGTGTTCCCGGTGCGATCACGGATGAGAATTCGGTCCCAGAGTTCGCCTCTCTTTAACGCCTCCGCCCACGGATTGCCGGGCGACTGGAAAACCGCCTCTACCGAGAGAAAAACATCCTGAGGACGAACATCGCTTTTCAGATTCACAATGGCGTGGGGCAAATCAGGGTTATGAGTCCGGACTTCACCGGCATACGACGCGAAACGGATATCCGCACTTCCTTGTTGCCAAGCATCGAGATACTTCGAGTCATGCATAATTCCTGATTCTGATTTGAGTTTGATTTCGCTCTCGCTGCCGTACGTCCTCTTGATTATCGCCTCAAATTCCTGAAACGTCTTGTTGGTATAACGGTCGTTTTCAGACCTGCTAACGAAATAAACATCATTGTCTGGCGTCTTGATCATTATGTCAGGAAGCAACATACCCGCCTGAAAGGAATGGAGGTAGTGTCTTTGAACTTTTCGCCGTCCGTATGCTGTTTCAGTGTATTGGTCTTCAGGTCTAAGTTTTCCGTATTTATCGAGTGGATATTTCGGATCCAAATCGAAATACATTCTTGTTCCGGATATGTTCATCTCACGATGAGCTTTGTACCAAACATCTTTCCTGAACGCAGCTTTGTCTTCTATCTCGTCCGGGACTAAAATTCTGTTATATGCTTGCGGCGGCGGGAAATAATTACCAGCGCCATCTCGATAGAGACGGCAGGCATTATTGAACTCGTCCCTGGTTGGCAAACGGCCGAGCTTGCCCTTGACCGTCCCGGTCACTCTCCCCGACCCCGTCCCGACCACCAGAATATACTCATCAGGCCGTCGGGCTGCTCCGGGCAGCAGAGGAATTTCCTTCAGTAGAGCCGCGATATACTCTACCTGCTGATCGTCGGTGATGGAACTGGAAGCGGAGGACGGCGCATCAACGCTCTCCTGGCTCAGATTGAAGGTTTTTTCTCCCTCATCCATTAAATCTGAGAGATGCTCAGGCAATTTCTGCCTTTTGGCTTTCAGATCTCCCTCATTCTCCGCCGCGTGTGGGCGAAGAGGCTCATATACATCATTCCCTGAGGGCGTTATTGCATTCGGGTCCATGATTGGATTCCTTGTCAATCAACTGTTCGTTCCTTAGGAACCGGGGAGTTGAGGAGAAAGTCCTCAAGCTCAATCAGTTTTAGATCCATAGGAGAGAACGTACTCACCGGATCGCTATAGGGTTGTTCCTGAGCGACTTCATTTTCTGCGTTTGGTGAGTTGCGGCTGATGAGGGTGAGAAGCTTTTTAATCGCCATGCTGTTGCTCCGTTTGATCAGAATTGACTTTATCGTGACGATGAGAGCGCTGATGAAAACCACGGTCCCATTGATGCTTTTGCGATGTTCTCACTCGGGCGGGAAAGACGGTTACAACCTGCTTTCGGCGGCGCTGGCCTGCGTTCCACTTCTGTGGTGGCCGATACTCGAATGGGAGATCTCGGATAAGCGCCAACTTTGTATTTCCAGTAAACCTTTCGGCTGCATGTCTCGCGTCATTGCCTTCAAGGTTTTTATCGATCATCATCAGCGCGCTTTGTGATTAAAGTACCATTAGATCCCAGGGCGCTAAAGATGTTTGACGTTTCAACTGTAACCCTGAAGACCTTAACCCAGCCTGCTTGTCGTTAGGCTGTAGGCGAGTTGAGCAGCCGAAGTATCTCTCCTTCATCGCGTGTGCCTTCAAGGTGTCCTTACAACCTGATTATCATGAGCTTAGTCATCGGCCGAAGCTCTCGTCTCGGCGATGATCGCGCGGATCATAAGTCCGTGGTTGATCGATCTTGTCAGCTCTATTTTCGACCTCTGCGATTAACGGCCCAGCTTTCATAAGCGACGCGCCTATCAAACCGGCAGTACGGTTCAAAGCAGAAACAAGCGCAGCTTTTTTCTTCCTCGAACTAATCGGCTTGGCCTCCAGATCCTTCTTGATAGCATGTAGGGCCAAAAACTCCCGGTAGACTTGCTGCTCACGCTCGCGGGTGGGCCATTTTCCGGTCAATGCGGTTTCGCGGGCTAGCAAAGCTTCTGTTTGCCCCCGGGGTCCAAGATGCAGCAATTGAGACGATTGCTCTTTAGTAGGCGGCAAGAGTACAGGATCACGACTTACCGTATAATTGTAGCTGGTTGTCGCGATCTGTAGCGGTATGATGACCTCAGCGGGCGTTTCGCTTTGCAGACCGCCATTCGCGAGTTGGTGAGCGTAGCCTAGCTGGTTCAATTGGTAGCCGTTTGAAGCCGCTACACCTTCCTCGGACGCCACGGGGTCCGACAGGGTTGCCCTTTGGTCCGAGCGGTAGCTTGCGTCATCTGACCAGCCCCGCCCGACCAGCCTGGTTCTTCCCTTCCCGGTACCCACATGTTGTCGATGGAGGCTCTTGCATTCGAGGTATGCGGGCATTGGTCTTTCCAGACGCCTACCCTCTTTGGTTGAGCGCAAGATATCGTGGACAACTTTGAATCCGAAAATGTGCTCAGACTCGTATTTTCCGGTCTCGGTGGCCAGCCGCACGCGTTCATTTTTCCGGCTTCCGTAAGTGCCAATATTATCAACTTTCGAAACCACAGCTTTTTTTGGCGGAGAGGACGATGCGATACACCTGCCTATATCAGGCGACAGTCTCTTCGTGCTTGAACTAGCGCTATAGGTGGTCGCCTCGTCGCGTTGATAACTTTTAGCACCTAGCCGCCGGACTTTGCCGACACCGTAAAAGCAATTTCTGTCCTCGACGCTCTGCGGTTCACCCACATCCCGCCCAGAGGATTCGAAACATAGTGTACGCCGTGTTCCCGGCTGTCCGGTCGAGGGGTTTGCATCGTGAGTCTTCCCTCGTGTTGCCCCAGTTGCAAAGCCGGGCCGGTGTGATACGGGCTGATTATCCAAAGCGGGTTGGGACGTATTGGCTCTGGTTGCTTGCGCTGGGAAAGCCGCCGCTTCGCTATCTTCAAACGGATCATGTTCATCGAGAATCCAGGCCGACGGGTCGAGCTCTGCCAGACGCGCATTCACCACAAGGTTTTGCCACCGCGGCTGGGCTGGCTGCCGCCACCTCCCGTACGCCTCACGTTCCGCATTTCCAAGCGACATTCCCTCATATAAGAAGACTGATGAAGTTGCCTCTCCAATCGCTGGGCGCAAAAAGCCATCGTGTTCAACAGCAGTTTGGTGTGCGTCTAAGATAAGATCGTCCCAATTTGGTCGGTCCGGCTTGCTCCAGCGATCATACGCAGCGCGCTCGGCTGCCCCGAGCGCCACTCCATCGTATAGAAAGGATACGCCGACCTCCTGCTCGGCGATGATTGGAACTGGAAATGTGCGCACGCGCTCCTTAAGCGGAACGTCCTCGCCTTCTTCAAAACGCCCATGTTCGCATTCCGTCGAAGCAGACGGATATAGTTCTGCAAGCTCTGCAATGCGGGCGTCTACAACGAGGTCTTCCCAGCCTGGCTGGGCGGGTTCGAGCCATTTTTCATATGCAAGCCGTTCGCCCTGTCCAAGCGGCATGCCCTCGTATTCGAAAATCGAACTGTCATCTAATTCGTTGTGCCAGGTAGAGTTGCTGATGGCGCGAAGACGCCCCTCAATGATAAGTTCGTTTGAGGTTGGTGGGTGCGGTTTGCTCCAGTTCTTACATGCTGCGCGTTCAGGTGAGCCGAGCCTCATCCCATCATATTCAAATGGTTCAAGAAAGGTCTTTTTTTGATTGATCAGGTCTTCCCGCTTGCGCTTGGATGCATCGGCGCGCAATGCTTGGTCTGTTTGGCACCGACCACACGCATTCGGAATTGAAGCGAGTGTATTTAGTTCTTCAATACGAGCGCTGATAACGAGTTCTTCCCAACTCGGCTGCGCTGGTTCCGCCCATTGCTCGTATGTACGCCGTTCCTCTTCCCCCAGAGGAACACCCTCATAGACAAAAGCCGAAGAGGTGGTTTCTCCGGCGTTAAAACTCCAAGCGGAACCGTTAATCCTGTTAACGCGAGCACTCAGTATTAGGTCTTTCCAGGTGGGCCTGTCCCCTCCATCCCATGTTTCGCAAGCGGACTGCTCGGCAGCCCCCAGTCTCATTCCATCATAAAGGAATGGCGGAGATAATTCCCCACGTGGCTCGGTTTGGCGGTTAGACGGGGAAGCCGCAAAAGGGCTCTTAGGTTTGTTGGGACGAAGGACAGGCGTAGACCCACCGTGACCGTGCGATGAAGATCTGGCAAGCCCGGCGAATCCAATTTTCGAGTTTCCTGACGGTTTCATGGCGATATCTCATCAATCGGTAGCTTTCTGAGGTTGCAATGAATTTGCGGAATAGGACGTCTGACGCTGTATCCAAAAGGTGTCACGACGAGCTTCAGCCGAAAGTTGTTCTTCCACGTTGCTGTAGCGAAATGATCTGTTCAAGGAGTTTACGCTGCGCGACAAGAGCTGGAGCGATTTCAGAAAGCTGCTCGGAGTTTGCCATGTCCGCACCCTCGCACTCTACCGCGCTGCCAAGGTCGTTCAGAACTGGACGAGCTTTCATTGCAATTGCAACCTTGTCCTCCCCATCAGCCATGCTTCCGCTTCGGAAGCTCTCGACCTCCCCTTGGTAAACCTGTTCTATCTGCGCAGGTGCCTGCAACGTTGTGTCCGCTCCTCTTTGAGCTGGACCATCGTTGGCATGGTTCGCGTCTTCCGGCAGTGTCAAAGATGCAGGCTCCGGAAGGGACCCCCGTTGGCTTTCAAAAATGCGCTTCAATATGAGATCAGAATAATATCGGATCTTTCGTAGTTTGAGAGGAGGTTGGCCCTTGATCAGGACAATTTGATAGTTGTCGTCGAGTAAGCGGACTTGCTCAGCTCGCAGAAGCGGGGCTCCTTGGTCGGATATCTGGATATTATGATCAAACATGCGCGCCTGGCTGTAAGACGTAGAGCGAGCTTGGAATGTGTAGTCACCGATTGCTTTAGAAATGTAGGTTGGCGTCTCGTCATCAGCAGTGGCCATAAAGACCTGCACGCCAGTATTGCTGAGAAAATTTTGCTTTCCAGCTTCGTCATAAGTTCCTGTCAAAGCCGACAGGCTCTGAATAATAAACATGAAGCGGCCTTTGTAGCCGGCCATCGTAGTTATTGCAGTTTCGACAGCTTCAAGCTTGCCCAAGTGCTTGAATTCATCAAGGAGAAACAGAACTTCGTGTCGTTCATCCGTAGTTGGTAGTGATCGCTGCAGGATTGATACAACCTGCTGGAAGAAAAGTCGCATCAAAGGCGCAATGACTTCAAGATCGTTAGGACTGACACAAAGATAGATGCAAGTCCTCTTAAGTCTCAGATCGTAGACAGAGAAATCCGAACGGCTTGTAGCAGCCTTGACAAGCGGATCGGCCCAGAGATTGAGGCCTCCGTCGCCAAGCACCGACGTGTAAGACGTCAGTATTTTGGTGTCATTTCCCGCCATATTGTCGAAGATTCGCTGAGCCTCTTTGTTTTGTGTTTCTTCCGCGAGTTGCGCAAATAGTCTGTATTTTTCGCCCGGCTGGGCAAACAGGTCGTAGACGGCACCAATCGTCGGGCTACCGCGCTCGATGCAACTTAATACGCCAGCCACGAAGAGATCCCGTGCCCCATCGATGAAGCCTTCCGCCCCTTTGCCTTTGGCTGTGATGAGATTTGCGGCCAGCCTGCGCGTTTCCGTAAAGCGCCGCTCGGGCGGCAATGCGGCTATGTCCAGTACGGGATTGTAACAGTGCGTTCGCCGTTCTGGGTCGAGGGGAGAAAACTTGAAAACCGCATCACCGCTGGACTTGCGCGCCCTCGATGTAAGTTCAAACAGTTCGCCTTTCACGTCCAGAGCAATTACAGATCCTTTGAAGGTAAGCAACGTCGGGATAACGACGCCAACGCCTTTACCAGCGCGAGTCGGCGCGACAACAAGACTGTGGGGTTGTTCTCCATTACTTAAATAGCTGCCAAACCAGCGAGGTCCACAGGTCTTGCCGAAGATGGGACCTGTGACTTGACTGTAGCGTTGGAGGTAGCCCGCGTGCCGCATCTCTCCAGAGCCGGCCCATCGAGCAGTTCCGTGATGATCGCGATCTCGCATCGATAACAACAGTTGACTCAGCAACACCAGCGTTGCGGTGGCCATGATGATGGCGAGTCCGCGGTAGAACGGAGGGCTTGCATATCCCAGATAAAACGGTGTTTCATACAGGAACGCAAAAGCGCTGAAAGTCATGAGCGTTTCGCTAGCAAAGCCATGGCGAAATGTCGCATAGAGGCTTGCCGCACAAAACCCAACGGCCAGTGAACATGCTACGCTCACAGCGAGGCGTAATGGCGTGTACCTGCTTGAATTCATCACGTGACCACGCTTCGTTCACCTATCGGGAACGCCAATTTGTTTACGGGCAGTTGGATCTAAAGCCCATAACTTTCCCGCCCCCGCGATTCAAATGCCCTCGTACGACGATGCGCGTCACGGCCATGTCCGCTTCGGCCCGTGGACTGATCCGCTAACCGGTCCGCATGTTCGTCGCGAAGTTCGTTTCGGTCGCCGGCGGTTTTTACGTTTGAAGTTCCAGGATCCGCCACCTGGTAGGCCATACGAGAGGGTAGTCTGAATCCGGTGACAGGATTTTCGGCGTCGTTCGGAAATCTAGGATCATAGGTCTCGGAACGCGCATCAATCCGTGCCGGATTCTCAGCTATCAACTCCGGCACGCCATTGAAATTCGTTTTTGAGGGGCTCGATTGCTGCCGAAAAGCCTCCCGATGGACAGCGGGATTCGCAAGCCGGCCGCTAGGGCCCTCGATAGCCCTCGCGGATGAGGAAGCGCCGTTCAGGCTCAACGACTGAGTGGTGTTGGCAACCTGCCGCCTCCAAGTTGGAAAGGCTTCGGAAAGTGCGTCGATTCGCGCCAGGTCCCCGTCACTCAATTGTGGGAAATCGTCGGACTTCGCTTCTGACGAGCCCGATTCCTTACGAGAAGCCTCATGGTGGACCGAAGGGTTCGCAAGCAGGCCCTCGTGGCCTGCAGCGAGATCCTCACGTGAGAAGGCATCGCCCAAGCTGACCGCGTGAATAGTGCGCGCAACATCCCGCCTCGAAGGCGAACGGGCTTCGGAGAGTGCATCGATCCGCGCCAGGTCCTCGTCGGTCAATTCGGGGAAATGGTCGGACGTCGTTTCTGACAAGCCCGGTTCCTTACTAGAAGCCTCATGGTGGACCGAAGGGTTCGCAAGCAGGCCCTCGTGGCCTGCAGCGAGATCATCGCGTGAGAACGCATCGTCCAAGCTGACCGGATGGATAGTTTGCGCAACATCCCGCCTCGAAGGCCAACGGGCTTCGGAGAGTTCATCGATCCGCGCCAAGTCTTCGTCGGTCAATTCGGGAAAGACATCGAAGCGTTTGTCAGGTGAGCCAAGCGATCGAGCTGAATTTTCATGGATCAATCTCGAAGCAGTTTGTCCGCCGATTTCGGTCGCGCTGAATGAGTAGTCAGTGCTCGCGACGACTTGAGTACTTTCGATGCCAGGGAACCCTGCCTCATTGCTTAAATCCGCAACAGCTATGTCAGCAGAAATAACCTGAGTGTGGATGGGCGAACTGCTGTCGGCAAGCGAATCGAGGCCGTCCAGCTCTGGGCTAGAAATGCCCTGTTGCGTCGATGGCAGGCTATTGGTCTCGCTATCCCCACTGTCTACCATCCAATATGGCCCGCCGTCGGATGTTTTTTCAGGCTGCTGGCTCTCGCCAGGAAGGATCACATCATGAGTTGAACCCTTGTCCAACGTCATGATTTCATGCGGAGATTGCGTACCGCTCTCTCCAGTCTTTTCTATATTATTGAGACCCGTTGCAGGGGGGTGAACCCCTTGTGATGCAGGCGTCGCGCTCGAACCATCTTTCATAGCCAGGGACGCGGCAATAGTACCCACCTGCATTTCCGAGCCGGTCTTCCGCTTCGCCATTGATTCATCGTCGTTTCCGGATTGCTCCTGCTCGTGCAATCGCTTTGTTCCCCCCGTGTTAAAACGTGACGACGCCGCCGCTTCATGGTTCGTTCCAGCAATAGACTCCCTTTCAAGGTTCAGGATGTATTGCATGGCCGTGCGAAAATAATCTTTTGGCGTTGAAAAAATCGCTGATCGGACTGCCGGAGCTTCACCTGACCCCGCCGGGACTATCTCTGTGATATTCGGCGCAGGGACCGCATGCTGCCGACTGCCGGAGGACATACTTGGATCGACGCTGGCTCCACCAAGATTTAACCGTCGTAAGGAGCCGGTTGTTACCGCGGGTTCTCTTCGGCCGCGTTGGACAGCGGTCGATATGGGTGTAACCGGGATCGGTACCCTTCTGGCTCTTCCGTCGCTGGTGAAATCCTGACGGGATTCCTCGTCTGCCATGATCGATCCCTTTCTACCTTCTATTTCCCTCATTGCCTTGGCTGCGCCCGCCGCTTGAACGCTTGTGGATGCTGAGCTCGGTGTCGTTCTCACGAGGACGCTTAGAACTTGGCTTTCCCTGAGGCGGGCGTTCGGCTGCCGGAGGTATTCCGTCCGTAGCGATGGTGATTTGGCCCGGCTCATGCGACGGATTTGGGTAGGGGGGCTGGATAGGCGATGTACTAGGATTCTCCGGGACAATCGGTTCGTTAGGGATTGAAGTCCCCTCCCGAATCTCACCTACTCTGGCCAGTTTTGCGCCACTGTGCTCTTCCTGATCATCGTGAGGCCGTTTTCGATGAGGCGGTTGCCGAACGTCATCTCTGCTTGTCGTGTGCGTGTCAGGTAAGGCTACATCGCTAAAGGCTTCAGAACGGGAAGCGTTTCCCAACAGTCCACGAGCCGGCGGCACACCATGGTCGTTCGATCCGATTGGTGCTTGGGAATGAACTTCAGAGGCCGGCTGCAGAGGTTCGTTTCGTTTTGAACCTTCCGTCACGTTTCGGGATGGCTCACCGAGAGAAGAACCGGAAGATCGATCCAGTTCTTGCTGGTTTCCTCCGGATGACAATTGTTCGAGATCAGAATCCTCGAAACGAATTTGATTGGCCTGCTCCCGCTCGAGGCGCCGATACTGCGCGTAAGTGATGGGTCGCTCGGTGATGCCACGTTCTGCTCGCCTGGTTGCATCGAGCATGATGCCATGACGAAGCGAGATGTCGGCCATTTTAATGCGCATGGCGTCATAGTTCAGCTGGGGGTGGCGCCGAGATATTTTCAGCCAGCCGTGTCCCAGAAGTTCGCGACGATTCACGACAACATGCAGATGTGGGTGATCGCGATCAATGTGAAAGGCTGTCAGATAATTGTAAAGCCCTCCACCAGCGCCCGACCCAAGCATCTCGGCTGCCCATTCCCGGCTCGCGGCATACGCGGCTGCGTGACTTGTACCCGCAGGAAAGCTTACAATGATGTGTGTGGTCAACTCTTGTTGCCTTTCTTCGTCCGGCCGACTTTCGTCATAGGTTCCAGTCTCTTGAACCCAACTCTTGGCAAGCGCACGGATCTCATCCGGTGGCACAAAAACATCGAGATGCCGGGCCGAGCGCTGTAGCTCCAATTTGCCTTTACGGGATAGATACTCCAACTGATTGATAATCTGTTGAAGGCTCTTGGTCCCACCTCCCGGCACAATGCGGATGATAACTTGAGCTCGCTCCGGCATCCAACAGCTTCCCCGCCAAGTGTTAATTAGTACTGAGAGGCCTCCCTCAACATGGCGCAACCGTCAATCCGTCGGCGTGATACAGACAAGATGGAACGAAGCAAGGCGTCGAGGTCAGCAAAGGACTTACCGAAAGCGTTCCGTTCAGCTTGCAGAGCGTCTAAATCCGGTATGGGATTTTCAGCGTAGGCGCATAGCAGCGCGGCAACGTTGCTTGAGAGTGCTCCTATGGAATAAAGTATGGCTTCCATCTTCTGACGAGTCTCTGCATCGATTTCGAGAAAGCCGCCAATACGGCGAACCGCAACTCTTATGGCCATGCTGTCGGAGAGCCCTAGCAGACGGGCTTGTCGGGAAAAGCTCTCATATTCGGCTGATCGCAATCGAGTGCTCACGACCTTGAAACCCTCAACCTTGGGGCTTTCGCGCCGGTCGATGTCACTCGAAGTGGGTTGCGCGCTTTGCGACATGGCTTGCTCCATAGAAGTGAAATCTTCAAGTCGAGAGCAATGGAATCTAACCTTTCACAAAATAAATTCAATAATATACTGGGCATATTCCGTTATATATAGTTGCAATTGCAACGCCGTTACAATGAAAATGAAATATGGTCATGATATTTCTTATTATATACACATCCACACATACAAACAAAAATACAGAAGAAGTCCCGTTCACAACGTCGGTAGGATAAACTCATGAAACTTTTGACATTTTGCTCATTTAAAGGAGGAGCTGGCAAAACCACGGCGCTCATGGGCCTTTGTACTGCTTTTGCCAGAGACGGCAAAAGAGTGGCTCTCTTCGATGCCGACGAGAACCGGCCGTTAACCCGATGGAAAGAAAACGCCATGCGTATCGACACCTGGGATACGTCGTGCGAAGTGTACGCTGCACAAGAAATGTCACTGCTTGAAGCGGCTTATGAGGACGCCGAGCTTCACGAATTCGACTATGCGTTGGCCGATACGCATGGCGGTTCGAGCGAACTCAACAACACAATCATCGCCAGCTCAAACCTGCTTGTAATCCCCACAATGTTAACCCCACTCGACATCGATGAGGCACTGTCAACATACCGTTATGTCGTCGAGCTGCTGCTGAGCGAGAACCTGGTAATTCCGACAGCCGTGTTGCGCCAACGAGTCCCGGTTGGGCGATTGACGACATCGCAACGCGCGATGTCAGACATGTTGGCGAGCCTGCCCGTCGTGCAATCTCCAATGCACGAGAGAGACGCATTCGCCGCAATGAAGGAACGCGGCATGTTACATCTCACATTACTGAACACGACAAATAATCCAACGATGCGTCTTCTTGAGCGGAATCTCAAAGTTGCGATGGAGGAGCTCATGACAATTTCAGAATTGATTGGCGAAACCTTGGGGAATTGAAGATGGGCATCCGCAAACCTGCCTTATCTGTCGTTGAAGCAAAACGGCTTGCTGCCGCGCGACCAGAGATCGTTCACCCAATCTCAACTCGTTCCTCGCGAGACCCGGCGCCTAATCCTGAAATAGGCGGACGGGAAGATCGATCACCTCCTTCTGTCGCCGCCAAGCGTCGTGACAGCTTCGATCGGCAATCAATGCTAACGGTAGACGCATTGAGTTCGGCTGCGCCGCCAGAGAAAATCCAGGTCTTTCTCTCGGCGCGACCGCCCGCTCCTGAGGTATCAAAGATGTATGATACCTTGGTTCTGCAGTACAGCGATTCCAAGTCGCTGCAGATGATCCTGCGGCGTGCGCTAGCCGATTTCGAAGCGATGTTAGCGGACGGATCATTTAGCACGGCTCCGAAAACCTATCCGATCTCACAAGTAGTCGGAAAACCTGTCATTGTTCAGACCTCTCGCATGTTCCCGGTACCGCTGCTAGAAGTCGCGCGCAATCATTTTGATCCATTGCGGTTAGAGAGTGCCCGCGCTTTTGGTCACAAACTGGCTACGGCCGCGCTCGCATCGTTCTTTGCCGGAGAGAAGATGACTAAAGGCCGCTAATGTGACCATTCCGATCACTCAACGGCGGTGACGTCTTCGGATGATCGGGAATGAGGCACCCCGTGCCCAGCTACATAACAGCCGGCTTACGTTGGATCAAAATGAAAAATCATGAATCACTGCATCAGGCCGCCATCATGCCTCCAAAGGAAATATTGACATCAGCATCGAAGAAATAGCCGGCGCCCCTGGCCGTTTTGATCAAGTGAGGGTTCGCAGCATCCTCCTCAAGCTTTCGGCGAAGCCTCAAAATGAGAACGTCGATGCTTCTGTCATATACTTCCTCCTCGCGAACTCGGCTCGCAATCAGGAGCTGCTCTCGGGATAGCACGTCGCGAGGCTTTTCGAGGAAAGCAACGAGAAGATTGAACTCCCCGGCGGTAAGTTTCACATCGCCACCTTGTGTAGATGTTAGACGGCGTTGTCTGAGACTCAGTGTCCAGCCAGCGAAACAAAACGTGCGCCGGTCTTTGGTTCGCATGACATTCGGTCGCTCGCGCAATGCCACACGTATGCGTGCTAGGAACTCGCGCGTTCCGAAAGGTTTTGCTATAAAGTCTGATGCTCCTAGCTCGAGCGCGACAACTTTATCCGCCTCGTCAAGGCGATCACCGCTGATGATTATAATTGGAACATCAGATTTTGTAGCCAGACTGCGAACGATCTCGAGTCCGTCTTCACGCCCTAAATTGAGATCCACGACAACGACATCGACTGTCTCGGATGCAAGTACGCGGGTGAATTGCTGGCTATCTGATACCGCAGTGACCCGTAATGCGTGAACGGTTAAATATTCTTTGATAAGATGGCGCATCGCGGCATCGTCATCGATTACAAGAATATGTTTCACAAGTTCGCCTCCTTTCAGAATCCTGCAGAACCCATAGATTCGTGCAAGCAGAGGATGTATGTATCGGCCTCTCTACTCGGCGCCTTCTCTCACTATGCGGGTAGTTCGGCAAAATTTCGGCCAAGCCGTACACGACAAAAATCCTAACGGAAGATTTCACTTTGATGACAGGAGTGGCTGCCGCTTGCTACAAGCTGCATAAGCCGCTACGAGCAAACTGTCGTTGATTTCTAGTGCTGGTTTAAAAGATCCCCTATCGTCTCGCCGCGTCGGCGGGCGTCGGCGGCGACCCATACCTCACCCACTTCGTAAATATCGCCGTGTGCACGGAAGGGAACAATGACGTCTATTGCCGTTGCCAACATGTCAATCAGTGTGCGGTCTTCCAAGCTCGCCCCCTGGGCACTGCTCTTCACAAGTGAAAACAGCTTTTTGAAGCCTTGGACAGGATTCGCCCCATGAATTGTTGAAATCGATCCAGGATGGCCTGAGACGACTTCACTCAGGTAGGCCCACGCGGCATCGTCGCGCATCTCACCGAGTAATATTCTGTCAGGCCGCATCCGAAGGCTTGCCTGGAGCAATTGTTCCGCAGTCACGGCACCTAGACCGACCCCACTCTTGGAGTAGAGTAGTCTGACATGATTCTCATGTGGAATGACGAGTTCAAGCGTATCTTCAATGGTTATCAGCCTTTCCTCCCGCGGAATAGCGCTGATCAAGGTCTTGCTCATCGTGGTTTTGCCGCTCCCGGTTGGACCGCAAAGCAACATCGTCCGCTTTCCGATAACACATGCACGTAAAAATGATTCCAGATCGCCGTTGTCGTATTCGCGCAGAATCGCTTCATCGCGTTGATCTCGTCGCTGCTTCCGGATTTGCCACTGATTCCACCGACGAGCATCGTACCGAGCCGAGACTTCTCCCAGTTCCGACACCCGATTGCTTGGCCGTCGAATTGTCAAGCTCACGGTGCCAGAGGGTACCGTTGGCGGCAAACAGATTTGCATCCTTTCACCACCCGGGAGTTCCGTGGCGCAAAGAGGGTTGCGGGGACCGACATCTTGTTTTCGCAGTGCCCCTGCGAGAATAGCGATGTCTTCGAGGTCATCATATGAGAATGGTAGGGAGAACTTCGTGAAGACGCCGCTTTGTCGTACGAAAGCTTCTCCCGGTCCATTTATAGCAACTTCTTCAGTCCTCGGGTCATCGAGCCATTTCAAGACCGGGTTCAAAAGGAAGCGCAATTGCGGATTTACTTCCATTGGATCATCTCCAAGCCTTGGCTGTCTGAGCATTAGTGCGGAGACCGACGTTTCGCCGATCCACCGGTCATACGAAGCTGGTAGATGCTTGAGAAATCCAAGTCCCGCGCGACGAAAATGGAGACCGTATCGCCCTGATTTTTCTTCAAGGTGGGGGGAATGTTTATAGTCGCCCTCAAGGCGGTATCGGCCGCTTGTTCACCATTGTTTTGGAAACTGTTGAAGCTGGTCCCGCCGGCCGAATTCTCGGCGTAGCTACTTGCCGCCTGAACCGCGCCCTGGACGACACTCAGGAGCATGGCCCCGCTAAAGCGTTTCCAGAAATGATCGTCGACCGTACCGGGCAGTCCGGAACGGCCAAGTTCGTCGGCGCCCGGGGAAGAAAGAGAGACGACGGCGTGCGACGGCGTTTCGGCGCGGCTCCAGAGAACGAAAACGCGGGCGTCTCCCTGCTGCAAGCCACGCTGGATCTCGCCGACGACTGTCGTTCCGCGATCCAGAAGCACAACATTTCCAGTTGCTCCGCGTATGTCTTGAGGCAGTACACATTTTACATACCCCGCCAGGTTTGTGTCGATGGCGGTTTGCAGGATACAGGGAATGATCGTTCCTTGGGTCACAGTGAAATCTGGGTGCGGCAAAAGTGTAGCAACACTAGGCTGTAACACTGTCGGTCTCATGCGGACCGAAAGATCGTTTTCAGCGGAATCCCCAGACGCTGCTAGGGAGTTCGCGTTTATATTGCCTTCGCCGCCCTTCCGAGTATCATCGTGCGGGACAGATTTGACACCATTCTGAGCACCTCCGTTGTAGGCAAAGATCGGTGTTTCCTCGGGCCTCAATTCGTTCCGTTCCCGCAGATGTTGATCAGGCGGCAAAACCGTTGCTTCTGCAGTCGGCGAGATCGTTGTGGGTTTGGCGGGAATATCGATCGGGGCCGGCCGAAAGGGCTTCGTGTTGGCATCGACCATTGTGTTTGGTTGAGGCGGCTCGGCCTTTTTCTTTGAGCGCGCACCAAGCCAAATGAGGCTCAGCGACAGTACCAGGACTAAACCCGCAACAAGGAGCTTTTGCGACCCAGAAAGGCGCCGGCCGTGAGGATCGCTGACGAGGGATCCGGGCGCGTCTATACCCTCTCTGGATTTGGCATTGACCTCCTCCATCACCTCGCCTCCTTCAACACGCGCTCCACATCCGGTCTGACCGTGCCAGTGCCCGGCCTACGTCCGACAGCGTCATATACCTTGTTCCAGATGCATAGTACTGTCTGACCGTCGCGCAAACGCCATTGCCTGGAAACGGAAGCGACTTCAACATAATCTCCCTTGACTGAATAGTTGGCAGTAGCTTCCTTCCCATCTGGGTTGATCACGTAGATTGAAGGTACACGCACGTTTCCGGGAAAGCGAAATGTCGTGGAAAACCCGTCGTCGAAAACCTCGAGCGGTAACAGAGAACGATCTCCCTGCGCGACATAACTCCAATTTTTCAAGCCTGTGCCGCCACTTGCTGCGGGATGATCCAACAAGTCCTCGGCTCGACGCTGATAATGTGCTTGCGCTCGCATCCGATCCGCAAGATCTCTTTGCTCCACTTCTTTTCGGCGAGCAGCGGCGATGTCGGCAGGATAAGTAAACTGTACGCTGTAGTAGAGATCAGGCTGCTCTTTATCGAGACGAGACATTGTTCTGGTCGCGAGGCTGAAAACATAGCGCCGCATCCCTGCGTCGCTTGCGGTCAGAACGATCACAGGCTGTGGCTGCAGGACTTTGCTAGCCTTGAAAAACAGATAATTGCCTCGTGGGAGGGCCGCGAGATCTTTGCTGTTGGAAACGGCAACGGCGGTCACTGTTTCATTGTTGCCGAATGTTACGACCAAGGTGGCTCCAACAGCGGTTGAAAGATGCACAACCTGATCGGGATTGTAAGCGAGATAGCGCATTCGTGGATCCAGTTTGCCTGCCGCCGGCGTGTCTTCCGCCTGCGCGCCGCTGGTGACAAAGAGGAGACAGACCAGACCCAGAAAAAGATTCTTTGTCATTGCTGGCTCCGGGTCGTGTTCGAAACGGTATCTTCCGAGGTTTGATAGGAGGTAACCATTAAGCCGCCTGGATTTGTAAGCCTCGATCGGGCAGGCAGGTTAGTGATCTTCTCGTAGTGTACCGTGGCGGTCCAGGTCGTAGCTACCGGAGCCTGCCCTTCCATGATAAGAGTGCGCTTGTAGCGGATTTGCTGGACGCCAGGCATAACTTCATTTGATCCGATATGTTCAGCCTCCAGCTTTCCGCGCTTGCCTATGATGGTTTGAGGGGAGCTCGGGTTGGGGTAATTGAAGAATTGCTGATAATCTTGACGCACCGTTGGAGCACTAAAGCTTGAGACGAGATCATAGGCATATTGGGCTGTATCCGCCGTGTAGCTTTCGCGTAGACGGACATATTCCCACAGGGACGCATTCACCACCGCCTGCTCCTGCGTTGCCGGCAATCGCGAAACGGACACTTCACTGTCAACTGTACCATCGGGTCGTACCCACAAATATACTGGCACAAGTTTATTCAAAGGCACCATAACGGCGATAGCGAAAGCCTGCGCCACGTTTCCTGCAACTGCAATAACTGCCAACGCGGCCAAGGCTCGCGAAATTCGCCGAGCCGACCTAGCACGTGCAGACTGAAATGCCTCCACTTGCTTATAGTGGTCAGCTAACGTTTCCCGCTCAACTAATAGGGCGTATTCAGAGCCTTTCATGAGCGTCTCCTGCGTTGGAAAGCTGAAGGTCCGACTGAGCGGGCTGCCATCGCCCGACGTTCAGCGGAAAAATCGGCCCCTTACAAGTCGCCAGCCGATCGTTTGTTTGACAAGAAGCCAAGCCGAAAATCACAAACAACAGAAAATACTTCAAGGAAATCCTCCATTTTTGGAGCTGAAACTAACGGCGGGTTGTCTGGGCAAAATGGCGATTTAGGCTACCGGCCGTCTGCACCGCACCGCTCCAGTAGCTACCCCCGATATTCCCAGCGATAGCTGGAAGGGCGACGATCAAGGCGTCACCGGTCAGGAAGAACATATCGAGTTCATAGAGTCCGATTATCTTGGCTGCTGTTGTGCCAGCAGACGTGACAACACCGAGCATGAGCGCGAGCGCCGTCGCTTCCGTCAGGACCACGATCGTTGCCACTATGTTTAATAGAAGCAGAAGTATCCCATAAGTGAGAAGTTGGCCGATCCATTTCGCAGCCATGTCTCTGGTGCGATCGAAGAGATAACCAACAAGGATTAATGGACCGATCGCCAGCAGCACCTTGGTCAGAATTCCAACGGCGTCGTAGATTCCAAACGCAGTCCAAAGCGTTCCATAGAAAATCCATTGTGCTCCCTGAAAAGCAAGGATGTCTTGATCGTTCATCGGTCCAATCTCAGAAGCAATCTTCTGAAAGGCTACTTGAGTGAGTGAAAACATCGTGTCGAGCTGAGCAGGAATCGACTGCAAGGGAAGGCCACTGATACCCAACTGTTGAATGAAGTTCGGTATCGTCTCCTCAAATACCGCGGCAACATAATCGTGATATTCCGCTTGCTCAACGACAAGAGCAACAACGACCGACACCATGATTACCCGGGTGATTCCGCCGCGTGCGTCCATCTCTCCACGCATTACGAGGATACCCTGGACAATGATCCAGAGCGTCACGCAGGCCACGAGAGGTGCGCTGACTGCCCGTTGAATGTTTCCGAGCAACATGTCCAGCCCGGCAGTAAAAGCAAGGTCGAAGATCGTATGTATCGCCGTAAAAGGCGCAGGAATGCTAAATTTCATTGCCCTTACCTGGATTTGCCTTGGTGTATTTCGGAAACGATGGGCCTCAGACTTCGACAGAAGATCGGAAATCAATGCAAGGAAGCAGCCCCAAACATCAGCGCGGTTGCCTGGTGTTCCTTTCTTTGAGCCGCCGCCTCCTCCGCCCCATGCAGTCCCGCCTGTGCGGTGGCCATCGTCAACAGGCTGGTCGCCTGAATGTCTTGAATAATTGCGTCATGTATCTGTTTGAGAAGCAGTCCGTTCGTGACGGTGGCCTGCATAATATTGCGCGAGCGGGAGAGCTGGGCGACTGTCTCTGAATTTGCCGCAAGCCGCTTGTCCATTGCATCCAAATTATCCGCTGCGACACCCGCAGTATTTGCGGCTCCTGCAATCTGCTGGCGCAGGAGATTTCCTTCAGCGTCGTCGCCCATGACTGTTCGGTCGGCATCCAAGGTAATCGCACGCGCCGTGGTCGAAGCAGGCGTCTGGGGCGAAAACATTTCCCTGTTGAGTTGGCCGCTGGAAGGATATTGGTTCTTCTGGTCCAGCGCGGATAACATGCCGGTAACGCCAAAAGGCGATGTCAACATTGTCACCATCGTGATCAACTGTTCGAGGTTCGCCGCAGTATTGATCGCCGTCGTCAGCGTTTCGGCCTCCGTCGCAGGGTCGGTGACAACAAACTGTGCCCTAGCAGTCCCCGACAGAAGCAGACAGATGAAAAGTGCGTTTATCGCAAGCCTCGGGATTTTCATGACTTCGACCTCCAGATCAATCTTGTGCTTCGTGATAGCGTGTCATGAATTTATCCAGCCAGGCGGCGGGATCTTCTCCATAGATCTCGCGCAACTGCTGGGCAAAACGCACTGTGTTGGCGCGCCCGGATAGTACGGCTACGTATTCTTGCATGTCGCGAAGATCGAATTCGCAGATGACACTTCCGCTCTCGCGCTTAAGAAGAAACTTGCGGCTACCGATCGCCATATCCTCGCGAATAGCTTGAAACTCGCGTTCTGTGCACTTCAAACCGTCCATATAAGCGGACCGATCTGCGGTAGGCGACGGGTAGAAAATTTTGGTCATACATTGTGCAACGAGGCTAGCGCCTACCGGGGAATCAAGTACGTGCTCCGGTTGCTGTGTGGCCAGAATTAACATTCCATTGTTCTTCCGGACAGTCAGCAAAAACTTGTCGACGACTGCCGCGAATTTCGGATTGAGCAGGTAGGCACGAAACTCATCGCAACTCATGACGAAGCGTCGACCGTCTACCATTTCTCCTATTCTGTGCAGAAGATATGCTGCGGCCGGTGCACACACCTCCTCATATTCGAGGAGATGTGTCATATCGAAGCCCGTAATCGAGGGATCTAACTTAACCTCATCAGATTCGCCGTCAAACGCCCAGCCAAGAGCATTCCCCCGGCACCACCGCTGCAGCCTGGCTCCAGCACCTTCAGAGGGCCCGTGCAATAAGAATTCTCTTAAGCCCGCAAGGGACCTCATGTTAGGTTCAAACGACAATTGCCGTTGGATACCACGCTCCAACCGGCGATTTTCCTCCGGCGAGATTCCGCCCCTACCGTCGCTTTCAATCAGCGCCACGATCCACTCGCGGAGAAAGTCCCGTGCCCCTGCCGTGTTCTCCAGGCCTCGTAAAGGTGCAAGGCCGCTTGGCGCGCCTCTTCGCAGCGTGAGGTAAGTCCCTCCGGTGGCGCGCACAAGCAATTCACCGCCGCGATCCTTGTCGAAAAAGACGATCATCCCGCTGCGACTGGCGATGCTCTGTTCGAGCATGGCCAAAATGAAAGTCATAAGCGTCGTCTTTCCTCTACCGATCGGCCCGAATATTGCGGTCATTCCAACGTCGTTTTCATGCGGGATATAGTCGAAAGGAGTACCGCCGTTGGTGCGGAAACGAGCAACCGCCCTTCCCCAATGGCCCGATTTCATTCCGACAGGGAAGTTTTCGAAACAAACCAGTCCGGCAAAGTTGCGTGAAGTGATAGCTCCGGCACGGGTACGCCATCTATGGTTTCCTGGTAGCTGAGACCAGTATGCAGCCTCCATTCCGATGCTTTCCTGGACGATAACAGCCCCCGCATCCGCCAGATTCGTTCGGGCTCTCGCGCCGTAGTCGGCAAGGGTATCGAGATCGTCGGCATAGACGCAAAGGCTGAGATGATGGGAACCCATAACGAATTCGCTACTGGCCAATGAATCTTCCGCTTGAGCGAGCTCACCGATCTGGGTGACTGCCTTGTCACCAGAGCTGGTCATCTGGTTAGATTTGAGGCTGAGTTTGGCGTGAGCCTGAGGACGGGTCAGGAAAGAGAAACTCTGGCTCAAAACAAGCGGAAAACTTGATGACAGGAGTGTGTTAAGCATTCCAGGCCGCGTCTTTGCCGGGTATTCCCGGAATGAAAAGATAGATCCAACGTAACAATCTTTTGGCGCTCTTATCTCCAAGGCGCGCTTGCCGCAGATGACCCGGTCCGTATACACGGAGGCGCCGAGGGAGCCGCTAACAACCGGAACTGGTAAAAATCGGCAAGTCATTATTAGCCGGAGGGCCTCACCAATTTCTGTGAAAAGCACCTCATTTTTTTCTCGGATGCCAAGGCGACGAAGCCCATATTCCTCAAGAGCGTCAGCGACAACATTCCAAATATCCTCCAGATGCCGGATCTGATGTGTAAGATCGCTTCGGTTCTTGCTGTAGCGCCTGCTAAATCTGCTTCTCACTTTGCCGAGCGCGGTGCGAGGAGAGACAATGAGTGTGAGGAAGTGGTCGTTTTGAAACAGCTTACCAGAGAGAACACGCTGCTCGAACGTTTCGCTCAGGTTTGACGCAAAGTCGCTGCGAAAATGGCGTGCCGGCGGCGCTGGCACATCGTTGTGGCGGACAAGATGGGCATACACTGAGACGTTGTCATCGGCGATATTGCGAAAGAGCGTGTTAAAGGCGCGGCAGCGCGCATTTCGGACCTCTACTTCCTCCAGTTCGAAGGGAAGGCCACTGATATGCGCCATGGTCAAAATGGAACCGTCCTCCAGAAGAACGACATGGTCCCTAAGGTGCCCAACGTAAGGCAGATAGATTTCCCCGGATCTCTCGATCCGTCCGCTTGCTCCGAACATTACGTCATTCCTCTTCCTCGCGGCGCAACTCTGGTCGGGTTGGGACTGACACTTGCCCCGCCCCATGTATGGCCATCAACGCTCCGCCCCGCTGTCCGGAGAAACAGCAAGACCACGCTTGCCGCGTTATAATCGCGCTCCACGACGAGCCGCGCTCCAAGCCACAGCGGCAGGAGAACAATTTCATAAAGGGGGTTCTGCACAATCACGATGAGGAACCCAGCCAACATCATGAAAAGTCCGGCCAGCGTCAGCGGTACCCCAAAGAACAATGCAGGCCTCGTTGCCGCCAAATAGAGTGTGGCCTCTTCAAGATCCTCGGTCATCCCCCACCCCCGGTAAGCGTTTGGCCGAGAAAGCTGGCTCCAAACATAATAACGATTCCGCCAACGACACCTGCTACAAGACCGAGTGAAGCCCGGCCGAACATCCACGACACGCCGATGGCCACGATGCCAAGAACAGCGAGCGATTGACCAAACGGACCAAGAATGAACGTGCAAATATTATTGACCATGGTGGCAGGGTCAGTGCCTCCGGCGGCCTGCGCTGCAGCTGGCCGGTAGAGAACCAAGCTCGCTCCGATCGCGCCACTTACGCTCGGTGCGAGCGCAACCGCGACGCGCGAAGCCTTCTCCATCAGGCCACGGAAGTTCGATTGCTCGCGGTGTTTGTCAAAGCGCGCCATATGGTGCATCTCCATTATTCGTTTCGGAAAACTTGATCTTTTTCGGGGGATTCGCCCTTATTTGGCTTTCGAGCCTCAGGCGAAGCAGACGAATCGTCTGCTTCGCCTGCCGAGTGGGAGTGGTCGTGCGCGCCCCAGACGTCCCACGGTTCGTCTTGGCTCTGCTCGCTATGGGTCTGATTTTTCCCGGACTGAGTTAGCGGAGGTACAAGTTGCTGAGCCGCCACTTCGACCTGCCGCACATAACCATTAGCGAAGCCGCGCGCCGGGTTTCCGGTATTGTAAGCCGAGATCGCCTGCCTTAGGGCAAGTTGTTCTGTTTCTTTCGTGTTGCCGCCATGATAGCGTCCTACAAGCAAATGCGCGGCCGCTGAGAGGGACGCGCAAGGCTCGATTGCATTGCCGGGATCCAAGCCCAAGTGCGCGAAATTCTTCGAGTTCACTTGCATTATGCCGACATCGACTGAATGCCCTGCTGCGAGGCGATGTTGTAGATTGTGCGTGGCATCCGCCGGATTCTTCCAATGCAGAGTTTCGCCTGTGGTATTGTCATGCAGCACAAGCGGATCAAACCGACTTTCGACTTTCGCAATCGCACCAAGCGTGGATGGAGCGACTGAAGGAGCGCATTCGCGAGCGAGTTGGCTAAATTCATCGAACGAGAGTGACGCAGCTTTGCTTGGCTGAACCATCAGAAAAATAATTACGAACGATCCTGCCGTCTTCAGCATTACTTATTCCCCTCGGTATAACAATTGGCCCGGTTCAGCCACGAGATGACTCGGTCGCTAACGGGGTGATTTTGGAAGGGGTCTGTTACTTTCTGATTTTATTACCTTCACGCATGATTTCATTTGAAGCAATGAAGCAAATATGCGCTTCTACTGTGGTTGCCGCCCCAGAAGAGAATTGCCGCACCTCAGTAGTGGGCACTGCCACAAGCATTTAGAACAACAACGGCTGCTGGCTGACGCTTCATGGATGGAAAACTGACCGCGCGACAATTTCTCCCGATGCTCATGAAGCACGATGATATTCTTTGCCAGACCCCGATCATTTTATCGTTCATTTGCCGCTCTCTCCGTTTCGTGGCCTCAACACCACCTTTTTTGGCACATTGCGATGCCGTTTGGGGAGGGCGGCAACCATCCCATCTACTTCGGCAGATTGGGGTACAGGCTTTCAGCATTTTGCAGCCATTTCCTAGGCTGTGGAAAAACACCGTTAGCCACAATGAATAACTTTTCAGACGCCGAAACTCTTGGGCGAACGACGCGGAGCTCAGATCGCCAAAAAAGTAGATGGCGATGCATCTGATGCGAACTGCCCTGCCGGAGACAGTGAAGGCGTATGCCACCAGATAGTGGACGCCTAAACCAAGAAGCGTTGGCGCCAAACGTCGCTTACGTCTCTGCTGCCTAATGCTGCAAATTTACCCTCAAACCGTCACGGGCAGAATCACCATATCTTCGCTGCGCAAAGCGCGGTCCCGTGAAACCGCTGCGAAATTTCTTGGGATAACTGCAATGCTGAACAGCCTCGAACCTTGTCGACAGTGACGCAGTCATGGTCACCACCACTTGCCTGCTACAGATTCTGAGGGTGAACTTTTCGAGGGAGCACTGGAGGGGAAATGCGTTCCGGTATGAACAACGCTGAAACAACTTCGTCGTAGGGTATATCCTGCATATCTGATTGGCTTTTGGCCGCCAAGGCCGCCGCCGCCGCGGCCGACTGACCAAGCTGCATCAGTGACATCTCCATCCGCGTTGCGCCGAAAGCTTCGTGTGTTGCACTGATAGCAAATATCGACAGCAAATTTGTGCACTCAGCACGGCGCGGTAGGATTGCACCATATGGTATCGGGAACATTTTTTCCGTTCCCCCCGCCGCGGCTTCGAAATTTCCCTCATTCCATACAGAAACCGTGGACATTCCTATTAGATTTGAACTGGTGCGCAGAATGCGCTGGGTATGGTGACTGTCTCGGTTATATGAACCGCATCCGATAGTACGGGAATCCACAGGATCCATGTCGCCATTGGCGGCGACTTCGCGCCCGCTCATTTGGTAATCCGATACCATGCGACGGGCCTCCCTCACATAAAGCTGGTAGGGCCAGTGTCGCTCGTCATTCTCATGCGGATCTTGATAATGAGCTTCATCCAAACCGTATTGCCTGAAAGCATCCCGTAGATCAGCAGGCATACGGGGGTCCGGATGATGCTGTAGAGCGTAAAAAAGTCCGCGGATCCATGTCTCATGTGCTTTCCACAACAGCTCACGTTCCGAATAATTCGCCTGTGAATAGCTCCAAGACGCTCCGATTAAATCCGTCGAGACGGGCCCGAAATTGTTTATGTCAAAAATTCCATCACCTAAATCGTTATGGAGCAGAAAGAGTTTGACCGCCTCCGCGGGATTCTCTAGCAGACCACGGCTTTTCAGCACTTCGATCCAGCGATAAAGGAGTTCGTAGCGAGCAGGAGTGAAGCTTTTGGGCGCCGTTGTAGGAAAATCCACGCGGCGAGATTGGTCCCTCGTCATAGTCATACGAAAGTTATAGGCTTGCACCGCTCGATCGGCCGCCCCTACTTCAGGTTGAGGATAGGTACGAATACCGGGCAAAAGACCGCTTCCAGGTATGCCGGCTTTGACATAAGGATCAACGCAAATCGGCCCGAGAACTTTCTCAAGGTGACGCCGGCTAAAAAAATTATGATCAGCCCCTTGATCTGTTTGTTCAGTGCCCCGGAAACCGTTCAGCACATTATCACCATCACGAGCTTCCCTGCCGACCACGGAACTTATACCCGCCGCCGCAATAAGATCGCCCTCATAGCTAGCATCGATAAAAACTCGCGCCGCGAAAACTTGGCCATCAACTGTTTCAAACGCCTCTAGTCGTGAGCCAGACCTCCTCACCCGGTGGATTCCGCGGGTACGCACTACTGGAATGTCGTAGGTCTTTAATAAGGAGTTAAAAACAGTCTCAGCAAAGCGCGGCTCGAATTGGAACTGATCATTTGGGCGCCTCCCCTGGGCGTTTATCAGGCTGATGATATAACGCGGCAGGCCTCCATATGCCCGGCCTGAATCGAGATCGGTGCCGCCTAATCCACCTGACATCATGCCGCCGACATGCTTTTCCCGCCACCCACCTACGATCATGGGAAAAAGACCCATGGTACGAGCTTGGATCGCCGCGGTGACTGCACCGCTGGTCATACCATAGATGACCATATCGGCTTGCGTTTCCAAACCTAGCGCAAGCCGGGGGGTAACAAGTAATGCAGCTGCTGCAATAAATTTACGTCGAGTTAGATGTGAGGTCATTGCATCTATTTCTCATCGGAGGGGGGGCGGCATAGGACGGTATTTTGGGAATATTCTCTTGCTCGACAAAGCTCGTCGGCCGCGCCGTTGCTAGTTGAGCCATTCATTCGTTCGGTTCTGATATTTGCTCGAACTACACAGGCGAGTGTCTTGGCTGAAATTGGCTTTTGCAAAAAATGAGTGAATTCCTCTCGGTCCGCAGAACGGTGAACATTTTTTTTGTTCTCGCCGACAATGATGATTGGCACCTGTTCTAGCGTCGCGACTAAGGAACTTGCGCCTTCTGCACCTAGAAAAGATAATTGATCAATCAGAACAAGATCGGGCTCTTTACCTTCCATTACCCAATCCATCAAACCTTTGACCGTGTTAAAGCCGGCTGGCTCATAGCCGAGCGCCGCGATCTTTTCCTCATACATTCCCAGCGCCACGGAATCGGGTTCAACCACCGCGACAATCTCTCCGCGGCCAAGGGGTATTTTTCCAGGCTCAAAAAAATTCTCTGAATTCACTGGCTGCTTCGAGGAACGCGGCAGGTAGACGTCGAAGCGCGTACCTTTGCCGACGGCTGATACCACGTCGATATAACCTGCCATCGCGCTGACGTGGCCGTGAACCATAGATAATCCCAGACCGGTACCACCACTACGGGCGCGGGTGGTAAAAAAGGGCTCGAAAATACGTGGCAACGCGACCTCGGGTATACCGGCGCCGTAATCCTCGACTGAAAGAAGGATGTAGTCGCCGGGAGGAATGGTGCCGTTTGCGAACATCTTGGGCTTCAGGATTGAAGACTTGCAGACGCTGACCTCCACCCGCCCTGAACCTGAGCAAGCTTCAGCGGAGTTTTTACACAGATTCAGCAGTATCTGCTCAATCTCGAGTGGATTTCCGTCGACAACCGTCTGAGCGGCTTCAAGTTTGAAATCGAGTTCCACGTCTGGGGGCAACGCAACCCGTAACGAGGGCGCTATTTCCGTCACCAACTCCGAAAGGTCGAATGGCTTTGCATCTCGCTCACTCCTTCGACTGAGTGCAAGGATTTGGTTGACAATCAATCGCGCTCGATTGCCTTCAGAAATTATGTGGTCGATGTAACCTCGCACGCGCGTATGGCGGCGGAGCACGTTGTGTGCCATTTCTGCGTAACCGAGAATTGCCCCCAGAATGTTGTTAAATTCATGAGCTATGCCGCCTGCAAGCGTGCCAACAGCTTCGAGCCGTTCCGCATGTTTCAAACGACGTTCCAGAATACTTCGCTGGGATTGCTTGCACCGAATTACCGCATAGTGGCTAACACATCCAGCGGCGAGTTCCATCAGTTGAATTTCACGTGACGTTGGCGGTTGTAGATGTTCTCGATCGTATCCTAAGCCGAAAACAGCGGCTATGCGATCGGACACCTTGAACGCAAGCAGCACCCACAGGCAGGGGGCGTCCTCATGGAAACAACTCATTTTTCGTTCAGGATAGGCTCGCAAAATACCCTCGTGCCCGTCCGCCTCGACCTTGGAAACAATTTCGAAGACCCGCATTTCGTTCCATCTTGGCGGAGGAGCGCTTGCAAAAAAGTTGCGGACAATGTCATTCTCATTGACGTTAACCAGTGCCAGCGCGCATTGGTGAGCTTCAAAGAAGGATTGAATAAGTCCCAGCGCAGCGTTCGTTGCGGTTTCCAACGACGGTTTTGCTTCTGAAGCATCATCGAAGCAGAGCCCAATCCTCTTGATAACTTCCTCGAAGTCCAATCGTCTCGTCAATACTTTGGTCCGTAGATGCAACCTATGGACCAGGAAAATTATACAGAAGCAAAAGAAAACCGAAACTGCGCCGAGGAAGATTCGTACCTTCTGCTCACCCGCATTAGTCAAGCTGTAAGCTTCCAAGTATGCCTTCTGCAGCTTCTTCGTGTTATCGACTGTTTCGGAAGTCTGGATCACCCTAATAGTATCCGTCAATTGCGGCACCAGGGTTACGATATCCCTCCCGCTACGGACAATCGCCTGGATGGTGGCCTTATCCCCATTCGCCGATACCTGAAGCTGGTCGAGACGTTGGTTGATCTGTCGTGCAAGCTCGAAATTTGGCCGAGACGAAAACCGCAGTATCAAGTACCCCAACTCAGAGGCTTTCGGTGGGTTCAAATCCTTTCGATCCCAGGATTCTAAGAGCGAATCTATCGACTGGTTAAAAGTAGCCAATGAATCTTCGAGCATCACATTTTGCGCACCGAACGCCGCGACAGCTGCGTCGGTCGCATTTACTGACTTCTTCACCTGCGCCAGCAGTTGTGAAAATCCACCGGCGCGGTCAAGGCCCGCTCGCTTGAAATGCTGCTGCAAATCTGCGACGCTTGTCCGCACTCGTGCCAGAGGAACGATAAGAGGTTGGTAGTTCCGAAGAAGGCCGGCGTGAGCACGCAATACGTTCCGCTGCAACATCGCACAATCGACGTCGATCGATTGCAACTCTGTCAGGATCGCCTTGTTGCTTTCGTTGTCTTGCCACGGCCCTCTGGCCAGAATCCCGAAAGATAAAGCGGCGACTAGCAATATCAACGTATACCACGATTTGATATCGAGTAGAATCTTTCTGGAAGGCGACGAATGATCCCACAACATGCGGTCACCCTCCTTCTAATACCCAATCCAATTGAACAGAGCGGTTGCAACCAAGGCGCCCGTGTCTCACCCAGTTTCTTATCACCTGCATCCCGGTGCGACTTGTTGCTAGTCAGATTTCGACCGAACAAACCAAGCTAGTCAGCCACCAAGAGAAAGCACGCCGCATTTAAATTTGCCGCCTGAAGCCAACTCTCATCTCTGCAATTCGTCGCACACCTCCGTGACCCTGTACAGTCGGCCATTCGCCTTCAATCGAGAGAGTGGGAGCATATCTAAGCACTGTCGCAAGTCCTTCTTGCAATTCCAACCGAGCCAGTGCTTCGCCAAGGCACCGATGTGCACCGGCGCCGAATACCATATGCCAGTGCATCTGCTTGCGATGAATATCAAAGAGTTCAGGGTGTGCAAAATGTTTCTCGTCTCGTAATGCGGACATTGTGCAAAGCGCGAGAAGACTACCCTTTGGCAGTATGAACCCCTCAAGATCAATGTCTGCAAGCGCTAACCGCGGGTACGACCCGACTGGAGGCTCGAAGCGCAGTCCCTCCTCGACGGCAGCGGGGACGAGAGACTCATCTTTCAACAGGGCTTCCCATACGTGTCGATGCCGCAAAAGCTGACCAGTTAATGCGGTAAGGCCGGTTTTGGTGGTGTCAGTTCCGGCCAAGACGATGAGCATCAACTGAGCGAGCCCTTCGTCAGGTGAAAGATCTTCTGCTTCTCGGGTTGCACGTATGAAGGATGAAAGAAAGTCATCACGCGGATTACTTCGACGGTCATCGATTACCGCTTGCACGTAATTCTTAAACTCGGCTGCTGATGCTTCGATGTCGGGCAAGTCCGCGTCTCGCCATGAAGGGCTCAGGCACCGAGCAACACGATACACAAGCTGAGTAAAATATGGAATGTCGCTGGGCGGGAGGCCCAAAAGCCCCGCTATCGCAACGGCTGGGAGTTTTGAAGCAAATTCCTCAACGAAATTGAAGGAATCAAGCTCCTTCAAATCTTGAAATAGGGTCTCCGTCAATTGACTTACTTGCGGACGCAGGTTCTCGATCATCCGGAACGCGAAAGTCCGGGTAAAAGGAGAGCGACGTCTGCTGTGGACCTCATTGTTTGAAAAAAGCATGCTGTAGCGAACAAAGTCGAAGACCGCTCCTTCATTGATCCCCCGATTGAGCATCAATTCCGTCTCTATCTGACGGGTTCGCGGGTCGCTACTTAAGCCTAATACGTCGTCGGCCCTCAATAAGACGTATACGCCGTCCTGTCTTCGGAGGAATGGTCGCTTTGGCCGCCATTCCGCAAAAATGGCGTGGCCGGAACGATCCAGGTCTGAGACACTAACGTTGTCTGGGTCGAGGGACGCAGATATTATCGGTCCGGACGTTTGCGATACTTTTTCAGGGCCTCTAGCATTCATAAAATATTCCTTCGGAGGGTACCGTGTTACGAGCAATCGGCGCAGAAGCGCTGGATGCGCTTGCAGGCCTCTTCGAGAAGGTGTTCCGAGGTCGCATAGGAGATGCGGAAGTTCGGGCCGAGGCCGAAAGCCGATCCCTGCACGACGGCGACGCCTTCGGCTTCCAGAAGTTCGGAAACGAAATCCGTATCCGTCTCGATGACCTTGCCCGACGGCGCGGTCTTGCCGATCAGGCCGGCGCAGGACGGATAAACGTAGAATGCGCCTTCCGGAGCCGGGCAGCTGATGCCCTTGGCCTGGTTGAGCATGGAGACGACGAGGTCACGGCGGCCTTCGAAGATTTTCTTGTTCGCCGGAATGAAATCCTGCGTGCCGTTCAAAGCTTCGACAGCGGCCCATTGCGCAATCGAGCTTGCGCCCGAGGTTTGCTGGCCCTGGATCATGTCCATGGCCTTGATCAGCGGCAGCGGGCCGGCAGCGTAACCGATACGCCAGCCGGTCATGGCATAGGCCTTGGAGACGCCGTTCATCGTCAGCGTGCGGTCATAGAGCGAAGGCTCGACTTCAACCGGCGTGACGAATTTGAAATCGCCATAGGTCAGGTGCTCATACATGTCGTCCGTCAGCACCCAGACATGCGGATGCTTGACCAGCACATCGGTCAGCGCCTTCAGCTCGTCATGCGAATAGGCGGCGCCCGACGGGTTGGACGGCGAGTTGAACACGAACCACTTGGTCTTCGGCGTGATCGCCTTTTCCAGCGCTTCCGGCTTCAGCTTGAAATTGTCTTCCAGCGTGGCGTCGACGAAAACCGGCGTGCCGCCGCAGATCGCCACCATTTCCGGATAGCTGACCCAGTAGGGCGCCGGAATGATAACTTCATCGCCCGGGTTCAGGGTGGCCATGAAGGCGTTGAAGAGGATCTGCTTGCCGCCCGTGCCGACAATCGTCTGCTCCGGCTTGTAGTCCAGCCCGTTTTCACGCTTGAACTTGTCGGCAATCGCCTTGCGCAGTTCCGGAATACCCGAAACCGGCGTATATTTCGTTTCGCCGCGCTTGATGGCGTCGATGGCCGCTTCCTTGATATTGTCGGGCGTATCGAAATCCGGCTCGCCAATATTGAGCCGTAAAACGTCCCTGCCCTCAGCTTTAAGCTCGCGAAACTTCTGCGAGACGGCGATGGTGGCAGATGGCTTTACACGGGAAAGAGCATCGGAACGTACGAACATGCCAGCCTAACCTAAGCTTTCAAAAATAGCCTTTCCAACATTTTATGTTAAACGCTTTGGACTTCAATCGAAGTCGGCTCGCTTGTTACAAACGAAATCAAATTTCGCTCGCTCTGCAGAGTGCACAAATTGTGTTGTTCCACAAACTTATGGTGTAGCAGCAGGTAGATTAGCCTGTCGATCCGTCTTCGTTCACCATCAAGAAGGTCGCAAGTATTTCGCTGTAAAGCCGACCGCTTTAGAGGCTCTGAAGAACCCGATCGTGGCATCGATTCACGGCGCCCTGGAGCTCTTAGGCGTTACAGGTGAAGTTCGATTCTATTTTTTTATTGTTCGTAGTCGTGAGATAAGGCCTCAAAAAATGCTGCGTCAGCAAGGAAATCCCGGCTGATCATTAAGCGATCACCGCTATGAATGCGTTGGCATGCGGGTAGGCAGGCCAAGTTATGCAGGAGAAGAGGCTGGCTCGAAGGAGCCTGTTGCAACTTCATGTCCGCAGAGAGCTATCCGAAGGAATCACAGATGTCGCAAAAAAAGCTTTTCTGTCTTGCGCTCGGTTCTGTCGGCGTCGTCTACGGCGATATCGGCACCAGCCCGCTTTATGCGTTCCGCGAAGCGCTGAAGCCCTTCGCCCATGACGGTGTCACGCGTTTCGAGGTCGTTAGCCTGACCTCTCTGATGATCTGGGCGCTGACAATCATCGTCACCATCAAATATGTGCTGTTTCTGCTGCGCGCCGACAACGAAGGCGAGGGCGGCACGTTGTCGCTGCTCGCTCTTCTAATGAAGACCACCAACGGCCATACCGACATACTGATGCTGCTCGGCCTAATAGGGGCTGCCCTCTTCCTCGGCGATGCGATGATCACGCCGGCGTTGTCGGTCCTCTCGGCCGTCGAGGGCCTGAAGCTCGTTGCACCGAGGCTTTCGGAATATATCGTGCCGATCTCGGTGATGATCCTGGCGCTGCTCTTCGTTGTGCAATCGCGCGGCACCGGTGCCGTCGCCAAGTTCTTTGGCCCGATCACCGCCGTCTGGTTCCTGGTCATGGCTGCCGCCGGCATTTCCCATATCTCCGACGATTTCGGCATCATCGCCGCCTTCAATCCCTATTATGCCCTCAGCTTCCTGCTGCACGAAGGCTTATGTGGCATCGTGGTTCTCGGCGCAGTCTTCTTGACTGTGACAGGTGCGGAAGCGCTCTATGCGGATCTCGGTCATTTCGGTCGTCGCCCGATCCAGTGCGCCTGGTTCGCGCTGGTCTTCCCGTCCCTGACGCTGAACTATCTCGGTCAGGGCGCGCTCGTCCTCGGCAATCCGGCAACGATGTCCGATCCATTTTACCTCATGTATCCGAAGTGGGCGCTGTTGCCGGTCGTCATTCTCGCGACCTGCGCCACGATCATCGCCAGCCAGGCCGTCATTACCGGTGCCTTCTCGCTGGTGCGCCAGGGCATCAACCTCGGCTTCCTGCCGCGCATGGAAATCCTCTTCACCTCGGAAACCAATACCGGACAGATCTTCGTACCTTCGGTCAATGCGGTGCTATTCATTGGCGTCATCTTTCTGGTGCTGAGTTTCAAGACTTCCGATGGGCTGGCGACCGCTTATGGTATCTCCGTCACCGGTGCAATGGTCGTCACCTCGATCATGGCCTTCGAATTCATTCGCGCCCGCTGGAACTGGTCGCTTCCGGCGGCGGTGATCGTGCTTGCACCACTGATTGTGCTTGAACTGATCTTCCTCGGCGCCAACCTTTTGAAGATCTACGACGGTGGTTATATCCCGATCCTGATTGCCACCGCCTTTACCGTCATCATGTGGACCTGGCGCCGCGGCACCACCATCCTGATGGAAAAGACTCGCCACACCGATATTCCGCTCCCCTCCTTCGTTACTTCGATTGAGCGCAAGAGCGAACATTCGCCAGCGCAGGTTCCGGGCACCGCGATCTTCCTGACCAGCGACCCGGAATCGGCCCCCGCCGCCTTGCTGCACAATCTCAAGCACAACCACGTGCTCCACGATCGCAACGTTATCCTAACGATCCGCACCGTCAACAAGCCGCGCGTGCGAAGCCAGGACCGTTACAACGTCGAGAAGATTTCCGAACGCTTCTCCCGCGTCGAACTGCTGTTCGGCTTTATGGAATCCCAAAACGTCTCGCAGGCGCTGGCGGCGCTGCGCAAGGCCGGTCTGAAGTTCGAAATCATGTCGACCTCCTTCTATCTCGGCCGCCGCAAACTGGTGCCCGATGCCAAGTCCGGCATGCCCTATTGGCAGGACCGATTCTACATCCTTCTTGCGAATGCGGCCTCTCTACCATCGGACTATTTCCACCTTCCCGCCAATCGCGTGGTTGAACTGGGATCGCATGTTATCGTTTAGATGCGGCCCTTGAGAGTTACCGGAAGGGACGCATCCCGGCCGTGTTTGCGAACATTACGGCTGTCCAGACTTTGCAAGCAGGTTGCGGACCAATTCTTCCTCAAATGCTCACCACCTTACATCGAGCTCACTGGATTGCAGTTGAAACCGACTTTTCTGCACGGCTAATCGTCTTAGCGCATTCAGATGGTAAAGTGAGTGGACATTATACAACGAGTTCGAAACATGAACCTGAAAAAGAAACAAGATACCTCAATTAGCTGCTCGGATCTGCCGCAGGCCAACGTCGATGGCACACGATTGTCGGGCTCGCTAGCCGTTTCAGAACAGTTCGGGGAAACAAACGCTCCAGTGAAACGATCATTCTTTCAACAGTTACTCTTGGATTTTGCCTATGGCTGTGACTTTTTTTATCCGGTGCATCAATTTGAAGATTGCAAGGCAAAAGCAAAAGACGAAGAGTGAGGATGAACTCGGCTCCTACGCCGGATGCAGAGTCACATGGCTACACTACGCTTTTAACGAACATGCCGTTTTGGACTGATGTGGTTGTCTAATCGCAATTGGGGTGACAATAGCAATCTTTTGTAAGCAGCGCTGCCGGGTGCATGATTGTCTTCGCGGTTGGTGATTCTCGGTAGGTCGGGTTGCTTAGAGCCAACCTGAGGGACACCACCGATGACCAACGACATGATGAACCTGCGCTCACTCGTTGAGAAGAGCGCTGATGCCTATTTGCTGCGCGAGATGATCGGGTTCGCTGCCCAGAAGTTGATGGCGCTGGAGGTCGGCACGAAGACCGGCGCTGCCTATGGCGAGAAGTATGGCTTCCGAATGGCCCAACGTAACGGCTATCGCGACCGGGATTGGGAGACACCGGGGGGCACCGTCGAGCTACGCATTCCCAAGCTTCGCACAGGCAGCTACTTCCCGAGCTTTCTCGAACCACGCCGAATGGCCGAGAAGGCCCTGACGGCGGTCATCAAAGAGGCCTATATCCAGGGCATTTCGACCCGATCCGTCGATGACCTCGTCAAGGCGATGGGCATGAGCGGAATCTCAAAAAGCCAGGTATCCCGGCTGTGCGAAGAGATCGATGAGAAGGCGAAGGTCTTCCTCGACAGGCCCATCGAAGGAGAATGGCCCTACCTGTGGATCAATGGTGCGCCGTGCGGCGCGGGAGGTGCGTATGATTTAGTGTAACCTCTCAAGCTTGCCGATTTTTGACCGACGGCTGCAATGCCGTCCGATCCACGGGAGCAGTGGATCGAAGGGGGCCAAGAAGCTCGGCCGGGCGTCGCCGGTTGGGTTGCATAAGCAGATTGGCCTTAACTGTACCGGATGCGGGCCATCAACCGCGGGCCGGGCTACCGCAGTGCCCCTGGCGAGACAACGAAGTGAGCGTCAGAAGCCTCGAAACACAGAAATCGCTTCCATTAGCGTGATGGCGTGGAGGCACGAAAGAACGATCAGAGGCGGTAAGGCTCGTCTATCCTTACTGCCGTGTTCTTGTTGAGACCCGAGATGGGACTGGCTCCTATGCCCCATCTCCAGCATCGCACGGGGTAGAGCTCACCGCCTAAAGGCAGAAGGTTGAAAAATCGGAACACGCGAACTTGGATCGTCTGCCCGGTCGGAAACCGGGCTCGCTGCGATGGCCAGATATGGGCGACACCAAGGGCGGAGCTTTCGTAGTAGTCGGAGTGCGGGAAAGCCGCACACAGGGCGAAGGGAAGCAGTAGGACGATAGGCTGCAAAGACGGAGGAGTGATCTGTGGACATGGATCATCAGACCGACAAGGTCTGAGTACTCGGCATTCAAAGCAAACTTTATCAGTGGAGTAAGGCTAATCCCGACGATCAGTGGCGCGACATGTGGGGTTGGTTGACCGACCTCAGAGTGCTGCGCCATGCCTGGCATCGTGTCGCCTCCAACAAGGGTGGACGCACGGCCGGCGTTGACGGGATGACGGTGGGACGCATCCGGAACAGGAGTGAACATCGCGCCCTGGTCGATCTTCAAGCTGATCTGCGCAGTGGTGCATATCGGCCAAGTCCGGCCAGACGCAAGCTCATTCCAAAGGCCGGGAAACCAGGGCAATTCCGCCCCTTGGGCATCCCCACCATCAGAAACCGCGTCGTACAAGGCGCGGCCAAAATCCTTTTGGAGCCGATCTTCGAGGCGCAATTCTGGCACGTCTCTTATGGGTTTCAACCCGGCAGAAACACCCACGGCGCCTTGGAGTACATTCGCCGGGCAGCCTTGCCTCAGAAACGGGACAAGGACACCCGGCGAAACCGGCTGCCATACCCTTGGGTGATCGAGGGGGACATCAAAGGATGCTTCGACAATATCAATCATCATCACCTGCTCGAGCGGATGCGCAAGCGTATTGGCGATCGACGAGTGGTGCGATTGGTCGGATCATTCCTGAAGGCCGGTGTTTTGACGGAGGATCAGTTCTTGCGGACGGACGCCTGTACCCCTCAAGGCGGGATCATCTCTTAGTGCGATCGAGGAGCGGTATGAAAGTTGGACCTATCACCGCCGAAAGACCCAAGCCCGTCGCAAAAGCAACGGGGTGGCGGCAGCGGCGAGCGCCCGCGACAGTGATCGCATAGCAGGACGCTGTGTGTTTCTGCCGGTGCGCTACGCCGACGACTTCGTGGTTTTGGTGTCTGGATCGCTGGAGGAGGCTATGGCAGAGAAATCCGCTCTGGCCGACTACCTGATCGAGACGACCGGGCTAACGTTGTCGCCGGAAAAGACAAAGGTAACGGCCATGACAGAGGGCTTCGAGTTTCTCGGATTCCGCTTCAGCGCGCATTGTGATAAACGCAACGGCTATGGCCCGCGCGTTGAAATACCCAAGGCAAAGGCCGCGAACCTGCGTCTCAAGGTCAAGCAACTGACGCAGCGTGACAGCATATCCGTCAGTCTTGGCGAAAAGCTTCGGAAGGTGAATTCCATCACCAGCGGATGGGCGAATTATTATCGCTACTGTGTCGGCGCTGGCCGCGTATTTGTCGATCTCGACTGGTATATTGGCCTGCGTCTTTACTGCTGGCTACGTAAGAAACGTCCAAAGGCAACACCCAGCGAACTGTGGGGCTCAAAACAGCCAAGCAGGCGCCGGGCGACGAGACGGGTTTGGCGAGAAGGGTCCGTTGAGCAACAAGTGCTCGGCTGGACAACTGTCGAGCGATACCGTCTCGCGTGGATGGACATGCCTGACTTTGCCATGTCTTCTGGAGAGCCGGATGCGTAACGAAGGCGCACGTCCGGTTCGGCGAGAGGCGATGCGAAACCTGCCGCCGTAATGCGGTAAGGCGCGCATCGCCTACTCATCCGACCTACCTCAAGGTTCGGCGCGCTGGTTGTATTGTCTCCGTCGCCGTAATCATCGCGGTGGGCGTCAACACCGATGGTCGACCCGAGGTGCGCGGCATGGAGATCGGTACGTCCGAGGCCGAGGCGATCTGGACTGAGTTTCTTAGAAAGCTGGCCAGGCGGGGTCTGCGTGGCGTCAAGCTCGTCGTCTCAGATGCGCATGAGGGAAGGCCGCGGTATCGAAGGTGCTCTCCGCCACTTGGCAGCGCTGCAGGGTCCGCTTCATGTGCAATGCCTTGGCCCATGCGGGAAAGAGCGGACGGCGCGTCGTCTCCGCCTTCATTGCCACGGCCTTTGCTCAGGACACGCCGGAGGCGGCAAGCACTCAGTGGCGCAACGTTGCCGACCTGATCAGGCCAAAGGTACCGAAGCTCGCCAGTCTCATGGACAGCGCCGAGCAAGACGTGCTCGCCCACATGACCTTTCCCAAGCAGCATTGGGCCAAACTTCACTCGACCAACCCGATCGAGCGATTGAACGGCGAGATCAAGCGGCGGACAGAGGTCGTCGGCATCTTCCCCAACGACGACGCCATCGTGCGCCTGGTCGGTGCGCTGCTGCTCGAACAGAACGATGAACGGGCCGTCCAGCGACCTCGTTATATGACCCTTGAGACAATCGCCAAGATGAGCGATGATCCACTCATCAGCGTGCCAGCCGCAAGCTGACACTCATCCGGCCCTCTGGGATGAGCCGTGGTCGTCTAAGCTACACCACGTCCTGGGACATGATCGGGGACCGCGAAGACAACGATGCACCCGGCAGCGCTGCTTACAAAAGATTGCTATTGACACCCCAATTGCGATTAGACAACCACATCAATCCAGATTGCCGTAGATGTTCGTGCATACTCGAAACCCGTTACTCTCACGAACTGCGCATAGCACAGCACGTGAAGATTGGAGCCGGCGTTCAAGCCGGCTCCCTTTACCTGATCAGCGGAAACTGCGGAAACGAAGGGCGTCAGGAAGGAAAGTCTTGTCCGGGACGGGAGCCTCATTTGAGCCAATTGGCATCTGCGCACGGAGCTTCCAACCCACAGGAAGATTCCAAGTCTTCTTCACAGATTCATCGATCAGAGGATTATAATGTTGAAGACTTGCCCCAACGCCAACGTTGGCCAGCGCCGTCCATACAGCAAACTGGGCCATGCCGCCGGACTGTTCAGACCAGTCGGGGAAATGGTCTGCGAAGAGCGGCCATTGTTCCTGTAGGTCTAGCACAGTTTGCTCATCTTCGAAAAAGAGGATCGTCCCAACACCTGCTGCAAATCCGTCGATCTTCTTCAGAAACTGTTCCAGAGTATCGCTAGACATGATCTGCGCTATCTCTCTTCTTACTATACTCCAGAGTTTTTCGCTTTCGTTGCCGAAAAGGAACACCACTCGAGAGCTTTGAGAATTGAAAGGCGACGGAGACCATCTGATCGCCTCACGAGCCAGGTCCTCTATCACCGTCTCTGCAATATCGAGGTTGCGACCCAGCGCATATTGCGTCCGGCGCTTTTTCAAAAGTTCAATCATGTTCTTCCTCTTCGAGGTTCGATATGGGAAACCGATATAGGAGGATTACGCTCGCTTCTACCGGCTGCGGACCAAAGCAAGAGCGGCACGCCTTGACTTAATACAATCTGTGCACCAGTTACATCAAATGCACTAATGGAGACCAAATGGAAAAAACACCGGCCCCCGAACTTATCGCCGGCGTCAGGCGGTTCGTCGAGATGGTAGACGGCCCTTGGGCCGCCCTCATTCTTGCCCAACTCTGCAGTGGAGGCCGACGTCGGTTCAGCGAGCTTCGCGAAGCATTGCCCGGGATCAGCCCTCATACCCTAACTCGTCGGTTGCGTCAGTTTGAGGAAGCCGGCATTGTCTCCAGAGTGTACTACGCCGAAATGCCGCCAAGGGTGGAATACGAACTGACGCCCCTCGGCCGCACCATGCGCCCGGTGCTAGAACGTATGTCCGATTGGGGACTTGACGCGGCTAACGCGACTCAACCAACCAAACCTTGACCGCATCCGTGCGGTGAATAACCGGAGTGCGTTCCCTCTCCCCCCATTGCTGTTGGATGATGACCCGCTTAATCCGTAACGCAACACGAACGACTCTAGCTAGCATTACAGTTGCATTTTGGCTTTCAGATGAGCTCGTTGAGCGGCCGCCTGATGGGCGCGTCTCCACCATGACCATGCGATGACATAGGCGGGGTTTATTCGACGCTGGGCGAGTCTGATGGCGATGCGCCGGACTTCCTTGATAGACCAGCGGATCAGATCCTGCTGGTCGGCATCCGCGGTCTTTTTTTGGGCGTCACGTCATTGGCGCGGTACCGGATCACCGCCATCATGGCGAAGGCGAGCATGACCAGCGAGACGTGGCGATGCCAGCCGTGCCATGACCGGGTTTCATTGTGATCGAGTCCGAGCTCGTTCTTGGCGGTCTCGAAACTGTCTTCGATCGCCCACCGATGGCCTTCAATGGCAACGAGGGCCTGGATGCTGGTCCCGACCGGGCACCATGTCGTGAAGAATGCGAGATCACCGTCGCTGATATTGCGCCGGATCAGGAGGCCACGGGTCCAAAGTCCTGATTTCGTGTCGTCGTATTCGTCGGCATCGAGGTCGGCGAGTTCGCAATAGGCCCAGTCATGAAGTCGTGTGCCTTTGGTACCTTCACCCGCGGAAAGACGCCGCCAGGCTTCAGGATCGAGATCACGGGCGATTTCCTGCGCTGTTCCGGCGACCGGAGGCTTGCCCGACCAGGAGCCGAAATGGTGGTCCGATTTAACCCCAATAACGTAGCCTTTACAGGCTCGGCGCAGGGTCCCTTCGACTTACACCGCATCTGCGGCCACCCATGAAAACGGTACAGCGGCTGAAAGCGCACGCCGTATCATATCGACAGCCAGGCCGGGCTTGGTAGCGAAGGCTGTAGCTTCAGGAACATGAACAGTTGCAAGCCTTGCCGGATCGCCGGTCCAGTTCTTGGGCAAGTGCAGGGCTTGATCGATAAAGGCATGACCGCGAACGGACACATAAGCAGCGAACACACCGATCTGGCAGTTAGTTATCTTGCCTGCCGAACCTGTATATTGGCGCGCAACTCCGCACGATGTCGCGAAGTGCGTCCGCGTCCAACGCCCGCGACCCAGAATGGCTTGTTGCCGCCACGGGCCGGGATCACCCGCCGCCTCAGCGGGCATCCAACCTGTCTCACGCCGTTCGTCACCGAGCAAACCGTCCCGGAAAAGGTTCGAAGATGCTGCAACTCGCTCCTGCGTAAACAGTCCGCGCATGCGAGCCTTCACGTCACGCAGCGATAACGCCCAAAGCTCAAGCGTCGTCTCGGTAGATGCACCGTATGCGACGTCCACGCCCCAGCGCTTTTTCAGTTGCAGCTATCTGAGGTTGATCTGCGGGCCGTCAAATGAGCTCACCGAAGAGTACCTGACGAGCTCATTGTGAGGCCTTGATGCGGGCGGCATAGGCCCACGGCATCAGGGCTTCGATGTCCTTGGCGAGGTGGCCGTTTGCGAGGCGGGTGAAGAGGTCGCACAGATAGGCGTAGGGCTCAACGCCGTTCATTTTGCAAGTGCCGATCAGACTGGCAAACCGAGCCCAATTGCGCGCCCCTTCATCGTGCCCCGCAAAGAGCGCATTGCGGCGGTTCATGGCCGGTCGGCGGATCGCGTTTTCCACCAGGTTAGAGTCGATATCGACGTGGCCGTCGCCCAGGAACAGCCGGAAGCCGTCCTGCCGCGTCAGCATATAGGCCAGGGCTTTTCCGAGGTCAGACTTGCGTGAGACGCGCTTGGCTTGCGCTGCCAGCCAGGTGAAGAACTCGTCCACCAGCGGGAGGGACAGGTCCCGTCGAACTGCCCAGCGATGTTCGGGATCTGAGCCCCGGATACTGTCTTCGATCTTGTAGAGCGCGGCGATCTGCACCAGCGCCTCGTCGACGATGGGCGATCCACTCTTTGGCGCGGCCTTGATCAGCTTTCTGCGCCCATGCGCCCAACAGAAAGCCAGCTTCAAGGGATCGCCACCCATCCGGTCCGACGTGGCGAGGTGAGAGTAACCACCGTAGGCATCCACCTGGATTGTCCCGTTAAACCCGTCGAGGATTTCAGCGTCATATTCGCCTTTACGCCCGGGCCGGTAATGAAACACCGCACCTGGCGGCGCAGAGCCATTCCAGCCGCGGTCGTCACGTAGCACGGCCCACAGATAACCGGTCTTCGTCTTGCCTCGCCCCGGATCCAACACCGGAGCCGTTGTCTCGTCGACATAAAGCCGCGTGCTTTCCCACAGCAGCCGTTTGGCCATATGGTCGACCACCGGTGCGATTTCGCTGCCCGCGCGCCCCATCCAATCGGAAAGGACCGTGCGGTCTATCGGCACCCCGTGTCGCGCCATGACCTCAGCTTGCCGGTTGAGCGGCATATGTTCGGAATGCTTGGCGACGGCAATCTCCGCCAGAAGGGCTTCAGTCGGCCAGCTTGCCTCCAGAAGATGCGCGGGCGCTCTGGCCTGGATGACGCCCGTTCGACCCTTGGGGCATGCGTATTTCGGGCGGATCGTGACGATCACCTCGTAGCGCGCCGGGATCCGGTCGAGCCGTTCCGTCCGGTCCTCGCCGATCCGCACCATGTTGCCGCAACCGCAGGGACAAACGATGCTCTCGGGCTCGATCACGCGCTCGACCCGCGGCAGGTGTTCAGGCAGTGCACGGGCCTTACGCTCCTTGCGAGAAACGGCCTTGTCAGGATCGCCAGCCTTTTCGGGATCATCTGCGCTTGCTTCGATCTTCTGCTCGACGGCGGCGATCCGTGCTTGTGTTTCGGCGATCGCCGTTTCAAGGTCTTCCAGCGCCAGTTCCATCTGCGCCGGATCGAGCTTTTCCGATTTCGGCCCGAACTTCGTGCGTCGATAGTCGTGAACCTGACCCTCAAGCCTCTCGATCAGCTCCTTCAACTCACCGATGAACGCGTCCTTTTCGGCAACGACCGCCTGTTCATGCTGACGTGCAGCACGCTCGACCGACAGCTCGAACTGCATCGCGGCAAACGCCTTCACCACCTCTGGCGGAAGGTTCGGAAACAGGCTGAGATCAATAGGTTGCGACATGCGGTCTTATAGCAAGACAGCACAAAAAATCCAAATAAAACAATGCAAAGGCAGCCGGATAGTCACCCTGCCGCCGACGGCGCGATCACCCGTTGCGCCATGACTCGCCGCCAGTCGAGCCCCTCGAATAACGCTTCGTATTGCCCCCTGGAAAGACGCATCGTCCCATCCTGCACCTTGGGCCAGGCAAAGCTTCCATGTTCAAGAATTTTGTAGGTTAGCACCATTCCGGTGCCATCCCATGCCAGGATTTTCAGACGATCACCGCGCTTCGACCGGAAGATCACCGTCACCCCGGAATGCGGGTCGAGCTTCAACTCGGTCTGCACCATCAGAGCCAGCGCCTGATGCCCGCAGCGGGAGTTCACCGGCCGCGTTGCAATCAGGGATCGGCAGTCGTTGGCCCGCGACGATCATGCCGTCCCTCGCATGGCGCGCACCAGAGCGGCGACCCGTTCAACCGGCGCATCGCCGGGAACCCGTATCACAACGTCCGGGCCGATCGTGAGCGTCAAGACTGACGAAACCGCCTCCCGCAGTTTCGGCGGCGCCAAAACATTCAACGCCTCGCTCGGCTCTGCCGCAATCGCCAAAGGCACAAATGCAGGCTCGGCATCGCCGCTCTCCGACAGGCCCAGCATAGCCTCAAAAGGCAGCGCCAGAATGCCCTCGCGCGCTTGTCGGCGCCAGAAAGAAAGCTGGTGCGGAACAACGTCATGACGGCGCGCGACATCAACAACACGAACACCAGGCTCAAGGCTTTCCGCCACGATCCGCGCCTTCACATCATCTGGCCAACGCCGGTTTCCGCGGCGCGGCTCGACAACTTCGTAGCGCCCAACAAATCCATCATCTGCCATGCAAATCTCCAGATAGTCCTGGAAACCTTCTCGCACGCCCGCCCAGCCTCAAAATACAGCCTATCCAATGGGGCGGAGACAGCGCTTACGATGCACCTGCTATCCATCGTCTCCGAACCATGGAGGCCCGTTTATTCAGACAATAGATAAACATGCGACTGTAATGCTAGGTCCTGTTGACAAAGTTCTCGATCATCGGGGAGTTTCATCCGTTATGGGTTGGGAGGGATACGTTGCCAACGCCTCTGGAAGTTTTCGATAAGTTTCGATCTGCGCTTTTGACAAAGCCGTTGTCGGCGGTTTGGCGTGGCCATGGCTCGGCAATTTTCTTGGAGTTTGGCCGCTTATCACCCCAAGTGAGACGCGACGGTACTGCCGGAAATTCACAGGGCGACTTCACAGTCATGATCGAGTGGAGTTGGCGGATTGAGAATGAAAACTCGATTGTGTGCGGAAGGTGGAGCGACGAAGACGGTTGGGAAGAGACTTTTCGGTCGCTTATCGGTCGTGACGTTCGAAATGTATCGTTATTCGGACGACTTCCAGAGCTCTCGATTGAATTGGCAGGCGGACTTTATATAGCTTCGTTTATGACCGCAGACGGCCAGCCTAGCTGGACCATATTTGACCGTTGCCCTGAGCATCAGAAATCCGCCTGGATTGAGGTTCGCGATGGCGAGATTTGGGAGACTTTGGACGCGAAAAGCTCATCAGCTGCAATTGACCCCGATTCCAAAATCGCTTGAAGCGTGATTCAACACTACCTTTTAGGAGGCGGTTTTGGAACGAGGCGATTTGAGTGATGCAGAATGGCGGATAGTTGAACCGCTGCTGCCGAGAGAGCGGGGCCGCAAGTCTCGCCCATCGCATGACAACCGCCGCTTTTTGAACGGGATGCTTCACGTCTTGCGCGTTGGCTGTCCATGGCGCGATATGCATGAGCGATACGGCAAATGGAATTCGATTTATGTTCGTTTCCGCCGATGGGCTGAACAAGGCATATGGGACGCTCTGTTAGAGACGCTGGTCGAGTTGGGGCTGACCGACGACTGGCAGCATATGATCGAGAGTACAACGGTTCGTGGCCATTCGCAGGCAGCGGGCGCTAAAGGGGGACTTATAAGGAGGCTTTTGGTCGATCACGCGGTGGCTCTACGACGAAAATCCACGCCCGTGCAGACGGTCAAGGACGCCCTCTCGGCTTCATCCTGACCGGCGGAGAGGCTTCTGATTACAGTGCCGTTCCTGATTTACTGGCAATACCGGTCGGTAAACCGAGGTTGTTTCTTGCCGACAAAGGATATGACGGCAATTTCCTGCGCGAGGAACTGCTGACCCACGGGATCAGGCCGGTCATTCCGCCGAAAGCCAACCGGAAGAACCCGCCTGCCTGCGACTTCCGAGCCTACAAGAATCGAAACCATATCGAACGGATGTTCAACCGTCTCAAGCAGTTCCGCCGCGTGGCGACCCGATACGACAAAACCCGAAAATCCTTCTCAGCATTCCTCGCTCTGGCCGCCGCGAAGATATGGTTGCCGTACTTTGTCAACAGGACCTAGACAAACTCTTCCGGCGAACGAGTGAGCTTTCGTCGGCGGGATTTTCTTTGGCGTCGTCTGATATCCCCAATGCCGCCGATCTGTGTCACATAGTCCGAGAGATCGACGTGCCGCGCCATCGGAGAGATTGTGCTTCCAAGGCCGTAAAAACTTCAGTCCCAAAACAGAGATACAAACAAAGTTACGCAGATAGGGGTCAATAAACGATCACTACAATCTGATACATCCTGCCACTCTGTGATTTTTGCAGATTGATCTAAGTCCGCGAGCCCAGTTTACCCGTAAGTTTGTGTGAGTAACTAATTGATCTAAGCGCAGAACAAGGTCGCTGCATCAAAATCTCATATGTGATTCTGGTCAACGAACACGTACTTCACTTAGCATCCCTCAGGAAGACGCGATTGCCATTTTACGAATGTCGCATCCGCTGGTTCTCTCCCCATGATCGGCCGCTAGATTAGCAAATCTGCAGCCGCAGTACGAGATATAGCAAGTGTTTTGACGAATATCGCCTATTACTGGCAGAGAACGTCAAATACCTTGACACATTTTTGTATCCTCTCACGTCACTTGTTTTATTTACGAGCTGTAATTTTGTTATTTTAATAATCACTATTCGATAATTAAATATAAATTTACCGATGATCATATTATCTTATCACGTTATTCCAACGTCCCTCAGCATTGATACAGTGATCATAATCGTTAGTTTGGACCGATATTAACGTTGTGAACCGTTTAAAAGTTCAATCGCATGTTTCGAGCTCGATAATCCCCATTTTAGGGTAGAGAGCATCTTTTACGAAGTGGCGCGTGATCAAATTGCATTCTATAAATAAGTCGGAAAATTGCTACAATCCACTTTTGCGGCACTCAAGCAGCTGCACTTTATTCGTTACTTGCAACGCATTTTGCGAATATTATTAACGTGATACTTGAAACTTTCTTTATCATTGCTTTGATTATTTTCTGGAGAATATTGTTTGCTTCAGGCCGAGGGCCATCGACTCTATAAATGAGCTTGGACGAAGCTCCTTTCCACTGCAATCAACTAAGCATTCCATTTCAATACAAAACTTAAACAATGGCATCTGAGCTGACGGTTGGAGTCATTGGAGGCGGCCACGCTGGAACAGCTTTAGCGGCCTGGTTTTCAAGCCAGAAAGTTCAAACAGCCATGTGGGCTCCGGCAAATCATCCAGGTTCATTGCCTTCAATTCGCCAACATGGTGGGATACTGGCCAGCGGCTTGATCGAAGGTAAGCATGAGGTTACAATATATCAGGAATTGTCTGATCTGCTTGCTTCAGCGAAATTTCTGATCCTCGCAACCCGAGCTGACGTGCACCAAGCTTTCGTTCAAGATCTCGAAAAGTTCGTCCTGAAAAAGCCCCTGCTCGTAATCTGCGGGCACGGATTCACTGTCAATTACGCGGCTCGCTTGATGTGCGAACGCATTCTAGAGACTGACGATTCCCCTGTAACTGCAAAGCTGATCGGCGGACAGGGAAACGAAGTTCACATCAAAGCGATACTGCCTTCGTTTGGTGTGTCGTGCTATCCTGTGACACGCGATGGCGGAGGCAATTTAAAACTGCCGAAGTCAATTAGCGAGACACTGGCAAAGATCTTTGGCTCCTCGATAACTGCTATCTCGCCACTCCACTCGCTTTTTTTCTCTAACTATATAATCCATGCAGTTTCAGCGACGCTCAATATTGGCCGGCTGCGCGATCCGGAAGGGTCGCTTACCGAGCGCGCTGAGGGTTGGCGCACGGAATTGGAATCCCGTGTGGGCGCCGATTATCGCTTTTACTTTTATGGCCAAGGTACCAATAGTTACGTGTGCGCTGTGATAGATGCTGCGGACAAGGAGCGTCTTAAAGTTGCAGGCGCTCTTGGGATAAAGCTAGACACCGTCCTGGCAGAGTGCAACACCCAGTCAAAGACTGACTATGTGAATATGAGGGAATTCAGTCTGGCACCGTTCCCGTACAACGTCAACTTTGCTTGTCCCGACACCTTGCAGCACCGCTATTTCTCAGAAGAAATCCGCACTATGGAGATGATATGCGCGATTGCCAAATCGCATCGTATCAAAATTCCAGTTACGAAAAGCATCATGTCGCTGATAAAGGCCGCAAGAGGCGACGATGTGGACGCACTTTCATTGATGGGCGGCCTGCCTTTCGATCCAACTAAACTGTCAATCTTTGGAGCGCGCACCGTCTAGTATCTGATGTCCGCTACGGCAGTCCAAAATTATATATGTGATGACATACTTATTAAAGTATCTCAATAAACGGCAGGGCGCTGATGTGAAGCGACTGCCTGTGTGTTGTGTGCACTGTTTTCGTTTTATTGTGTATAATAAATCATAATTATATTGCGTGTAATTTTCTTTGAGATTATCATGTTTATAATCATGAATGTTTATTTATAATTTATTATTTCTAGAAAATATTAAATAGTCAATATAATACACAATCATCACAACATAAGCTTTATTGGATTTTCAGCAACAAAAGAAAACAACAAGCTCCATAAACTATAAATATAAAATTCAACACAAACACTAACTCAATTCCCATAGAAGCAAGATACGAATTTTTTAAACCCCTTCGTCTTGGAAGGCACCTCTTGAATTGCTTCTAGGGGAATACTTGGGTCGAACAGAGTGTTGTCATTCGGAGAACTGTTGCGGAAGTGTGAGCGGCCAAAAGCAATGATATCGTATTTGGCTCTCACACCATCTGCGTGGAAAAATCCACAATATTCGCCGCTGCTTTCAAGTAAAAAGCTAGGGCCCTCTGCAAACGTCTGGTTTGGTAGAATAGCCACATAGTACTCCACATCAGCGTCAGTATTGTATGAAACAAAAGATAACCTATTGTGCAAACGGAGAATCTCTTGCTTGCATATCTCTCCTCTAAAAGGGGGCATTGTACAAGCTACGATGTCTTGCCTCCTGGGACGCCAGAGCGTTCGAGTTTTAACGTAATCAGCAATAAAATCCCTCGGCCCGTAGACATAGAGCAAAGCTCTATCAAGTTGGACCTCACGGAATCCACGCCCTTTAGCGGGGCAATCAAGGAGAGGTTTTGTGAAGAACTCACCAGCTACCACTCTCCAGTAGAAGTCTGCTGTGAGTGGTACCGTCTGCGCCCATTCCTTTTGCCGCTTCATCAAATCGAACACGACGAATTTCCTATATACGTTGAGAGCGATCTCAATGGCTATCGCCACCTGCTCAGGGCGAAAGACCAAACAGAGATTAGATGGAATGAAAACTGGCCTGTTAAACTCCATAATCAAACGTTGAATATCAATGCCAACCGTTCTGACCAGCTTTAATAAGCGAAAATGCGATCATTGCGGCCGCAGATTGGGCCGCCGTTTACGGCTTTAAAAAAAAAGACCTAAAATAAAGCGACAGGCTTTGAATAACTTTTAATGTACCTTCAAGCACTAAATGCACTTTACCATAGTACTCCGAAATTTCAGCCGTAATTGTATGATCTTTTTTTGAAAAAAGTCGTTTGATAAAAAATACCACTCTTTAATTGTAAATTCAGGACATTTGTTGATTTCAAAAATACAGTAGGTTGTCGGTTGGCGGGTGCCAGTGTAGAGAGACTACTAATTGGTTCACGTATCGAACCTAAGTCGATCTATTTTAGCACAAATGTTTACACACCAATATATCCTGCCA
>NZ_CP067075.1:0-158599 GCF_020871915.1 Rhizobium sp. AB2/73 | reverse complement strand
TTCGAAACGGGCCACATCGCACACAACGGACTAAAGAGTGAGACAGGGAGGGCACGGCGGAGCTTTGCGTCCTTCACAACTTCCGGCCTGACCGGGTAAGCGTGAGCGTGGCCTTTTTCTAGCGAACTTCGCGGGGCCGCAGTTGTCGAGAGGTGCACAGCGAATGGCTCGGTGTCCATTTCGCCCATTTTGGTTGATATCATACCGCCTCGCCGTCGGTGCCAAACGCGCTTTCTATAAAGCAAATCAACCTTGGAAAATAGCTTTCCTTCACTACGAGGCATATCTGCCTGTTGACTCTTTCTTCGACGGAGCTCCCCACAGAATGGCGTCACAACGTCGGGATTGCTTGTCGGCATTCAAGAGGATGTTCGGGAGATTTTGCCCTCTTCATCCTTGAAATGAACAGCGAAAGCTACCGTCTTGCCCACAGCCGAGCCCGAAAAGCCGGCTGAAATCCAACAAAAAAATCGCCGTGGCCTACTTTTACTCCGCTGATGACGAAAGCACTGCTCGCAGATGGCGTAAAGATCTTCTTTGTCACCCATATGTTCGAGCTTGCGCAGAGCCTTCGGAAAAAGTCTGATGAACCGTAAATCTTCCTACGGGCAGAGCGTGATGATCAGGGTAAACGCAGCTTCAGGCTGGTTGAAGGCGACCCGCTTGCCACGAGTTTGGTGAAGATCTCTATCAGAGAATTTTCGTCGCGCAGAGTAATCGGGACTCCCCTAAACGAAGCCTTTTGAACGTGATTACGGTCGCTAACGGTTCTGATCGAGGCGTCGAACAATCAGGTTAGAGAGCGTTCGGAATACGTGGTGGACGCAGAACGACCTCCAATCAGAGCGCGAGAGTTCCGAGATTAGTCCTATCGTAACGGCTTTCTGGTTGGCACTGTGCCGGGGGGCGCCGGTCCTCGCGCCTTGGGGGCCGATTCAGCAAAGTAGACTTCTGATAGGCGGAACAGTCCATTGTCGCGGCTGCATTGAGCGACCACATCGATGCCGGTGCGAAGCATGGTAAGAATATCTGTTCGATCAAGACCTTTGCCCCCATCAGATTCCTTGACGAGGATCGCCAACTGCTCGAAAGCGAGTTCGGCCGAGTTCGCGTGGACGGTCGTGATTGAGCCAGGATGGCCCGAGTTGACATTTCGGATATAGTAAAACGCGGTTCCGTCGCGAAGCTCCTGAAGCAAGATCCGATCTGGCCGCATACGAAGGCAGGACTCCAACAGTTCCTTTGGGCCTGCCTTGGAAAGCCCCTGTTCTCCCTTTGAATAAAACAAACGCACATGATTTGGTTGGGGGATGACAAGTTCCGGCGTGTCTTCGATCGAGATGACTCTCTCGTGATCTGAAATGTGTTTGATCAGTGCTTTGGAAAGGGTCGTTTTTGCCGAGCCTGTGGCGCCAGAGATGATGATGTTCTTGCGGGCGATAACAGCCTGTCGAAGGAAGTCCTTAAAACGCCCGGCACGGTAAATTTCGCTGAGTTCCTCATCCTGCGATGACAAGGCATTAGTTGAAGCACGCGCTTTTGCGAAAAATCCCTTCTCCTCAAGGTCATCGAGGCTGAAATCTACCGAGGACGGCTTTCGGATCGTAATGCTGACAGTATCTTTCAACGTGGCTGGAGGGATGACGATCTGGATTCTTTCATCATTGGGAAGGGTCGCTGATAAGATAGGGCGCGTCTCATCGATCGACTGATGAGAGAAGCTGGCTACAGCCCGAGCAAGCCGCATAAGTTTTTCAAAGGTGAGCTCCGGCGCTTCATAGGTCCGCCAACCACCGGGACCTTCCGTAAGCACCTGCCCGGGCCGATTGACAATCACCTCGTATAGACTCGCATCTTGGAGATACACGATAAACGGCTTCAAGAGCTCGCTGACAACGGCTGCATCCTGCCTCTCTGTCATGCTGTTGCCCCTACTTCGTCACCAAAGTGTGCGTATTCCAATGAAACCGGACAGGAATTCCGATCTTTAACCGGACGCTTATTCCAGCGTTATACCGGACGCGGTTCCGAGGCTAAGCCGGACGGCCGCAATGTCTCTGGGTCGTGGTTTATCAATGTCGGCGTATATCGGCTCGGTCAAGCCTGAGTTGCATCCTCGGCTGACAGGATTCGATGTTTGCGCAGGCTCTCGCCGGAAAGTTCGATGCGATAGGCGTTGTGAACAAGGCGATCCAACACGGCATCAGCGATCGTGGGATTGCCGATCATATCGTACCAGTGGTCCACGGGGATCTGGCTGGTAACGATGGTCGAGCGCTGCTCGTAGCGATCTTCGACAATCTCCAGGAGATCGCGTCGTTGCTCGTCGCTGAGCTTCTCCGGTCCCCAATCGTCCAGGATCAGAAGGTCGGTCTTGGCCAGGCTCTTGAGCAGCTTCGCATAGCGGCCGTCGCCTCGTGCCAGGGCGAGTGAGGCGAATAGCCGGGGGACGCGGTGGTAGGCGACGGAAAGGTCCTCGCGGCATGCCTTATGGCCAAGGGCGCAGGCCAGCCAACTTTTGCCGACGCCGGCCGGCCCGATCAATAGCAAGGAGTGCCGCTGCCTGATCCAGTCGCAGGTGGAAAGCTTGAGGAAGAGGTTGCGATCGAGACCGCGCGCTGCTCGGAAATCGGTATTCTCGATTTGGGCGTCATGGCGCAGCCTGGCGGCACGGGCTCTAGCTTCGAAGCGCTTCTGGCGACGTGAGGTCTGTTCCCGTTCGAGCAGGATCGCGAGCCATTCGCCGTGCTGGAGGCTTCTGTCATTACCGGAGCAATACTCCCCAATAGTGCCGTTTGAATCTTCCCCAGGTGCTGCGGCCGCCGGTCTTCCGGGGCGCGCCCCGGAAGACCGGCGGCGCGTCATCACCGATACTCCTTCCGATGGTCGGAAGGGGAATGTTGGTGATCAAGCTGAGGGAGACAATCATGATCCTGGATCTGCATCAGCAGGGGCTGACGGTGTCGGCTATTTCCAGAGAAACTGGCATCGATCGCAAGTAAGCGCTAATTTCGGGGGTTATTAAGAGGCGATTTTGCGGTCTTCGGCCTGGGGATTGCCGATTACTTTATGATTTGAGGTTGGATCGTCGCGAATCAGACGGCGGCTTCAACACTCGAGCGCTTGGGGAAGTTGAAGGGGAGCAGGTCGTCAATATTGTCGTCGGGACGCCGCTGGGGCAGTTCCGCGAGGACGTGTCGCAGCCACGCAAGGGGTTCGATGCGGCATGCGCGGCAGGTCAACATCAGACTATAGATGACGGCACTGGCCTTTGCTCCGTCTACGGTATCGCTAAAGAGCCAGGATTTTCTTCCCGTTGCAAAGATTCTGATGTCTCGTTCCAAAAGGTTGTTGTCGATCGGCATGTTGCCATCTTGGGTGTAGCGGATCAGGTATTCCCACTGGTTCCGCGTATACGAGACCGCATCCTCAAGCTTGCTTTCCGGCAAAACCTTCGGGGCAATCTTGTCGAGCCATTCCTTGAGGGCATTCAGGACGGGAATGCTGTGCTGTTGACGAAAGCGACGAATACAGTCAGCCTGCGTTTCACCATCATTTGGCTTTTCCTCGCGAGCCTGTTTTTCAATCCGGTAAAGTTGCTCGAAGAATTTCAGCGCCTGTTCCGGTGGTCCCCCGCCTTTCTTTCTGGCTCGCAGCGCCTCGACAAAGCGCCGCCGTGAATGAGCCATGCACCCGATATGGGTGGCACCTTTCAAGGTGCGCCAGGCCGCATAACCGTCGCTCACCAATATACCGCGATAATCTCCAAGGAAGGCTTGCGGATATTGCTGCCCTCGACCGGGCTGATAATCGAGCAGCACGATCGGTTCGTCACTATCCTGGCTGCTGCGATACGCCCACATGTAGGATATGCTGGTGGGAGTCTTGTCCTTTTCCTTCAGCACCTGAACCGTGGTCTCGTCGCCGTGGATGAGGGAATGGGATCTGAGCCGCAGTTTTAGCGCGTCATAGATCCGATGCAGATGCTTCTCGCTGGAACCGATCACCCAATGTCCGAGAGCCCCACGACTAACGGGAACGCCAGCCCGTTCGAAGGCCTTGCTCAACCGATAGAGCGGTGTGCCGTCAACAAACTTGTGAACGAGCGCGAAGGCCAGCGTCGAAGCCGTGGCGATGCTGCCCGGCAAAGGTTGCGCAGGCATCGGGGCAATAACGATCGGTGTTTTGATGCCGGTACGGTCGCAGTTTCGGCACGCATATTTGGCACGCGCATTCTGCAAGACCTTGGCCTTCACCTCGATGTGAAGCTGCTCGGTGACCAGTTCACCCATGCGATGCAGCCGGCGACTGCAACATGGACAAATCTTCTGATCGTCGGGGAGGTCGTATTCGACACGTTCGCGTGGCAGGTTTGAAGGAAGCGGTTTACGTCCGCGCTTTTTGCCTTGCCCCGCCTCGGTGTCCGGCAATCCCGTCTCTGGCAATTCAGCGGTGTCCACATCATCGGTATCGGCGAGGTCTTCGTCCGCATCTGCCTCAAGGGCAGCCTGTTCGGCTTCGTTGAAGACGCGATCAACACCCTTCTCACTACGCGGAGCAAAACGGTGCAGTCGCGCCAGGGCCAATTCTTCCTCAAGTTTGAAGACACGTTCGGAGAGCTTCTGGTTCTCCGCTTGCAGCGCAGCTATCTGCGCCATCAGTTCTTCAACAGTGGGGTTGTCGGTTCGATTCATCCCAATGCTTGAATCGAACGCGACCAACGGCGTCAATAAATGAATTCAGATTTTGTTACGATATTCGCATCAACCAGCAATTCTATATTGCCGTACCGGATGGCGAACCATCGCATCGATATCGATACCGTCAAGTAACCAGTGTAATTGTTCCGTCGTAAGCTGCACTATTGTTTCCTGACGCTGTGGCCAGCGGAATTTGTCGTCGGTCAATCGCTTCAATATGAGCACAAAGCCGGATCGATCGAAGAACAAAATCTTCATTCGGTCCCGACGCCGGTTGCAAAATGCAAAGATCGCTGGCGTGAACGGGTCGAGTTCCATCTCCTCCTGGACAAGGACTGCAAGGCTGTTGATCCCGCCCCGGAAGTCGATGGGATCACGGTGCAGATAGACCTGAACGTCAGAGGCAAACTTAAACATCCCTAACCGCTCCGATGACGGCTGTTAATGTCCGTACATCATCGCATTCCAGCGATAACGTCACACCGTTGGGCAAAGTCACATTCAGCTTGGTGACAGAAGAGAGTGACGCCACCTTCGCAGATGCCAGCTGCATCGCGCCAGGATTGCTCGCAGCCAAATCCAGCGCGTGAGCACTATTATGTCCAGGTATGACGCCACTTGTAGCAGGCTCGATGCGAACCGGAATAAAAGCCGACGCCAAAGGTGGCGATGGTGACAAGGCTTCCATTTCCGCTGCCTTGTGCTTACGCACCCATTTGCGCACAAGGTTCGTATTTATCCCGTGATCAATGGCAACGCGCGACAGCGATGCGCCGGGCTCAAGGGCGCAAGCAACAACCTGCTTCTTCCATGCACGATCGTAGTGATGGTTGCCTTGCCGGTCGACAAACAGCACGTGCGGTTTGTCTCCATTCGCTCCCATAGTTCCCATCGGTGTCCACCCTTTCAGTCGGTGGACACCCTTTGCACCACTCCATTCAACCAATGAAGGTGCTTAGAAATGAGCGTTTACGATCGCAAGACGGTGCGCAAATACATAGAGCGAGGCCTCGAGGCTCCGGCCTATGGTCCAAGAAAGCCTCGGGCGACGGTCATCGACCCGTTCACTTCTTACCTGCGGGAGCGGGTCAAATCCTACCCCGGTCTGACCGGCAGCCGATTGTTTCGAGAACTGCGTGAGCGAGGCTATACCGGCGGCTATACGGCTGTGACGGATTTTCTTCGTGATGTTCGCCCCGCTGCAAGTCAGGGCTTTGAAGTTCGTTTCGAGACGCCGCCCGGTGAACAGGCTCAGGTGGATTTCGCCCAGTTTCATGTCGTCTTCACTGACGAACCGATGACGCCGAGGATCGTCTGGCTGTTCTCGATGGTGCTGGGTCACAGCCGTCTCATCTGGGCACGCTTCGTCATGCATCAGAACCTGCCGACCGTCCTGCGTTGCCATATAGCGGCCTTCGAGGCTCTCGGCGGCGCTCCGCGGGAAGTGCTTTACGACCGGATGAAGACTGCCGTCATCGGCGAAGGCCAGACAGAAGGCATCGTCTATAACCGCGCCCTCATAGACCTGGCTCGTCACTATGGCTTCCATCCCAAGGCATGCAAACCCTATCGTGCCAAAACGAAGGGCAAGGTCGAGCGGCCGTTTCGCTATATCCGCGAAGACTTCTTCCTGGCCCGCTCGTTCCGCAATCTTGACGACCTGAATGTTCAGCTTCGGCACTGGCTGGATACCGTCGCCAATCCAAGGAAGCACGCCACGACCCTGCGCATCGTCAATGAGGCCTTTGCCGAGGAGCGCAAGCACCTGCGACCGTTGCCGCTGGCCCCGTTCAAATCCGTTCTGAAGCTGGAGCGCCGGGTGTCGCGGGAAGGCATGGTCAGCGTCGGCGGCAACACCTATAGCGTTCCGGATGCTACGCGAAGCCGAATGGTGGAAGTCCATTCTCTCGCCGACGAGGTCCGCATCTTCGAGAACGGCATGCTGATCGCAGCCCATCCCGTCCTGGAGGGCCGTAAACAGCGCCGGGTTCATCCTGACCATCGACGAGCATTCTCGTCGCAACATCGGCCCAGGACACGCGAGGACGCCATTGTCGTCAAACCCGCTGGTGACACCGTGCTGCAGCGATCTCTCGCCTTCTACGACGCCGTCGGCAAAGTCCTGGCACAGGAGAACCGCCCATGAGCGCGGCCCTCGATGCCATTCCGTCCATGATCGATCGTATCCGTCATGATCTCGTCGGCCTGAAGATGCCACGTGCACTCGAAGCTCTCGACCATGTCGTACGCCGCCTTGAGCACGGTGAGCTTTCCGCGCTGGAAGCCATTGATATCCTACTCTCCGAGGAGCTCACATTACGCGAGAACAGCCGGATCAAGACCGCGCTGCGAATGGGCAGGCTTGCGACGATCAAGACGCTCGCCGGCTTCGACTTCACCTTCCAGCCTTCGCTCGATCGGGACCGCATCCTCACTCTGGCGCAACTCGGCTTCGTCGATCGTCACGAGGCCGTTCATTTCCTTGGTCCGCCGGGAACAGGCAAAAGCCATCTCGCCACAGCGCTCGGTGTCGAAGCTGTGAAGGCCGGAAAGAGTGTATATTTTACGACGCTCGCCGACCTCATTGGTTCGCTTGCCCGTTCCGAACGAGAAGGCAGGCTTCAGGAGCGCATTCGCTTCTTCTGCAGGCCAAGCCTGCTGATTGTCGACGAGATCGGCTACCTGCCGGTTGTCCAGGGCGGCGGCAATCTTTTCTTCCAGCTCGTCAATGCGCGATATGAACGTGGCGCGATGATCCTGACGTCAAACCGCGGCTTTGCAGAATGGGGCGACGTCTTCGGAGATCCCGTCGTCGCAACGGCGCTGCTCGACAGATTGCTTCATCATGCCGTCGTCGTGCAGATCGAAGGATCAAGCTATCGGTTGCGGCAGCATGCCGAGCTTATGCCGGAGCATGTCCGATCCAAGGCCCTCATCGCACCCCCGGCGTTCACTCCACCTCAAAAGCCACGCGGTCGGCCACCGAAAAATCCTCAAATCTCCTTGGCGTCCACGTCGGCATAATTGGGGAATTTTACTTCGGCACTTCTGGGGAAAATTCACGCGGCATTGACAGCTTCTCGCTTCCGGTTGCATCTCCAGTTCTCCTTGAGAGCTTTGAAAGACCAAAACGGATGAACGGCGCCGGGTTTGGAAAACATCCCACGTCGGGGCCACCGAAACCGTGGCGGGTTCTTTCGATGAGTTTTCCGCCACCACTTCAGCGACGACATCGGCTGGAGGAAGTCCGGTTGGACTGTCGTCCCCCCTCCCCTCCCCGTCGTCGCTGATCGTCAGCCGGGCTATGGTCGGTCCCAGTCGTTTGATCTCGCGGCGCACCTGTTCATCGTAGTTGACCATCGCCCCGACGGAGGGATCATCTCGGCCGTAGTAGGATTGCAACATGATCTGCTCCGCTCTCGCTGGCGCGGCTCCCTCTTTCGTCGCGAGGCGGTAGTAACCATCGAGCAACGTCGCTGTAGCCTTCAGATTGAGACAGGGGTCGAAAGCGTCTGAAATGGATAGGTTCAATCGCCGCAACTCGTCCAATCCGATCCCCCCAAGCCCCAACTGGACGTCCTGGCGCTCGGCCGCCAACGCGGTGGCGAGCTCGATCGCCTCGGCCTTCGTAGCAAGCTGGCTCTTGGGAGAAGCGCCGCTGTTGATCCGGATATTGAAGGGGGCGAACCGGCTCTCGAGGCTGACAACGCCTGCAAGGGTTTCGGACGCAACGAAGGGTGCGCAGGTCTGCGCAAGATCGATAAAACTTATAGGCATGACTAGAACCACACCCTCTGCTTGCCGACACCGTCGATGGTCACATCTATGTATCGTGGTTTATCGCGCACCAAAGGACGTTCAACGGTATACGCCATGCACTGTGTGCGGCCATTGTCGCGTTGCCATCGAGGTGACATCACAGAAACGTTTGAGCCACCGCTGTCCCGATCCCAGGAGCAGAAGGTGGCACTAACCACCTGCAGCGACGTTGAAATGCATGTGGCCTCACTTCCTCGCGGGCCGTAGCCGGTTGAAAGACGGTGGTCGGCGTTGCAGAAGTATGGTTCATACTTGGGCCGAGAGCTTTGGAATCCGACGCCGCTGCAAGTGGGGAAAGAATGCCCCTTGGCGAGGGACTGCCAAAGTTTCTCGATGGGGGGCCTGCACTCGGCGTATTGCGTTGGGCCACCCGGGTTCGATAGGCACAGGATAACTTGGCATCCCCAGTCATCCGCGCGAGCGCTTCGGTCCGAAATAGTGTAGAGTGAAGCGAACCCCAACGCGGCGATGATCATTCGAAAGAAAAGGCCCTTCATGCCCCCTACCCTCCGGTTTCTCCAATGTCAGCTAGGCTTGAAAAGCGACTCGCTTCAACGCCTTTACCATGCAAATAATAGATAGTTAAACCGATGGCAAGCAATTTGAGCGAGCGATGGCAAAGCCAAGCATTATCAGTCTTTGCAGTGCGTGAAATTCTGGAGAAGCCGATCGAGGATGAATCGGCGCAGTCCCGTATCAAGCAGATCGGGATGGTGAATATTCTTTACCTAATGCACCAGTCTCATGAGAAGCTAACCCTATCAAATATAATAGAAATTACCGGAATGACCCGCGGGGGTGTGATCGAGACCATGGACCTCCTTGTGCAGCGTGGGATTCTTCTTGAGACCCTCGGACGGAACTCTATGGGCCGTGGGACAGCCCGACAATTCCAATTCGCTCCTGGGGTGTTCGAGAGCTTGCGCGCCGTAATCGGAGATTGACGAACTTTTAAGTTAACAAACAATTGTAAGTCATTTTCCCTGTTGCGCGAGATGGGAGTTCCGTCGGCGGGTCTTGATCTTTGACTGAAGGCCTTACATTCGGGTCGTTAATCTCGGGCCTGGCGGTTGGAAGCGGGATATCGAGCGTCCGCGCTTTCTTCGAAGGAGCTGTATGCCGAAGCAAGGTAGCCCTTTTATAAAAACTGCTTTCCGTATACCTGAATGCCGGTATCACCTGGAGCAAGAGCCACGTAGTGGCTTGCAAACATCAGCTCGCAAATAACGATCTCTTTCATGAAAGAGGTCCTTAACCGAAACGGGCGGTTTCAGAACTCGCAGGGTACCCTGGCTTTCAACGCGGCCACTGTATGGAAGACCAGAGCGGTACGAAGAATGTCTCTAAGGCGCCAACGGTTGCCGAATCCCTCGCCACTAAGGCTCGTGTGAGATCTCAGCTTCCAACCGGCCGTAACCCTTGTATGCGTAGGAACTTCTCGTCGCCGCTCCCGCGTTTTGCCGCCGTGTCTTCGAGGTAGCTCTTTCGTCCCCAGTCCTACCGACCGTATCGGGGCTGCCAGGCTCGAAGGAACAAGACGAGCGGGCCGCCTGGTCAGCGTCGCCTCGCGATCTTCTTCTCGACTCCGGTTCCCCTCCCCCTGACAGCGTATCGTTCTGACGCGGTAACGGAATGAGCGGTATACGGGTTTCCACAGAAAGGCCCTGCATCAGCCTCTCATCCGCACCAGCATCGCCTCTCGATTTTTCTGCAGGAATGTGAAGTTCTCAGCTGAGAACTTCTCCTCTACAGGATACCCAGCCACCACGCGAGCAGAGGTGATCTTTACATTCAGATTAAATGTCGGTGCTTGGTGTTCAAAGTGAGCGGGGAGACAGCGAGGGGATGCATTGTTGTTCACTGCCGAAATGCCGGCGGCCTACATCTCAAACTCCCAAGCACCTATGTTTAAAGGCGTTCTCGCAGGGGGGGATCCCTAGCTTACGATCGCGGACCGGTATCGTTCCTCGTGCAGCAACATACGTTAGCAACGCGGCGAGCTAAATCCATCTTCGTAGAGTTGACAACCCACATTCGTAGTTCTATTCCGCCTCGGCGGACTAAGCTACCTGCGTGGGTCGTGGACTTTTTCGCTAGTCATGTTCGGCGCCTTAGGTAGGATTCAGCCTCCCCAAGAGCGCCGCTTTCGCGAATTCGCCATCACTTCGTCGAGTTTGAGTCCGTTGAGACGCCACCTTAACGATGGGCGGTTCGGCGTGCGGGACCAGTCCCCTTCGAACGAACAATAGAGGCAAGTTCGCTTCGTCCGAGGTGCCAACGGAATTTGTAATATCGCAACTGCGGGGCAAGTGGCGCCCTGATATCAAAGTTCTCAGCTGAGAACCTTGAATCGGCGCCAGCGAACGAGCTCAGCGGCAATCATTTCTTCTAAGATCTACCGCATGCCGCCCAATCGACGGCCAATGCGCGCCGCGCCGCCGGGTCGGCGTATTCTGCGGCCTTTACCCATTCATACTTTCGACGCCAATTAGCGAAAGCCAAGAGAGCAGCGGGTTAGGGCCGATCCATAGAAGGTTTTCTTTCCTTTTCCACGGGGGCTAAGTCAGATGGGATTTTGATTGTCCGCATAAGCGAGTCTGTCGCGAGCCGATTGGCTGGGAGTTGAACGTCTGTCGACTCGACCGAGTGAGCTCGGATCCAAAGCATTTGTGTAATTAAAGATAGGGCAGCAGTTATACGAGAGCGCCACGAGCCAACATTTGCGCTAATAATCCTGTCCCGAACGCGCTACCGATCGTCTTCGACGAATACCGTGCTAATGGTTGCCAAGGCCCTCGAAATTCAGCGATGATATGATCGAACTGATGAAGGCGAGGGCCAGGCCAACTCGCCCACATCCGTGAAGTACAGGCATGGCGATACGCCAAATTTGTTGTGTGGACTAATCTGCCCCGACAGATACATTGCATTAACTGCTCGTTAACTCAATTTCCCTTGACCGCTTCACCGACTCGGATCATTTTTACGCTCAATTGCCGATTTCACCGGATTGAGCGTTTAAAATGAATTCTCTCGCTACTCACTCTCTAGCGCGCACATCAGCGGTCCCGTCGCTAACGCGCCTCATTGAGGCCGATGCCGATCTCCTCAGCGCCCAACTGCAGCAGCTACGGTCGCGCGCTTTTCCGCCGACCGCTGAAAAGAAACTGCGCAAGTTTATGGCTGGAGAAGCCGCCAAGCTGATTGGAATCAGCGACGCGTACCTCCGACTGCTGGCGTCAGAAGGTAACATTCCCGATGCTGAAAAAAATGGCGCTGGACGGCGCCTTTACTCGCTTGAGCAGATTCATGAGATTCGCCGCTATCTGAGCGTCAATAAGAAGGGCTATTCCCCGCAACGGGCAGAGGGCGAGGCCCTGCAGGTTATCGCGGTGACTAACTTCAAGGGTGGGTCTGGAAAGACTACTACAGCTGCCCATCTTGCGCAGTATTTCGCACTGCGTGGCTATCGCACGCTTGCCGTTGATCTGGACCCGCAGGCCTCGCTTTCCGCGCTCTTCGGCATTCAACCGGAATTCGATCTCGGCGCGAACGAAACCATTTACGGATCAATTCGATACGATGAGCAGCAGCGACCGCTCGGCGACATTATACGCAAAACCTATTTTACTGGTCTTGACATCGTGCCGGGCAATCTCGAACTGCAGGAGTTCGAACATGAAACGCCGCGTGCTCTCAGCGAAAAGTCCCGCAATCGCGAACAAATGTTCTTTACACGCATCGCGACCGCGCTTTCCTCCGTCAGCGAGGATTACGACGTTGTCATCCTGGATTGTCCACCCTCGCTCGGCTATTTGACCCTCTCAGCTCTGTGTGCCGCGCGCAGCGTCGTCGTTACAATCCACCCCCAAATGCTCGATGTCGCATCAATGTCGCAGTTCCTGCACATGACAGCCGGACTTTTCGACGTTGTCGAGAAAGCTGGAGGCAATGCCGAGTACGACTTCTTCCGCTACGCGGTTACGCGCTACGAGCCAAGCGACGGCCCGCAGGGTCAGATTGTCGGCCTCCTCAAGAGCCTCTTCGGCGACCGTGTGCTGACGAACGCGATGCTGAAATCGGCCGCGATTTCGGACGCGGGTATCACCAAGCAGACGCTTTATGAGGTCGGCCGTGAGAACTTTACCCGCGCGACCTATGATCGGGCGATTGAGTCGCTCGACAGCATGAACAGCGAAATCGAAATGCTCGTCAAACAGGCTTGGGGACGCAAGACATGAGTAGACGAAGCGATCAACTCAAGAGTTTTCTCGAACCGATCCAGTCCGCAGCGGAATCGATGGAGCCTGCGCTACGCGCCAAGCCGGCCGTGCAATCCGGTGCGCTCAACTCTATGAATCAAGCGATTGCGAATCTCGCGACCGAGGCGGGAGAAGCCGAGCGTCTCCGCGCTCAGCTCGAGACGGGCGAGACGATCGTGGAGCTGGACCCCAGCGTCATCCACCGTTCCTTCGTCAAAGACCGCCTGGACGACTTTGTCGGATCGAGCTTCATAGAACTACGCGAAAGCATGCGCAACAGTGGCCAGATCGTACCAGTACTCGTGCGGCCGCACCCGGACAAGCCCGGCGAGTATCAGCTTGCTTTTGGCCACCGCCGCGTCGAGGCGCTTCGTCAGATAGGCAACAAAGTCAAGGCGATTGTTAGGCCGCTATCGGATGAAGAGCTTATCCGTGCCCAAGGCAAGGAGAACACCGAACGTCTGGACCTGTCATTCATAGAGAAAGCCCTCTTTGCCCTTCGTCTGGAGGGAATGGGAATTCGTCGTCAGATTATCATGGACGCGCTCACGACCACATCGAAGGGCGTCCTCTCCGGGATGATTTCGCTTGCGAGCTCCATTCCCGCCGAACTCATCGAGGCGATCGGCCCCGCGCCCACAATCGGCCGACCGCGTTGGGAGAGCTTCGCGGCATTGTTAGCAGAAGCAAAGAGCGAACGAGGATGGCGGGATGTAATCGATGATAGTGCATTCCGCGCTCAACCGAGTGATCTGCGTTTTGAGACAGCGATGCGCGCGCTTAGCCCCCGCAAGAGCGTTGCTCAAAATGAGCGCGTCATCCAAACAGGGGAGGGGCGCCCCATCGCGACCGCACAGTTCGCCAAGCGAGCTGTGAAAGTGACAATCCCGACAAAGGATACGACAGACTTCGCAGAGTTTCTTTTGCGGAAGCTGCCAGATATTTACGCCGCGTACGTCTCGGAAGGGACAGGCACCGTTGAGACCGAAAAACAGGAGTAGGGTTCAAAAGAAAAAGGCCCCCAAACGGTAAACCGTGGAAGCCTCTCTCGTATTCCGTGACAAGAACGAGAATCGCATTTCCAGGAATCGTAGTCAAGAGTCTTTGGCGCCGTTTTGGCGAGCGGATTTCTTTTGCCTTCTGAAAGGTGAAAGAGAATGCAGATTGGAAACGTAACGACGCCCTTCGGGCGGCGGTCGATATCGCTTGCTTTGGTGAAAGGGCAGTTGGCCGCGACGGACGCCAAGGCAGGTAAGTCCGCCGAAAAATGGAAGGTGTTTCGCGATGTCAGCGAAGCGCGTAGCGTACTCGGTCTCCAAGATCGTGCGCTCGCTGTTCTGGATGCCCTTTTGAGCTTCTATCCGGAGAGCCACTTGTCCGAAGAATTCGGCTTGGTGGTTTTTCCGTCCAATGCACAGCTCTCGATCCGGGCGCACGGCATCACCGGTACGACACTGCGCCGGCAGCTTGCCGCGCTTGTGGATGCCGGTCTGATTCATCGCCGGGACAGTCCGAACGGAAAGCGTTATGCGCATCGCGGTAGGGATGGCGAGATCGAGCAGGCCTTCGGCTTCAGCCTGGCGCCTCTTTTGGCTCGTGTTGAAGAACTGGCTCAGCTGGCGCAGCAGGTCGCTGAGGAGCGTCGGCTGTTCAAGCGGGCAAAGGAAGCGCTGACGATTTGCCGACGTGACGTGCGCAAGCTCATCACGGCTGCGATGGAGGAGGGCGCAGACGGCGATTGGGAGGCGATCGAGGGCATGTATGTCGCTGCCCTCTCACGACTTCCGCGCAATCCGAACCACAAAGAGGTGCTTTCCACCTTGGATGAAATGACGCTTCTACGCGATGAAGTTGTCAACCTGTTGGAAATCCAGCAAAAAGAACAAAATAAGGATGGCAATGGTAGTCAGAATGGTTGCCACATACAGAATTCAAAACCCGAATCCATCAATGAATTTGAACCTAGCTCCGAAAAAGAGCTGGGCGAAAAGTGGGTGGAAGAACCGAGACGGATTGCTGAGCCGAAGAAGCCGTTCCCGCTGAGCATGGTGCTGCGGGCCTGCCCCGAAATCGTCATGTACGGGCAGGGCGGCATGATCGGCAGTTGGCGGGAGCTGATGACCGCGGCGGTGGTCGTGCGGTCAAGCCTCGGGGTCAGTCCGTCAGCCTACCAGGACGCTTGCGATGTGATGGGGCCGGAAAACGCGGCGACGGCGATTGCCTGCATTCTGGAAAGGGCAGGGCACATCAACTCGGCCGGTGGCTATCTCCGCGACCTCACGCGCAAAGCGGCGCGCGATGAATTCGGGCTGGGGCCGATGCTGATGCCGTTGCTGAAGGCCAATACCGGTGGCAACAGGAAATCGGCATAGCGGGTGAGGGGTGTCAGATGCGGAAGGTCGGGAGCCTGCGCGAGGTTCAGTCCTCCGGCACGAGGACATCGAATACCTCGAGCAGCGCGTCGACGATGGCCTGGCCCAGTGCGTTGGCTCTTTCGGCAATCATGGTGCCGTCTTCATTGCGCGCAGCAAGAGCAAGATTGGAGCCCTTGTCAGCGATGATGGCGGCGGCCCGCTCGATCGCTCATTGTGCGAAGTCCGCGCGGTTTTCGATCGTGGCGGTATCCATGGCCTGTCCCTCTTGCTGCCTGTTCCGGAAGGGCAGGTCATACCGTGCGGCGGATCAATGTGCTATTCCTCATCCACTTCAACGAGCCCTGTTTTCTTTACCCGGTCGAGCAGGTTCTTGACTGAGGAGGGCGACCATTTCGTGCCGCCGCGGGGTGTCCGCTCATGGAGGCGTTCGAGCTGGCTGGCGATCTCCCGAAGCGTCAGCTCGGGGTTGGACGAATAATTCGCTTTCGCGGCACTGATCCCGGCCTTCGGGCATTCGGAGATCAGCGCCCGTTCGAGCTGGGCGACGGCGCCGAGGACCTGCGGGGAAAATATGCCCTGTGGCGTCGACGTATCGATCGGATCGCAGCGACAGGAAAGGCGCGCAGGCGCAGTCGAGCAAACCCCAGCGGATGACCTGATTGGCTGCCGAGTCCCCAAAAGAGTGGGTGTGCCGCGAAGCGGGATACATTCACGCTGAACGAGGCGCGAGCCTCATCATGTAGGACGGCGTTGCCCTTTTGCGATGACCGCCCACCGACATCATCACGCGGGTTAAGTAGGGCGCGCAAATCTCCTGCTCGTCGAAGTGAACGTCGAGGCCGGGATAGAGCAGCGCCTTATGCGCTTCGAGATACTCGACCTCGCGAGCAGTGACGAAGTGCGGAGCAGCCGACACGAAAATGGAAAGAAAGATGACGAGCACGATGATGGTCCAGATAACGTAGACGACGGTCAGATATGTGTCAGCCGGGACCATCAACGCGAAGCCGTCAACAAGAATAAAGAAAAGAAGGGGAAGGCCGAGCGTCCAAAGAAACATAGGTGATTTGAGTATGAACTTGATCTGTTCAAGAAGGTCCATCCGTAGCACCGCCTTTCGCCGAGATGACGTGGTGAATACTATTTTTAATCGCTGCGCTTGAAAATAGAGGTCAGGACAAAAACAGCCTAAAATCCTGCGCTAAGATCGAGGGAACTGTGAGCGTTATGCGGCCATCGCAGCCGAGCGCCTGGAGGCGGTTTCCATCGTCTATCCCTGTTCAGACCCGTTCCGGTGCGGGAGGTAGTATCCTGCCTTGAAACAAGGCGCTATTCCTCGCCGGCCTCGATGAGTCCAATTTTCTTTGCCCGATCGAGCAGGTTCTTGACGGAGGATGGCGACCATTTCGTGCCACCGCGAGGCGTCCGCTCATGGAGGCGTTCGAGCTGGCCGGCCATCTCCCGAAGCGTCAATTCGGAGTTGGACGCGTACATGCCCGCAACAAGCGTCATCAAGCGATCTTCGGGTGCCCGCGGGGATGACTTCTTCAGCAGGTCCGGATCGGCAAGGTGTTCGGCAACGAGCCATTTCACGGCGCGTCGGAGCCGTTCTGGCGTCCAGTTCATACCGCGCTGCTGCAGAACGCGAGCCACCTCGTCCCAGGTGTGATCCGGGCGCATGCGCCGAACGGTCGGAAGCCATTTGCTCGCGTCGATCTGGATGCGCTCACCATAAGCTGCTTTCTGCGCCGCCGTCATCTTGGTGAGCATCTCCGGCCGGCGTTCTCGAATGCCTGGATTGCCGGGCAACCTCCCCTTCGACTTGGCCGCATTGATACCGGCTTTAGTTCGCTCGGAAATCAGTGCCCGTTCGAGCTGGGCGACGGCGCCGAGTACCTGCAGCGAGAACATGCCCTGCGGTGTCGTGGTGTCTATCGGATCTCGCAGCGATCGGAAATGTACGCCCTTCGCCGTCAGATCCTCGATCACGGCAAGCAGATGGCTGACGGAGCGCGCCAGGCGATCGAGGCGAACCACGACTAGCGTCTCGCCGACGGCGATGTCCCGTAGAAGCTTTGCGAGCGCTGGCCTGGTGCGAGACGCACCGGAGCCATGCTCTTGAATGATGACATCGCAGCCGGCAGATCGGAGTTCGATCTCCTGGGCTTCGGTTGCCTGTTCGTCGGTGGAGACCCGGGCATAGCCGATAAGTCGGCCCTGTGGTCGACGAGAAGTGCGATTGAGCGTGTCAGCGGCCATTTGGAGCACCCGAGATGTCGGAAAGCCATGGTTTTTGAGACTGCCTTTCATGTGATTTCAATGACTTGCCTGTGTCGTTAAAATGAGACTGATTCAGGGTATATGAGACTGAGAGGTCGTTGCGAAGCGGTTTTCCAAACCCAGAAGATAAGGATAAACGATCGGTTGTCGGCGTTTCTGGAGGAAGTGCTACCTATTGCCTTGAGGGGGGATGTGGATTATATATCCCAAAGTATCTATATCATTCAGGATATGAAATGACGGAATGGAAGGTCGAGTTTCATGACCGCTTCAAAAGCGAGATCACAGACCTTCCAGCCGATGTTCGGGTCGAGTTGCTCGCGCATTTGGTGCTGCTTCGCGAGAAAGGCTTTCGACTGGGACGACCTGAAGTCGACACCCTCGAAGGCTCCAGACATGCGAACATGAAAGAGCTGCGCGTCAAGGTGTTGAAGGTGCAATGGCGGTTCGCCTTTGCCTTCGATCCGGAGCGAAAGGCTGTGGTTCTCTGTGGTGGTGCGAAGAGCGGTATGAGCCAGAAGCTCTTCTACAAACGGCTGATCGATCTGGCGGACAAACGGTACGACGAGCATTTGAGCGAGTTGGAGAAGAAACATGGATGATCTCGACAAGCTGATACAGACGCTTCCTGAGGACGAACAGCGCGCCATTGCAAAGCGTGCCGACGAGCTTGTCACGGCGCACAATTTGCGTGAATTGCGGGCACTCGCTGGACGGACGCAGGAAGACGTGTCCGCCGCGACCGGTTTCAAGCAGACCAACGTCTCGAGACTGGAGAAGCGCGCCGACATGAAGCTGTCGACGCTTCGCGACTATGTCGAATCCCTCGGCGGCACGTTGAAGATCGTCGCGGATGTGGCGGGCAAGAAAGTCGATCTTTCCAGCATCGCAGAGCGCTCCCGACACGGTTCAAAGATCTGAGCGGACCGCCGGTAGGGGAGGGGTGTTTTAGAGCCCGGCCGCTTTAGTGAGATTCACCCTGAAACGGTCGCGCCGGCGTTGATATTTTCGGGTCATTTCGGCGCTGGCGTGGCCGAGCTGCTTCTGGACATAGCGCTCGTCGACCTCGGCCGACGAGGCGAGGCCGGCGCGCAGTGAGTGGCCAGAAAACTTCAGCCCCCGTTCGATCTCCGAAAGATCGCCGCGCACGCCGGCCGCCAGTGCCGTCTTCTTGACGAGGCGCGCCACCTCCTGGTCGTTGAGACGGTCCGGTCCGACATCCTTACCTTGGCCGCGGACACGGCGAAAAACGGGACCCTTTGCGATCCGAGCGAACCTGATCCAGGTTTCGACGGCGGCGACGGGGCAGGTGGCGTCGGCCGAGCCGCGTCCAATCTCCGCTTCGCGCCAGCCGGTCTTGCCGCGCAGCGTCACCAGCAGACCCTTGTCGAGGATCTCGATCCAGCCGCGTCCGTCCTCCGTCTGGTCGCGGCCGAGATCGAGCCCGGTGATTTCGGATCGGCGCAGGCCTGTGTTTCGGCATGGAATAGGGGCTCTGACTCAATCTCGATGATGTTTAGGATTTAATTGGCGTGGTTTTCTCTGGAGAATCAGCGCCATGCAGACCCGAATTCGACTTTCCGATCTGATCCCCGCCGAATTCAACGTTGAAGCAGTGCACGATGCGGCTGGCGCGATCGTTGTCGTGGCGTCGGGCCGTGCACTAGAATGCAGATGCCCCCACTGTGGAACCCTTTCTCGGCGTGTTCATAGTCGCTATCCTCGGATGCTTGCCGATCTGCCGTGTGCGGGCCGGCGGCTCGAACTGAACCTAACCGTCAGACGCTTTGTCTGTAATGCCGGCAATTGCCGCCGAAAGATTTTCGCCGAGCGCTTCGGCGACGATGTAATTCGCCCCATGGCTCGCCGGACAGCACGCCTGGACTGTCTGGTTCGCCATCTCGCTCTCGCATTGGGTGGTCGCCCGGCGGCCCGGTTTGCAGATCGTCTCGGATTCCCGGTGAGTAATGATACGCTGCTGCGAACCGTTCGCCGATACGATCGCCCCGCGCCGATACCTCCGAACGTCATCGGCATTGATGACTGGGCCTGGCGACGCAATCATCGATATGGCACCATCATTTGCGATCTTGAACGTCGAAGGGCAATCGCATTATTGCCCGACAGGGAACAGGCGACCGCCGAGGCCTGGCTGATTCAGCAACACCAGATCGAGATCGTCGCACGAGACCGTGGTGGTGGATATGCGCAGGCCGTCTCACGAGCCCTGCCACACGCCAACCAGGTTGCCGACCGTTGGCATCTGATGGAAAACGCCAGCCACGCCTTTCTTGACGCCGTTCGTAAATCGATGCGGCAGGTCCGGGTGGCAATCGGCACTGCAACCGTAAATCCGAAGCTTCTGACTGCCGCTGAGCGGCTGCAATACGAGGGATATCTGCGACGTGAAGAGGCAAATGCCGTTATCCGCGGGTTCGTCGCCGATGGTGTCTCCATCAAGGAAATCGTGCGCCGAACTGGGCATAGCCGAAAGCTGGTCCGCAGTGTCGTTCGTGGTCAGCGGACAGACATCTTCCGGGTCCGGCAAACCTCTCTCGAACCCCATCTGCCTTGGCTTGAAGCTCAATGGGATGCTGGATTGCGTAATGGCGCCGAACTGTGGCGGCAGCTTCGACTGGCTGGTTTTGGCGGAAGCCTGCGTGTTGTCACCGAATGGGCAACGAGACGAAGGCGGGCAGAAAAGGCTGAAAGCGGACTTGGTCATTCTCCCGCCGCGCGCACCGTCGTTCGCCTGATGACCCTCGAGCGCAACAACCTGACCAAGGCTCAAACGATGACGGTTGCCGCCATCGAAGAGAGGCTGCCAGACCTTGTCGAGGCCAGGGATGTCGTTGAGAGCTTCCATGACATGTTGCGCCGCAAATCCTCCGGTGATCTGGAGGCCTGGATCGAACGCGCGGCGAAAAGCCTGGTCGCATCATTCGCGAATGGCGTTATCCGAGACCGAGCCGCAATCCAGAATGCCATAACCTCCAAGTGGTCGAACGGCCAGACGGAAGGCCAGATCACAAAGCTCAAGCTCATCAAAAGGCAAATGTACGGGCGCGGAAAGCTCGATCTGCTTGAAGCACGCATCGTTGGAGTGCCGTGATGTCATCGAGATTGCGTCAGAGCCCCGTTTCGATGCCGATTGACAGCAGGCCGCCGGCAAAGCCGATCAGCAGCATCGCCCGGTCTCTTAGGCCGCGCAGTGAACCGCGGTCGAGCGTTTCCAGCATGGCGATCAGATCTTCGGGCAGGATGGCTTCCTTCTGTCGGGGCGGGGACGCGTGGGTGTTGCGAATGCCGGCCATCACCGTGGCGATCGCTCTGTTCTTCCGATCCAGCGGAATCCCACGCTGCGCACAGTTCCAGCCGATGGCGGCGAGGCGCCGCTCGATGGTTGAGACGGTGTTCGGCTTCATGCCGCGCTCTGCGGTTCCAGAGGCGCAGGCGGTGATGTAGAGGCCGACAACCTGCGGGTCCGGGGGGAGGGCGGAGAGGTTCTGCCGCCGGCACCAGGCGGTAAAGTGCTTCCAGTCGGACGCATAGGCGCGGCGGGTGTTAGCGGACGAGGCCGCCTCGACATAGGTGCGGGCACGGTCGGTCAGGTCCTGCAGATGCGCCGGCAGGCGTGCGCTGGCGTCCGGAAGAGGGGAGGGGACCCCGGCCGGCACCTCGGTCGCGGAAACATCAGCGGAAACGACCGTGCTGTCAGACGGCGCTGAGTGTTCCGGAGCGTGATTTTCGCTGTTTTCGTCGACGATTCGGATCATTTCTCTATATTGAGCAAAACGTCCGATAATGCAACATTATCAGTCATTATGTGACCAAGACAGGCCGTGCGGTTTTTTGCAATTGTTGTGGTCTAAAGCGCACACATGATGTAGCTTCACATCCTTGGATTCGCTCGCCGTCGCTCCTGCTCGGACCACCATACCGCGGGCCAATTTGCCGGACTGGGCCTTGCCGCGCGGCCGTGAGCCGAACGAGACCGATGCCGCCTTCGCCGCCGGTATCGCGCTGAAATCACTCGACGATCTCGTCAAAACCGAACCACGCTGGGCCGGCTGTTGGCGCGCCCGCCAGGCCCTCAAATGTGCCGCCGTGGCGGTGCGACTGATGGGCCGCAACGAGGACGAAGCAGCGCTGCGCGATGCCGTGTTACTCACCGCGTCCGGCGACGATCCCGGCCCTGCCGGCAAGGTGTTTCTGGCCTACACAAGGATCGTCAGCCGAAAATCCGGCTTTTCCTCGAAGGGCGTGGCCGAGCTGGCCGATTTGTTGGGGCTGGCCTGGGACGACCGGTTGGCGGCGGCCGTCGACCATGCCGACGCCGCGCTCCAGTCCGGGCGGCCGGCGCCGTTTGCCGCGGCCGACCTGGTGACGGCGATTGTTGGCGACCGTCCGGATGCCGAGCCGCTCGCCTGGGCGCTTGCCGACATGCTCATCGCGACGATGCTGAAATGGAACCACCCCCTGCCGCTGCTGATGGCCGAGCGCTACGGCCCGGCTTTCCGCACGCTAGGGGGCAGGGGACGCGTCCGTCCCGGCGAGGCTGGTTTCCCGCGCGCTGTCTGCCTGGCTCTGGTCGAAGGAGCAGGCAGCGCCCTGCGCTTGGCCAGCGAGATCGCCCGCCGCGCCGAAAACCTTCTCGCCGCTGCGCCAAAAGTCCGCACCAAAGGCGCCGGCGCCGTCATCCACAAACTCCTCGAGGAAGACGCCGTGCCGGCTTCGGCGCCCGGCAGTGATCTGTCCCGCTGGGCCGCCACCCGGCTGTTCGAACGGCTCGAAGGATTTGGCGCCGTGCGCGAGCTCTCCGGCCGATCGTCGTTTCGGATTTATGGGTTGTAACGATGGCCGGAACGAGCGCAACCAAGAGACATCGTGGAAGCAAATCGCGGTCGGAGGATGAAATCCTCTATGATCGCGAACTCGAGGACCTGCCGCCGGAGCTGCGCTGGCGCGAATGGATGCTCAGGGTCGAGGCGGTGATTTTTGCCTCGGCTGAGCCAGTGACCCGCGAGATGCTGGCGCGGGTGGTCGGCAAGGACTGCAACGTCGATTTGCTCATTGATGATTTGCGCGAGGAACTGAGTTCCCGGCCATATGAGCTGGTATCGGTCGCCGGCGGCTGGCAGCACCGCACACGGGTGCGGTTCGGCGAGACCATTCGCGCCTCGTCGGCGCCGACAAGGGGAGGGGCGGCAGCGCTCTCCGAGTTCGAGGCGATGGTGCTGATGTCGGTGGGATATTTCCAGCCGGTCACGCGTGGCGAACTCAGCAAGATATTCGGCAAGGAGGTCAGTCGCGATACGATCGGGGCGCTGCGTGCCGCCGGGTTTATTTCCTCTGGGCCGCGCAGCCCGACGCCCGGCGCGCCGTACACCTATGTGACGACGAAGCACTTCCTCTCCTCCTTCAGCATGGAGACATTGCGTGACCTACCCGACATCGAGGCGCTCGAGGATGCAGGGCTGCTCAGCCGCGAAGTGGTGCAAGCGGAACTGCTGTCAGCCGCGCCGGACGGTGATGAGGAGTAAGGTTGTCGCCTGGCCTAGCATTGGATGATCGTGCCTAGCTGTCGCAAGTGGAGTAGCCACACGCCTGCTGACACTGGGTGGCGTTCATGACCAAGGGATCACCACCGTGTTGGCTGAGGCTACAGGACGCAGGTCACCCGAAATTTGCGGCCGAAGTCCGCTCCATTTTCCAGGTCTGCGGTGAATTAGCCCCCGAAAGGCCCGGACATGCTCCCCCACTTAGCTAAGTGGGTAGGAGTAATGTTGGTAATATGACTGGTAGCAATTTTAAGATGGAAGTTCTCTCCGGGCCGGAACGTCGGCGGCGCTGGAGCACGGCAGAGAAGCTGGCGATCATTCAAGAGACCTACGAGGCGGACGCAACGGTGAGCATCGTCGCGCGTCGGCACGGCATCCAGCCGAACCAGTTGTTCGCCTGGCGCAAGCTGGCATCCCAGGGAGCACTGACGGCGACGGCCGCCGAAGAGGAGGTCGTTCCGGCATCCGAATACCGGGCGCTTCAGGCCCAGGTTAAGGAGTTGCAACGCCTGCTGGGCAAGAAGACGATGGAGAGCGAAATCCTCAAGGAAGCCCTCGAAATCGCCGGTGGCCCAAAAAAACGGATGTTGCGCTCGATCTCTCTGCCGAGAGGGATTTTGGAATGAAGACCATCTGCGAAACCTTGGGTGTCGCCCGCTCGAATATCGCTGCGCGTGCCACGGGTTCCCCTTCCAGAGCCAGAGGACGGCCGCCACTCCCGGATCGGGAGCTGGTGGAAGAAATCAGGGCCGTCATCGCCGACATGCCCACCTACGGCTATCGGCGGGTCCATGCCATCCTGCGCCGGAATGCCCGCGAACAGGGGCGTTCGTGGCCCAACGCCAAGCGCGTCTATCGGGTCATGAAGCTGCACAACCTGCTTCTGGTGCGCCACACCGGAGCGGTCGATGATCGCCGCCACGATGGTCAGGTCGCTGTCGAACGCTCCAACATCCGATGGTGCTCGGACGGCTTCGAGATCGGCTGCGACAACAAGGAGAAGGTCCGTGTCGCCTTCGCCCTCGACTGCTGCGACCGTGAGGCAATCGCCCATGTCGCCACCACGGAGGGCATCAAGAGCCAGGACGTGCAGGACCTCGTGATCACCGCCGTCGAGAACCGCTTCGGTCGCATCAACATGTTGTCCGAGCCCATCGAATGGCTCACCGACAACGGTTCGTGCTTCGTCGCCAGGGATACCGCATCCTTGCTCCGCGACATCGGCATGGAGCCGTGCACGACGCCCGTGCGCAGCCCGCAATCGAACGGCATGGCCGAGGCCTTCGTCAAAACCTTCAAGCGCGACTACGTCGCGGTGAACCCCACCCCGGATGCCGAAACCGTCATCGCGCAACTGCCGCTCTGGTTCGAGCACTACAACAATCTTCACCCGCACAGTGCTTTAGGATATCAATCACCGCGCGAGTTCATCAGCTCGCAATCTCAAACCTGAGCATGTCCGGTCTTTTGGGGGCAACTCCATGCGGGCCTATAAAGCTCGATACCTTGTGGCATCGACGTCGATGCCACAAGGTATCGCGATAGGCTGGCCGCAGTTGTACGATACGATGGCGGGGGAAAGCTTCGTATGTGTATCTTATGAACGGGACAGCGCCATGTAAAGGCGAGAAGGCAGCAGTTTTAAAACCTGTTGTAGTCTTCTAAGAATATATTACCTTACCTGGGGTGGTAGTTGGGGCGAACCTCATGAAAGTGATTTATATGACCGGGGCGCCCGCCTCGGGAAAGAGCACAACTGCGCGTTTGCTGAAAGAGAAACTTGAAGGGCTGAAGGTCTGGGAATACGGGGCTGAGCTGACACGCTACGTCCAGGAACGGCCGCAAGTTACTACGCAGGAAGATCTTAGGCGTCTGTCGGGAAATGTGGTGACACCGGACGATGTAGCTGCGGTAGATCAGAAGCTCCTAGGTTTTGTGAAGGCAAACCGTGGGCTCTTTCCCGTCGTGATCGACAGCCACCCAGTTACCAAGGAAGACTACGGCTACCGGATCACCGCGTTTTCAGCAGATCAAGTGAGAGCTCTCGCGCCTGATGAGATCTGGGTACTGTTTACGTCTCCGGATATGGCTGTCGAGCGCATCAATGCAAACGCCGCAGGGCGTCCTCAGATTGATTTGGAACAGGCGCGAATGCACACCGACCTTCAGGCTTCGGTAGCGGCGACCTACGGCATCGTAACTGGCCGACCCGTTTATCTTTTCGATTCGGGTGGCGACCAGCAAACGCTCATCGGTCGGCTTGCCGAGCGTTTAAAGAAGTAGCTGGGAGGGAATATGCGGGAGCAAGTCGATCTCCATCGGGCCATAAATGCAGTATCTGACGTAGTTCAGAACCGTCCCAGGCCGCTGAGAGACTTTGATCAGATCCATATGAAGACGGGAGATATGGTTGTTCAAAGTGAACTTGTCGCTGATTGGGCGGACAAAAAGAGGGTCGCTTTCATCGGCGACGGTGACGCGATCAGCGTGTGCGTCGCATATCTTATGGCGCGGGAAGTACTATCTTTCGGTCCGTCCAAAATAACGGTGTTTGATTTCGATGAGCGCACAGTGAACGCGGTCAAACGATTCGCTGACAAAGAGAGGCTCGAGCATCTTGATGCCGAATTATACAATTGTTTGGACCCGTTTCCCGACCGAAGCAAATATGATCTTTTTTACACGAACCCACCATGGGGAGCATCGAATAACGGCGAGAGCGTAAATGTCTTCGTGGAGCGCGGCATTGAAGCCGTAAGGTATGAGGGCGAGGGTATGATCGTCATCGCAGACGACGATGAACTGGATTGGCCAAAGCAAGTTCTCGCCAATGTGCAAGCCTTTTCGCTTGAGCGAGGGTTTTACGTGTCAAGGATGCAGCGCAAACTTCACGAGTATCACCTCGATGACGCGCCTGAACTTCGATCTTGCAACTTATTTGTGAGTTCACTTCCAAAAAATGGTGTTCGACAAAAGCCAAGCTTGGCAACTTCTCCGGAGCGATTGGAGAACTTCTACGGAAAACTTCAGGCTCCGAAAGTGAAGTTTGTTCGAGAACGGAAACGCCCAGATTATGGGAAAGCGTCGGATGACGAATACGAGCTGGAACTGTTGGAGAAGCAAAATGGCTAATCTTATAACTCCTGGAAACGGTATTCTCTACATGAAGGTGGGTACCCACGCCCAAGAGACTCTCGAAGATATCATTAAGCGAAAGTCCCAGGAGATTAAGGACACTGGATATGGCTTATGGGGCTACGGTGGAAATACGTGCCATCCGGCGTCGATGGTTCAGCCATTTGCGAAAGCATTCCGCGAAGCAGGAAAGCCCATCCATCTTTGCATGGAATCAATGGACTCTAAACATTTTGCCGAGCCGCTTTGCGCGGCTGAGTTCTCGGTCGACGGTATAAGGTGGGAAAAAATACCGGACGCGATTGAGGTTAGGGGGTCGCGCTATGCCTTGGTTATCGATGAAATTCTTGAGGACGATTTCAGGTTACCCCTGAACATGACGCGCGTACCTGTTGGGCCAAGCGCCGGGCGTCTCGGTAGTCGCTACATCAACGGTCGGGTTGACAAAGCCTGCCTTGAAGTCCTCGGGCAGCCGGAGCTTGCCAACATTGAAGAGCCGGCCCTTGAGCGGCAGATTAGCTTAGTTGCAGAGTTGAAAGCTCCATACGCGGTGTTTCTACGGAACTACCGCTGAGAGATCGGTGGTCCTTATCAGGATCGTGGGCGCGGATTTCTGCACAGAAACCACGTAGCTCGTCAAACCCTCTTTGATCGTTTGTTCGGTGGCTGGGTTTGAGGCGCTATTGCATGCGAAAGCAATCGACAGAGAACGGTCTACGCCTGGTTCGCCGCAGATACGTTTTCGAAGAATCTCGGTGCCCAAGATTTGCAGGAGTGTGAAGACAATCTGCTCAAGACAGGCCACTCGTTCCGAGGGCAGGCAATGTGCGATACGTTCGAGCGCGTTGATGGCTCGCTTGTCGCCCGTGATTAGCAACGGCGACATCCGGTGCACAAGAATTGCAAAGAGCTGGCTTTCGCCAGCGTCGAGTTCCAGGCTCAGCATCATCGCTTGCTCTTCGAGCTCGGCAGCGAACATAATCTCTTCTTCGGTAGGTTCGACCCACAGGACAGCTGCTGCGAGTACGCCCCATTGGGTCTGAAGGCTGGCGCCGTCTTGTATGCCCCGAGCTCGGTGGACTCGACGACCGACGGTATACTGCGCGAGGCGAAGCATAGCCAGCGTGCGATTTCTGCCTGATCCGAACCACATAAGCTCTTGGGCGCATGAATACGCGCAGAGTTTCAATGCGATATCGTTATCGACCAATATCAGATCGCGCATCGGGCCCAAGCATTACGTTTTCAAGGAAGCTAGCGGATTCGTCACTTAGATCAGCCCATCTGAGTTGCGAGTTCGCTATGCCATTTACCTCCTGCCAAACAGGTTTCCCTTCGGTATAGACGTATTTAAGTGCTGCCATTGCAGCCGGCCATTTCTTCCTTCGATGTGCGAGACATAGTGCAAGTGTTCCGGGTTCAATCCCGTGCAAAGGGCCGGCCAATAGAACTGCGTGCGCAAGGGCTCTAGCCCCGAAACTGTCTACGCTAGTTGTAATCTCCGGATTAGGCGTGCCTGTGAGAAGGGAGATTGCGAATGAGTCTGCTTCGTCTTCCTGAGGATCGCCTGGCGCATCGTATTCACCTTCTTCGAGGTCTACGATCGCGGAAGTACCTTGGAGATGGCCCAGCATGATGTGTCCGAGTTCATGAGCCAAGGTGAAGGCTATCGGAGCGGGATATTGGGCGTCCCGACCGAGCAAAATCGCATACCTTCCTTGATCTTCAACGACCATGGCATGCATCGCCTTTTGATCGAGCGGGAACACGCGTAAATGAATGACCGGTATGCCCACGCCCCAGCATATTGTGATCAGGGAGAGGAGATCAACAAACGGTGATGCTGATAGCACAACGTTTCGAAGTTCTTCGGCCGTAACTGATGGCAACTGTACCGCCGGTGTTGCCCTGATCAAAAGCTTTCCGATGGAGACGCCGAAGGACGTAATCGCGTCCTGCCGGATGTCATCGCCTGCAGACAGATGCTTGAAGCGGGCGCGGTCGCGCCAGATGAATTCGACTCGTTCCCCTAAGAGAGGCTTAGGGCTGAGTCCGAGCTTCCTTGCAAGCGCAAACCGCAACTCAGCACGGCTTGAGGGGCTCGCGTCTAGGTCATCGGACCACCAAGCTGGCCAAGCGGCATCGATAGCCCTGTCGCTTAGGCCGGACTTTTTCAGCTGTTGGCGGAGCTTCTGAACCTCGGTGGTCAATGAGCCTCTTATTTGGTTCCGGCGTCGTGGTTTCAGCGTTGCGTTTTTAGATGAGCCCGAGCTGAAGACTGCTATCGACCCGCGTTGGCGCCCGTTGCCGAAGCTCTGATACGAATTCGATCCAGTCTATGGAAGACGTGACGTTCGCACAATTATAGAGCGCGATCTGAGAGTCCGACAGGGGTATCGGATCTGTTAGTCGGACCCAATAGCCTCCCGTCAATCTGGCTTCGAGGTTGACCTCGTATTGAGCGGCGGCGCCATTAATCGACCTGTCGCGTGTGAGCAGCGCCGTGACTTGGGAAGCGCCGATTTGACCGCCATTCGGACCGGCATTCCGATACATATGATGGTCGAAGGGTCTTCCGTATTTCAGTTCCAGTTTTTCATCCCACGTGCACACCAAGGCAAAGTGCCTAGTCTTTTGGGTTCCACTTCCGCTATTGCCGCGGCTCGTAATCAGGGCGGATGGCGGTAGGGGCCGTTCCATCCCATGAAGGTCGATGTAACGACGCCAGACAACGACACTCGATGGAGCGGAGTCGGCCAACTTCGGCTTGCTCTTCATGATCGAAAAATAGATAGGGACTTCGCGCTTGAGACGCGCCAGGGCGGGGATTGCTTTCGAAGGTGCGTTACCTACGCCCCAAAAAAACAAACCGCCCCCCGCTCTGCGTTCGTTTTCTTTCCGCTGGACAATCTTGTCGAGCTCCTGCCCGGCCTCGCTTTGCATCCGAGACCAACACACGAAGTCATCAGCGATGGATGTGCTTGGCATCTGGTCCTCGGTTGGTCATCTCATGGTCGATAGTCGCATTCCGAACTTGCATGAGGCTGCTTTTCGTTCAACCCTGATTCGCAGTGGCCGCCGTTACAACAGTGGAAAATGGCACGTCGGGCTGTGGAAGAGTTGATTGATGCTGGACAATTCACTTATAGAACAAATAGTGAACAAATGCAACTGGAAGCGGGCTTTAGGGAATTTTGCACCGCTGGCGGATCGGAGCGATACGTCGCTTGCCAGCTAATTGTGAGAATGCGGCTCTTTCGCCGATGGCGCGCTCGCCGAAGGCTAATAGTGTGCGTCGCGGACGTAGTTTACGCCAAATGTCCTGACGCGAACTGAGCCCCTGGCGCAAACAACCTGTCATGCTATCTTGCACGCAGCGGGGGTAGCAAGTTGGATTTGACAGCAGACAAAGATGAGGCGGTAGAACCGCCCGCAAAGGTGAAGTCCGTCGCCGCCACTATTATTGGCGAGTTCTTCGACGCCTTGGAAAAGGAAGAAGGTCTCGCCGACGTGGCGCCAAGGCTACGCAAAGTCGTGCTCGACGACGGCATTTTCGCCGAACCGTCAATTCGTGCCGCTCTCTTTCCGGACGCCTCATGATCCGGATCGATAAGATACACATCAAGGAATTTCGTGGCATCCGCGATCTGACCCTCGACCTCAAGGGCCAGAACTTCGCGGCGTGCGGCCCGAACGGCACTGGCAAGAGCGGCATCGTTGACGCTATCGAATTCGCCCTGACCGGCAACATCTCACGTTTGGCAGGCGCGGGTACAGGTGGCCTCTCGGTGAAGGCGCACGGTCCGCACGTCGATAGTCGCAACAAGCCAGAAGCTGCTTCGGTCACGCTGGACGTCACCATTCCGGCCCTCCGTAACAAGATGGCACAGATCCGCCGTACCGTGAAATCGGCGGGCGCACCAGAGATCAAGCCCCCCGACAAGGACGTCGTCACGGCCTTCGAGAGCGTCAATCTCCATCCAGAGTTCGTGCTCTCGCGTCGTGAACTGATCCGTTACGTCCTTTCCGAACCAAGCCAGAGGTCCAAGGAGGTTCAGTCCCTTCTACGTCTCGACGACATCGAGAAGCTGCGCGGGGTGCTGCAGAAGATTGCGAATGCCTGCACCAAAGAGCTTCCTGGGCTTGAACGAGCCGAGACGGACGCGATCAAGAATCTCCTGGCCGTTCTCGATACCGCGCAACTCAACAAGAAGTCGGTCCTCGACGCGATCAATCCGCGGCGGGAGCTGCTTAGCCTCGCACCGTTGACAGACCTCGATGCCAACACCTCCGTCAAGGACGGGCTGACGACAACCACCGCCAGCACGCCTGGCCGGGTTCCTAAAATCCAGGCAACGACTGACTTGGCTACGCTCAGGGAAGCGCTCGACGCGCTCCAGGCTGACACGTTCAAACAGGCATGCGACGCCGCCGATGCTAATGCCGTCGAACTCGGTAAAGATGCTGACAGCCTCAATGGCTTGTCGCGCGAGGCGCTGCTGAAGTCGGCGCTAGAGCTTTACGACGGTACCGCTTGCCCGGTCTGCGACACGCCGTTCGAGCCCGACGCCTTTCAGGGACATCTGGCCGGAAAGCTCGCGCACCTCGACGATGTGACCAAGCGGCGCGCAGCGCTCGAGGCCGAACTCAAACCAATCCTCGACAGCTTGCACGCCGTCGGCACCGCGCTGAACATCATGATCGACCACGCTGGTCTGTTCTCGCCGAAGATCGACGCCACAGCCCTGATCGACTTCCGGGCCATTCTGCGCGGGCGCTATCAGCAGCTTCAGAAGCTGCTGCCGCTCGACGACACCCGGGCCATCCTGGGAGCAGCGCATACCGTCTCGGACTTGGGGCCGCCGCTGACAGCGCTCGAGATCGCGATCGCCGCCATCCCGGAACCGAGCAAGCAAGACGCCGCCCGCGATTTCCTTGTGTTGGCCCAGGAGCGACTTGAGCATTATCGCAGCGCGCGCCTGAAGGTGGTCGCGGGGAGGCTTCGCGCCGAACGCGCCACAACGGTCTTCAACACCTATGGCACCGTGACGACCGCCGCGCTCGAAAAGATCTACAAGGATGTCGAGACCACCTTCGCGAGCTACTATCGAAAGATCAATGAGGACGACGAGAACACCTTCACCGCGAAGCTCATGCCCTCGATCGGCAAGCTCGGCTTCGATGTGGATTTCTACGGCCGCGGGCATTTCCCGCCAGGCGCCTACCATAGCGAGGGCCATCAAGACGGCATGGGCCTATGCCTCTACCTCGCTCTTATGAACCATCTGCTGGGGACAAATTTCACCTTCGCCGTCCTCGACGACGTATTGATGTCCGTGGACGCCGGCCACCGGCGTCAGGTCTGCACACTCCTCAAGGAGATGTTCCCCAACACACAATTCATCTTCACAACGCACGATGAGATCTGGCTGCGGCACATGAAGTCGGAAGGCCTGATCAAGGGCCGGAACTTTGCGCATTTCCGGACATGGACTGTCGACTTCGGTCCGACCGAATGGGACGACCGCGACGTCTGGGCAGAGCTGGAAGCCCATCTCGCGAAGAACGATGTGCGCGCTGCTGCTGCGCTGCTCCGCCACTATCTCGAACACTTCGCAAAGGAAGCGTGCGATCGCCTGCGCGCGAATGTCGAATTCCGCGGCGATGCTCAATTTATGCTCGGTGATCTCCTGCCTAACGCGACCAGCACGCTCGGCGACCTCCTCAAGAAAGCGAAGGTCGCGGCCAACTCCTGGAACCAGAAGGAGGTGGTAGAACGCATCACGGCAATCGAAACCGCCTTCGTCGAGGCGAAGGTCAAGACCGGCTTCGAAAACTGGCAAATCAACACGGCTGTCCATTTCAACGAATGGGCCGACCTCAAGAAGGAAGACTTCGCGCCCGTTGTGGCCGCATTCCGGGGCTTCACCGGATCATTTGGCTGCGACGCCTGCGGCGAAATGTATTTCGTCGTACCTGACCGCGGGAAGAAGGAAGCTCTGCGCTGTGGCTGCGGTTCTTTGAACCTCAATTTGCTGCAGAAAGGCTCTTAGCCGCCGTATTTGAGCGCGTTTAGCCACCGCGCCAGATGAGGAGGAAGGTGTTCCTTCGGTCACAGGAACTCGGCCATAAGCTGAAATTCAAGCTGGCGCGTTTCCGGTTTCAGCGTCAGGTATTTTTCAACTTCGCCAAAGAGCGTCGGGATATCTGCCAGAGGCTTGTCGGTATAAATGAGAGTCGAGATGGCATGTTTCTGGAAATAGGAGCGATGCTTCTCGGCTTCTTTCTCGAAATTCGCTTGGGCCTCGTCGTTGATCTGCTGTTGGGTTTTGCCCTTGGTCCCAGCAAGTTTGCCGTGGGTCGACCAAGGTGACAGCTCTATTCCGACCTTATTGAGCGTGATTGGATTGATGATGCAAAAGTCGAGGCGGAACTTGTGCTTCTTGTCCTTGCCATTGTATCGCAGCTCCGGGATGAGCAGCGGAACCTCTTCCGGCTTTTCCTGTGCCTTGACATATTCTGCATAAAGTTTGGCGATCTGTCGTTCATAGGCGGATCCGGAGGGGCGGACGAGGACTTTCTGAAAAAAGTTCAAGTATTCGTCAATATTGGCAAATGGCATCGGGTCTGGATCGCCATCGACGACAAGCCCGGTTGCGAGGATATGTCCGATCGTCCAATAAAGGTGCTTGAAGTGGCGGATCTCGCTCTTGTCATTCTCCCAGGTGCCATTTTTATAGCGCGGCGTAATCAGCAGGCCGTAATCGCTATTGTTCTGACCGATCCACACCTCGGCGTCCTGGATCGCCGGACGGTTGCGGACCAATTCCTCGTAGTGCCGGAGATAGGACCGCTTCAGAAACAGCGTGAAATATTCCTTGGTCGCCGCCGATTTTAAAAACAGCTTCTTATTGTGCTTCAGTGTTTCCGATCCGAAAGACGCACCGCCGGCTGTCCAGCCATCTTCGGCGATCGCACGTGCAAATCCCTTTAAATAGTGCGAAAGATACTCCTCGTGCGAAGAGATGACCTCGTTCTTCAGATCGATGAAGGTTGCAGCTTTGCCGCCGATCAAGGCGTTGAAGGAATGGAGGTTCTGGACGCCGGTGTCCTTGGCGACCGTGGGCCAGAGCTCGTTGAGCCGCTCGGAGATCTCTTTGTCGAGCTTGTTGCGGGCAGTCTTGTTGGGGTCTCGTTTAGCCATTGTAGAACCGGACTTTCTGGGGCGGGAGGGATTGTGACAAGCGGTTCAATCTTCGAAGGCGCGGCCGTCGATCGCCTTGATAAAGCGAAGGATTGCGGCAACGCTGTCGAAGATAAAGCGGGCTTCGTCTTGGTCTATAAGCGTGGGGTTATCGTGCGCCAACGACTTGTCATTGCGGATATCATTCATGGATTCGAAGATGCTGATCGAGCTCTTGATGACGCGCTCGGTCATTTGCGTCAGGTTTCGGTCCTTGCTTAGATACTTGACGTACCTGCCGACCCTCGAATGAAGTGGGTCGTTTTCGCCGCATTCTCCTCCTCCGTGTTTGCGTACGAGGGCGGCAAAGCGCTTCATGCAATAGGTGTGTAGCCGATCAAGCCCGGCCTGTGGCCGGTTCGCATTGAGATCGCGACGGATCGCGGCGATTAGCTCCTCGAGTGTCTCGCCTGGCTCAAACGCATCGAAAGCCGCGGTGTCGATCTCTTGAGTCGAACCCTCGAAGCGAGAAACGATCGCGAAATAGCTCGTCTGGATCTCCTGTTCAGCGGAAGACGGCTTTGGAGCTTGGACGGCGGTCCGATAATCCCATAATTCGCGAAGCAGCTTAGCGACCATCGACGCCGGAGCGCGTTCGATGAAGGAGCGCAAGCGCTTTGCCTTCGAAGAGCCGCGGCCGTTGAAGTAGCGGCTCTCCGTCTGTGGATCTACTTTCAGGGTTTCGTAGAAGAAATCATCGAAGGTCCGGTCTGAGAAATCGAGAACATAGCCCGACCCCATATCCAGGGCTTTTTCCAGTAGCTCGCGCTCTCGACGCGGTATCATCTGTTCATATGTCTGGTTCATTATTCCCCTTTGTGCCACCACTCTATCACTCGAACAGGCTTTCGATCTCGGCTCGCTGCTGTTCGTGCTTTCTCGGATTTTGAGCCTTCAGTTTTTGCAGGTTGAGCAGCTTCCATTTCACCGCTGGAAGGCTCGCGGCTTGCGGAAGTCCGACAACGTTGAAATCAGGCTCACAATCGTGGAGCGATAGGAGAAACGTTCTCGCTTGAGGATCCAGCTTGTCACGAATGTCGGTGAGCAGCCGCTTTCGCACTTCCAACAGCTCGTCCAAATTTACAGGCTCGACGGTCATCCCTTCAAATTCTTGCCGAAAGGTGGATTCGATGTCCGTGATGCTCGGCGCCAGCAGTTCGTGCGGCGGCCGGCCCGAGCTCGCAACGTAGATCAAGAACGTTCTGAACAGAGCGTCCGTGAAGCCTTCATTTGCATACAAGAGCTTTACATCGAACAAATCCCGCGGATGCTGCCGGTCGACCGCCGCATGCAGTTTGCCTGCAAAGAGGTCCTCGAACGACAGAACCTGCATTTCGGCGAAACCGAACTCGTCTTCAACCTTTTCGCTGACGGTCCGGATCTCGACAGGATGCACGGTTCCTCTTGCGACCGGAGAGGTTTCGACTTTGATGACGGTGGCGCTTTGGCTGACTTCGAGACGGGTTTCGTTGCCGCCGCCGCCGGCAATTCTTCTCACTTTGGCGCCGCGCAGATGCTGCGAGATGTTACCGCCGATCCGATCAAGCGTCTCGTCGATATCCTTCAGGCTTTCCTCCCGCTGCTTCACGGGCAGATATGTCAGATCGATATCCACCGACAGGCGTGGCAGGTCCCGGTAGAAGAGGTTGATGGCGGTTCCGCCCTTTAGTGCAAAGGCCTTTTCCTCTCCGATATAGGGCAGCGAACGCACCAGAAGCTGAACTTGGGAGACGTATTGTTCACGGGCCATCGGCAGCCTCCGGTATTTGGGGCAAGAATTCAGGTGGCACCGTTATGCGATATATCGGGTGCAATTTCCCCCCTTTGTAGAAGGCGCGGTCGCCAGAGCCAAGGTCCACCTCCGATGGGTGGATGTGCTTTCGCCAGGCGTGAGCGTGCTTGTCCGCGAAGACAAAGAAGAGCCTTTTAACTTGGACCTTCCGGCAGCTTTTTAGCAAAGCGGTCAGGCGCCGCGGTCTCAGATTCGCAAGGCTCTCGAATATCGTATCGAGGGTATGAAAACTCTCATTGTCGGGCAATTCATCAAGCGCTTCGAGGATCGCGCGTTCAGCGCTGGAGGCTTTCAGAGGCCATTGCCAAGGGCTGAGCGCCAGATTGCTGTCCGCGCTGAGGTTGACGTCGGTATTATCGACGCCCAGACTGGCATCGTTGAAGAGCCGCGTGTTGCGTATGAAGAGCCGTGCCGTCAGCGGCAATTTGGTCAGCCAGCTTGGCGGTCTTTCCGAATAGAGGTAGACGGTTTCCCTGCTGCCCAAGGGCAAGTAGTGAACATGGCCGCCGAGAGCCAAGGCGGTCAACCCTCCGACGTGCAGATCATAGCCCATGATCTGCTGTGCGGACAGAACAGGTATCGTCCAGTCACGGGCGGCGTCCGGGTGCCCTGTGAGGGAGAGCGGTCGTCGGTATACGCCACGACTGAGAGGCTCGAGCCAATGCCGGCGAAGATAGTCGTGGGTAGAGCTCCGGCTGATGCCGTGCTTCGTCATCCACGCCGAGTCGACCAGAAACCCCGGTGGTATCCGTGCGAGCAGGAACTTTAATTTTTCTTCCTTTTGTCCGTTCATGGTTGACAAGATAGCCTAAACTCAAAGTCATTCCCATAGGTGTCTTTGAGAATCCGAACGAAAGTCCGTCTTGAGCGAACAAAACATGACGATTTCAAAGTCCCTGGCGCCCCGTATTCCTCAACTGAAATGGTCGAACGCACCACGCTTGCCGAAGCAAATGCGTGGGTCTGGAAGGACCGTGATCTCCGTAGCTCAGTCAGCACGACAAAACGCGACAGCCAACGAGCATGCGGAGCGGGACGAATGACTGACGTGAGGTCGTGCAAGCACGTGGCCGGCCAAGACGCAAGTTTCGATTTCCGACCAGGTTGGCTATCCGCGGCGCCGAGCCGCTGCTACGCTGCCTCCCAGACCTGATTGAGAATGCGGGCCGCGAGTGCTGCCTTATCCTGCGGCAGGAAACGCCCGTAGTGGTTGGCGACCATTTCCGCGTATCCTGGATGGCGTAGCTTGCCTGCTCGTAGGAACCCGTTTGTTTCAGGATGTGGGTGGCGAGCACGTCGCGGACATTGTGCGGCCCATGGGGCAGGAGGCCTTTGATCGCGCCGCGGCCAGTATAGGGATTGTAGATGGCATAGCGCTGGATTGTCAGACGCCATGCCTCGTAGAAGGTGGTCTGATTATAGGCAGCATCCTTGCTGGTCGTTTTCACCGTCTTCACAAACAGCGTGCCGGGATCGTCGGCTCCGGCGAGGAGCACCCCGCGATGGCGGTCGATGTAGGCGTTGAGGTATTTGTAGAGGTCCAGAAGATCCGGCAGGATCAGCCGGAAGGGTTTGGAGCCGAAGAAGGAGGAGTTGGCATTCTTGAAGGCGTTGGACGGGATCAAGACCTCCCAGCCGCGGTCGCGATCGCTCCAACGGATTTCGCCGCGCTTCATATCTTCAAGCCGGCGCTCCGATGTCGGGAAATGCCCGCGTGGGCAGACAAGCAATTGCCGAAGGTTCTTCTGACGAAGCCCGAGATGCAAGCCGAGCCGCAGCATCAGGAATGATCGGACCGTCTCGGCGGCGGCTCGGGGATAGCGATCCTCGTCCGGCATGCGCTTGAGGATTTCATCCGTGATCTTGCGATATTCGGCGAGCGGGCTATCCGCCTCGAGCACGCACATGATGGGCTCGAAGGGATCGCGATGAACCCGCATCACCCGCTGAATCTCCTTCGAGCGATGTGACGCGTGCTTGAAACAAGCTTCGCAGGCCGCATGCCAATTCCGCTCGGCTGCGGCGATTTCAGCCGCGGAGATCACTCCAGCGATGGGTTTCACGTTCCGGACGAGCTCCGGATGCTGCCAGAGCCAGCCTGTTTCGGCGCGCACCAGATTGAGAAGGACGTTCAGCATGTCCTCCTCCCACTGCGTGTAGAAGCCGCGCCGGCGTTCGCGCCATTGCAGGTACCAGTCCCAGACGCCGGGAAAGACAAGGAGACCGAAGGTCAACTGGCTGAGGGGAACGCCGTAGCCCTTGACGGCGCCATTCGGCGATGCCGCCAATGCACCGAACATCAATCCGAGATGCTCGATCTTTTGCGATGCCGTTTCTTCTCCCCAGACTCCGTTACGCTGAAAACCGAGGGCCGTCAGCGTCGCCGTCTTGAAGCGGATGAGATTGGCCATTTCCATGGCTAGCCGGGGTGGGGCGTCGACGACACCCGAAAGAAGGTCGGGGTCTTCAAGCGCCACATGATCGTCGCCATGCTCCGAATGCAGCGCATCCGCTGATGCTCGTGGTGACAGAGAGCCGCCGTAAGAAATCGCGGGGAAGCGGATGGCATAGCGCTGCTTCGTCGCCATAGCTTGGAAACGGCGGTAGTCGGTTGAACCCGAAATGATCACGCGACGTACCCATTCCAGGATTTCTTCGCGTTTGCTGAAGGGCAGACTGCTGAAGTTGTCCGGCAGATGCCAGGCCAACCGCCGCCGTTCCGCGGGACCGATGTCACTTCCGACGTCATGGCCGGATGCCGAGCGCGACTGGTGCGGCAGCTTGGCTTTGAAGTAGCCGTCGGGCAGTCTGTATCGTCGCTCGATGCGAGAGAGGATTTCGAAACTGTCGAGCGATCGCGGTACCTTGATGCCCTTGGTCCAGCTCAGCAGCGTCTTATGGTCGAAGGCATCATCGTTTCCGACGACGGCGCGATGCAGATGCCAGTAGCTGTCGCCGTGCCGACGCATATGGTAGATCAGCGCCTCTTGAAAGCCTTCAGGCTCCTCGGTCCGGTCGAATAGCGGGGTCGGAAACGTCTCGATGGGCTTTAGTTGAACTCCCGGCTTCGCTCTTGCCTGCTCTGCGTTGATAGAACGCGCCGTATGGGCCGTTGCCTCGGCTGGACCGGCCCCAGTCACTGGCTTTCGCTTTGGGCGTTCAGCGGTTGGACGGTCATCCTCCTCTGACCGTTCCTTATCTACCCATCGAGTGATTGCCTCCAGAGCCGGTAAGAGGTTCTTCTTCAGTTCCGGCGTCAGTTCAGCTTCGATGCTGCACGCCTCCGCGACTGCCTGCCAATCGATGCGACCGGTCCGCGTGGGCGGCAACTTCCGATAAATGATCAGGCTGATGAGATACGGCTTGATGTTCTCGAGACCCCGCTTTGAGGCGACCGGAGCAATGCGCACCTGGCAGAACTCGGAAATCTTGCGCTGAAAATGAATTGAAGAAGCAGATTGGTTTTTCATTGGCCTATGCAGTTCACACGACATGGACCGGCTCACATGCCGGGGCGTGGCCTGCTAAGGCGATGCGGTTAATGAAAGCTGAATCTGGATCGGAGTCGACTGTGTCCCGGGTCGATGTTTTCGACGGAACGTGCCAGCTCGGCGCATCTTACAACCCTGTCGAGCAGGCTCGAGAACATGCTATATGGGCATCATGGGATTCGGGGTTTTCATTCACCGCTCAGATTCGATCTACGACGATAGCCCGGCTGAACAATATCAGTTCCCGAGCCAGTACTTGGGCCGTGTCCAGGCCTGCATCGGCGACTGGATCATCTACTACGAACCGAGAAAAGTTGCCGAGACGCGCGGTTATTTTGCGATCGCCAAGGTCGGCCAGGTCATTCCGGACCCGAAAGCGCCCGGCATGTACCTCGCGCTCATTGAACCGGGGACTTATCTCGACTTCGTCGATCCGGTTCCGTTCAGCAATACCGAGGGGGTCATCGAACGTGGGGTGCTCAACGAAGAAGGACGCATCTCCGGACGAGCACAATCAGCAGTGCGGCCGATTTCTCCGGATGACTTCAACCGCATTGTCGCATTGGGCTTGGACGAGCATGAGCCTGAGCTGCCACGGGTGGATGAGCCCGGGACCGTTGTACCAGCGTCTGGCTTTGCCGAAGGAGGGCAGGCACCGTTTACCTTCGAACAGGAGCGTGATCGGGTCGCTCAGTTCACTTCCCGGATCGTCCGAAATCGACTTTTTCGCCGCTTGGTCTTGCAGGCCTACTGCAAGCGCTGTGCGGTCACGGGCTTGAAGCTCATCAACGGTGGCGGCCGAGCGGAAGTGGATGCCGCGCACATCCGGCCTGTGGAGGCGAACGGACCTGATATTTTGACCAACGGAATTGCGCTGTCGGGAACGGCTCACTGGATGTTCGACCGCGGCCTGATCAGCTTGTCGGATGACCTTGACATCATGATCTCACGGCAAGCCAACGATCCGGACAGCATTCGAGGTCTAGTTAACAAGACTGGCCGGGCCATCGTGCCATCGCGATCGTTCGAGAGGCCACACCCGCATTTTCTGCAGTGGCATCGCGAGAACTGCTTCAAGCAGTGAGATCTGTAAACCTGCAAGGGAAACCACGGATATGTGCAATGGCATTGGGGCAGGTCATCAACTTTAAGAATGGTTCGCATGACGTTCGCGCCACCTGGAGACGATCTATCCCAATTCTGCGCTCACGGTTGTGGAGGCTCGACGGTGGCTGGCTGGCGAGAGCGCCGAAACGCTTAAGGTCGGTAAGGTGATCCTGAACGATCTCAGAAAGCTCAACCTGATCGCCGCATAAAGCGCGCGGTCGACGGTCCAGGGCAACGCAAGCAACTGCAACAGCCGTGAGCGTTTGCGCGGTCGGCGCAAAGTCGGAGCGCGCGGGGACCCACGCGTGATAGACCATGGCCACCGAAGATCATCGTGCCGAATCGCTCCATCTGGCCGCGCAGATCGGTCAGCACGCGGAAACGGCCGACCTTCCCGGTCAGGTCGCCATGTCGGCCAGCAGAGGGCGGACGAGATCCATATCCGAAAGGTGTGAAAGCAGATCGGGCTGTTCGTCCTGGCTCTCAGTCATGCGGCTTTCGCCCGGCCATTGAAGATTTCATGCAGCATGGCCGGGATCAGCGCCGCGATATCCTGCGCAGTGCTGGCGCGGATCGCGCGGGCTTTGCGGGCCTTCGCCTGGAGGCGGTCAAACCAGTGTTGCCGCACGATTGGTGGTACGGGCACTTGCAGGCTCTCGAGCTTTTTCAATCCCAGCGTCCGGTTTCGTCCGGCGCCGCCGGGGGATGCTTCACCCAGCTTCTGCAGCCCTTCGGGCGTTGAGAAGTAAAACCGCAGGAACTCCACAGTCGCCGTCTCGGGCGTGGGCACGCATGACAGGAAGCGGTGCGATCCAACGCGGCCCTCATCTTCGGGCTGGGCGACTGCCACAGCGCCTTCCCAGGCGAAGACGATGTTGAACAGGAGGTCGCCAGCGCAGATGCGGAACAGCTTCTTGTTGCCGACCTCTGCGCCGGGCAGATCAGGTTTGTGGAACGTGCCTCGGCCGAACGAACGGACGCCGAGTTCAGGATAGGCGGCATCAAGATCGATCTCGACCGGCCTGCGCACCAAGGGGGCGACTTCGGACATCGGCCGCAGGGGGGCGCCATCGATGGCGCGTTGGAAGGCTTTAAGCAGCAGCGCCTGTGTTTCACGCTCTGCCGCCTCGATGGCCCGGCGACGTTCGTCCACCAATGCCGCGACCCTGTCGAGCTGCTGGACGATGCGGCGCTGTTCATCGAGGGACGGAAGGTCGATCCTGTAACTGAGAACCTGCTTGGGGTGAACTCGCTCACGACGTGCACCGATCCCCTTGCTGCCGATGGCGATCTCACGCCAAACGTCGGGCTGTCGAAATAGCCATTCTAGGTACCGATGGTCAGCGCGATCCGGATGAACATCAAATGTTGGGAACTCGTTGGAAGTGAAATAGCCATCTAACTCCGGCGGAACTACGGTATAGGCTCCCTCGAATGCTTTCAGCCTGCTGTAAACAAGCTGGCCCTTCTTCACTCTATAGAGGGTTGAGGCGCTGATTTCGGAGCCGCGTACTACTTGCCGGACAATCGGGCCTCGCGCGAAGCCGTAGACACCCATGATTGGATAAGATGCTTCCGGTTCCACCGGACAGGGGTCGACGGCAAGCACCAAGATTTCAGACAGAGGGACGGTCGGCGACTGCATCAAACTCGCTCCGCCAGCACGGCCTTGATCTCGTCCATGATGCCGAGGATACGGTGTTCCTGTGCGATGATTGCGTCCACGATCTCGGTCGGCGCGCGGTGATCGGCCACCTCGCTGGAATGCGGGTTCTTGATGTCCAGGTTGCAGGCGACAACGCGGTCCTGCGCGTCGCGCTGGATCAGGTCAACAGCAGAGACCTTCCAAGCGCGCTCGTTTGGCTCGCGCTTCTTCCACCAAGCCAGACAGTCCGCAAACTCCTCATAGGCCATCGGCGCGGTTTTCGAGTACTTCTTGCGGCCTTCCGGCATCGGCATCTCATAATACCAGATGTCCTTCGTCGGTCCCGTCGTGTCGAAGAAGATCAGGTTTGCCGGAATGTCCGTGTAGGGCGCGAACACACCTTCACGCAGCCGTACCACCGTGTGAAGGTTGAACTTCTCGAGCAGGTCCGCCTTGATCCGCGCCGAGATTCCATCACCGAAAAGCGTGCCGTGCGGAACGACAACCGCGGCCCGCCCGCGTCCGGCGCGCTTCAGCCGCCGCATGATAAGTTGCAGGAACAGCAACGCCGTCTCGGACGTGCGCCGGTCCTCGGGGAAATTGTTGAGGATGCCTGCCTCCTCCTCGCCGCCGAAGGGCGGGTTGGTCAGAATGACGTTGACCCGCTGATCTTCACCGATCTCAGCCAGACGGAAGCGAAGGGCATTGCCGGGGTCGATGTGGGGGGCGTGCAGGCCGTGCAGCAGAAGGTTGAGCTGGGACAGCAGAAACGGCAGCGATTTGGCCTCGCCGCCACGGAGGCTTTCCTCCTGGAGTACGCGGCGTTTCTCCACCGTATCGGCCTGGCGTTCGAGATGCAGAAACGACTCGGTCAGAAATCCCCCGGTGCCGCATGCCGGGTCGAGGATGGTCTCGCCCAGCTTGGGATCCGTCACTTCGACCATGAACCGGACAACCGGCCGGGGCGTGTAGAACTCGCCCGAGTCCCCCGCAGCGTCACGCATCTCGCGCAGCAGCGTCTCGTAAAGGCGGCCGAGGGTGTGAACTTCTTCCGATGAATCAAAATGGATGCCGTCGATCAGGTTGACGACGTCGCGCAGCAGGTAACCGCTCTCCATCCGGTTGGCGAAGCCCTGGAAGACGGTCGCGATCACGTCGCGCCGCTCACGCCGTCCATTGTCGCCGCGCAAGGCCCGAAGATAGGCGAAAAGACCTGGGCCGCGGGTGCCGTCCGGACGCTCTGTCATCTCGGAAACGAGAAACGACAGGAGGTCGGGACCGGTGATGCCATCGGCATCCGCCGCCCAATCGCGCCAGCGATAAGGGGCCTCGATGATCGAGCGATATTCCTTGCCTGCGAGTTCCGCCCTTTCCTCTTCGATCCGCTCCATGTCGTCGAGAAACTTCAAGAACATAATCCAGGTGAGCATCGGCAAGCGATCGAGATCGCCGTTTAACCCCTTGTCCTTCCGCATGATCTTGCGCGCGGACTTGATGATGCTGTCGAGACGCTGGGCAGTGGTCAGTTGCTTCGGCGCAGCCTTCTTGCGGGCGGTTGTTGCCAATCTAGAGCTCCTTCAATTCATGCGGTGTAGAGCAGGCGCTGCAGCTCGGTGACGGCGCTGCGCAGCTCCTTGCCCCCGCCGAAGCGGGCGGCGATTTCGATTACGTTTCCCCATTCGTTGAACGGGGGCACTTCGAGGATGTCGGGCAGCTTGAACTGGGCACTGCCATGTTCGGCATATTTCTCAAGCACGGCATCCAGGACTTCGCGGGCATCCTGCCCGAAGCGGGCCAAAAACTCGTCCTGTTCCCTCAGTAGACGGTCAGCGCGTTCGCGCCGAGTGCGCAGCGGCGCGTTGTAGGCGAGATGGCAAAGGAGATCGAACGGGTCAGCCTCCGGATTTCCGACCGCATCAGCAAGCGAGTCAAGCTCGATGCCCTTTTCCTCCAGCCGTTCGACGATTTCCGCCCGGCGCTCGGGGTCGAGCCAATCCATGCGCAGTTCGGACGCATTGGGATAGAGTGTGCGGACCTTGTCCCCGGTGTAGTCGGTGAGCTGGCGGCAGGCGAGCTGTCGTCCGTCGGCATCGAGCTCGTAGACGAGGTGCCGAACGATCGCGACCTCGCCGCCGTCGACATAGAATTTGCGGGGGCCGTTCTCGGCCTCGTCGCCCAGATCGATGGGGCCGTCCGGCATATCGGGCACATCAGGAAAATCGTCGGGATCCGGCGTCCCCTCCTCGATCTCGCGCTCATCGACGACATCGCCGTCCGCATTGATGACCTCTTCGTCCTCACGGACAGGATCGCCGTCAAAGGTAGGATCGGCGAACATGCGCGTTGCCGTTCCGGTATAGTCGATGATGTTGAAGGCGAGCTTGCCGTAGTCAGGCCTGAGGCGAGTGCCCCGTCCGACGATCTGCTTGAACTCCGGCATGGAACCTACGATCCGCGCGAGCACGACGTTCTTGCAAGTCGGGGCGTCCACACCAGTGGTGAGAAGCTGCGAAGTGGTGAGGATGACCGGCGTCTGGGTCTCGACATCCTGGAACTTCGCCCGATGTGCGCTCCCCACATCGCCCTCATCGGACGTCACACGGCAAACGTAGTCAGGATGATCCTTGACGAGATCGGTGTTCAGAGCAGCGAGCGCCTGCCGCATTTCGAGTGCGTGTTCCTGGTCGACGCAGAAGACGATGGTTTTGGCGAAACGGTCAGTCTCGGCCATGAACCCCGCGAGGTGTTTCGCAATGGCCTGCGTCCGTGCACGTAGCGCTACAACCCGCTCGAAGTCCCGCGTAGAGTATTCGGCGTCGGGGATCTCACGTCCGTAGCGATCAAGCTCACCTCGCGTGGGGCGCCAGCCGGCAGCGTCGTAGTCCGAGATGACGCGGTGAACGCGATAAGGCGCAAGAAAGCCGTCAGTGATGCCCTGCGCCAAGCTGTACTCGTAAAGCGGATCGCCGAAGTAGTTGTAGGTGTCGACGTTATCCTCTCGGCGCGGCGTCGCCGTCATCCCGATCTGGGTCGCAGGCTCGAACCACTCAAGGATTTCCCGCCAGTTGCTGTCATCCCGCGCACTACCACGATGGCATTCGTCAATGATGATGAGATCGAAGAAGTCGCGTGCATACTCGCGGTACAGTCCGGGACGGTTCTCGTCGCGCGCGATGGATTGGTAAGTCGCGAAATAGATGTCGCGGCTCTTGACCGCCATGCCCCCAGCGATCTTGTGACGGGCGTCGTCAAAGGGGCTGAAATCCTTGGCCATCGGATCGTCGACCAAGACGTTGCGATCAGCAAGAAACAGGATCTTCGGGTTTCTATTCACCCCTTTGGAGTTCCAGCGCGCCGACCAGAGCTTCCAGCAGATCTGGAAGGCAACGGCGGTCTTGCCCGCTCCGGTGCACAGGGTGAGAAGTGCTCGCTTCCTGCCCTGAAGAGCCGCCTGAACGGCGCGGTTCACGGCGATCTCCTGATAGTAGCGAAGCGGCTTGGCCCGATCTGGAAATGTTGGCGTCAGCAGCCGTTCGGCCACTTGGTCGTCGACGATACCCTCGGCGCGGCGGATCCGAGTCCAGAGGTCATCTGGCGCCGGGAAATCCCCAATAGTTTGCTCGACACCGGTCGTATAATCAAATTCGACAATCTCAACGCCATTGGTCGAATATGCGAACTGTAGCCCAAGGATCTCGGCATACTCCTTGGCTTGCTGAAGTCCCTCCGCAGCATGTCTGTACCGGGACTTCGCCTCAACGACTGCGATCGGGAAGTCTGGGTTGTACCGAAGCAGATAGTCAGAGCGCTTCTGCTTACCGCGACGAGCCTTTCCACCGATGAATACTACCCGGCCGTCAGTGAAGGTTCTCTGCTCGTTAATGGCGTGCGGGCGATTTTCCCAGCCTGCTGCCTGCAGCTTTGGGACCACGAACTTCCTGCAGGTATCGGCCTCGTTCATGCGCAAAATACTTCACCCGGTTTCGACATGCCATCGCGCAACAAAGGGCTTGTCAAAGAACTGGGCGCAGATCAACGCGCAATTCTTTGGTCTGGCAGCTTTTAGCCTGGCAACAGCTCGGAAAGGCTACAGCTTGGCCGAGTGCTGTCGCAAGCTTTATTGCGTCCCTGGCCGCAGGGATGCAAGCTGCCTCGACCATTTATCCGCAATTTGCCCCCGCAGAGACTGAATTGTCAGGTTCGGCGTATGCCGCCCGTCGACGTTCGCCTCGACGGGTTGAGGGCAAGCTGCGTTACCCGAAACCCCGCGTAAGGCAGGAGACTGCAAACCGCGACTCGCAGACCATCGCAGCGCTCGCCGCTTTTTATTTGCTTATTGTTGCCGTCGCGCCTGTGGCCGGAACACTATACCGGCGTATTTTGTTGACAATGCTATGCGACTTATCTCTGAATAAGCAAAAAATACTTACTTCGCGGATGCCGGGGGGCAGTATGGCGAAAAGCAGGGGATTTTCGATCTACCTTCTAAAGGAAGGCTACGACGCAACGAACGCGCTGCGGGAGGACCATGTGCTCGACGATGATGTCGGCGCGCAGGGGCTGCCGGAGAATGCGTCTCTTTTTATATTGGACAGCGCACCGCGTGCGCCCTGGTGGAAGGGGTACTTCAATATTGAGAAGGAGCTGACGCAGGTTACGAAAGGCGCACTCATTTTCATGCCGGTCGGCAACAGGTGTTTTGCGCTGTCCTTCGGACATGTCGCTCACAACCTGCTCGATTCCAGCTATGAATACGATTTCGGGCTGCGGGTCACGCTCAACAGTCTCGACCCGCGCAAGCTCAAAAGCACCGATACGCTCGATCCCGGCGCGGCCAAGCGCCAGAGGACGCAGCTCCCCATCGAATCCGAGCTGACGCTGTTCGATTTTGACCGCGACAGCACGATCCTGCGCAGCCTCACCGGCAAGGTGCGCGACGAGCACAAGGCCCTGTTCCGGCACGCCACGGGCGCGAGCAATTTGCGCATTAGCACGGATGTAGAGGCGGGTGAGCTGCCGGAGCTTTGCGAGAAACTGCTGGCTCTGTACCAAAGCGATGCCTACAGGGCGGCGTTCCCTGAAATCCAGAACATCGTGCCGGTGCGTGACCCGGCGCAGATCGAGGCGCTCGACAACCGCGTCCTTACCGCCTTCCGCGCGCGTGATCCCGACCTGAACATCACGGTCCCGGAAATGATCAATTACAGCGACAATCTCTACGTCACCTTTGCCGGCGCGGGGCGCGGCCTTGTCTATGACGATGTTTATATCGGGCGGTACTTCGCCTATCTCAATGCGCACGAGGTCGATCTCAACGCGATGGGCATCGAGGATTTGCGGCGGCACGTGCTTGTCCTGACGGACGAGGACGGAAACAGCCGCGACCGCTACAGCATTTACAAAAGCCTTGTCTTCGACACGGCGCTCGACGACGCCGAGGGCGAAACCTTTCATCTCTGCGAAGGCAACTGGTACCGCATCGAGAACGCCTACATCGCGCGCCTCAGCGCCTACCTCGACCCGCTGTTCGCCGCCAGCGACCTGCCGGCTTACGCTCATGCCAGCGAAGGCGAATACAATGCAGCGGTTGCTGCCGGCGATGCCGCCATCGCATGCCTTGATACGCAGAATATCAGCCCGGATGGGCAGAGCGCGGTGGAGCCGTGCGACCTGCTGGCGGTGCGCGATGGCGTCGCCACTTTCTACCACGTGAAGGTGTCGACTCTCTCGGCGCAGCTGAGTCATCTATTCAATCAGGGCGTGAACGCTGTCGAATTGATGCGGCTGGAGCCGCAGGCGGTCGACAAGCTGGAGGCGCTGGTCCGCGACCTGATGGCGGGGGGCGATCCAGATGCACTTGTTGTCCTTGTACGGGAACGCAAGTACCGCATCGTCTTTGGCATCGTCACCCGGAAGGACCCTGCCGGCAGGTCCCTGAACCTGCCGCTGTTCTCCCGTATCAGCCTGATGCGCGGGATGAAGGCGCTGCAGCTCATGGATGTGCCGGCTAGCGTCATTTTCATCGCGGACCAAGCTGTTGCCGCCGAGGGCCGGAAGAAGAAACGGAAGAAGAAGGAAGTGCTCGAGAAGCCGCGGGAAATGCAGGCCGAAGCGGCAGAGTAGTCGGGCATGCTCGCGGACCGAAAGGCATTTCCGAAGGATCGCGGCATGCCTGAAACCCAGAGCCGGACGCGCTCTGCTTTCGCGTCGTTCGGCGGGCCGCACGTTCTCTCCATGGTCACAGAGGTCGCCACCCGTGCGTTGAGGGCTGTATGGCTGTCTGCAATTGCGGGATTGTCAGTGCGAATCCGTTCAAGACCTTCCCCCCTCTCGGTACATCGAGCGTGAATGTCTCTTTAACGGACAGGACGATATCTACCCTTTCGACGTGAGCCGGAATATACCAGTAGCCCGGCGAGTTGGAGCCCGCGTATATCCCGTCGCGCGGTTTTCAGGCTGACCTCCCAGATGGCCATGATCTCCTTTGCGCCATAGCGGTCGCCGTCAACGATACGCTCAAGAAACCAGTGCTGACGTTCATTGAGATCCACGGGTTCAGTGTCATGTTTAGGGTCACGATCAGGGCCATTTTCAGGGTCACTTTCCCGTACATCCTTTGTGAGCGCGCTGAAGGCCGCTTCTCCGGCAGCATAGGCTTCCCGCGCAGCGGCACGGACAGGACGATCACTTGCCGACGACAATGGATTGGAAGCCGGGCCCTCGATCAGCCCCAGAACAAATGCGCGGATGACGGGGGAGGAGACCATAAGTCGTAAGAAAAACAATGTGTCCGGAGCATGTTGTGCCGACAGCCAGTGCTTGACCGTCCGCTCGCTCGCGTTTGTCTGGTTCATCATTTGCTTGATCGCCCGATGGGTGTCGCCATGCTCCTTGCGCAGCAGATCGGCGATAGTCCGGGCCAACATGTCGCGGCCGCCCAAAACCCCCTTCCACACCGGCAGCTTCCTGCCCGTTTTCGGCAACATCTTCCGCTCCTTCGTCAGCTAGACTTGCAATATCGCGGGAGGCGGCAGAGATGTTGTCGTGCGCTGGGGCGGTCAGTTGCCCGGACCGATCCGGCAGGAACGAGGAAAGGGCGAAGCGTGGCGAACCGGGAGACCTACGACAGAGAACTATCGTCAGCGCAGCCGGCGCGTCCTGTTCGCGCTGCCGAATACGTCCGCATGTCGACCGATCATCAGAAATATTCGACGGAAAACCAAGCCGACGCGATCCGCCAGTATGCCGAAGCTCGTGGAATCGAAATCATCAGAACCTATGCCGATGCAGGAAAGAGTGGCCTAAAGATCGAGGGGCGTGACGCGCTCCGCCAACTGATCGAGGACGTGCAGGCTGGAGATACGGACTTCACCATCGTCCTTGTCTACGACGTCAGCCGATGGGGACGGTTCCAGGACGCTGACGAAAGCGCCTATTACGAATATATTTGCCGGCGTGCCGGCATAGCGGTCCAGTATTGCGCCGAGCAGTTCGAAAACGACGGCAGCCCGGTGTCGACGATCGTCAAGGGTGTGAAACGGGCGATGGCCGGCGAATACAGCCGCGAGCTATCGACAAAGGTATTCGCTGGACAGGGACGGTTAATCGAAAAGGGTTTTCGCCAGGGCGGGCCTGCTGGCTTCGGTCTGCGACGTACCCTCATTGATGAACACGGTGCTGTCAAAGGGGTCCTGCAGCGCGGCGAGCACAAGAGCATTCAGACCGATCGCGTCATTCTGACACCCGGCCCGGTCGAGGAAGTAAACCTGGTTCGCGAGGTCTACCGGGCCTTTGTCCACCACGGAAAGACTGAGAGCCAGATTGCAGTAGATCTCAATGCACGAGGTGTCCTGACTGACCTTGGCCGCTTATGGACCAGAGGAACTGTCCACCAGGTCTTGATCAACGAGAAATATGCCGGCGACAATGTCTGGAACCGCCGCTCGTTCAAGCTGAAGAAAAAGCGTGTCCGGAACGATCCCGACATGTGGATCAGGGCGGAGGGAGCTTTCGAGCCTGTCGTCGCACGCGAGCTTTTCGAGGCGGCAAGAACAATCATCAATGCGCGCTCGTTCCGCCTGAGCGATGAAGAGATGTTGCAGTCCTTGCGAGACCTCTTCCGGCAAAAGGGATTGCTCTCGGGCATTGTCATTGATGAATGTGACGGCATGCCCTCCAGCAGCGCGTATAGTGCGCGCTTCGGAAGCCTGCTCAGAGCCTATCGCCTCGTCGGTTTCACCCCCGATCGGGACTACCGTTATGTCGAAACCAACCGGGAGCTCCGCAAGCTCCATCCCGATGTGGTCCGTGAAGTTCTGGAAAGATTGCGGGCCACCGGCAGCGATGCCCTGCAGGATCTGCAAACCGATCGGGTAATCGTCAATCAGGAATTCACGCTATCGGTGGTCATTGCCCGTTGCCTTCAGACGTCGACAGGGCTTTTGCGCTGGAAGCTCCGCTTTGATACGTCTCTTGGTCCCGACATCACGGTTGTGGTGCGCATGGATGCTGGCAACCGGGCGCCCTTCGACTATTATCTGTTCCCGCGGATCGACGTTTTTTCCGAGAAGTTGCGGCTGTCGGAAGACAACGCCCTTCATCTCGATGCTTATCGTTTCGACGATCTCGAGCTTCTCTATCAAATCGCAACACCCGTTCCCCTGCCGGAGGCCGCGTGATGTCTGCCCTTCGTCCGAACCGGATCGAGATGATCCCGATTTCTCGAATTACGGTCCTGAACCCACGAGCCCGTAACAAGCGCCAGCACCGCGACATCGTGAATAACATCGAGGCCATTGGCCTCAAACGTCCCATCACGGTGAGCCGGCACGATGGCCCCGGTGGTCCACGATATGATCTGGTTTGCGGCGAGGGGCGTTTGGAAGCATTCCAGATGCTTGGTCAGAACGAGATTCCGGCGGTTGTTATCGAGGCCGCCGAGGACAAATGCCTTGTGATGAGTCTCGTGGAAAATATCGCGCGACGCACGCCGCGGCCGATCGACTTGATGCGAGAGATCGGCGCCTTGCGGGCACGTGGATACACCGACGCAGCCATTGCCGAGAAGATTGGCGTCGGCTCATCCTGGGTCAACATGATCGCGTCCCTTCTCGAACGAGGCGAGGAACGGCTCGTCGCCGCTGTGGAGACAGGCCTCATCCCGATCACGCTTGCCATGGAGATCTCTCGGGCGGAAACGGAGGAGGCGCAGAACCTGCTCCTCGACGCATACGAGGCCGGTCAGCTGCGGGGGAAGAAACTCGCCGCTGTCAGGCGGATGCTCGATATACGCATGCGTGCGCAGGGCAAGGGTTTGCCGGCAGGACGCCTTGGACGAAAGGGCAGCGGACGCCGGATGACGGCACATGACCTGATGCAGGTCTATCAACGCGAAGCAGAAAAGCAGCGACTGCTGGTCAAGAAGTCGGATTTCACACAGACACGGCTTCTGTTTATCGTTGAGGCATTGAAAGACCTGCTCGCAGACGAAGGGTTCCTCAATTTACTGCGGGCCGAGGGACTGGCGACCATGCCACGGGCGCTCGTCGCGCGGATCTCAGGAGGACGCGATGAATGATGGGCGGGAAAACGGTGGCAATGGGGATGGGCGAATTCACCTCGCTTTCGATCGTGACATAAGAGCCATTCCCATTTCCGCGATCGTTCCGCTTAAATCGCTCCCGGACGGCGCTCGGGAAAGCAGGAAGTTCGCGCAGGTTCTAAGCTCAATCAAGGCGATCGGGTTGGTCGAGGCGCCGGTCGTCATCGCGAATACCCAGAATGCTGGGACCTGGTTTCTGCTCGATGGACATCTACGGCTGGAAGCACTTAAGCAACTCGGCATTACGGAGGTCGAGTGCTTGATCGCCACCGACGACGACACCTATACCTATAACAAGCGGGTCAACCGGCTGGCGCCGATCCAAGAGCATAGGATGATAGCGCGCGCCATCGAGCGCGGCGTTTCCTCTGCTGACATAGCCGACGCGTTGGGCCTTCAGGTGGAGTCCGTCATTCGCCGCTTTCGACTGCTGGAAGGCATCAGTCCCGAAGCGGCCGAGATGCTGAAGGATACGCCCTGCTCAATGAAGGTGTTCGATGTTTTGCGGCAAATGTCCGCCGTTCGCCAGATCGAGGCGGCAGATCTGATGATAGGTCAGCACAATTTTACCGTCATGTTCGCTCGAGCGATCCGCGCTGCCACGCCTGACAGCCAACTGGTAACGGCCAAAAAGGTGACGGGCGCGGCTGCAGGTACACCATCAGGCCAACAGATTGCCCGTATGGAACGGGAACTAGCCGCGCTTCAGACGCAAGTGAAAAGCGTCGAAGAAACCTATGGCATCGATAACCTGCACCTCACCGTAGCGCGCGGATATGTCGCCAAGCTGCTTGCGAACGGTCGGATCAGCCGCTGGCTTGCGCATCACCGCCAGGAATATCTCGGGGAGTTTCAGAAGATAGCTGAGATGGAGGCGATCAGGCCCCAGTCCGAGACTACGGAACTATAGGATGAGAAACAGCAGCAGGTCGAGTGCGGCCTGTAAACGCCGGTGTGTAAGAGTAGATTTTCTGGCAAGTTTGACATTTCAGCTTTTATGCACGCAACCGCGTGTGGTCACAATCTGGATACTGATTGCATCCCAGAAACCGGCTGTTGTTACGACCCTTCCGCTCCACCAGATGACCCACGCGGCATGCCGGACATTGAGGTAGCGCGTCACCATCAATGGTTTCGAAACGCAGGTTTTCGACGGCGATCTCCGAGAGTTCCCGGATATATCTGGAAGGCTGGCGGCTATTCGTAAGCAAGAACACGCCGCGGCTCGCGCGAGTCAATGCGACATAGAAAAGGCGACGCTCTTCGGCAAACTCGAAGGTTTCAGGCTGGGGCATGACGAGATTGAGCAATTCATCGTCCTCAATCCGGCTCGGCACTCCGTAGTCGCCTTCGCTGACATCGAGCAGGATCGTGTAGTCGGCCTCAAGCCCCTTGGCGCGATGGAACGACGTCCCCGAAACCTCGATATGCTCGAATTTTGGCGGAGCACGTCTGAACGGATCGAGCTGATTATAGCGCCACAGCACCATCACCTTGAGCTTTTCGCGTCCACCGCTCCGCCATTGCCCCGAAATCCCGCCCAGGAACGAATTGAGCCGCTGCAATAACTGATGACACGCCTTGCCAAAATCCGGCCTGCTCCCTTCACCGCTGATCGGAATGACCCGGATCGATCGTGGAATGGCCGGCCGTGTCGACCGCACCGACTTCTTTAGCTGCGCGGAATTTCTCTGCACGAAGCCGGCGGCGGTCTCGGCGATCAGCTGATTACAACGGTACGTCTGCTCCAGACGGCCTTGCCAGCTTGCGCCAAAATTCGCCTCGAACTGCGTGAAGATGGTGATGTCCGATCCGGCAAAGCGATAGATCGACTGCCAGTCGTCGCCGACGGCAAAGATCTTGGTGAACGGTTTTTGATGTTTCAGCGCCTTGATCAGGTTCGCGCGCGGCTCCGAGATATCCTGGAACTCATCGACGAGGATCAGGGAGTAGGGGCTCCGATACGTCCCCGTCTCCACGAGACGTGTGGCGTTGGCGATCATCGAGTCGAAATCGATGCGGTTGGTTTCTTCCAGCTTCCGGGAATAGGATTCCGTGATTTTCCAGATCGCCTGCGCAAATTCCCTGGCACGAGTCCGGTCATGGAGCGATTTGGCACGCTCGAGCAGCATGTCGAGGGTCAGATGGCTGGCGCGGATGTGCTTGATACAAACCGCAATCAGCTTGTGATAGTGCTTGATGACGACTGGCTCGAGAGCCTTGACGATTGCCGTGTAGCTCTTTTGCTCGCACGGAATGCCTCGTTTTGTGATCTCGGCTTCAAGGACTGGAATCAGCGATCCATCGCGCGCTTGTGCCGACGTCGTCTGGAACACGTCCATCCCGGCCTTGCGGTAGCCGGCCATCTTGTGTTCGGCATGGGCGACGTAGTTTTCGAACGGGGAGGAACCGTCAGCATTGATGGCCAGATGCTCATGGATGGTGTTGCTGGCAGGGTAATGGAAGTCCGGATGAACCTGCCGGATCTCGCCGTTCTCTTCTTCGATTGGGATCTGGCGCTCATACTCGAACTCGACGGAGTTCAGCCAGAGCCAGTTCACGATTGTCTGTTCCTGCAGCGATTTCACATACACGCCGGCCATCGTGCAGATGGTCGCATTGCCATTGCGTCGACGCGCAGAGAGGTAGCGATCGTAGTCGGATCTGGTATCGAACACCTCCGCCGGAATATCGGCCTTGGGATGAAGGAGAAGGAGATTGATCCAGAGTCTGGCAAATTCCACGTCCGACCGCAGCAACTCGTCAATGATCTGTTCGATGATCCTGGCTTCGCCCGCAGGATGTTCCACCCAGTCTGCCAACTGGGGTGGGCGGCCTTCGACCTCTTCGATAATGCCGCGACCGAGCGCATGAAACGTGGTCACTTTGCATTGGAGATTTGCGGTGTCGACTGCAAGCTGCCGGGCTATCCGTTCCTTCAGCTCGTCGGCTGCGCTCTTGTTGAAAGCGAGCACGAGAATCTCTTCAGGGCGGTAGAGCTGCTTGTCGAGGACATAGGCGACCTTGCCGACCGTGGTGGCGGACTTGCCCGAGCCGGCCGATGCAACGAGAAGATTGTTGTCCTCCAATCGTATGCAAGCCTCGCGTTGCTGTTCGGACAACGACCGGCCGTCCAGGTCGTCGAAGAAGGATCTGTATCTCGACAGTTCGCTGGAAACGAACGTGTCGTTGTATCTGGTGCGCACGTCCGGATCGGTAATGAAGGAGAGCGATCGCGGAAGCGCCCCTTTCAAGGCGGCCGGCATCAATTCCGGATCGAACAGAGGGTGCGAGAGCGCTGCTGCGGCTTCGCTATCCACACTGGCAATAGCCCGCGCCAGATCGGCATGTGCGAGATATTGGCGTTGGCCCTCCACGATGGCCAACAATTTTTGATCCACTTCGGTCAGACGCTCGGGGTCGGAGCAGATCAGTTCGAAAAGATGGCTGTTGATGAAACTGTAAAGATCGGCCGCCAGTCTGGTTGCGGCCTCTTCTCCAAGACAGGGCAGGGTATAGATCTGATTGCGCGACCGGACTTCGACCGAATGCCAGAGCAGCGACTTGCCGACGGAAATGGCTAGAATGTCCAGGCAAGAGAGAGTGTCAGCGCCGTTCAGTTTAATTTGTATGGTCGCCGGCAACGATGGGCGTAACGTCACCTTCCATTTCCCTTGGGGAATAAGGCGCGCAAAGAAACCAGGCCGGTACGTTCGAACACGATCAGACATCAGATTTTCGTTGCTACCAGAAAGTTCAGCCTGGAAGCCATGCACAATCGATCCAATGCTGCTCATATCGTCTCGCGAATGCCGCCATCTCACGGACATTGGCCTGGGGCGTTTGACAAGCCCGGGCGCAGGTGGTGACCACGTCGCGATAAAAGGCTGGCGAAACCGACCGGATACCCTCGTAGTTCATCAGCAGGTCTGGAAGGCGTTCCGTGATCGCCTCGCCGCGAGGCGCCATGACAATGGTCGGCGGTGTGCTATGTGCACTGATCAAGACGTACCTCCAACTGGGGTCGGCCTGTCCCTGCGCCGGAACGAGTTCGCAGGGACAGGCATCACCGCCCCCGGAAATCTCCTGATAGATCGCTTCGATCGCCTGGGCTTTCCTGGCGATCAGAACATAAGGTCCTGCAGGCGTGTAACCGCCCATGCGCTCGTCGTACTCGATACCCAGGAGGCGTGTCAGGTCGTATCGGGCGGATCCGTCGAGGCTGGCCCGTTCCGTGGTAAACCAACGAAGCTGACGTAGGGTGATTCCGGCCGCGGCCGCGATGTCTTTCGGCGGATTGGGCCAGCAAGCTACCAGATGCTTGGCGATTTCAGGCGTATTGTCGTGTTCTTCGTAGGTCGGGAATTCGTCATCATCATCATCGGTATCCTCTGACGGGTCCTCTCCTAGAAGCAACCACGTTCTGCGGCTCATACCGTCATGATGAAAATAACGGGGCTGATCCGGCGGGAGCGATGTCTCCCAGGATGACAACCATAGACCTGCTTGCCAGCCCCGGTCTTCGAGGAGAACAGACGTTGGTTCGCGCATAGGCAAGTCCAGCCATTGATGGATGCTGTCCTCCAGCTTTCGATTGCTGAGCCTAAGAGGCCGGCGATCCGCTCTCCAGTCGTGGTCCTCGCGTGCATCGTGACAAAGAGCTTCGACGGATTCGGCCAGCGACATGTCTGCCGGATCGTATTTCTTCAATAGCCACGCAGAAGCATCTTGGGCTGATCGCAGAGATGCAGGAACTGTCTTATCCTTGGCGTCAGCAATCTCAAGGCGGACGCCGATCTGGGCCAGATCCTCTGCCAGCCCCGGATCTGCCTGTGCCACGTAGCGATTCATACGAAGAACATCTGGTAGGCCGCGCAATCCCTTTGCGTTCTTCCAGGCGGTCAGCAGTACGCCGCACAATGATTTAGGCTGGTCCACCGGCGAGAATGTCAGCCAGCGGATCGGCAGACCGGCGACGGTGACGCCGTAGAGCATGATAGGATGCAGTCCACGTTGTGCCGCATTCGCCAGCCTTATGGGATCGCGTACAGTAACAATGCCATGCTGAGAGTGGTGGAACAGGAATTTGGCGATTGAGACGTAAAAGTGATGTTCCCGGTTTGGCTGGGGTTTCCGCTCGTTCATGACTGCTCTCAAAGTCATCAAATCAATGTGGGCATCCTACGATTTCGAGGCCTAATCCTAAAGTCATTCCTTGCCCGAAAGAGCGATTGTTCGAAATCCCTATAGCCGGATGGCCCCAGGCGAACTGGAGCGGGGAAGGGCGTTGCTCGTACCGGCGCCAATACGTATTGTGCGTTCGAAGACGCTGCAATCGATTGGAATGGAATGACTTCGCAACTCGACTTCTTTGCAGCTCCTGTTCCCGTAACCAAGGAGCGAGTTGCCCGGCCGCAGGTCATCGCGAAGGACGCATTAGGCATTGATGACGAAGCCATGGCACATCATCTGGAAACCACCGGCAACTACCGCATATTGCGAAAGCTTCAGCCGCGTCCAATCGTAAAATATCCACATCCGGGTTTTCCGCGTCGCGGCATCATCCTCGATACCGAAACGACCGGCCTCAACTACCGCACAGATGAAATCATCGAAATCGGCGTGATCGCCTTCACCTTCAATGATGCTGGAGAACTCGGCGACGTCACTGGTGTCTATGGCGGACTGCGGCAGCCGGCAATCGCCATCCCGGCGGACATCTCCCGCCTGACCGGGATTACTGACGACATGGTTGCGGATCAGGCCATCGATACTGTCCTGTTGAATGCCCTGATCGAGCCCGCCGATCTGATCATTGCCCACAATGCAGGTTTCGACCGCCCGTTCTGCGAAGCATTCTCGCCGGTCTTCGTGCATAAGGCCTGGGCCTGTTCCGTTTCGGAGATTGGCTGGTCCGCGCGCGGCTTCGAGGGCAGTAAGCTCGGCTACCTAATCGGCCAGTCCGGATATTTTCATGATGGTCATCGTGCGGTCGACGATTGTTTTGCTCTGCTGGAAGTGCTCGGGCAGGTGCGACCGAGCATGGTCACCGCGCCATTCGCCGAACTTTATCAGGCCAGCCAGCGGTCGCGGGTTCGCATCTATGCGGAAAACAGTCCCTTCGACATGAAGGACCATCTCAAGGCGCGCGGATACCGCTGGTCTGACGGATCGGACGGCCGTCCGAAATCCTGGTGGATTGAACTTCCCGAGGAGACATTAAAGGGGGAGATGCACTTCCTTCGCACGGAAATCTATCGATGGGATGCCGATCCGCCGGTCAAATACCTGACGGCATTCGATCGCTTCAGGGCCAATTGAATGGTCGGGGAAAGCAATGACGACCATTCTGGGTATTGATGCGGCGTGGACCACGAGCCAGCCGAGCGGTGTCGCGCTGGTTTCCTCCACGGCTGGTAATTGGCGCCTGATCTTTGCCGGATCTTCCTATCGTCACCTTTTGGATCACGGCAACGAAAGCCCGATCTCGAATTCACGCCCTTTTGGTTCCGTCGCAGAACCCGCCGCTCTCCTTGCTGCTGCAGAGGAAACAGCTCAGGCTCCTGTCGATCTTGTTGCCGTAGATATGCCCCTGTCTCTTGGGCCAATCACCGCGCGGCGTGTTTCGGACAATCTGGTTTCTGCAGCCTATGGCGCCCGTCATTGTAGCACGCACACGCCGAGTGCGATCAGACCGGGAAAGATCAGTGACGATCTGAGGGGCGGCTTCGAGCGCTGCGGATATCGCCTACTGACGAAAGAAGTTGGCGTGCCGGGCCTTTTGGAAGTCTACCCGCATCCGGCTCTGGTCGAACTGATGTGCGCCGAAAGGCGGCTGCCTTACAAGCAGGGCAAGGCCCGCAATTACTGGCCATCGGAAACTCCCGCCGGCCGGCGCATCAAACTCTTCGAAACTTGGCAGTCCATCATCGACGGATTGGACCAGGAAATAACAGGCGCTTCTAACGTTTTGCTGCTGCCTTCCCCCGAGGCTCCGGCATGGCAGCTGAAGGCGTTTGAAGACATGCTTGATGCCGTCATTTGCGCCTGGATTGGAATATGTGTCTACGAAGGAACCGCTATACCGTTCGGCGATGACACCTCGGCGATCTGGATTCCTCAATCTAAACTTTTGTCATCGCGGCGGGGCCGGGCATGATCGGATTTCTGAGGCAGTGGATCGAATATCGCCGGGTGATCCGCCGCCGTTGGCAGGAGGACGCCAGGCGGCTTGCCGTTGCGGATCCAGTCAATGCCTATTACGAGGCGCAACGAAGAGCAGCGCGAAGCCGGGCGCAAGGTCATGCCAGCGAATACTGGCATTGGGCCAAGGTCGCCAGCGAGGTTGCCCGAATTGAGCCGCGTGCCGCAATGGACTTAGAGGTCGTCAAGGCGATTGCCGATCAGGAAAACATTGATCGCCGCTGAACACGCGCATGGCACTTCGCGGTCAGTAAATCATCGAGTATTTTCAGCCGTGTGGCGAATGTAACAGATAGGGCGTTGGTTCGATTCCTTTCAAGATCTTTACTGACCGACCACCGAGCTCATCAAGCCTCGGCCGCGAAAGAGCTAGGAGCATAAAAATCCAGTTTCAAGACCTCAGTGGAGCTTGAACTCGCCTTCGACACGGCGCCATTCGTTGGGTCCGATCAGACGCTGATGGGTATAGCGCACGGAATGCAGGGGACCATCGAGGGTGGTCTGCCAGTAATCCAGGAACTTGTGCATCTCAGGAAAATCGGGCGCCAGGTCGTAGTCCTGCCAGACATAGGTCTGCAGCACGGATTCAAAATCGGGAATGCGGTAAAGGATGTGAGCGGTGGTAAGACCGTAGCCGTTGAGCTGACGTTCCAGATCCGATGAAAATCGCATGCTTCATCTCCGTTTTCATGACACTGTGAAGGTGGCGGAAAATTTTGCGGCCATCAACGGATTTTTGAACGCGAATGCGCTGTTTATCGTTCCTTTCCAGCGTGTTAGCAGCCCTTTCATTCGAGTGCTAATTTTTTTATTTCGCCCTCTTGAAATCGAAAAATCGCAAAACCAGATCATTTCGCGCAAAAAGCTCGACCGAGGTTTTGCACCCGCCCGGACTGGTCATCCGGTCCGGCCAGGGGGAACAACGTCATCATTGTTTGTCCATTGGAGGAAAACATGTCGTTCCGACCGCTTCATGATCGCATTCTCGTCCGCCGGGTTGAATCCCAAGAGAAGACCAAGGGCGGCATCATCATTCCCGACACCGCCAAGGAAAAGCCGCAGGAAGGCGAGGTCATCGCCGTCGGTCCCGGCGCGCGCAACGAGGCCGGCCAGATCCAGCCGCTCGACGTCAAGGCCGGCGATCGCATCCTGTTCGGCAAATGGTCCGGCACCGAGATCAAGATCAACGGCGAGGATCTGCTGATCATGAAGGAAAGCGATGTCATGGGCATCATCGAAGCCCAGGCCGAGCAGAAAAAGGCTGCGTGAGCCTTTGCACCACGAAACCATCAGTCAGATAGCTGCCTATTGAGGAGTTAGAGAAATGGCAGCGAAAGAAGTCAAGTTTCACACCGATGCCCGTGAACGCATGCTGCGTGGAGTCGATGTGCTCGCCAATGCCGTGAAGGTCACGCTCGGACCCAAGGGCCGCAATGTCGTCATCGACAAGTCCTTCGGCGCCCCTCGCATCACCAAGGACGGCGTTTCTGTCGCCAAGGAAATCGAACTGGAAGACAAGTTCGAGAACATGGGCGCCCAGATGCTGCGCGAAGTGGCGTCGAAGACCAACGATCTTGCGGGCGACGGCACGACTACCGCGACCGTGCTTGCCCAGGCAATCGTCAAGGAAGGCGCCAAGGCGGTGGCGTCGGGCATGAATCCGATGGACCTGAAGCGCGGCATCGATCTCGCCGTTGATGCTGTCGTCAGGGAGCTGAAGACCAACGCCCGCAAGATCACCAGCAATTCCGAGATCGCTCAGGTCGGCACCATCTCTGCCAATGGCGATTCCGAAATCGGCCGCTATCTCGCCGAGGCGATGGAGAAGGTCGGTAACGAAGGCGTCATCACCGTCGAGGAAGCCAAGACCGCCGAGACCGAACTCGAAGTGGTCGAGGGCATGCAGTTCGACCGCGGCTATCTCTCGCCCTACTTCGTCACCAACCAGGACAAGATGCGGGTCGAACTGGAAGATCCCTATATCCTGATCCACGAGAAGAAGCTGTCGAACCTGCAGGCGATGCTCCCGGTCCTTGAGGCTGTCGTCCAATCCGGCAAGCCGCTGCTCATCATCGCTGAAGACGTCGAAGGCGAAGCGCTTGCGACACTGGTGGTCAACAAGCTGCGGGGCGGCCTCAAGATCGCTGCCGTCAAGGCTCCGGGCTTCGGCGACCGCCGCAAGGCGATGCTCGAAGATATCGCCATCCTGACCGGCGGCACGGTGATCTCCGAAGACCTCGGCATCAAGCTGGAGAATGTCACCCTCAACATGCTCGGCCGGGCAAAGAAGGTGGCGATCGAGAAGGAAAACACCACCATCATCGACGGCGTCGGCTCCAAGGCGGAAATCGACGGCCGCGTCGCACAGATCCGCGCCCAGATCGAGGAAACCACATCCGATTACGACCGCGAGAAGCTGCAGGAACGCCTCGCCAAGCTTGCCGGCGGCGTTGCCGTCATCCGCGTCGGCGGCTCGACGGAAGTCGAAGTGAAGGAGAAGAAAGATCGCGTCGATGATGCGCTGCATGCCACCCGTGCAGCCGTGGAGGAAGGCATCCTGCCGGGCGGCGGCGTCGCGCTGCTGCGTGCCGTCAAGGCGCTCGACAATCTCGACGCCGCCAACCAGGACCAGAAAGTCGGTATCGAGATCGTTCGCCGTGCGATCGAGGCTCCGGTCCGCCAGATCGCCGAGAACGCCGGCGCCGAAGGCTCCGTCATCGTCGGCAAGCTGCGCGAGAAAGCTGACTTCTCCTATGGCTGGAATGCCCAGACCGGCGAATACGGCGACCTTTATGCTCAGGGCGTCATCGATCCGGCCAAGGTCGTCCGTACCGCGCTCCAGGATGCGGCCTCCGTCGCCGGTCTTCTGGTGACGACGGAAGCCATGATCGCCGAGAAGCCCAAAAAGGAAGCCGCTCCGGCCATGCCCGCCGGCGCCGGCATGGACTTCTAAGCTGATCGATACGGGCCTGCCCTGCCCTCGGGGGCAGGCCCCCCTTCAAACAATTCCTCGGACCAGTTTCATCGGCCGGGATCAATGGAGCCAAGCTATGAGAAAGGAGAACATCAGCAAATCGATACCGGAAGAAGCAACGGCAGCGATCAGCGCCGCGCATCTGCTTCATCCGGCCAAACATTTCGACCACCCGCGTGACGTGCTTGCCGCCGATGGCATCGGCAAGGAAGAGAAGCGGGCGATACTTGCTTCCTGGGCGTCCGATATCTTCGCGATCGAGTCCATCCCGGCCCTCCGTCTTTATCCCGGAACAGACAAAGCGGTCTCCTATGACGAAATCATTGAAGCGCTGAAGGCATTGGACAAGGACGATGAGCAAAGTGGAAAACAAAGCTCGTCTCCTACCTTCAATGTCTACGGAGCCAATCGCCGCAGGCTGGACGCACGCCGGCTTGGCGGTCTGGGCCTGTGCAGCTACCGGAAAGGAGACCGCCGCCGCCGGCCATTCGAGATCTAGCCGTTCCATCTGACCTGCCGCGTGCCTCTTTGAGGATGCGGACCTGATTTTTACCGACGACTCTTTGCTCAACTGAGGAGGTTTTGCCGATGAAGATCGCTCAGATCGCACCGCTCGCCGAAAGCGTTCCGCCCAAGCTTTATGGGGGAACCGAGCGCATTGTTTCCTATCTCACCGAAGAACTTGTCGCCCTGGGCCATGACGTCACGCTTTTTGCGAGCGGCGATTCCGTCACCAGCGCCAGGTTAGTGGCGTGCTCGGACGTTGCGCTACGGCTCAACCCGGCCGTCAGAGACCATCTGCCGCATCAGGTCGTGATGCTGGAGGAGATCCGCCGGCGGGCGCACGAATTCGATGTGCTGCACTTCCACATCGATCTCCTGCATTTTCCGCTGATCCGGGATTTCGCAGACCGCACCGTCACGACGCTGCATGGGCGCCTTGACCTGCCGGACCTCAAGCCCTTCTACAAGGCTTTCCCCGATATTCCGCTGGTCTCGATCTCCAACGATCAGCGCCGCCCGATGCCGCCAGTCAACTGGTCCGGAACGGTTTATCATGGTCTGCCGGCCGATCTCCTTCCCTTCACGGCAAAGCCTAAAGGCAGCTACCTCGCCTTCCTCGGACGGATATCGCCGGAGAAACGGCCTGATCGCGCCATTGAGATCGCGACGAAGGTTGGCCTGCCCCTGAAGATTGCAGCCAAGATCGACAACGCAGACAAGGCTTACTGGGAAACGGTGATCGAGCCGATGGTGAAGAGCCATCAGAATGTCGAATTCATCGGCGAAATCAATGAACATCAGAAGGCGGCTTTCCTCGGCAATGCCGGCGCGCTGCTCTTTCCGATCGATTGGCCAGAGCCGTTCGGATTGGTGATGATCGAGGCCATGGCTTGCGGTACGCCGGTCATCGCCTTCCGCTACGGCTCCGTGCCGGAGGTGATCGACAACGGCGTTTCCGGAATTCTGGTCGACAGCGTGACGGAAGCGGCCGAGAACGTCGAATGGGCACTCAGGATGGATCGAAAGAAAGTTCGTGCGACCTTCGAGAAGCGCTTCAGCGCGGAACGGATGGCGCGAGATTATCTCGACATCTATCGGAACCTCCCGGGCGTTCGCACCAAGGCGGCCCCGCTACGCCGCGCCAATGGGCAGGACCTGGATCTCCAGGTCGTGGCATAGGAGGGACAGTGGCATGTCGATCGCTTCTGTGGATAGCGGGCCATCCGTCGCATCGGTAGAGCCAGCCGCCCCGGTGGCACAATTCTTCATCCCGGCGGCCGCCTCGCTCCAGGAGCGACGGCCGCGCACCCTGAAGCATGGCGACACCTTCGCCGTTTTCGATCACAATGGTGATGCGCTTTCCGGGCCCGGCAGCCCGGAGGGCCTGTTCCACCGTGATACGCGCTACCTCTCGCATCTCTATCTGACGATCAACAGCAAGCGGCCGATGTTGTTGTCATCGACGCTGCGCGACGACAACGCGACATTGACTTGCGATCTCACCAATCCCGATCTCTTCGATGACAAGGGAAAGCTCGTTCTGGAGCATGACCTGATCCATCTGCGCAGATCCCGCTTCCTCTGGAATGCACATTGTTATGAGCGATTGAGCGTGAGGAACTATGACGAGCAGCCGCGCCACGTGCGCATCGGGGTCGAGTTCGCGTCGGATTTCGCAGATCTTTTCGAAGTGCGGGGAACCGCGAGAGCCAGGAGGGGGCGGCATCTTCCCGCCGTCGTAGAGCAGAACGGTGTCCTTCTCTCTTATATCGGCTTGGACGATCGAAAGCGAACCACCCGGCTTTCCTTCGATCCACAGCCGAATGAGCTCGGGAGCGGCCATGTCATTTATGATCTCCATCTGGCGCCGCACGAAACCAGATCGCTGTTCATCGAGGTTGCTTGCGACCAGATCCCCGCGGGTCGACCGAGCCACCGTTCCTTTTTCCTGGCCTTGCGGGATGCCCGCCGCGCCTTGCGTGCCTCGTCCTCGCGGGCGGCAGCGATCGCCACGTCCAACGAGATCTTCAACGAGGTCGCGCGGCGCAGCGTCTCCGACCTTTACATGCTGATGACCGACAAGCCGGAAGGGCCATATCCCTATGCCGGCATTCCCTGGTTCAGCACAGTCTTTGGCCGCGATGCGTTGATCACCGCGCTGGAGACACTCTGGCTCGATCCGCAGATCGCCCGCGGCGTTCTTGGGCATCTCGCGGCAAACCAGGCTACGGAGGTCGATCCGGCCGCTGACGCCGAGCCCGGCAAGATTTTGCACGAGGTGCGCTATGGCGAAATGGCCGAACTTGGTGAGGTGCCTTTCCGCCGCTATTACGGCAGTATCGATTCGACGCCGCTTTTCGTGATGCTGGCCGGCGAGTATCTCAAACGGACCGGGGACCTTGTCACCACGGAGCGCCTTCTGCCCCATATCGAGGCCGCTCTCACCTGGATCGACGAGCATGGCGACCGCGATGGCGATGGCTTCGTCGAATATGGGCGGCTGACGGAAGAAGGCCTGATCAACCAGGCCTGGAAGGACAGCCACGACTCCGTCTTCCACGCGGACGGCACATTGGCGAAGGGGCCGATCGCCATCGTCGAGGTCCAGGCCTATGTCTACGGCGCCTGGCAGGCGGCGGCGGAGATCTTCCGGCGGCTTCGCCGGCCGGAACGGGCGGCAAAGTTTCTTGCACGAGCGGAAGGGCTGCGCCAAGCTTTTGATACCAGCTTCTTTGACGAGGACCTCGTCACGTATGTCCTGGCTCTGGATGGGGACAAGCGCCCCTGTCGCGTCCGCTCCTCCAACGCCGGCCATGCGCTGTTTACCGGCATCGCTTATCCTGAACGAGCCGCGCAGGTTACCCCCACGCTGATGAGTGCCTCGTCCTTCTGCGGCTGGGGCATTCGCACCGTTCCCTCCACCGAGGCGCGCTATAATCCCATGAGCTACCACAACGGCTCGATCTGGCCGCACGACAATGCCCTGATCGCCAGCGGACTTGCCCGCTATGGCTATCGCGCTGAAGCGGCGCGGATCTTCGAGGGCCTGTTTGCGGCCTCGACGTATATCGACCTGCGCCGGCTTCCGGAACTCTTCTGCGGTCTGCCGCGCCAGCGCGCACAGGGGCCGACCTTCTATCCGGTTGCATGCTCTCCTCAGGCATGGGCAGCCGCAGCGCCACTTCTCCTGCTGCAATCCTGCCTGGGCCTCGACTTCGATCCGATTGCCCTGCACATCAGCTTCAATGAGCCGCAATTGCCTTCCTTCCTCGACGAGGTGATCCTGCGGCGCCTGCAGATCGGCAATGGCTCGGCCGATGTCGCCATCCGCCGATCCGGCCGGCATGTCGTGGTTGACGTTATCGACCGCCGCGGCGATATCCGGGTGCTGACGACGGCATAGGCGAGGATGCATCTGCAAGGCGGCATGGTTACCCGCCTTGCCTATTCCGGCTCATCTTCGTCCGAAACCAGCAGGCCGACCAGGGTGGCAACCCTGCCGCTCGGCAAAGGACGTCCTTCACCTATCAAGGCTTCGTCATTGTTGACCCACGCGAATGCCTCGGAGAGTTCAGCCTGCGTTGCGCCCGTCGCGATGACATCGGCCACGAGAGTTTCGTCGACAGGGCCAAGGATGGTGATGACATCGTCGGAAGTCATTGTCATATCCATTGCTCCTTTGTGGACTTATTCATATCTGGCCTTCCCCGAATCTGGTGACGGAAACGGAAAAATCAATTTTTTTATGCCGGGCGATTTCACCCCTCTTGAACTCGCAACCGACTGGATTATATCAATATTGTTCGATTGCCCAATGGGGATCGACAAGTCCAGGAGGCGCCATGTGCTCTTGGCGTCTCCTTGTATCCATGTTGCTCACAAGGAGGATATGGCATGACAAACCTCGATTTTTCTCCCCTGTTCCGGTCGAGCATCGGTTTCGACCGGATGTTGAATGCGCTCGAGGCTGCAAGCCGGATCGAGACGATCGACAACTGGCCCCCGTATGACATCGTCAAGACCGGCGAGGACGAGTACCGCATTGCGATGGCGGTGGCGGGCTTCTCGCAGGACGAGCTGACGATCACCCAGGAGCAGAACATGCTCTTCGTCGCGGGCCAGAAGGCAAATGGTGAAGACGTCCAATATCTGCATCGCGGCATCGCCGGCCGCACTTTCCAGCGCCGGTTCGAGCTCGCCGACCACGTCAAGGTCGTCGGCGCCGGCCTCGTCAACGGTCTGCTGACCATCGATCTCAAGCGCGAAATCCCGGAAGCGATGAAGCCGCGCCAGATCAAGATTTCGACCGACATGGCTCTGCCGAAGGCCGAGACGAAACAGATCGAGGCCGACAAGCAGGCGGCTTAAGCCTTTCTGAACGCAACACGCGCGCAAGGCACCGGGCGATGCCCGGCGTCAACAGGGAAGCTTTGCCAACTGATCCAACAGAAAGGAGAAAACATGAGTGTTCGTGATCTGATTCCCTGGGGCCGCAACAATGGCAACCAGGTTCCGAGTCTCCTGCGCGATGACGACCGTGATCCGTTCCTGTCGCTGCATCGCGAGGTGAACCGTCTGTTCGATGACGTCTTCCGCGGCTTCGGTTCGGGCCTGCCGTCCTTCGGCAACGGCTCCGCATTCAGCGCCGGCTGGCCGAGCGTCGAAATCTCCGATACCGACAAGGAGATCAAGGTAACCGCAGAGGTGCCCGGCCTTGAAGAGAAGGATATCGAGGTCCTGCTCAACGACGGTATCCTGACGCTGAAGGGCGAGAAGCGCTCCGAGACCGAAGACAAGGACCGCCAGTTCACCGAGCGATACTATGGCCGCTTCGAGCGCCGCATCCCGCTCGGCGTTGAGATCGCGGAAGACAAGGTCGACGCGCATTTCAAGAATGGCGTGCTGACAGTGATCCTGCCCAAGACCGAGAAGGCGCAGTCGCAGGTCAAGCGCATCGCCATCAAGAGCTGATCGATCCGATCTACCTGGCGGCTGGCCTTTGGCGGTCGCCAGTGTCCTTCGCCAACAGGGAGGGATGAACAATGGAGACTTCAAGAGAGACACACCACGAAATCACAACGCCGACTTTCGCTTCCCGCGCTTCGAACGACAACCTGCGCGGCCGGCTCTCTTTTGGGCGGTCATTATTTCCCGAGGATGCCGTTGCGCGCATCTTTAAACCATCTCGCTCAGTGACGACGTCAGGGACCGCGCGAACCAAGGGATGGCGGCTCGTCTTCGAGCGTCGCAGCGCACCCTTCATCGAGCCTTTGATGGGGTATACAGGCGGCCACGATACGCTCACGCAGGTCGAGCTGGAATTTCTCACCCTTCAATCTGCCATTCGCTACGCCGAGCGGCAGGGCCTGAGCTACGTCGTGCAGAGGCGGGCGACCAAGCCGGCCAGACGGACCAGGCAACCGCTGGTCCAGCGACCGAAGCGGTCGTCTCATGCCTTCTCCGACACGACGCTGGAACGGCTCGGCCTTTCGGCACTTCAGGACAGCTATGATCAGGCGCTCGACGGCGCGGCAACCCGCAATGATCCGTCCGGACCGGAAAGCTGGTCCTCACCGATGGATGTTGTCAGCGACAGGACGCTGTCGCTTCAGGCCAAACGCTCCATCCTGATGAACTGGGCCTGGACCGAGTACCTGGTCGACCAGGCAACCAACGAGGGCATGCCGGAAAACAAACGACCATCGCGCCTCGACGAGGTCGAGCAGGCACTGCTCGCGCTCGAACGTGATGCCGAGCGTTGGAATTCCCATGTCACGATCGATCGAAACGCCGCGTGAGGTGCAGCCATGGACCCGCTTGTAGTCTTCGATTGTCAGAAGATCCTGCCGAACAGATTTGCTCTGGCGCTCGCCGCGGCCGCCCGCAGCCGTGCCCTTAACCGCGGCGCCGAGCCAAGGCTTGACCGGCAGGGCGTAAACGCGAGCGAGCTTGCGTTGCTGGAGATCGCCCACGGGGCGTTTGTTGAGGATGAACTGGCGCCGTACCTGTTCCCATCGTCGGCAGGCGCACCTCTCCTGACGGCTCCGTCCACTACACCCGAGTTTCGCGGCGACGGCCGTTCAAGCGCTGCCGCCGCACCCGTCTCCTCTTTGCAGGAGGCGGTCCATTGATGATGCAACCAACCGATGAGGAGAAAAGAACGATGCTGAAGTCCCTGTCTTCGAACAACCGGACGGCTTTCGATATCGTCAATATCGTTGCCGGTCTTGGTCTTCTGATCTCACCCTGGCTGCTCGGCTTTACCGCCGAGACCTACGCCGCCTGGAACGGCTGGATCGTCGGCGCGGCCGTCGCCCTGATCGCCGTCGCCGCGCTCTACGCCTTTTATGAGGTGGAGGAGTGGGTCAACCTCGTGCTCGGTATATGGGCTGTGGTCGCTCCATGGGTCCTCGGCTTCTCAGCCGTGACGGCAGCCATGTGGGCGCATGTCATTGCCGGCCTTGTCGTCGCGGTATTGGCCGCCGGCAGCATCTGGTTCAGCCATAACAGTCCACTCTCGACCGCATAAGCTGACGAAGAACGGGTCCGGACCTTCGGGCCCGTTCTTTTTATGCCTTTCGTGCCTCGCGCCGGAAAAGAAGAACACCATCAATTCAGGAGCAACCGATGTTCGATCTCGCCCCGAGGCTTCGCACGATTGCCGCGTCCGCAGCCATCGCCGCCGGAGCCGTCCTGTTCACCGTCACCCCCGCCGTCGCGCAGATAGCAGGGCCGGCACCTTCGTCCACCAGCCTTCCGACACTGGCGCCGATGCTTGAGCATGTCACGCCGGCCGTGGTCAATATTGCTGTCGTCTCGCGTTCGTCGGTCGAGAGCAATCCCCTTTACAGCGATCCCAACTTTCGCCGCTTCTTCAATCTGCCGGAGCAGCAACCGCGCGCCAGGATGAGCGCGGGCTCGGGCGTCATCGTCGACGCCGTGAAGGGCTATGTGCTGACTAATCATCATGTCGTCGATGGCGGCACCGAAATCTCCGTCACCCTGAAGGATGGACGTCAGCTGCCCGCAAAACTCATTGGCAGCGACAAGGAAACCGACATCGCGTTGCTCCGGATCGAAGCGAAAAACCTCACCGCGATCCAGATAGGCGATTCCGATCGCCTCAAGGTGGGCGACTATGTCGTCGCCATCGGCAACCCTTTCGGTCTCGGCCAGACGGTAACTTCAGGCATCGTCAGCGCGCTCGGACGGAGCGGCTTGAACATCGAGGGCTATGAGGACTTCATCCAGACCGATGCCTCGATCAACCCCGGCAATTCCGGCGGTGCACTGGTGACGCTCGACGGCAAGCTGGTCGGGGTCAACACAGCAATCCTCAGTCCCGCCGGCGCCAACGTCGGTATCGGCTTTGCGGTGCCCAGCAGCATGGCGATAACGGTGATGAACCAGTTGATCGCCCATGGCGAGGTTCAGCGCGGCAGGCTGGGCATCGGTATCCAGGATCTCACGCCGGATCTGGCGGAAGCCCTCAAGCTCGGCGACCTGCGGGGCGCCCTGATTGCCAATGTCGAACCCGGCTCGTCGGCCGAGCGCGCCGGATTGAAGACCGGCGACGTGGTGACGGCGATCGACGGGCGACCTGTCCACGGCGCCACCGATCTCAGGAACCGCATCGGGTTGACCCCGGCAGGCAGCAAGATCCGGCTGACCGTGAAGCGCGGGGATGACGAGCAGGTTGTTGCCGCCACGATCGCAGCCGAAGATAAGGCCTCAGCAGATCTTTCCGGCACGGCGCTCGATGGTGCCAGAATGCGAGACACGTCGGATGCCGAATCCGCTGAGGTTGGCGCCTCCGGCGTGGTGATCGAAAGCGTAGCTCCCGACAGCCTCGCCGCTCGCTCCGGACTTCGGGCCGGTGACATGATCGTTGCGGTAAACCGGGTCCCCGTCGCTTCGATCACCGACTTGCGACGGGCGATCGACGAAAAACCAGCTATAGTCGCCCTTGAACTGATCCGCGATGGCGGCCGCTTGCTGCTGGTCTTGCGGTAAGGCGAGACGACGACGCCGATCAAGCCGAAACAGTTGCTTGTTCCGCGCCGTCATGACGACCGTGCTGACGATCTCTGGACGGTCTGGAACGTGGTGCAGGAAAATGCCGTCAAGGGCGGCCTGCGCGGCGTGGGACGCGACGACCTCGGCAGGCCGCGCCGCGTGAAGTCTCGCGCCGTCAACGGCATCGATCAAGACATCAAACTCAACAAGGCGCTGTGGCTGCTTGGCGAGCGGATGGCTGCTCTGAAATCGTGAGGCGAACCAGATGCGTCGCTGCATAGGCGGCGCATCGCCCATTCTCGGCGTTTGCCCGTCCCGGCCGCCATCGAAGCGGCGCGGGACAGAGGCGAGGGGTGCCCCTTGCGCCCCACCCCTCGGCGCTCCCCGCCCTCCCATGAAAAACGGAGCGCAAAGGAGCGGGGGCAGTCGGTCCCGCTTCCCCTTCTGGCCACTATGTTGAAGGTAAGCGCTAATTTCGGGGGTTATTAAGAGGCGATTTTGCGGTCTTCGGCCTGGGGATTGCCGATTACTTTATGATTTGAGGTTGGATCGTCGCGAATCAGACGGCGGCTTCAACACTCGAGCGCTTGGGGAAGTTGAAGGGGAGCAGGTCGTCAATATTGTCGTCGGGACGCCGCTGGGGCAGTTCCGCGAGGACGTGTCGCAGCCACGCAAGGGGTTCGATGCGGCATGCGCGGCAGGTCAACATCAGACTATAGATGACGGCACTGGCCTTTGCTCCGTCTACGGTATCGCTAAAGAGCCAGGATTTTCTTCCCGTTGCAAAGATTCTGATGTCTCGTTCCAAAAGGTTGTTGTCGATCGGCATGTTGCCATCTTGGGTGTAGCGGATCAGGTATTCCCACTGGTTCCGCGTATACGAGACCGCATCCTCAAGCTTGCTTTCCGGCAAAACCTTCGGGGCAATCTTGTCGAGCCATTCCTTGAGGGCATTCAGGACGGGAATGCTGTGCTGTTGACGAAAGCGACGAATACAGTCAGCCTGCGTTTCACCATCATTTGGCTTTTCCTCGCGAGCCTGTTTTTCAATCCGGTAAAGTTGCTCGAAGAATTTCAGCGCCTGTTCCGGTGGTCCCCCGCCTTTCTTTCTGGCTCGCAGCGCCTCGACAAAGCGCCGCCGTGAATGAGCCATGCACCCGATATGGGTGGCACCTTTCAAGGTGCGCCAGGCCGCATAACCGTCGCTCACCAATATACCGCGATAATCTCCAAGGAAGGCTTGCGGATATTGCTGCCCTCGACCGGGCTGATAATCGAGCAGCACGATCGGTTCGTCACTATCCTGGCTGCTGCGATACGCCCACATGTAGGATATGCTGGTGGGAGTCTTGTCCTTTTCCTTCAGCACCTGAACCGTGGTCTCGTCGCCGTGGATGAGGGAATGGGATCTGAGCCGCAGTTTTAGCGCGTCATAGATCCGATGCAGATGCTTCTCGCTGGAACCGATCACCCAATGTCCGAGAGCCCCACGACTAACGGGAACGCCAGCCCGTTCGAAGGCCTTGCTCAACCGATAGAGCGGTGTGCCGTCAACAAACTTGTGAACGAGCGCGAAGGCCAGCGTCGAAGCCGTGGCGATGCTGCCCGGCAAAGGTTGCGCAGGCATCGGGGCAATAACGATCGGTGTTTTGATGCCGGTACGGTCGCAGTTTCGGCACGCATATTTGGCACGCGCATTCTGCAAGACCTTGGCCTTCACCTCGATGTGAAGCTGCTCGGTGACCAGTTCACCCATGCGATGCAGCCGGCGACTGCAACATGGACAAATCTTCTGATCGTCGGGGAGGTCGTATTCGACACGTTCGCGTGGCAGGTTTGAAGGAAGCGGTTTACGTCCGCGCTTTTTGCCTTGCCCCGCCTCGGTGTCCGGCAATCCCGTCTCTGGCAATTCAGCGGTGTCCACATCATCGGTATCGGCGAGGTCTTCGTCCGCATCTGCCTCAAGGGCAGCCTGTTCGGCTTCGTTGAAGACGCGATCAACACCCTTCTCACTACGCGGAGCAAAACGGTGCAGTCGCGCCAGGGCCAATTCTTCCTCAAGTTTGAAGACACGTTCGGAGAGCTTCTGGTTCTCCGCTTGCAGCGCAGCTATCTGCGCCATCAGTTCTTCAACAGTGGGGTTGTCGGTTCGATTCATCCCAATGCTTGAATCGAACGCGACCAACGGCGTCAATAAATGAATTCAGATTTTGTTACGATATTCGCATCAACCAGCAATTCTATATTGCCGTACCGGATGGCGAACCATCGCATCGATATCGATACCGTCAAGTAACCAGTGTAATTGTTCCGTCGTAAGCTGCACTATTGTTTCCTGACGCTGTGGCCAGCGGAATTTGTCGTCGGTCAATCGCTTCAATATGAGCACAAAGCCGGATCGATCGAAGAACAAAATCTTCATTCGGTCCCGACGCCGGTTGCAAAATGCAAAGATCGCTGGCGTGAACGGGTCGAGTTCCATCTCCTCCTGGACAAGGACTGCAAGGCTGTTGATCCCGCCCCGGAAGTCGATGGGATCACGGTGCAGATAGACCTGAACGTCAGAGGCAAACTTAAACATCCCTAACCGCTCCGATGACGGCTGTTAATGTCCGTACATCATCGCATTCCAGCGATAACGTCACACCGTTGGGCAAAGTCACATTCAGCTTGGTGACAGAAGAGAGTGACGCCACCTTCGCAGATGCCAGCTGCATCGCGCCAGGATTGCTCGCAGCCAAATCCAGCGCGTGAGCACTATTATGTCCAGGTATGACGCCACTTGTAGCAGGCTCGATGCGAACCGGAATAAAAGCCGACGCCAAAGGTGGCGATGGTGACAAGGCTTCCATTTCCGCTGCCTTGTGCTTACGCACCCATTTGCGCACAAGGTTCGTATTTATCCCGTGATCAATGGCAACGCGCGACAGCGATGCGCCGGGCTCAAGGGCGCAAGCAACAACCTGCTTCTTCCATGCACGATCGTAGTGATGGTTGCCTTGCCGGTCGACAAACAGCACGTGCGGTTTGTCTCCATTCGCTCCCATAGTTCCCATCGGTGTCCACCCTTTCAGTCGGTGGACACCCTTTGCACCACTCCATTCAACCAATGAAGGTGCTTAGAAATGAGCGTTTACCCGCCAAGCGTCTGGAAACCGTGCCGATGTACATCCGCGGCCGTTGGGACGAAGAGTATGGCGACTATGAGCCGGTCGAAAACCTCGCACCCTTCGACGAGATGGAGGATGCGATCCGGGCGATCGAAGCCAACGAGACGGCGGTCAGCATCCTCGTGGCGCAACGCCGGACACACATCGGCGATTGCGAGATCAAGGCGGTGGTCGAGGCACTTCGGCCCGATAGCGATTGACGAGCAGGCGAAAGGCGGCAGACGCCGCCTTTTGCCTTTACCTTGGCGATGGGAGCGCTGCCAGCCGGATCGACCGGCCGGCAGCGCTGATGAAAGGGGGGCAAGCCGCCCCTCTCAACGCTCTCCCCATGAAGGGGCAGGGCAGAGCCCCGCCCCCTCAAACTCCCCCACCCATGGGGAAAGGGGACGGTTCCCTCCTCCCTTTCCCCAAACCCCTATCCCTCTCCCGTCGGGAGCGTCTCGCATGCCGGTTGCCTTCAATCCGCCTTCCAGGGCAACGCGGGCATGTCGCCGTCGGCAACCCGCCAGATCCAGGCCGCCATGTCTGGCCGCGCCTCGATCATCTCGCGAAGCGACGCCTCGAACTGATTCTCGGCATTGGGCGGCACGATATAGAACGCCACCGGCTGAGGGCGGGCTTCCGGCATGATTGCGTTGGCGAGGGGCTGGTCCGCCGGCAGATTGAAGCGCAGACCCTTTACCGTCTTGCCACGCATCCGCGTCAATCTGCCGAGCAGCCGCTCTTCGAAGACGGTCTCGACCGGTAACCACTGTTCGGTGACGGTCATCAGGGCAATTTCATTGATCGTGATAAGGCCAGCCGCACCCGATTCGATCGTCGCGATCATCATCAAATGGAACCGGTCGTCGCTTCGCCAGAGCGCCAGCTCGTCCTCGAACCGACGCTGGACGCGTCGCCAGGTCGGTTCCTCAAGATGCAACCGAAACCCCGGCATATGCTTGACGACGACCTGCTGGCCGCTGCGGGCGGACGCATACTCCTTGACCTCCCCGGCCAGCAGCATGAGCTTCCTCGGACCGCTGCCTGATGCCGTGAGCCCGTTCAACGCCTGCGCCCGGCGCTGTTCGATCGCAGCCTTGTCCTCGGCGCGGAAGGGCTCCGGCACGAACAGCCGCTCCGAAAGCGCCTCGCCGCGCACCGACATGGTGCGGGCGGCTTCGCTAAGATGGTGGTAGACCTGCCACCAATGCCGTTTGCCGGCCCAGTGCGCCGTCCATTCGGTCAGACCGCTCTCATGCCAGAGAAGATGGAGAAGAGCTCGAAGCGATAAGCGCTTGCTGTCGTTCTTCACGCTGTCGGGCGCACTGCCCTCCGATGCAGGCTTGCCCTGAGGTCCGCGCTTCGACAGCGCGAAATCCAGCCTCAGCGCGGCGGTTCCCGCCGGATCGACTTTGATCGCGCTGCCGATCAAGGCGCCGAGGCCGGACAGGTCATAGGGCGGTTCATAGGACGGGCATGACGGATCATGCTCTGCTCCGGAAAGCGGCATCCTCTTGGCGATGAACTGGTCGCCAATTTTCGCGACATACATCTCCAGGCCCGGCTCCTTGCAAAGGCAGAGCGGCCGCAGCTTGTCGCGATAGGCCTGCGCCAGGCGCTCCTGAAGCTCGTCGGCCCCTTCATCGCAAGGCACACCGCCGATGAGGAAGCTCCGCGCCCGTCTGCCGTTCGCGGGCGTCCCGGTTGCCAAAGAGCCCGCCATCAGTAACCGTTCTCCTCCAGATAGAAATCGATGGCGGCCTTCATCACGGCCGCCATCTTGACGTCGTTCTCGTCGGCAGCCCGCTTCAGGCGCGCCTTCGTCGCAAAGTCCAGCGCGACATTGACAAAGAATTTGGCCTCCCGCTGCTTCGCGCGCTTCAGGTTCTTGATGCTGTGCCGGGCCTCCTCCTGGGAAATCGCCCGCTCCTTTGCCCGCTTCTCCCGTTCCGCCGGCGAGCGTTTATTCAGGATGCGGCTCCCGCTTTCCGTCTCGTGCGGAAGCACTTCTACGACCGTTGCCTCCGGGTCGCCCGCAACGGGTTGGCGAGATACATCCGCCTGAAAGTCGGCCCCCTTCGGCGGATTGGCGCTTCTGCCCGCTATGGTGAAATCGCCCAGGCCAAGACTGGCTTTGCTCATGCCGCTTCTCCTCTGGCCACGGCCTGCCGTCTCGTTTCGATCTCCTCGACGAGACTGAGGACTTCCTGACGCGCCTTTCGCACCGGATCGCTCAACTCCTGCATCTGCAAGGTCCCGAGCCCGTTCTGAATTTCGCGATAGACATTGCGTTCGAACAGCTCCGTATCGAGGAGCGCTGTCCGATAGCCAGCTTCCTGCAGACCGGCGACGAACGGCCTGATATAGCGATAGGCTTCGAGATTGCGGCCGGGGACGGTGATCCGCGTGCGCAGATTGAGATGCAGGATCCCGGAGCCCTGCCGATCGTTGATCTCGCTGACGCTCGCCGCCGCCTGTCCAGCCGCCTCTATCTCCTTGATGCCGGGCTGGATGGGCGACAGTACGAGGTCGGCCGAGCCGATGATGGTATCCTGCACGGTGCTGTCGACGCCGGGCGCATCGACGATAATGAGGTCGAAGGCGTTGCGCAGCCGCTCGATCTCCGCCTCGATTGCCCGGCGTGATGCGGCAACGGCCACGTTGATGTTCTCCGGGACGTTGTCCTTGCTATGGCAAAGCCGCCACCAGCCCGACAGATTGAGCCGGCCATCGGCGTCGATGAGGAGAACCCGTTCGCCCCTCAGCGCATATTCGCCGGCGAGCAGCGTCACCAGTGTCGTTTTGCCGGCGCCGCCCTTGTTGCTGACGGCCGCGTAGATTCTCGCCATGCCTGCCTCCATCCAGCCCACCCGGAACCTCGGCGCGGGACTTATCCAGTCACTCAATGAAAGAACAAATATTGTTCTATTTCATCCCGTCGTCAACCTGCTAGGCGACGGCATCACTGCGTGTAGAACGGTGGAAACATGCTTTGGTCACATCGAGTGATCACATCGATTATGTGTGTGGTGTGGAACAGTGGAAACATGGATTATTGATGTAAAGCAATTATATGATGTGATGCCACGATGTTCTTACCCCGTGGCTCGTCATCATGTGTTCGCACGCGGAATTGGCCTGGGGCGGCTCTGACCGGTCGATCGGAAGTTTTGATTTTAGGCTTGCAGGACATATCAAAAACAGTAAACTCTTGTTTGGCAGGATACGCAAATTTGTGATACAAACTTGCTGACGATCGACGGACAAGCCGTCGATGGCGCCTGCGGCGCTTCCTTCAAGGGAGGGTGAGATGGCGGCGGAAAGTGGCGGAGCGGTGAGCCTGGGGAGGGCCGATGAGCGTAAGGAGCGTGTCGTGCATGCTCGCTTCGGCATCTCCGAATTTGCCGCAATCGAGCAAGCCGCCGACGCCGCGGGCCTGACGGTTTCCGGCTTCATGCGTTCTCTGACGCTCGAAGGGGCGGGGGTCCTGCCCTTCCTGACCGACGACGACAGAGCCGTGTTCGAGATGCTAATTTCGGACATGCGGGCGATCGGGGTGAACCTCAATCAGCTCGCTCGCGCGGTGAACGGGAGTGGCCGGCTCGCGGAAGCGAAGCTTGCTGCGGAGCTGATCGAGGTCCAGCGTCTTGCCGCGGCAATCGTGCTGGAACTCAGAAGCCTTGCCGGACGTGGTGCCCGTCGGCATCGGGGAGCGGCCTGATGGAATTCCTGCCCGGCGCCTTCGAGCATGAATGGGAGCGGCGGAAGGCCGTGTTGCTGCAGGAGCGCCAGCGTTTGAAGGCAAATCCCATCGATGAGGAAGAACGCCGCCGCCGTGGCGGTTCTGTCGCGACGGCATCGCCGCTATCCGGTCGGGCGCTGGGCCGCACGGTATTCGGCAAGGCGGGCGGTGGTTCCGGGCGTGGCCATGCGCGAGGTCAAGGAGGCGAGCCGTCGATGCGCTCGCGTTTTTTGGGCCTTGCCTCCGGCAGCCAGCCGGCCGTGGTGAAGCTCGCTTCCTTCGGCGGGGGCGGACGGCTTGGCGCGATGGTCAGTTATGTCTCGCGCAGCGGAGATGTTGCCGTCGAGAACGAGCGAGGGGAGGTGCTCAGCGGTCGCGACGAGCTCTCCGCCATTCGTGGCGAATGGGATCATCTGATGAAGAACCGCGCCGAGAGCCGGGATATCGGCACCTTCGTTCTCGATGTGAAGGATATATTCGACCAGGCGAGCGACGTGCACGAGCAAGTTCGCGCTCTCTTGCGGCGCGGGTTTGGTGACCGGAGCTTCGCCTTTGCGGCCACGGCTCGTGGCGAGGAAGATAGCTATCGGATCGAAGGTGTCGTCGTCCTGCGCGACCGCGTCGGCGAGCGGCTGACCGGTGACAGGAAGGCTTCGGAGTTCGTGCAGCAGCGGCTCGATGTCGGGCGGGACGAACGCGAGGGCGCGGCAAGCTTTCGCTTTACCGGCTATGGCAATGGCACGGATTACGGCACGAGCCGGCTTCGCGATCTCGTCGAGCAGCATAGCGGCGACGTTCGGGACGAGAAAGGCCAGGCAATCGCCGGTGCGAAGGAGGCGGGCGATCTGGTGCAGCAGGAGTGGCGCGACCGGCTTCATAGCCGCAAACCCCGCGATGTCATGCATGTGGTCATGTCGGCGCGGGCCGGGACCGACGTCGTGGCGTTTCATGCCGCGGCCCGCGATTTTCTGGCGCAGGAATTCGCCGGCCATCGCTATGTGTTCTCGCTGCACGATCCGTCCGCGGATCCGAAAGCGGAGGAAGCTGGTGGCAAGCGGCCGCATGTCCATGTTCATGCGATCATTGCGATGCGTTCGGATGCCGGTGATCGCGTCGAGACGACGATTGCAACCTTCCGCCGCTGGCGGGTGACGATGGCGGAAAAAGCCCGGGACCACGGTATTCGCATGGAAATGACTGACCGGCGGGAGCGGGCGAGCAGCCCGGCTTACACCCGGAACCAGGTGCGCCCGACGAGCAGAGCCGGCAGGACCGAGCATGAGGGAACGAGCGATGCGGCGCAACAGCGCTACGATGCGAAGAGGGCGGATCGGCAGGGTTTCGCGAGGACAGATGATAGCAAGGTTTATTCTGCGGCGGCGCGGGAAGAGTGGGCCGCACTGGCCGCGAATGGAGATGTGTCGGAGGCACGAAACTTCGCAAACGAGCAATTAAAGCGATTTGAATCAGCGGCTTCACGGATCGATCAGGGTGAGGCCGAAGCGCAGGAAGACAGAAATTCCCACTCGCAATTCAGAACAATTTTGGTAAAGTTGGTGAAAGCCGTTTCGGAGGGCGAGACCATGCGCCACATGACACGTCAGGAATTCGAGACCTACGAAAAGCGCGTCGAGACGGCGCTCTTCCAGGCCGAGCGCGTGACGCCGGATGATCAGAAGAAGAGCTTCGAGGAGATCGCATCCGCCGCCCGCGAGCACGTCAGTGTCCGGCGTGAACTGATGGAGCTGCAGGAGCGCGGCGTTTCCTCTGAGCGGGAAGGCGAGCGGCGTCCACGCGAGCAGGACGACGATCCGCGCACCCGCTGGGATGAGGCCGTCGTTCGCCATGGACTGCGCACGGCGGAGGCAGCCAATCAGGTTATGCTGGAGGTCGAGCGCTACCGCGAGGAGATCGAGAAAGCCGATGCACGGAAGCTCGATGCCGAGAAGGCGGTGCTTGAGGCCGGCCTGCAGCGGGAGATCGCCAAAGCCGCCGAGCTCGGCGCTGCGGGCAATACACTGATCCGGGAGATCGCCGAAGTCGATGAGGAACTGCGCGTTGCCATTGAGCGGGCGGAGCATTCTCGCGAGAGCCGCAACAGGTCTAAGGTCGATGGGGCGGGGAATGCCGGGGAACGGGCGGACGAGAAGCAGGGTCTCGATCGGGGCGATGAGGCAGGCGGCCGGTCGGCCGGTTCCGAGCAGGATCGTGATGCCGATGATCGGGTTCATTTACGGACGGAACGCCCGGTTGCACGAGCCGGAGACACCACGCGGACGGATCCTGCGCAGCAGCACATTCCCCGGATCGAGGAATTGCAGCGCGAGGCCGACGAGCGCCGGGAACAGGATCGCGACGAGCGCGAACGATAGGAGAGGCAATCATGCGAGACGATCGACGCATCATCGTCAATCCGGAAACGGATCACAAGAGCGAGCAAGGGTGGGCCAAAGTCTCCGGCACGATCTTTATCGCGGTCATGGTGATCGGCGTCATCGACCACGCTTTGACGGTAGCATGGCACTGGGCACAGACCTGGTGGGATGGGATCCTTTCTTTCTTCACGTTCTAGCGCTCCCAGTCCAATCACTCGTATGGAAGACCTGTCATGCTGAATTATGTGCTCCGCTCACCAATGACCTGGTGGTCCGTCGGCATCACGTCTTTGGTGTTCGGTATTGTTATGATTGCAAAGACGTTTTCTCTTCCGGCATTTGTCGACACGGCCTTACTTGCTTTGTTGTTTCTGGCAATGGCCTTGTCGATGCTCGGTATTCTATTCGATATAGCCCCGCCGTCTGTTACCAGGCTCGAAGTGGCGTGGGCGAACCGAAATGCTGGAGTTCTTTATACGGTCCCGGTTGTTTTCGAGGAGGAGAAGGCTCTGCCGCCGATCCTCAACAGGGTCGTTGCTCACAGCGATGACGGCGGTAAGCGTCATCGCCTCCGATCTTCCGAATTGTCGGCGCTAAGGGCTTCGGTGAGGGGCGTCAGCCCATTCGTCGCATAGACGCGTCGTTGTTGAAACCGACGCGAAAGTCATTGCTGTTCTTGGATTTCAAAGGGGCCCAAATGGAAGACGAGCAGATCAGCGAATACATGAAGAATCGCGTTCGTCTCACGCCAGAAACGTTATCCGAGAAATATGTCGGCCTGTTTCTGGGGATGCCTGTCCTCCTCGTTCTGAACATCGGGTGCATTTGGGGTATCGCGTACGTCCTGATGCAACAGATGAGCGAGCAGGCCGGGACGATTGCAGGCTGGCGCGATATCGCATTCGCCGGCACTGTTCTGGTGTGGTTGCTGACTGTCGTGTTCAATCTGGGTGATATCGGGAACGGTGCTCTCTGCACGACAGGCCGAGCCATCATGCCGTTGGCAAAGCTCATCCCGATCGGAAAATGGTTGCGACGGATGGCCCACGACCGCGCTCGCCAGGATCCGCGCGCCTACTATCAGAAGTATCTGGATCGTCAGAGGGAACGGGAAGCACGTGCCGCCGAGCGCACGGCCCGTGAGCATCTCGACGGCCTGGAATATTCCCTTCCCTGGAAACGCATGTCAGATCCGTTCAAACTGCGCCGGGTGCTCCAAATAGCGTTGACCATATCCGAGATCGGCTTCTTCTTGCTCGTTCTCTTCGTCTTGTGGCATTTCGCGCCGATGTTCGGGGATGGCATCGTCGTCAAGGCATTCCGGGTGTTCTTTGTTGGACTCGGCGTCTTTCTCGTTCTAACGGCGATCGTTATCACCGCGGTTCTGCTTCTTCAAAATCGCCTGCACGACATTCAGGTGGATCAAGCGGATTGGCTGTTATCGCGCTTGCGTCGGCTGAAGTGATGACCTGGCACCCGTTTTCCCCGCAGCTCCACTATTCCAAGCCGATCTCCATAGGATCCGGCACAGTTTGGGCAAGGATGTCCTGAATGCTCTTGCGTTGCCGGGGCGCAATCTCCGAAGCCTGTGCCAGGGATGCTTCGACGGCCGATTTGAGTCTGGTCGCAGTCGGCAGGATCCGCTCTTCTGCCTTGGCGACCAGATCGCCGATTGCGGTTTCCGCTCCGGCGCTTGAGGTTGTCTTCGTTCGATCCGAGCGGGCTTTATCGGAGGTTTTCCTTACGCTGCGGGCGACGCGCTTTGGAACAGCCGAAGTTTGGCCTGCCTGGGGAGTGCTCTTCTCTGCGGGGCGCTCCTCGACCGGCCCATCAGCTGCAGGGTCATATTCCCGCGCCAGCGCGGGGACGGGCAACGTCGCTTCGAACTCCAGATCCGGAACGCCCGGCAGCTGTTGCTCGGCATAGGCAGCCGCCGCCTTGTACGGCTGGACGGCATGATATCGAAGCTTGCCGCCAAAGATCGGGCGCTGCCCCTCGACCAGTAGGATCATCCTGTCCTCCGGCATCTGGCGCACCTCCTGCGGCATCATCAGGTCGCGCTCGCGGATCTGCTCGACCTTTGTCCGTCGTGGCAGGCCCATGAACTCGAGCGTGCGGGATTCCGACTGATATCGGATGGTGCGTTTGCCAAGGGCGCGCGAAGCATATTCGGCGGTTGCCTGATCGTTGGCGCCGAGGATGAGCTGCAGGCCGCAATTGCCGAGCAGCGAGTGCCGCGCGGTCTCGCCGTAGATTTCGTCGATGTTCTTCAGATCCTGGATGATGAAGGCCATCTTGATGTTGTAGCCGGCCACATAGGGGAGCTTGTTCAGGACCTCGTCCATCTTCTTCAGCTGCCGGAACTCATCGAGCAGAAAATAGACGGGCAGGGCATTGGGGTTATGTTCGCGGGTGAGGAGATCCATGACCTGCTGGACGAAGAGCGTTAGCAGCGGCCGCAGGATCGTCATGTCGGTGATGTTCGGCGCCAGGTAGATGGTGACCGGCCGGCGTTGCAGCGAGGCGAGATCCATGTCCGTCACGGCGGTCGCGGCGATGACGCGCTCGTTGCGAAGCGGCGCCAGCGCCTTCTGGATATCGAGGAGTGCCGAGCGGGCAGCCCGTTCGTTCAGCGCGATATAGGCGTTGAAGCTTTCTGTCGTGAAGCGCGAGAGATAGGGCTCCTTCTCCTTGATGAGTTTCATCAGGATCTGCAGGTCGACGCCCGCATTGAAGAAGCTGTTCACCTCACCGAGGTTGCAACGGTTTTTGTAGAAAGGGCTTTCCAGCACATAGCTGATGACGCCGGCGATCACCTGCTGGGCGATGCCCTGCCAGACGGCGTTTTCGGAACCGACGGCTTCCGGAATGAGAATGCTTGCCATGTTCTGGATGTCGATCGTGCGGCTGCCACGATCGCTTCGCACAAAATCCAGCGGATTCCAGCGGTGGGTCTTGGCCGCGCCCGGCGAGAAGAGAAAGACCTGGTGCCCCCGGGACTTCCGGTATCCGGCCGTATGCTGGAAAATCTCGCCCTTCAGATCGGTGACGATCATCGAGCCCGAAAACATCAAAGCATTGGGAATGACATAACCGACGCCCTTGCCCGAGCGCGTCGGGCCGATGATCAGATGATGCCGATCGTCCTGCCGGCGCAGAATATTGCGTCCGATGCGCCCGAGGATATGTCCTTCCTTCCGAAACCATCCACCGCGTCGCAGAGACGCAATGTCCTGAAATGCCGCGTCCCCGAGCGGATTCGATGGCCGCCGCAGCCCAGTGACCGCAGCAATCGAGGCGATGCCGATCGCCGGAACGAGAGCGCCGATTGCGGCGAGCTGGAGGGACCGATTGTTGGGATAGGCGATCAGCTGCTGAAAGGGCGCCAGCGGATTGGTGGTGGTCAACAGCTTGAGAATCCGCCCATCTTTCCAGACAAGCTGCAGGATCAGGCTGTAGCCGAGCATCCAGATGGCGACGGCGAAGAGCAGGCAGAACACCAGATAGATGGCCTGGTGGGACTTCTTCATGGCGATCGCCGCGCGAAGTAGATCTCGGAGACGCCCCGCCGGCCGCCGTCGCGCCGAAGCTGGATGACGACAGGGATGACCATGCGGATATAGGACATCAGATCCTGCTTCGAATATCCCGATGACATGCCGGTCTGCATCATCATCATGGCAAGCTGCTCATAGGCGCCCATCGGCGTGTCGGCATGCACCGTCGACATGCTGCCGGGGTGGCCGGTGTTGATGGCGCGCAGGAAGGCGAAGGCCTCGCTACCGCGGATCTCGCCGACGAAGAGGCGGTCCGGCCGCATGCGCAACGATGCCTCGAGCAACGACTGGATCGTCACCTGGGCGGTGCCCTGATCACCACGGGAGGCGAGCAGATGCACGCTGTTGCGATGTGGCGGAAAAAGCTCGCGCGTGTCCTCGAGCGTCAGAATGCGCTCGTGTTCATCGACGCTTTTCAGGCAGGCATTGAGAAACGTGGTCTTGCCGGTCGATGTGCCGCCGCTGATCAGGATCGACACGCGCTCGCGCACGGCCGTCTCGATAAAATCGTGGATGCGGTCGGCATCGAGGAGGGCGATGAGCTTTTCCTCGGTCACGCTCAAGCCCCCCACGGTCACCGCCACCTTGTCGAGGGCGCCGCTGTCGCGATATTGCGCCAGCGTGAAATCGCTCACGACTTGCTTCCTGATCGAAATTGCGCCGCCGTCGGCGGCGGCCGGGGGCAGGACGATCTGGATTCGCTCACCGGAGGGAAGCGCCGCGCTCAGCAATGGATTGCTGCGGCTGACGAACTGGTTGCTGGCGGCTGCGACCCGTTCACCGATATGCTCGATCTCCGCCAAGGTGAGAGCGGGGATCGCATGGAACTGCATATGGTCGGCGCCGATGCGCTCGATGAAGACCTCGCCCGGGCGGTTGACGGAGATCTCCACGACGTGCGTGTCCTCGAGGAATGGTGCCAGCGGCGCGAGCGCCCGCTTCAGGAAATAGTGCGGATCATTGCCGGCTGCGGCGATCCGGATCGAGGCCTCGCTCATGCTTGATCTCCTTCAAGGCTTCCTCGACCGGGTCCGGATACATAGCGGAAAAGTCGAGATCCTGGCGGACATAGACGAAAATGCGCTCGCCCTGATGGACGCTGATCGTCGGTGGAATGTGCAGGTTTTCGCCGAGCGCCTGGTTGGCCATGTCGGAGAACGTCCGGGCGATCGTCTCACGGGCGAGTTCGGCGGCGCGATCGGAATCGGATTCGTTGTTGCTGTCGCTGGAATATTGGTTACTGCCGTAGCCGGTGAGGTAAGACGATCCCGCCCCGACGATCGACAGCAGGATTGCCGATCCAAAGCGCTCCCGCCACTTGTTGTCGACGATGCCCGTCAGGCCGGAGCGGCCCAGACTGTCGGTGCCAATGCTGTTCAGCCGGACCGAGACGCCATCGTCCCGGAGAAGGCGCGTCCAGATCACGAAGATGCGTTTTTGGCCGCGGGTCACATCGGACTGATATTCGCCGATCAGGCGTGTGCCGGTCGGAATGAGCACGCGTTGACCGTCGAAGGAATAGACGTCCTGTGAGGTAATGGCGCGGATCTGACCCGGCAGGTCGCTATTGATGGCCGTCTCCAGGATGCCGGGGATCAGCGTGCCCTCCGGGATAATGGCATCCAGCCGGCCGATCTGGCGCGCTTTCGCCGAGCGATCGCCGATGGCCGATGCTGTCGCCAGGAACTTGCTGTTGCGGTCCTCTCCCGCAACGGTCGGCGTATCGCCGGCAGTTCCCCCGTTCAGACTGTTGTCCGTGCTATCAGCCTTGGTGGAATCCACGATGATCTGCTTGGAAAGATAGCGCTTGGGAAACTCCTCTACGGGCTTCTCCGCCGGCTTGTCCGCTGTCTCGACGGTGACCGGCGGGGCCGGGACATCAAACTCAGTGGTGTCGGCGGGTTCCTCCTTCTTTTCCTCCGGCGGCTCCGGCAGCTGGATGATGTTATCGGCCGGCTTTTCCGCTGGCTTCTGATCGTCGCGGAGAAAGGACGGTGGACGGAATGTGGTGGTGGAAAACTCCTCGTCGCCTCTGAGGGCGTCCTGTGGAGGTTTCTTCGGTGCAAAGACAAAGAGATAGGCAAGCACGGTGCCGATGAGCACAAACACCGCGCCGCCGAACAGCTGCTTGCGTCGCGCTCTCCGGTCGCGGACCTCGCTCTGGTCCGCTTCCAGCATGGCTTCGAGTTCGGGAGATCGATTCATCCGTTGCCGCTCCTTCTTCTTTTGCTCGCCTTGTCGTCGAAGACCGGACCCATCACAGCCGGATCGGGCGCTCCGAAGTCGGGCTTGCGGAGATTGAAGATGCATGTCCACTGATTGCCGTCGCGCAGCGTGTATTGTGTGGCCGTGCCATCGACGACGATGTAGTCGCCCTCGCGGCGGAAATTGCGCAGCGTCTCGGTGAAGTCGGCATTGACGGCAAAGATCGCCGGCACCTTCGGCCCGAATTTGAAAAAGGTCTTCTTGCCGTCATCGAAGATCATCAGCGGCTTCAGCCCTGGATCGCCGGAGAAGGAATAGTCGATATTGACGTTGGCCTTGTCGATGCCGGCGATGTTCGGAAAGGCGGCGCGGGCCTCAGCCTCCTTGCGGAGCGAAGCGTTGAGATCCTTGTCTGGATAGACGAAGCGGATACCAAAGACCTTTTTGTTGTCCTCCGGTGCGAAGTCCGTGAGTTCGAGATAGTAGATACGCTTGGTGGTCACGACGTTCATGTTGGTGGCGGCGTTCTTCGCCTTCGGCTTGACGAACAGGATATTGCCCTTGTCCGTCGGCACCACGTCCCAGCTATCGCTGTCGCCGACGGCGATCGTCTCGAATTTCTCGTCCTCGTCGAAGATGATCATTGTCGAGATGCCGTAGGTCGCAAAGACGCGCACGACATTGTTCGGCTGGTAGACGACGCTGGTGACACGGGCGTCCAGCCGTCCAGCTGACGGCGTCTCGGCCGCCTGGGCGGCTGACAGCGATATCAAGCACAGGATGAGGAAGACGGCCGCCCGGTTCACTGGCCACTCCCGTTGACGGTTTCCTGATCGCGCCTGTAGTCGTAGACTTGGAAGCCAAGAGGGTTTTCGAAACGCCACTCATTCGTCGCAGGGGTGTCGGTGTAGCGATATCGCACGACGGCGATCCAGTGACGGGCGATCGAGTCGGTATCGGAGACTTCGGTCGTCGAAAACCGAACGATCCCGGTGGAGCTGTTGGGGAAGGTGACGGATGCGATCTCGGTCATGACGCGCTTGTTGCGGCCGTAGATTTTCGTCGGGTTATTCAGATTGGTCGAGCTGTAGAGATCCTGCAGCTCGCGCGCGGCATTGCCGGTGGACAGCAGGGCGGCGATCCCGAAATTCTGCTCGATAGCATAGGGATCATATCCCTCGCGGGCGCGGATATAGCGGACGATATTGGCCTGGGTGATGGCCTGCTGCTCGGTCAGCGTGACGGGCCGGGTCAGGCCGGTCTTGACCTCGATATAGCCGGTGTTCTTGTCGACCTCGACGAGATAGGGCTCGAAGCTCTTCAGCGGCACCAGCATGACGAGAGCGACCAGACTGAGCAGCGTGATCGCACCGAAAATCATCGTCACAAACCAGGCGAGCGCCCGAGATCGCTTCGCCCTTTTGACGATCTCCTGTTCCCAGATGTCTCCGCTTTGATAATAGCTTCGTAAATCAAGATCTTTGCTGTCCGCCATATTCTTCCGTCTTCTCGAAAGTGATTGCTCAGGTGGGATTGCCCTGCTGCGATATCCGGCTCTGCATGGCTGATTTGACGCCGGAGTCGTCATCGTCACCACCGCCGCGGAACCGGTTTCTCAGGTTGCCCCCGAGGCGATAGGCACCGCGGCCCGCCGCGACACCACCGCGCGCCGTGGCAAGCGGATATTGAATTCCGAGGCGATGGGCGATGCCCGTCGCAGCACTTCCGACTCCCGATGCGATGCCGCCGGCGATGCCCTGACCGATCGACTGGATGTAAAGCATGACGAATCCGCCGGCGATGCAGAGCAGCAGGAAGCCGGCGACGTCGCCGAGTGTGAGCGTTCGCGTTCCGCTGGCGGCGTCGATCTTCGAAAGCTCAGGGTTCATGGCGGCAATCAGGAAGGCTGCGATCACATAAATGAACAGCGGGATCAGCGCATAGGTCAGGACCTGGTTGAACCAGCCGACGCCGTAGCCGCGGCTGCGTTCGAACAGAAAGCAGGACACGAAGATCGGTGCGGTACCGATCAGCACCCAGAGCATGACCTTGGCGAGGATGAGGATGGCGAGCGCCACGGCGATGAACACGCCGGCGCCGACCATGATCAGCAGGCCGATCATGCTGGGAAGGATCGAGAAGTAACCGGATTGCTCGGCAAAGGCCGAAGCCGCCTGGTTGGCCGTCTGCCAGATCATCGACATGCCGTTCGTCGGTTCGGTGATACCGGTTCCGGAGGCGGCGAGGATTGCCCGGCCGACATCTTCCGGTGTGTCGTTGATCCAGCGATAGACGAAATTGTTGAAGTTGCCCCAGGAGCTGACGAGAACGAGGATCATCACCATGCGGACGATGCGCAGCACGATCTCGCCGACGCCGATGCGAGCCGTGCCCATGACGAGCTGCAGCCCGTACCAGGCGATATAGAGAACGAGCATCAGCCGAAGGACCGGCAGGATCTCGTTGCCGACGATCGTATAGGCCTTCTCCGAAAAGCTGGCGCCGGAATTTTCGATACGGTTGAGGAGGTCGCCAAGGAAATCCTGCATCCTATTCCGACGCTCCCTTGGGAATGCCGATCGCCGCGAATGCCGACGCCGGATCGTTGACCGCGCGCATCGGTCCGCATTCGTGCCTGGGGTCCTCGGCAAACGACGTCAGGTTGGCCGGCCGTTTGCAGGGTGCGGTCTTTTCCTTCACGGTCCCGCAGCCCGACACCATCAGGGATAAGGCCGCCGCGAGGATCAATCGGGGGATGCGCTGCATCGTCAGTTTCCGTAGGCCAGGGCCTTCTTGGAATTGGAAATATCGGTGAGGCGCCGCTGGTTCTCAGCTTGCAGGGACGTGACCGCGCCGTTCATCACGCCGATCATCTCGTTGAGCGTCAGGCCCGACTGGACCTGCAACTGCGTGTTCTGGTCGATGGAGCCCTTGATGTCCTCAGCGGTGCCGATCTGACTTCCCGCCTGCTCGAAGGCGCTGCGCCGTGTCTCGATCGCCTGTTGCGAACCGTTGATAAGGGCGGAGACGCCGAGCACGGTATTGACCAGTTGCTCATAGGATTTGTCGCCGGAGAAGCTGCTGTTCGTCTGTCCCGAAAGTGATTTGACCAGTTGCAGCCCGTTGATGAAGGCGGTCGCCGCCTTGGTGATCTCGCCGCCCATCGAGCCGAAGTTCGGCACCCCGTCTTTCAGGATGCTGTCGAAGGAGGGGATAGCCGAGACGCTGAAGCCGTTGCCGATCGCGAGGTTCTTCAAGGGACCGGCCATGCTGCCGCGATCGCCGGTGACGGCTTTCAGCGTGTCCTGCACCGTCGTCAGGATATCCTTGTTGGTGTCGAGGATCTGGTTGGTCGTGTCCGCGGTTTTCTTGGCGACCTCGTAATTGGTCCGATCGATGACGGGGACGTCGGCCAGCGCTGTGGCCGGCAGGACGAGAAGGGCAATACCAGTCCGGAATGTCGCTTTCATGTTCTTCTCCTGTCATTGCGTTTGCAATTGCAGCTGCACTTTGTCTTCGAGTTCGCGCTTCTCGACGCAGGCCTTTTCTTCGTCGCTCCAGACGAGGTTCTGGCGCGGATCGCACAATTCGGTGACGTCGCGGGGCTTGTCGTCGTCGTGTTTGCGAACCGAACTGCGCGAGGAGCCGGAAAGATTGGCCGATGAAACCGCGTTGCGCGAATTGATGAGATCCGCCATCGCCGTGCCGAGCCGGATGACATTGTTCATCATCTCCAGATTAGCGTTGCGAGCGGTCGAATTGTGGTCCCAGCTGTCCTGGATGGTGCCGGTTTGCAGCTGACCGAGCTGCTGGTACCAACTCGCGACATTGGCAAGGCTGTCCTGCGTCGCCGCCGTCGTGCCCATTGCGTTCAAGGTCGACGAGCGCATGCCGGTATAGGCGGTTTCGCCGCCCCCGAAATTGAGGGGTATCGCCGACTTGTCGGAGCCACCGAAGGCCGGCAGCCATTGCTGCGTGATCGAGGCGACGTAGCCTTGTGTTTCCTTGAAGGGCGGGATACCGCCATATTTGTTGACGTTTCCAGGACCGGAATTGTAGGCGGCAAGCGCAAGCGAGACATTGCCGTTATAGCGCTCGAGCTGCTGCTTGTAATAACGAGCGCCGCCGCGCAGGTTCTGCTCGATGTTGTTTTCATCGACGCCAAGCTGGGCGGCGGTGCCCGGCATCAGCTGGGAGAGCCCAGTGGCGCCGGCCGCGGACTTGGCACAGGGGTTGAAGCGGCTTTCCTGATAGACGAGGGCGAGAAACTGGTTTTCGTCGATGCCTTCCTCGCGGGCGACGCGCCGGACAAGGCCGGAAATCTCCGGATTGGCCTCGGCCGCGCCGACGGGATCGTTGCGCCGGCCGGGACGATACATCGAGCAGGTGACCGATGTGTGGATTGTGTAGCGGTTATGGTCGGTGTCCTCGATGCCTGAGGTGGCCGTATCCCGATCCTTGTGTTCGCCTAGATTTGTATCATCGACGACAGGCACGTCCGCCCAGGCGATCGACGCCGAAACGGCCGACAGGAGTGCTGCGGACAGGAGGGCAGCCCTCATGTATCCTCCTCCCAGCCGCAGAATTTCGAGAGCCAGGCAGACGGGTCATCGCCAAAGGCGTCGCGAAGCCGGGCACATTCCTCGATCGTTTCCTTGCGTCCGGAAAGAACCTTGATCAGGTCGGGCATGGAGCCGAGATCGAGGCGGGCAATCACGCTGTCATTGCCGTGCTTGACGAGGAAGGTGCGTTTTTCCGGCGGCGTGTTGCGGACGAAGTTGAATTCCTTCGCCGTCAGGCCGAAGCGCTGGATATAGCTTTCCTCGTCGGCCCGCGGATTGGGGAAATGGATGTTGGTCGCCGACTGCTCGATGAGAGTGTGTGCGGCTGGCGAGCGGACGATGTCGGCGGCCGACTGCGTGCCGAAGCCGACGATGCCGTTCTGCTTGCGGATCGTCTTCATCTTGTCGACGATGAAATCGCTGAAGACCGGATCGCGCAGCAGGCGCCAGCCTTCGTCCATGAAGATCATCACCGGCGTGCCGTCGAAGAGCTCGTCGAGCCGGTGGAAAATGTACATCAGCGCCGGCGTGCGCACCTCGTCATTGTCGAGGATGCTGGTCATGTCGAAGCCGAATGCTGAGCGACCGGAGAAGGACAGGACATCGTGGGGTGCGTTGAAGAGCCAGGCCTTCTCGCCCTCGATCCAGGGCCGCAGCCGGGAATGAAGATCGTTCGGATCGGCGCGCGACCGGCCGGTGAGCAGACCAGCGAGGTTGGCGAGGTTTCGCTCGGCAACCGGCTCCTGCATCAATCGGACAAGCGCGCGTTCGAGCGTGTCCTCCTCTTCCTGGACAAAGACGCTGCCATCGCCCTTGCGCAACATTGCCTTGAGGAGGCGCAGCAGAAATTCACGGTTCTCGCCGGTGTTTTCGAGCTGCAGCGGACTGAAGCCGGTCGGCGTGCCCGGTGTCAGCACCTCATAGGCGCCGTTCATCGCCCGGATGAAGATTTCGCCACCGCGATCCTTGTCGATGAAGACGGCGCGCGGCCTCGGCCGCACGCGGAAGGCCTGCGCGAGCAGGAAGGTCAGCGCCACGGTCTTGCCAGATCCGGTTGGGCCGGTGACCAGGAAATGGCCGATGTCGCGCTGATGAAAGTTGAACCAATAGGGGGTCTGGCTGGTCGTTTCGAGGATGGTGATCGGCGTCCCCCAATGGGTGCCCTCCCGCTGCCCGGATGCGAAATTGTGCATCGAGGAAAGGCCGGAGAAATTGGAGCTGGAGAGCATCGCCTTGCGCGCGATATAGGCATGGTTGCCGGGAAGCTGTGCCCAGAAACATGCCTCCATGTTGAGATCTTCGCGCAGCCAGTTGATGTTCATGTCGGTCAGGCATGCGCCAAGGTCCGATACGGCCTTGTTGACGCCGTCGACATCGCGGGAGAGGCAGAGCAGTGACAGGTGATGGTAGCCGAACACTGCCTCCTGGTTGAGCAGGCTGTTCAGCGCGAAATCGATGTCGTTTTCGACATCGCTTCCCGCCTCGTCCGATGCGCCGATCTGTCGCCTCAGCCGGGTGATGCGTTCCTGGGCAATCGGCTTGTCGGCGATCGTGAAGGATTGCGTCAGGATGAATTCGTGATTGACCTGCAGCAGCCCGTCCAGCATGCCCGGGCCGGTGAAGGGCGGGTACTCCTTGATCGACAGCATGGCGCCGAAGCGGTTGTCCTCGGGCACGGCACCCTGCGCCTGCAAGGTCCGCCTGGAAAAATGCAGCCGTGATGTTCCGACGTAATTGGCGATGCCCATGCGCGGCAAGCGCATGTATCGCGGCACGCCGCAGGTGAGGATCGTATTGAGGAACGCGCAGGGCTCGGAATAGGGAGCATCGTCGCGATAGGCGATACCGAGGGTCCGGGCACCATATTTGCTGAGATCGCGCACGATGCTGCCTGCGAGTTCCTCGAGCTCGCTGATCGCCTCGCGAAGTTGTTCCTCCTCGGCCTCCCGTCCGGCGGCCCGGTTCAGGAAACGGCGAACGTTGTCGCCGGCGGCGAGCGCACCGCGCAGGCCGGAGCGCAGTACGGTCAGATAGATCTCGTTGGTAAACATCCGTTTCTGGCCGAGCGCCGCCATGTAGCGTTGGTCGAGGACTGTGCAAAAGCGGTCCTCGAACGCTCCGTCCATGACGGCATCCACCTGCCGGCGAATTACGGTTGACCATAGCGAAAAGCGACTCGAGCCGAGCGCCCGGATCATCGTGTTCTGAACGACCGAGCGCATGTTGAGCTCCGCCTGGTCCTCCGTCTGGAAAAAGAGGCCGTCGAGCTTCAGCACCAGCATCAGGGCGCCGCTCTCCAGTCGGATGACAGTATCTGCGACGTGCCTGATATAGGGAATATGCGTCGACATCGGCCGCTCGCGATGACCGATCGAACCAAAGCCGAGCTCGTCGCGGATCGCTTTCAACATCGTCATGGTCCGTAGGAGTTCGCACCCCAGAACGTCTTGTTCCGGGTTCGGGGCGTCATCCGGGTTGCGACCTGCAGGACTTCGAGGATCCGTGCATCCCAGGCGCAGAGGGTAAACAGCGTCATGTAGGTGGCGGGCGCGGTCAGAAACGCCCAGATGGAATTGCTGGCGAGCCAGGCGATGATGGTGGCGCCGACGATGATGACACCGGCAAGATAGGGCACGCCCCAGAGCGTCGGCGACCGCGTCAGCCCGATCACCAGCGGCGTGAGAACCGGCTTCTCCGAAGCCTCGCCGATCATGTTCCCGACCCCACGAGAGCGATCAATGCATCGACCATCCCGGGTGCTCCGAATACGAAGCCGATACCGAGCGCGGCACTGCCGGCGATGATCCAGCTCAGGCGGCCCATCCAGGCGAGGAAACCGAGGGACATAACGGCAATGATGCCGCAAAGTCGGCCGAAGGGGCCGTTGACGAAGTCGACGACAGCCTGAAAAATAGCTTGAACAGGCGTAAATGCTTGGCCGACGGACTGGGCATGGGCGGCGTCGGCGAATGCCAGTTGCGCAATCGCAATGGTAAGCCCGACAGCCAACAGGCGGCGGCGGTGAAGGCGGGATAAACGAAACAGTTTCCTCATGTCCTTGTCCTCTCGCATGTCAGAATTTCATGACTCCGGCGACGAAGCGTCCGGCGGACACCCCGCCGATGACGCCGTTGTCTTTCGGCTGGTGATCGGATTTGTTTGAAGTCGGGTATTTGCCTGGCGAGCGCAGACCGAGCTGGAAGTTCAGGATCTCTGCCAGGTAGCCGATCGTTTCGCTGTACGGCGGGATACCCTCGTGATCGCGGACCGCTTGTGGTCCGGCGTTATAGGCGGCCGCCGCCAGAAGGGGGTTCTGGAATTCATCCAGCAGGGCGCGCAGGTAGCGCACGCCGCCGTCTATGTTGGCTTCGGGATCGCAGGCATCCGCCACCCCGAGCTCGCGCGCTGTGTCCGGCATCAACTGCATTGGTCCGCGCGCACCCTTCGGGCTGTTGCGCACCCGGTCGAAGCGGCTCTCCGCCCATACCACGGCCGCCGCGAATTCCGGCGCCACGCCATAGCGTTGGGCCGCCGTCTGGGTCAGGTGGGCAATCTGATCCGGCGCAAGCGGCGACGTCGGGCACTTTGTTGCGGAGACATATCCAATATTGATATCTCTCCGTGACGACAAATCCGGTAAAGTCTCTCCGGTCTCTTTGTCGCTTCTGCCGTTTAAGATATTACTCTTTTTATTCGATATGCCAGGCACGACAACCGGCACCACGGCGCCATTGGGGTCAAGGTCAAAGGAAAGGGAAGGATTAGCGGAACCCAAGTCCGAGAGATTTGATGTCGTGCTGAGGTTTGCCTGAGTATCGCCAAAAAATCGTTTATAATCATATTGAATTGTGTCATCCGCAGCCGCTTGATGGCCGGAGAGGGCGACCATCAATGTCGCCGGAAGCGCGATTCTGAGCAAGCAATGCATCTGGCGATCCGCCTCGATTCCTATGCTTCAGGCCATGTCCTGAGAGGCCGAAAGCGTGGATTTGTGATTGCATGACGTTACTATTTAAGGTAACTCGTACATCAAAGAAATCGAGTCGAAAAGAGGGAATCTGCATCACTCTGTCAAACGATGAGATACTAAATATGGATATGTCTTGCTTTCGAAGTGTGACGGGCGCGTTCTTGTCGGCGCTGCTTCTTGCTGGCCAGGTGCAGGCGGCGGGTTCTGTCAATCAGGACTACGTCCGTTCGCTTGCGGCGCCCGGAAAGACCGTCCTGGTCGTCGAATATTATGACGGGGATAGGAAAGCGGTTTCCCGGAAGGGCTATTCTTCGGCTGAAGGATTCAAGGCGATCTCACCGACCGACGTCAGGGTCGATGACAAGGTGTCGTTGCACCTCTATGGCCTCGAACCCTGCCAGGGAGAGATGGTCAATCGCAGCGAAGGGTTCGCAGGAACCTGCGAGGACTATGGCCGGGAGCAGCTTGCGATCAAGCTGAAGGCCGCCAGGGTGATCTTCTGCCGGGCCTTTCTGACGGAGGAAAGGGCTGCGAAGCAGGATGTCACCTGCTTCGGCTACTACAATTTTCCAGGCGCGCTCGACACGGTAGACAATATCGAGGAGCAACTCGTTTCGATCGGAGCGTTGAGGCTGGCGCGTAAGCCGGATGGCAGCCCGCTTCGGGGCGATCTCGCCGACGCCGAAAAGATCGGGCGTGGGGGCTTTGGCATGTGGGCTGATCCCCGTGTCCAGGAGCAGGCCAAATGAAGTGCGCTCCGCCGCTTGCTCCCCTGGCGATCTGCGCCATTGTCGTCTCTGCGCAAGCGGCCGACTACTTGCCCCTTGATGCCGGCGTCACGCTCGAAACGGGCGACAGCTGGATCGATCATGGCGAGCACTATCGCCTCTATGGCGTCCAGTCCTGTTTGCGCGGGACATACTTCACCGACCGTTCCGGTGGGCGGCAGGATTGTGGCGAGGCCTCGATCGCCGTGCTTGCGGCGTTCATCAAGGATATCCGGCCGCAATGCGCCCCGGTGGCGATCGAAGGCGATACGCGGTTCGTGCTGTGTTATGGCACGGTGGGAAGCGAGCGCCTGGATCTTGCGACGGCGCTTATCACCGAAGGTTACGCCTTCGCTGCGCTCGATGCGAAGGGGCTGCCGGTTCACGCGCCTTACGCGGTTGCCGAGCAGCAGGCGAGGGCGCGGAAAGCAGGTCTCTGGCAGTTTCCTGACGTCCAGCATCCCTCCCTGCTACTGAGCAGGGTGGCCCGCCAACGGGAGGGCCGATAGGATGAGGCGTCTGACCGCTCTTGCCGCTATGATCCTTTCGATACCTGCTCCGGCGGGCGCCGCGGACCCTGTCGGCAGACACTTCGCCGACGGAGCGCCCGTACCGGAGCAGCATGTCGTGGTAAAGGGGCGAGCGACGCCGATCGATGGGACGACGCTCTGGTTCCCCACACATGGGCAATCGGTGCGCCTCGCCGGCATCGATGGCTGCGAATTGCCGCAATGGGCCTTCGATCCGAAGAGGGTCGGGGATGCGAGCACAGCTGCTCTGGCTCCGGTGCCTTGTGGTGCGCTGGCGAAGGCCTGGCTGAAGCGCACGGTCGGTTCAAGATCGGTCACCTGTGACGTCCGCGGTTCTGGCACCAATGGCATGCCTGTCGGGACATGTCGGTCCGGCAGTCGGGATCTCGCTTTCGAAATGCTGCGCGTCGGCTGGGCACGGCTCTCTTCAGGTACGTTCGTCGACCCGACCTATGCGAATGCCCAGCGTTACGCCGTGTCGGCGCGCTACGGCATCTGGGGAACCTATGTCCTCGATATGAACGAGTGGCGGGCCAAGGCTGTCGACCGCACGCTCGACCGTCGGCCGGCGGCGGACATCAATCTGCTCAAAGAAAGAAAAGTGGAATTCACGCCGCCATTTGCCGACGCGCGGCGAGCGCCGGCCAGAAGGGATCGCTGAACCGCCAAGCCGAGGAGGAGTGTCCATGAGGTGGATTTTGATTTTCGCTGCAGCATCGATGACCCTGGCGCCCTGGGCGCAGAGACAGGCTCTTGCCAGCGAGTGGGGCTGCGAGGTGCTTCTCTGCGCAGCGTCCGATAATCCCTCCTGGCATTCGATTGCGACGTGCTCGCCACCGATGAACAAGCTGATCAGCGCCATGAAGCGGCCCGGCTTCTCCTGGCCGACATGTCCGGAAGGCGGCTCCGGTAAGCCGGGCTATGAGCGATATGCCGACTGCCCTTCCGGATGGAATCCGGCCCAGGCCGAAAACGATGGCGACAGGGGCGGTGGATCCGATTTGTCGCGCTGCAGCCGCGTCGTAAACGCATGTGGTCAAGGGCGGTTGAATCACCTCGGAGCTAGTCCCCAACCGGCGGATGGGGTCACGCGCGTTTATTCAGGCGAGCATTCCTCCTGCACCTATACGGAATTTATGGCGCGTCCGTTGCGGGATAAGCCATATTATTTCGATATCCGGGACGATACGACGAAAACCACGAGCCGCTATTTCTTCGACCTGCAAAAGTAGGTGAATTTCCACAACGGCATCAGGACAAGGGGCGCCGGCCGCGTTTGAGCGTCACCGGAGGCTCTTCTCCTGCGCCGGGCTCAAGAAACAGAGCATGGACGGGAACATCGAGCACCAGCGCAATGCGCTCGGCAGAGTCGATGCCGAGATTGACCTGCTTCCGTTCGATTTGTGAGATCGATACCCGTTCAAGTCCCGCTTCGAAAGCAAGACGCTCCTGCGAGAGGTCTCGCAGGACACGAAGCTTGCGCACGTTCCAGGCCAGCAAATCACGTACCGTCATTCGCTGACATGAGCATTGCGTATTAAATTAAATAACTGGCTATTCTATACAAAATTGCCCGATCCTGCTATTGTGTCCATAGATGCCAATCGCGATGGCGGGAGACTGTCTGCGGAAATCTCAAGCCACTGGATGTGAGAAGAAGGTACTGAAAGACGTCACTTGGGTAAGATCTTGTCCAACGCGTCCGGTAGATGCAGGCCGAGTAGATCGCTTCCTCCAGCGGCTACAATTAACGCCATTGCAAAAAACCGGCGCCGATCATCGTCGCGCTCCATCTCTCTGCAGCACTCGATAAGTCCATCGACGACAAGGCCTGCCTTCGATCGGAGAGCAGCGAGAGATTCGTCTGACTGTGGGGTCTGCAGAAACCTCTGTGCTCTGGCGTCTTTTCCGATCGCGAGGAGTTCTGCAAGAAGTGCCTCAAAGCGATCTGTCTTTTGACCATGTTGTTCGATCACAATATACCTGCCCTGCCAGAACTCATTTCGCGTCGCGGTGGCAGTGCGACCGGTAACGATCAAGTCCTGCGCGCGTGCTCTGCAATGTTTTCTGAAATTCGAGAGAAAGGTTTGCTTTGAGCTGCGCTAAACGTGATATGCGTTTCAGAATGAAGCGCTCAGAGCGATGGAAATGACCTCGAAGACAGAAAGCTATATCAAGACCGCGGGCCTGATCGAGGTACGCGATTCCGAAATTGAAAACCCGATTTGTCGGCAGCCTGCGTTTGACGGCATCGCCGAATTTGGGGAGATGGACAAGAAGATCGGCGAGGCGCTACGCCTTGCCCGCGAGGAACGCGATCTCACCCGGCCCGAACTTGTTCCTCTTCTTGGTCTAACCCCACAGGTTTATGGCCGCTACGAGCGTGGCGAAGCAAAGATGCATGTGACCCGCCTGGTCCATTTGAGTGAGCTTCTTAAATTTTCGCCGCTGGACGTGATCTTCGCCGCTGCTCCGCATCTGTGGGGGGGATCGGAGGACGAAGCGCAGACCCGCCATAAACTGATGAAATACATCGAAGAACTCCCTTCCGAAAAAGTGAAGTTACTGTTGGAGATTGCCGAAGCGTTCATGGCGCTTCATCCGGCGGATCACGTAAGGAAGTGACACCCCGACATGAAGGCGTGAGGCTGCAAGACCGCGCCTGCCTTTCACGCGCGAACTTCCCGCTAGGTAAAGTACCTACTTGAGGTTTAATTGGTCAAGGCAACTTTTGAAAGAAAAATCTTTTCTTTGCCTAAATTCCAGATTCACGTTTCCGTGAATTCTGTAAGAATTATGCATTTAAAACAACGAATTGCTGCGAGAAATGACTTGCCCCTATTTTAGGACGGCATCTCGACGATCTAAACTTAAAATTGTGTCACATAATCTATCTTATGGAACTTTTTTCTGCCGTAACGCCAAAAAACGGCCAACGCTGGGAGGTTTTATTCCATAGGGTGGGGCTCGAATACGAAAGGTTTGGCAAATTGTGGCAGGCCGCAGCACAACTTTGCGGACCGCGCGATCGCGCCACCAGATCGATGCCATGGGCTTTCGACGAGGCTGCTTTCAAGTCTGGATATCGGCGCTAGGAGGAGGAGCCAAGCGTAGTAAATATCTGCGAGCGAAGAAGTGATGGAGCTGCGAATCGCGATTGTCATGACGCCGACGTCCTCAAGACAGGAAGGAAAAGGCGGAATGTCGCGCCGCCACTAGCCTTGTTCTCGGCGGTTATTTCTCCGCCATGATGCTCGGCGATCGTCCGTGAAATCGATAGACCCAGCCCAAGGCCCGTGTCTTTGGTGGTAAAGAAGGCATCAAATATTCGGCCAGAATGCCCTTCGGGCAATCCTGGCCCCGTGTCGCTGATCTTCACCTCGACGGCCCCCGCGCCCGCAGCCTCGATCGAGACATCAAGCTTCTTCACCGCGGAATTTTCCATGGCCTGAATTGCATTCAGAAGAAGGTTCAACAAAACCTGTTGTATCTGGACCTTGTCTCCGACGATGGCCGGAACGTCGTCCGAGATACTCGTTTGGACAGATACTCTCTCTCGTTTTATCAAATGCTCCACCAACGGCACGACCTCTCGGACCATATCCGCGACGTGTACGCTCTCAGCGGAACGGCTGTCTTTGCGGAAGAGTGATCTAACCCGCGTCACCACTTCGTTCGCCTTGCGGGCCTGTTCAACGATCGCGACTAGGTTATTACGCGCGTTGGGAATATTCGGCTGAGCCCGATCCAACCAGCGTATGCTAGCGCCGCCCGTGGCAATGATCGCCGCCAAAGGTTGGTTGACTTCGTGGGCAATGGATGCTGCAACTTCGGCCATCATCGCTGTCCTCGACACATTTGCAAGATCGCTTTCCAATTGCCGAAGCTTCTCGGCCACTTGCAGCTCAGCCGTAATGTCTTGGATGACCGATATGTAAAATGGGTTGGCAAAGCCGTTCGAGCGTTTCGCGAGGAACTTGAAACTGCGGACGTGTTCCCCTCGGAGCAAAATCCTGAAGTGGAAAGCAATCTCCGCGACGCCTTGCGTTGCGGAGGCCAGCGTCTCCTTGACTTGCTGGATATCTTCCGGGTGTACCTTTTTTAAGAATGCAGTTTTCGAGGGTTCAGTGCCTTCATTGATACCGAGAAGATTGAAGGTCTCTTTGGACCAGTACGTTTGCGTCCAATTAGGATTGAAGCCAATGCTCCCGGTGCTTGTCAGCGCCTGCCCCTGTGCCAAAGAAGACTCGTTCAGCTTTAGAGCCTCTTCTATATTCCGGCGGTCTTCGGTGTCCACGATCACGCCATACCAACGAGATACGTTTCCGCTCCGGTCGAATGTCGGGCTTCCATAGGTGGTGACCCACCGATAGCCACGCTGGGGGTCTCCTATCCTCATCTCGTTCACACCGGGTACATTGTCCGCCAGCACCGCTCTCCACTTCGCTTCCAGCCCTGGCCAATCTTCCGGGTGGACCCCGACATGCCAACCCCAACCCTTGGCTTGGTCCCAAGACAGCCCGTAGTAGGACAACAGGCGACTGTTGGCGTAATCCATGTGGCCGTCGGGTTTGGTGCTCCAGATCATGGCTGGAACCTCCTCAAGAAGGTCGCGGAGTTCTTCCGGTTGCAGTGCCGCCGGAACATCCACTTGGGACACCGGACCGGCTTCCACGCCTACGAAAACAACTTCACCCGAGCCCGCGCCGAGAGCCTTTACTTGAACCCATTCGAAGCGATCCTTTGAGGTGGCGACTCTCAATGCAAGGCTCGCCGTCTCTCCGACAATCATTGACGACAGCTTCTCACGGTCATCCATGTGGAAGGCGCGTAGCCAACCTAGAGCCGCCGACTGCTCGTAATCCAATCCGGTTACGGATTGCCAGTAACCGTTCACGAACGTGCATCCGCCCTGCGTCACCGTCCAAACCAGCACCGGCAGTTGGTCAAAATCCACGCGACGACTTCTCCGAGTAAAACGGTGGCTGGATGCACAATTCGAAACTTCCAGCACCGGTAATGGCTGACGGCAGAATGCCAAAGTAAAGCATCTCGGAAAAGAGCCTATAGCGAGCGCGGTACGCGATCGTACGTTCTGCGGGCGCGGGCGTCTGCTCTCGGATGTTGAATGCCGTCTCCTGGCAACACGTAGGCCCCGCGACGCACCGAACCTGGCCACCAAGCTCGGTGCCGAATATCGGCACGGGCCCGATATCACCGGGTCCCGTGACCCATGGTTTTACGCGGCCGAGACGTTCGAAAACAACATGTTTAGCCCTTCGGCGATCGTCGGATGTGCGAGAATGCCATCCCTTAGGGCGGTATAGGGCAGCTCTCCGAGCATTGCCATTTGAACGACACTCATAACCTCGCCCGCTGTCACACCAAGCATGCTGAAACCGAGGATTTGATCATCGCCCGCCGCAACCAGCGCCTTCATGAAGCCGGTGCGTTTGGAAAGTGTCCTTGCTCGTGGGACGGCGTCCATGGGTAGCTTCGCCGTCCTGTACGGTATGCCCCTGCGTTTGGCTTCGGTCTCGTTCAAGCCGACGCGCGCGAATTCGGGGTCGATGAACACACAATAGGGAACCAAACGATCCGAGGTTTTCTTCCCACCGCCCGAAAGCGCGCTTTTGACGATACGATAATCGTCCAGGGATGCATGTGTAAACATCGGCGTTCCAGCCACCTCCCCCATCGCCCAAGTGTCGGTCGCCGTCGTCCGAAGTTGTTCATCAACCTTGATGAATCCCCTGGAGTCCAGTTCGACACCGGCGAGGTCCAGACCTATGTCGGCCGTTCTTGGTTGACGTCCGGAGGCGACCAGGATGTGAGAGCCTTCGAACGACCGTCCATCGGCGGTCGTCACTGTCACCGATTGCCCGGACTTTCCAGACACGTTCACGATTTCATTTCCGAGGACGACCTCAATGCCTTCACGTTCAAGTACCTTCAAAACTGCATCACTGACGTCTGGATCTTCCCGCGGCGCAAGCACGCTGCCCCTGTCGATAATCGTCACCTCGGACCCAAACCGCCGAAACGCCTGGCCGAGCTCCATGCCGATATACCCACCACCGATCACTACTAGCTTCGATGGAAGGTCACCAAGCTGCAGCGCTTCAACGTGCGTGATAGGATCGGCGGCAGCAAGGCCTGGGATATTGGGGACAACCGCTTTTGTTCCGAGGTTAATGAAAACGCGGTCACCAGCGAGGCTACGAATTCCGTCGGCAGTTTGCACCTCGATCGTCTTGGGGGCGACAAACTTGCCCCATCCAATTACAAGCTGGAGGCCGCTTGCGTCGAAGCCCGCCTGATTTGTTGCCACCATTTCCGAGACGACTGCGGCAGTGCGATTCCTGACTATATCCAGACTTGTGAAAACCTTGTCCGCCTGTGCTCCGAACTCCGCGAGGCCTTTCAATGCGTGGGCGACTTCCGCGCTTCGGATAAACGTTTTACTGGGGATGCACGCGACGTTGATGCAGGAGCCGCCGATCATGCCTGCCTCGACAACCGCGACTGATTTCCCGGCTTTCGCCAGATCCATTCCCAGCGTTTTCCCAGCCTTGCCGCCGCCCAATATCAGGATGTCAAAGTTTTCTATTTGAGTCATACCGTTCTCCTCGAGTTTCCTCGGCGATAGAGGCATACTTGGGTGGCTGTGGTATTGTAGATTTCGGTCGCGATCCCCGGCGGCGACAAAGCCACCGCAGTTTCTGCAATCGCAACCGATCCCTTCGAACCGGTGCCAAACAGATTGTTGCTCGCGAAAGAACGGGATTCGAGACGTCCTCAACTCGTCCCACGGTTTTCGCGAAGGATCGTCATGGGGTGCGTCGTGCCGGTCTCACCATCTAGCTTCTGTTTTGACGACTGACCGAGTAGCCACCGTCGACAGTGACGATCTGGCCAGTGGTAAAGCTAGCCTTCATAAGGTAGACAAAAGCTTCGGCAACATCTGATGTTTCTCCGACCCGCCCCACCGGCAGGGATCTTCCGAACTCGGAGAAGTAGCTTTCTCTGGCATCCGCGGGCATTCGGTTCCACAACGGGGATCGAATGACGCCCGGGGCGACTGCATTGACCCGGATCGGTGCCAGTTCGAGCGCGAGTGATCGAATCAAACCATTCACAGCGCCCGAGACGCCCGCGCCTATAGAATAACCCGCAGCCGGCCGCTCAGGCAGGGTGCTTGATGTGAATGACATCGAACCTCCTCTACGAATGATTCCACGTATGTGCTTGGCAACAAGCGCCGCGCCAATGAAACGCACGTCAAAGTAGCTCTGAATATCAGCGACGCTTGCTTCGTCCAGATTCTTCTGCACAACGCTGTCGCCTGCGGTGTAGACGAGATGATCGACATCGCCAACGGCGTCGAGCGCTCTCGCAATGTCACCTTCGCTTGTGACATCTCCCACCAATATTCGAAAGCTGTCGTCTCCCATCGCTCTTGCTGATCTTAGTTTGTCGGGGTTACGAGAGATGATAGTCACATCAGCGCCCTCGCTTCGCGCCATGCGCGCAGTTTCCAGACCGATACCTGAACTCCCACCGAAGATGACGACGGATTTGTTTTCTAGCTTCATGAAAAACTCCCGGGGACTGGCGGGCGGATTCACGTGATTTCCGAGATCGCCACCTGTCTGTGAGTTGCACACGCCGATCCTGCCGGACCCGCCACACGAGGAGTAGCCGCGGGATCCCCTGAGGTCTTGTATTTTTCGCTCGTTGGAATTCGCACCCGCTGGAAGCGCAAATTACAATAACAGCAATGCCGACGAGCATATGAGGAAGTCACCAACAAAAACACGAGATAGGAATTTTCGATGACGCCCACAGGCTTTTCATCATCCATCACCAACCTCATGGCAGGTTTAATTATACTCCTTTCGCCGCTGCAGTCGCGTGCGGAGGCCTCAGCAACGAAAAGAGTCATCACGCTCGCTGGAGCTGAAGCAGTGATTGCAGCTGCGAAGGAGTTTGCTTCGCACTCCGGCTGGTCCGGTGTTATCGCAGTTACGGACCCTTCGGGAGTTCTGGTGTCGATGGAACGTATGGATGATGCATCCGTGCCGGCGGGCGTAACAATCGCCCCCGGCAAAGCGCGCACCGCTGCGCTGTTCCGGAAGCCCTCTGGGGATCTCGAAAATGCTGTCAACGGCCAAAGGCCGGCCGCTGCCACCGCCGGAGATTTCGTGATGATGCAAGGTGGGCTTCCGATTATGCAAAACGGCGAGATCATCGGCGCAATCGGGGTATCCGCCGACACGCCGGATCATGACCTTGCCATCGCGCGAGCCGGTGCGGCCGCTGTCCATTGAACAGTGCGTAGGAGACCACGTTTCCGAACGCAAATTACAATACGTTATTCGATCGCGAGTCCATCCTGCTCCTCGCTTTCATAGCGAGGACGCGGGCGGTGGCTGCCTCGCCTTCCCTCAGCCTCAGTCTGTTCTCAAAAGCAACTGCGCACCGGAGCCTCAATGAACATCCAGTCCGATATTAGATACGGCGAGAAACAGCAAATTGATGTGTATATCCCGAAAGAACCCAACGGTGCTGCGGTATTGATGCTTCACTGCGGCTGGTTTCAAAGCGACGCAAAGGAACCTGCCGGCACCGCCCGGATGCTTTGTGAGGCGGGCGTCTGCGTCTTTGTTCCCACATATAGAATGCCCCCTCACACCCTTTTCTCAGCGGCAAGGAGCGACGCTCTAGCTGCGTTGAACTGGATGCTCGGCTCAGAATTTACCTTTGACCGGAACCGCGTCACGGTCTGGGGTTTTTCCGTCGGCGGCACCTTGGCAGTCGAGGTCGCGTTGGCCGCGGGCATCGCAGCCGTGACCTGGTCTGCGATGATCGACTTGAAGGGCTTCATCGACGACACGGCCGCTATCGCGGACGATGACTATTGCAATGACTTCTTCGGAGCAGCGCGAGACGATATCGAGACCGGGGGGCGTAACGACTTGGTCCTACGGCATCTCGTTCTTCAGTTGGTCGCAAACAACAAGAGCTGGTTGGCGACGTCGACGCCAATCTGCCGCGCTTCACGTGAGGCAGGACCCCTGCTGATGATCAACGCTATCGATGAGCTTGTGCCGCCTCAAGGCGCAATGGCACTTCAAAGGGCACTGGCCCAAGTCGGGGTAGCCTCCACTGTAAGCATTCTTGCTGGCAAAAATCATGGGCGACGCAACATCCCGACCGCCTTTCCTCAGGCCTTGGACTTCACGCTAGCGCAGCTTCGGCCCAAGTCCCCGCATAGGAGATGATGATATTCGAGACTGGAAAAGGGCACGCTTCGGCTCTTCTCGAACGCGGCTGGAATTGCCTTGAACAGCGAGTGGCAAGGTTCATTTTAGCCCGCCGCCTTCGCTTCCATTTCGGCGCAGAGACGGGGCCTTCGCGGCGGCGCTCCATTAATCCCTGCCGCCGAAGGCAGCAGATGCATCCAGTACCAGTCACCCTTCGGAATGCCGAACTTCAACCGCCAAGAAGTCTCGGCGGGTCTTCAATTAGATATCGACATTCCACAAATGAATCGAAAATTCCATTTCACATGTGAAAAGTCACCGCCGAAGAGCTTCGGCAGTGACGCTCTTACAGAAGAGCCTTACGGAATCGAGACGCGGTCCCGGCCGACAATGCCTTCACCATTGGCATCGCGCTTGGCCAGCAATTCTCTTGCAGAATGCACCAATACCAGCCAAGCGCCGGCGAGAAGCGCCACGTCTTTGAGTACGAGTCGGCCAGCACCGGACAGGTAAGGAAACCCATGCTCCGCATCTCCCAGCGCCGGGACCCATGCCTCGGGCGTGGTGAAGAGAAACGACAGCGTAACGAAAGGGGTTGCGAGTGCCAGTAGAGCTCCAAGCAATCCGGACCAGAGGGAGACGAAGCCGGACAGGACCAGTAGGCCGATCATGATTTCCACGACGCCCAACCCGGTGGAAAACGTATAGGTTCGATTGCCGGTCTGCCAGTCACGCTTCACCAGATCCAATTCCCCTTCCCTGGTGAGATGCGCTTTGTAATCCTCCGGATATTTGTAGAAGAAGGACATCACAGGGCTGTTCGCCACGAACGGCGTAATGCTGTCAGCTTCGAACGGCACGAACTTCAGCCCGCCGATCCATAGAAAGATAATCGCTATCGCGATCCTCATAGCTGCGATGCCGATCGAGTTCGACCGGCGATCTGCGATGACGGATAGTCCCGTCGTGACCCACTTTTCCATTTCAATCTCCTTGATTCCGCTGCATCGGCGACTGGAACACCGTGCGAGACTCTGAGCGTTCCCGTTTGCGGACCCCACTCAGTGCGACAAGAATGACAAGGTGAACGAAGAAGAGATTGTAGAATGTGACCGTCAGCCTCGGATTAATTTGCGTTTGCACCGATAGCAGCGGTTTCAGGTGGCGATACCGCCAAGGGCTTTCCGAACCGGCCAATGTTTGCGTCTCCCCATTCACGAAGCGCGTAAAGCACGGGTTTCATGCTCTCGCCAAGGGGCGACAAGCGATACTCGACCTTGGGCGGCACCTGCGGATAGACCTTTCGTTCGATCAGTCCGTCCTCTTCGAGCTCGCGCAGTTGGGTTGTCAGCATGCGCTGCGTAACACCGGGAATCTTGCGGCGAATCTCATTGAAGCGCAGCACCTCGTCAATGAGGTGAAACATGATAACCGACTTCCATTTGCCGTCGATCAGCGCGATCGCGGCCTCCACGGAGCAGCCGGGAGTGCAGTCGAAGCGGGAATGGCGGACCTTGGCCATAATGGTATCCTTTTTGACACTATGTGCGATCGATGTGCGTATTGGATCAAATGAGCGGTATCGTAATATCTGTCGTATTGCAAATGGAGACAAGCTCATGAAAGCGATAGCCTACAAACAAGCCGGCGCTCTGGATCGATCCGATGCGCTGGTCGATGTCGAGATTGAAAAGCCTGCTGCGACAGGCCACGACATTCTGGTCAAGGTCAAAGCCATATCGGTAAACCCGGTGGATTTTAAGATCCGCAAGAACGTCTCGGCGATCGAGGGAGCCTGGAAAATCCTCGGCTGGGACGCGGTCGGCACCGTGGAGGAAGTCGGCGACAAAGTTGTTACGTTCAAACCAGGTGACGAGGTCTTTTATGCGGGCTCGCTAATCCGCCAGGGAGCCAACAGTGAATATCACCTCGTCGATGAACGGATTGTGGGCAAGAAGCCGGTCACGATTTCAGATACCGAGGCTGCCGCGCTTCCACTGACCGCGATCACGGCGTGGGAAATGATGTTCGATCGGCTCGACATCAGGAAACCGGTGCCCGGTGCGGCGAACGCGATTGTGATAATCGGCGGCGCTGGTGGTGTCGGTTCGATCGCAATTCAACTCGCTCGCGCGCTGACCGATGTAACCGTCATCGCCACGGCTTCCAGGCCAGAGACGCAGGCTTGGGTCAAGGAACTTGGGGCCCACTATGTGGTGGACCATACCAAGCCGCTCGCCGAGCAGGTGAAAGCTCTTGGAATAGGCGATCCGTCGTTCGTGTTTTCGACCACGGAAACACACACGCACTTAGACCAAATCATCGACCTCATTGCACCTCAAGGCCGGGTCGGTCTGATCGATGATCCCGACGCGCTGAACATCGTCGGTTTCAAGCGGAAGTCCGTTTCGGTCCACTGGGAGTTAATGTTTACCCGGTCCATTTTCGAAACTGCTGATATCGCCGAACAAGGCAAGCTCCTGAACGAGGTCGCTGGACTGATCGACAGCGGAAAAATCAGAACCACGGTGACCGATGTCATCCGACCCATCAATGCGGCCAACCTCAAGCATGCGCATTCGATTCTCGAAAGCGGCAAGGCTAAAGGCAAGATTGTGCTCGAAGGATTCTGACTGAAAGGGCGGCCGCTGGCCGCCCATTTCGTTCGTTTGCGGAAGACCGACCACCTTTTCCGAAATATCCCGAGAGCGCTGTTACAATTGGAGTCATTTATGGAAGACATCGACATCATTCACTTGGTCGCGAAAATAAAAGTTAAACCCGAGCGGCTCAACGAGCTCTTGAAGGCTATCGAAACGATCTTGCCCACTGTGCGGAACGAACCTGGGTGTATCAAATATGACCTCCATCGCGATCGCAATGACGTTACCCAACTCGTGATGCTGGAGACTTGGAAAGACAGGCCAGCCTTGGATGCGCATGTGGCCGCGGCATCGTTCCAGAAATTGAAGCCGATGTTGGATGACTCGCTGGTGGAACCAATGTCTCTGCTGTTTCTCAAGAAGATTGCTTAGTTTCGAAACGTGCAGTTCACCGCTTTCTGTGGGAGCGGTGACCTCGTTTTTCAGAGTTGGCAGTCGTTCCCTCACAGCTCAATGTTACAATAATCAACGTCATCTCTTCCTCATAGTGCCGCCGTTGGCGCGCCCAAGCGCCGAACGAACGCAATTGGCAAGGTGGATGACAATGAAGACGACTTTTCTCGGGTTGGCCGCAGCATTTATTGCCGGCACAGCCTGCGCGCAGGAATTACCCGCCCCAACTCTCACAGACTCGAATTCGATCGCCGCCGCACCGGGCAAAGGTTTGATTTCGGACGTCAGCGGCCACACCGGCGCGCTCCCCGTACTTTACAATTTCGACAAGCAGCCGATCGAGCAAATCTCGCCTCTTGTGCAGAGGCAGTACCTTAGCGGCGTGCAATCGACGATCGTTAGGTGGATGGTGAAAAAGGGCGGTGTGTTCCCCCTCCACCACCACCTGAACGAACAGATCACTTGGATCACCGAGGGGCGCTGCGAGGTCTTTTCCCAAGGTAGGCAGTTCGTACTGACAGCCGGAACGGTGTTAGTCATCCCACCGAACGTTCCGCACGAGTTCCACTGCACGGAGGATACGGTCGATATCGATTTCTTCGCTCCCCAGCGCCAGGATTGGGCAGACGGCGTTCAATCCGTCGCGTCATCTCCGAGATAACCTTACTTCAAGTAATTGCATCGGAGACTGCGATGACCACCAACCTATCCCGCAGACGCTTTTTGTCTTCGGTCGCGTCCATCGTGGCCATTTCCACAGCTACCGCGGCGTCGGCGCGGACTTTCAGTGCTGCACTACCATGGACCCCCGTGTCGGGCGCGCCGCCGGTTCCGGTCTCGATTTCCGGCTGGCTCTTCTTTACGCCGGAGGAAGCCCGGGCCGTGGAAGCGATCGTCGATCGCCTCATACCCGCGGACGACCTCAGTATCGGAGGGAAAGAAGCCGGATGTGCAATCTACCTCGATAGACAGTTGGCTGGAAGCTACGGTCACTCGTCTCGCCTTTACACCAAAGGCCCTTTTCTCTCGGGTTTGCACACGCAAGGCTATCAGGGAGAGGCAACACCGAACTCGCAGTATCGACGCGGCTTGGCAGCGATTGACGCTTATGTACGAACAAACCTGCAGGCGAAGTCTTTCGCGGATCTGAGCACCGCACAACAGGACGATTTTCTGAAGGCGCTTGAAGCCGACAAGATCCAGCTATCGAACGGAGTTGTCGGTAAGGTCTTCTTCGGCCTGATCCTTAATGGCGCGATGGAAGGCTTCTTCGCCGATCCGCTCTACGGCGGGAACAAAGACATGGCATCCTGGAAGATGCTCGGTTTCCCGGGGGCGCGCTACGACTATCGCGACTTCGTATCCAGACACAATGAAACATATCCGCTCCCGCCGGTGTCGATCCTCGGGGCCACCGACTGGGCGATGAAATAGGGGGCCGAGATGACCAAATACATGCCTAGAAAAGACGTCGTGATAGTCGGCCTGGGATGGACGGGCGCTATCATGGCGCAGGAACTGACCGATGAAGGCCTAGACGTCGTGGCGCTCGAGCGTGGACCGTGGCGAGACACGGCCACCGACTTCAACATCGGATACATCCAGGACGAGTTGCGCTACGCCATCCGAAAGGACCTGTTCCTTCAGCCGGCGACAGAAGCCATGACCATGAGGAACAACTCCACGCAGGTGGCTCTCCCAATCAGAGAATACGGGTCGTTCCTTCCCGGGAACGGTGTCGGCGGAGCGGGAGTTCACTGGAACGGCCATTCCTGGAGGTTCTGGGACAGCGATTTCCGGATCAAAACTCACCTGACAGAGCGTTACGGCGCGAGCCGGCTTGAAGGGCTCACCGTACAGGACTGGGGCATCTCGGGCGACGAAATCGAACCATATATGGACCGCTTCGAGTACCTAGCCGGCATTTCCGGCAAGGCGGGCAACATCAGAGGCGTGATCCAGGAAGGCGGAAATCCGTTCGAGGACTCACGATCTCGCGACTATCCTCTCCCGCCGATGGAGATGACCTATGCGCCCACATTGTTTGCTGAAACCGCTCGTTCCATTGGCTGGCATCCGTTCCCGACCCCTTCGGCGAACCTGTCTAAGGCGTATGTCAACCCACTTGGCGTCGCCATGGGAGAATGCACGTTCTGCGGCTTTTGCGAGCGGTTCGGCTGTGCGAACTATTCGAAGAGCAGCGCTCAGACGACAATCCTGCCGGTGCTGATGAAGAAGCAGAACTTTGAGCTGCGCACGGACAGCGAAGTGCTCCACATTAACCTCCATTCCGACGGTAAGATGGCCAAGGGCGTTACTTATACCGACTCGTCGGGAGAAGAATACTTCCAGCCGGCTGACATAGTCCTGGTATGCGCCTTCATTCTTCACAACGCCCGGCTAATGATGCTCTCAGGGATTGGCGAGATTTACGACCCCAAAACCGGCAAAGGAACGATCGGGCGAAATTACGCCTATCAAACGGCAGCCGTCGCAACGCTTTTCTTCAAGGAAAAGAATTTCAACCCGTTTGTCGCCGCCGGCGCGCTTGGGCAAACCGTCGACGATTTCAACGGTGACGCGTTCGACCATTCGAAACTCGACTTCGTCGGCGGCGCGGGAATCAACTGTCTGCCGAGCAATGGCCGCCCGATCGGCAATCGGCCCGTGCCGGAAGGGACACCGAAGTGGGGCAGCGAATGGAAGAAGGCGACACAGGAAGCCTACAAAGGAAACTTCACAATATTTCAGCAGGGGTCAAGCTATCCGACGTCCTATAACCATCTTGACCTTGATCCGACTTACAAGGATCGCTTCGGCAGACCTCTCCTACGAATTACGTTCGACTTTCCGGACAACGATTTACGGATGTCGCACTTCATATCAGATCGCGTAGAGGAACTTGCGAAGGCAAGCGGATCTTATCATTACGAGGTGCCTCGCCTGAAGCGAGGCTGGGACACGGTGCCCTACCAGACAACCCACAACACGGGTGGGGTCGTCATGGGTGAGAATCCGGAAACAAGCGCAGTGAACCGGTACCTTCAGAGCTGGGATGTACCGAACGTATTCGTGATCGGGGCATCCGCGTTCGCTCACAACGCGGGAAAAAACCCGACCGTGACGGTCGGCGCGTTGGCCTACTGGGCGGCCGACGCAATTCGCAATAAATACCTTAATAACCCTGGCTTGCCTCTGGTGTCGGCATGAGAGCCACTTCATTTATCGCGGCAATTTGTGCATCGCTTTTGACGACAACCGCCTTTGCTCAGGCTCCGGATCAGGCTGACGAAATCATTCGTGGCCGATATCAGGCAATTCTAGGCGACTGTGCGGCGTGCCATTCGAAAGAGGGAGCAGAACCGCTCTCCGGGGGGAATCCGCTACAAACGCCTTTCGGCCCTATTGTTCCACCCAACATAACACCGGACAAACAGACCGGTATAGGTCAGTGGTCTGAAGGCGAATTCAAGCTCATGATGCGGACGGGTATCGGGCATGGCGGCAAACGGCTATATCCCGCAATGCCATACCCTTCCTATACGAAGATGAGCGATCACGATCTGTCTGACCTTTGGAAGTATCTTCAAACGGTGGAACCGGTCAACAATGCAGTTGAAGCCAATCAACTCCCGTTTCCCTTCAATATCCGTTTTTCTCTCCTGGGATGGAACTTGCTGAATTTTTCGGAAGGCGAATTCAAGCCAGACCCTGAGAGATCCGCCGACTGGAACAGAGGTAAATATTTGGTCGATGGGGCCGCGCATTGCTCTACGTGTCATACCCCGAAGAACCTGTTGGGAGCTGACAAGGGGGCGCAGTACCTGCAAGGCGCTTCGCTTCAAGGATGGTTCGCACCTGACATAACGAATTCACGTACCACTGGACTAGGTTCGTGGTCCAAGGACGACATCGTCGCCTACCTCGAAACTGGCATAAACAAAACGACAATCGCTTCCGGCCCCATGGCGGAGGCAGTGCAAAATTCAACATCCAAAATGGAAAGCTCCGACCTCCAGGCGATCGCCGAATATTTGAAGAGTACACCCGGAGAACAGGAGCCGACCACTCGGACTCCTGTAGCGAAGAACGTCATGGAGACGGGCCAAGCAGTCTACCGTGACAACTGCTCGGCTTGTCATGGGGCCGACGGAAAAGGCTCCCTGCCCCTATTTCCTGCCCTCGCCGGCAATCAAATCGTCTTGCAGAAGAGTTCGGAAACCCTTTCCAGGCTTGTACTGTTCGGAAGCCAGGGAGTCGGCACGAGCCTGCGTCCGACGACACCCTCGATGCCCTCTCTGGCATGGCGACTGAGCGATCAGCAAATCGCGGACGTCCTTACCTACGTGCGCAATAGCTGGGGCAACTCCGCCAACGCCGTAGCTTCGGACGATGTGGCCCAGGTTCGTCCGAGATGACTTGCTAGCCTCGGTCGGTTCCACGACCGAGGTGTATAACGGATGACGAGGATTGCGCTACTCAGAATCAACTGAAGCAACGGAGCCGCCAAAACGTATGACGCCGACGATTACCATCATAAATCCAGCGATAGTCCCTTCCTCGGCTCCTAACTGATGCGCCTTCGCCACGCCAGCTCCGTGGCATGGCATGGATATGTCGGAAGGAGACGGAGCTGTCATTGGTGGCAAAAGCAAGGCTGGATCTTTCCGAATAGAACCCACCCAAACAACCTGTTCGGTTTTTCGCGCTTATCACAGAAAGCGCGCAGTCCTACTTCGGTTCCGAAGCTAATAGGAGCACTGGAAATGACTCGCGAACCGACCGCCATCGTATCCCACCCGGGCGAAGGTCATATTGTCGAAGCGTTCGGCACAAATATTCTGAGGATCAAATCTCCGCAGACGCAAGGCGCGACGTCGGTAATAGAGGTCGTGTTTCCGGCAGGCGCGGCGACTCCGCTACACGTTCATCAGCACGAGGACGAAATGTTTCGGATCCTCTCCGGACGTTTCGGCTTTTGGTGTGGCGAGAAGTACGAAGAGCTTGACGAGGGCGGGATCATTTTCCTTCCCCGCAACATAGCCCACCGCGTAAAAAATGTCAGTGCATCGGACGGACGAGTCATGGTTGTCCTGACTCCCGGAGGGTTCGAAGAATTCTTCGTTCGCGTCGCGGGAGGCGGTGATCCTCAAGCCGCGGCTACTGATTTTGGTTTGAAGTTTCTGTGAGAAGGTGTGCGAATGTCGACAAACGCCTCCAGCGTACTCATCGCCCATGAACACATCGGCTTTCTCGCAAGCAAGTTGGCAGAGCGCTACCAGGTATTCAAAGCGTGGGAGCCGATCTCGCAAAGTGCACGACAGGAAATCACGGCAATGATCGTCGCGGGAGAGGTAGCGCTCCCGAACGAATTCGTCACGTCTTTTCCGAACCTCCGGCTTATTGCGTGCTTCACGACCGGCTATGATGGCGTGGATGTCGCTTGGGCGGCATCGCATGGCATTGAGGTAACCCACGCGGTCGGGGCGAACAACGAGGATGTCGCCGATCACGCTCTGGGTTTATTGATCGCTTGGCAACGTGACATCATCAAGGGAGATCATCTTGTTCGGACGGGCGGCTGGGATCCGAAAGTTAAGAACATCACCCGCTCTCTCGAGGGTCTTTCTGTGGGAATTGTCGGGATGGGAGCAATAGGTCGGGCAATTGCTGATCGTTGCATTCCATTCCGAATGAACGTCCAATGGTGGGGGCCGCGTGCTAAACCGGAGGTTCCCTTCGAACGAGCCAACGATTTAACGTCACTGGCAGCAAGCAGCGACGTTTTGGTAATAGCGAGCCGCGCGGAAAGCACCAATCGACATATGATTGATCGGTCAATCCTGGAGGCACTGGGGCCTGAAGGTCTGCTCATCAACGTGGCGCGTGGGAGCTTACTAGACGAGGAAGCACTGATCGACGCGTTACGATCGTATCGCGTTGCCGGGGCGGCACTCGACGTCTTCGAGAACGAGCCGACCGAGCCGGGAAGATGGCATGACGTTCCGAATGTTATTCTGACTCCTCACACAGCCGGCGCGACGAAGAGTGTTCTTCCTAAACTAATCGGGCAACTTCAATCTAACTTGGACGCTTATTTTGCGGGGGAGAGTTTGGTGACCCCCATTGCGGCCTGACCCCTCAGGCAGCCTCAACACCGGTACCGGTACCTTCGCTGAATGCAACGGATAGCGCTTTGGCAAGGAAAGAAACAAAATGCCGGATCTTTGCCGTGATGTGGCGGTTGGCCGGATAGACTGCATGTATCGGGAGATCGGCCGATTTCCATTCCGGTAACAGATGCACCAAGGAGCCGGTTCGCAATTCGTTACGCACGACATATTCGGGCAGCAGCGTTATGCCGGCCCCTGCCCGCGCTGCCTCGCGCAGGCTGATGCTGTCATTTGTTTCGAGACGTGGGGTGAATTGAACGGAACAGTGCTCGGCATCCGCTGTTCTCACAAAACGCCAGTTCTGTCCCCAACTCAAAGGAAGAAAATGGAGGCACGCGTGAGCGGAGAGATCGCTGGGATACGCAATCTCACTGGCGTGAGCGAGATAGTCAGGAGACGCGCATAATACTAGGCCACACGATGCCAATTTTCTTACGATAAGCGTGTCCGCGAGTTCCATTGTTCCCCTGATGGCGATATCGAACCCCTTTTCAACGAGATCGACCGGCTCCAGCGACAGGTCCATGAAGATGTTGAGGCCAGGATTCTGCAGAAGATAATCCGCGATCATCGTCGCTAGGTATTGCTGGCCGAGGTCGGGAGAAACAGATAGACGTATCGTACCTATCCGCTCGTCCTGATAAAATTTGGCTTCACGCTCGGCCTCCTTGACCTGAGCCAGTAGTCCGGTAAGCGCGTTCCTGTAAACGAGCCCTGCCTCGGTCAGTGCAACATTTCGGGTAGTACGTTGAAGGAGCCTCACGCCGAGCCTTTGCTCCAGCTCCTGTATTTGTGTCGTAACCGTTGCTCTCGACACCCCAAGCGCTGTTGCCGTCCGGGAAAAATTCAGGGTTTCCGCAAGCGATAGAAAGACCGACAAACCAGCCAGCGGATCATTGATCTTCATATGAGAACCACTCGTTGTGTCGTGAACGCGATTTTTTGGGAGCGAACCATGCAGGACAAGCCGCAGAGGGAACGGCGAACGCCGTTCCCTCCCACAAGCCGAACGTTCTGCCTTACGATTTGATAAACGCGAGGATATCGGGATTGATGACGTCCGCGTTCGTCGACAGCATGCCGTGAGGATAGCCTGGATAGACCTTCAGAGTTCCGTTCTTGAGATATTTGACGGCGAGCTTGGCGGAGTCTTCGATCGGAACAACCTGATCGTCATCTCCATGAAGTACCAGAGTTGGAACGGTGATAGCCTTGAGATCGGCGGTTTGATCCGTTTCCGAGAAGGCCTTAATGCCGTCGTAGTGCGCCTTCGCGCCGCCGATCATGCCTTGTCGCCACCAGTTTTGGATGAGACCCGGATAAACCTTGGCGTTGGGACGGTTGAAGCCGTAGAACGGCCCGGACGCCACATCCATGTAGAACTGCGCGCGGTTGGCGGCGAGCGCCTTGCGATAGCCGTCGAAGACTTCGATCGGCGTTCCGCCGGGGTTGGAGGCCGTCTTCACCATGAGAGGCGGAATTGCGCTGACAAGCACCGCTTTGGCGACGCGGCCCTGCTTCTGGCCGAACTTCGCGACATACCGAGCAACTTCACCGCCACCCGTCGAGTGGCCGATATGAACCGCATTCTTGAGGTCGAGATGCTCGTAGACCGCCGACGCATCTGCCGCGTAGTGGTCCATATCGTGTCCGTCCCAAACCTGGTCGGAGCGGCCGTGACCTCGTCGATCGTGGGCGACAACGCGAAAACCCTCAGCCAGGAAATAAAGCATTTGCGTGTCCCAATCGTCGGATGACAACGGCCATCCATGATGGAAGACTATCGGCTGCGCGTCCTTCGGACCCCAGTCCTTGTAAGCGATCTTCACGCCGTCTTTTGTCGTAACGAAATCCATTGTCGAGTTTCCCTTCTTTACCTTGGTTTCGGCGGCCGACGCGAAAGTCGGTACCGCCATTGCTGCCGTCAGCGCCACTCCCGCGACGAGTGCGTCGCGGCGGCTGATTTCGAATCCGTTGCTCATGTCTTGTTTCCTTTGGTTGCCGTTATCGTTCATGCCAGCGAAACGGCCGGACTGTCGGAACTGCAGCGGTCTCCTCGCTTTCGGAGGCCTCCCGCCGCATGCCGGACGCGCCATTGTTTCGGCGTGACCCCAGTGTGCCTTTTGAACACCTTCGAGAAATGCGCTTGGTCTGTCAGCCCACACGCCGGAGCGATCTGACACAGTGGTTCATTGGACTTTTCGAGGAGCCGCTTCGCCGCTGCGATTCGTCGTGAGAGTACGTAGTCGTACGGTGGCCTGCCGAAGGTCGCCTTGAACCTTTTGGAGAAGCGACTGGCACTCAGGCTCACTTGCTTGCCCAGCTCCCTTACGCGCAGACCGGAGTCGATATGATCTTCGATGAAGGTTTCGATTTTCCTGACCTGCCAATCCGCGAGTTCTTCCCCCCAAGGACATTTGGGTCGGCCTACAGGTGTTCCGTGCCGGGACGGAGACACGTCTGCGTCGTCGAAGGTTTCATCCTGAGATACATCGTCGATTGATCTCAGAGAAAGTGTGACCCCTTCAGTCATATTCGTATCCTCGCTGCAAATTTGAACGCGAGGTTGGTTCAAAGCGAACGCAGGGGCCAGTTAAGCTATGTTAAGAGGCGTTATCCCCGTGTTGCGGAAGGCGTCACAAATTTGTCTGCAAGAGTTTCCGCCGGAAAACTACAATACTGCTTCCGGAGATACCCTTATAAACGATAGGCCTCGTCGCCGAGGATAAACCCACCTATCCCAATGGTCAGTTGCAGGCGAGACCTACGCACGATTGCGCCGATCGCCTCCCCCATGATCCCATGCGCCTGCTCCGCACACGGCAATGTCGCCGGCGGATTCTGGGGCAAGATTGTGACAATCAGCAAGCACATAGGCAATCTGGACAAGGTGACACCCTTGTCTTTCAAGGGCTTTGAGCTCGACGTTCGCCGTCGCAAGCTGACATATCGCGGCACCCCTGTGGCGATCGGCTCTCGCGCGTTCGACATCCTGTGCGCCTTGGCGCAGCGGCCGGGAAATATTGTGGGCAAAGGCGAGATTATTTCATTTGTTTGGCCTGATACCCATGTCGACGAAGGGGCGTTGCGGGTGCATCTGAATGCACTGCGTAAAGCGCTTCGCGCTCACTGCTGCGAAGAACTTGTGGTTAACATCGCCGGGCGCGGCTACTCTTTGGCATCCGAGATATCTCATGCACAAACAACAAAGTCGGATCTGGGTTTCACCACCCGACTTCCATGGCTGCCGTTCAACCTTATCGGACGCGCAGAGCTTCTCCATCGCTGGACCGGCGAGGAACAAGCCAGGGGAAACACCATCGTCGGCGCGGCGGGCATCGGCAAGTCCTCAATGGCGATAAGCTTGGCTAGGGCCATATCCGACGACTTCGACGCGGTATTCTACGTAGATTTGTCTCGTGCATCGACGTCGGTTATCCCTGAAATCGTTTCGTCCATGGGCCTTCCCGACGATGTTCTGGATGTATCGGAAATCTGTCGGGTTCTTTCGTCTTGCAAGGTGCTTCTGGTTCTCGATGGATGCGACCGCGATCGCGATAATATTGCCGTCGTTATTGACGAACTCTTGTTCTGGACGCCGGGTTTGCATGTCATCGCTACCGCTCTGGAGCCGCTCGGCTTCAGGGGGGAACGTATTAAAGTCCTACGGGGACTGGCGACGCCTTCCTCGGCGGCACGAGAAGAGATAGTGGCTTCTCCGGCAGTTTCCCTTTTCATATCCGCGGCTGGCGAATTTGACGACCTGGCGTTCCAATCGGATAAAGTGCTGCAGCTCGTTGCCGAAATAGTGCGGTCGCTTGGCGGAATTCCTGCTGCGATCGAGTCGGTAGCCAGAGAGCTTCGCTCGTCAACGATCGAGCTTATTCACAAGACTGTTGTCAAGCATGCGTCGCATGTTGAACAGGCTTGCATTTTTTCATTGGGGTCCGATCTAGCCGTGACGACCGAGGCTCCTTTCGAGCGCAATTTATGGTCCGCGTCGTTCGGCAGGAGAACCATAAGGCCGTCCCCAGTAGTCAAGTCAACGCCGACGCACGAGTTGGTTGAAGGCCTCCATGACCGGCGGAGCGGCTACCGCTTCCTACAAACCGTCATCGCTTCTGAGGTATCACATAACGTCGTCGCGTTGAGAAGCGGAAGACCGCCTCCGCCATCCTTGCTGGGGGAGCGACGACGGCAAAACCATTTAGAAGAATCTCCAATTAATCCTATATGAATTATGCGTTTGTCAACTGGCAGGCGCAAGCCAATATTAGACCTGCTGACTGCGACCACCTCTCGGTTTTCCCATCTTGCGGGAGTGCCCCGAGAGGCAAGACGCGTCCCAGGCGTCCCTCTCTGCCGGGTAGGGCCGCTCCACGAACCGGAGTTAAAAACATGTCACTCGACGTTGCCTTCAGAGGGTTGCGCGAAAAGACGCGCGGCAATTCTCTTTTCTGTTCTTCAAGCAAGAAGATTCAAAACGCCGTGCCGATCGTCGCGCTGGTGGTTGCCATCCTGCTATGGGGGGCCAACTGGCCGGTCATGAAAATCGGGTTGCATCATGTGACACCGATATGGTTCTCCGCTCTGAGGTTCGGAACCGGCGCGCTGACTCTTTTTGTTGTCCAAGCTGCCCGCGGTCAAATCCATTTTCCCAAACGAGGTGACTTGCCCTTCATCGCCTCGATCGGAATGCTTCAGATGATCGCATTCACGGTCCTCGGAGCGATCGCAATGACGCACCTGCCAGCGGGTCGATCAGCGATCCTCAGCTACACGACACCGCTTTGGGTGGCCCCGGCGGCCGTGCTGTTCTTCCACCAGCATCTGAGCAAGAACAGCGTTGTCGGCATCGCGGTTGCGGCGATCGGAGTTGCCATCCTGGTCAATCCCGAAGCGATTGACTGGAGTGATCCCGTCGTTCTCACGTCGAACATGCTTTTGATCGTCGCATCGATGTGCTGGGCCGCGTGTATCCTACACCTGAGGTACTTCAAATCTCCGTCGGATGCGTTCGCCTTGGCACCGTGGCAGATGCTCGCCGCGACGGTCGTTCTGGTTCCGCTCGCTTGGATGGCCGAAGGTAATTTTACGGCCGATAATACAATAACGTTTTTTGAAACGACGCTATTCGTCGGACCGATTGCTACGGCGTTTTGTTTCGTGGCCGTGAACGCAGCAAGCAGTTGGCTTCCGGCTACGACAATGTCCACCGCCATGCTCGGGGTTCCCGCGACTGGCGTGGCACTGTCGATTTTGTTCCTTGGAGAGAGTCTGACAATGACATTGGGAATAGGCACGTCAGCGATTGTCGCCGGGATTGTCCTCAACACGATCCCACAAACAAGAACCAAAGATCGTAGGTTTACAGATCAATGAAAGCCGTCGGATTCTACCGAAATCTCCCCATCGCCGATGACGAGTCCCTCGTCGACATTGACCTTCCGATCCCGGTTCCGCAAGAGCGCGACCTGTTGGTCAAGGTCAAAGCCGTTTCCGTGAATCCCGCTGACGTGAAGCAGCGGCAAAACTCGACGCCGGCCGATGGTGCCGCGAAGGTCGTGGGGTATGACGCGGTCGGTACAGTGATCGCGGTAGGCTCCAATGTCAGCCTTTTCAAAGCGGGCGACGAAGTCTTTTACGCGGGTGCAGTCAACCGCCCCGGAACATACGCCGAATATCATGCTGTCGATGAGCGGGTCGTGGGTCGAAAGCCACGGACCCTTACTGATGTCGAGGCCGCCGCGCTTCCTCTCACCTCCCTTACCGCCTGGGAGTTGCTTTTCGACAGATTGAAGGTGCCATACGGCTCAAAGCGTGGTGACGACGCCATTCTGATTATCAACGGCGCGGGCGGCGTCGGCTCTATTTTGATCCAGATGGCACGCCGGCTAACAGGCTTAAACGTCATTGCCACGGCGTCTCGCCCAGAGACAGTGGAGTGGTGCAGAGCCATGGGAGCGCATCACGTGATCGACCATCGGCAACCGCTTTCGGAGGGGCTGAAATCAGTTGGGATTCCCGATGTGCGCTACGTCGCGAGCCTGACAGCCAGCGACCAGCACCGAGACGCGATACTGGAAGTACTCAAGCCGCACGGTGCTATGGCGCTTATTGACGATCCTGCGTCATTCGACATCGTGCCGTTCAAGCGAAAGAGCCTGTCCGTTCACTGGGAGCTTATGTTCACGCCGACGTTGTTCCAGACCCCGGATATGTCTGAACAACATAAGATTTTGACTGAGGTTTCTGCGCTCGTAGAAAGCGGCGTGCTGAAAACAACGATGCACGAATACATGGGCGCTATCAACGCCGCCAATTTGAAGAAAGCCCACGCGCGGCTCGAAAGTGGCAAGGGCATCGGAAAGACAGTGTTGAGCTACTAGATTAAAAGGAACGACGATGAAACGATATATTTCCGCCCTCGCTGCCTCCGCAGCAATTGCACTGCTTGCTGCGACACCGGCTTTGGCAGACGAACTCCGGACACCGGAGACAATCACGACGTTCGACAACGCTATGCCGACGGGCGTCACGGTCTCGGCAAAAGGACGTATATTCGTCAATTACCCGCGTTGGGGCGATGACGTCCCTTTCACCGTGGCTGAGGTCGTGGACGGCAAAGCCGTTGCGTTTCCCGACGCCGAATTCAACAAGGCAGATCCCAAAAATCCGGCCGCAAGCCTGATCAGCGTTCAGAGCGTCGTGGTAGACCCCAGGGACCGGCTCTGGATCCTCGACACTGCTGCACCCGGCTTCCAAACACCGATCGCGGGCGGACCCAAACTTGTAGCGATCGACCTCCAGACGAACAAGATCATCAAGACGATCGTGTTTCCGTCCAACGTGATCCTGCCCTCAACCTATGTGAACGACGTGCGCTTCGATTTGAGCAAGGGGACCGAAGGCGTAGCCTATGTCACCGACTCTTCGCTCACCGGACCAGGCGGGATCATTGTTCTTGATCTTGCGACGGGGAAGGCCACGCGGCGGCTATCCGGCCACCCCTCGACTTCGGCGGAAAAGGATTTCGTCGCCGAAATCGACGGAGTCAAGATGCTGGCTCGGCCCTCTGCGGGCGTCGCGAAGCCTTTGCATATCGCGAGTGACGGCATAGCTATCTCCCACGACGGGGCCTCGCTTTACTTCTCTTCGGTTTCCGGACGCCATATGTACTCAGTACCCACTGACGCTCTGCGCGACGAGTCGGTAAGCGAGGCTGCGCTCGGCGGCATGGTCCGTGACCTGGGTCTCAAAGGAGCTTCCGATGGACTCGAGAGCGACGACAAGGGACGCGTTTACGGCGGCGATTACGAAAACCATCGGATCCGCATGTTGGAAAGTGGAAAGTGGCATACTATCGCCGAAGATCCGTCGATACAGTGGCCGGACACTCTATCTGTGGCAAATGACGGCCACATGTACTTCATCGTCAATCAACTTGATCGGCAACCCGGCTTTCACGAAGGAAAGGACCTGCGCGTGAAGCCCTACAAGTTGCTCAGAATCAAAGTAGATGGTGGCCCCGTCCTCCTGAAATGAGATCGATCGGCCCCGGCTACCGCCGGGGCTTATACATTGCGAGGCCGGTGCATCAGTTATGATGCACCGGCCTCGTTTGTCATTGGGGTGCTTGCAACACCTTGGTGACGATGCGCAAAGCGGTTGGTCCTTGCCGGGCCTGAACTTTCGTTCGTAAAAAAGCAGAACCCTTTGTGCATTTCGAGGCTTCGTCGAACCGTTGAGAGAGCTTCGCGCTCGCGTATAAGGGAGACTATAGCCTCATGACCTATACTAACCGCTTTGTCGGCATCGACATATCGAAATCGTCGTTCGACATCTGTGTGCTTCCCGACAAGCACTCGGCCAGCTTCTCCAACGATGCTGGCGGCATTACCCGGTTCATCGCCTTTGTCGCGCGGCTGGATGGCGTCGAGCGCCTGGTTCTGGAGCCTACTGGCGGTTACGAGCGCGACGTCGTGAATGCGCTGCTGGCCGCTCATCTGCCGGTCGCCAAGGTCAATGCCAAACAGATCAGGCAGTTCGCGCGTGCCTGCGGCCAGCTTTCCAAGACCGATGGGATCGATGCATTCGTCCTGGCCGACTATGCCAGACGCATGGAAACCAAGGTTCTCGCGCCATCCTCGCCGGCACAGGCGAGGCTGATCGATCTAGTGTCGCGCTATAGGCAGCTATCGCACATGATCGTGCAGGAGAAGAACCGGCGCGAGAAGCTCGGTGCTCAGACCGATGCCAGGGCAAAGGCGTGGATCGAGGAGACACTTGCATTCTTGATGCAGCAGCGCCAGTCGGTGGTCGATGCAATGGAAGCCTGCCTCAAGTCGGACAAAGACCTTGCCGGCAAGGCGCGCGTTCTCATGTCCTTCAAGGGCATCGGACTGCGAACCGCATGCTTCCTGATCGCCGGGCTTCCCGAACTCGGCCTGATGAACAAGGGGCAAATCGCCAAGCTGGTCGGCGTCGCGCCGATCAACCGCGACAGCGGCCTGATGCGCGGCAAACGCATGATCGCCGGCGGAAGAAAGCCGGTTCGAGACGCCCTTTATATCGCCGCCTTACCAGCCATCCGATTCGATCCCCGCATGAAGGCAGTCTTCGAAGCCCTGAAGGCTAAGGGCAAACCCGGAAAGGTCGCTCTCATCGCTGTCATGCGCAGGATCATCATCATTCTCAACGCTAGAATGCGCCACCATAACGCAACGATGCTTGACGCATAACACCGTTGCTTTTTTGTTGAAGGGGCCCCTGATGTCAAAAAGAGCTGCCGCAAGGGTTGGCAGCTCAGGACATTCGCGACGGACAGCCCGCCCGGTTCCGTATCGCCGCCCTTTCTTGAGGCCGAGCGATGGCTCCAGCTAGCCCATCCTTCACGTCTCGCCAGCGGCGGGTATGTCAAGCGACACCTCGTCCCCGTGCAGCCTGCTTTTCAGGCTGATGCTTCCGCCCAGAGCCTCAATGGTCGCTTTTGTCAGCGCGAATGCCAACGCGATATCGGCGCTGCTCGAGCAGACGATATCGGCCGTTGAGGTGCATTGAATTCTGGCGACGGTTGTTCTGACATTGAGACGGACATACCCACTACGGATTTGGGTCAACTCAATAGCGATCGCCCTCGTCGATGAACGTTCAGCCGGCGGCTCAAGGTATATTGCGAGGATGTCAGATAATATATGACTGAGTTCACTTCTGTTCGTCAGCACCGCGGGAAGATCATCGACTTGACTTACATCCAGAGCAACGTCGGTCGTCCGGAGTTTCATAACCAACGACGATAGAGCCTCCTGGATAATGTCCGGGAGCCGCACTTGCTCAACCGTGAAGGGCGCTGAATTCAGAAATGACCTTGCTCGAAGGGCAATGTTATTCAGCCGCTCGGAACTCGAGACGATCCGTTCCGCCGCAGCCACCGCGTTTGGGATTTCCGGCGGACTCATTCTTAACCAACGAAGGCAAGATTGCGCGTTCAACAGGAGAGCGCCCAGCGGCTGAGCAAGCGCATGGCCCATAGAGGCCGAAAAAGCTCCGGCTGTCGCTATTCTCGTAGTTCTAGCATGCTCGGCTTGCAGAGCTCTGAAATGAGGATGCAGCGAGAACTCCGCCGTCAACTCCATCACGGCAACGACGACGCGCGGGTCTCGCGCCTCATTCCATTCCGGGAAGGTGAAGATGACGCTGACACTCAACGGATCACCTGAGCCCGAGGCGACCACGCAGCGACCCTCGAAACGCGGTGCCCCGACGAAAACGGCCTGCAGCAACTCGCGGAGCGGAAAGCCTTCACTTACATAAAGAGAGGCGATGGCAGATGACGCCTCCGGAAAAGTCTGAACGTCGAGAAACCTCAGGGAAGAGAAATTCACCGAGGTCGTCTTGATCTTAGTGGCGAGCGAGGAAACCAGCGAGTCTCCATGATATCCCAAAGCCCGGTCGAGATCGTTATGTCCCTCCCCTCTCAACTCTGAGAAGTGTTGTAACAGTTCTCCGAAGTCCTGTTCCCATAGGGGTACGCCGCTTCCATTGAACAGCGCCCTATAGCGGATTTCGTTTGATTTCGCTTCGTCCCTCGAGGCAAGCAGAAGCTGTCGCTGCAAATATGAATCGTGAAGGGCGGTGGCCGTGACGGAAATCGCGGCGAGGCTGGCCACCAATCTGAGGACTGGCGCGAATCCGTTTGGACTATGGTGATTGATGAGAAAGGAGAGCAGTGCGAATCCTGCGAACGCTGCGGCCGAAAACCATATCGTCTTCCCCGCAGCACGCTCGTGCATCAAGATCAGCGGTAGCACATATAGAACCGCAACAGCGCTCTCGAGCGGGCTGATCGTATCTAAGAGGAAAATGAGAGCGGCCACAACCCAGCCACCGAACACTACCGCCTTGTTTGGGAGACCCAGCAGGGTACCTGGAAACTTCTTCACTCTGTCCGTCCTTTGCTATGCAGGACGAAGAGTTAGTGCATTGATTGGCTGCCGGTCGTTCGACATCGCACGAAAATCTCGACACCCACCTTGGGGCGAATAGCACCTAGCCTCATAGACAGTAACGAGCATTTGACGGAAACGATATTGTCGAGTGGTCAAACCACGGAGACATTCAATGCCAACAGAACGCGCGCTGACCACGCGGAATGCCCCACTTGCAACTCCCAGTGGCCTTCCCCTCAACGCCACGTCGGAAATCGCCGCGGCCCTCACAATGCTGCTTGCCGATACTTTTGCACTTTATTTGAAAACGAAGAATTTCCACTGGCACATGAGCGGCCCGCATTTTCGCGACTATCATCTAATGCTGGACGATCATGGCGAGGAGCTATTCGCGATGACGGACGATATCGCGGAGAGAGCAAGGAAAATCGGCGGGACAACGATACGCTCGATCGGCCATATTGCGAAGCTTCAGCGTGTCCGAGATAACGACGCGGAGTACGTGTCGCCTCAGGATATGCTCGCCGAGCTGCACAGGGACACCTTGGACCTGGTCACATCGATGCGGGAAACCCACGACGTAACAAACGACTACAACGATGTCGCTACGACCAGTCTTCTCGAAAATTGGATCGATCAGGCGGAAAAGCGCGCCTGGTTCCTTTTCGAACTTACCCGCGGCTGAGCGCGTCAGGCATTCGATCCGTATCCCAGGGAGCCCTTTTCGATGACAGTTGAAGCCCAATCCCAGAAAGACCCTCCGGTCAAACTTGAAGACAAGGAACAAGACGAGTTTCTGCAGGAAGCACTTGAAGAGACCTTTCCTGCAAGTGACCCGATATCTCCCGGTCATCCATCGCACGCCAAACCGCCGGCAAACCGGCTAGAGTGATATCGAAGCTTACAGCGTGGTCGCCGGACCTGGATCGGTACGTCGGCCAACCGTTTCGGGGGCCGGGGCTGGAAGTTCCGCCCGCCTCCATTCAGCAGGTGTGAACCCGCTGAACCTCTTGAAAGTCGTTGAGAAGTGCGCCTGGGAATCGTAGCCCAAGCCAAGCGCGATGTCGACAATTCTTTTGGTCGTTCCCAGAAGCTCTCGCTTGGCTTCCTCTATTCTAAGCATCGTTACGTATTCATGAGGGCTATAGGAGGTGGCGGCCTTGAATGCGGCGGCAAAATGCATTCTCGACAATCCAGCTACGCCGGCCATATCCGCGAGCTTTACACTATTGCTCAAGTTTGCCTTGATGTGGTTTTCAACGCGCTTGAGCCTCCATGCGGGGAGACTACGCACTCGCGGGGCACCGAGGTCCGGATCAAATACTGCCAAGAGAAAATCTCGAGCGACAGATGGTCGCTCTTTCCAGGTGACGGCGAGAAAGCGCTTGCCGAAATTCTCGATGTGATCTCCCCTCACGGTGAACTCAACATCCCCTCGATGTAGGGCCGCATATTTCGCGCCGGCGAGAGTGACCGCATCAACAAAATGGCTTTTTTCGAAAGGCAGGACAAGAACGTCGCTGCGCGACAGGATATCGGCCGCGCGGATATGGTCCGAGCCGAAAACCTTCGCCGTGCCCGCTGACATGCCCCCATCGAAATCGATCTCGCCGTCCTTGTAAATTCTGATATTGCTGTCGGCGAGCGCGGTCAGCAGGACGATCTTCTCCGAAGGGAAGCGGAGCTCTCGGAAAATCCGACCGGAATGGTTCATCAGCCTCATAGCGCCTGCGGTCAAACAAGAGGTTGGTGCATCGATAATCGGGTGCCCATTAGCGATTGAGGACTTGTTTGTCAGCTTCGCAGTCACAGCTTGCCTCGTCTCCGATTGAGCGACGGAATACGCGCAAACGGATGATGCGCGACTACGCCTTCGATCGGACATGGCGGGCCTTGAACCGAACAGATGTCAGCGCGGCGCGGTTAACGTAGAGAGGCTTCGCGGCCCCAGATGAACTGAAGGACATCTCACCAGTTGGGCTCGCCTTCGGAGAGGCGTCCCGGTTTAACCGGGACGCCGAATGGCTAACGCTTCGCGGCCTCGGCAAGCTTGTCAGTAGCGGTATCGGTCGTCCACACCGCATTCGCAAACCACCTGAAGTTAACCAGAGCAGCCAGATAGGCGTCCCCTTCAGGGAGTTTGCTTCCTGCCGTAGCATCGCGAATAACTCCGACTTCGAAGCCGTGTTCAACGAAATGCCGCAGATGCGACTCGACGCAAAAATTGGCTGCCATTCCGGCCAGAATAACCTTGTCGACGCGTTTCTTTCGCAACTGAAAAATCACGTCGTTGGTCTGTGGCCCGGCGATCTTGTGCGGAGAGCAAACGATGGTTTTGCCATCATCAATGTACTGCTTGTATTCCGGCATCCAGTCTGCGCCGGAGCCGTCGAATCCTTCTAAAGACAGCGGATCCCGCCGATCGAACATCCGGATTTTGTGCATCAAGGTCTCGCCGGTCGCGGCGAAGTCCCAGCGATGGTCGAATGGATAGTAGTAGTGCGGCGAGATGACGACATCGATGCCCGCACTCTTTGCAACTTCAAACAACCTCCCGATATTTTCAACGGTGTTGTGCTCGCGGATGCTATCACCGAAGGCTCCCCACGCCGCGCCCTTGGGGCTGAGGAAGTCGATCTGCGGGTCGGTGATGACTAGCGCCGTTGTCGCGATGTCGATATTCATGTCGATCTGCGGCAAAGCCGGGCTTTCCGGATCGGCGTACGCCGGCGGTATCACACTCTTGTTCATGGTATTCCCTCCTTGATTGCCGATGCGATATTAGCCGCAGCATCTAGCGACGGTTATAGCACTCTCCGGTAGTCGGGATTAGCCATAGGGATAGACACTCATTCGCGCCTCCAGAAGAATTTCGAATTGTTGTTATCGCAATTATGCGTTTGTTTAATCATGCTTTGCGCTTCATGCTCCGCCCTCTTGCGAGGATAGGGATATGCGAGCACTGGTTCTGAATTCTCACGGCGGCGTCGAAAACTTTTCCATAGAGAATATTGAGCGTCCGGATACCGGGCCAGGGCGAGTGCTCGTGAAGGTCGCATCTGCATCGTTGAACCAGATCGACATCAAAATCAGGCATGGGCTCCCGATCGGGCCCGATTTGCCGGGCGTCTTGGGTTGTGATTTCGCAGGTGTGATCGAGGAGGTCGGCAGTCAGGCGGGCGACTTTTCGGTCGGCGACGAAGTCTTCGGCTGCGCCGGCGGAGTGAGGGGGCATGGGGGCAGCCTCGCGGAATATATAGCCGCTGACTATCGGCTCGTCGCGAAAAAGCCCCCTCGATTGACGATGCGCCAGGCCGCGGCGTTGCCTCTTGTCTCGATCACTGCGTGGGAGGCAATCGAAAGGGCCCGTATTTCCTCTTCCGATCATGTTCTTGTGCACGCCGGAACAGGTGGAGTGGGGCACATCGCTGTCCAGCTTTCGAGGCATGCGGGAGCGAGGGTTACGGCAACAGTGGGCGACGAGGCTGGTGCCAGCCTCGCAAAAAGCCTCGGCGCGTCGGACGTCGCATTTTATCGCTCGGAGGCTCCGAGCGATTATTCAAAGAGACTTACAGGTGGAAAGGGCTTCTCGGTTATCATCGATACAGTGGGAGGCGCTAACCTTGAACGATCCTTTGAGGCCGCCAGTCTCAATGGCCGGATTTCAACGACGACTTCGCGGGTTAAGGCGGACCTTTCGCCTCTACATGCAAAGGCCTTGTCCTTAAATGTCGTCTTCATGCTCTTGCCTATGCTCTCCAATGTCGGAAAAGAGAAGCATGGTGCGATCCTCCGGCAAATTGCCACGCTGGCCGACCATGGCCATCTCCGCCCATTGATCGACCCCAACCATTTCACTCTGTCCAGCGCGGCCAAGGCTTATGAATACCTCGAAGGAGGAGCAGCCAAAGGGAAAGTCGTCATCGACATCGAGTCACAGGCGGCATAACAGCAGGATTTTACAAGACTCTCACAATCTTTCGGGTCCACGTCAGGACAGAAACAACGCGAGAACAAGAAGTGGAAAAGCACATGGTGGACGCCGTAAGAGTAGGACATATCGATTTATCGTTCCACGACGCCGCCGCGCGCGAGGTAGAGGCCATCCTCACGCGGCATGGCCACACGATCGAGCGCAGCGCCGCACCGCACGAGAAGATGTTCGAGAAGATCGGACGGAACGAGGTCGACATCCTTTGCTCGGCCTGGCTGCCGGCAAGCCACGATATCTATCTAAAGCCGATCGAGGACCAAGTTCGGAAAATCACTGTTCTTTACGAACCCTACTGCATCTGGGGCGTCCCCGATTATGTCTCCGAAGCAGATGTCGGCTCTGTTCCCGACCTGCTCTCCGAGCCAGCCCTCTCGAAAATGGAGCGGCTGATCCAGGGAATCAATCCGGGCGCAGGTATCAGCCGTTTCTCAAAGGAGATCGTGAAGCAGTACGGATTGGATAGCGTCGGATACCATTTTGAGACAGGTTCTGAGGCGGACTGCTTCGACAGGTTCGAGAATGCGTACAGGGAAAAGCGGTGGGTCGTTATTCCCCTCTGGCATCCGCAGTATCTTCACTACAGATATTCGATCCGCGGCCTCTCCGAGCCAAAGGCCCTTCTCGGCGGCGCAGATCAGGCGACGCTCATCGTCCGGCGTGACGCAGAAGCTCGCATTGGCGAGCAAGCGCTTTCCGAGCTGTCGGATCTCTACCTCGGAAATGCCAAGGTGAGCGAACTGGATGACCGTATCAGGCACAACCAATAAGATCGCATCCTTGCCTCTTTATTTTCCCCCGCTAAAGTGCCGACCTTGATTACTCTCTCGGGACAAGCGATGCCTTATCAAGATCTGGAGATCGACCTTCTTCGAGCTTTCGTGGCGGTGGCCGAGACCGGAAGTTTCACCGCTGCGGCTGACGTCGTCGCGCGCTCGCAGTCTGCGGTGTCCCAGAAGGTGCTTCGCCTGGAAGAGATACTGCAGCGTAAGGTATTCGAACGTAGCAGCCGCTCGCTGACGCTGACGAGGGACGGCGAGCGGATGCTTGTTAGCGCGCGACGAATGCTGGAGCTGAACGATTCGATCATGCAGGAGATGACACAACCTCCAGCCATCGGATCGATCCGAATCGGCATTTCGGAAGATTTTGTGCCCTATCAACTTCCCAAAGTCGTTGCCCGCTTCGCACGTGTTTATTCGGGAGTTCATCTCGATTTAACAACGGGACTCAGCGGGGATCTGCTTCAGGCCTACGACGAGGGGAAGCTCGACGCTGTGATAGCCAAACGGGAAGGAACAGCGCCACGCGGAAGGGTGATATGGCGGGAACCCTTGGTCTGGATGGCGTCGAAAGACTACGAACTGGATTTCACGCGCCCGGCGAAGCTGGTTATGCTTCGCTCGCCGTGCAGCTATCGCGACATCATGGTGGCGGCACTAGACAGCGTGCGGCGAGAGTGGGTCGCGGTCTGCACGGCCAGCAGCCTAATGGGCATCCAAGCTGCCGTCGCGGGTGGCCTCGGCGTTACTGTTCTCGCCCGCTCTTTTGTGCAGGACGATATGCAAGTTCTACAGGCTCCGGATCATTGGCCGGCTCTGCCGATGACAGAAATCGGGGTACTCGGCGAAGACGGCCCGGGAGGGCACATTGTCGAGGCGGTCGTCGCCTATTTGACGGAATATCTGTCTCGGCAGTCGGGTCGGTACGGGCAATGACATAGCCGCTAGAGTTCCCGTACCGCCGGATCGAGACGATCGTTTTGTTTGAAGCGGATCATAAGCAACACACATTCCTCGTCATCCAACGTCCCGGATCTATGCCCGGTGTTTCCGTCTATGGTCGCGGTCCCGAGGTCAGCACCCCAATGAATCTCGCCGGGGCCCATCTCCACGCGCTTCCCATCCTGGGTCTCGATAAACCAGCGTCCCTTCAGCGCGACAACCCACTGCGGTCCAGGGCTCTCGTGCCATTCGCCCGTCCAGCCCGCCGGGAGAATCGTAAACAGGACGGAGTCGAGATCGCCCTCGAAAACTTTCATCCAAAGCGGCGCTGCTTTACCACCAAGACTCCTTTCCACAAATCCGTTCAAGCACGCTTCGCTCAGCGTGCTACGCCCGTCGGCCCCGGTCACGAGGGTGAGGTGCCGAACGCCGTGTGATCGTTTAGACAGGTGAGAGGTCATAGCACCCGATCTCATTTCACCTGCCCGATTTGCTTCAGGAAGGTCAAATTGTCCTCGAGATGCCAATTGTCGGTCACCTTGCCCTTCTGCACCCTCAGAATATCGGTTGCGATGAAGTCAACGGTTTGCCCTTGTCCTTTCGTGCTGCCGAACGCCCCGGAGAAATGACCCGTGAATCTGAGATGCGATACGACTCGGTCCTTGGCATAGATTCGCTGCACAACTTCGACTTGGAGATCCGGCACCGCGGTGCTGAAGGCTGCGTAAGCCGTGGAAGGGCCGGTTGGCCCCTGTGGGCGACCTGGCGGAAGGGTGTGATCGACGAATGCAGGGGAAAGGGCTTCGTTCAAGAGCGCAGAGCTTCCGTTGACCCAAAATCCATAGAAGGCGGTTGTCGGCCGTTCGACGCTGGACAACTGCTTTTTGCTCATCCCGTCGGCAATGATGACAGACTTGGGTCGTGTCATGGCGATCGCCGCCTTGTCGGAAATGTCCGCGGCTGATGCGGCCGACGGCGCAGTCATAGCGAGAATCATCAAAGTGTAGACAACCGATGGGCGGCGATCGAGGATGGTTTTTTCGAACATCGTCGCGTATCCTTTGCATAATTTGTTCGGAGCGTGTCTGCGGGAGGCAGGGCGCATTGATTATTTGTTGGGACACAATCTACACATCCTCGGAATGCCGACCATTGGCCACTGGTCCACGACGCCCCATCCATTTGTCACCCCCCCCTAGCCCTTGGTCTATGTATTTTTGCACGTATCTGATCCGTTAAATGTCAAAGTCACCTTGTAGATCAGGGAAACTTGGCCCAAAGTCCGGATGGCCTCAACGAGAGTATTGAAAAGACCGTGACCCTTCATCGCATGAACAGGCTAGGCAGAGGCGGCCGGCGGGTCACTAGGAGACAACGTTTTGCGGACGCCGCCTGGAGTAATGCGAAGGAGCTATTCCTTCTGATTGACGTGTGCGGGAAGATCGTTGACGCAAACCCGGCGTTCCTACGTGAGGTTCGGTCGGATCGAAATCTCAATGGTCACTGGATAGAAGATCTGTTGGATCACCATTCCGCCAAGAAATTCGTTGCTTCCTGTAGAAAAGCCGTCGAGTGCAAAAAAGAACAGCAGTTGACGGCAAGCTTTCTCCATGCCGGGTCGAAAAGCTTCTCTTGGAGAATCAGCGCCGCGTCGCACCGCAATGCTATCGCAGTAGGCTCGACGGAGCCAGATTCCGTGGAGACGGACATTGACGACCTTTACCAGTTGCTGGACCTGAGTAACGACGCGATCGTTGTTCGGGAACTGTCGGGTAACGTCCTCTTCTGGAATGGTGGTGCCGAGCGGCTATACGGGTACACCCGTCAACAAGCGATCGGACGTAAGCTGTCTACCCTCCTGGATGCGGATAGCAGTAGCGATCTTCACGCGGTTGGAACGGCGCTCTTGCTGAGTACAGGCTCCTGGAAAGGGGAAATTGCTCAGCGGACCGCCAGCGGGATCGTCATCAAAGTTTCCTGCAGCTGGACGCTCAGCGAGAGAGATGGGTCGTGCCGAGTCATCGAAATATGCTCGGACATCACGTCCGCTTCGAAAACCAAGGAAGCGCTCGACAGAAGTGAAGCCCGGTTTCGATCGATATTCGAGAACAACTCGGTAGCTTTGCTCGAAATGGATTTCACCCGGGTGATTCAAGAGCTGGCTGCCGCGCCGGGCTTGGCGGATTCTGTCCGGAACCGTCCGAACGAGATTGAGAAAAATATCTCCCAAGGACTTCTCGCACAGATCAGGATCAACGACTGCAATTCGGCGGCAGTGCGCATGCTCGGACTTTCGCACAAGTCGGAGGTCCTCGGCGGGGCGCAGCGCTGGATCAGCGCCAGCGACTGCAACATCCCCGCCATGTTGAAGGCGCTGCTTGAGCGGGATTCAATCTTCGAGGATGAGTGCACGATCCGCGGTGCCGACGGCGAGAGTCTGACCGTCGCGATCGGCTTTTCCTTCTCCGCTAAGGACTTCGAACTAGACAGGATCCTCGTAGCGGTCCTCGATGTGACCGGCGCTCACGAACACCGGGAAGAACTGACGCGAGCACATTTCAGGCTGGCGAAGGAGGGTCGCGCCGCGGCAGTAGGCGCGTTCTCTGCCTCGATTGTTCATGAACTGAACCAGCCCCTCGCCGCCCTGTTGATGAACGTAAGCGCGAGCATAAGGTGGTTGAACCGCCCCGAGCCAAACATTGACGCAGCACGCAACTCCGCGATGCATGCGAAGATTGAGGGCGAGCGAGCGCGATCCATTCTGGAGCAGACAAAGGCCAGGATGACCACGGAGCGCATGAAAGTGATCCGCTATGAACTTCCGGAGCTGGTCCGGAATACGGTGACCATTCTTGCGCGTGACCTCGAGGCCGCAGATGTAGAAATCGACGTGAAGATCGCGCAGGACATCCGCGAGATGGTGGGCGATCCGGTCGGAGTGCAACAGGTGCTCGTCAACCTGATCAACAACGGCATAGAAGCGATGACGGGAGTAATCGTTGACAAACGCCTTACGCTGACCGTCGCCCCCGCAGAGCATGGGTTCGTCAGGCTCTCGGTCAGCGATACCGGGCACGGGATAGTTCCGGAAAGCGAGGGCCACATCTTCACGCCCTTTTTCACGACCAAACCGTCGGGCATGGGGATCGGCCTGGCGATCTGCGTGTCGATCCTGGAGATCGCCGGGGGATCGCTTTCCGCCAGGAACAACACCGACCGGGGTGCGACATTCGACGTTATTCTTCCAGTCAGCTCTCCGGAAACAGGTGAAGCGCGCCGATGACCGAGAACACCGACTGCATTAGTTCCCGCTCTTCCACCGGTTTGACCAGGAAATATCTAGCGCCGCTTGCAATCGTTTTCTTCATCGTGGCCTGATCGTTTTGAGACGTCACGAAAATTATTGGCAGTGCGGGGGCTATCTCTCGCAAAATCGATTGTAGTTCCGTACCCATCAGTCCCGGCAGGCGCTGGTCGAGGATCAGACACCTGCATAGAACGCCATCCTCGGACTCGAGGAAGTCTTCGGCCGACGAGTACAACCGTGTCCCCAGCCCATATGAACTGATAAGATCGCCGTAAGCGATCCGGACACCCGCGTCATCCTCGACGATCGCGACGTCCAGTCCGTCAAGGGGTTCTGTCTCCCCACCGGCACGTCTCGCCATGTATACGGCCCATCCGCTATTCGAACGCCAGCTTCAAGAGTAGTTGAGGATCTCGGCCTTCCGAACCAAATCCGCCAACGATCGAGCTTGCATTTTCCGCATTACGTTGCTGCGATGAAGTTTCACGGTAACTTGGCTTATCCCGAATTCCGCAGCTATCTGCTTGTTCATAGACCCGTTGACCACGGCTTTCATAACCTCACGTTCGCGAGGCGTCAGGCTGTCGAGAAGCTTTTCCAGCGCCGTTCTCGACTGGCTTTCCTTCCTCAGCACCTCGTCGCGCTCGATCGCTCCGGCGACGGCATCGATCAAGTCCTGGTCCCTAAAAGGCTTGGTCAGGAAATCGATCGCTCCTGCCTTCATCGCGCGGACCGACATCGGAATATCGGCATGCCCGGTCATCACGATCACAGGAATCCTGTTGCCATCCCTTTGTAGGGCAGACTGGAAATCCAATCCGCTCATGCCGGAAAGCCGGACGTCCAAGACAAGGCAGCCGGCGGATAGAAGATCATCGCTAGCTTGAAGAGCTTTCGGCGACTCGTAAGCCACTGCTTCTATGTCGACAGATTTTAATAGATCGACTAGCGCTCGCCTTATGTCCGGGTCGTCGTCGATTATTCTGACCACGGGCGCGTACGAGGAGACAGGAATGTGCTGCATGGACTACCTCAAGTCAAACCGTCTCGGATGAGTTTCGGTCGGCGACGTTAATCAAGCCTTCGGCTCGTTGAACAGGCGCGATCGAACCGCAGGGCTATCCACTCGCACGCAACGGCGGAATGCAATCGTTCGACCGACGCCAGCACGCAGGCATCGTGAGATTAAACTCTTTTGCAAGGGCCGCAACCTATTCCTGGGGATAGGGTGGCGTGGGAGATTGGATACTAACCTCAAGGCGAGTGCCGCCGATACCTTGATCCCAATTTCTGTCGAACGAATCCACGCGTACATTTCCGTGGATGATCGTCGGCTGTCGGCGGTCGAACCGCAGGAGGCCGCATTGGCACCGAAACTGGCACAAATCTCTCCCGTCATCCTTTCACTCGAGGCTGCGAGATCAATCACGGACCGCGCGATCGAAAAAGTGGCCGAGGTCGGCATACCCTACACTATCACCGTTCTCGACGGCTCCGGAAATCTGGTTCTGTCTACACGCATGGACGGTGCGGCCCTCGCGTCGCTGGAAAGTTCGGCCGCGAAGGCCCGTACCGCCATTTTCTTCGGGACTGCCACCAAGGACCTTGCCGGAGCCGTCGCGAGCGGCCAACCGCTGGCCACTATCGAGACTTCGATGCGCCAGCCGTTGGCATTCGTTTCGGGTGGCGTGCCTATCCGCGACGCTGACGGGGTCGTGATCGGCGCGGTGGGAGCGGGCGGCGCGGCTCCCGATCAGGACCACGTGGTAGCGGAGTATGCTGCCGCTTCATATGCGGTATAAGGCATGCCCCCTGCAACGCACCTCCGGAAACCGGATTTGCTGACTGGTTTCGCTCAGGTTGGCCATTCCGACCAGGGTGGCCGACCTGACGCGATGCAGATTCAATACTGGCGCGACCACGTATACGTCGGACATCTGTTCAGCGGCGGTTTCTCGGTCATAGATGTCAAAGACCCGAGCAAACCGACTGCTCTGGAGTTCCATGCTGCGCCATTGAATACATGGAACATTCATTTGCAGGCTGCGGATGACCTGCTGTTGGTCATCCACGCGAAAGACCTCTGGAAAGAATTTGATGTAGAGACCAGCTACTACTCTGGTTCGCTGGGATCGAGGCTTGCCGGCTTGCGGGTTGAGTGGAGCGCGGGCGTTGCCATTTATGATATCTCTAACCCTTCGAGGCCCAAGCAAATTTCGTTTCTGGGAACGACGGGGGTCGGGGTTCACCGGCTTTGGTATTCGGGCGGGCGATATGCTTATGCATCGGTGCTTCCGGACGGTTATTCCGACTATATCCTGAAAGTGATCGACTTGGCCGATCCGACGCGTCCACAATGGCTCGGGAGCTATTGGCTTCCGGGCATGCACGCGGCGGGAGGTGAAAAGCCGGCGTGGAACGCCTCTCGCTGGCGCTACGCTCTTCATCACGCCATCGTCTCGGGTGGCAAAGCCTACGCCTCATGGCGGGATGGCGGATTGAGCATCCTCGACGTGAATGACCCTCACCAACCTACGTCGATCGCGCACCGCAATTGGTCGCCCCCTTTCGGTGGAGGAACACACACGGCCCTACCCCTACCCGGCCGTGAACTCCTGATTGTCGCGGACGAGGCCACGGCCGATAATCTGGCGGACGGACTCAAGCATGTTTTTATTTTCGACATACGCCAGCCTGACAACCCGATCAGCATATCCACGCTGCCAACGCCGAGCGAGTTGGACTACGCCTCCAAGGGACGTCATTTCGGCCCTCATAACTTGCATGAGAATCGTCCCGGCAGTTTCGTGTCGGAATACATCGTATTCGCGACCTATCAGAACGCAGGTCTGCGAGCCTTCGACATAACGGACGCTTTTGCTCCCAAGCAGATCGGAGCGTTCGTACCAGCAGCACCCGCTCGGCTTGTCGATCCGCGACCAGGCGGAATTCCGGTCATCCAGACCGCCGATGTTTACGTGAGGGCAGACGGAATCGCTTTCACGACCGATTACAACGGCGGCTTGGACGTCGTCGAATTCACTGGCCAATAGGGCCGCTACCAAAGGAAACCATTATGAAGGCTATCGGATACTACGCCTCAACACCCGGCAACCAATTGTTGGATTTAGAGGTGCCCCCACCCGAGCCCCGTCCAACCGACATCATTGTGCGTGTCAAAGCGGTCTCCATCAATCCGGCGGACCACAAGATAAGAGAACGCGTGTCGCCCGAGGGAGGCGCGGTCAAGGTGTTGGGTTTCGACGCCTCGGGTGTCGTGGAGTCGGTGGGGACCGCCGCAACACTGTTCAAACCCGGCGACGAGGTCTTTTATGCCGGCGACATGACGCGCAATGGGACAAATGCCGAACTCCATGCGGTCGACGAACGAATAGTCGGCGTCAAGCCGAAATCTCTCGACTGGGCCCAGGCGGCCGCCATGCCCCTGACCTCGCTGACGGCTTGGGAGGTGCTGTTTGATAGATTGAAAGTGCCCTATGGCAACATGTCGCACCAGGGTACGCTCCTAATCATCAACGGAGCCGGTGGTGTGGGGTCGATCCTCATACAGATCGCCTCGTTGCTCACCGGCCTCAAAGTTGTCGCTACAGCCTCTCGCCCGGAGACCGTCGAATGGGTGACGCAGATGGGCGCGCATCACGTTATCGATCATCACAAGCCGTTCCGGCCGCAACTCGAGGCGCTCAGCATCAGCCAGGTCGAATACGTCGTCGGGCTGACGGGCACAGATAAACACCTGCCGCAGATTTACGACGTCATTGCTCCGCAAGGTCATGTCGGTGTTGTTGACGATTCGCCCGCGCTCGACATCGCGTCGTTTCAAATGAAAGCCGTCACCTTTTCTTGGGAGCTGATGTTCGTTCGGCCAATGTTCGCGACGTTCGACATTCTCCAGCAACACAAGATTCTCAATCAGATCTCCAGGCTGGTCGATCGCGGTTTGCTGAAGAGCACGATGACTTCGTTTCTCAGCCCGATAAGCGCTGCCAATCTTGCCAAGATCTATGAGCTGTCGAGCTCCGGCAAAGCTATCGGAAAAACGGTACTAGAGGGTTTCGAGTGATTACGAAAAAAGAGGAAGGGCCGAAATGCACCTAAACTACCACGTCGCGCCGCACGAAAACGGGTGGGCCTACAAACTGGGCGACGTCTGGTCGGAGACTTTTCCGACGCACGGCGATGCGCTGGCCGCCGCGCAAATTGCCGCGGAACGCCAGCAAGTCGCTGGCAAAGATGCCCACATCGTGTATGAAACAACTGACTACCGCTGGAAGGCGGAAGATGTTCTCGGCACTGATCGGCCGGAGGTTGAAGTGCTTGACGATTACTCCGGCGCTGCATAGGGCCGAGAATTACGTCCGGGCGGTGTTCCATGCGGTCGCCGCCCGTAACCATCGCTCATCCATGGCTCCTTCAGACCCGGAGTGCCGAAACCGACACCGGAGCGTCCCACCCCCGAACCCTGAAATCTCCGACGTGAGAGAGTCCGCAACCGTCATCGACCATATCGGCGAAGGCTTGGGACACCAGGACGGGGGATCCTACTTCCTTCGTAAGGGCCTCGAGGCGGGAAGCGATGTTGACCGCCGGGCCGATGACGGTGAAATCCAACCTACGATTGGATCCTATGTTGCCGTAGGCGACGTCTCCGACGTGGACACCTACACCGTAACTGAGATGCGGCAAACCCTTGCTAGAGTTGGCACGGTTCAATTCCCACATGGCTGATTGCCCCTCGCGCACAGCGCAGATCAAATTCGTGCATGCTTTCGGTTCGTTGAGGGGAAATACGGCGAGGAGCCCATCACCCATAAACTTCAGGATCTCGCCCCCGTGAGCCTCGATCGGTGTCGTGACGGCATCGAAATAACCATTCAAGATCGCCAACACGCTTTCCTGATCCCAATGGCTCGAGATTTCGGTGAAGTTGCGAAGGTCGCAGATCATGATCGCCGCCGATATCGTTGACGCGGTTCCACGCCTGGTCGCGCCGGCAAGTATTTCGGCACTGGCCTTTGGTCCTACGTATGTATCCAAAAGCGTTCGCGCGACGACGTTCTTAATTCTAATCTCGCTGAGAAGCGTAATTGGAGGAATGAGATCGGTCAGGAAAGCAAGGTGATCTTCGCTGAAGCCTTCAGGCCCGTCGCTTGCGAAGGTGAGAACGTGACGTTTTCCGAGGGTGTGCTCAATTGGCCACGCCGCGTAATCGGTAAGGCCTTCATCCGCCAGTTCCTTGTACAGTGGATATTCCTCCGATCCCTCCGCGAGCCGCCGGAGATTTTTGCGGACGAATCGAGACCCGGCATATATTTCGCTGGCGGGACTTCGCCGGAACTGCTCGGTCTGCTCGACACCGTAGTCGAACGTCGTGATCTTGGCCTCCACCGATCCCTTCCTCCACAAGATGCGCGCTCCCAGCCACTCCGGGTGGTGGGTTCTGAAATGGAGGGTCGATCTGGCCACCGGAATGCCCTTCTCAATCAATTGTTCGCATAGCTCTACCAGGATTCGATCGATGTATCGTTCCGCCTGCGTCCCACGCATCAACCAGTCGATCAATTCGCGCTTTTTCGACGGCCAAATCTCGGCGTGGTGTCTGTGGAGGTCTTGAACCATTGGTGTCACCTAAAAGCTGCTGCCGCATGACGGGACACCGCGCGACACAAGTGCGCGGGCTACGGGATGCCCCGGCCATCACTCTGGCCCATCGCGTTCGTCGGCGACACTAGACCTGAGGCCAGTGCCACCTGACGCAACGAACAGGTTGGGCGAATTACGACCATCTCAGCTGCAGATAAACCGATCCCGGCGCGCCCGTGGGGCCTCATCGCAACGTCGAGATGACCTATCCACGTAGACAGCTATTCTCATGGGAAAGCGGAAGCCTTCATCGACGGGGAATGGCATGAGCTTGGTGCCGGCGAGTTGATCGACATCGCATCGGACGAAATGCATGCCTGGCGGAATTCATCCACAGAGGACGCCCACCTCGTATTGATCAGGACAGAGAAGATGCGAATGTTCTTCGAGACGATCGCACGCCCATTGGAAGCCAGAAAATAGATTTGGGTCCGATCCGCAGATCGCTGTACCGGCCAGCGGTCTTTTGAAATGCCGCAATTAAAGGCCTGACAGAAGACTGCGCTCGATCACAGGTTCATATGGGCAAAACTTCTTGCATAACGGGCGGTAACCACAGAAGTGCTGGTGACCGCCCCGATAATACAATAAATGTTTTGTTAGAACGCCCATCGTCCTGGCATCGAAGGTTACTTCGAACCTAATAGAACCGGAGGACGTCCAATGAATTCCCGCAAAAGTCTACACCTCTCTCGCCGTGGTTTCTGCTTGTGCTGCGTAGGGGCCGCCACCGTCGGACTGACCGGCGGATGGCTCTCCCCTCCCCAAGCTTATGCCGAGGCTCATCGCCTAGTTGGCATGATCAGGGATGCTGCCGCGAAGGCGAATATCACAACACATAAGCTTCGAGGAAACGTGTCCATTTTGGAAGGTTCCGGCGGGAATATCGCCGTACACGCCGGCCCCGACGGAAAACTGCTGATCGACGCCGGCATTACCGCTACAAGGCCGCGGATTGAAAAGGCGTTAGCGGCGCTCGGCCCTCAGCCGATTGCGAACCTAGTCAACACGCACTGGCACTTCGACCATGCCGACGGAAATGAATGGCTCCATTCGGAGGGCGCGTCTATCGTGGCCCACGTCAACACGAAGAAGCATCTCATGGAAGCGCAGCGGGTTGTCGATTGGGATTTTACCTTCCCGCCTTCGCCGGCAGGCGCGATCCCCGGCGAAACCTTCGACGCCGATAAATCGGTCACTCTTGCCGGCTGCAAGCTGGACCTCATTTGCTACGAGCCAGCCCACACTGACAGCGATATCGGCGTTCATTTTGTAGATCAGAACATCCTGCATGTGGGGGATACCTATTGGAACGGTATCTACCCGTTTATCGACTACTCGACCGGCGGCAGCATCGACGGGACTATCACCGCTTGCGCGAAAAACCTGCAACTCGCCGAGAAAGACACGGTAATCGTCCCCGGTCATGGAAGCCCGATCAGCAAAAAGACCGAGCTGAAGGAGTTCTACGATATGCTCGTTGCGATCAGAGAGAACGTATCCAAACTCAAGCAACAAGGCATGTCGTTGGGTGAGACCGTCGCCGCGCAACCGACTAAGAAATTCGATCGCAAATGGGGACAGTTTGTCATAACACCGGCGCTATTTACCGAGCTGGTATATCAAGGCGTTTGATGAAGGGGGGGCCGTCAATCAACTAGTTCGTTATATTTCACAGGCTTGCCTGTCCGAGTCCGTGGATAGCGCGATTGGTTAAGGCCTTCCGCTTAACGTGAGTTCGTCGAATAATTCGATGGAGACTCATGTGACAGCGCTGGTCGAGGTCTGCAATGCATTGTATGCGGCCGCCTCGATGGGCGAGACGATCGAAGCCGCGCATGCCAGAATCGTCTCCTGCAGCGCCTTCCCATTTTTTCTCACCCGTGTAGCCTGCGTGGGATGAATTAGTCCGGGACGGGGCGCCTGTTCGTGCCTCCAGGTGGTCACAAAAGTCAATGCCACATTAGACCGCGAGCAACTTCGTCGTAAGCGCGATTTTCGATTCCTATTGAAGTAGAAGGGATTGATTGCGGTTGCGTCCACCATAGGCGTTGCGGACGCAATCCTTGCGTAGCTATCGGCTCAAGCTTTGGCCTGAGCTTTGGCGAAGTTGAAGGGCAGCAGGTCGTTGATGTCGGCTTCGCGATCGCGCTGTTGGAGCTCCGTGAGCACGTGGCGGAGCCAGACGTAGGGATCGATGCCGCAGGCGCGGCAGGTCAGGACAAGGCTATAGACGATGGCGCTTGCTTTGGCGCCGGCGGGCGTGTCGCTGAACAGCCAGCTGTTGCGTCCGGTGCAGGTCGGGTGGACATTCTGCCCATATCGAGCAAGAGCTCATAGTCCATTATCGCTGGCACGCGCTTTACGGGCGTTGCGTGCGGCGGCTTTACGATGAGACTCGGCGTGGGATGGAGACGGTCGTCGGTGAAGTAGAGCCTGGGGTGGCGCTTTGCTTTCCGGCCTGGATCTTCGATCCGATAATTTGTTCAGCAATGCAGATCGGACAGCCCTACGGAAAAATCGAGGGTCTTGCGGATCTATGTCTCTTGCTTGAGAGGCACAGACTCAGGCGAAGTTTCTCAGACGACAGCACCGTCGTCGAGGAGGATCGTCATGAGGAAGTCATTCGACCTGATCTTAACACCCCGCCCGCCGCGCCAGCTCTGCATTCTACTGGACCCGCCCGAGCTGAATGGGATCAAGGCCACCGAACGAAGCGCGGTCACCATAAGGTTGGCGCGGCTTCTCATGGAAGCCGCCGGCGCAAGAACGGGGGAGAACGGCAATGACTGATGTCGATATTTTGCCGCCTTCAATATTGAAGCGCAAGGCTGTGGTTTATGTTCGCCAATCGTCGCAAGCCCAGGTCCAGCACAATCTTGAGAGCCAGCGGCGACAGTATGAGCTGGTCGATGAAGCCCGCCGGCGCGGATTCCGAGACGTTGAAGTTATCGATGATGACCTTGGCCGTTCCGCAAGCGGAACGGTCGCTCGCCCAGGATTTGATAAACTCATCGCCGGGCTATGTGCCGGCAATGTCGGCGCCGTTCTGTGCCTGGATGCGTCGCGTTTGGCTCGCAATGGACGTGACTGGCACCATTTACTTGAACTCTGCGGGCTGGTTGAGGCAAGGGTTATTGACCTTGAAGGGTAAACGCTCAATTTGGTTCACCTATGAAGAGGATCGGTTTTACTGGCCGAACCGTCGGGAGGCGGTAGCGCATCTGACGACGGAACAGCTACATTGGCTGCTCGACGGCATCGACATCGAAGCCGTGTCCCCTCACCCGCTGCGGCAGTATGCCAGTGCTGGGGCACAGGTACCGCAGAACTTTGATACGCCTCTGCTGCCTGAACGATCGCCGGGATAGGTGCGGCCAAAAAATCGTTGACGTTGCCAGGGTGTTCCGATTCAAAACTGGAATGAACAGCACGAACCATCCAAGCGTCGAAGCCTGCTGGCACAGCTTGCGGCAAACGCGGCCGAGATTGCCGCGTTGAAGGCGCGCGTCAGCAAGCTGGAGGAAGAATTGCGGCTGGCGCAGCAGCACCGCTTTGGGCCCAGCAGCGAACAGCATATGGACCGGCTGTTCAACGAGGCCGAACAGGACGCCGACAACACCCCTGACGTCGATGGAGATCTGGACGCCGACTTAACCGGCCTCGACACCGCCGATCTTCCCGACACGGGCCTGCCGGAGCTCGGAAAGCCTGAGGGCCGCAAGCGCGGTCGTCGGCCTCTGCCGGCCGATCTGCCACGCGAGCGCGTCGAATACGACCTGCCTGAGGATCAGAAACTCTGCCCGTGCTGCAAAAATCCGCTGCATCGGATCACCTGGGCACTGATTGCCTGCGGCGGTGCTTACGCAATCCCGGAAAGAGGCTGATAGTCTCACCGGGTGGGGAGCGGCAGATCTGGTTGGAGGTCATGGGAAAAAGCGGAACAGGACCGGAGCGGGAAAACCAGTTGTCAACGGAACGACATCGAGCGCAATCCGCCGATTTGGACCCGATCCACGAACTCGCCATGAGGGCCCGCGGTGTAAATGGCCGAATTATGAGGCCGGATACACGTAGGAACTCAACCGCTCCGTCCCTTCGACAAACGTCAGAAAATGCTTGCTAACCCGGGGGCGTCCATACACGTTGACGCTTTATCGATGGATTTGCGAGTGCGCGTTGTCGCGCGCACCATTCGGTTCCTGGACATCGCAAACCTTCATCGCTGGCCTTCGATTTTGGGAATGGTCGCACCCTGGATTGTCGACAGACCGATGAAAAGGCGCATCTTTGAAACCTGGATCGAGACCCAATTCGCTCCGACGCTGACGACGGGCGATGTCGTCATCCTCGACAACGTCGCCTTCCACAAGAGCCCTCGAGCCGAGGAACTGGTCAAGGCAAAGGGAGCCTGGCTGCTGTTTCTACCGCCATATTCGCCAGACCTGAATCCGATTGAAATGGCCTTTGCAAAATTGAAAGCGCTCTTGCGAAAGCGCGCCGCCCGTAGCTTCGAGGCAATCGCCAATGCTCTCGGCGAAATCATTGATTGATCTCTTCTCCGTCGCCGAATGCAGAAACTACTTCAAAGCTGCAGGCTATGAGGGCAATTAAACGAGACAAGCTTTAGGCGGAGCCGCCAGCGGCTCCTCCCAAGGCTCAGTGATGCCCTTGGGCACCAACGGCCATGCACCTTGGAAGCTCACATCCCGCAACCATTGTTACGGGAAACAGGTGAGCCTGCTCGTTAGCATTGCACTGCAATGAGGAACTGACATAACGCTCATAAAGGTCGATGGAGGGACGCGCGGGATCGCTGAAGTGATGGATGTATGTTCCGTTGCTGCTCAATTCCGTCTTCAGCGTCGAGCAGGTGTCCGCGGCCTCCGCGACGGACACCATCAAGCTTGCCCCCAGTGCGATAACAATAGATGCGCGAGCCCCCAATTTCGGTGCTGCGAGGATGGCTTCTTTGAGTTTGGTGCGTTTAGCCATGTCGATATCCTCTTCGTTGGAACAGGAACGCAGGGTATGTCGCGTCCTGCACGAGGGACAGTTGGACAGTGGTATCTGCTTTCGATACTCGGGATTGGTTTGCCGCATACCTAGGAACAAGGTCCACCAAACTGAAGGTGAAGGTTTGCTACGGCGGAGGATGTTGATATTCGCGGTACATCCGCAACTCGAAGACGCTGTCACAGAACTGCAAATTCGCATCAACTCGACCGGGCCGCGGAAAGACACCCTCGATCGTTGATGTCGAATCGGCCGTAACGAGATTCGCGCTGGCAAATGAATGCCGAGAGTTGTTTCAAGGGGCCGAATCCCAATTCGCCCCCGATTCGAGAGCGGATATTACAATAAATCGGGAGCTCCGGTGGCAATGCTAAGCGAGCCAAACGAAGGAGCTTCCCAATGTCTGCACTTTCAATCGCAGAGACGGTTGTCCCGGCACTCGGAGAATTCCCGAGCTTCGCCGAGGGCGACAAGATTAAAACCTCGACTCGCGAGCCCGTCGGTCATTATCGCCTTCCCACCTATCTGCGCGGCAAGGCCGGAGTGATCGAGAAGGTAATCACCACGATGGCGGTCGATAACGAAGAGGAAGCTTACGGCAGGAACGCCGGCTCCAAGGGCTACTACTACCGCGTCGCCATACCGATGTCCGAAATCTGGCCGGACTACCAGGGTTCGGCGAACGACGGACTCCGAATTGAGATATTCCAGAATTGGCTTGAAAGGATCTGAAAATGCATGAGGATCATGACCACGCCCCCGAAAGGCACGCCCATGACCATGATCACGATCATCCGCATGCGGAAATCGCGATTACGGAACAGCCCGGCTATTACGAGGTAATGGAAACGGCGATCCGAGAATTGCTGATCGATCGAAAACTCTTTGGCGCGGACGAGATCCGGCGTCAAATCGAGGTCCTGGATTCACGTACCCCCGCGCTCGGCGCGAAGATCGTCGCTCGTGCCTGGACGGACGAAAACTTCAAACAACGCCTGCTTCAGGACGGCCGCAAAGGTTGCGAGGAACTGGGCATTTCTTTCTACGATGACACCCAGTTGATCGTTCTGGAAAACACGAAAGACGTCCACAACTTGATCGTCTGCACGCTGTGCTCCTGCTATCCGCGTCCGGTTCTCGGTTTGCCGCCGGATTGGTACAAGCTGAAGCCCTATAGGTCGCGTGCCGTGCACGAGCCGCGAGCGGTTCTGCGGGAGTTTGGTACGACAATCCCTGATGACGTCGAAATTCGAGTCAGCGACTCGACGGCCATGGTTCGCTATCTCGTGCTGCCGATGCGGCCCGAGGGCACAGAACATCTTTCCGAAGAGCAACTAGCAGACCTGGTTACTCGCGATGCGATGATCGGTGTCGTCCCCGTTGAATACAAGAGGGCAGCATGATGGGTACTGAAACACTTGTAAAAAGACTCTCGAACGACATCGGCGGCATCGATGGCGGAAAGATTGAACGCGTGGAGCACGAGTTGCTCCCTTGGGAAAAGCGTTGTCATGCACTCGCGGATGTTCTCGATTTCCGTAAGATCATCAATACTGAAGAGAAGCGTCGCGGTGTCGAAGCCCTCGGATCGGAAATGGTGGCAAAGCTCACCTACTACGAGCGGTGGATCGTCGCTTTTTCCAACATCCTGTTCCAGAAAGGCATTCTGACGCCCGGCGAGCTGGCTGCTCGGATGGCGGCCGTGGAGGCTCGTGCAGCGACCGATGCCGCGCGGATGGAATATCCGAATGGCTGACCAGGTGGCCACCGGTCAGCGATGCTTCTTCGAACACGATCCGTCGTGCCCGTTGTATCGTAGGGCATTCGTCGAATTTCTTGGAACGTGCCTGCTTGCGATTGGCATGGTTGGTTCCGGGCTGGCTGTACAAAAACACCTCGGATCGGAGCCGGTTGTTGCCGGCTTCGCTATCTCGGTTTCGATTGCCGGCGCATTGGTCGGCCTTATTGTCTCACTGGGGAAAGTTTCCGGTGGGCATTTCAATCCGTTGATCACGTCGGCGCAGTGGCTTCGCGGCGAGCGGCATGGCGACTGTACCATCGCTTATGTGGTCGGACAGACGATGGGCGCGGTCCTGGGAGCAAAGATTTGCGGGTTGATGTTTGGTGAGCTGCCCAACCCGGCGCATATCGGACTCGCCAGCCCAGGTACGATCTTGAGCGAGATCGTCGCATCGGCTGGACTGATGATCGTGGTGATCGGCTGCATCCGCAGTAGCAAATGGGAGACCGGCCCGTTTGCCGTTGGGGCTTGGTTGACCGCAGCTATTCTGGCAACGCCATCGACCTCTTACGCAAACCCCGCCGTGACAATCGCCGCCGCGGTGGCCGTCGGGCCGGTTGCACTTTCCACGAAGACGGCCGCGGCGTTTGTTGTTGCGCAACTGGTTGGGATGCTCGTCGCCATGATCGCCACACGCATAGCATTTGCCGGCCAAAGCATGGTGTCGGATACCCGGGTTGCCAATGGAGGAAAGCCCCATGATGCAGCCTGAAGGAATGTCCATTTACCCAACGACGCTACCGCCAGCCGAGGCGATCGAACAGTTCGAGGCTATCGTCAAATCGATGGGTATGAAGATTTTCGCCAAAATAGACTTCTCGATCGACGCCGCAAATGTAGGGCTGAAGCTTGAGAGCACAATGCTTCTAGTTTTCGGCAATCCCCGGGTCGGAAGCCTGCTTTTGCAGGAAAATCCATCCGTCGGAATCGACTTGCCGCTGAAAGCGTTGGCATGGACGGCAGATGACCGCCACTGGTTTGCGTATGACCTGCCCTCGTTCCTCGCACGTCGTCACGGCATTGAACAGCGAGGCATCATCGAAAAGATGTCACAGGCTTTGGAAACTGCCGCACATGTGGCGGTTGTCGATCGATCCAAGCATCCATCCAAGAAGGAGACAGAACAATGAGTGCACGTACCGATACCCGATCCGCTGCGACAGCGAACCCCTCCAGGGTTGTGTCGCTATTTGCCTTTGCAATATTAGGGATGGTCTTAGTCGGAGGAGTTGGCTTCCTCGGCTCGCCGACCATCCACGATGCTGCACACGATGTGCGCCATATGCTCAGCTTTCCGTGCCACTGAGAGGCGGCTAAGATGAATTACTTTCGGAGCCTGTTCTTGACCGCGCTCCTCGCAGGGCTGGCGGGTGGAATCCTTTCGTCGGCAGCGAACATCACATTGACCGTTCCCTTGATCTTGAAAGCCGAAGTCTTCGAACGCGAGGCAGATCACAAGGCAGAGGCCCTCACTTCTTCATCCGAGCAACACGATCACGAGCACGAAGCGCCCGCAGAGGCTCGCGATTTGCTCACACTGATAGCAACGCTGCTTGCATATATCGGTTTTGCACTGCTACTCACCGTTTCAGCGGATATGCTCGGAATGATGAACGATTGGCGGTCCGGATTCGTCGGCGGCCTCGCAGGCTTTGTGGTGTTCAGCCTCTTGCCCGCGCTCGGTCTGCCACCCGAGCTCCCCGGCATGCCTGCAGCAGCGTTGGAAGCGCGGCAACTCTGGTGGTTGGGTACAGCAGCTAGCGCGGCTGCCGCAATAGTCATCTCGGTGCGATTCAAGAGAATGGAAGCTTATGCGGTGGGCCTCCTTTTCGTTTTTCTCCCATTTGCCTTAGGTGCTCCAGTCGCTCCGAAGGTGGCCACACCGGTACCCAGAGAGCTTTACCGTGAATTCGTGCTTCATACGCTGGTTGTCAGCCTGATGAGCTGGGCTCTGGTCGGCCTCTGCGTAGGCTGGCTGAGAAGCCGATCCGGTTTTGAACGACCAAGAGCTGCGACGTTCTATTGACGGATCTGTACAATTTGCTGAACAGGCTATTCGAAGGTCGCACATTGCCAATCCAGCCGCAATCGGTAGGCAGGGTTTTCCGGAAAACAGGAAAATGATAATGTATAAAGAATGGACGGCAAATGGCGCATGGTTCGATGTCGTGGGCCCAAAAGTCAGGTTGCTGAGCGCTTCTCAACAATCTCCTTCCGAATTCAGCGTCCTCGAGGCACGGCTTGCTCCCGGCGTGTTTGTGCCGCTGCACAGTCACGAGGATAGGGAAGCGTTCTACGTCGTCTCCGGAAAAGCAGAAGCTTACGTCAATGGGGCCTGGCAGGAGCTTTGTGCCGGGGAGTTGATCGACATCGCACCGGACAAAATGCATGCATGGCGTAATTCATCCACGCAGGACACGCATCTGGTGCTGATCACCACCGAGAAAATGCGGATGTTCTTCGAGACGATCGCACGCCCCTTGGACGCCGGAATTCCTTCCGCGGCCGACATGGCGGCACTTGTGCAAGCGTCCCAAAAATACGGCTATCGGCTGGGATCGCCAGCCGATAACGCTTCGATCGGGCTGACACTCGGATAAGCGTTCGAACAGATCGGACGTATTCGCAGCGGATGCTCGCTCCACATCGCTCGTGACGCTATTTCAATAGTTAGGATCAAAGATGTCTCAGGATGATACCAGTCGGACGATGAAAACCCGCCTACGACCTATCGACAGAGAGGGGTTGATCGCCTTTGCAGAGCGCGGAAGAGCCAACCCAGAAAGGCGGGGCATCAACGTGGTTCGAACTGTTTGCGAAGGGCAATTTCGCTCCCTGAGCTATGTCGGCGAGCACCGGCCCGTTATCGTTGACGAACCGCTTCACTTGATGGGGCAGAACACCGCGCCCGCCCCCGGGGAAATTGTGCTCTCCGGTCTGGGAGGGTGCATCGCCGTTGGAATAGTCGCGATCGCAGCTTGGAAGAACGTGGAACTGACACGCTTGGAGATCCATCTCGAAGCGGACATAGGAAATACCGCCGCTTGGGGTGCCGGCGGCGCATCACGGGAGCCCTCCGAAATGGGATTCCAGGTTATTCGCATCAAGGTCGATATCGAGGGCGATGCCCCTCGCGAAGTTCTGGACGAGATCGTGCAGCGTGCGAATTACTACTCGCCTGTAGCGAACACGATGCGCAACCCGATACCTTTCGAAATCGCATTGCTTCCGGAAACAAGCGAATCCGAGGTGTAGCGCCGGTCGTTTCGATGACGCAAGCTATACTAATTGGTTTCTATTTAGGTGACCCCTGAGGTACTTGCGATGCTGGATAAAGCAAACGTTCTCCTTGTTCACGGAAGTTGGGCCGATGCCTCGTGTTGGAGGCTTGTAATTCCGGAACTGCTTCAGGCAGGTTTGGGAGTTCAGGCCGTCCAATTGGACATGAGATCCTTTGAGGACGACGTCGAGACAGTCGAGCGCGCGGCGACTGCTCTTGGTCACAATTTGGTGGCCGGTCACTCGTATGGGGGAGCGGTCATCTCGGCCTTAGACCCGTCCGCTCTCGATATTCGAGGTCTTGTTTATGTGGCCGCGTCCGCTCCGGAGGAAAGCCAAACGCTCTCCAGTCTAATGACTGCCTATCCGAGCGAAGTGACCGTGAAAACGGTTATCGACAGCGCTGGCTATGTGTGGGCGGCGGATCGGGACAATTTTGAATTAGCGATCGGGCAAGATTTGGACGCGGAAACACTAGACGTATTGTATGCGACACAACGTCCCATTCACATCGAAATATTCGAAGCGAAGATTTGCGACCCTGCGTGGCGGCACGTAGAAAGCCGGTATTTGGTGGCTAAACAGGACCATCTGTTCAGCCCGTCCACTCAGCGGATTCTCGGAAACAAAATCGGGGCGACGACGGTGGAGGTGAATGGCGGGCACATGTTGCCCCTAAGTCACCCATCGAATGTTGCCAAAACGATCATTGATTTTGCCAGGAGCCTAGAGAGGCATTCCAGGAATTCGTAGCAGGAAGATACAATAACGGATCCATCTGCAGAGCAAAATACGCGTCTCGGCAGCACGAAAAGGTCGCGTGATCTCGCGGGAAGCGACAGTATGGGTTCCCATGTCGATCAACGGGCAAAAAGCCGGACGAGGACTATTGTCATGCCTACTGGCAACGTTTGTCGACCGCACGATGCGGCGGTCTTCGGGTTCGGAGCCATTCTTGTTGTGGGATGCCTCTGGTTCCTCGATACTGCCGACAACTCCCAGGTCCTGCCCGCCTTGTATGCCGGTTTTGCTATGTTGGGAACCGCGAACCGATGCAAACGAATAGCCATAACGTGGGCAATACTTTGTGTGGCTTCTGCAGCCTCAGCTCATGTTTTGCAGCTGACGACAACCGGGCAGTTCCATGGACTTCGCCTTGCTGCTGACCTCGCCATCATAGCGGTCGTGGGCCGAATTAAACTGGAAAGCTCGACATTCGCGAGCAACCGCGAAGAGCTTTCTCGATCACTCCAGGACCTAAAAGCGTTTGCGGACTCGGTCCCTCAAGTCTTATGGGGAACCCGCGCCGACGGTTACTGCGACTTCTTGAACGCCCGCTATGCCGAGGTGTTCGGCATTCCTATCGCCACTGCTATCGAAGACCAGTCTTGGGCTTCGCCTGTACATCCCGACGACAGAGGTAAGATGTACGAGACATGGCGTCAGGCCATAGACAGCGAAGCCACTGATTTCCGCGCTTACGGTCGTTTTCGCTTTCGTGACGGGACGTATCATTGGATGCAGTCAGTCGGTCGCTCCATAAGGTCCGAAACCGGAGAGGTCGCGCGATGGTACGGCGGACTCGTCGATGTGAACGCAGAAATCGTCGCTCGACAGACGATCGAACGCCTGAATTCCGAGCTCCAGGACGTGATCGACAAGCGGACAAGCCAGCTCGAAAATCTGGAATGGCGACTTCAGATGCTTTTCGAAGACAAGAGCATCGGCATCCTTGAACTGTACGTTGGCTCCGTCGATAGCATGCTTGAAAGGTTCTCTGACTCTAAGGGGCAGCCCAATCTCTATAACTACCATTATATTCTCACCGAACGACGTCATCAGATAGAGACACTGGAACTTGATGAAAAGGCCAGAACGCTGTTGGGATATCGCGACAGGTCCGATTTTGACCTTTCGCTGAAAGATGAACCAAACGGTCCCGCGTATTCCATTGTACTCACTATTATCGAAGCAATCTTTTCCGGCAGGAACGAAGCAAGAGGGACGATCAGCATCGCGAGGAAGAACGCCCCCCCGAACAATTGACATACGAGGTGAAGATACAGGCCGATGGGCGATCCCTTGTGATCATCGCGAATGTTCCCCAGCGTGACGAAACAAAAAAGGCGATCATCGAAGCGCGAAGGGAACTTGTCCGTGCGAACCGCGCAGCCGTCACCGGTGCCCTGTCAATTGCTGTCCTCCACGATATCAGCCAGCCGCTCACCGCATTGTCTATTGATGTTGGTACCGCAATACGAATGGTCGATCCACGTCAGCCTAGCGGTCAGAAAGCGCTGAAAGCACTGGAACGCGTGCGCGGAAATGCCCAGTGTCAATCGGCATCGTAACGGGACCCCTTATCGGCTCCCAAAAGGGACCCCTGCCTCTGGTTGCATCGGGTCAGCGCGCGTAGGCCCGGAGCTCTCCATTTAGCGCAGGGGCCTGCGGGCGCGGGTTGTTTGTCTTTTCGGCTTTAGCTTTGAGAGCGGTTTTTGAAGCGCCAGGATTCATTCCCGGTCTCAACGATTTCGCAATGGTGGGTTAGCCTGTCGAGGAGGGCGGCGGTCATCTTGGCGTCGCCGAAGACGGCCGGCCACTCGCCGAACGCCAGGTTCGTCGTGACGATGATCGAGGTCCGCTCGTAGAGCCTGCTGATCAGATGGAAGAGGAGCTGGCCGCCGGCCTGAGCGAATGGGAGGTAGCCGAGTTCGTCCATGATGACGAAGTCGAGCCTGGTGATGAAGTCGGCCAGCCGCCCCTGCTTTCCGCTACGTGCCTCCGTCTCGAGCCGATTGACGAGGTCGACGACGTTGAAGAAGCGGCCGCGTGCGCCGTTGCGGATTAGGGCGCGTGCGAGCGCGATGGACAAATGGGACTTCCCCGTGCCGGTTCCGCCGACCAGAACGATATTGTGCTGCTCGGCGAGGAAGGCTCCTGTCGCAAGCTGGCGCACGAGCCCTTCGTTGACCGGCGTGTCGGTGAAGTCGAAGTCGTCGATGTCCTTGGCCAGCGGCAGCTTGGCGACGGTGATCTGGTATTTGATGGAGCGCGCCTGCTTCTCGGCGATCTCCGACTGAAGTAGGTCGCCGACGATGCGTGGCGGTTCGTGCTGCCGCTTGATGCCGGAGGCCATGATCTCGTCATAGGCGCTGCGCATGCCGAACAGCTTCAGCGTGCCCATCATGTCAAGGATTTGGGATCGTTCCATATCAGCTTGCCCTCCTAAGGCTGTCGTAACGGGCGCAATCGGCCAGAGGCTCGTGGGTCAGGCGAAGCACGTCGGGAATGGAAAGGATGGCGGCCGGCTGCGGATCACGCTTGCGGGCCAGGATGTTGATGATGACGGCAGCCGAGAATACGCCCTGATCGAGCGCCTCCTGGCAGGCCGCTTCGACGGCGGGGAGTCCGTCCAGGCCCACACATTCGAGGATCGACACCATCTGCCGGTCGCCGTCATGCATGGCCTTCAGCCGGCGGCGCACCTTCTCCATGGCGGCGGGCAAAACCCAGTCGTGGAATGGCGCACCGTTGCGCAGCGCTCCCGGTTTGCGGGTCAGGACCGGCACGTAATGCCACGGATTATAGATCGTCTCGCCACGGCCGAAGCAGCGATCGTGTTGGCCGATCTCCACGCCATCCTGCCGGATGACGATGCGATCGGCATAGGCATGTATCTCGGCCGGGCGGCCGACTGCCGTGGACAGCACCGAGTATTTGTTGTTGTCGAAACGCACGAGGCAGGTCTTGCCGATCGAGGCCTGCACTGCGTGGAAGCCGTCGAACTTGCCGGGATAGCCGACCAGGTGCGGCCGTTCCCCATCGAACACCTCCCAGATCGTGCGCTCCGTTTGATCGACATGCTTGTGGGCGCGGGCATAGCTGATGCACTTGTCCAGTAACCAGCCATTCAGCTCATCGTAGGATTTGAAGCGTAGCCGCGGCGTGAAGAAGCGTTCCCGCACCAGATTGACCTGGTTCTCGACCTGGCCCTTCTCCCACCCCGACGCAGGCGTGCAGGCCACCGGCTCGATCAGGTAATGGCTGCACATCTGCAGGAAGCGGCGATTGTACTGCCGTTCCTTGCCGACGAAGACCGTCTCCACCGCGGTCTTCATGTTATCGTAGATGCCGCGCGTGCAGGCCCCGCCGAAGAACGCGAACGCCCGGTCATGGGCATCGAAGACCATCTCCTGCGTCTCGCGCGGATAGGCTCTCACATACATCATCCGGCTGTGGCAGAGCCGGACATGCGCCACCTTCACCGTCGTCGTCACGCCGTTCAGCACGACGATCTCGTGGCTCCAGTCAAACTGGTAAGCCTCGCCCGGCGCATAATAGAGCGGCACGTAGGCTTCCGCCGTTACGGAGCCGCGTTCCTTCGCCCAGGTTCGGGCGTAGCGCCGGACTGTGTCGTAACCGCCCTCGTAGCCGAGGTCGCGCAAGTCCTCGAATATCCGGATCAGTGTCAGCCGTTCGCGAGAGGATTTGGCCTCATTGGCGAGCAGCATTCCATCGAGCTGATCGCGCCAGGGCCCGAGCTTCGGCTGAGGTTGACGGGTCCGCTCATATTTGAACTCCGTCTCATCGCTGCGCAGAACCTTCCGCACCACTTTCCGCGATATGCCAAGCTCCCGGCAGATCGCCTTGATCGACTTGCCCTGCACACGGGAAAGTCGACGTATCTTTAGAATTGTCTCCACAACAAGCATCCAAATAAAAAGCCTCCGATGAAACCGGAGGCTGTTGTAACCCCATCGCAGATGGGGGTCCCGTTTGGACGCCGATCACCCCAAATGCGGGGTCCTTATTCCATGCCTAATCACAGCCCAGAGACTGATTGAGATTACAACGCATACGCGCGAGCGAATCCGGCAGCACCATCGCATAGCCGAGGCGGTCGATGTCGCCGTTGTCCTGCGGGAGGCGACTCGCTTGCTTGAGATGGATGCCAGCCGCCAGACCATCGAAATGCATGTCGAAGCACCTCAAGAAATTCCCCGCGTCTTCGCTGATCGCGGCGAGCTTCAGCAGGTCTTCGTGAACTTGCTTCTAAACGCCCTCGATGCGGTCGCCGAGGTCAATGGCAGACGGACGGTAACTGCGATTGTTGGCGTCGAGCCGCATGAAAGGCCAGTCTTGGTTGAAATATCGGATTCCGGCCCAGGAATCCCAGCAGAGAATCTCGGAAGAGTATTCGAACCATTTTTCACCACTCGCGCGAGCGGAATGGGCTTCGGGCTCCAGATCAGCCGCGCAACGGTCGAGGCCATCGGCGGACGGATTTTTTGTCGCAACGGTGATGCGGGCGGCGCTATCTTCTCAGTTGTACTTCCATGGGCGACTGACGTTGGTGACGCCGCAACGTCATTGTGAGAAGCTTCATTTGTCAAACTTGAGCAGTTTGTGGAAGCTGGACCGAGTCACACGCTGCGGCCAGCCAGACGGAAAACAGATCTTACTATCTCGTCAACGTCGGCGGCCTTGCTGATGAAGGCAGATGCGCCGCCTTCAATCGCCCGCCGCTTCGTCATTTCGTCATCCTGCGACGTGATGAAGATTGTTTTGATATCGTTTCGCGCGGCGCTTATCCTCGCCTGGAGTTCAAGACCGCTCATGCCAGGCAGGCGCTGGTCCAAGACGACGCAGACTACATCTGCCGATTCAAGGTATTCCAGAAACAATTCCGCGCTTTCGAAAAGGACTGTTTCACAATCGTACGACGCGAAAAGATCGCAATAGGCCTTTCGTACAGCAGGATCGTCTTCAACAATCGCGACGGGGACGTTTTTCAATTTATCATTCTATCGAAGCGATGGTTCCCGGGTTGCCGTCCGCTATCGCCTCCCGTGGGGGCAAGGGTGGATGGTACACTTAGAGCCAAAGTATTATCTTCTTTTGTCGGAGGCACAACTCCTTAGTGGCCGATAATGCCCCTTTTTAGTCCTATTGCGACCGCATGAGCACGGTCGTTTGCCGCCAATTTGCTCAAAATGCTCTTGATGTGTCCTTTAACCGTCTCCTCCGCGATCAACAGTACGGATCCAATTTCACGATTTGAATTTCCTTCGGCCACCAAAGAAAGAACTGCGACCTCGCGCGGAGTCAAGGGCTCGTCGTCCGCATGATTTGCTAGGGTGGTCGCCACCTCGGGGGCGACATGCCTCCTCCCCGTAACGACGGAACGAATCGTATTGATCAACTCGCGGCGAACGGAAGTCTTCAACAGGTAGGCCTGAGCACCGGCGCTCAGCGCCCTGCTCGCGATCTGCTCCAGATCATAGGTCGTCAGGACGATTATGCGCGCTGCCGGAAAACGACTTTTTATATCTCCGATAACATCGATCCCGTGGCGCTTGGGCATCTGCAGGTCGAGCAGAAGAACGTCGGGCTGCAGTTCTTCGAATTTGCGTATGGCCTCATCACCATCGGCAGCTTCTCCGACTATCTCGATATCGGGATGTGCTCCGATCAACGCGGCTAGACCTTCACGGATCAACAGGTGATCGTCGGCGGTCATGACCCGTATAGGGGTTCCACTATTCAACTCCGCCTTCCCTACTCATCATTGAGCTCCTACCGAACAAGAACGGAATGACACGATTTTGAGCGACCACCGACCAATCGTTCAGCGAACAAAGTTGCGCGTCCGCCACCGTTCGCCGGCACCGTAGACTTGTCATCAGATCTGTCCACCCTCGAAGGAGGGTGAATTCGACTTTTGCGGTCTCCCCCCTCTTTCGAGGGTATACAATACGCCCTCATCACCGATAATTCCCCAAGGATCAAGCCCATGCGGCGGGCCAGAGCACCGCGGTATCGGAAGGAGACGTTTATGGAATCGTCCAAGATCAGCTTGACTGGTACGGAAGCCGTTTCTCTCGCCATCGACATGGGGGGCGAATCACTCTCCGGCGAACAAGCAGCTCGCACCGAGCCACAAGACATCGCGGAAACCTTGTATATCCTAAAGCTCGGTCTCAGGACAAACCTACGCTGGCTTGATAGAGAAAGTCCCAACGTCGACGCGGCAGTCCGGACATCAACGCGGCTGTGCGAGTGTGTCGAGCAGCTTGAAGTCTTGATGCGACGCAGGTCCATGTAGACAATTCCCGACATCCGGGCGTGCTTCAACTTCCTCATAAAGACTTCTTAGCCGAGCCTGCGGTGTGGCAACATCGCCCAGCGCAAGACTTTTCGCCATAAACGAACCGAATATTTTGCTCTTAGAGTGGTCCCGCTGTCGGATGTCTCCAAAGTAAGCGTGATGCCCACCGCCCGAGCCCGTTCTTTCATGCCCTTTATACCGAAGTGGTTGTGTTTGCCTTGGCTCCCAGGCGCGATCCCTTTTCCGTCGTCCGAAACCGAAAGGAAGATACCTTTGGCCGTACATTCGAAAGTGAAGTCGATCTTGCTCGCATGAGCATGGCGGAACGCATTCCTCATTGCTTCGCAAGCAATCATGAAGAGGGCGTCTTGTGCAGGTAGAGGCAGCGCCGGCATCGTACCTTTCGCAAAAATGGTGAACTTCGGGCGCGTCGATTCTTCTTGGCTGGCGCTCAAATCCTCTGCCTCGGCTCGCACAGCGGACAGGAAGTTCGAAAACCGTCCGCGTGGATCCCGCAAACTTTGTATCGCTTGGCGGCTCTCGATCAGCGCCAGGTCACCGCGATCAAGCAGAGCGTCCAACGTAGACGTCGCTTCGTCGGGCCGTATAGCGATGAGCTGGCGGACAGCCTGCAGCCGAAATATGAGGCCTTGGAACGTTTGCAAAAGCGTGTCGTGAAGCTCGCGCGCCACGCGGTTTCGCTCGCTCAAACGCTCCTCTAGTCGGATTTCGTATTGAGACGAGATTTTTCTCACGCGAAACTTCCATGCATACCAAAAAGTGAGCAGGGAAATGGACGCAACCAACGTCAGGAACCACCAAGTCATCCACCACGGCGGAAGTACGACGATCGACAACGTCGCGCCGACCTGTCCCCACTCGTTACCCATAAGGGCTGCCTGGACTTCTAGATTGTATGTTCCCGCGGGAAGGTAAGCGAAACTCAGTGATCTCGTCTCGCTCGCGGTGAGGTGCCAGTCTTCATCCAGCCCGTGAAGCTTGTAACGGTAGCGGGTTGCTGACGGCGCACGATACGAAAGGGCTGCGAAACTGACGCTGATGCTGGAACGGTGGGGTATATCCAGATGCTTTGTCGCGCTATTGGTTTGCAGCGTTTGCCCGTCGACTTCCACGCTCGTGAACACTACCGGCGGCTTGAGACTTCCGCGCCCCGGCGCGTCGATGTTGGACATGACCGCTCCAGCGTAGCCGGCAAAATAGAGCGTTCCGCGAGGCGACCGATAGCACGCGTTCCATCCGGTCATATCTTCGCCAGGCAAGCCGTCTGATGTCAGAAACCTTTGGGTATCGTCTCCAGAGGGATCAATCTTGCCGATACCCTGATTGGTGCTCACCCACAGCTCGCCATTCTCATCCTCAAGAATGCAGCTGATCGCGTTCCCCGGCAAACCATCCTGTTCGAAAATTGCGTTAAACTTCCCTTCGGTTTCGGAGTGGTTCAATCCATTCTGGGTGCCTACCCAAAGCCTGCCGCTCTTATCTGTGAAGGTACTGTTGATGGTGTTGTTGGAGATCGAGAATGGGTCGGCAGGATCGCGAAGAAACCGTTCGAAAGATTTTGTCCCCAGCGAAAATCGCACCAAGCCAAGTGCAGTCCCGATCCAAAGGTTATTACGCGCGTCGGCCGTGATGTTGAAAAACGCGTTCGCGCTCTCGTTCTCCATTCGGAATGCGGTGAATTCGCCCGTGCGAACATCTAATCGATCGAGACCGTCCCAGGTAGTGATCCACATCGTTTCGGAATCGACGATTAGAACGCGCGTTACCACATCGTTGCTGATGGATTTCGGATTTGCCTCGTCGTGACGAAATATTCTCACGCTTGCCGTTTTCGGATCAAACGAGATCAATCCGGCGTGCACGGTACCAAGCCATAGCACGCCTGTGTCATCCTGAGTTATGGAGATAACATCCACCTCCGTGCCGGGACCGAGCAGATCGATGTGCTGCGTCGACCCGTCCGCGGGATTGAGGCGAATTAGAGCTGTATTCGCACCGAGCCAGACAATGCCGTCCTTATCCTCAAAGATCGCGTTTACAAATGACTCGCCGAACTTGTTCGGCTGCGACGGGGTGGGCCAAAGCTTGCGAAATTCGGGTTTCCACGGAGAGAACGTCGCCGGAGGTGAAGCCTCGAAACCAACCCAGATATTTCCCTCTCGATCTTCCGAAAGAGTGGTCAACCGATTCCCAGGTATTGTTTGCGGGTCGTTCGGGTCGTTGGTATAACGATCGAAAGTGAAGGTCTGTCGATTGAAACGCAGGAGGCCGGAACCGTAGGTCGCGATCCACATATCGCCGTTCGTGCTTTCCAAGACGTTCATAACGCCCGTTACCTTGGAATTTCCGGATGCATTCGTGATCTCAAGTCGGCGTACAGAATTCGTTTGGCGATCATAGAGCGCCAGGCCGCTCCCGGACGCATAGTAGATCCAAAACAGCCCATGAGAATCCTCGTAGAATCCGAATTGTGACCAAACTTCGGGAGACAGCGGTATCCTGTTGGATACCTTGCCTGTCTGTTCGTCCATAGCTTCCAGGCCGTTCGCGGTAGCGACCCAAAACACGCCGGAGCGGTCCCTCCCCGTCGACTTAATGTCGCTCGACGAGAGCCCCTCTGAGTTACGATCATCGTGCCGGAATTTACGGATATTCCCGCTGGCGACGTCGAGCCGATAGAGCCCCTGTTTAGTGGAAAGCCATAATGTCCCCGCACTACTCTCAAAAATGTTGATGATGGTCGGATGATCGCTATCGATGGAATAGTGGCGGAAACTGCCGGAGTCTTGATCGAAGACGTTCAAGTCTTCATCGGTGGCGACCCACAGATTCCCTGAACTGTCTTTGAAGAGAGCGTAGATCAGAACACCGCTGAGGCTCGTAGGGTCGCCGATCTTCTGGGTGAATACCTTGTACGAATAGCCGTCATACCGGTCGACTCCGTACGAGGTTCCCAGCCATACGTAGCCGGTATTGTCCTGAACAATATTTGCGACACGGGTTTGAGAAAGGCCTTCCGGTGAAAGCCGACGAAACGTCAGATCGCTTTTGTCGAAAACGCTTACTGGAACCGACTGGGGTTCGATTGACGCCAGCCGCGGTTGTTGCCCCGCCTCAGGTGCCGCTATCGAAAGGTTCGGGAAAAGTAACTGTGCGATAAGGACGATCAACATCAGC
>NZ_CP067076.1:0-56335 GCF_020871915.1 Rhizobium sp. AB2/73 | reverse complement strand
AAAGAACCCAACGAAGCGGAAAAACATCATGGACGTTTTCGCTGCTACCGTTCCAGACCCAGAGACAGCCTGAATATGAAACGGCCCTGAGAGTTTCCGCTCTCAGGGCCGATAAACTTATCTTGCCAGAAGGCCTAGAATGGCCAAAAGCCCGCAAGGTACTGGGTCATGTCTGCGAACCAGGTCGCGGCCGCTTCATACCATCCGACAACCGTCTTATACGCAAAGCCGATAGCAGCAAGAGCAGCAACAAAGGCGAAAATCGCAACGATACCTTTTCCTACGGCTTCGTCCGACTTTCTGTTCTCAGTCTGAATTACGTATCGGTTTGTCATAGCCTATCACCGCTCATGATCGTCACGATCGCGGTCCCTCTTTTCGTTTTGCTCCCGCTCAAGTTCTTCAAGACGAGGCACGTGCTGCTGCGCAGGGTCAGTTCGCGTGGTTTCTCCCGCTTTCTGTCCAGCCTCACGCTCCTGTTTTACACGATCTTGCTGCTTGTTTGTAGCCTCGATTGTGTCGGCCAGCTCGTGCGCCTCGCGCTCGCTTGGAAGTTCGCCCCGGTCTTCTTCCGCATCAAGCTGAAGGTCACGCTGACGATCGTCAGGAACATCAGACGTGGAAGCGGTTTTGTTGGTCGTGCTTTCGTCTGTCCGACCGTCTTCCCGGTCGATTTTTTCGACTTCGCTGCGAAGCTCTGGATCCTCGACAGCAACATCGCGAAGGTAGGCGTTTCCGTCGGCCGCGAGCTCGGCGGCACGCCGAAGGGCTGACCTGAGCCCGGTCTCGTACATTTCGAGGTCTTCTTCAGAAAACTCACCCGACTGTACCAGCGCGATACCTTCTCTGAAATGCTCGACATCGATCATCGCATCATTGCCAGCCTCAACAACCGCTTCGCCATGCTTGGCAACAGCCTCATCCCACTTCTTGCTGACCTCGTCAGCCTCGTTGGCGAGGCTTTGGGTGTCATCGCGGACAGCGTCCGCGGCGATGGCTTCACCTCGTCCCTCTGCTCCCACACGCTGATCCGGGGCGTCACTAGGCGGTTCCCGATCCGCGTCGTTGCCAATCTGTCTGTCATTAACGCGCTCGGTGAGCTCGAGCATTTCACGGCGGAGATCCACAATTTCGCGGGCCGTAGTTGCAACCTCATCGAAACCGGCCCTGTCATCGGGTCCAGCGCTTCGCTCAAGTCTGAACAGAGCCGTTTCGACAGTCTTTTCGTATGATTCAAACTCCTGGCGTGTCTGCTCGCGCATGTCCTCTGCCTCCAAAAGCATCTTCTGCAATGATATCATATTTGTACGGAAATCGCCGCCGAAATCCGAGTGAACGACTGTTGAATTGTTTGCAGAATCGATCTCCCTGAGCCCGGTCTCAATGACATCACGATGTTCAGCTGCAAATGCTACAGTTCGCCTATCACCTGAAACCGCAGCTATCTTTTGCCACGTCTCCTGAGCCTTGACCGTATACTGCCGGCTGCGATCACTTGACGCTACGGTGCGTCGGCCTGATCGCTTTGCGTCGTAACGAGCCTGAGCGGGCTCACTTGTTCCAACATGCTCGGTCCTGCCGTCGCGGTTTACGGCCCTTACCTGGTTGCGTGTGTACGCAGGCGCGGAGGCAAACTCCCGTCGATCCGTCATTTCCATATTGATGCCGTGATCGCGCGCCTTCTCGGCCATCACTTCACGCCATTGGCGGAAGGTTGCCGGCGTTGTCTCGATGCGGTCCCCGGCTTCTGATCGCATCGTGACGATTGCATGAGCATGGACGTGCGGACGCTTACCCCCCTCCCCTGCTTCCTTGGTGTCGGTTTCAGGGTCGTGCATCGCAAAGACGTACCGATGTCCAGCAAATTGGTCAGCGAGGAAATCACGAACAGCGCCTTCAAAGGCTCCTGCATCTGTTCCGGCACGGGCCGACATGATGACATGCATCACATCACGGCTTTTGCGGCTATGAAGCTCTTCGCGCCACTCTTTTTGAACGAGATCACCTGCCGCCTTGCCGTCTGCTATTAAACGACCGCGATCGTCCCGAACTTCCCCATTGTCCGCGATAAGCTCCCGAACTTTCGTGGTGCCGTAATCGACACCGTTTCCATACCCGCCGAAGGAAAACCTTGCAGCGCCCTGACCTGCGACCGCGCTAGCGTCAAAACGTTGCTGCACGATCCCGGCTGCCTTGGCGTCTGCTGTAAGTCTCTCACCCTGCCCGCTACGAAGAACGACAAGGCCATTAATCCTCAATGAGCCATCACCGCGCTCTGCAACGGCGTAAGCATAGCGGCGATCGCCAAAGCCGCTCGATAGGATATCTCGCACTCGTCCGTACAAATCCTCTCCATCCGCACTTGCTGCGATCTCAACCGAGAAGCTTCCAATATCACGGCTCTCGGTCCGGTTCTGAAAGAGGTGGTTCCAGTCGCCCCGAACACGAGCAAGATCTTCACGGCCTTCAAGCTTCTCGCCGTTCTCGTTCTCGACCTTCAATTCTCCACCACGGGAGACGTAGTTGAGCATCGACCCAACGCGTGCGCCGCCGCCATAGGAGGCCATTTTCACAACAGCTGGCTGACTACCCTTCGCGACGCTCGCAAGACGCGCCTCCATCGGGCGGCTGGAAGCCGTCGCGCTTCCAGAGGGCATTGAGATCCGGGGAAACTGCATGCGGGGAATCCGCATAGGCTTAGCCTTAGGTCCACCTCCCCCACGCCTGACCTCCTTAATCTGATGGACGTACTTGAAGAGGTTTTCCTCAGATTGCTGCGCCTTCCCCCCAAGTGACATCTCATGCAGTAGCGCTGCACGCTTCTGCTCCCACTCACTTGTGAACGCTCCAAAGAAGAACTCCACCCTATTCCTCCCCCCGACGCTGGTAGCCAGCACGTCTTGAAAGCGATCGGAGTTCAAGCATTACAGCGGCCTGAATAGACTGAACGTTAGCAAGGTTGATATCCAGCTCGCTCGGATGAACAGCCTTCCCGCTGTTCAGGGCTCGCGCGACCTGGTTCAAGTTCACACCGATCTTGCGCATATCTTCCAGCAATGCCGCCATGATAAGCCGGTCATCACGCGTCAAGATCGGCCGGACGCCCGCGCCCTCAAGCAACAGCGAACGGAAAAATGCGGACACGCTCATATCAGCCGCTTTGGCCGCCTCTTCGATCTTTCCATGTTCGGCATCCGTCAAGCGCACGTTTACAAGCCGGTCTTTACGGGCCTTAGTCGCAGACGTCACCAAACTGTTTTCACTCATCAGCCGAAGGCCTTTCCAGAGCAACGCGAAGGCATCGAGGGCCAGTCCCTCGATAGCAGCAACCAAAATGTAAAACATTTTTGCGTATCCTGCCACCCTTAAAGTCATTAAAATACCAACACCTCTCATCCAACTCCTCGCCCACTGATTCCGACGCTTACGCATCGGCTTCAAAGCATTGAAACGCTCACCAGGGTTCACCGCCAAAACCGCTAAGAAGCCCTTGGTATGGCAGCCGTACTCACCCGCAAGGGACGCTGCGCTCTACGCCCTTGCGGCTTCCGTTCGCCTACCAAAGTCGGCCTTCACGCGGCTCCGGGGTTCACCACTCGAACAGGTCACACGAGGAGACCACACGACAAGTCGTGTGGTTTCTAAGTGTGTATTATCCGTTCTCTCTATCATCATGAGTGAAAAGCACGATCAAAACACTTCACACGACGATGTCATGTAATCGTATCGTGGCTTCGATCTTAACCTCGTAGTTGACATATAGTGTGGCAACATCTTAGGTTAACAGCGTGCGGCCTCATCGTAGCGCACTCGCATGGCGCAGCATCGTGTTTCTGTGTCGTGGTTAAGATTTTAACAACCGTTGGAATGCTAGATGTGGGCACACCGTTGAGAAGATCGTAAACACGATCGATTTACACGGGCGCGCTCGGGCCTTCAGAGGACTGGACGAATTTCTTTTGGGCTAGCAAAGGAAGCAGCTATGACGATTTGTATGTCCGCAGTGAGCGGTAAAGGCGGCGCAGGGAAAACAACTGCCGTGATCCTGCTAGCCGGAGAGTATGCTCTCGAAGGCAAGTCGGTTCTGCTCATCGACGCGGATGGTCGCCAAAATCTATCGACGTGGTTTCAACGGTCGATTGACAAGGACAACCAGCCAGACGGCATAACCCTAGTCACCGCAGCCCAGGATGCCGGTATTCGGCAGATCCTCGAACGGGACGCCGCAAAATACGATGTGGTGATCATGGACTCGCCCGGTCAGGACACCGTTACGAGGGATACTATCATCGCAGGCTCTCATGTTGTGGTTACGCCGGTCCAGCCATCGCAGGATGAGATTGTTGCCGCAGGGCAAGCCGCAAGCGACGTGGCGGACATGAGCGATCGAGTAGGGCGGGACATTCCTCACCTCATCTACCGGACACGGATCAGTATGCCGAACCGTGCACTTGAGGAATATCGGTTGATCCGTCCGTTCGTCGCGAACCTTCAGGAGGGTGGCTATAATTCGCATCTCCTCGAAACAGAGCTCGTTGAACGAAACCCTTATCGAGAGATCCGAACCGGCTACGGGACCCTGCAGATGCTGGAGCTCACAGAGTCCGTGAAAAAGGCACGGGCAGAAGTTCTTGCTCTCAAGCAGGAAGTCGAAGGCTTTCTCCTTCCTCCAGACCAACGCAAAGGGTTTAACTGATGGTAAAACGAGACACGAGCGTAACAGATTTTGCGGTTGCCCCTCGCAAGCCGCGTCAGGAGCCGACAGCTGCTCAGGCTGCTCCGGCACAACCTCCAAAGGATGCGCCCATAGCTCCCGAGGCCGCGATCGACCACGCGACAAGAGCCGTTGAAACTATTGCGGAAGCCCCTGATCAGGCGGACAGCAAGCCCGTACCGGAACAACGCTCCGAAAAACTCATTTCCCCCGATGAAGAGGTTCGCCGCGAGCGCACCACGACGCGGGCACTCCGCCAGGAGGCATCGCGTCTGCGCTTGCAAGACTTGAAGCAGACAAAGGCGAGGGAAAGCAAACACTTCGTGAACTGCCCATTGGATTTCGAAACGAAACAGCGGCTTGCGCGCGCTGCAACGGAGAACGAAGTGAAAATGACAGTCATCATCAAAACAGCCATAGACCAATACTTGCGGGACAACGGGTATTGATCCTGGACCCCAAATTCCTACTTGGCGTTGCGCTGGGCGGAGTGCTCGGAGTTCTCCTTGCGCCGCAAGCCGCATTGGTCGGAATAGATCTCCCCGCCCTTAAACATTCCATTTTGGCGCGAACAGTGAACAGCACGGATGTAACCGATAAGGGCGACTGGCCGACTGACCAAGCGGCCAAGGAGCAACTGTTTATCGTATCCAAATGGGATATAGAAAACTACGGCTCCCAGTCGTCAGTCCACGTCAATCGGTGTATTAGTTTAGCTCGAAACGCCATCGCATGCGAGATGACTGCGAAACTCGGATGGATCAAAGAAGATACCCTGTTGGAGGGTGTCTTCGAGCGGAAACATGAGGATTGGTCTCTGGTTTCACTTAGAACCAAATAGCTGGATATTCTTTGGTGCGCGCTATATTGCTCTGTTCGAGGCAGTAAATATATACCAACACTGAGTTCGCCAATTTGGCTTAGTTTGCAACTTGCCGCCGATTGTACACCTTACCCCCAAATTGATAGAAAGATGATTTGGTGATTCATAGGAACAGACTGCTGCCAAGTTGGTTCAGCTTGGTACATAATACCGCTCGAAAAGCGGATTGAGGCTGAGGGTGATGTCGGAAACGCGGGACCTAATCAAATACAAAAGTTCAAAGGGCCTCGTTGAGACCACTGACGATGAAGTAGACCGGCCGCTTTATCGCCGCCCAGGCTTCGAAGGTATCGTGAGTTTCAAGGAAATGGACGAGAAACTTGCAGCGTTTCTGCGCAAGGCTCGCGAGGATGAAAAACTCACCAGAGAAGAATTCGCTTCCATGGTCGGTCTTTCGACAGCCGTGTACGGTCGCTATGAACGCGCGTTTTCACGGATGACAGTCACACGGATGATCCATTTGTGTGAGCTTCTTGGCTTCCAGCCGATCGACATGCTCTTTGCCGCAGCACCTCATCTTTATGGGCGCACGCCCGAAGAGGCGAAGGATCACCTTGAGCTCTCGCACCTTACGCGGAGTCTACCGCACGAAGCCGTGCGGAATCTTATCGGTATCGTCGCACGGATGACACCTGAGGATCGCCCGGAGAGAGCGAAGACTGAAGGCCGCTAGGCGGCCTCCTTCTTACCTTTGTCCTGCATAGTGTGAAGGTAATCAGCCACGGCCTGAGCCTTGGCGGCGGCCGTGACGATCGCCCGCTTATCCTGCTTTAAAACCTTCAGCCAGCTTTCCAGATACGTTGCGGTGTTTTCGCGTGGATCGTGCTCAACGCCAAGATCCGCGCACACGAAGGCCGCCGACAGTTCCGCAACGAGCTCTTCCACGGCATAGGTCTCAGTCCCGAACCGGCCGGAAAGATCGCGATCGAGACGGTGTTTTGCGCCGGTCCAGTGACCGAGCTCGTGCAGAACCGTGCTGTAAAGATGGACTTCGCTTAGGAAGCGTTCACGGGCCGGCATCTCGATGTCATCAGGACCTGGACGATAGCAGGCGTGCTTGCCGCCATACGTGATCTTCGCGCCGGTTCGACCGATGAAGTCTTCGACATGCCCGAGGAGGGGCATTGAGCCCTCCGGAATGTCTTCGACCGGGCTTTTGAAGCGGTCGGGTAGGCCATCGATCTGCTCGACGTTGAAGACCGTGTAGCCCTTCAGGTACGGAATGCTTTTGTCGTCGGCTTCCTGCTCCTTTGGGGTGAAGGTTCCGTACTTGACGACGAGGGTTCCCTGTTCGCCCTTTCTGACCTGGCCTCCAAGATCCTGAGCCTGCCGGTAGGTCATCCAGGTGTTCTCGTCGTAGCCGGCGAGCTGGCTGGAAAGCCACAGCATAATCACGTTGATGCCGCGATAGGCTTCGCCGGTGGCGCGCTGCGGTACCGGCGAGCGGCGAACCGTTCCGCGCCAAGGGCGGATCCAGGGTTTCGTTCCTGCTTCCAGCTGCTCGATGATGGCATCCGTGATGCGCTGGTAGGTGTCCTTGCTCTGCATAGCCGTCTCCTTTTCGTTGGTTGACGGCAAAAAACGGAGATAGCCGAGACGAGGCCATGCACCCGGAGGGCCGCAACGGAGAGGAGGACCGCGGAGCGGTTGAATGGGGGAGGGGCTATCGTAGCTTGTCCGTCAATCACCCAACGAAAAGGGAGACGGCAAACACAAGGGAGCACGGACCGCAAACGGCGCTGCGGTTGCCGGTACTGCAACGGGGAGGAAGCCGGGCTAACGGTCCCTGTCGTCCCGGTCGTTCTGCTGCTGACGGGTTGCTAAATGCTGCGCTTCGACGGCCTTGAGCTCTGCGTTGTGATTTGACTGTTGTGGCGCTTGTTCAGCCTTTTGCTCGACGCTCTGAGGCTGCGCTTGGGCCTCCTGCTCCGGCCGCCCCAAGGTTCTGAAGTCAGATCGGGCGGTGAACTTCACCTCTTCGTCGTCGGCCGGAATCCGCTCCGGAAGGTCGGCGCGATCGACAGCGATAATGCCGTTCTCGGTCACAAGGGTTGCAACGCGGTTGTCATGACCGAACACCTGGCCCTCGATCTCTTCGCCCGGGCGGGCAGTCCGAACATAATGCTCGAAGGGCTTCTCGCCGACCTGCTCCAGATCCGCGAAGGCACCGCGCAGCGCCTCACGGCGGTTGGGGTCTATTGCATCTTCAATGACATGCTTCAGCGCCGGGCTGGCAGGGTCATTTGTCGTGGCAATGGACGCTTCAATCATACGGGTCTTGCTGATCACGCTCATATCGATGTCGTGCCCGTAATGCCGGCCGAGCTCTGTGATGAAGGTTTCCTGGGTCCTTCCGTTACCTTCGCGAAATGGATGCACGTAGTTCAGTTCTGACAGCGTTTTTGCGGCCCGTTCAACGAATTCTTCCCTGCTGGCGGCTCGTAGCGCCTGCGGATCGCTGATCGGCTTCAGCGCCTCATTCAGACCCATGTCTATACGCGCGCCATGCAGGAAAGACGTTCCGCCTTTTGAAAGGCCACCAATCGGCTCGACACGAGCTCCGTCAACCACCGGGCTTTCGTTTCGAGTATGACCCGCCCATTCATACACATCCTGAAATATGTGCCCGTGGATCGCCTTGAGATGAGCGGCATCAAAGTTCCCCTTGGGACCATCACCCTCAAGGATTTCCGAAATTCGGTCCTGCGTTGCACGGTACTCGACCGTGCGAAGCTCCGATTTGGATTCGATACCGAACTTGTTACGAAGGACGTTCTGGCGATCCGGATCGTCTGACGTGTTGGGATAAGTGTAGGTACCCTTGGGGTGTTCTTCAGCCATGCGTAAACCAACAAAAAGCCGTCTGCGTTAGCAGACGGCCTTGAGCCTCTTGAGACTTGAATGGAATGGAATGATCAGCCCTTGGGCTGCGGCAAGATGCGAGCGCGATACTCTTCTCGGGTGAGATCGCCGGCAACGTAAGCAGCGGTTGCCGCTTCGAGCAGGGCGTCGTCTTCCTGATAGCCTTGGCGAATGTTCATCGCGCGAGCCTGATCGGTGCTCTTCTTTCGAGCCGCTACGGCTTCCGGGGAGCGGTCGGGACGGGTGGAATGAATGTTCATCGACAAATCTCCAATTACTGTTCAACCTAACACGAAAAGGGCCAAAAATCCAGCTATTTGGCGGATTTTCAGCCTTTTCGGGGTGAGATGCCCGGTGATGAACCGGGCTTCTCTGCGCAATCAATCGCGTGGTTCCCACTCGATGATTGCCTGAAGGGTAGGATCGTCCTGGCCGGGGAACCGGCCGAGATTGGCATTGAAGCCCATGCGCTTGATCGAGATCGTGTAGTAAGGCCTGCCTTCGCCGTTCTCTTTTTTCCAAATGCCGCCTACGTCGAGGTCGTGACCTGCCGGAGACTTTGCGTAGACGCGGTGCGTCGGGGCTCTCTCGTTGGTGGAAGAAAAAGGCGTTACCTTGATGGGCAGGTCTCGCTCGATGGTGGAGATGAGGCCGGTACCGTCTGCGGTTTCGATGTTGTCGCCGTTGAACTGGATGTAGTTGGTGATGTTTTTCATGGTGGTCACTCCTCTTTGGTGGTTGCGATGAGCGTTCACAAGGCACAGCGGAAAGCGGTGCGCACCGGAGGCCGAAGCGCAGCGGAGGAGGCTGGAAGGCTGCCAAATTTGCTTCGCGAGGAAGCCAAAGGCGGGGAAATTTGGCAGACAGCCAGCTTTGCGCAAACCGCGTCGCTGTGCGAACGGGCATCAAGAGCAACCGCCTTGGAGGGGTGTCTACTGAAAGCGTCTACCAAACATCACCTGTACGACCAACAACAATAACCGCATATTCCTGCGCCAATATTATTCAACTTTTGCAAGCATACAACCAGAAACAAAGGGCTTTTCGCTCCACGGGTTAGCCAAATTGGCGCTAGAAAAGCGGACATCGACGGTTCCAGATCCAATCGTCATTGGGCTACTGATGAGAATTGGAACGGCGATAGTTGCTCGGCGCGTCGATCTCGGCCGCCCATTGGCCCAAACGTCTGCCTCGGGCGCTGTCTTCGGCCTGATGGTAAGCGTCAAGAGGCATTGAGTTGCCTCGCGGTAGATACTGCAACAGAAGTCGCGCCTGGCCGGCTTTTACCATTTCAAGGCCGATATCGGTTTGCTGGATGAAGCACTGTCCGACTAGGCGACGGTATTGGTCCTCGTCGATGATGGTGCATCTCACATGCTTCCCGTCGATAAGGCGAGAAAGATAGCTGCGAGCCTCGACACCACACGCCCATTCCGCTCCATTCTTCCAGCCCTTTTGCGAGCGCTCGCAGGCGTCAATTGCCGCAATCCTGATCCGCTGCTGTCGAATGCTGAAGGTGTCGCCATCGATCACGCGTGCTTGCCCGGAATAGTTCGCCGCGCCGGCAGATTGTGAAAACAGCAGAGCGAAAAAAAGTGCCGGAAAAACAGGGTTTTTTCTCAATTTAAAGCCTCCATAGAGTTGCGGGCGGCAAGCCCGAAGACAGAACGCGAAAGATGAAGCTCACCGGATGCCGCCCGGTCCGTCATGGCGCGCAGATACCCTCCAGGCGAGCTGACTTCTTGGCGAGAGTATTTCTCGAACGTGACGGCGATGGCGATCGCGGCCGCCTGCTGGCCCATTTGATCAACGGCGCGGAGCCGCGCGTCCTCTGAGACACCCGCCAAGCGGCAAATCTGCGGGGCGATGCGGGCGAGATCGGACCAGCTGCGTGGCGCGGTGGCAAAATAGTCTCTCAACGATGGAACCGCCCTCCACACATCATCAAGAGCAACAAACCCTTGCTGCGGGTGAGATTGCCCATTGTCTGGATCGGATCCTCTCGGCAGGCTTTCCTCAAAAGCCCTCTTGCTGGCGGAGCCAGCCTTAAACGAATTGTGTTGTCCGGCGCGAGCCGGACGCCGTTCCTCTTTACTCAGGTCAAAGGGATGGGGGTTTGTAATCTGTTTGTGCATGTCGTTTTCGACATCCGTGCATGTCATATTATCATGATCAGACGCACTCTCAGGATGTCTCGACGCCTTAAGGGAGCGTCCAACAAGCCACTCCAACAGTCGCGCTGCGCGCCTCGAAACAACCGCCGGCGCTCTGCTGGCGATGCCAACGAAGGCAGCGATACGGTCGATACGAAATGCAAGGCTAGCGAGGGCGGTTTCCGTCATATCGGCGGCATTCGCTAGCGCGTAACGGGCGCTCCTGAGTGCGTCCCTGAAGCGGCGCGCTGCGGCGTCGTTGGCGCGCTTCTCCTCACGCTTCTGCCGCACAAGAGCGTCGAGCTCACGATAGCGGGCAATCAGCACACGCAAATCGATGCCACAAGCGTCCGAAATTTCACCTTCGCCGTCCCTGATCGGATAGCGCTTGAAATTCGCACTATCCTGCATCGTGACAAGCCCGGCATCAAACAACCTCGAAAGGATACGGCTGACCCGCCCAGGCGAGCGGTTGATTTCGAACCCAAGTTGATTGTTTGACTTGAACACAATGGGTCGTCCGCCCTTGTCGAAGGCATCGGCCCGGGCGGTGTTGATGATCACTGTAAGGAGATGGCTTTCGGTACTGGTGATGAGGCCAGTGCATGGAAGGCTTTGTGACAACACGGCCAACTGGCCGCGCGTCACCGTTCCGACTTCCGTTGACTGTGCCAGTCGCCGGAACTCGGCTCTCTCCTTTGTCATTCTGCGGCCAGTCAGCCGCTTGTTCGTGAGGGTTTCCCTCATTGTCCTGTCTCCTATTCGAGGGACCAGACAAAGCTTCGCCGTTCACCGAAAAGGCGTTTTTCTTGTTGACAGTGGAAGGAGGGTCTGCGAAAACAAATCTGCTTAATTATTTGGTTTTTGCGGACCGCTTCCGGGTTTTCTCGGGAGCGGTTTTCTTTTTTCTGGGCCGGTGTGTTCTCCAAAAATTGGGTTAAACTGTGCGAGTCGGAACATATCTGATTCCGGCTAAGTGCGATACATAGCCCGATTACCCAACTTGGCGCAACGATTGAGCTTTCTCTCAATCGGAATTGGCGCATGAATGCGGTTTTTTCGCCTATAACCCCTGTAAATTGTGGGTTTATATTCGCATCGACGTGCGCGAGAGCTTGCGGCGACGTTACCGAAATGGCTCAAACTCTCGGTTAATAGTGCCTTAAAAGGCTTTTTGACCTCGGGTGGGAAGGAGAGTTTGAGAGGAGGGGGCCTGGGCCTCCTCTCAACGGAGCGGCGCGTTCCGCGACGATCCGGACCTATGAACCGGCTTTCCATCCCCGTATTGCACTAAGGTTGCAAATAACAGAACGCCCGCCTTCGGTATCGAACCAAGGACGGGCGGGGCTATGGGGCGAAGGATCAGGCGGTTTAAGCCTGTTCCTCAAAGAACGTGGGCGGAAGGTTGAAAGCTTCCAGCGCCGTGTTGACTGCCGTTTGAACATCACTCCAATCCACATGCTCTGGATCGGACAGGTACGCTTGAATGAGTTGGCAGCAGCATTCGGCGGCTTTGGTAGGGTCGGGGACTTGATCGAACATGACTGGCTCGTGTCGAGAGGGGAGCCGGTCACGCTGGAGGACGTGACCGGCTGACAGCAGCGCGGCTATTCCGCTGCCATCGGGAAGGGCTGCTCATCCTCCGAACGGAGTTCCGTCTGTTCCTTCTCGGCCTTCGGATCGGGCGCGATCCGCACCAGCGACGGAAGCCAGTTGGACCCCTTGATGGCAGTTTCGGCAAAAGCCGCCGCCTCGGCCTTCTTCATACCTGCGACACGCGAAGCGAAATCAGCGCCTCTCACTTCTGCCACCGCTGCTTGAATGCTCACGCGGTTCAGGCTCGAAAAATAGCTTTCGGCTGTCGTCTCGAACCAGTCGGTCATATCAACCTTTAGGGTGCGCCCGATCTGGTCGGCATGGGCGCATGCGTCCTTGCGGAAGCTATGTTTCGTCTCGACGGCATTGAGGGTGTGCGCGGCGGCATAGGCCAGCAGCCCCAAAAGCTCCGACTGCGGCTTTTCGAGAAGATGGTCCCATAGGTCTTCCGGCTCACCGGGGAGTTGATAACCGAAGTTTTCGGCAATCCGGTCCCATTCCTCGGTCGCCCGACTTGCATCCGGCCTTTTCATCGAACCTTGCAGACGCTCATGCGTCACGGCGATCTGCAATGCGGTCATCCCTCGCGAACGGCCATAGGTGCCGGGATAAACGAGATCGAGCAACATGGCGTGAACGACGCTGACCAAAGCCACGTCGGGATTGTTGGCAAGTTCGACGCGCAGCGCTGCGGTCTTCTGCGCTGTCAGGTCTTCGACCAGCACAGCAGAGTGGACGATCGTCGGCGCGCCGACTTCCTCAACCTTTTCGGAAGCCTCGGACCCGCTATCGTCATCCTCCGTTTCCGATTGCTCTGTATGTTCGTCATCACCCGGTTTGCGGATGCCAACGGCAATATCCGCCCTTCCGTAGTAGTCCAAGGAAACGACAACCCCGCTTATCGCCTTGTCCTCGTCGGAAAAGACCTCCTGCATCGAGTCCAGTTCGTCTAGTCGTGCGCTGATGGCGTCGACGCGTTCGGAATGGCTTTCGTCGCCCTCGTCACGGTTCATGAGCTCTACGAGTTCATCGTGCTCGGCGCACAGGCGCAAACGTTCCGATTGTTCGTCAGGGGAAAGCTCGATCTGTTTCGGATAGACGCGAGGGACCCCGAAAATCCAGTCGGGCCGCTGCATATAGGTTTCGACAAATTTCCAGCCCTGCGACAAAAACGGCTCCGCTACCGCTGCTAGCTTCTCACTGACCAGCTTTTCAACCAGTATGACGTCAAGCGCGAACCCGCCGCCCTGCGCGTCGAACAGGTCGCGGCGCACCGCACCTCCTGCCTGTTCATAGACATCGAGGCCGCCGATGAACTTGATACGCTTGTCGCTTCCGGCAATTTCGTCGGTCATCAGCGCCGACTTGATCCGCGAGATATCGCGGCTCCACCGATCAAGAGAGTCCCAGACCTGTTCCTGACGCTCATGATCATCGCAGACCGTGAAGGCGGTCAGCTGCTCAAATGTCATTTCGTCGTTGCGAAACAGGTCCAGCAAGACCGGCGAGACCTTCGCCAAAGCCAATCGGCGGCGAACGATGATTTCAGTGACACCGAACCGGGCAGCGATATCCGCGATGGCCTTACCCTCGTTGACCATGGCCTGAAACGCTACATACTGGTCAGCAGGGTGCATTTCCTCACGCTGCACATTCTCGGTCAGGCTAAGCTCTGTCGCCTCGTCGGCTGTCTTTACGATAGCGTTCACGGCATAATCGGCTGCGATCTGGCCGCGCTCGACAAGGAGCAACAGGGCAGCGCGCCGACGACCGCCCGCCGTAACAAAATAGCGGCCCTTGGGAGCCTTGCGCACGACGATGTTCTGAACAACACCATTGGCGAGAATGGATGCTGCGAGGCTTTCGACGCCCTCGGCCTTGTAGGTTTTGCGGACGTTTTTCGGGTCCGTATCAAGCTTGCTAAGCGGAATGCTGACAATCTCGGTCATAGGTCAATCTCCAAAGTTTTCCCGGTTCCCTTGGGAGCAAGCCCCGCTAGTGGGCGAAGCCTCTGCCTACGTTCCGTAGGATGTGCCCCCACATCCGGCGGAACGAAGGGGGAGGGCGCAGCCCGCTCCCGTCAGGGGGTGGAGCGGGTCATGGGTCCGGAGGAGGGAAAAACGGAAGGTTCGCCGGCTCGGCGGTGAAAGCCGTTTTTCCAGACGAGGGACAGCGCTTGCGCGCTTGCCCATTGGCGCGATCCGCGACCTGTCGTAAGAGCGGATAAGTATGAAAAATCGTGCGTCCGCTTATCGGACGCTCATTCCAGAAGTGAACCGGCCAGCCGGTTCCCCGGATCGATCTGCCCGCTGCGCTCCGAGTGTTGGGCGCTCCGCTTCACGGGCAGATCTGGTTCAATGTGGATTAGCGCAATGAGAAAGTGAACCAGAGCGCCGCTCGGCGTGCCGATAGGTGCTTGCTCGTCGCGACGAGCCAAACGAACAATGAAGAGTATCGGAGCTTTCAGCATAGCGACGGCCGTTCTTAAGGCCGGGAAAGCGGGAATTCTCGACGCGCATTTGGCGGGAAAAAGGAAGCCGCAGGAGGCTTAGCTTGCGCCGCGAAGCGGAAGCCGGGACCGACTTCCTCCGGCAAAGACGCACCGCCTGGTTCTCAACGGCCTGAAGCTGACGTTTCACTTTTCATGATGTAGTGCGCGATCTGAAAAACCTTCTCGATAGCGTCGGCCAGATCGAGAGAGGCTTGCCGTACATCTGAGGGTGTTGAGGGGTCCGCTGCCAACGCACGAAAACCCTGCCGGAGCTCTTCGCAGGGATCAGCAATGTCATGCACCTTCGCCAATAGTTGCTGTCTTGAAGTCATCGTTCATCCGTCCGGTCTCTTGCTGAGTGTTCTAAAGCATATTGTACGGGATATTAAGGGTTGCCTGATGCAATACGGGGATGACCAGACGCCCGCGCTCGCCAACGCAGCCGCTCCGTACAGAAGAGAATGCGCCGCTGCAAAGCGGGCGCGTGCGACGCCGCGACCCTAGCCAGCCGCAGTTGCTGTTCGATCCCATGCCCGTGCGGATCGAACCATGCCTTGCCAGTCTCGTCGCGCGCCCGCCAATCGGGCCGGAATGGTCATGGGATATCAAGTGGGACGGATACAGGATCGCGGTCCACCGCGAACCCGACCGGGTGCGCATTATCACGCGCGGAGGCCATGACTGGACTCACCGCTTTCCGGGTATCGAGGCGGCCGCGCTTGCGACCGGACCGGCGACGTTCATCCTCGACGGCGAGGCCGTCATGCTGGACGAACAGGGGCGCTCAGATTTCGGACTTTTGCAAAGCTCGCTCGGCGGGCGAGGCAGCACCGCGACCGCGGGGCCTGCCATCATGTACGCATTCGACATCCTGTATCTCGATGGTCACGATCTGACGGGCGTCGAGTATGCGAGTCGACGACATCTTCTCGATGACCTGCTGGAAGGCGAGGTCGGCGGCATTCGCCTATCGGAAGAGTTTCACGCTGATCCCGCTTTCCTGCTCAAGCAAGCTTGCCAACTTGGCCTGGAAGGCATTATCGCCAAGCACCGGGACAGGCCGTATCGATCCGGTCGAACGGGCGACTGGATCAAGGTAAAGTGCATCCAGCGTGAAAGCTTCGCGATCATCGGATATGAGCCGTCATCTTCGGCTCCTGACGGCTTCTCCAGTCTCCTTTTGGGCGCAAGAGCAGGGACGGACTTTGTTTATGTCGGTAGCGTTGGAACCGGCTTCAAATCGGCTCAAATGCGAGATCTGCGATCGCAGCTCGACAAGCTGAGGGTGAAGAAAACAGCGTCTGGACTTAAGAAGGGCGCGGTTTCGACCAGGCCGACGCTCGTTGCTGAGATCGATTTTCGAGGATGGACGAATGACGGGAAACTTCGTCATTCGTCATTCAAAGGCATTCGTGACGACGCGGACGCCGGCGACATCTACTCAATTCCCAGTGAGGAAGACGATCCGAGCTTGTGAGCGCGAATGCGGAATGATGTTATCGGCTGTCCCGACATGATGTCGCGGCTCTCCTCCGGCCATGGTGCATTACCCCAACTCGCGTCATGGCCGGACCCTCTTATAGCTTGGCAAGGTATGAAGGCGCCGGTGGAAGAACGCCGGGCTCGACGTTCACCCAGGTGGGAGCGATCGGGATGACGCGACCATCCTGCAGGGTCCGCGTATGACCGCGCCGCCAATGGGCCGGGACGCTGTAGCTGCCTTCGCCGCGCTTGCTGTTGGCGTATCGCCCACTCGCCCTGACGTCGATAACGATCGTCCCGCCGATGGGCTCGCGACCTTTCCGGATACGGTGCTTGTTGAGTTTTGAGGGTGCAGGCTCTTCCCGCCGAATGGCTTGAGGTGTCGCGAGTGCGCCTATGAGCGCGGCTGTCACTTCAAATCCGATATCGCTCAAGCCAGCTGTTGAATCGTTTTCAGCGCCGCTAATGAGAATATGCCTGTGATCTCCCATAGCCTTGTGCCCGACCATATTCAGAAACACTAGACCGTCGTGCTTTTTCGTCTCGAACATGGACCGGACGGAGAGGGAGACGATGTCACCCTTATCCGACAGGTTCCTTTCGCACAGAACGCCCATTTGCAGCGTGATGTCATTGAGCTGATGCTCGAAAGATATCCAGAACTTGTCGTATGGGATGGGCGCGATACGCGCATCCCAAAGCTGGTTCGAGAAATCGATAAAAGTTTGCAGGGTGTCGTCGGCTTCATCGGGATTGCGGAAGCTGAAGGTGAACTCGGCAATGGCACGGGCGTGGGCCTGGACGTGGAGGGCAAGCTCTTGAGGAGCGCCTTCCGGCCACGGTTCCATGGAGCGGAAGTGTCCTGCCTTCAAATGCTCGAGTGCGCGGTAAAGTCTCATGCCTGACCTTAAAACTGCCTATACTTATTTAGGGTCTAGCAATCTAATTGGTTGTCACATTTACGCAAGCGACGAGGACGACAAGGCAGCGCCTGTGGATTTTGGCCCGATTTTGATATTGCGGCCCTCTCATGAAAGCGGGTCTGAGTGAGAGGCGATATGATCGGTGCGCCTCCTGAATTTGGAAACAGGGAGGCAGGGCCGTCGCCTCGACCTTCGAAATAGAGGCGGCGGCTTCTATCCACGCGTCGTCGGAATCTAGGTTCGCTTTCGAATGCCTGATAGCAGCTGCTCAAGCTCGCTATTGGCTCCAGCAGCTAGAACGAGGTTATCGGCCACTTCAATGATAGCGCTGAGGACTTCGACATCTGACCAGCCTTGGTGGACGGCATTCTCCACCAGGTCCTGTAAAGGCCGCTCAACGGACATTTGACATAGGATGTGTCGGTTTTCGTCGCTGCCCGTGGCAGGTCGGCCGGGAAATATGGTCATGCAATAGAGGTAGGTGCTGTCGCCCTCAAACGTAGCATCGGTACGGTATCGGACCGAACACATCGGGAGCGCGATGGAAAGCCGCGCCCCGAAGGGCGCGGCTTTGCCTCATTGAGGCTTGTTGGCGTTTCCGGCCTTGCCATCGAGCTCCACCTGATAGGTGAACTCGACCTTGGCGAGGAGTGGAAGCATGATGGCGATGGAGAACTTCAGTTGGCCCTTATGGGCCAACTTCGCGATTTGCCGGTTGATGAACTGGCGAAGGCGGCGGCCGGTTTTCTGGCAGAAGGTTACGAGCGTTTTCATGAGGTGATCCTCTTTGGTGGTTGTGCGTAATCGCGAAGCTCGAATACGGCTGGAACCGCCGAGTGCATCGCGGAGCGATCGCAACGGAGCGAAGCGGAGAGGAGAACCCCTTGGGGTTGCACGCAAAGGCGGGGCCAGCCGTATCGTGCGCAGCATTAGATTACGTACAGCCACCAAGGAGAGACCGGTAAACGCGGCCTTCGTTGCCCCGGCCGTCGTCTTTGCCTTCAACCGGCAAATCGCGATCCGACCGCAAGGGCGGATCTCTATCGCCGTCATGCTGCAACGGGGTGGGCACATATCAGGACGTCTCCGGCCGGAAACGCCAACAAGCCTCAATGAGCCGACCCGCTTGCGGGGCGTCATCGTGCGGGGGAAGGGGAGTTTGAGGGGAGGGGCCGAAGGGGGCTCCCCTCATTGCACCCGCTGGCCGCTCAACGCGGTCAGCGAGCGCGCGCTTGAGGCATGACGGTGGAACCGATCAGCGCGACAGGAATCTGCTCAAGCTCAGGCCAGCCAGCAGGATGTAAGGTGGAATACCGAGTGAATAATGCCCGCAGTTCAGTTCCAGGATGTCGGGCGAAGCGCCGACACTCTCGAGCCTCTGCATAAATAGGGCTGAGAGCTCGGGCAAAACGACTGTGTCTCGTTTCGCGAGGACGATGTGAAGCCTCAAGTCCGGTCGCGCTAGGTTTTGCGCGTAGTTCTCCAGATTGAGCGGTCCCCACGCTCTTCTGAGATCGTTCAGCTCGATATGGGGCGCAAGGCTCTCGTGAATGGATCGTGTCGCGCGTCCTGTCCAAACCATTTCCGCAAGGCTACCGGCTGTCAGAAACAGCGAGGCTTTCGACACGGCGGGCTCGTGCGCCGCGATCAATCCTGCGACCCAAGAGCCCAGGCTCATGCCGAGAACCGAAATCTCGCGATAGCCTTCGCTTTTCAGCCAGCCAATGACTTTCCGGCCGTCGCAAACCGCTTGCCTCATGGATTGGAGCGTTCGCCCGAGATTGGCACTGAGGATGTAGTCGGCATACAGCGAGCCGGGACGGCTGCGCTCGAAATGATAGGGCATCGCGATCTCGATCACGGTGATGCCGCGCCTCGAAAACAATGTCGCGATTTGGGCATTGCGGGCGTCAGCATTCCAGTGGTGGAAGATCACCAATGCCTTTTTGCTGGACGCGCTTTCCGTGATTTTAGCCCACACGATATTGTTCTCGTCAACGTCCGTCGCGATGTCGGACGGGAACTTGAGCCATCCGTCTGTTCGGTCAAAGCCGTCAACGCCCCCACTCGGTCGCTCGAAGAAACTCGGATCGGAAGCGGCCTTGTCTGCAAGCAGACAAAATTCTTCCAAAGACGCGGTATTCTGTGCGCCGGCAAAGGCGCGATCGGCGTCGATCACGAAAGGCGTTGTCTTTTTGACCTGGTCACCGCGCTGCGCGCGCTGCTCGTCCCAACCATCAAGCCAGCTATGAAACACGTTGATCGCTTTCTATCTCGTCTGCGCGCCACCGCCCAAACTCCGGATCGAAGAGGGCGTATGTCGCAAGCACAGTTGCGATACCAAGTAGGATCGAGAAGCCGTCGAAGGCATCGATAAGCATGTAGGTTGCGAAGAGCAACGCGACGACCGCTGACATCCGCCATAGCGGCATGTGGAAGCGTCTTGCAAACCGAACGGACCCGAACAGGAAGCCTACACAGGACGAGATCGCCACCAACAGACTGCTGAAATGCGTTGGCATTCTGTAGTGGAAGCCATTTCGGCCATTGGCATAGCCGTCAATGACAACCGAGCTATCGTTCACGAGCCACGTCACGATGTCCTTGCCGTTCGAGGCCAGGTAGGCGCTTTGCAGCTTCATGCAGATGGCGACCAGAATGCCAACCGTGGTGCACCGGAATACTCCCTCCATCACTCTCAGGGCAATCGCCCCGGCTTCCCGCTGAAACTCGTCAGGCCGGAGCTGTGTGGCACTTTCGATCGTCCAAAGGTCATGGAGGATCGTGTGGAGCAAGATCAGCCCGGCGAACAGCAGATAGAAGCAGAGGCACATGTAGAGATATGCAAGGCCGGTGAACACGACCGACATTGGGACCGAGACCACCTCGGGCCGAATAAGCGCCAACGTCCCCCAACTTATCGCGTAGTCGCCACCGCCCTTTAGCAGCGGTATCAGATCCACTGCGATCCACTGGATGATACCCGCAAAGGGAATGCAGATGACGAAAACGGCCCAATAGGAGTAGGAATAGGCCTTCAGGTGACGTTCCCAATCGCGGCTGCTCTGGATCCTGTCACCATGGCCTGCCAGCACCATCCGGCCATTATTTTTCCAGTAAACCAGAAGCTCCGTTACCAACACGAAAAACACGGGCAGGAGAACCATGAAAAGGAAGGTCCAGTTGGGTGCCCAAAGGAACCCGACCTGCTTAACAATGCCATCGGCCCGGGTGTAGATCGCGCTGTGTATGCCCAGGATATAGGCTAAAAACCCGAGAGCCGACGCGCCGGCGAAGACCGAAGCGGGCAGATTCAGGGGCGAGCCGCGCGTGAAGACCGCTTCCGACATTCGGCCGAGACTGAAGCGCGGCTTTTCGGTCTGCGCATCGCCTTGGGCCGCATAGACGATTTCCACGGCCTCGAGCTCGGCTAGAGGAACATCAGGAATGCGACTGAGACGGCTGTCTGCTTTCTTGGAACCCCGCCTCTTGGCGACCAATCGGGATTGAGCCGCGCTGAGCTCCATTTGCCATTCGCTCGTCGCTTGCTTATCAGCGCATCCAAAAACCCTCGCAAGCCAGCGAATGTTGGCCGCGCTCACACCCTTGTCGTTCTCCTGAAACCAGAGTTGTACCGTTCGCAAATCGACGCCGACATGATTGGAATCTATCTGCGAAATCGCTTCGGCCAGAAGCTCCGGCGTCCACGGACCCGATGGAAAGCCGTCGCTGTCCAGGGGGCGTCCAGCCCCCGCAGCGACAAGGTCCTTGAACAGTTCCTTGAAATCCCGACCATCCTTAGGGGGCGCGATGAAAAACTTTCCGTTCTTCTCCAAAGGCTTACCGGCGTTGATTTCGTTTCGTTTCGTGGAACTTCGTAGTGTATCGTGCCTTCATCCGCAAGCAGTGGTCTACGCTAGCACGCTCATAGATCAGTGAGTTGTTTAGCCATGATAGATTTGTCGTCATCCGATCCACGCTTATCCCGTCATCGCACACACAAGGCGCTCGTGGGCAAGGACACCCTTGAGACTTGCCTTGAGGAGCTGATTGATCAGCACATCGTCACGCTCCATGCGAGGGCAGAGGCCGCTCAATTTGACGCCGCTCTGGTGAGGCAAGAAGCGGAAGCCCGACAAGCGATCCTCCATTACAGGCCGCAGGGTGAGAGCGAGGTGAATGAGAAGCTGACCTATATCGCAGCTTATATTCTTAAAACCGGCAATGTTCTGACGCCCCAGGAAATGGATCTGCTCCTCGGATCTCCGCGCCGGATGTAAGCGATCCGGCCGTCATGCCTGACCTCACTCGATCACGTCCAACACTTCGTGATCGATGACAGCAGCCTCAAAGCCCGAATTAAAAAGAAGCAGCAAATTTTCTCTATTCATGGGCGCGAGGACAAGCTTCTCGATCTGTACAGGCGTCCACTCAGTATCGCCCTGACGCACAATATCTTCTCGTAGCTTCAGGGCGTCCTCCTTCGCAGCTTCGTATGTGTCGAAGATATCAAAGCCGGCATCGTCATCTTTCCAGCGTCGATCGCCTTCGGCCCATCGGCATGGAGAATATGTGTAGAAAATCTGTGATACATCTTCGGACATGACTTCCTCGCGCGTTGCTGTTGACCGTCACCAGCCGAGATCGGTTTCCGCAAAATCGTTGCCCTTGTAAGCGATCTTCGTGCGGTAGGCTCTGGCGCAAGCATAGGTAAAGCAATCGCCCATATTCAGTTTCGCGGGGTGATTGACGATCTTGCCGAACTGCTGAGCAGCGTCGAGCGCTTTCGTCCCGACATCACCAGAGATCATGGCCTCCTTGGCCTCAAGGTCCGCAAAGAATTGATCGACCATCCTTCGCGCGGTAGCGAGCATATCAGGGGTCGCAGGCCGGTCCCGGCCTGTCGCCTCGGCCATGCGCCGCGTCAGCGAAAGCGAGGCTTCCATGCGAACCACCGCCGACATGTAAAAAGGGCCGTCATGCTGTTCAAGCCGCTGCATTAGCTCGCCGGCGTCGTCTTCGCCGGCAAGGATCGCGACGGCCACGGAAGCGTCAACGAACAGCATCAGTCTTCGCCCCACATTTCATCAGTTTCGCGTTTGTGATCCCCCGGCGCAAAGGGACCGGCCTCCCGCGCCATCGCGAGGGACTTAGCCAGGCGCTCGCGCATGGGCAAGCTGCCCTTGCGGCTGGCGATCTCGCGCCTAAGCGCTGTCTTAACGGCATCAACCTTGGATGTTTTGGTCAAGCGGATCAGCTCTTCGGTGAGAGTATCGACTTCCGGATCCTTGATGTACAGCGGCATGATACATATCCTTTCGAGGATATTATAATATCCTCAATTGCATATGCTTGCAACTGTTCCGAGATCTTTTCGGGGAAATCGTCGCATTGCCCGTTAAGTCGCCTTGCAGGGTCTCAGCGGCACAACTTTAAGAACGTCTTGAACTACATCGTAATTAAGCACGGACTCCCGCACAAGCGGGGTCGTGCAGGCATCTGAAAGGTTCATGACATGATGTCACTCCCGGCCATCATCGGGATTTCGGCAGGCGCGGCGGGCGTTGTTGCGTTCAGCCGCAAGAAGCAGCCGCAAAGCCTCGTCAAAAAGATCGGCGTCTTTTTTCTCGCTTTCATCGGCACGATCGTCGTCATGCTGGCGGTCAATTTTGCTCTCTTCTACGCAGCCCAGACCTGACAAGACCGGGTGGGAGGGGAGCCCGAGGGGAGGGGCAAGGGCTCCCCTCGTTCGGACCTGGGCCGCTCGATGCGGCACGGGTCCGACCTGCGCAAATGGATATGGGGCCAGTCTGGTAAAACCGGCCCAAAAACATCAGCTTCGATCGCTCGGTTAGCGAACGATCCCAAGTCGCTCGCCGATGCTCGGCGGCCTCGGCGTCCCGCCTTCCTTGGTTAGGGCTATGATGACCTCATGGGTCAGCCCGTGAACTTCATAACCCTCTGAGCGGGCCGCATCGATGATCGATTCAAGGCTCGGATACTCCTCAAGAAAGCCGCCAAGCCATAACGCGCAAGCGTCCGTCGCCTCGTCGGGGAACGCCTGCAGAAAGAACGTGCGCAACGGCGGGTCAAAACCGATTATGGCGCTTTCATCGGTCTGAAGGTCTGATTTTACGGTGATAGGATATCGGCTCAATGTCGGTCCTCCTGATGAAAGGGCCGCGCGATCGGCGCGGCCAAGGGTTATTTGAACAGCGGCATTGTCCGCTTGTTTTTCAACTCGGCGCGGTTGGCGTCAAAACGGTAGCCGTCCCAATCCTTCCATGGTTCCCAGCCTGTCGCGGTTGCGCGCCCATACCAGACGCGCAACCGGACCTTACCGCCTTGCAGTTCTCCGACGATCTCGACGGTATGGCTCCCGCCAAGGCCGGACGGAATATCGAACACCTCGACGCTGCGGCGGGTTGCCTGCTTTGGGGCAGGCTTTCCCCCGCATTCGTCGCAAAGGTCTTCCCCCCGTGCGCCTTTCTCGCTTTCCCAGAAGCTGCCACCACAGCGTTTGCAAACAGAGTGCGTCATGGTAGCCCCTAGAACCGGAAGTGGGCGTAAAGCCCCTGATTGGCTCGGTGACTGGCAAGCGCGTAGGCACATGCCTGAGCTACATAATCCGCGTACTGGCCTAGCGGCCAACCTTCCGAACGGGCGACGATATCGGCGGTTAGGTCCTCGTCGCTTGTGCCAACGTGCATGTTCCCGACGATCCAGCGGAGCTGACCAACGGGAATACGTGGGTCACGTGGCACCGGCAGAACGGAAATCAGTCCGTTTCGAAGGCTCGCGCCTTCGCCAGCTGCCTTTCCCTCCTCCTCGGTTGGGAAATAGGCTTTGACCAGATCGCGGCGCTGCGCGTGGGCGGCACACATGAACGCGTGCCGCTTGTCTTCGGTCGTATAGAGGCCCCAATCGGCGGCATTGCCGCCGAACATCGGGTCGCCCTTACCGCAAAATTCCATGACGGTAAAAATCTGCTCGGTCATGTCATCAATCCTCGATGTGTTGGGAGGATCAAGCGGCGCTAGCGCCGCTGATCTTGCTCAAGACGGTTTTGACGGCATAGCGTCCTGCCTCGTTAAGGTGACGCTGCCACGCGCCTTGCGAGGGCGACCAACGGAAGCCATGGGATTTGAGGATGCGGCGGGCTTCCTCGTCGGGCTTGCCGGGAAAAATCATCTGGATGCGGGCTATTTCGGTATTTTCCTTCACTTCCACGGCTCCCGCTTCCGTCTCGACTTCCTCCGACCTGTCGCCGCGCTTCTTCATCGCCGCGAGGCGCGCTAGGCGCTGCTGCATGCGGCGAAGCTCGGCGCGGGTGTTGGTGGTGCAAAAGCCGCGTCGGCTCTGCCACGGCGCAATTGTGATGCCCCGTGCCGCCTGTTCTTCCTGCAAGCCCGTCTCCGACACCACGCGAGCCAATATGTCGGCTTCGCTGGCGTGGTCCTTTTCCATCCGGCGAATAATCGCGTTGGCGCGTTTCATCCTGTCGATGGACAAGGCCAGGTCCTCGATGCGTGATGCGATCCGCTGCAACGCTTCGGGATCGCCGGAGCGGATCGGCTCGCCGTCCGCCCCGTGCGGGTACGCCTTGCGCCTGATCGCCTTTCGGGCATTTTCGGCATGGGCTGCGATGTCAGCGCGGCGGGCATCGGAAACCCGCATGCGCTTTTCGTTGCGAGCAACGGGAAAGCGGGCGGGACCGGTTATCATCCAATTGGCGCAACGGCTTTCCGCTGCCCAATATTTGCGGGTGACGTCAATGTGCCGTTGCGCAAAAGCCTCGATTTCGGGACCGGGAATAGGGGTCGCGGCCTCCGTCCAAAGGTCCATGGCATAGTTGGCAAAATCGTTCAGCCGCTCGGCCAAACCTTCTAGCTCCCGGTCTGCGCGACGCTCGGGCGAGTGGGTGAGCCAGCTGAAATTATGCTCGATGTCCTTCGCCGCGATCTTGGCGGCGAAGGTGTCTGCTACGATTTCTAAAACGCGGTCGGCGGCTTCCCGCTCGAAGAATGCAACGGTGATGCTCATTTCTTCACTCCCGCCATGACGGTTGGCATGGTGCGAGTGATCCGCGTTTGCAGGCCGGTCAGAAAACCGGCAAGGATAACCCCCTTCATGGTCGTCTCATCGATTGACGCAAAAACTGGATCAAGCACCGGTTTGCACACGGTGAACCGTTTGGCGGCGTCTTCGATGGTCATTTGGAGAGGCGTGAAGTGTTCGCCGTTTTGTGCACCGACAAGGACAATTTTCCCGGCCAATGGCTGCGGGTATCCATCTGCGATGGTGAAGGATGTTAGTCCGTCCTGTAACCCGTCCTCATCGATGACGAGCACATGGTGGCTATCGAACGGCACCACCTGAACCAGCTCGCATCCAATCAAGGTGTAGGTTTGAGCAAAGGCGCTGCGCGCGTCGATCTCGACGGTTTGAATGGTCCCGGCCTCCGGGTCCAACAGGTAAACGGTTGCTGTTTTGGTCATGTCTAGCCCTTCCATTTCCGCGAAGCGGTCTTCTCATGCCCCTCGTGGGCAGGAGCCCCGCTCCTGCTCCCGAGTTCGCGCGGAGCAGCGGGAGAGAGGGTGGCAAGGGAATAAAACGGAGGGGGTTCGCCCGCCCGGAGGCGAAGACGAAGGGTCGGCGCGTGAGCGCTGATCCTGCACGGAGCGCAAAGCGCGAAGGAAGGACGGGGATACCGTTTTTTCGCTTGCGAGGGAGAGAGGGCAGCGCTCCTCTTTCCCTCATCCAACAAGCAGGACACCGAAGGTGTCACCGTCAATCTCCCCACCCCGAAGCACTCTTCAGGAGGACATCTCAATGACTGAGGCGATGATAGCGAATATGGCAACCAGTGGGATGACGCCGCCAGGTATAGCGGCCAGATTGATCCATAATTTGTTATAGCTCTCGCGTTTCTCGAAAGCGCGCAGTTGTTCGTAGGTATCGAATTCCAGAACGCCAGCTGAATTGGTGTGCTCGAACCGCTCCTTGCGAATGGCATGAAAGGTGCGGTTTGCTCTCAATACGAGCCATACGTAGCCGGTCAAAACGATGACTGCTGGAATGAAAATATCCAAGACGATGATACCCCAGAAATAAAAGGGGCCGCCCTGTTTCGAGGCAGAGCGGCCCCCTGCCGGCATGGCAGAACGGGCTAGTGTCCTGTCACAACCTGACCTCGGTTTGATGCAATATGGTATCTTGCGATCAAACTGTAAATGCCCAGTGAATAGCCCAATATGGCGCAAAGCATTATTTGTTTCGCGGCGGATGCCGCGCTGCGCAAGCGATCGTTACCCGCAGGGCGGAGACGCTTTTCCAGCGGCTCCGTGCCAAAGGCATAGAGCGCGGTCGCGTAGCGATGCGCCAATTTTAATCTGGAACCTTTGTTTCGGGGTTCCTATCATGTAGCCAATTCGGTAACAAAGAATCATACCTAGAAATTACAGCGCGGTAAAACCATGGCAGGTCCAACGATAGAAAACTGGGTTGAACAACTCGGCCTACAACTGGTCCAGGATCCTGATCTTGAAAAGCCGGTCTATCGGAAGCCCTACCACGGCAAAGTCCATCTGAACGCGGAACTGGACGACAAAATCAGCACCAGCATTCGGGAGGCCCGCGATAAACGGTCTTTGTCACGCTCCAAAATCGCTCCCCTGCTTGGCTTAAGTAACGCGGTCTATCACCGGTACGAAACGAGTGTTTCCCGCCTGACTGTTTCCCGGCTTATTCATCTCTGCGAAGTTCTGGACGCTACACCAGAAGAAATCCTTGCCCCTGCCGCTCCGCATCTATGGGGCGAAAATCAGGAACATTCCCGGCTCCTGCAAAACACGATCTCGGAAATCCGACAGCTCGACACGGAAGCTCTCGAACGGATCTTCAAGCTGGTTGCCTCGATGGAGAAAAAACCGACACCCACGGCGGGCCGCTGAGATAGGGGCGCGGCGCAAGCCGCGCCTCTATTTCGGTCTCATTGGGTTGGCGTTGGATGGGGGCCGCGAGCGCAGCGGCGAAGGTTGAGCAACACTTGGCAGTCATCGCACAGACCATAAAAGGGAAAGCCGCCGCAGGCGTCCGTAGGGCAGGGCTGCATGCAGCCCTATGACATAATGATCCTTGCGGCCGCGCTCGCGCTTGCGGCCGCTCTGCTGTTGCGACGGCTGCTCCGGCCGAAGGCCAAGGAGCGACGTCACCGCCGCAAGCAGGACCAGGCCCGCCGCGTTCTGGCAAAGATCAACACCATTCCACTGATGCCGCAACGCCTAGCATACCTTCGCAAGATCGATCCCCTGACATTCGAGGAACTGTTGCTCGAGGCTTTTGAACGGCGAGGCCATGCCGTTCAGCGCAACGCGTCCTACAGCGGTGATGGCGGGTTGGACGGCTCCGTGGTGATCGCGGGAGAGACGTACCTGTTACAGGCAAAGCGCTACGGCAAACACATCAACCGCGCCCATGTGGTGGCCTTCAGCGCTGTCCTTGCTGCAAGGAACTGCAGCGGGATCTTTATCCATACCGGGCGCACTGGCGCCGGCGCAAAGGATATTGCGGCCGCGGACCCGAACCTGACGATCGTCAGTGGTCAACGGTTGCTCGATTTTCTCAACACGGGCGACATCGAACGATCGAATGGCCTGCACGGCAGGAACTGAAGGTGACGAGTAACAACTCACCGACAGACGAAGATGCACAGATCGGGGCGCGTATCCGCAAGCGACGCAAGGCGCTCGGCGTGACGCGCGAAGACTTGGCGGCCGCCGCTGGTGTGGGCACGTCACAAATCAGCAAATATGAGCTTGGCACGAACCGCGTGCCATCCGACAGGATCTTGCGGTTTGCGGATGTCCTTAAGGTCAATGTGACCTACTTTTTCGCCGATTACGTCAACGTCGAGGAAGTTGAGCGGGTCATCGCGTTTGTCGGCTCTCCAGAGGGCATCGAACTGAACCGGGCGTTCGGGCGGATCGCTGACCCGGCCAAACGCGCGACGGTCGCAGCTCTCGTCGCCGCTATCGCAGAATAGTCGAACCTGGGTGCCATTGCTTGAAAGGACGCTCCGTATATAAGGCGACGATATGAACATGCTTGAGGCCTTTATCCCCCCCGAAAACATCCCTTCTGTGCTGACGAGCGGCGCAGGCGCGCTCGTCGCGATATTCATTGTGATGTTTGTCGTCAGAAAGATCGTCGGAATGGTCGTGATAACGGCCCTGATCATCGGCGGCTGGATGGTCTGGAACGACCCGACAGTGCTGCAATCAGTCCGGGACACGGTCAGTAGCTATATCGATGAATGGCGTCATGTCCCATCCGAAGAGGATCGGCCTCGTTGGTGAGCCTTGTTGCGCTACCGTACAGAACGCACCGCATTCTCTCTCATTAGGCGAGCTTAAAATAATCATCGCGTAATCCTCTATATTGCCTTTTGCTGCCGTTTATGTTCCCTATCTGTTCCTTTCGCTCGTGTTTCGTGAAAGGTACTTTAGAATGCTTGTCGGCCTGAAAATTCAAGCGGAGGTTTACGTTCCGCTGATGCTGCACGGGCTTTGTGCCGGCTTCCCCTCTCCTGCAGATGACTACATTGACGAATCCATCGACCTGACGCGGCTGCTGATCCGCAACCCGCCCGCCACTTTCCTCTGGAAGGTTGACGGCAATTCCATGCGGGACGCTGGCATATTCCACGGCGACCTGATCGTTGTGGACAGGAGCGTGACCGCCGTCGATGGCGACATTGTCGTGGCAACGGTCCACGGCGAACGCTCATTGAAGCGTCTGCGCATGAACGGCAATCGACCGCGGCTGCTGTTTGAGAATAGCGACATGCCGCTATTCGACCTGCCCGAGATCGCGGAAGTCGAGATCTGGGGCGTCGCCATGTGCAACGTCCACTGGCTCAGACCAAGGAAGCGGACATGACTTCCTTTGCGCTGATCGATGGAAATTCGTTCTACTGCTCCTGCGAGCGGGTTTTCGACCCCTCCATTGAAAAGCGACCAGTCATTGTGCTTTCGAATAATGACGGCTGCGCCGTTGCCAGAACGGCCGAAGCAAAAGCTCTTGGCATCGGGATGGGGGAACCCTTCTACAAGATCCGGGACCTCTGTCGCACCAACAACGTCGCTGTGTATTCCAGCAATTACACGCTCTACGGCGACATGAGCGCACGCCTGAACGCGATCTACCGGCAATGGTCACCTGATGTCGAAGTCTATTCGATTGATGAAAGCTTTCTCGATATGACCGACATTAGGCCGACTGACCGGCAAGCGTTCGGCCGCGATCTGCGATCGACCGTCCAGCGCTGGACCGGGATTCCGACATGCGTCGGCATTGGCCCCACTAAGACGCTCGCCAAATTCGCCAATCACGTTGCGAAGAAAAACCCTGAACTGGGTGGAGTCTGCGACCTTACAGACGCGACTTTGCGGCAAGGCTGGCTCGACCGGATCGAGGTTGGCGAGGTGTGGGGCGTGGGTGCCGCCTCGGAACGCAAGCTGTTTGGCCTCGGCGTAGAAACGGCGGGCGACCTGGCGCGCATGGATGCGCGTCTGGCCCGCAAGCTTCTGAGTGTTGTCGGGGAACGGACAGTGCTGGAATTGCAGGGCCTGTCGTGCTTGCCGCTCGAAGACGTGCCCCCGCAACGCAAGGGCTGCGCTGTGACGCGTTCGTTCGGAACGCCGGTCACGGATCTTGCAGGCATGCTGGAAGCTGTTGCGGCCTATGCGACGAGGGCAGGCGAGAAGCTGCGCCGCTACGGCCTTGAGGCCACCCATATGGCAGTATTCATGCACACGTCGCGCTTTAACGAGAAGGATCAACCCTACTCCGCACAAACGACCGTGCATTTGCCTGAAGCGTCAAACGACACGTTCGATCTGATCCGCATGGCGCAAAGCGGCGCGCGCAAGATTTTCAGGGACGGCTATCGCTACGCGAAAGCCGGCATCATTATGAATGATCTTGTGCTTGCGCGATCGCAACAGCGCCCGCTCTTTGACGCTCGCGATCGCGAACAGTCCGACCGGCTGATGACGGCCCTTGATGCGGTCAACGCGAAGTTTGGCCGAGGAGCTCTCATTCCCGCCTCGGCTGGCATCAAGCGGGAGTGGCAAACGAAGTTTGATCGCCGGTCTCCCCGTTACACCACCAACATCAAGGAGCTGCCCGTAGCGATGGCAAGATAGATCATGACCAGGAACGTTAGCCCCGAGATTTTCGCTGAGCTTCAGGAGCGGATAGACCAGATTGCAGGCGGAGCAGCCAAACAGCGACCGCGTTTGCCGTTCGGTGTCGAAGATATCGATAGCCGCATTCCGGGTGGTGGTCTGGCCTACGGCTGCACGCATGAAATTGCAGGGGGAGGAAGTGACGCAGTCGCTGGAGCCGTGTCGTCGCTATTTGCGGCCGGTATCGCCGCACGGACGAAAGGCCCTGTCATTTGGTGCCTATCCCGCACTGACTTGTTTGCGCCGAGCCTTCAGCAGGCTGGCCTTGACCTCAATCGTGTCATCTTCGTCGAGTGCACGACCGAAGAGGCGATCTTGGAATGCGCGGAAGAAGCCTTACGCTTTGGGGGCCTTGGGGCGGTGATTGCCGAGACGGTGCGCTTGCCGATGGTTGCTTCCCGCCGCCTTCAGCTAGCGGCGGAACAGTCAGGCACGATGGGCCTGATCGTTCGGCGCTGGCGCCGACAATCTGAGGCGACCGATTATGGGCAGCCGACAGCATCGGTCACGCGCTGGCGCGTGTCCTCGATGCCATCGGAACCGCTTCCGGTTCCAGGCGTCGGGAGACCGCGATGGATGATCGAGCTTATGCGTTCGCGGGCAGGCGAGGCTTTTGATGTCGAGGTGGCGGCATGCGACGCTCAAGGGCGTCTGGCCAGCCTTCGCGAGGAACGTCCGGATGGTTACATCGCCGCACCCATGCGGGATGGTGTTCTAATTCCAGCTACGGTACGGCACCAGATTAGGTAATTTGTTCCCAACCACCGGTTCGGTGGAGATTGTTCGTTCCCCTTACGTAAACTATCGACCGTTTTGCAGCGCAAGATAGGGGACAGCCGAAAGTTGTCATTTTCGGCAGAGTATTTAAAAAGTAACTCAATGACTTGCCTGGGTGTTGGAGACGAGATGCAAAGCAATTACATCGCCAAGGGCGCCTTCATTCTGATGGCAGGGTGGAGCGTTTATTCGCCAGCGTTCGCGGGCGGGCTGGAACGTGGCGGATACAATATCGACCTTCTGTTTGAGAGGTCCCCCTATGCCGCCGAAACGACGGCAACCTACGTCATGCCGCAGCGAAGGTTGAAGAACGCGCAAGACACCATCACCGGACCGGACGGCAACCTCAGCACAACGCCCGGCTATTCCTATTCCAGCACCGCTGACGACAGCGAGAGCTACTGGTCGCCGCGGATCGGCATCAAGGCGGGTATCGGCGAAGCCGCTGACTGCATGTTCGATTATTCGCAGCCCTATGGCGCTCATACCAATCCCGGAGCCCGCTGGGCTGGCGCTAACGACAATATCGAGACGAAGGTCGAAAGCGACAATTACGCAGCCACATGCTCCTACCGTTTCGATGCTGGCCCGGGCCAGCTTCGCCTGATCGGCGGCGCGAATTATCTCCGCATGGATGGCTTCAAGGAAAGGCTGTTGATCGCCCCTGAAGCGCTTGGCTTTGCGTTCAGCGGTGTTGGTCGTCTCGACCTGGAAGGCGACGGTTGGGGCTGGCGTGCCGGCGCTGCTTACGAGATCCCGGAATACGCTTTCCGCGCGAGCCTGATGTATTATAGCCAGGTGAAGCTCGACAAGGTCACCGGTACGGTCGATCTGACGCAGGTCCCGGTTGGGAGTGTCTACGCCGGTACTGTCGTGCCGGTTGAGGGCTCGACGGCTACGCCGGATGCGCTCGAGCTGAAGCTTCAGTCGGGTATTGCGCCGGACTGGCTTGCCTTCGGTTCGGTCAAGTGGACCGACTGGAGCCAGTTGCAGCGCATCCCGTTCTACAACAACGGTGTCGAGATCACGTCTCTCGATCTCGGCTATCGCGATGGCTGGACGATCACCGGCGGTATCGGCCACAAGTTCAACGACCAGTGGAGTGGAGCCCTGAGCGTCACCTGGGACCGCGGCACGTCGCCGGAGTTCGGAACGCAGACCGATACCTGGTTGTTCAGCGCCGGCGTTTCCTATGCGCCGACTGAGCACGTCGAGATTCGTCTCGGCGGCGTACTCGGCATCCTGACGGGTGGCGAGTCGAGCGCGTCGTCCATCGACGGCATCCCGGTAGGCGCCGAAGCCAGCTACGAATACGACAGTGACTTGGTTTCAGCACTTTCTACGTCCTTGAAGGTAAAGTTCTAAAAATCCTTACCAGTCGGCAAGAGCCCGGTTCGAGCCGGGCTTCTTTTATGGCGCTCCTTAATCAAGCGCCAAAGAGACCGCCCTATTCAGGCGGCTCAGCGAGAACCATCGCATCGTACGCAGCTTCTTCTTCGGCAAGCTGGCGCTCGGCGGCGGCAAGCTCGTTAAGTATCCACTGGCGCTCGTCCTGGTACACGGCGTTACGCAGCTCGGCGCGCAGTTCTTGGATGTGGTCGTAAGTGGTCATCGTCGGCTCCTTTGAATGAAAACAAAGGTGCGAGACCGATAAGGGAGGGCTTGGGTCAATGACCGCCGCAGGCGGCCTACGGGGCGTGGGGGAGCCGATTTCGTTGCGTAGCGGCGAAATTGGGGGAACCGCGCATCATTGACGCAAGCTCTCCCGTTCGGTTCAATTGGCTCATGTTGAGAGAGAAAATACCTCTCCGTATTCCACCCTCTTTTCTCCTACGGTCCATGACCGGCCAGCGGCGTTCCCGCCGCGCAAAAACAGCGATGCTGTCGAATAGAATGGTCGCATGAACCGTCATCACGATGGGCGGACCATTATCGCCATCACGGTCAGAAGGGAGACGAAATGAAATTGAGGGTTTTCATCATTGCAGGTGCCGTTCTGATGGGAGTTGTCCTGCTCGCGGCTTACGAAATGCAGAGGCCGGTCAAAGACAGCTCGACGCTGAGAACGAGTGAACCGCCTTCGCCCGCAAGCCCTCCGGCCCCTCCAGCTCCAAATCGCTAGGAGCAAAGCCATCGGTTCTGACAACTGAAACCGTTTTTGGTTTGCAATCCAGATGGCCACGGACCATATGTCCCGTAGCTGATGCGCGGGTATCCTCCCAGGACCGACTTCAGCTGTTCCCCTCTGGAGGTTTATAACCTTCATACCTCAAGGGCCGCGGTTCTCCGTTGGCCCTTTTTTTCTGCGTTTCGCGCGGCGTTATCCGCATTTGGCTGAAAGAACCCGTCCGGTCTGGGGATCGCTCTCGATGGTGACGCGGTCCTCCCTGAAATCATGGGTTACCATCATTCCCGGCTCGATCCGGCGAAGGCTCTTGGCCTTCGTCAGGAGTAGAACCTCTTCATCGGTGGGTTTTTGCCCAACGAGCTTCTGTGCAGCGTCGGTATTGCAAACGGCTTGCGGCGAGGGCGGCGTAGCCGTCTCGCTGCTGCAAGCCGTGAAGGTCGGCAGCAATCCGATCATCAGAAGGGGTCCGTATAATTTTGGCATGCAAGTTTCCTCCGGTATTGCAGCGTTCAATAAATGGCTTCCACCGCCGCCTACAAGGAATTGACGATCGGCATCTTCGTGTCCGTCCCATCGTAACGCGAAGAGTTTACTTCGCGCCCGACGCGATGAAACACGAGCTGGTCATCAATCTGACGATCAGCCAGCAGCGACTTGGCATCCTTCCCCTGAATGTCCGGATTGAGCCAGGCGTCATATGACGCAGGATCCAAAATCAGCGGCATTCTGGTGTGAATGTGAGCGATATGGCTAACCGCTGGCGCGGTAATGATCGTGCAGCTGGTAATGCCAAGCTTGTCGTTGTAGGCCCAGAGACCCGCGAAAGAGAAGGGCTTGCCTTCTGGCAGTTGCAACAGCCAAGGGTCTTTTTTCCCGTCTTCGGCGTTCGTCGTCCATTCAAAATAGCCATCGGCCGGAATGAGACAGCGCTTTGATTTGAACGGTTCCCGAAAAGCGCCTGAGGTATCGACCGTTTCGATGCGTGCATTGAACATCGCTGCCTTCGGGAGCTCCTTTGCAAAAAACGGCACGAGCCACCATCGTCCGTAGTTGATCTCCAACTCACCGGATTTGCTCTTATGGGTGAAATGCACGTCTTGGGTCGGCGCGATGTTGTAGCGGGGCCGCATGTTTGAAACCGGGGGGCCGGACTGGTGAATGGTGTAAAGCGCGTGGATCTCGGCCCACGTCATGATGTTCGTAAAACGCCCGCACATAGGGCCTCCCTTATCTACCGAGTTTGCATCGACAGCTCCTTGAAACTGTCAACGATGTTGAGGATGACCCTGCGCTTTGCCGGATCTGTCACTTTAGCGAATGCCGTGTTGAGCTCGATACTCTCTTCCGAAACGAGATATCGAAGAAAGTGTTGCTCTTCGGCGAACGCGGTCAGGTGCTGCAAAAAGAAGTAGCTGACTGGCGCATCCAACGCTCTCGCGAACACGACAATCTCAGCAGGGTGAACGCGGTTCTGTCCCGCTTCATATTTAACGATCTGCTGGTGAGATAAACCGGCCGCGTAACCAAGTTCACCTTGGCTAAGTCCAAGTGCTTTTCGCCGCTTTCTTATCCTTGCACCAACAAGAATATCGAAATCCGTCGCCTGCTTTGGCTTCAATATTTTGCACCCTATAGCAACACGTTTATGAATACATAGTCCTTGTTTTATATAGGATAACGCGCGGCGTGAAGGCTGAGATTTCGCGAGCCTATTCTAATGGATATCGCGGCGAGTGCAGATCTGCAGAATGCATTTCGAAAAGAGCTATGATAATCGACAGAGAGCCGACTTAGGCGAAGTTGCATGCGGAACGAGAGGGCTTAATGAGCAGAGGCAGGGCAAAGACAGACGAGCCACACCCGGTTGATATCCATGTGGGTCAGCGGGTACGGATGCGCCGGAACCAAATAGGAATGTCTCAGACAACCCTTGGGGAAGAGCTCGGAATTACATTTCAGCAAGTTCAGAAATATGAGCGGGGCTCTAACCGCATCAGCACATCAAAGCTCTATGAAATAGCAACTGCCCTCAGTGTGCCGATTACATATTTCTTTGAGGATTTGACGCCCGGCGACAAAATCGAACGCGAGCCGGTCGCGGCACTTGAACGCCACAAGGAATATCTGTCGAGCAAGGAGGGGTACAAGCTCATCGATACGATGAGTAAGCTACCGCGTTCGCTGCGTTTGAAAATCTTGTCGCTTCTCGTCGTGCTTCAGGACGGAGAGGATGAAGCGGATGATGATGGTTCCGATACCTAGTGCTTTGACGGGGAGGGTGTGACAATGGAAAGACATATCCGAAACCAGGCCATCACCGAAGCATATGAAGCCGGTGAGCCCGTTGCAGCCTTGGCGGAACGTTTCGGCCTAAAGCCCGCCTCGATTAAACAAATCCTGAGGGACTTCGAATTTTACACGCGGATCCGCGGCGAGCAAACTCTTCCCAAAGGTATCTCACTGGTGGCCGCCGTCACAATTGTGCAAGCCATCGGCATTTGGCCTGCGCCCTCTAATCTCGATGAGATTCTGGACCGACGGATTGAACTCCTGAGAGCGGCACATGGACGGCACGTAAAGATGGCGCTGGCAGAAGTAAGCGCGGCTAACGGTATTCGCGAAACACCGTAGTGAGCCATGCGCCCTGATGTCGGCGGCTCTTATTTCTTTTCCGCACTGAACAACTTACCCTTTTACGGGGAACTCAGCGCGCGTAAGAGATCACGCCCGTTTTCCCCGCGCCAATAGCTTTTCACCGTCCGGTCGAATCTCACCCTCCGGACCTACGAACCGATAGAGGGTCTGCCTGGTTACACCGAGCTCGGCGCATAGCTCGCCCACCTTGGTTTCCGGCTTCCCCATTGCCGCCTGTGCAAGCCGAAGCTTTGCGGCCGTCATCTTGAACGGTCGGCCGCCATTGCGTCCCCGTGCTCGCGCCGCCTCGAGTCCGGCCTTTGTGCGTTCGATAATCAGTGACCGTTCAAATTCGGCCAACGCAGCAAAGATTCCGAAGACGAGCCTTCCATTAGCAGTTGACGTGTCTATCGTCGCGCCTTCGCCAGCAAGAACCTTGAGACCGATGTGCCGCTTGGTGAGTTCATCGACCAAGTTAACCAGGTGACGGAGATCGCGGCCGAGTCGATCGAGTTTCCAAACAAGGAGCGTGTCTCCGGCCCTGAGGGCCTTTAGGCACGCTGTCAGTCCCGGTCGATCGTCCTTTTTACCTGAGGCAGAGTCCTCATAGATATTGTTGCTGTCCACGCCACTCGCAATGAGCGCGTCGCGCTGTAAATCGTGAACCTGTGTGCCGTCAGCTTTCGAGACACGGGCATATCCTAAAAGGGCTGTCACATAAACGCTCGTATTTGTTACAGTCAGTGATGCGGCGAGGCGAAAAAGATAACGCGTCACATAACCCGTGTTGTTTTCTACGTAATGTAAACCTATCCCGATTTAGATTTAATGACAATGTAGCTCACTGAGAGGGGAGAAAGGCGCGCTGCCCTCTCTCCCCCACAAGCACTAAACCGGTCTCCCCATGCTTCAGCCTGCGGCTTGCAGCACCGGTCTGATTTTCTACAAAAATCCGACGCGGCCCTTCGGGTGGGTGATCCCCCTCCGGTTTAGCGCTTGTCCCCCTCTCTCCAGCTGTTCCGCACGAGCTCGGGAGCAGGACCAAGTCCTGCTCTCCTTCGATTTGGGAGGTCAAACGGCTTCGGCCGGTTTAGTGGATAGGGGTGAGATGATGAAGCAGGGAATGGAAGACGGTTCGCTCTTCGAGAAGATGGAACGCCACATCGCGGCTCAGAAGGCGACGGCTAAGACGGTGAGGGAATGGGACGAAAAGCGAGCGGTCGAGCGCGTAAGCCCTGTGATTTATGCCGGGGCTTTGGCTGCTGCATCGAAGGAAGATGAGGCGGCACGACTATCGATCGTCATGCACAAGCCAGCCGACCGAAAGGAATCCGACCGCAAACTCGAATATCTAGCTGCCTATATCCTGACAACGCAGGCAGCTTTGGATCCAAAAGAGATGGAAGTGATTCAGACAGAGGCGGACAACCTGACCGTTTGAGTTGGCCGGATAGTCGCTAATATCCGCTCGCAACCCAATCGCCTGAAGCGGATTTCGAATATCCAATAACCCGATCGAGAGGTTGAGCGGACGGGGTAAACTTAATTGACGTAAGACAAGACACACCCGGCCCGGCTGGATTCTGATCGCACTCGCCAAGTCGTATAGAGATACGGTCCTCAGATCCGCGAGTTCGCATCGGATTGGATGAGTAGGCTCGGCGGTATGCCGCCAAGGCCTCTTCTTCGCTTGGGGTCTCCAAGGCCGGAGCTACCAACTCGCGCGGCAGAAGAGACGGATCAGCTTCTATGGCTGCTACAATCTCTTCATGCGTGGGTGCGCGAAGTTGCGGATCTGGCTGCGGCATCAAAACGTAAGTTGCACCGGAGCCGGCAGCGATGCCAACGCCGGTAGCGATTACGAGTAGAATGTTCTGGTTCATGGCGCTGGCCTCATAGATTGAGGTTGAACCAATGGCGTTCCTTCACGCCTTTGTCGTTCGGGATATCGAAGTAATAGGGGTCAGCCCTCATTGGCCTTGGCTGCGTGATGACAACTTGGCAGCTGTTGCCAAAGCCGTTGTCATTGTTTGAATTGAGTTCGCGGATTGTGATGCCAGCCTGCTGGTTCGCACGGTCGTTCCCGTAGAGCGTCCGGAAAGCGCCGCGGTTGCTGCACTGGTTGACTGTCTTTGTGCAAACATTTGCCTCGCCACCGCCAAAGAGGGAATCGTTGTCGCGACCAGACGATGTCCTTCCGGCTTGGAAACCGGCAGGGCAATCCTCAAAAGGCTCGTGGCCGGGTTTGCCGGCCTTAGCTTCTTCGCAGATAGGCCACGAGAAGCCGGGCTTTTTCATCGCCGAAATCAATTTCTGCATCGGTGGCACGCAGTATCCAACCCCTTGCCATGAAGGGTTCTTGGACGCTGCGCAAAGGAGGATCTGGCACCCCCAAGACGCATCTTGCGCCCTTGCGGCAGGTGTCATGGTGAACGCCGCAATACCTGCGGCAACAAAATACAGAGCTTTCATTAGCTTTCCCTCTCTCATTCGTTCACTGCGGAATTGGCCGGTGTGAGATCTTGGCTTCTATCGCGTGGGGGGCTGTTCGGTCGGAGGCCGCGTAAATGACGGCGGCGATCAACGAGAATGCTGCAAACCACAGGATTCCGACGCGGTAGAGGAGAGGGCGGTTTGGGATATCCCGGCAAACCGCCGCAAATGCAAAGAAGCCGACAAGATAGCTGTCGAAAGCGAGATGACGCTCGGCCTGGAATAAGGCTGAGGCCACGAGGAGGATCAGAGCGCAGGGGGCGTGGATCCACCACAAACGTTCGCACGGCACGATCAGGGCGAGCGAAAGGGGAATGGCAACCAATAACGCCGCCATCGGATCGATCGCGAACGATGTCGCGATATGTGCGATATCCGGCAACTATCGATCTGTCCTCTTAGGTTTGTTGCGTGCGTCAGCAAACGGCGGCGAGATTTCGCTCTTCCGCTCTGCCAAAAGGTTGAAGTCGGCCAAGGGTCGGCGCTCAAGGGTCTTATCAACCGCTTTGCGTCGCCATTCGTTCATGTCGAGCACATAGGTGCCCCACATGCCATAACGGGCAGCCATGGCATCGTGCTGATAGGAAAGGTACTGCTGGTTAGCGTAGGGCGAATCCACCCGCGCCCAACCTACGCGCAACATTTCCGTCGCCACGTCTCGGCCCTTGACCGTGCATTGAGCGAGAGGAATGCCATCATTCCCATAGCCAAGCGTCGTGCAGACCGTCACCTTGTTGCCAATGGTTCGCTTAAGCCAGGCTTTCGCAAGCGGGCCACAGGGAACCGGCATAGGCGCTTGGTTCTTCGTTCGATCCACCCACTTGGGGTTAAGAGCCCATTGCGGGAGCTCGCATGCATCGATATTCGCGAGGCGGACCTTATAGCCCCGTCCGAGAGAGCCATACCAAAGAGTGCGACCGTCCAGAACGGTTACAACGCCTTTGAAGATCGGCAACCTGACAGGCGCAGCCTCGATGGGAGGTGCAATGCGCCCCGAGTAGCGCGGGGTATAATATTGTAGATCAGCGGCCATTGTAGGTGTGGCTATCGCAGCAATGAGGACGCCGAATAATGGATTATGTTTCATTGCTCCGCCTTCCTGGCGCGCTGATTAGCTTCACGGCTGAGGGTGATCGACGGATGCTGAACGTCTTTGAACTGCCAGAGGCCAGCCTTCTTCTGCTGAGCCATCTGTTCCGCGACAGAGTAAGGGACATGATATGGAAGCCCGTCGCTCTTCAACGCAGCGAAAGCATAGCCGCTGCTGACGAGGACCTGTCCAAGATCGAGCCGCTGGCTGCCAACGGTCGCGTAACAAATGACATATGAGATGTTGTTTGCCTTGGCGACTGGCGCACAGATTGGCTGCGTGTCTTTGATATATGCGGCAAGAACGGCGAGGGACGCCTCGCCGCAATCGCGCGTATTTTTGTGAGCATCCGTGTAATTGGTACCGCGCAAGCATGACTGGATGCCATAGAGGCGGAACCGCTCTCCGTTCGAAAGCCACGTATCGCCGGTTTCGAGTGTTATGCCGTCTGGCCTCAAATCAAAATAGCCCTCCGGGGCTGCGAGAGCCCAGGAAGGCATCAATGTCGCCATGAGAAGGGCTATCCGCTTCATTGGGACTTTACCCGCGGATCGGCCCACATGCCGAAGTCGCCCTTTTTCCCGAGATCCTCGGCTTCCTGAAGATCAGGACGCTCCACGGAGCCATCAGGCTTTTTGGCGAGACGGAGAGCGCCCAGAGAGAGAAGCTGCTCCTCGAAATTATCGACCGAGTCCATGGCACCAGGGTAGTTGTAGTACCCATAGCACGTCGCATTCTGCATCGGCGCTCCCTGCTCGCTGACAAAAGCGCGGCAGAAAACGACCTTTGGGCTCTGCAACATGACCTGAAGCTGCTTAAGGGCGTAGTCATCGCACGTTCCGGCATAGTCTTCCGTCCGGTTGACCAAATCGCCCTTACACGGCTGCAGACCGTACAGATGTACTGTTGTCTTATCATCTATCTTGAAGTCGGTTCCCGAAACCGCCTTGAACCCTGAGGCTGTTGCATAGCCCTTCCGGTCAACGACATTTCCATTGCCGTCATAATACTCGACCACCAAAGCCGTTTTACCGGGGGCTGCGAGTGATTTGACGTAATCCTTGTTAATTGCCGGCGCGGCAAAAGCTTGTGTTGCCATTGCGCAACTTGCGAGTGCGGTAATGATGGTCCGTATCATTTTCTAGCCCTAACCATCTTGGTACAACGGATTCCCTTGAGAAAGGGGGTTTAACACTGGCACAAAAACTTGTAAGTCTGAGCCAAATCGGTATCATACAAGCATCAACTTAATCGGTTTTCTTCCTAATCACAACACCGTTTGGCGGACGGAGACGATGGAAAAAAGGGCTAGCATGGCAGGCTTTTCAGGCACCACCGTCCTTTTTGGGACAGCTCTCGCTACGCTGTGGTCGGCCAACTGTGCATATGCCCAAGATGCTGTAAAAAATACCAGAATAGCTAGCGCATACAATGAAACAACAACGTCTGAATCGCCGTCACTAGCTACCAACTTCGCGGAAAGATGGGCTGGGGAGCCTGTCGCAGCCAAAGAATTTGTCTTGGGCGCTGATGGCGTTGTGAAAGATGCGAACCAGCAGAAAACCACGACGGAAGCGGCCGCGTTGCCAACTACTAAAATTGGCGCAGGAAACACCCCGTATCTGGATGTTACAGGATCAGAAGCCGACTCCCAGATCACTCCTCGTGCCACCGGTTCACTTAGCCAAATTGGCGCAGCAAACGTGTTAGCTTCGCCCGTGGTGGGGGCAAAAGAGTGCGGGGCGTCTCCTATGACGCCTGACGAGATCAAAGCCTTGGTTGTAGAGACCGCGCGCCGACATCAGGTTGACGAGGCGTTTGCTGTGGCGATTACATGGGCCGAAAGCCGGTTTGATGTGGTTCGCAATTCTCCCAAAGGTGCGCGTGGCCCCATGCAGCTTATCCCTGACACCGCTACGAGGTTCGGTGTCGTTGATATCTGCGATCCTGCGCAGAACATCGAAGGCGGTATCAAGTATCTCCGCTTCCTGCTCGATGAGTTTCAAAATCCTCTGCTCGTAGCCGCCGCATACAACAGCGGCGAGAACCGGATCTACGAATATGGCGGCGTGCCGCCGTTCCAGGAAACGGTTGGATACGTAGCAAAGGTCCTCAATTTTCAGCTTGGCCTCCCGATGCCTGCGGGCAAGCGGAAGGCCGGAAATGTCGTCCGCGAGGCAGCGGCGACGAATTCGGCCCACGGTACCGGGGTAATTGCCGTGGAGAAGACCGGCAAGTTTGTCGGCGGCGTGATGCACTTCTAAGGAGAGAGTCAGATGAAAAGTGTGAAGTTGGGTCAATCCCAGGCGGTTAAGGTGATCGCGCTTCTTGGCGTGGTCGCGGCGGTACAGATCGTTGGCGCTGAACTGGCGTTTGCGCAAGGGGCAGGTGGCGGCGGTAGTGGCGCTTTCGGTCCTATCCAGACCGCCGTGCAGATGATCGTGGATTTCATCACTGGCCCATTTGGCCGGTTGTTGGCAATCATCGCCGTTATCGCCCTGGGCTTCATGGCATTTGCCGGTCGTCTGTCTTGGTTTACAGCCGGCGCGGTCGTTATTGGCATCGGGCTAGTCTTCGGCGCTCCGGCCATCGTTGATCAGATGATTTCTTCGGTGGGCGGGCAGTAAGTTGAGCGAGTTCTCGGATGAGAAGCCGGCGCTTACGCCATTGGTGATCGGTCTGACCCGATCACCTACCCTTTGGGGCGTGCCATACATGGCGGTGGTGCTGATCATCGGCGTCACCATCATCGGCTGGCTTGCGTCAAACCATCTCGCCGCACTTCTGCTCGCGCCTGTGGGCTACCTCGTCCTTTTCTCGCTTTGCACATGGGACGCGAAAATTCTCGACGTGCTTCAGGTTTCGTCACGCAAGACCCCCCGCACTCCCAATAAGCGCTTTTGGGGCACCAACTCGTACGGACCATAATCATGCTGAAAGTCGTCACAGAAGAGCTAGGATTTGGGAAGGTCGCTGGAAACGAGCGGCCTATGTCCGTTCATATTCCTTACATGCGGCATGTCTCGGACACGGTGATAGGTCTCGAGAATGGCTCGCTCGCCAGTGTCATCAAGCTCGACGGCTTGTTTTTCCAGACCGAAGACCAGGCCGAATTGAATATGCGATCAGTCGTCCAGAACACGATGATCCGCGCGCTCGGCTCAAGCCGGTTTTCCCTATGGTCAACCGTGATCCGTCGCGAGGTCGAGACCGAGATCGGTGGAACGTTTGATCAATCATTCTGCGACATCCTGAATACGCGATACATGAGTCAGCTTCGCAAGAAGCGCATGTTCACAAACGAAATCTACTTGACGATCGTCCGTTCGGGCATGCGAGGGGCGCTTGGTGTTGGCGACTCGCTCAAGCGGATTTTTACGCAGTCTAACAGGGACGCGAAAACCCAGGCCACTCGTGAAGAGGTAACGGACCTGGAGGAGCTGATCGGGAATATCGTCCGTGAACTCAGTAAATACGGAGCCCGTTCACTCGGCATAACCTATCGGAAGAAATCCGACGATACTGCAAAGATTGAGGGGCAGGAGGAAGAGACCAAGGGCGAACCGTATTCCGAGCCCTGCGAATTCTTCAATTCTATCCTCACGGGTAGCGTGTCTCGAAAGATGCGACTGCCGCGTATGGGCATTCGCAACTTCATTGGAACCTCTCGTCTCCACTTCGCCAAGCGCGCCTTTCACGCGCAAGCCGCCGTGGACGAAGATTCGCGCTATGGTGCTCTGCTGTCTATCAAGGAATACCCTCCGTTCACTGGACCCGGCATGTTAGACGGACTATTACAGGTGAACCACGAGTTCATCCTGACTCAGTCGTTTACCCTTGCCGATAAGCCGATTGCACAGGAGCGCATAACGCGCCTTCAGAGGCAAATCCGTGCTTCGGACGAAGCTGGGACGTCTGTAGAATCCGACATCAATTTTGCTCTCGACAGTATGCTGAATCAGGAAGCCGTATTTGGCTTCCACCATTTTTCGCTACTTTGCATTTCCCGGGACCTCGAAGGCTTGAGCCGCTGCGTTTCGGAACTTGGTGCATGCCTCACGGACATGAACATCAACTGGCTGCGTGAAGATCTGAATCTTGAGGCAGCGTTTTGGGCGCAGTTGCCCGGCAACCACTCCTATATTGCTAGAAAGGCGATGCTCTCCAGCTCGAACTTCTCGGGCCTGTCATCGATGCACAATTTCGCCAGTGGTCAGGCGGAACGTACGCATTGGGGCCTTCCCATCACTATCCTTGAGACGACATCGCAGACGCCCTACTGGTTCAATTTCCACCGCCGCGACATCGGGCATTTTACCGTCACAGGACCGACCGGCTCGGGTAAGACTGTCGGTTTGAGCTTCCTGCTCGCGCAGGCCATGCGAGTTTCGCCAACACCGCGCGCCGTCTTTTTTGATAAGGACCGCGGAGCCGAAATCTTCGTTCGAGCCATCGGCGGATCTTACGAGATCCTTTCACCGGGTACACCAACCGGATTCAATCCGCTTCAGTTGGAGAACACGGGACCAAACAGGGAATTTCTTCAGCGCCTTCTCAAGGCGATGCTCGGCGGACGTGATCGCCGCGACTTCACCCAGGAAGATGAAGATATCATAGAACGCGCTGTCGTCCGCCTCATGGAAGAGCCGGCCCAACAGCGAAACCTCACCAACCTTGGCAACCTGCTCATGGGCCGTGCCCGTGCTGATGCCAATGACCTCTATTCTCGCCTTCGTCCTTGGATTGAGGGCGAAAAGGCTTGGCTCTTCAACGCTCCTCACGATGTGCTGTCCTTCTCTGGCCGGACCGTGTTCGGCTTTGACATGACCAGCATTCTCGGGAACGAGGAGCTGCGGACGCCCGCCCTCATGTATCTCTACCATCGGCTTGATGAACTGCTGGATGGCAATCCGGTCATGTTCTTCATGGACGAAGGCTGGCAGTTGCTCCTGGATGAAACTTTCAGCGCGTTCATTGTCGACAAAATGAAGACCATTCGCAAGCTCAACGGCATCGTAGGCTTTGGCACTCAGTCGGCCGCCGACATTGCAAAGTCGAAGGTGTCCCACACGCTAATTGAGCAATCATCCACGAACATTCACTTCCCAAATCCGCGTGCAGACGAAGAGAGCTACATCAAGCGCTTCGGTCTCACGGTGAAGGAATACAACTTTATCAAGAATACCCCGCCGGAAAAGCGAACCTTCCTGATCAAGCACGGCAATGACTCCGTCATAGCCAGGCTCGACCTTTCGAGCATGCCCGATCTGGTCAAAGTCCTGTCCGGGCGAAAGGAGACGATCGAGGAGTGCGCTGCGCTCCGCGAGCAATACGGAGACGAGCCGGAAAACTGGTTGGCTAAATTTTGCGGATGGGAGAATGCTGAATGAGGAAAAGTCCCACTCTGGTGCTGCTTGCTACAGCCATGTCGATTGGCGCTCCAAGCGCGGCCTTTACGCAGGTTCCGATCACCGACGCCGCTCTTACAGCGGACGACGCGGTGAGGGAGAAAACCACCGACGACATCAAGGAAACAGACAAGAAACGTCATTCTGTCAGCACGAGCGTCACTTGCTCGATGTACAAGAAAGGCAAGGGAGGCGACGCGCCGTCTGCTGCGCAAGCTAATCCGGAAATCGTCGGCCTTGTAAAGCGCGTTGCCCAGGAAGAGGGCGTAGACGAAACCCTTTTTATGTCTCTTGTCTATCAAGAGAGCCGCTTTAACCCGTGCGCAAAATCACCGGTAGGCGCAACGGGTCTATCACAGCTTATGCCAGGAACCGCAAAGGACCTCGGTGTTGACCCAAACAACATTGAAGACAACCTTCGGGGCGGCGCGCGGTATCTCAAGCAACAGTTGAAGCGTTTCAACGGGAATACGAACCTGGCTTTAGCCGCTTACAATGCTGGCCCTGGGAACGTTCAGAAATACGGCGGAATACCGCCGTTTAAAGAAACCCAAGGCTATGTCGCGAGCATCACGAAACAATGGATGCCGCAGTTTGGCGGGTCGGATACCTCCAACATTCCGATGAACTATGGAGGAGGCAGCACAGCCTTCTCGGGTGCTCGTGACAGCTCGATGAACGCTATGGCGACGAGCCAGTCCATCACGGAGAGCAGTGGCAATGTCAGTTCGTGGTTGCAGCAGCTCGGGCAGATGCAGACGGGCACAATCCAAGATAGTTGGGACCAAAACTCCGGGGCGCGAAACGCGAATCTCGAAATGATGAATCAGGTCATTCGTCTTGGCGCGACAATGGCTGAACTCATGAACTCGAAGAACGCGTTGGATCTCGGTGAAAGATCCGGTTCGTCTCGCACGAGCTCGGTGAAGAAAAAAGACGAGAAAGACCCCGAAACGGTGAAGCTCTGTGACCCGGCGCTGAACGTGGAATGGAACGAGACGGAACAAGCTTGCGTCCAGAAAAGGGAACGGGCGTCCGAGATGAAACTGATGTTGAGTACACAATAAAGGAGAACTGCCATGAAAAAGACGATCGCAACGGCGTTTTCGCTGGCTCTAGCTTCGACAGCGTACGCTCAGGTCCCCACAATCGACAATGCTAACCTGAAGGTAGCTCAGGAAACATCGAAAACAACGACCGACATTTTAGATACCAACAAGGAAGTTCTTAAGACGGTCGAAGAAACACTTAAAGCCGTGACGGGTGACCGTGGAAGCGTGCAAAGCCCCATGCAGAACTTGGCTATCGGCAATGGCTTTAGTGTATCCCAGATGCCGTCCTTCGACAGCCTGATGAGTGGTGGTGTACCGAATTTCGGAAGCATGGGCGGCGATATCGGCAAAGTAGCCTCCACATTCATCAACGGGCTGCAGCTGGTGAAAAACCTTTCGGGAAAGGCCGATAGCACGTTTTCAGGCGATAAGTCGTATGAGGAAGTGATGAATACGGTCCTTGGCGTAGCGGCTCTGGTGACAGGATCAAATCAGGCAGTGCAGCAGCGTACACAATCCTTCCAGCAAGCAGGTCAGCAGATCGGCAAAGCTGAGGATATCAAGGGCTCGATCGATCAGAACACGCAGCTCCAAGTTCAATCGGGGCTGGTGCTAAACGAAATGATTGGCGTCATGAATGGTACCGTTCAGTCGCTTAACGCCCAAAATCAGCAGCGTCTTGTCGATATGTCGAACTCGAAAAAGGCGATGACCTACGGTGATTAAGGCATTCGAAACAGCTGGAAAAGTGCTTCTAATCGCGACGTTCACGGCCGGGCTTGCCGGCTGTGGAACGGCTGCGAAAGAGAAAACAGCACCCTGCAAAAGACCGGCCAACATGACATCTTTCGTTGAGGATCCGCGTCACGACTGTGGTCCGATGACGAACGTCAACGGTGATCCATCAGCCGCTCTCGCGGCCATCGACACATTAGCAACTGAATAGGGGCGTTGGGCGATGGAGGATTTCCTCGGTGGGCTTTTGGATCGGATTGAACAGACAGGCGCTAGCTTCACGCAAAGTGCCTATGGAGTGGTTGGCAGCGAAGTCGCGCCGCTTCTAACCGTGTTACTGATCGCCTACGTCGCCTACTACGGTCTTCAACTGATCATGGGGACGGCTCGGGTCAGTGTCGGCGAGGTCATCAGCCGCGTGGTCAGGATGACGCTGATCGTTGCTTTCATAAACTCATGGGGTAACTTCAACACATTCTTCTACACCTGGCTGAGCGACACGCCGGAAGATGTCGGCCGCGCGATACTAGCTGTCAGCAACACAGGCATCACGGAGCCGACGAACGGCCTGTCGATGATCTGGGAAACGGCCAATAAAGCGGCAGGGGCTTTTGCTGAGCAGGCCGGATATTTTTCCGTCCTCCCGGCCATGGTCGGTTTCCTTATCATGTTTTTTGTCGGCGTGTTTATTGCCGTCGCTCTCGCGATCCTTCTGCTCGCTAAAGTCATGATGTGGGTGCTGCTAGGAACCGCGCCGATTTTCATCGCATGTTTGTTGTTTCAATCCACCCGTAGCTACGGAATGGCGTGGTTCCAAAGTGTGCTGATGTACGCGCTTATTCCGTTGTTCGTTTACGTGGTTGCTGCGTTCCTGATCTCCGCAATGGATCCAGAGTTGACGAAGGTCACTGCCGCAGCCGACCAGCGCAGGCTTCAACTCGATGATGTCGCGGCATTCCTTCTTTTGTGTGCTGCCGGTGCCTTTGTCCTTTTCAACATACAGACGCTTGCTCAGGGAATCACGGGCGGTGTTGCGGCCGGAATCGGGCAAGTGGCGCGAACCGTCGGGGGCCTGACAGGCTTCAGTGCTCCAGCTGCACTGCTAACCGGGGCGCGTAGTGCTTCCGGCACAGCTGGCCGACTTGGAATGGAGGCCCGCGAGCGTACCCAAGCCGGCATGCGGGAAAATATTCGGAATGCAAGTGCGAGTGCGATGCAAAATCGTATCAGTAGCAACAGCGTGCCGCGCTAAGCGCAGGCTGTTCAGAGGGGTTTAAGGGCTAGACCATGGCAGATTCAAACGATGCTCTCCGGAGCTATTTTCAAGATGGCGATAAATGGGAACAGGAGATCGTAAAGAAGGCAAATCGCTCAAGGACATTTGCTTGGTTCGTTGCCATGATCATGAGCGCCATCACCCTTATGTCGCTCGGGACATTGGTGATGCTGGTTCCGCTCAAAAGTTTCGAACCTTACATCGTCGAGGTCGACAAAAACACCGGCTACATTGAGGTGAAAACCGGGCTCACGCGCTCTGCAAACCTCACTGACCAGCAGGCTGTCACTCAGGCCAATGTGGTCCGTTACATCCGATCGCGCGAGGGTTATGATCCGTTTGCGATACAGCAAAACTTCGGAATTGCCGCCCTCCTCTCGACGGCTGACGCAGCTAAGGAGCTCCAAGACGAATGGAGCGCGGCCAATCCGAACAACCCAGGCAGGCGCTTGGGCAGAAACAAGAAAATCACCGTGGACGTTAAGTCGGTCACGTTCTCGAACGCAAGCACCGCACTGGTCCGCTTCTCGACCACCGAAAGCTCTGAGAGTGATAACATCACCCGGCACTACATCTCTGTGGTCCGCTTCCGGTACACGGATACGCCGGAGCGCAACGATTGGCGCTTTGAAAATCCGCTTGGCTTCCAAGTGTATAACTACCGTCGCGATCAGGAAACGGTTACGCCGGGAGCAGCAGGATGAAAGTCAGACTATTAGTCTCTGCGGCCTTCATGGCCGTGACGATGACTCACGCCTTCGGCGCACAGCAGCCTAAACCTGGCACATTGGATTCACGTGTTACAAGTGTTGTCTACCAGCCCAATAACGTGGTGAAGGTCTCTGCGACCTATGGCATCTCAACGATGATCATTTTCGATGAAGATGAAAAGTTCGAGACGATCTCTCTGGGCGATACCGATAGCTGGCAGGTCGCACCGTCTGAGAAGGGCAACATCCTATTCGTAAAACCTATTGCGAAAGGTGTTTCTACGAACATGAATGTCGTGACATCCAAGCGGATCTACTTCTTGGAGCTGAATGACTACGCGCCGACAGACGAACGGAAGGTTTTCGGTATCCGTTTCGTATATCCCGAGAAGGATTTGAACGCATCTCTGCGGAAAGAGGCAGAGTTTCGAGCAGCAAACCCGAATATCAGCAATATCGACAAGGCAAACGTCAACATCGACTACTCATTCTCGGGTGACTCCGCTTTGAAGCCGTCGATGGTCTTCGACGATGGGAAGAAGACGTTCTTCAAGTTCAAAGGCCGCGTACCTGCTATTTTTGCGGTCCAATCTGACTTCTCTGAAACCCTTCGGAATTTCAGAAAGGAAGGCGAATATATTGTCGTTGATGGTACGGCGACGCAATACACGCTGCGAGACGGCAACCAATGGACCTGCATTTTCAATCTTCGCAAGCCCGATTTTGCGGCCCCTGACCCCGACATCATGGCCCCGAAACCTGATCCGGACGCGAGCAAGCGCAGAAGGAGCGGCAACTAATGAAGCGCAGCCCCGAACTTGAAGCTATGGCGCAGGCTGACGAAACGGATGTCAGCAACAAGAACGCGAAACGAAACCAAACGGCAGGCATGGCCGCTCTGGTGATTTTTGGTGTTATCGCTGCATACATGGTCCTTTCGACCTCGAAAGATGAGCCGCGGGACAATTCCCAGTCGGATGAGGAGTTTCGCACCACGACGTTCCGGCCACCTGGCTACGTGCGCGATGGGGAGCCGCAACCCGCTCCGGAACAGCCAGTCGTGGTCCTACCGCCCCCTCCGCCTCCTCCTCCGCCGCCCGAACCGCCAGCTGATACGACAACGTTCAACGTGCCGCCGCCACCAGTTGCCCCGCCTCCCACTGTTGAGGTGCCTAAAGTGGAGGAGTTTCCCGAGCGCTTCCGGTCAAAGCTGATCACTATGGACCAGAATCTGGGGGGCAACGCGAACGGTTCGCTGGACGGGTCGGCCAGCGGCCCGCCGTTGACGGTTGCCGGCGAGGATAAGAATAGCCAGTACCTCTCGTCCGCTAGCGCGATCGGCGATCGTAGCGCCAAGGCCAGACAGCTGAAACGCCTCGACGCTTTAGTGCCAGAGGGCACGCTTATTCCAGGCATTCTGGAAACAGCGATCGTGAGTGATTTGCCCGGGCAAATCCGCGCTATTACGTCTCAGGATGTCTACTCGTTCGACGGACGGCGCGTGATCATCCCTACAGGCACCCGCCTGATCGGTGAATACCAGTCGGAGGTTACGCGTGGACAGAAGCGTATTTTCGTCGTCTGGACACGCCTGATCCGTGACGATGGCGCCAGCGTGAGGCTGAACTCGATCGGAGCCGATAGCCTTGGTCGATCAGGATTGACGGGTCACGTTGATAACAAGTTCCGGGAGCGCTTCGGCGCGTCCATCCTTCTTTCGATCGTTGGTGGCGGCGCAAGCTACCTGACGGGATATGGAAGCGAACAGAGTTCAGGTTCCAACAATGACGATGCGCAGCGTGGGGCGGATCTCGCTCGCGAGACTATCGCACAGACGTTTAGCGACATGGCAAACACCGTGCTTTCGGAAAATCTCCGTATCCCACCGACGATCAGCGTCCCCCAGGGCGAACGCATCTTCATCTTCGTGCGCCAAGACCTCGATTTCAGCGACATGTACGACGATCCAGTTACAGAAGCGATGAAGGAGATCAAACGTGAACGCACCGGCAGGTAATTCACTGGTTCATGATCCCCACTATTTCCTGACCCGTTCATTGGAGCCCATCAGGCCGTTTCTTGACGACCCAAAGGTTGTCGAAATCGCGATAAACAAGCCGGGCCACGTTTACGTGGAACGGTTTGGCGCAGATCATATGGAGCATCATCGTATCGATGTTCTGACCGCGCAAGAGATTGAGAACATCGGAGAACGCGTCGCCGCCTCAACAAAGCAGTTCTTGAACCAGGCCAATCCAATCCTGAGCGCGGCGTTGCCGACTGGTGAGCGCATTCAGGTCGTCTTACCCCCCGCAGCTCCTGACGGAGGATCCATTACGATCCGAAAGCAGGTCGTCCAGAATTTCTCCCTCGAAGACTACAGGGATAACGGATCGCTGGATAAGGTGTCGGTTGCCGTGGGGGGATTGAGCGACGTCGATCGCGAGCTCATTCGATATCTCCGCGAAGAAAAGATCTACGACTTCATCCATACTGCAATCACGAAGCGGGTTTCGATCCTTATCAGTGGCGGCACGTCCTCGGGCAAAACGACATTCTTAAATGCCTGCCTCAACTCAGTTGACCTGAACGAGCGCATCTTGACGCTCGAAGACACGCGGGAGCTTTTTCCGCCACAGAAAAACGCAGTCCACTTGGTTGCTTCCAAAGGTGGGCAAGGCACGTCCAATGTGACCATTCAAAACCTGCTCGAGTCGGCACTGCGCATGCGTCCTGACCGCCTTTTCGTGGGCGAGATCAGAGGCGCTGAAGCATTCTCTTTCCTGCGCGCCATCAACACCGGTCATCCGGGTAGCATGTCCACAGTTCATGCAGACACCCCTATGGGGGCATATGAGCAACTTGCCATGATGATGCAACAATCTGGAATGTCGGCGGGCTACTCGAAGCAGGACTTGATGTCCTACATTCAAATGGTGATTCCGATCGTCATCCAGCTCCGCCGCGAAGGGGGAAAGCGCGGCGTCTCGGAGATCTTCTTTGCAAGAGATGAAGCATGACGAAAGGCTTCAAAGCCGTCTATCTAGCGTTTTGCCTCGCGGTTGCCTTTGCGGCTTGGATGCTTGGATATGGCGCTGGCCTTCACCTGTTTTACGGCGACGGCAGAATCCTCGATACGACGATAAGAAGCAATCCTTTCGCGCCAATCCAACAGTTCTGGGCTTACAGCGATAATCCTACCCTGCAGAAGGTCGCCCTGGGGTCGCTGGTGCCTGCCTTCGTGATCGCCGCAATTACTGCCTATCTCGGCCTTAGACCAGTCACGAGCCCATTAGGGGACGCCGCATTTCAGGACATCGCGGGTTTGCGGACGGGGAAATGGTTCGGCAAGAAGGGGCATATTTTCGGTCGCTTTGGAGGCAAGGTCCTCCGGGCGCAGGACGATCGCCATCACCTGATCATCGGGCCGACAAGGTCCGGTAAAGGTGCCGGTTACGTTATTCCGAACGCTCTCATGCATGAAGGCTCGATGATTGTTACCGACTTAAAGGGAGAGGTCTTCAAGGCGACGGCCGGCTATCGGAAGAAGAATGGTAGCCAGGTTTTCATTTTTGCACCGGGCTCTGAGCGCACGAACAGCTATAATCCTCTCGATTTTGTGCGACCGGAACGGGGCAATCGAACAACCGACATTCAGAACATTGCCAGCATTCTTGTTCCGGAGAACACGGAGTCTGAGAATTCGGTATGGCAGGCCACCGCGCAGCAGGTCCTCGCCGGCGCGATAAGCTACATTCTCGAAAGCCCCTTCTACCGGGACCGCCGCAATCTCGGCGAAATCAACTCCTTCTTCAACAGCGGCGTAGACCTCCAGGCCTTGATGAAGCACATCAAGGAGAAAGAGCCCTACCTCTCGAAATTTACCGTCGAGAGTTTCAACTCATATCTTTCCCTGTCTGATCGAGCCGCTGCATCAGCCCTTCTTGATATCCAGAAGGCTATGCGACCTTTCAAGAACGAACGGGTTGTTGCCGCAACAAACTTCACGGACATGGACCTTCGATCCATGAAGCGGCGGCCCATTACAATCTATCTCGCTCCGAACATCACCGACATCACGCTTCTCAGACCCTTACTGACCCTGTTTGTCCAACAGGTCATGGATATTCTCACGCTTGAGCACGATCCAAATTCCCTTCCCGTCTATTTCCTTCTCGATGAATTTCGCCAGCTGAAACGCATGGACGAGATCATGACGAAGCTGCCTTACGTGGCCGGTTATAAGATCAAGCTCGCATTCATTATCCAGGATCTGAAAAACCTAGATGAGATATATGGAGAGACCTCGCGGCACTCACTCTTGGGGAATTGCGGCTACCAGTTGATCCTTGGAGCAAATGATCAGGCGACGGCCGACTATGCGTCACGAGCTCTCGGCAAGAGGACCATTCGCTACTCGTCGGAGTCTCGAACAATTGAAATCATGGGACTTCCACGGCGGACGAAGGTCGAGCAAATTCGTGAGCGGGACCTCATGATGTCTCAGGAAGTCCGGCAAATGCCGGAAAACAGAATGATCCTGTTGGTAGAGGGCCAGCGTCCAATTTTTGCTGAAAAGCTTCGGTTCTTTAATACCCAGCCGTTCAAGGCAGCTGAGGCCTATGCCCAGGCTCACATCCCAAGTGTCCCGGATATCGAGTACCTTCCATCGAAGCCGGTCCCGGCGACGACTGCAGAATATGAGAATGCTGGAAACACAGCGCCGGTAGCTGAGCCTTCGGCTGCAGTCCAAACAAACATGCCGGAAGCCGGCCCCGCTCAAAAAGAGCCGGAAAAGCAGATTCCTGCAAAGGAGGCGCCGGAGCCAGCGGAGGCAATAGTGCGTATTCCGATGAAGCCGGCCATCGATTCCGATTTGAAGCCGGCCAGTCATTCCGATTTCATTCCGGCCGGGGTTCCGATTTGAAGGCGGCCATTTGTCGGACTGATCCTGGGTCTGTTGGATGTTTGGATCGGGTTTTGTTTCAGGTCAAGCGTGCGGTTTTTCAGGCGCTATCGACGAGCGCTGTTTTCGCATGCTTTCACCGGTGAGATCGATGCGATAGGCATTGTGAACGAGGCGATCCAGGATGGCATCGGCGAGCGTGGGGTTTGCTATTATTTCCCACCAGCGATCCAGGGGCACCTGACTGGTGACGATCGTCGATCGGCGCTCGTAGCGGTCTTCGATGATCTCGAGGAGATCGCGCCGCTGATCATCGTTGAGCTTTTCCGGTCCCCAATCATCAAGGATAAGCAGATCGGTCTTGGCCAGCGATTTGAGGATCCGGCCATATCGCCCATCGCCTCGTGCAAGGGCAAGTGTTGCGAATAGCCGAGGAACCCGGTGGTAGGCGACGGAGAAATCTTCGCGGCATGCTTTATGGCCGAGTGCACAGGCAAGCCAGCTCTTGCCGACGCCGGCCGGCCCTGTGACGAGAAGGCTGTGGTGCCTGCGGATCCAATCGCAGCCAGCAAGCGTCATGAACAGATTGCGGTCGAGACCGCGTGCGGCACGAAAGTCGGCATTCTCGATCTGCGCATCGTGGCGAAGTTTGGCAGCCCTGGCGCGGGCTTCGAAGCGCTTCTGGCGGCGCATGGTGGCCTCTCGTTCGAGTAGGATGGCAAGCCATTCTCCATGCTCGAGGCCGCGCGCTTCGGATTGTGCGTCGAGCTCCTGGAAGGCTGTGGCCATGCCATTGAGGCCGAGTTCACGCAGCATGTTGATGGTGGGATTGGTCAGCATTGGTATGTCTCCTCAATGAAAGTAATCAGGGCCACGCAGATTGGCATGGTCGACAATGGCGGTTGGTTCGGTGGAATGGCGCGCCGCCTTGTGGTTGGCCAGCAGCGAGGCGATGCTCTTGCAGTTCAGGCCACCGATCTCGACGGCGCGTGCTGATACGGCTTCGGCCCGATTGCGTTCGATGTCGCGAAACAGGCGAAGCACACCCAGGCATGTTCGAAAGCCCTGTTCGGGGTGCGGACGGCTAGCAAGAATTGCGATCACCAGGCCCTCTGTCTGTGGCCCGATGGATGCGGCCCAGCGCCGAAAGCGATCTGGTGTCCACTCAGCGTATCGCCGGTGGGAACTGGGCATGTGATCTGGGTCGGTTCCATGGCGAGGACCACCATACCGACGCTGATGCACGGCGATGCGCTTGCCGCGGTGGAAGATCTCGATGGTGCGTGCCGTTGCCCTCAGGTCGACCTGCTGGCGAATGAGGGCATGGGGGACGGAATAAAAGAAGCTTTTGAACTCGACGTGATAATCGGTCGAGACACGGACCAGACGCCATTCGGCGAATTCGTAGTCTTCACCCGGAAGACTGGCGAGCGCAGCACGTTCGACACTTTCAAATACTTGCCGCCGGGTAACACCCAATCGACGCATGAGGTGATCGTTGATGCGATCGAGTGCCTGGCCAATAGCGGCATTGGCCTCAGCCAGCGAGAAGAAAGTCAGCTTGCGCAACCGCCCCAGGATGCAGGTCTGAGCAAAACGGACTCCGTTCTCAACTTTCGATTTGTCCCGCGGTTTCTTCGGCCGTGCCGGGAGAACTCCGACGCCATAGTGGGAGGCCATCATGCCGTAACTGCGGTTGATCTCGGGATCGTAGAAGCTGGCGTGGTTGACGCCCGACTTCAGATTGTCGGGAACGATCAGCCGGGGAACGCCTCCAAAAAAATGAAACATCCGGACATGCGAGCCGATCCAGTCAGGGAGCGTTTGCGTCCAGGTCGCCTCAGCATAGGTGAAGCTCGATGCACCGAGCACCGCCACAAAGATCTCTGCCTCGCGGATCTCTCCGGTCTTGCGATCAACGATCGGGATCTTCTTGCCGGAATAGTCGACGAACACCTTGTCGCCAGCAGCATGCTCCTGGCGCATCGTCGGTGAAAGCCGCTGTTGAAACCCACGCAGGAGTTCACAAAAGCGGCTATAGCCGTAACCGTCGGGGTGCGACCCACGATACTCCTCCCACAGGATGAGCATGGTAACGCCCGGCTTCTTGAGCTCGATGGCAAGATCGGCCCAATTGGGCTCGACCCGTCGTCTCGTGCCGTGTTTGATGCCATTACGAGTGAACAGTTTGCTCTCGAGCGCATCGTCGGTGAGATCCAAAGGCAAGGGCCAGTTTAACCCAACCGCTGCCGCGCGCTGCAGATTATCCTGCACCGTGCTACGCGCAATTCCCAATACGACGGCAATCTCACGCGAGCTGGTTCCGCTTGCCGCAAGCCGCAGCATTTGTCGCAAATGTCTCATGGTCAGCCTTCTCTTTGCCGGCATCAAAATCCCCTCGTTCATCACGAGGTATCGATGCCAAAAGTTGCTGACCCAGGAGGTAATCTTCAGTGCCGAAAACTGGCCGGTCTTTGATTGGAACGGTGGCCGGCTTCAAATCGGAATGGTGGCCGGTCTTTGATCGGAATGCCGGCCGGCTTCACGTCGGAATCCGCAGGCAATAGCGCCAGCTGCCACTCCAGCGAAGCGTACCGTCAATCCAGCCGCATTGGCCTCGAAAGCCAAAGCCACGCCCGCAGCCCGACCTAAAGCCCCACGGAAGCGCAATAGCGCGGCGTCAGATGACATCGCACGGCGAGAGGAAATTGAAGCGCTGCACGCCCTTGCAGCACAAAAGCTTCGTGAACAGGTCGAGAAAACCAGCGTCGG
>NZ_CP067077.1:0-39441 GCF_020871915.1 Rhizobium sp. AB2/73 | reverse complement strand
GGCACGTGCGAAGGCCTGCCTCCAATCATCGATCGCCGGAACCTTCTTCCCGTCGCCGCGCGCCTGATAAGCGCACTGATCGCGGAAATCCCGCAGCGAAGGGAAAGTCGTCCTACGCCCGTCAGAGAGATGTGGCCCCGCTGGTATGCGTGCCACCAGGAGCACATGAGAGTCATCCGTCTTAGGGAAAAGCTGGAGGCGGAATTGCTCAACGAGGCCGGCGGCCTTCCTGTCATTACGCTTCCGAATGTCGGAAAGGATGGCGCCGTCGAGGTTCGCTCTTTTGCCGACATCCATCGCATAGCCCATCAGATAGATCCCGAACACCTGTCTCAGGCGCGATCCGAGCTTCGTCGACACCGGAAACGATGGAAAGAAGCGGATCGACGCTTGGGATACAGCGCGATCATCGCCCGAGAACAAGAACTCGCGGAACGGGCTGGGATATCCGGACGTGTCATGTGGATCACACGGCCCTCCTCGCTGATCGAAGTCACCGCGAAGCTCCACTGCCTGATCGTCATGCACGATGCCAGTCTGAAGCTTGTGGATGCCCCGTGGCCCGCGCTGCGGACGATGCTAAAGGATCTCATTCTCCTTACGGAAAAGGGCCGGCCGAAACCAGGCAATGGACCCGCATATCCTGGCAAGGCAGCGGACGTACGAGGCATTCTAGATTTGGCGGCCCGATACCGGGACGCCGCCAACACGCTTGGCGAGGGTGTGTCTAAGCTCAACCACCTTCCGCGACGTCTTCTGGCTCTCCATTCGATTAAGCTCTATCTGGATGCTCTTCTGCTTGCTAACGGCCTTGATCGCCAGACAATCTGCAGCTTTGAGCACGATTTTAACGAGCGGACCCGCATCGCAATGGATATTGGCCTGGTTCTGCGCAAGCGTACAGCGGCGCATTTGGAAACTCTCTCATCAAGCAGAGAGTATCTCGCCGCCAGTTATGGGCCAGAGACGACGGCTACGCTCTCACAGATGAATCGAGTTATGGCAACTCTGGATGAACTCTCGCTAAAAGTGCGTAAGATGTTGAGAGGGAGGCACGGTAACTGAAGATCACGCTGCTAATGGGCGAAAATTTTGAACCTGCTCTTCTTCATTCTGGGATGTGCCAATTAAATGCCAATACTGCGACACCGCAGGCAATGACCTGCGGTGGAAAACGATAGTTCTTGTAGCTGACGATCGATGGGCTCATCGAGACGGCAGTGGGCGAACCGTTGCTGGATGAAGGATCAGACGATAGCTTCTTCGGGGCGTGGATCCGAATGGCGTTCGTCGGCGTTATGCTATAACCACATGATCGAAAGAACAGAGGCGCCGGTCACCGCGGTTTCAGTCCGATGTGCCAATGGAATTCAGGATCCGGTCGACGAGTCGTACCGGTAGCCCGAAGATCCGAAGTCGCCGCCCTCTACGATCGGCTCACCGCCGCCAGCCTGCGGCTCGCCGCCGCTTCCTTGACGATACCGGCGATCTTTTTCAGGAAGGCTGGGCTGAAGCTGCCAAGCGGCTTGCTCGATTCGAAGTCGAATGCCTTGTCGAGTTCGACGCGGTTATACTCGTCGAGAATGATCCAACACGGAAAATCGAGGCCGGCGCGGCGGCATTCCATCTGGCTGATTGATAAAAACAGGCGATCCTCAGAGGGGACCTGCGAGGTAATGGCGAAGAGGAATACAGCACCTGGGACACCAGGTGTGCGGACGACCACGCAGACGGGACGAGCCTTGCGGCCGCTCTCCTCGCCGGCGTCCGCCTGTCGCTTCCAGAGATAATGGAAGCGGACGACGTCGCCCACGTTAAACATGATCGTCCTCGAGTAACGCGTCCAGCCCGGTTATCAGTTCGGCATGGACGGAGTCTGGAGCATCGTCGAGGCCGTAGGCGACCGTATGCGATCCGCCGACGAGCCTTCGGTACTGTTCCGCCGTCAGGATAACGAGCTTTTCCTTGCCGCGCTTGGTGAGCGCGACCGGCTCTATCAAGGCCGCTTCAAGGATTTCCCCGGAGGCCCGGTTCATATCGGAAAACGAAAACTGCTTCATGAGCACCTCCATACACCTACGTAAAATACGTATTCCAGGTATTTCATGCAAGTCGGCCTCGACAGAAATAGCCTTGCAAGACGTCATGCTCGCCGCGCTAGCGAGCCAGGCATGCAACGCATGCAGATAAGCGATACGATTAGCCAACCTTAGGAAGCTTTACGCTCTCCGACGCCATTCTGCCGCATAAGCGCCATGAGCATCGGACCAAGCGCGAACTCTCCGTTCTCTGTGCGGCGCGTCAGATCACGCAGATATCCCCCTGCCGAGTTGATGTGCCCTCCCCTCTCCAGAATGCAGGCCATCACGGTCGCAGCATTCTCCGGACCCATTGCTAGGCAAGCATCCTGATATGCCGACGGGCTGACTCCGAGCATGGATCGAACCACGACGGCGGCACTCATCAGATCTCGCCAGTTTGCGATCCGGCCTCCTGGGCCATAATCGGCAATCTGCGGGCAAGCCTGCAGCACCATCCCAAGCGGAAACGATTTCAGATCGCCACTCACGCCAGTCGATCGATTTGGCTTCCGGCCCCCTGCCCCTACTCCAGAATTCTTCTCATCCCCATTCAAGGTCGCGGCTCGATCCACCGAATTTGCCCCCTGCTTCATTTCGGAAGCTGGTTCAAATTCAGAAGTGGATTCGGGGTTTGAATTCTGTATGTGACGCTCAATTTGAGACTCATTGGCGTCCATTTTTGATGTTTTCGTCTGTGTTTCCAATCGATTGATGATCTCTTCGCGAAGTAGCGACATCTCATCGAGTGCTGACGACAGATGTTCGATCCCTGCAGCGCGAGGAATGCGAGCGACGATCCCTCTGAACATCGACGCAATCATCTCCCAATCGCCAGCAGCGCCCTCTTCTGCGGCCATGTTGATCAGCTTGGCAATATCGCGGCGACAAATGGTCAGTCGTTCTCTGGTGGCCCTTAGAAGCTCCCGATCGGCAATCGCTTGAGCTGCCAGTGCCTCGATCTCCTGCGCTCTCGCAAGCAAAGGTGCCAGCGAGAAGCCGAAAGCCTCCGACACGTCCCCTGCCCCGTCGCGACGGGCATAACGCTTGCCGTTGGCGCTGTCCTTCCGAATGATCAATCCGGCCTCCACCAAGCCCGCCAAGTGCCGCCGGAGCGTCGCTGGGGTCATGCCCCGGGCGCGAATAGAAAGCTGGGCATTAGAGGGGAATACGATCAGACCGCGTTCCTCTGAAATCTCGTCGGCCGGATAGAACGTCAGGAGCGCATCGAGAACGGTCAAAGCCCGGTCGGTAACTCCGAGCGCCGGTCGTGCTTCGCAAATTGCTCGAAAGAGCTTCCATTTGTTCCGTATGACCCCCGGTTCAATCGTCTCTGCAATCTGTTGGCTTGCCAACATGGCAAAAGACATCGGTCGCCGCCCAAACGGCGTCGATACACTTCCACTCTCCATTTCCCTTCACCTTTCAAAAGGCAAAAGAAATCCGCTCACCAAAACGGTGCCAAAGACTCTTGACTGTGATTCGTGGAAATGCGATTCTCGATCTTGCTACAGTATACGAGAGAGGCTTCCACGGGTGACCGTTTGGGGGCCTTTTTCTTTTGCTGCCTACCTTTCCTCAGATTTGGTTGATGCCAGAAACTCTTTATGCAGGCGCTCCAAATTCTCAGCAATGAAACGGCCGAAGTTGCCTGCATCATCGGATTTGAGGGCGATTGAGTAGCTCTTCCCGGTGCCTTTGAACTCCGCGCGAACCGACGCATCGCCCGCTCGCCACTCGCCCTTTTCTGGCGCTTCCTTCTCCACCCGGTCGGCCTTCCTGATTTCGGAAACCAGGAAATCAAAACGAGCGTCAGATTCGAGGGAGCTGAACGTGTCCGCATCGACGAGCTTCAGGATGAGCTTCTTTGTCGAAGGCTTCTCGATCTTCTGGGCGAAATCGATCCACCTGTCTCGCCCGATGGATTTCGCGGGACCGATCTTGGTTGCAACGGCTTCAGGAACACGGCCGGATACCGACAGCATTCGGGTCAGCATCGGAGCGTCAGTTGCAAGAGCCGACTGGATCGTTGGCTTATCATAGCCGAGATCAAGCAACCGTTGAGCAAACATCGATCGCTCGATGAACGACAAGTTCTGACGGGCAGAATTTTCCTGGCCCTGCGCGATCACATGTTGGGCGTCAGTGATTTCCTTTACGACTGCCCGAACTTTGCGACCCAGGTCCTTTGCGGCCCGAGCGCGACGATGGCCGAAAACGATCTGGTATCGACCGTGTTCGACTGGGTGAGGGCGCACTAGGATAGGAGAATCCTGCCCACGTTCCCTGATGGCTTCCACCAGTTCTGAATAGGCGGCATCGTCTTCACTCATGCGATCTGAAACAAATGAACCGTCGAGGTCGGCGGTGTCTAGTTCCAGCACCTGCTCTCCAGCAAGGTTCTGGTCAGCCAAGGCGGCTTTTTCAGCTAACTCGTTCAACGAGCTGATCATCGAGCGAGAAGCGCCCTTTGCAGCGTAAGTCGGCGCAGGCTTCCTCTCATGCTCGTCGCTTTTAGGCGACGTGATGTTTGAGAATACGTCCCTTCTAGCCATGACCGAAACTCGCCTGTGTTGATTTCATTGAAGAAAAATGCCGTTTGTACGGCTGACAATTCCGCCTACGCATTCCGACGCCCCCATGCCTTATGCAGGAGATCGATTACTTCGGCATTCACCGCGTCCATCGATTCACGGGCACGGTCATAGGTCGAAGGCGTGAATTGTGAGCGCTCGACTTCGTAAAGCGTTTGCTTCGTCAAACCGGCGTCCGAAATTGCCGTCGATTTCACCATTTGATTTCGCATCATCTGAGCGGCAAACATCGACTGCATGAAACCGACCATTTGCTGCTGTGGAATGTCGGTTGGTTCGTATCGCGTAACGAGATATCGGAACCAATCAAGATTGACATTCACGCCCACCGCTTCGACGCTCTTCAGAATGTTGCCGAGCATCAAGAGAAACTGAGACATCGACATAATGTCGAGCATCTGAGGATGGACGGTGATCAGAACGGATGTGGCTGCCGTCAACGCTGTCAGCGTGAGGTAGCCGAGCTGTGGAGGGCAATCGACTACGACGACATCATAGCGATCATCCACCTCTGCGAGGGCGTCTCCAATTCGGGTATAGAACAGCTTGCCCGCATTGGAATCTTTCCGCTGCATGGCGATAGGTGTCTCATATTCGTATTCCTGGAGTTCCAGATTTGCAGGGACGACATCCAGATTTGGGAAGTTTGTCGGCTGGATGATTTCGGTGATAGACTTCCTCTCTTCGTCGTAGCGAAGTGACTCGTAAAACGAAGCCTTGTCGTCAAGCTCGGGCTGAATACCATAGAGGGCTGTGAGCGACGCTTGCGGGTCGAGATCGACCGCGAGGACACGATAGCCTCGCAATGCCAGGAACTGCGCCAGGTGCGCAGACGTTGTCGTCTTACCGGAACCACCCTTGAAGTTTACGACGGCGATTACCTGCAGTCGTTCGCCTTCCTTCCGGTGCGGAACGCGATCCAGGAGGGCACGTAAATCATTCATCTGGTCGGCCGAGTAGTATCGCCGTCCCGTGGACGTCGTCGTGGCAGGCTCGACGCCCTTGCCCTGAAGATGGAGCTTCTTGAGATAGCTTTGCGAGACGCCGACGAAATCGGCAACTTCGGCCAACGAAAATTGGCGCAACGACTTCTGTGCGTTCGGCGGAAATTTTTCCTGCCGCAGCATGTCGAGCTTTGACGAGATATCGCCCCCTTGTTCAAGGATCGTATCTGCAAAACCCGGCACTTTCTCAGAAGTGTCCATTTTCACGCTCATCTTTCGAAATCCACTCAGTCACGATATTTTGGCACATCCGCACCAATTATCGGGACAATGCTCCGATTCCGTCTTCATGGCAAGAAAAAGAGGGTAAACGAAAGGTTAACCGCAAAAGAGCTTTGGGAATAGCCCGTCGGGGAACCGGGAGTAGGGGAGGGGCAATCGCAAAATTAAACGCCCCAATCGGCTCCGCGTTCGTGATCTCCCATCGATCGCTACGCGACCGGATTCCCCGTCATCGAGATCGAGAAGCAGATCGCGGAACGGCAGTCCGCGAGGTTTCGGCGTATTCACAGATGACTATGCAAATGTGTCGCGGAGCTTCTCGATTTGGGATTTCACATCGTAGAGATTCGCGACACGATGCATCTGATCGATAATTTGATTGCGGGCGTGGTTAAACTCATCCACCAGCGCATAGCCACTGTTTTCAGGAATGGGAGCTGGTATATTAGTCGCTTTCATGTCTGCTGATTTTTCGAAGTCCGGCCCGATAAAGCATGGGTGTCTTGGGCCGCAACGGTCGTCGGGCAGCAGCTCACAATTGCCCATCACTTCGGAAATAGCGCCTGAAAAGCCGGTATTGAAGTCGCCGTTAACAGTAAGCGTAGTAGTCCAAGTGCAGACTCGGTTTCTACCGGCAGCCTTATCATAGCTTCGCAAGCCGACGACCCGACCCTTTGCGTTTAACTGCGCAGTCGCGGTTCGGATCTCATCTTCTATCTGGGCAATGAGATGCGTAACGCTCAGCGGATTACCGGCATCTAGCCATGCATTGTAGACGTCATGAACTTTAGTTTTCAGCACCAGCTGCCGGGCACTGTCCACCTGCAAAATCCGATTGATCACCAAGTCTATTGCAACGCCAGTTGAAAATGGAATGTAGGCACTGAAATCAAACCGAGAAATTTCGAATGCCGACTGTTCGACGTTGCTAATGAGCAAATCATATAGCGGACGTGTCTCACGGTTTACAGGCGAAGCCACTAGAATATCGAACCGATCCTTCTGAGCGTTCAACGCATTAGCGATGGTATCACGCCGGCCAATAACAACGGCTTCCGTTATATAAAGCTTTAGCGCTTGGATTTCCGATAATATAGACTGCTGAAGACGGACAATTTGGTCGAGCTTTGCACTAATCTCAGCCAATTTCTTCTTAAATTCTTCATCACTTCCTAAGCCAGCTATGCCTGCGATAATACCTACTACTGCAGCGCCAGCTTGCAATGCAGTAAGTGGTTCAATCGCTGAAGCTCTTTTTGGAAGATACGGAAGCAATATTGCGGATGTAGCTGCTGTCAGAAAGAAACGCCGCGTTGAATTCATGGTCCCCACCATTTTATTTTTCCAGTTGTATAAAACCTCAAAGCTTCAACTATGGCAATAGCCAACATTGGGTCGTGGCTGGATGCCTCCTTTTATGCAAAAAGTTTTTTATCACGAATATGCGATCGATCGCGGTTGCGTGTCAGGCCTCTCAATTGCAGCTTTCACACGCCACGGGCCAGTATGATTCGTTCGCAGACCAGGTCCAAATCGGTTCAATTACGTGCGAGGCCAGGGCGTCGAAATTCCCGACGACCTCCTTGCCCAGGTCGCGCCGCTGCCATGGGCGCATATCGCAATAACCGGCGACTATCTCTGGAACGAAATTGACCGCCCCCTCGAACGCTTCAGGCCGATCCGGGCTAACCGCTTCAATCCAAACAACTTCAAATTCTCTTAGCGGGTGTTATTGCAGAGATTCCCACGGAGCCCCTTCAATGCCTTTATGCGGCGCGTCCTGGTGCCGCTTCTCGCACAACCTAACCTAGCGGCCCCTGACTTCACCGCAAGGGGTAAAAATTACAATCCTCTAAAGAGACCCGCCGTTGTCAGATCGCGTCGTTGCCCCTGCAGAAGTCATGGATCATTCGCCTTGACGAATTTGCTAGATCGATATCGAAGCACGTTTCGACGAAATGCAAAAATGGGTGAAATCACAAGGCAGATGGACGCCCATCCTTAAACAGCTTCAACTCTTAGCCGCCCGTCATTATCGACATCGACCCAAAGCTTGGATTTCATCTCGAAGAATGGGCTTTCCAATGCGGTTGCACTAATTGTCAGAATGTGTGCAGACGCGGAGGGCGGTTCGGGCTGATTCTGTAGCTCAGCTGGAGCTGAGCTTCCAGAAGCCACGTTGCCCAGCAGAAACGATCACTCCTTTCTCCTTCAGGCGGTGAAGATGTGTGCGAAACGTCGTCTCTTTAAGTTTGAAGTCGACATGCATGGCTTCCATCAAGAGGGCCTTCGAACCGAGCGGCTTTGGGCTATTTCGAAGCGCATCGAGGACGCGGTTCTCGATCATGATCCGGGTGACGCTGTTCTTGCGATTGACGTCCGCCAGCCCGGAGATTTCCCGGCGCGCCTTCATGAGCTGCCGCTGCAGGGCTGATTTTTCGGCAGTTAGATCCCTGATTCGCGCGTCGATTTCCTCAATTTCGCGCTGGAGACGTTGCTCGAAATAGGTGGATAGGACATCGTTCATCGTTGTTTCACTTTCATTTTTTGAAACGAAATCTTCGTTCAACGCGATCAAATTATCAATGAAAAACATGAGATGTAGGGCTTTTGACAACGAGTTATAAATATGGTAGCAACAAGCAAGCTTGTCTTGTTGCTACCATATTCTATTCGCGCTAGAATTTTCTTGTTGCAGCATAGGATCTCTTACCCCATATATGGGAAGACACGGCCGGCCCCTCTGCAATTAGCGCTTGCGCTTTCTGTACGGGTCGGTCTTCATTTGCGTATGGCTCCATATGCGAAACCCTACCTTACGCTAGATCAGCAAGTGGCCCTGTTAATCTCCAGGGGCATGACTATCACCGATGTGGACAAGGCGAAAGCTTGCTTGGCCCGCATTGGATATTACCGTCTTAGCGCATATTGGTATCCGTTCCGAAAATCTCAAGTTACTGTCGATGCGACCTCCGGGAAGCCCGTAACGACAGTCCTTGACGACTATAAAGACGAAACCGATTTTCCGACCATCTACAATCTGTACATTTTCGACAAGAACCTGCGCCTCCTCGTGCTGGATGCTTTAGAGCGCATTGAAGTTGCTGTGCGAACCGAAATCGCTCTTCTACTGGGCCGAAAGGATCCTTGGGCTCATCGCAATCCGCGTCTGCTGCATGGTAATTTCGCTCGCCGTCCCAAACCCGGTAGCGCTAATACACGCCACCAAGAATGGCTCAATCGGCAAGACAAGAAATATTTGGATTCCAGAGAGGATTTCGCAAAGCACTTCAAGACAAAATACGCTGGCGTGCACCCTCCTATTTGGATCGACGTCGAACTTTGGGATTTCGGGTCACTGTCTCACCTGTATGGCGGGCTCACGATAGCGGACCAAGACGGCATAGCTACAGCCTATGGATTGCCAAATGGTCAGATCCTGAAAACTTGGCTTCATTGCCTGAATGACGTGCGAAATGTATGCGCCCATCATTCTCGCCTCTGGAACAAGCCTCTTGTCAATCAGCCGACCTGGCCTGCTGGGGGTGTTATCCCGATGTTAGATCATGTCTCGCTGGCGTTACTTAGCCAGACACGCTTATATGCTGCCCTCGTCATTCTAAATTGGATGTTGCGCGTTATCAATCCGACTAGCAGTTGGCGGGCGCGATTGATTGCACATGCCGACGGGATGCCGGTCAGTAAGCACCTCAGCTTGCAGAGCGCGGGCTTTCCGCCCGCTTGGAAATCAGAGGCGATTTGGTTGTAGGCAACATTTGCAAACGCGGTTTCGGCCAATGTTAAGGGTTCGGGATGGTTGGTTTAGTCGAAGAAATTCAGGCAGACGCACTCAACGACAGCATTCCTGTTTCGACCTTGTTGCGGAAGGTTAAAGTCGCCGCCGTCAAGTTGAAGCTCGCAGCCGTCGAAAATTGGGTCGACATGGAACTGACCGGCTATAGCGGCGATCTTCCAGACTATCGGAAACTGAAAGGTCAACCGAAAGCTTATAACCCGATAAGAGGCCAATGGATCCCGATCCTCGATCCCGACCCAGAAATCCAAGCCGTACTGTCTGAAGGATCGACATGGCAGTCTATTGCAGAGATAGAAGATCTGTTGAAGCAGGATTCGAAGGGCATGCTTCAAAAGGCCCTGCCGCCAGAGATTATAAGTGTGATTAGGCATGGAATAAGGACCCCGCATTTGGGGTGATCGGCGTCCAAACGGGACCCCCATCTGCGATGGGGTTACAACAGCCTCCGGTTTCATCGGAGGCTTTTTATTTGGATGCTTGTTGTGGAGACAATTCTAAAGATACGTCGACTTTCCCGTGTGCAGGGCAAGTCGATCAAGGCGATCTGCCGGGAGCTTGGCATATCGCGGAAAGTGGTGCGGAAGGTTCTGCGCAGCGATGAGACGGAGTTCAAATATGAGCGGACCCGTCAACCTCAGCCGAAGCTCGGGCCCTGGCGCGATCAGCTCGATGGAATGCTGCTCGCCAATGAGGCCAAATCCTCTCGCGAACGGCTGACACTGATCCGGATATTCGAGGACTTGCGCGACCTCGGCTACGAGGGCGGTTACGACACAGTCCGGCGCTACGCCCGAACCTGGGCGAAGGAACGCGGCTCCGTAACGGCGGAAGCCTACGTGCCGCTCTATTATGCGCCGGGCGAGGCTTACCAGTTTGACTGGAGCCACGAGATCGTCGTGCTGAACGGCGTGACGACGACGGTGAAGGTGGCGCATGTCCGGCTCTGCCACAGCCGGATGATGTATGTGAGAGCCTATCCGCGCGAGACGCAGGAGATGGTCTTCGATGCCCATGACCGGGCGTTCGCGTTCTTCGGCGGGGCCTGCACGCGCGGCATCTACGATAACATGAAGACCGCGGTGGAGACGGTCTTCGTCGGCAAGGAACGGCAGTACAATCGCCGCTTCCTGCAGATGTGCAGCCATTACCTGATCGAGCCGGTGGCCTGCACGCCTGCGTCGGGGTGGGAGAAGGGCCAGGTCGAGAACCAGGTCAATCTGGTGCGGGAACGCTTCTTCACGCCGCGGCTACGCTTCAAATCCTACGATGAGCTGAATGGCTGGTTACTGGACAAGTGCATCAGCTATGCCCGCGCCCACAAGCATGTCGATCAAACGGAGCGCACGATCTGGGAGGTGTTCGATGGGGAACGGCCGCACCTGGTCGGCTATCCCGGCAAGTTCGACGGCTTCCACGCAGTGCAGGCCTCGATCGGCAAGACCTGCCTCGTGCGTTTCGACAACAACAAATACTCGGTGCTGTCCACGGCAGTCGGCCGCCCGGCCGAGATACATGCCTATGCCGATCGCATCGTCATCCGGCAGGATGGCGTGGAGATCGGCCAACACGATCGCTGCTTCGGCCGTGGCGAGACGATCTATAATCCGTGGCATTACGTGCCGGTCCTGACCCGCAAACCGGGAGCGCTGCGCAACGGTGCGCCATTCCACGACTGGGTTTTGCCCGCCGCCATGGAGAAGGTGCGCCGCCGGCTGAAGGCCATGCATGACGGCGACCGGCAGATGGTGTCGATCCTCGAATGTGTGGGCCTGGACGGACTCCCCGCCGTCGAAGCGGCCTGCCAGGAGGCGCTCGATCAGGGCGTATTCTCGGCTGCCGTCATCATCAACATCCTGGCCCGCAAGCGTGATCCGCAGCCGGCCGCCATCCTTTCCATTCCCGACGTGCTTCGCCTGACCCACGAGCCTCTGGCCGATTGCGCCCGTTACGACAGCCTTAGGAGGGCAAGCTGATATGGAACGATCCCAAATCCTTGACATGATGGGCACGCTGAAGCTGTTCGGCATGCGCAGCGCCTATGACGAGATCATGGCCTCCGGCATCAAGCGGCAGCACGAACCGCCACGCATCGTCGGCGACCTACTTCAGTCGGAGATCGCCGAGAAGCAGGCGCGCTCCATCAAATACCAGATCACCGTCGCCAAGCTGCCGCTGGCCAAGGACATCGACGACTTCGACTTCACCGACACGCCGGTCAACGAAGGGCTCGTGCGCCAGCTTGCGACAGGAGCCTTCCTCGCCGAGCAGCACAATATCGTTCTGGTCGGCGGAACCGGCACGGGGAAGTCCCATTTGTCCATCGCGCTCGCACGCGCCCTAATCCGCAACGGCGCACGCGGCCGCTTCTTCAACGTCGTCGACCTCGTCAATCGGCTCGAGACGGAGGCACGTAGCGGAAAGCAGGGGCGGCTGGCCGACTTCATCACCAGGCTCGACTTCGTCATCATGGACGAACTCGGCTACCTCCCATTCGCTCAGGCCGGCGGCCAGCTCCTCTTCCATCTGATCAGCAGGCTCTACGAGCGGACCTCGATCATCGTCACGACGAACCTGGCGTTCGGCGAGTGGCCGGCCGTCTTCGGCGACGCCAAGATGACCGCCGCCCTCCTCGACAGGCTAACCCACCATTGCGAAATCGTTGAGACCGGGAATGAATCCTGGCGCTTCAAAAACCGCTCTCAAAGCTAAAGCCGAAAAGACAAACAACCCGCGCCCGCAGGCCCCTGCGCTAAATGGAGAGCTCCGGGCCTACGCGCGCTGACCCGATGCAACCAGAGGCAGGGGTCCCTTTTGGGAGCCGATAAGGGGTCCCGTTACGATGCCGATTGACAGGCTGGGTTCAGAACGAAGCGGACCAGCCGTCCATGATCCAGGCGCTGAAGTCGGGCGACAAACTGGAACTGCACGCCACTTCGAAGCGGGGAACCGCCACCAGGTATTCCTATTCCCTGTCAGGCATCACCGCCGCGTTAAAGCGGATCAGTGCTTGCAACTGATGTCTGGTAATTTCTCTCGCCTGGCAACTTCCGGGCAGATCACGGCATCTGCGTCACTTAAACCGGCACAAACATGATCCGCCCCGCTTGGGTATGGAGCGAAACCAAGTCCTTGATTATCATGTCAAGCAGACCCGGCTTCACGCCGGCGGCTTCACACCGAGGTGGCGCACGAACAATCCAGACGCGCAGGAAATTGCCCCAAGTCGACTTGCTTGCCGACCAGGCGATCGGCGAGATCACTCTAAACCTTGGTGATCTCCCCGTACCTTTGATGACTTTCCGCCATCGGGCCATAGATCCGCATCAAAAAACCAATTGCCATCAGTACGATCAGAAACGCGCACATTAAAAATATGATTCTGCGCGTGATCTTGCCTATCATGAACGATCATCCACTTCCACTGAACCAAACCATCGACTGAAAGCCGCTGAGGGCTTTAATATTGTATTTTCAGTTTCATCTTCAGAACGAGAAACGTTCAGTTGCGCGAAGATACCAATCTGTGATTGCATCTCCACAGTGTGAGAAGCTACTCGATCTTGTCGAAAACCGCATTTCTGTCGACCTTTACGATAACTTTTTGGGGACGCTCTCCTTCCTTATCCAGGAGAAGGATGACTGTGCATTTATCCTTGGTTGACCGAAACGACAGGAGCCGGCCCTTTGTTTTGATCAGAACCTTCTCTACGACATCCGCGCAATCGAGCGGTTGATCCGAAACGAACGTCGGCGGGGGCGCTTCAGCTTGCAACGAGATCGCAGCGACCGGCAAGATCACGGTTGCATTCCAGAATGAGGTCATATCCTTGAGCTCCATTCCCGAGGTGCGTTGACATTTGTCCTTTAGAGTGACTGCTATCGATGACCTTTCTGGGCCAACTAGGTATGGGACATATTTCTTTCGGTACTGCGCCGGGCGCGGATGGCGGCTGCGATGAAAACGCGCGATAGGCCGTGATAAAGCGGCTCGCGCGACAGCAGGCGCGATGTCACATAGCCGATCATCGACACCGCCATGATCGGGATCACGGCCTGATGGTCGCCGGTCATTTCCAGGATGATGACAAAGGCAGTCATTGGCGCCTGCACCACGCCCGCGAAATAGCCCGCCATGCCGAGGATTGCCGCTAGCGCGATACTTGTGCCGAGCAATGAGCCAACGGTACTGCCGAGTCCCGCACCAACGGCCAAGGACGGTGCGAAGATGCCACCCGGAATGCCCGAGATCATCGACAGGAAGCTTGCCAGTAGCTTTTCGGTGAAGAATAACAGGGGTAGCGCATGGCCTTCGACCGCGCCGCGGGCCTGTTCATAACCGGTGCCGAAAGTGCTCCCGTCCGATACGACGCCAATAATGGCGATGGCAAGGCCGCATAGGCCAGCAAGCATGACGACGCGCCCCAAAGGCCGCGGCAAAGCCCATCGGCGAATGCGAATACCGCTATAAAGGACAAGGCCGCTGAAGGCCGCCCCAAGCACGCCACCGCCGACACCACAGATCAACATGGCGATCCAGTCCCTGAGCACCATCGGTGCAACATTCGTCGTGCCGAAATAGTTATAGCTGCCGGAAAGGCCGAGTGCTGCGAGGCCTGAGAGAATGACGGCCATTAGCACCAGGCCATTGGCGCGCGATTCATAGGCGCGACTCATTTCCTCGATGGCGAAGACAATGCCGGCAAGCGGCGTGTTAAATGCGGCCGCGATGCCTGCGGCGGAGCCCGCCAGGATCAATCCCTTCGCTTGGGCCATGCCACCGAACCGAGCAACCGCGAGCATGAAGGACGCACCGACTTGCACCGTCGGCCCCTCGCGACCGATCGAGGCGCCACAAAAGAGCCCTAGTATAGTTAGCACGATCTTGCCGAGGGCGACCTTTAGCGACAAGAGTTTCGTGCGATCATCGTCATGATGTAGGTGCCGAGCCGCGATTGCCTGGGGAATACCGCTTCCCTGAGAACTCGGAAACAAAGTCGCCGCCAGATAGGCAGAAAGCATGAAGCCGAGCGGCGTCAGTGCGAGCGGCAGCAGCCAACCCCACTGGCCGGAACTCATTAAACCGGCAAAGGCGCGTTGTGCCAGATCAGCAAGCTTGGCAAAGCCGACACTAATCACGCCGATCGCAAGTGCCCCCGTCCAGAAAACCAGCCGCGGCCGCCACAGATTGATCGAGCCTAAGACAACACGGGAGCGGCGGAATAACTTTGGTCTACGAAAGCGCGATGACATCATTTGCCCAAGTGATGGTAAGATCTTCTTAGGCTATATGTCATGCTATGATATAAAATACGAGATTTAATTGAGCTTTGGGATACGCGGGAGCGTAATTTCGCCAAGCCATCCGACCGAGGGATCAGGGATGCGAAGCAGACTAAAAGCAGAAAGGCACCGACTGAAGAATCGTCTCCTAAGAGAATGATGCATGTCGTCAAAGGTGTAACTTGCAATCGGCATCTGCACTCAGGCTAAACGTCAGGTCTGCCTAAACGCTTGCAAGTCGGGGCGTGTGTAAAATATATCGTCTCGGTGCAGATAGGGATGATGTGAATGCGACCGGACAAGCGGCCCAGACGATCTCACAGACGTGAATTTGACGTGACCGAGCCCTTGGATCCTGACGTCTATCAAGGTCTTGCTGGGGTGCGGCTCGCGATGCGACGGTTTCTTTCCTTTAGCGAGGCTGCGCTTTCCGAAGTGGGCGTAACGTCACAACAGTATCAAGCCATGCTCGTGATCAAAGTCACACCAGCGCGCCAGATCATGATGCGGGAACTCGCCGAGCAGATGTTGTTGCAGCATAATGGTGCGGTCCAACTGGTAAACCGACTAGAGGCTGCGGGACTGGCGGTGCGCACGCCCTCTCCGGAAGACAAGCGCAGCGTGTTGATTGGCCTGACCAACGTGGGCGAAGAGCTGCTGGAGCAGTTGGCAAGGATCCATCTCAACGGAATGTTCGAGAATGAAAAACTGCTGGTCGAATCCTTGAGGAGACTACGGCGCCTGTCGCGATCCGATTGACTCCAGCACGAGATCGAGATCTGCCCTCCATAGATTAACTTTGGCGGGTCGCGACATTCACGCTCTTGGAAGCGTGCTTCGGGAAGCGTTTCTATTGCTTTTCTTCACTGCGTTCCAGCATGGCGCAAACTTCCTCCATCATGACGTAGGCGGCATGCATCACCGCCAGGGAGAGCGGTTTGCCGCGACGGGCATCCCGGCCGACATCGATCAGCCCCTTAAGCTCAGCCATGTTTTCAATGAGCCCGGACAGTCTCTGGCGAAGCTCGGCCGGCATTTCACCGGCCTTTTCAATCTGGCCTTGGTCATCGAGGACGCCGTGACATTGCAGCAGCTTTTCCAGGCACAATGACAGAAGGCAGAGGGGCTCACGCGTTTCCATGATGATGCGGCACCTCTCTAGATGTGGTTACGTCTTACGACCGAAAGCAACCGGAGTTCCGGAGGATGGGGTAATTGTCCGTTCTTGTAATCCAACATGAATTCAAGCACTTGCTTGATCGTAGCCGGTCGCGCGGGCTTGGAGATGACCCCGATAATCCCGGAAATCCCATCCACGAGGGCTTCAGGATTGGCGGTTACCATCACGACCGAGATGCCAAATTCGCCGGCGAGAAATTGCCCGGTGCGGGGTCCGGTTGCTCCGTCGATCAGATTGACGTCCACCAAGGCGAGGTCGGAATGCGGCGCGAGCCGCTTTGCGCTTTCAAAGCTGTTGGCGATACCCGCTATCTCATACCCGAGATCGTCGATGACGTGTTGCAGGTCCATCGCGATCAACGGATCATCTTCAACAATAAGAACGCGCTTTACCATTCAATCCCCCCGGCTATCAATTACAGCCTTGCCAGCCGCAGCTACCGGCTACGGCGCCCCATGCTCCAACTGGAATAAAATCGCTAAAACAGATTCACAAAAACTTCAAAACTTCCCCATATGTTCAGCTCCTGTTCAGAATCACCTTGGGTCACCTTAAATTAAAGTATCATGGCATGATATAAAATGCGAGTAGGAAGCGACCGCCTCCCGGGGGCGAGATCCTGATGCCAAGCCGCGCTGAAATGTCGCTCGTCCAAAATCCTTCCAGAACCAAACCGCATCTTAATTACCTGATTTCCATGGCTATAGCGGCTGGAGCGCCGATCTTTCCAGGAAGATTGCTCTTCTCCGGCATGGTCGACGTCTTCGCAGCGCCCTGCCGTTGGCACATCAGGGCGGGGCGCATATTAAGAAGATTTAATGTCTCTGCCCGATTCTCGTCACAATCACGCCGGATCTTTCGCTCGTCTTGGCGCACCAATGTTGCCAAGCCTAGCGTGCCATTGTTGATTTGGGAGTGATGCGATGAGTCGCTTTCGTCATTTCCTGCCGGCCATGATGCTTGCCGGCGGGGTGGTTTTGTATGCCTCTGGCGTCGGGGCGCAGACCGCCCCGGCCAAACCCACCGGCTTATGGCTGACGACGGATTTTCCGGTTCTAACCGAGCGTATCGGTGAAGATACCAGCCTTTCCTTGACCCTTTCCAATTCGAATCTACCGCCGGCGCGCGTTGCGTTTTCCGTCAGTGGTCTCCCCGACGGTTGGAAATGGGAGCTTGACGGGGGTGGTAGACCGGTCAGTGCCGCGATCGTGGGCGCCGATGATAGCCAGAGAATGACACTGAAAATCACGACACCCGGTACCGTCAAGCCCGGAACCTACAATTTCACCATTCGCGGTACCTCGGATACCAACGAGACACTGCAACTGCCAATTTCAATGACGCTGGCTGCCGCAGAGCCAGACAAGGTGACGCTGACGCCTAGCCTGCCGGCACTCAGGGGAACGCCTCGTTCGAACTTCGATTTCGATGTCGCCATCAAGAATGACAGCCAGGAAAACGAGACCCTCAATCTCGTGTCGGACGCTCCGTCCGGCTTTGCCACTACTTTCAAAGAACAATACGGCAGTCAGGAACTGACCAGCCTTCCCTTCAAGCCCGGTGAAACCAAGACGGTAAAGGTCTCCGTAAAGCCGCCACAGAACGTTGCCGCCGGCAAGTATCCAGTCATGGTGGAAGCGTCCAGCCCGAAGGTTCAGGGCAAGGCGCAGCTGATGCTCGATGTCACCGGTCAACCGTCGATATCCCTGTCAGGCCCGGATGGCCGGCTTTCCGGCAGGGCCGTTGCCGGTCGGGAACAGGTGTTCAACTTCACCATCAACAATTCCGGCACGGCGCCAGCGACTGAGGTCAAGCTTTCGGCAAGCGCTCCCAGTGGCTGGAATGTCCAACTTGACCCGAAGGCGCTCAATACCATTGCACCCGGCGCACAGCAAACGGTTGCCGTGCACATGACGCCATCGAACAATGCCATTGCAGGCGACTACATGGTCAGCATAAGGGCGGACGGTAATGGTGCATCCGACAATGCGGACTTCCGTGTCACGGTGACAACATCGACCATTTGGGGAGCCGCCGGCCTCGGCGTGATAGGTGCCGCCGTCATCGTGCTTGCCATGGCCGTTACGAGGTATGGACGCCGATGAGCACGCCCGTCATCGAGGCAGTCGGCCTCACCAAACACTACGGCCGCGCTATTGCCGTCGAGAATCTCGATCTGACGGTGAACAAGGGAGAAATATTCGGCCTGCTCGGGCCGAACGGCTCCGGCAAGACGACAACGATCCTGCTTTTGCTCGGACTGACCGAACCCGATGGCGGCAGCGTGCGCGTGCTGGGTCATGATCCCTTGCGTGAGCCGCTGGAGGTCAAGCGCAGGGTTGGCTATTTGCCGGATGCGGTCGGTTTCTACGACAGCATGAGCGCCTGGGAGAATCTTCGTTACACCATGCGCCTCGCTGGCATTGCCGATGCGGAGCAGCGCATCGCCGCCGCCTTGGCGCGCGTGCGCCTCACTGAGGTTGCCGATCGCCGTGTATCGACATTTTCGCGCGGCATGCGACAGCGGCTCGGTATTGCCGATCTGCTGGCCAAGGGAAGCGAATTGGCCATTCTGGATGAGCCGACTTCGGGTCTCGATCCGCAGTCGACGCAGGAACTGCTCGACCTCATCGTGCAGCTCGCCGGTGAAGGCATGACGATCGTCTTGTCTTCGCATCTCCTGTCGATGGTTCAGGCGATCTGTTCCCGCGTGGCTCTTTTCCATCGCGGCAAGGTCGGCTTGGTTGGCCGCGTTTCGGATCTCGCCAGTCAGGTGCTGGGTGGGTCGTACATCATCGAGATTGAGGCGGAAGGATGCGACACCGCCAAAATAGTTACCGGCATTCCGCAGACAATACGGGTAACGCCCATAGCATCAGACCTAACTCGCGTCGACGCGCAGGTCGATATTCGCTCCGAAATCGCCAGCCGGATCGTTTCTGCCGGCGGTCGTCTCAAGCGCCTCTCGATGGATCGCTCAAGCCTAGATGAAGTCTATGTGCGTTATTTTGAACAGGTGGACCATGCGGCGTGAAGGCTCCCCATTCTCAGGTCTCTCGACAGTCGCCATGAAGGAGGCTGCCGATCACATGACGAGCCCGCGCATGCACCTCGTGATGCTGCTCGTGCTTCTGACAGCGTTCGGCTCGATCTATGCGGCCATCGGCGAGATCAAGAACACCCTCAGCGAAGATCAGTTTCTCTTCCTTCGCATCTTCACGACGGCCCGCGAGCCATTGCCCTCCTTCGTCGCCTTCCTCGGCTTCCTGCTCCCGCTGGTGGCGATCGCGCTCGGCTTTGATGCCATCAACGGTGAGTATAACCGACGGACCATGAGCCGTATCCTATCTCAACCGATCTATCGCGATGCACTGCTCGCCGGAAAATTCATCGGAGGGCTTCTGGTCATAGGGATCTGCCTGGTCACGCTCTGGCTGCTCGTCACCGGCATGGGGATCCTAATGCTCGGCCTGCCGCCGTCGGGTGAGGAAATCATGCGCGGTGTGGCCTTCCTGATCGCGTCCCTTGCCTATGCGGGCGTTTGGCTGGCGATCTCGATGTTGTTTTCGACGATCTTTCGAGCTCCCGCGACCTCTGCGCTTTCCGGGTTGACGCTCTGGCTCGTCTTCACGATCTTCTGGAGCATGATCGGGCCGCTTCTCGCTGCAGCGATAGCGCCTGTCGATCCCCTCGATCCGATGACGGCCGTGCATCAGGCGGAAATCGCGCATGCCATTGCGCGACTGTCTCCCAACACGCTGTTCGGCGAAGCCACCCTTGCTCTTCTCAATCCGGCGACCAGGGCACTTGGTCTGTTATTCGTCAGCCAGCTTCAGGGAGCTCTCCTCGGAGCGCCGTTGCCCTTTGACCAGAGTATCCTGCTGATATGGCCGCAACTCTCGGGGCTGATTGCCGCCATGCTACTCGTCTATACGATCGCCTACGTCGTATTCCAACGGCAGGAGATAAGGGCCTAGGCGTGCGACAGGACGGGTTTGCGTCGTTTGCCAATGGCTCCTCGCAGCAATGGCATCTGGTCTGCTTCCGGCCGCGACACTTTCCGGAAACGCAATGTCTATGGCGAAGCTTCGCCTCTGGGTTGTTTCGACAAGGCACGTTCCGCAACACGTCTCAAGGTCAGCCCCTGGACGAGGATGGTGAAGACGACAACGAAATAGGTAGCCGAGAGCAGCACGGGTTTCCACTCGGTTTCTGGGAGCGAAAGAGCAAGCGCGATCGAGATACCGCCTCGAAGCCCGCCCCATACGAGAACGGAGATCGTGCCTCGATGAAACTCGTACCAGTTTCGCAGCACCATGACGGCGGAAGCCGTCGCCAGGAACCGTGCGCCTACCGCGACAGGAATGGCCGCGAGAGAAATCGGGAGGAAATTTATGTCGAATCGCAGGACTAGCACCTCAAGACCGATCAGCAGGAACAGGAAGGCGTTCAGGATCTGATCCACCAGTGTCCAGAAGCCGAAAAGATAGCGCTGCGTGAGGTCGCTCAAGGCATCCTTCGGCCCGCGGTTTCCGACAAAAATTCCGGCCACAACGACTGCGATAGGGCCGCTGGCGTGAAGTGCCGAGGCCAACGAGTAGGAGCCCATCGCGAGCGCGATGGAGATCAGTACCTCCACGGGATAATCATCGACGGTGCGCATCGCAAGATAGGCCAAATAGCCACAGATCAGCCCCAGCATCGCGCCGCCGACGGCTTCTAAAAGAAAGAGTTCTCCTATTTGCGCCGCTCCGACATGGCCGGTGCCGGTAGCGGGCGCCAGGGCGAGGAGGGCGGTGAACAGGACCACTCCGATGCCATCATTGAATAACGATTCGCCTGACATATCGGTTTCGAGCTCCGAAGGAACGCTGATCGTCTTCAGCGTCGCCAGGACGGCGACAGGATCCGTAGGGCTGATAAGAGCGCCAAATACAAGCGCCCACGCCAGCGGTAGTCCTAGCCCAAGCGCTTGCGTGAAGACCCATATGGCGAAGCCGATAATGATCGTCGAGAGGGTCGTCCCAGCCACCGCCATGGCCCCGACCACGGCGATACGTGCACGAAGTCTTGAGAAATCGACATGCAATGCGCCGGCGAACAGGAGAAAGGCGAGCATTCCGTTCATGACGGTCGTCTGGAAATCGACGCGCTTCACCAGATCTGCAAGTTGCTCATATAGGGCGACATCAGGAAGCATCAGCTCGAGCACGATCAGCAGCGTTGACGATAGGAGCCCCATGGCCAGAATCCCGATGGATGGCGGAAGCTGCAGGAATCGTTGGTTCGCCCATGAGAAGATGGCGGTGAGTGAAAGAAGAAGGGCGATCAGGTCGAAGACGGACAAGAGCTTTCTCGGCAATAGCTATAACTTAAGTCTCAAAGCGCTACGCAGGGGAGGAGTTCCCGCGGGCCGGCTGAACGCAACCACTTCTTGCGATTGCACGAACGTCGAGGGCGATCAAGATTGCGGAGCTAACCATTATCTTGAGAACATTCATCCTCTCTTACTGCCGATGCCTTCGATCGTCGTACTATTTCTGAGATAGGTATAACGCTCGGCGGCGGGCTGATGAAATCCATTAATCTCATGTGTCAGTGGATGCTCGCCGAACTCGATCAGCGTTCGCTCGATACCGCTTGGACGGCCGATTTCCCTCCGGAAGACCGGTTCACTCTGGCGAACATCAAGGGGCGCAATACTGGTTCTTCGACCTTCCAGATGGGCATGGTTGTACGAAACGTCGTTACGTTGGTCTTAGTGAAGATCCGGATATAACTCAGCGTAGCAGATCATAAGCGGGACAAGGATGATCTACACGCTCGCAGGCGCTTGGCAAATACCCTGCACGCGACGGTGGCAAGATCGCTCCGACGCCATGGCTGGTGACATTGCAAGGCTCTTGCCAATGGCGGTCTCTACGCTTCCTGGGTTTTCTCATCGGCACGGTGGCTTTTCAATGCTATTCGGGAATGCTGGGCATCCGCCTTCCCATGGCTGCAATTTTGACTGGCGATGCCGACATCGCTCAGGATTATGCCATCAGTCAGGAAGTAAATCCGCGTTCGGCCAAGTCGCCATTGACTCGCGAAACACCGACAACGCCCGTTGTCCCAACGGACAGGATTCCAACGCGCGTTAAGAGTGACCCCTCCTGCCGAATTCGGGTGCTGATCTCATTCAACGAGGACCTTAGGTCTCGACTTACTTTCGTTACTGAATTCCACAGGGGGCCGATTTGTGCCGCTGCCTTCTCGAACAAGGGAAGGGAGGCGGCGTCATAGCTCGCAACAGCAGGAGCGCATTCGTTGCCCGGTCGTCGCGCTCACGGTTTGCGACGTATCGTTTGATTTATTGACGCCCGCATTGCCCTTTAGAGGAACAGAGCCGCGCGGAAAGGGGTTAAACTCAATAAGCAATCCCCGGAAACTTTCGCGAAAGGTGACCCGATGATCCTGGATGAATATCGCGAGCTGAAGCTGCCGCAGCGCAATTCGACAGCGGGCTTGGAAGTGTTTCGTGGCAAAAAGGCGGTCCTGGTCGTCGTCTGCGATCTCGCGCGCGAGGCGGGCCTTGAACAGGAGCGCCTGATCCTTGCTGATCGCCGGCGATTGGAAGCGGCGAAGTTGGCGGTCATACGTGTATTTGACGGCAAGGTAACGCCGTTGTTTGGTGCCGTGGGTGGCTTGCGATCAAAAATAGTGCGCGCGCAACTTAATGCTAACTCAATCGTCGACTTTTCCGTGGCGCTGGTCAGTAAGGAAGGTGAGATTTTGTTTCGCTCCAAGCAGCCAACGAAGGCCGATACGCTCCTTGCTCTATTGTGAGCAATTTGAACGAACAGGCTCGCCGCGACTCTGGCTGGTTGACATCGCTGTTGAAGCAACCAGTCAAAATGTCCGGCTGGCGGTTCATTTTTTCGCGCCGGATTGCGAATGAAACAGGCGTAGCTGGTTGCGGGCCCAGTCCTACTCTCTGCGAAAGGGAGTTTCAGACGAATAGCTCTGATAAAGAGCAGGGTCGTCGGTTCAGCTCCCATCAAGAGCTAAAACAGCATAGAACGCAAATGCGCAATGATTGACATGAAGCGTTGCGCTCTCAAAGATCTCCACTTTCAGTCGCCCCCCAATGAAAGATAAAGCGTTCGCCAATTTCGGTATACTCGACGATGCCAATTCCAAGCTGCTTAAGAATGCGAGCAGCAAAATCTTGGATACCCGGGGGCACTACAAGGAATTTCTGATAGCTCCTTTTGAGCAAGCGCTCGTAGACTAGAAGCTGGCCGACCGCCTTGAGATAGTCTCCGGCTCCGGCGGCGATTTTGATCTCAAACAGAGATGGTTTATCGTCACCAACTGTGAACAGATCGGGCGCAAGCCCGGAATTGCGCTCGTTAGCGACTTTGACGCCTTGTGATTTAAGAAGTTCAACAAGTGCCCTCAGCACCTCGGCATGTTTACGCGCGATAAGCTTTTCGTCCCTTGCCGAAACTCGGTAAGAACCTATCGCTTCGAGTAGGAGCCGTGCTCTTTCCTCGGCTTGCTCCTCCGCTGCCGCCACCTCGCCATCGAGCGAAAGGAAGGCGAGGACCTCATCTTTTACGGGATCGAGTTTCACTGAGGCTAGGCCGCGGAAGTTCAACTTGTTCCTGATCGCAGCAGGTAGATCTGACCGATTAACCGGCGTCGGGATCACTCGGACGACATCTCGCCGTATTGCGGTGTCCTCTTTTTCAATCTTGTCCTCGAGAAAAACGGGATGTCCGATCACCCTAAGGAAATGCACATCGTCCCCATCCGGAACGATCACAATATCACCAATCTGCAATTCCCTGAGGAAGCGCCAGACTTGGTTCGTGTCTTTGGTGAGCTTGCCTTCTGCCTCGATGCGAGGATAACGACGACTTATTTCGCGGCGGACGTCCTCCTTTGTAAGCGTGTCATCAACAACTCTTGCGTGGCTCCAGCCAATCGCAATCTGACCGTCGTCGAGTAGGTTTTTCACTTGGTTGTTGTTGCTGGGCTTCAATCGATAGGCATAGACATTAGGCATTGGCATCTGGATCCGTTGAACAACAGCAATAGTGCCGACAGGTCCCTAACAAACTCATATGCGCGCACCCGCAGGCAAACACCTGAGCCTGTTGTGCGGGGCGCACCGCCAATAAGTTTCTGAGCTGCGGGTGACCTATGTTTGAGGAACAGTGGATGGCGTGTGCAGGAGCTCCTTTTTCGAGCAAGGGTCATTGCATTTCTACCATCTGGCGCAATGAGGCGCAGCGCGATCAACACCCGCCCAGCAAACATCAAGCCGAGGTCGGCACCAACGCCGACCTCGAGAATTACAAGGCTCTACAATTATTCAGCCCTTACTGAGAAGACATCATCCTTTTTTTGGATCCGCGCGACAGACAGACAATCGCGCCGCCATCAAAACATCCGTCAGACCAAGAAGGCTTTCCGGCAAGGTTATCGCGATACGCATCACCGCTAGTTTCGGCATCTCCACGGTTCTTGCCGGAGAAGCTGATATCAGCTTAGCCTTGCTCAGAGCGGACAAGGCTCTGTACCAGGCGAAATCTGAGGGCCGAAACCGTGTGGTGGGAGCAGCAAGTAGGACATGAGAGGATTTCTTCTCAAATCTATCGCGACGGCGATCAGTTGGTATTCGACAAGATAGCAACGCCCGAACCGGGCCTGGGCGACGTGCTGCTCCACCACCAGTCGTCCGATCTGGCGCAAGCATTGACCGTCCTCGGATCGCTTCGTAAAATTGTCAACGAATGTCGGAAGCAACTGGTAACAAACGGAATCGACGATTACGTCCGGCTGGAAATCGGCGGCGAAGATCAGATAGGGTTCGCGGTCTTCCGACACATGTCTGATACAGCAGGTGAGGACTGGCCTATCACGCAGATCTGGGGGTTGTTGAAGTTAAAGTGCAGCCCTACCGAGCTTTTCCTCGAGGATGTCGATGAAGCACCTTACCTTTGTGCCCAGCATGCGCGAGCTCGGATAAAGCGCATGGATGCCGAGGCTTTCCGTTTTGTAGTCTGGAAGAACCTGCTCAAGCGCGCCACTGGCGATGTGTTCTCCGAGTACAAAGGTTGGTCCGTATACGATGCCACCACCGTCCAGGGCTGCCGCCAGTAACATCTGCACGTTGTCTGCCTTCAGGCGGGTCGGTCCGGATACAGTGAATGTCTTGCCCTTCCTGTCAGTGAAGCTCCAGTCACCTCCAGACATCGCCTTGCTGAAGGCGAGGCGGTCGTAACGCCGCAGATCCGCAGGGTCCCTCGGCCTGCCGTGCCTGTCGAGATAGGAGGGAGCCGCACAGGCTGCCATCCTACTTTCTCCCAACCTGCGGGAGATCAGGCTAGAATCGGGCAGGGCTCCTATGCGGATCGCCATGTCGAACCCTTCTTCGATCAGATCGACGTAGCGATCCTCCAGGCTCATCTCGACGGACACGTTCGGATAGCGCCTCGTGTATTCGGCGACTGGCTGGCCCAGATGAAGAGCACCGAACGTGGTCGGTGCTGAAACTCTTAGCGTGCCATGCGGCTGATCCTGCTGCTGCGAGGCAAGGCGGTCCGCCTCTTCCAGGGCCTCAAGAATAAGGTTGCCGCGCCGGTAGTAGTCCAGACCGATATCGGTGAGGTGCAGCTTACGCGTCGTTCGCTGCAGGAGACGCACGCCGAGCTCGGCCTCGATCGCAGCCACATGCTTTCCGGCCATCGCGGGAGTGATGCCGTGCGCTCGCGCGGCGGCGGCCAGGCTGCCCTTGTCGACGGCGGCGACAAAAACCGAAAGGCCGACAAAACGGTCCATCAATTCGATCCTCTGGTTATCGAGTGTATGAAGTAACTAGCGGATTATCGTCCGCTTGGGAACGGCATATCTAATTGTCACCGACATCAACACCGAAAGGAAAGAGCGATGGATATCAACGTAAACGGTATCAACCTCCATTTTGAGGACTATGGAGCAGGGGATCCCACGCTGGTCTTCCTCCACTATTGGGGTGGAACGTCGAGGACCTGGGACAACGTGATCAAGGTCCTGAAATCCGATGTTCGCTCGGTCGCTTTTGATGCCCGAGGTTGGGGCAAGTCGGACCGTCCGGAGAGCGGCTATGACATCGTTTCCATGGCCAACGACGTCGAAGCAGCGATCGCCGCGCTGGAGCTGAAGAAGTATGTCCTCGTTGGCCATTCGATGGGCGGAAAAGTTGCTCAGCTTCTTGCATCCAGGCAGCCTGCGGGTCTGAACGGGCTCGTCCTTGTTGCACCGTCGCCGGCACAGGGCAAGTTGCTCCCGGACGACATTCGCGAAGGCATGAAAGGAGCCTATGCGGTAGCGGAGTCAACGACGTGGACTATCGACAACGTTCTAGCCGAGCTTCCGCTTTCGCAGGCGCTGCGTCGGCAGATCATCGAGGATAGCGTGGGCGGGGCCACTGCCGCGAAGCACTCCTGGCCCGCAGGCGGGATTTCGGAAGATGTCAGCGCGGATCTTGGACGTATCAACGTTCCGGTTTTGGTCATCGGTGGCGAGAAAGACAAGGTCGACGGCATTGAGCTGCTGGAAAACGTCGTTGTCCCGTCTCTGCCCGGCGCGCAGCTGACCGTCATCCCCGGGGTCGGCCACCTCTCTCCCTTGGAAGCCCCGCAGGAAGTCGCTTTCAGGATCGATTCCTTCCTGACTGCGGGGTAGGAAGCGGGCCAATTTCGGAAGAAGTAGGAGTCGCTTTTGATAGTTCGTTGATCGGCGTCGATGGTGACTTGGATTGACGTAGAGATCGATGGGCTTCCCGGAGCGTGCCAGGTTGCGCACGGCAGCCTTCGACGCCGAATGGATGCCGAAGTTCGCGTTCCCCTCGATGCCGACGATCAAGCCCGTGAGGATGACGGACGAGCCGTTCTTCAAGAGTGGAAGCGCATTCGGCATGGTGAAGATGCCGCCATTCACGTTCCCGCCGAAGACGTCGCCGTGACGGTCTTCGGTGGTCTGGCCGAACAGCAGCATGCCGCCGCCAGCATTGGCAAAGAGAACATCAACGCGGCCGTTCGCCGTTCTGATCTGATCTGATCTGATTTTACAACCGGTCCAGATCTTCCATCTCTCCGGAATCTGTGATTGAGCGCGGAACTTTGACCCCTTTCGGTGCTGAAGGATATCGTTCTCTGCCCACGGGAAACGTCAGATCTGCTGAAGGTGCAGGAGGCATCTGGCGATCCGTTTCACCACCCAGACACGCGGTAAAACGCTTGCTGTGACACTAATAAACAGGTGCAATCACGGGAGCGGCCGCTTGCGTCGCGCCAGCGCGATCACCACAGCGCCGACAATGACGACCAGAGCTCCCCGATAAATCCAGGGCGACTGGTCGATCATGAAGCTTTCAGCCGGATATGGAAAATACCCACTGCCCTGCCCCATCCAGACGAGACCGATCAGAACAAGCAGTCCTCCTAAACCATATGCAAGCTTCACCATAGCGATCTCCTTGTTCCAGATTGACGATCAGAAAAAGTAGCGACAATTTCAATGAATGCGACGATTGGGAATTCCACCTGCAGCAGCAGACCCCCCTCCTCGCCTGCAAAAGGGTCGGGATAGCTGAAGCCAATGGCCTGGTGCCTTAACCCGGGACACCCGCTTGCTGGCAAACTACATCCGCAACCCTAGCCCTTTGTTCAGGGTTCGCTTCAACTCGTATTGACGCGATAGCTCTGCCCTCTGCGCTCGATCGGTTATACGAGCGACAGCCTCGATACGATCGAGCTTATCCGTGACCATCGGTCCAAGCCGCAAGTTCTCCCTCTTCAACCTGCGCGGATCGGAACTACCGAACCGTTGCTCAAGCGCCTGGACGATCGTCTTTGCCTCCTCGAGGGCCTGTCGTCCTTCCGGCGTGCCCGATAACTGTTCGAGGAATTTCAGTTTCTCTGCCTGAGGCAAGGCATCGAGCTGCTTCAGGAGGGTTTCGCTGCGTAAGGTAAGTCCAGGAACCTCGACAACATCGCGCTTCTCCCGATGCCAGGTTTCGGATTGGCGCTCCGCCTCCAGCCGTCGCTCCCAGGTGAGACTTGCCGCCGCAACATGATTGCTCAGGGCGGTGGCGTAGTGCCTTGCGGCCTTGCGCTGCTTGTTCTCACCCAACAGGCCCACCTTTCCACACAGTTCGCCGAACTGCTCCGGACGCGCGGCAACAGTTTTGGCAAGCGCCTCGCTGCCAATCCCTTGGTCTACGATCGCCGCGCTGATCCTCTCCGCGGCGCCGACAGGATCCGAATAGACATGACGGCCAACGGAACGCACCACGTCCATGGCATCTTGCAGAGACGGCTTTGCCCTTTCGCGGGCTATATCCTCGACGCTGCGAGAATATCCCGTGATCGCCGGCACCAGTGGAGCCACCCTCTCGAGCTGCTCCTCCCCTGCCCGCCCGGTCTGCTCCGGTGGTGCCGACATCTGGATCTGGGCCTGGGCCTGCGTCCGCGGCGCAAGATCGACGGCAATCTCGCTGCGAACGCCAAATTCTTCGGCAATCCCCCGCCGCTCGGCAAAGGCATTGATGTAATCGAGCGTCGTTTCCTTTGCTCCCGATCGGCTCATACTGGCGCTGAGCGCCTTCATATCCTTGAGCTCGTCGCGCCCGGCATAAAGCTTCACGCCGTCGCGGTGACGCGTCATCGCAACATAGGTCAGATGCCGGTCCATGGAAGCGGATGCCATCACAAACGCTCGATCGACGGTCGCACCCTGCGACTTATGAATCGTCGTCGCATAGCCATGGTCAAAGGCTTGGTAACGATTGACGGGTATGGAGATGATACGGGCACCGTTCCGCCCTTCGCCAGGGCCGTCGAGACGTATATGGATTGCGTTCGCCTCGACGGCTTGCACCGTTCCCAGCATGCCATTCTTGACACCAAGATCGCGATTGTTCTCCAACAGAACGATGCGATCGCCCGATGCAAAGGCGCGCTTGCCGTCGTTGGTCTGATAGACAAATTCGCGGCCCAGCGTATTGGCGTCCCGGTTCTCCTTGGCAGCCCCCTCACCCGCGCCAGACGCCAACAGCCCACGCTCCTGCAGCGCGGCACGAATATCGGCGTTAACAGCCCGAACGTCGGCGCGGCGATGCGCCAGCGCGATGCGAGAGCCCGACGGACGCTGTTCCAGATCGGAGAGATAGTCGCTCACCAACGCGGCCCGTGCTTCGTCCCTGTCAGCGCCGAACTGAACCCCTCCCCGATCGTCATAGGCGGCCAGTCCCTCGCCGGTGCGATGGGTGGCAAAGGCAACCGACGCATGGCGCTGCCAATCCTCCTTCTGCCGGCGGATCTCTGAGAGTTCGACCGCACCGACCCGCTCGGCAATTGCTCTGAACGGTGAGCCAGCGCCGATCGCCTGCAGCTGTTCGTGATCGCCGACGAGCACCAGCTTTGCTCCTCTCGCCTCCGCTTCCGCAACGAAGCGCGCCAGTTGCCGACTACCAACCATGCCGGCTTCATCGACGACCAGGATGTCGCCCTTTCCGAGCTCTCCCTTGCCCGCCTGCCAGCCATATTCCCACGAGGCCAATGTGCGCGAGGCAATGCCGGAAGACTCTTCCAATCCCTCCGCCGCCTTGCCGGCCAGTGCCGCCCCATGAACGCGGTAGCCTTGGCGCTCCCAGGCATCGCGCGCCGCCGCCAGCATCGTCGACTTACCCGCCCCCGCAAACCCGATCACAACAGCGATCTGCTGCGCTCCGGTGACATGCTGAATGGCCAGGCGCTGCTCCTCGCTCAAGCCCGACCGCTCGATCGCTCGCTCTCGATCGACAAGCGGCATCGCGCCGCGTTCAAATTTTCCGGAGAGGGAGGACGCGGTCCTTGCCCTGATGGCACTGTCCTGTATGTCTATTGCCTGATCGACATGATGTCGATCAACGCCATGGCCGAGAGCGCCCCCCATCTTCGATGCCCGCTCGGCCATGGCACCTTCGATTTCGACCATCTCCCGCGTCGAGTAGCGCGCCATCTCACCATGTTCCAGCTTCCCGTCCCGCTCGGGCTGCAGTTCGACCAATGACGGTGACGCCATGACAGCTGCAAACGCATTGCGGAATGCCTGCGCATCGTCGATATAGCGATGCAAAGCGCGAGCGACGTCGTGACGATCGAACACGCTCTTCTCAGCCGTAATGATCGTCAGCACCTGCTCCGGCTTCTCGCGGATCAGCGCGGCGTTTCGCCGTGCCGCCCGCTCTTCCAGACGCCTGCGCGACACATCCATGCCGCGCTGATCCATCTGCGAGGCGTGCACACCCATGTGCTCGGTCGGCTCGATCTCCAGCCCACGCTCCAGATGCGAGCGATGGTCGATCCGCACCTCAAGACCGGCACGCATCAGATGGCGATTGGCATGATGCTCCCACGCCTGGCGAATATCGCGAAGCTGCATATGCGAGGTCGGCTGATCGTTGTTCAACAGCCACTTGTTCTCGCGCTCGATCAGGGTCTTCTCGCCAAGTACTGTCTCGCCTACTACCCGCGTCGTCATCAGCAGATGGGCATGGATGTTGCGAACGTCCCCCTGCCCTTGCGGCTGGTGAATGGCGAAGTCGACCGCGGCGCCATAACGGTTCGCCAGGTCGCGCGCGAAGTCGCGCGTCAGCGAAAGCCGCTGCTCCGGATTGAGCTCATGCGGGAGCGCGATCTCGAACTCACGCGCCACCCGCGCATCCTTGCGCACCTCGGCGCGCTCGACCGCATTCCAAAGGCTGGATCGATCGCGCGCCCAATCGGCTTCGACACCTTCCGGTAGCACGATCTCCGCATGGTCGACGCCTTGCTTGCGGGTGAAGTCGTGCACCAGGCCATCGCGCTCATTGGTGAGTTTGACGGCAGCACGATAGGCAGCGGATGCGACCGCGCTGCGGCCGCCGCTACGGGCTATGGTCTTCATGCTGCAATGATAAATCGCCAAGCACAATTTCCCGGTTCGAATTGCAGCATAGCAAACGCTGAGTTGTCTCACAACTCGTAAGTGCGCCCTTGGAATTCTGTTCGCTTCGCTCACGTCACTCCGGGATCAGGCAAGAGGCAGCTTCCCCCATATATTCAGGGTTGTTGCAGACGCAACGCCGTGTAGTCTCATCAGCATGCCGGAAAGCAACGCATCGATGCAACGGCAATTCCCGTTCTTCCTCAAAACAGTGTGACAGACACCGGACATGAAGGAATAACAATGGCACGCAAGACCCTGGAACAACGCATCGCCGAACTGGAGGTTCGCAAGAAGACGCTGCAGGCGCGTCTTGGCAAACGCGAGCGCGCGGAGGACACGCGGCGCAAGGTGCTGCTAGGCGCGCTCGTGCTCCATCGGCTGGAGAACTCCAACGATGCCGACTTCACGCGACGACTGGGCGACTGGTTGCGTCGCGAACTGCCCGGCTTCCTCACCCGCGATGGTGACAAAGCCCTGTTCGACGACATCCTCAAGCCGGCCTCCCCGCCGGAAACAATTGGCGACGGGAAATGACCTTTACCCGCCTGCTGAAACTGAGCGTCAAGGCGCCGGTCCTGGCCGTCGCAGGTGCGACCATCGGCATTCTGTTTGCCGGACTGATCATGCTTGCCAACGGTCTCATCCATCTGGTTGTTGGAATTGAGCATGGGGCGATCAGCGAGCTCCTCGTTGCCGTCGCCAAGTATCTGCCGCTTCTATTTGGTGTCGGCGGTTTCCTCTCGGCCTTCATGACGGATGCTCCGATCCCTGCCGTGTTCGGCTCTGCCCGCTGGGCAACGACGAAAGAATTGCAGACGCTCTCAGCCACCGATCAAGGCCTGCTGATCGGCCGGGATCCGGTGACGAACAAGCTGCTGCGCTATGACGGACCCGCGCATCTGCTGACGATGGCACCGACACGAACCGGCAAAGGCGTCGGCACCATCATTCCCAATCTGCTGACCGCCGAGCGTTCGGTGATCTGCATCGATCCGAAGGGTGAGAATACCAAGGTCACCGGTCGTGCTCGAGCGCAATTCGGGCCGGTGCATATCCTCGATCCATTCGGCGTGACGGGACAACGATCCGCCGCCTTCAATCCCCTTGATACCCTTGATCCGAATGGCCTCGACGTCGCCGAAGACGCAAGCATGCTCGCCGACGCCCTCGTCTTCGATGAACCCGGCATGGCGGGAGAAGCGCATTGGAACGAGGAGGCCAAGGCGCTCATTGCCGGGTTGATCCTCGCGATTGCCGTTGGGGAATCTCCGGAGCGCCGACATCTCGGAACGCTGCGCGACTATCTGACGTTTCCGCCAGAACGGTTCGCCACGCTGCTCGCCGTCATGCAAGAAATGGAAGAGGCGAGCGGTCTGATTGCCCGCGCCGCCAACCGGCATCTCGGCAAGTCCGATCGGGAGGCTGCCGGCGTGCTCTCGGCTGCGCAACGTCACACCCATTTCCTCGACAGTCCGCGCATGATGGTCGCGCTCGGCCGATCGGATTTCCGCTTCGCCGATCTTAAGCGCGCCAACGCGACGGTGTTCCTGGTCCTGCCGCCGGACCGCCTTTCCACCTATTCGCGATGGCTGCGGTTGCTGGTCACCCAAAGCCTGACCGATATGGCGCGTGATCCGGCCTCCCCTGCCCGCCCCGTCCTCTACCTGCTCGACGAATTTGCAGCCCTCGGCCATCTCGCTCCCGTTGAACGCGCCATGGGTTTGATGGCTGGCTATGGCGTTCAGCTCTGGCCGATCCTGCAGGACATCCATCAGCTGCGCGCCACCTATGGCAAGCGGGCCGGCACCTTCCTGTCGAACGCCGCTGTCCTCCAAGTGTTTGGGGTCAACGATATCGAAACCGCCGAGCTTATCACTCGGTCGATTGGCAAAACCGACGCTCAATACCTCACCCGGTCGTGGAGCGAGGGCAAGACATCCACATCGGAACACATCTCGGCGCGCGATCTCATCAATGCCGATGAGATCATGCGCCTACCGGCCGACAAGATGATTGTGTTGAGACAGGGGCAACGGCCGGCGTGGACCAGGAAGTTGCGATACTACGCCGATGCGGAATTTGAGGGGACTTTCGATCCGGCGTGAACCGTCTCCGGCAGGTCAACAGCCCGTCACGTCACGAGCAGGTATAAAGGTAAGACGAGTTTTGGCAGTTTCCGCCCGGCGGATCAGCATGCTGCAACCGGGGCATTTCGCGCGTAGCGACCACTTTTCAACAGTTCCGGCATTCCTTAGCCTAAACGTAAGGCTTCGCTTCCGACCACCAAAGGAAGCAATCGGGGAGAAAAGCCAGACGGAGGAAGCTGCCACGATCGGGTGGCGGTAATTGGAGCGACACGATGGCAAGCAGCGCAAACGGCAACTTTTCGATCGAACTGCATCGCTGCATCGATGATCTGTTTTACAAATATGAGTCGTCGGGTTTTCGAAATCGGAGACCTTGTTGGCGTCGCACAGATCTCGAACTTTATCTTCATTGTTCAGCGCGGAGTGGTTGGGTGATCAGTGACGAGGAGGGCTTGGTACTCGGCCTATCATGGGACCTCGGGAAGGACGAACAAGGGCTTTTGCCACCAGAGGGCATTTGGGTGAGCAGGAAGGGACAGAAATCGTACGTTTACGAACTCAAGCACATTACGTCTTGTTGATCGAGTTAGGGCGATTGGCCGCACGGGTGCACATGTCCTCTCCGGCGGCTCTTCGCTGGTCTCAACATAGCGTCAGTTGCAATCCATCCCGCCTGCACTAATCGCAGCAAGCGCGTCGATTTCCACGGCCGTTAGCGGCTTTCTGAACTGGATTTCCTGGAAGACACGGATAGCGACCAACATAAACAGAACAGGCGCACCGGCGATCATCCAACCCTTTATTTCGAACTGCCTTCGTGAATTTCGTCGGCCCCACGAACAGGTGTCCCCAGCAACCGAACACGCTCGCGGCAATACCAAAAACCCTCGGTTATTGATAATGCTTCTGCTTGCCACCTCACTAACGGCGGCGGCTGGATTAACGGCAGCGCCAAGGTATACGCCCGGCGCTGACGTACATTCACGGCAGCATTTAAAGAATGACGCACCGATACTTTTTCAGTTCCCAGGAGTCAGTCACTATAATGAAGATACATCTCCCTCCCCACGATATGACAGACGATCTCGCCCTGATTGAGAGATTTCATGACGCGATGTGGGCCTTCTGCGAGGGGCAAGTATTGAAACTGCGGAAGGAACTGCCGGATATTCCATGTCCCGAGATCGATATTTATTGCGCGTTCCGCTACGAGGGAGAAGTCACCAATGGCGGTCATAACCAGTACATCAACAATCTAGACGGGAATCAGGAAGAGTTCGCCATCGCACTCTCTGGACTAAGGCTCGTTGGCGCTGACAAACAGGCCGACATCCTCGGCAGGATGATCCATTGGACGAAAACCGAGCCTGCCGAGGTTCATCGCATGCTCAACACGCATAGTTTTGTGAAGCAGCCAGCACTGGAACTTCTGAATGACGAGTTTTTCAACGTCCAAAAGGAAGTAACTGTCCGTCATCTTGCCGCAAATTGGCTCAGGGTCAACGGTGATATAGAAATCGTGACAGAAGAACAGTACCACGCCAGCAACGAAAATTTGCGCAACCCACAACTGCGAGCCCCTTCAACGAAAGCAAGTCCCACCAAGAACAAGGGTGAAACCGGCCTAAGGGCACGCCTGTCGGCCTTTTTTGGTAAGCCCAACTAACGCCCGATAAGAAGAAACCCGGCCATTCGGACCCAGGCTCTTTGCCACGCGTCTTCCGCGTCGCCAGTGGAACACGCACAGCCCCTGCCTCAAAACGTTGTGCTTTCAGACGCCGGAGAAAGCGCCGTTCTGCAGGTAGCAGCAATATAGCCTACGCATAGCGTAAGTCCGCTCTAGGTATCGGTAAACGGTGGCTGCCAACCTATTGCGGCCGCCCACCAGCATGTCGTTCAGGATATCCACCAATCGCGAATATTTCTCCGATTGCCGACAATTCGAAGGCCTTGGTGTGACGCCGGACGTCTCGATCCCCTTGACGCGAAACGAACTGGAGGAAGGTACCGACACCCAGCTCGAACTTGCGGCCAAGACGGTATTGTCACGGTGACAGGCTATTTATTGCAGCCTCGTCAGGACAAAAACGAGCGGGACAAATTCTTGGCGGTGTGGGATTCGAACCCATCGCATGAATCTGGTTAGCATCGGCACGGGCCGCATTCCGGGCATCATCCCTCCGAGCTTATCCCGTCTTGCCCATCCGCCCCGCCATCGGCTTTGTAACAAACGTGCTGTCGCGATTCAACCGAAACGCCCCCCTTTTAGGTAGCTAAATTAAACCTCTGGTGGATGATAGATTAACAGTACCGGCTCGACGCCACCCCGGGCCGGGCAGCACAGCGTCCGACAGTTGCCCCCAATCATGCTGTCGGACGCGTCCACATTCGTATTGGTGGCCATCCGGCATTTGTCCGATTAGTTTCAGAGGCGGTATTATTTTCAACGGTGCCTGCCTCGGTAGAGGCTGTCGTAGCCATAAATTGCAACCTTGCAATCCAATGTGCTTTCGGGGTGGCGATAGATCAAGGTCGATCCCGAAACTGCAGCAGGTCTTCCGAATCTTCTTTTGGATTGGGAAACGCCATGAGGGCTTCGTATGTCGCTTCTGCATAGGCGGCGATTTCAGTTGCTGCTGCCGCAAATGAAAGGGCTGACATTAGGCGAGCCAAGGCGAAATACTCTGCCGCCTCCTCGTCTCGTCCATCGTCTTCGGCATCGAAGTATTTTTTGTCCATCTCGGCGCTCAGCAGGCTGAAATCGAAACCCTGGGGCCGTTTACCTGCCGCCATCAGAATGGCAATTCGGTCGTTTTCGAGCAACTCGTACCGGACGTTTTTCATCGTGCGCAGGCAGGCGTGAAATACCTCCTCGAATATCTGTCGGGCGCCATTCGTGTCCGAGGTCTGTCGAAAAAGTTTGGCCACGTTTTCATTAATTGTCGATAAGCGCATATTCGAATTTGATGGCTATGCTATCAGCTATGTCAATCGCAAAGGTAAGGTTTATGGTCGACGGCTCGGTGGGTGCTGGGCACTCACGTCCAATTTTAGAAGGCGTGGATGATTCGATGGAACATACCGAATGGCTAGACAAGCATGAGATCGACCCAAACTGGGATGAAGCCTTCGCCGATGAAATACTCGGTACCTTGGTTCTCCTCGGGATTACCCATCGCCAGCCCGACGGCACGGTAACAAAAGAAGAGCAATTTCACGGTTACGTCAAATCCGTCGATCCGCGCTGGGGAATAACAATCGGGCTCGAAGGCGACGACGTTCGGGAGGAGATCAACCTTCCTCCTATGCTTGAAGTCTTCGAACCTGCGGAGCCAGGTATCTATACCGATCACGCTGGCAATGCCGTACGCGACCCCGATTTCATCGCATATTGGACCGTCACCTCCGGAACGAGTTAGCCCACGACCCCTCGGCAACTTTCGGCCAACAGCGAGAATACCCCATTAGCGAACCCTGAAACCTTTGCTTCCCATGACTCAACTGCTGAACCTCATACAACGCCATCTGACGGCCTATCGCTTGGCACTTGTGGGTTTCCCGTCTGTGGGGCTGTATTTTTATCCCGACGTCTTCATGATCGTACCGCTTGCGCTCCTCCCAGCTATTCCTGGTGCCTTCCTTAGCCGATGGCGTGAGAACCACATAATTAATGGCCAGGCGAAGGCCGCGATAGACTGGTACGACGGCGTCGTCTGGATTTGGCGTGGCTTCCCGATGAAATAAATCTACGCGCAAGGCACGCGATTTAACTGATCCAGGCCAGTACGACGTATGAGATGAGAACATGAAGACGCTTGATCTCCTACCGAAACAGACGATAACTCGCAAAGACGACATGGAGGGCCGGTTGGCCAAGTTTCTGATTGGCATCCTCTATCACGAGCCGGAATCGATCGCACTTTGGCAAAAAGGATTTGTCGAGGATTGCGAGTCTTCGACAGGTCTCTTCGTTAAGGCCGAAACAAGCGACCTCGCCCTCGCTTGGGGCGAGAAAGTGGGGCAAGAACTTCTGCGAAGGGCAAACGCAGACCCAACTTTGAATTTCAACGAGTTGGGCTACTACTGTTGGCTCGAAGAAAATCCCTCAACATCCCAATGGCAGCATTGCCTCGATTTCTTCCAAGTTGTGGGCGAAGGCGAATTTCCGGATTTCGATGAAATGGGGACGTGGAGTTGCCCCCAAAAGACCGGACATGCTCAGGTTTGAGATTGCGAGCTGATGAACTCGCGCGGTGATTGATATCCTAAAGCACTGTGCGGGTGAAGATTGTTGTAGTGCTCGAACCAGAGCGGCAGTTGCGCGATGACGGTTTCGGCATCCGGGGTGGGGTTCACCGCGACGTAGTCGCGCTTGAAGGTTTTGACGAAGGCCTCGGCCATGCCGTTCGATTGCGGGCTGCGCACGGGCGTCGTGCACGGCTCCATGCCGATGTCGCGGAGCAAGGATGCGGTATCCCTGGCGACGAAGCACGAACCGTTGTCGGTGAGCCATTCGATGGGCTCGGACAACATGTTGATGCGACCGAAGCGGTTCTCGACGGCGGTGATCACGAGGTCCTGCACGTCCTGGCTCTTGATGCCCTCCGTGGTGGCGACATGGGCGATTGCCTCACGGTCGCAGCAGTCGAGGGCGAAGGCGACACGGACCTTCTCCTTGTTGTCGCAGCCGATCTCGAAGCCGTCCGAGCACCATCGGATGTTGGAGCGTTCGACAGCGACCTGACCATCGTGGCGGCGATCATCGACCGCTCCGGTGTGGCGCACCAGAAGCAGGTTGTGCAGCTTCATGACCCGATAGACGCGCTTGGCGTTGGGCCACGAACGCCCCTGTTCGCGGGCATTCCGGCGCAGGATGGCATGGACCCGCCGATAGCCGTAGGTGGGCATGTCGGCGATGACGGCCCTGATTTCTTCCACCAGCTCCCGATCCGGGAGTGGCGGCCGTCCTCTGGCTCTGGAAGGGGAACCCGTGGCACGCGCAGCGATATTCGAGCGGGCGACACCCAAGGTTTCGCAGATGGTCTTCATTCCAAAATCCCTCTCGGCAGAGAGATCGAGCGCAACATCCGTTTTTTTGGGCCACCGGCGATTTCGAGGGCTTCCTTGAGGATTTCGCTCTCCATCGTCTTCTTGCCCAGCAGGCGTTGCAACTCCTTAACCTGGGCCTGAAGCGCCCGGTATTCGGATGCCGGAACGACCTCCTCTTCGGCGGCCGTCGCCGTCAGTGCTCCCTGGGATGCCAGCTTGCGCCAGGCGAACAACTGGTTCGGCTGGATGCCGTGCCGACGCGCGACGATGCTCACCGTTGCGTCCGCCTCGTAGGTCTCTTGAATGATCGCCAGCTTCTCTGCCGTGCTCCAGCGCCGCCGACGTTCCGGCCCGGAGAGAACTTCCATCTTAAAATTGCTACCAGTCATATTACCAACATTACTCCTACCCACTTAGCTAAGTGGGGGAGCATGTCCGGGCCTTTCGGGGGCTAATTCAGATGAAATGGGGACGAAGGCGTACAAACGCTGGATAACGGCCGCCCGCATTTAGACGGGGCGAAGGGTGCGAGAGATCGCTTTTCTGCTGAACCTTACCCAAATTTCCACCATGGCCACCCCGGAGGGGCAGTATATGCATGGACGGGAAGCAAAACACTGTTATTGCAGGCAAAAGTCCAGAGGTTGCCGACTAGGCGATAAATTTCAGGTTTGTTAATTTCACGAAGCTGGTTTCTTCAACCGTACGCCAGGACCATCGCCGTTTTCAGGGATGAAAACTATACCGGCATTTTCCAACACAAGGCGGAGATCATCGATTGTGGACTGTTTGAGTACCTTGCCTGTTTCGAAACGGACGATCGTGTTGGTCGACATTTTTGCTAGCTCCGCGAGCTCCGCTATTTTGAGGCCAAGGGCCGCGCGCGCCATCCGACACTGAACAGGTAGCATTGTAAAATCGCCTATTACAGGCGAATTTAGTTGATCCGCCATGTTTTCGTATTAGAGTATGCAGGTCTTGCATCACTGCTGACGGCCAAGCAAGGCGTTGCAACCGCCCTGCTCGGCCTAACCACAATCTAGCTTGCTGGAGCTTGGATCATGGCTGATTCTGAGAATAGCAGAACTTTGCCTGCAATTTCGCGTGGAAAAGAAAAACGTCGGCAC
>NZ_CP067071.1:3637500-4005874 GCF_020871915.1 Rhizobium sp. AB2/73 | reverse complement strand
ATAGTGCCGCCTTCCACAGTCTCTTTATAGGGCGGGAGCACATCACTGCCGCCCTTGGTTCTTCGCCATGGCATGACGGTCACGCTCGTTGTCCAAGCTGCGCCGCATACCGGTTCATCAGCCACGCCCGGCCTGCGGGCTTTACAGGAACACTGTGGCAAAAACCGCTCTTTAAAGCAGTCTTCGTCTCGGCGTCTGTAACCGGAGCATCAATCGGCCCTCGTATTCCGACTGACCGCTCCAATGGCTGTCAATTTTTCTCCCCTCCCCGCAGCCGCGCCAATGATTTGGGCCGCAAAGGACAGACAAGCTTCCTCGTTCCGCAAGCGTCGCCGCTTCCGGTTCTTACTCGTCAACTGTTTGAAAAAACGGAACTGAACTGCTCCGTCACAAGAGACAAAACCACCTCCACCGCCATACGTGACGGTGTTTGCCGAAGCCGTTTAAGGTGAGATCCGCGCCCCTTGTTGAAATCCATTTAGGCAGGATCGAGGGCAGATATCAACGATGAATTTTACACAAAATTAAGAGGCGGCCATTGACTCCGGAGGCCATTTTTGACTGTCACAAGCCCTTCAAAAAAGAATCGCTGTTGAATCAAAGAGATTCCTGTCGAACGCGATTCCCACAGCTTTCAAAAGAAAAAAAATAAAAAATCCCTTGACTCAGTCGTGAGCCGGCAATGCGTCATGCAGATCACCCAGCGCTGGGATATCCTGTCGCAACCCTTTGTTTCCAAAGGTATATTTCTGTCACGTCAATGACATGATCGGCCGGCCATTTTCGGCAATGCGGCATTTTTTTGGCCGAATCCAAAAAGCCCGGCGCGAGGGCCGGGCTTAACTCTAACGATTAAATCGTTAATGAAAGATTATGCGGTCGGGGCCGAAAGGGCCTTCACACGCTTGGCAAGACGCGAAACCTTGCGGGAAGCGGTGTTGGCGTGAAGCACGCCCTTGGTGGCTGCGCGAGCCAGTTCCGGCTGAGCAGCAACGAAAGCTGCCTTTGCGCGATCTGCATCACCCGATGCGATGGCTTCTTCGACCTGGCGAACGAACGTGCGAACGCGCGAGCGACGAGCCTTGTTGACATCGGTGCGGCGGGCGATCTTGCGGGTCGCTTTTTTCGCCGAGGTAGTATTGGCCATGTATGCCTCTCTTAGAATTCGAACAAAACTCCATCCTTGCGGCGCGGGCCCCATGGCCACTTCATCCAGCAATGCGGGAGCAATTGCGGAAAACCAGAGCGGCTTTCCAAACTGTGGCGGGCATATAACCGGAATGAGCCGCGGCGTCAACGCGGATTCTCGCCAAACCCGCGTAATTCCTGAATCCCGACCCTTAGCGGTTCTTGAAGGACGGCTTGCGCTTCTCGACGAAGGCCGCCATGCCCTCCTTTTGATCCTCTGTGGCAAACAGGCTATGGAACAGGCGGCGCTCGAAACGCAACCCCTCCTCAAGCGTGGTTTCGAACGCGCGGTTGACCGCTTCCTTGGCCATCAGCACCGAGGGAAGCGATAGCGATGCGATCTTGGCGGCGGCGGCCAGCGCTTCGTCCAAGAGCTTGTCCGCCGGCACGACACGCGCCACCAAGCCCGAACGCTCCGCCTCTGCCGCGTCCATCATCCGACCCGTCAATACCAGGTCCATCGCCTTCGCCTTGCCGACCGCGCGCGTGAGACGCTGCGAGCCGCCCATGCCAGGGATGACGCCGAGCGTGATTTCCGGCTGGCCGAATTTGGCGGTCTCCGAGGCGATGATGAAATCGCACATCATCGCCACCTCGCAGCCGCCGCCGAGCGCGAAGCCGCTGACCGCCGCGATAACGGGTTTGCGGGCATTGGCGATCTCGGCCCAGCCGCCGAAGAAGTCATTCTTGTAAGCGTCGACGAAATCGAGCGACTGCATTTCCTTGATGTCGGCGCCGGCGGCAAAGGCCTTTTCCGAGCCGGTGAGCACGATCGCGCCGATGGCATCATCGAGATGAAAGGCGGCATAGGCCTGCTTTAATTCGGAGAGGACCGTTGAATTCAGCGCGTTCAGCGCCTGCGGCCGATTGATCCTGATGAGACCGACGGCCCCATGTGTTTCGACGATGAGGGTTTCGTAAGCCACGTCTCTCTCCCTTTTACCAGCTTTGGACCTTCAATCAGCCTTGGCAGGAAGCGCAGTAGAAAGAAGAGCGCCCCGCCTGGACGATGCGACTGACCGTACCGCCGCAACCGGGCGTACTGCAAGGCTGGCTTTCACGATCATAGACGGAAAAGGAATGCTGGAAATAGCCGAGCGAACCGTCCGTCTGGATATGATCGCGCAGCGACGAACCGCCTGCGGCTATCGCATCGGCAATGACCTCGCGGATCGCCTCGACCAGCGCCAGCAGCGCTTCGGTCGGTTTGCCGGTATCCATAACCAGCGTACCGGCGGCGCGCAACGGCGACAGGTGAGAGCGCCACAGCGCCTCGCACACATATATATTGCCGAGACCGGCGATGTTCTTCTGGTCCAGCAGCGCGCTCTTCAGCGGCTGCGCCTTGCCGGCGAAACGCTTAGCCAGATAATCGGCATCGAGTTCATTACCCGTGGGTTCCGGCCCGAGATCGCGGAAGAAGGGATGGCTGGCCATCTCGGTCCGCCGGACCACGTCCATGAAGCCGAAGCGACGCGGGTCGTTATAGATGACGCGCGCATCACCGCCAGCGCTCGCCAGATGGAAGACCACATGATCGTGCTTCTCGTCCTTGGAACGGGGATGATGGAATTCGCCCGGCGTTCGCGCCTCCCGACCGGCTTCGACCCGAAACGAGCCGGACATGCCGAGATGCGCGACGATCGTCCTGCCATCGTCGAGATCGATCAGCAGGTATTTGGAACGGCGCGACAGCGACGCGATGCCGCGGCCCGAAACGGCCTCAGCGAAATCGACAGGGAAAGGAAAGCGCAGATCGTTGCGGCGCAGCTCCAATTCCTTGAGAACCGCACCTTCCATGGAAGGTGCCAGCCCGCGTCTGACGGTTTCGACCTCTGGTAATTCCGGCATGGCTATCCATCTTTATGTTTCAACCGCTTATGATCTGAGCTATAGCCGAAGGCATTGCGGCTGGTGATCTGGCTGATGAGATAGCGTGGCAAACGCGATTTCGCTATGGTCCGCCGCCGAATACTGCACAATTCCTTAGACCGGAATCGATTTAAGGAGAGAATTATGCAGCAAGTTAAAAGTGTTGCAGCGACCTTTGCGCGCCATAAATGACGCGGCGCTGTAATGTAACGGAGTTGAGCCGATGGCAGACAGCCGCACCTCCGCCGATGGCGGCATGGAAACATCCTATGGCTTCCGCGAAGTAGCCGATGGTGAAAAGCAGGGCCTCGTCAACGAGGTGTTCCATAAGGTCGCCAAGCGCTACGATGTCATGAACGACGTTATGTCCATGGGCATGCACCGCGCCTGGAAGGATGCGATGGTCGCGGCACTCAACCCGCGCAAGGACCCCGCCTACAAGGTGCTCGACGTCGCAGGCGGCACGGGCGACATCGCCTTCCGCATCGTGGAGGCCTCCAACCGCCTGGCGCATGCAACGGTGCTCGACATCAACGGCTCGATGCTGGCTGTCGGTGCCGAACGCGCCGAAAAGAAGAAGCTCTCCGACAATCTCACCTTCGTCGAGGCGAATGCCGAGGAACTGCCCTTCGAGCCGAATTCCTTCGACGCCTATACGATCGCCTTCGGCATCCGCAACGTTCCGCATATCGATGTCGCGCTGAAGGAGGCCTATCGCGTGCTGAAACGCGGCGGCCGGCTGCTCGTGCTCGAATTCTCCGAAGTCGATCTGCCGCTGCTCGACCGCGTCTACGACGCCTGGTCCTTCAACGCCATTCCCAAATTCGGCAAGGCCATCACCGGCGATGCCGAGCCCTATCAATATCTGGTGGAATCGATCCGCAAGTTCCCGAACCAGCAGGACTTCGCGACGATGATCCGCGAGGCCGGCTTCTCCCGCGTGAGCTTCACCAATTACACCGGCGGCATTGCCGCGCTGCACTCCGGCTGGAAGCTCTGAAGCATGATATCCAGTCACCCGATCCGGCTTTTGGCCTCCATGTTCCGAGACCTTGAGACGATATGAGTGCTTTCAGCGCATATTTCGGCCTTGTCCGGGTCGGCTGGGTGCTCGTGCGCGAAGGCGTGGTCATGGCGCTGCCATCGGAAGGGCTGCCGCCCTCCGTCAGCCTCGCCAAATCTTTCGTCAGCATCTTTGCCCGCCGCAAGGCCAAGAGCCAGGCCCGCAGCGACCGGCTTGCCCAGGCAGTCGAGCGGCTCGGGCCTTCCTATGTGAAGATCGGCCAGTTCCTGGCGACTCGGCCCGATGTCGTCGGCGTCGACATGGCGAACGACCTGTCGAAGCTTCAGGACCGGATGGCTTTTTTTCCGCATACTATGGCGACGGCAGCGATCGAGGCGTCGCTCGGGCGGCGAATCGACGATCTCTATGCCAGCTTCGGCGAGCCGATTGCCGCCGCGTCGATAGCGCAGGTGCATCCGGCAGAGGTCGACACGGCCGAAGGGCGCAAGCGCGTTGCCGTCAAAGTGGTCCGGCCTGGTGTGCGCCAGCGTTTTTCTAATGATATCAAGGCAATGTATCTCGTGGCGGGGATGCAGGAGCGGTTCATGCCCTCCAGCCGGCGTCTTCGGCCCGTGGAAGTGACCAAGACGCTCGAGCAGACAACGAAGGTCGAGATGGATCTGCGGCTGGAAGCCGCCGCGCTCTCCGAGATCGCCGAAAACACCGAGAAGGATCCCGGCTTCCGCGTTCCGAAGGTTGACTGGGAACGCACCGGCCGCGACGTCATCACCATGGAGTGGATCGACGGCGTGAAGATGTCCGACGTCGAGGGGCTGAAGGCGGCCGGCCACGATCTCAACACGCTTGCCGACACGCTGATCCAGTCCTTCCTGCGCCACACGCTGCGCGACGGCTTCTTCCATGCCGACATGCATCCCGGCAATCTCTTCGTTGATCCCACGGGCATGATCGTCGCCGTCGACATGGGGATCGTCGGCCGTCTCGGAAAGAAGGAGCGCCGCTTCCTCGCCGAAATCCTGTACGGCTTCATCACCCGCGATTACATCCGGGTGGCCGAAGTACATTTCGAAGCCGGCTACGTACCCGCCCATCATAACGTCGAGAGTTTTGCACAGGCCATTCGTGCCATCGGCGAGCCGATCCATGGCCAACCGGCCGAAACCATCTCCATGGGCAAGCTTCTGACGCTGCTCTTCGAAGTGACCGAACTCTTCGACATGGAAACGCGGCCCGAACTGGTGATGCTGCAGAAAACCATGGTCGTGGTCGAGGGCGTATCGCGCATGCTCAATCCGCGCTTCAACATGTGGAAGGCATCCGAACCGGTGGTCGGCGACTGGATCCGCACCAATCTCGGCCCGAAACGGATCATGACCGATTTGAAGGATGGTTTGAAGGCGGCCGTGAAGCTTGCCGAAGCCGCGCCTGAAATTGCGGCCAAGACGGAAAAATTCCACCACGAACTGCTGCATATGAGCGAAAACGGCCTGCGTTTCGATCCGCAGACCGCCGAAGCGATCGGCAAGGCCGAGGCCAAGCACAGCCGCTCCGGCCGCTTCGCGCTTTGGGTGATTGCGCTGACGCTGCTTTACATCGCCTGGCATCTTGGCTGATCGCCAAGCTTTCTGATGCTTCTTTCTCGCCTCGGCCGAAATAGCTTGGCCGGTGCGGGAAGCCGCATGCGCGCGCAAACATAGAGTTGCGCGATGTGCGCACTCGTCTCAAAATCAGTCTGTCCGGCACGGATCAAGGTGTTCGCCATTTGGGATATCCCAATGATGATAAGGCTCGCATAGCCTTGTAAAAAAGGAGAACAGCAGAGATGGAGCGTCAGAGAGCCGGCATCGAACTCACCGGGCAACCCCTTGGGTTCAGCGATCTGGTGCGGATCGGCGCGGGGGCGGTCCTGCCGTCGGCATCGGAAAGCGGCATGGCGCGGGTGCGATTGGCACGCAACGTTCTCGAAAGCACCATTCAATCGGGCATGCCGGTCTACGGCTCCACGACCGGTGTCGGAGCCATGAAAGATGTTGAATGGTCCCCCGAGGATCTTGATGCCTTCAATCTCGGTCTGGTGCGCGCCCATCATTTCGGCACAGGCGCCCCCTTTTCCATGTCGGTCGTGCGCAACGCCATGGCGATCCGCGTCAATACGGCCCTCACCGGTCAGGTCGGTTGTTCGCAAGAACTGATTGAAGCCTATCTGCAGCTCTTGAGCTCGGATGTCATTCCTGTCGTCAGGCGCACGGGCTCGATCGGCTGCGCGGATATTGGCCTGATGGGCCAGATCGGCGCGGTTCTGACCGGCGTTGGCGAAGCAGTCTATCGCGGCCGGCGCATGCAGGCTGCCGATGCCTTCGATGCCGCCGGTATCGCTCCTGTCAGGATGATGCCGCGCGACAGCCTGGCCTCGCTCAGCGTCAATGCGGTCAGCTTCGCAGCCGCTGCAGAGACGACCCGCAACGCCGCCGCCTCGATCCGCGTGCTGCTGGCGACCGGCATGATGGCTGCGGGCGCGCTCGGTGCTTCGCGCGATCCGTGGATTGCCGTGCGCCATGTCGGCACCGCGCGCGAAGCCCTGATCGGTGCGTGGCTCTGCAATGCTTCGGATGAATGGCCCTGGCCGGTCGCGACCCATGTGCAGGACCCGCTCAGCCTGCGCATGATCGCCCAGGTCTTCGGCGCCGTCATCGAAAATCTCTTGACCGCCGGCCACAAGATTCTGGCCGCGACCGGCCGTTCGGATGACAACCCGGTCATCGTCGACGGTCGTGTAATGACCTCAGGCGGCTCTCTTCCGCTCGATGTCACCGTGCTGCTGGAAGCAGCGGTCATCTGCATGGCGCATGCCGCCCGCAACGCCTTCAATCGCTGCGTCCTGCTCGGCAACGGCCAGCGGCGCGGCCTGCCCGTCAATCTGGTGCCGGAAGGCAGGATCGCGACCGGCTTCGGTCCGATCATCAAGCTCGCCGGCGAGATCTTCTCGCGCGTGCTCTCCATGTCCAATCCGGTCTCGGCACAGTCGCTGGTGGTTGCGGCAGGTATGGAGGATGAAGCCGCCTTCCTGCCGCTTGTGATCGAACGTTTCGAGCGGCAGATGCGGGCGCTGAAGCGTCTTGCCGCCCTTGAGGCCCTGCTTTCGGCCCAAGCAATGGACATTCTCGGCGACAAGCCGGAAGGCGTGGCGCGCATGCTCTACGACGTGGTGCGCAAGCATGCCGACTTCTATGTCGTCGATCGGCCCCTTTCGGCCGAAGTCGAGGCGATCGAGGAGGAGCTCGGCTCGGAGGCTTTCGTCTCTGAATTGATCGCCCACAAGCCGATCATTGCCTATGATGACTTCTTCGCGCTCGGCTCGCTGGAACGGGTCGAAGAGCGGCTTTATCGCGACACCGTTGCCATCTGAACCAACCGACGAGCGGAGAGAACGCACATGGCCGATTTCGATCTTGTTCTGCAAGGCACTGTGGTTCTGCCTGAACGCATTGTGGAAGCCGGCTATGTCGCAGTGCGCGACGGCAAGATCGCTGAGGTCGGCATCGGCGTGCCTCCGGCCGCGCGCGAGCGGCATCTGCTCGGCAAGGCACTGATCCTGCCCGGCGCGATCGATGCGCAGGTCCACTCGCTCTCCCAGAAGGATCAGGAGGATTTCATCTGGTCGACGCGCTCGGCAGCCGCCGGCGGCGTCACCACCATCGTCGACATGCCCTATGACGAAGGCAATCTCGTCTGCTCGGCAGCGGCGGTGAAGAAGAAGATCGACCATGCCGCGCCGCAATCGCGCGTCGACTTTGCTCTTTATGGCACGGTCGATCCGGAAGAAGGCCCGGCGCGCATCGCCGAGATGGTCGAGGCCGGTGTCGCCGCCTTCAAATTCTCCACCTTCGGCACCGACCCCAAGCGCTTCCCGCGCATTCCGCCCGCCCTGCTCGATGCGTGCTTTGCCGCCATCGCGCCCACGGGCCTGACAGCCGGCGTGCACAACGAGGATGACGAAGCTGTCCGCACCTACATTGAGCAGGTGAAGGCGAGCGGTATCACCGACTATCGCGCCCACGGCCTCTCCCGCCCGCCGATCACCGAATTGCTTGCCATGCACACGATCTTCGAGACGGGCGCAGATACCGGCTGCCCGGCGCATGTCGTGCATTGCTCGCTCGGCCGCGGCTACGACATCGCCCGCGCCTATCGCCGCGACGGCTTCGAAGCGACGGTCGAATGCTGCATTCACTATCTGACGCTCGACGAAGAAAACGATGTGCGGCGTCTTGGCGGCAAGGCGAAAATTAATCCGCCGATCCGCCCGCGCGCCGAAGTGGAAACCTTGTGGCGCAAGGTGGCGGAGGGCAATGTCTGGCTCGTCTCGACCGATCATGTCAGCTGGTCGGAAAACCGCAAAACCAATCCGGATATGCTGGCGAATGCTTCCGGCGTGCCGGGGCTGGAGGTCATGGTGCCGCTCTTCGTCAAGGGTGCTCTCGAACGCGGCGTGCCGCTGACCTGGGCGGCGAAGCTGATGGCGGAAAATCCGGCTAAGCATTTCCGCCTCGATCATATCAAGGGTGCGCTGACCCCGGGCAAGGATGCCGATATCGTCGTTCTGGAACCGCGCGAAATGGTTTATGACGCGGCCGCGAGCGGCAACAACGTCGTCGGTTGGAGCCCTTATAACGGCATCCGCCTGCCCTGGACTGTGTCCGCCGCCTATCTTAGAGGCAAGCAGATCACCGAGGGACAGAAGGTGCTGGCCGAACCCGGCTCCGGCAGCTTTGTCCGTCCCTTGCCTCGCCAAATTCTTGCCGGAGACACAGCCTGATGACCGACCCCAAGCGCCACAACCTGCCCGTAAACGCCGATCGCATCGCCGAGGATATCGATGCGCTGGCAAGGATTACCGAGCCGGGCCACCCGTGGACGCGCCGCGCCTTCTCACCGCTCTTCCTCGAAGGGCGTGCCTATATCGAAGCACGCATGAAGGCGGCAGGGCTTGAGACTCGCATCGACGCCGCCGGCAATCTGATCGGCCGGCGTACCGGCGCCAAGCCTGGCCTCGGAACGATCCTTGTCGGCTCGCATTCCGACACCGTTCCCGATGGCGGCCGCTTCGACGGCATTGCCGGCACGATCGCCGCGCTCGAAGTCGCGCGCTCCTTGAAGGATCGCGGCATCGAGCTCGACCATGATCTGGAAATCGTCGATTTCCTCGCCGAGGAAGTCAGCATTTTCGGGGTGTCCTGCATCGGCAGCCGCGGCATGACCGGGCAGATCCCCGAGGCGTGGCTTTCCCGCGTAAGCGGCGACCGCACGCTTTCTGAAGGGATTGCCGAGGTCGGCGGCGATCCATCCGTCCTGCTCTCTCAGAAGCGGCCCGATCTCGCCGGCTTCCTGGAGCTGCATATCGAGCAGGGTCCGGTGCTGGAAGCCGAGAACAAGGATATCGGCATCGTCACCGCGATCGCCGGCATCACCCGCATCGAAATCACTGTGGAAGGCCGCGCCGATCATGCCGGCACGACGCCGATGGATCGCCGTGCTGATGCGCTGGTGGCGGCATCGCAATTGGTCCTCGATATTCGCCAACGCGCGGCAGAGCAGGCAAAGACGCCGGGTCATTTTGCTGCAACCGTCGGCGAATTCCGCATCGAGCCGAATGCCGCCAATGTCGTGCCGTCCAAGGTCGTGCTGTTGATCGACGGCCGCGCCGAAATCCGCAGCGACATGGAGGATTTCCTGGCCTGGATCGACGGTGAGGTGAAGACCATCGCCGCCGATTATGGCGTGACGATCAACCCGCCGGTGCGCGTCTCCGACAACATGCCGACGCCGGGCGCTCCAGTGCTGCTCGAAACGCTCGAGCGCGCCTGCGAGACTGTCGGCGCCAAGCATCGCCGCATGGCCTCCGGCGCCGGCCACGACACGGCCTGGATCGCCAAGGTCGCTCCATCAGCCATGATCTTCGTACCATGCAAGGAAGGCCGCAGCCATTGCGCCGAGGAATGGGCGGAGAATGATGACATCGCCATGGGCGCCGCCGTGCTTTTCGAAGCGGTGCGCGACATGGACAAGAACCTCAAACAGAACCGGGAGTAGCCGATGGGACGCATACTCGTTGCCAAGGATGTGGAAGCGGCCGTCAAGGGCGGCTCCGTTTACGCCGCAGGCGGTGGCGGCTGGGCCGATCACGGCCGCATGCTCGGCTATGCAGCCGTCAATGTCGGCAAGCCGGAGCTGGTGTCAATCGACGAATTGAACGACAATGACTGGATCGCGACGGCCGCAGCCATCGGCGCGCCGGCCTCCACCACCCCCTGGGAAATGCAGGGCATCGATTACGTGAAGGCCGTGCAGCTGCTGCAGGACGAGCTTGGCGAAAAGCTTTCCGGCCTGATCATCGGCCAGAACGGCCGGTCTTCGACACTGAACGGCTGGCTGCCATCGGCCATTCTCGGAACGAAGGTGGTGGATGCCGTGGGTGACATCCGCGCTCATCCGACTGGTGATATGGGATCGATCGGCATGGCAGGTTCGCCCGAACAGATGATCCAGACCGCAGTCGGCGGCAATCGCGCCGAGAACCGCTATATCGAACTGGTCGTGAAGGGCGCGACGGCAAAGATTTCGCCGATCCTGCGTGTGGCCTCCGATCAGTCCGGCGGCTTCATCGCCTCCTGCCGCAACCCCTTGCGCGCTTCCTACGTCCGCACGCATGCGGCGCTCGGCGGCATCTCCATGGCGCTTTCGCTCGGCGAAGCGATCATCGAGGCGGAAAAGAAAGGCGGCAGCGCCGTCATCGACGCCATCTGCAAGACCACCGGCGGCCATATCCTGGCCGAAGGCACGATCACAAAGAAGGACGTCGTTTACACCAAGGAAGCCTTCGATATCGGCACCATCACGGTCGGCGACGGCGACAAGGCCGTCACCATGCATGTGATGAACGAGTACATGGCGGTCGAGGATGCCGGCGGCAGGCGCCTGGCAACCTTCCCCTCCGTCATCACCACGCTGTCGCCGGAAGGCGAACCCTTGAGCGTCGGCCAGTTGTATGAAGGCATGAAGGTTTTCATTCTGCATGTGCCGATGGACATCATTCCGCTGTCTGCCAGCGTGCTCGACCCCACGGTCTATCCCTCCGTCGAAAAGGCCATGGGGATCGAGATCGCGAAATACGCTCTGCCTGGCAAGAAAGGCTGAAAAGCGCGGGAGGCGCAGATGGCGCGTGACGCCGGTCTCGAAGAATTGCTGAGAGAGGAGCTCGGACCACGGCCCGGGCTTAGCGAAAAAGGGATGTTCGGCGGCTGGGCCTTTCTTCTCAACGGTCATCTGCTGTGCGGCGCGCGCGAAGACGGGATGCTGATCCGCCTCGGCAAGGGCAACGATAGCTGGGCGGTTCAGCAGCACGACGTCAACCGCATGCAGATGGGCGGCCGGACAATGCAGGGCTGGGTGCGCGCCGGGCCGGACGCCTATGGCAACGACATGCTGCGCAAGCGGCTGCTTCTGGCCGCGCTGGACTTCGTCGAAGGCCTGCCGCCGAAGTAGCCAGGCCGCCGAAACAACAACGAAATAAGGGAAGGGAAATTCATGCCGAAAGCCAATCCACGTCACCCGAAATTCCCCATCCCGGGCGGGCCGGAGCTGCGTGCCAAGGGCTGGCGGCAGGAGGCTCTGCTGCGCCTGCTCGAAAACGTGCTCTCGGTCGGCGAAGATCCCGACAATCTCGTCGTCTACGCCGCCCTCGGCAAAGCGGCCCGCAACTGGGCGGCGCATAAGGGCATCGTGAAGGCGCTGACCGAAATGGATGAGAACCAGACCCTGCTCATCCAGTCCGGCAAGCCGATCGGCCTTATCCGCACGCATGACAAGGCGCCGCTCGTCATCATGGCGAACTGCAATATTGTCGGGCAGTGGGCGAAGGCGGAAGTCTTCTACGAATTGCAGCGCAAGGGCCTGATCTGCTGGGGTGGCCTGACGGCCGGCGCCTGGCAATATATCGGCAGCCAGGGCGTCATCCAGGGCACCTATGAAATCTTCATGCGCATCGCCGAGCGCCGCTTCGGCGGCGATCTCTTCGGCCGCTTCATACTCACAGCCGGTCTCGGCGGCATGGGCGGCGCGCAGCCGCTCGCCGGCCGCATGGCGGGGGCGGCGATCCTCTGCATCGATATCGATGCCGAGCGCGCCAGGAAGCGCCAGGATATCGGCTACCTGCAGGAAATCGCACCCGATCTCGATTCGGCGCTGGCGCTGATCGATGCCGCCGTCAAGGAGAAGCGGGCGCTTTCCGTCGGCCTCGTCGGCAATGCGGCCGAGATATATCCCGAGATCGCCCGGCGCGGCATCGTGCCCGATATCGTCACCGACCAGACCTCGGCTCACGATCTCGTCTATGGCTACGTGCCGAAGGGCATGAGCCTTGCCCAAGTCAAGGATTTGCGCGACGACGGTCAGGGCCAGCTCATGGCGGCGAGCCGCGCCTCGATCGTCGAGCATGTGAAGGCCATGCTGGATTTCCAGAAAAAGGGTTCCGAAGTCTTCGACAACGGCAACCTGATCCGCACCCAGGCGAAGGAAGGCGGCGTCGCCAATGCCTTCGATATCCCGATCTTCACGGAAGCCTATCTGCGGCCGCTCTTCTGCCGTGCCATTGGGCCCTTCCGCTGGATGGCGCTTTCAGGCGAGGAAAGCGATATCGCCCGCATCGACGATCTGCTGCTGGAAATGTTCCCGGACAACAAGATCATCACCAACTGGATCAAGCTTGCCCGTCAGCACGTGCCTTTCGAAGGGCTGCCGGCGCGTATTGCCTGGCTCGGTCACGGAGAGCGCACCGCCCTTGCCCGCCGCGTCAACGAGCTTGTGGCAAGCGGCGAGCTGAAGGGTCCGATCGCCTTTTCGCGCGACCATCTCGACGCCGGCGCCATGGCGCATCCGAACATCATGACCGAGCGCATGAAGGACGGCTCCGACGCCATCGCCGACTGGCCACTGATCGACGCCATGATGCTCTGCTCGTCCATGGCCGACCTCGTCGTCGTCCATTCCGGCGGCGGCGGCTATGCCGGCTACATGACGAGCTGCGGCGTCACCGTGGTCGCCGATGGCACGCAAGCCGCCGACGAACGGCTCGATCATGCGCTGACCAACGACACGGCGCTTGGCGTGATGCGCTATGCCGATGCCGGCTATGAGGAAGCGCTTGATGAAGTTGCGAAAAAGGATGTGCCCTACATTCGTTTGGGATAAGCGCGTCTGTTCTTAGCGGCACCAAAAGACTATGGTCCGGGCAATTCAAAATTGAGTTGAGAGTTGCCCGTGATCCCCTGGACCTTGCTCGACACAGCGAAAATCCCCGGTGGCGGTGAGTTGCGCCTGAAGCAGCGCGGCCAGGAATTTTCCATCATGCTGGGCACCAACGAGCTGATGAACAGCCGCTTGAGCGGCTCCGAGCGCGCGCTTGCCACGCTTTCCTGCGAGAAGATCAAGGGCCGGAAGGCGCCGCACATCCTGATCGGCGGCCTCGGCATGGGCTTTACCTTGCGCGCAGCCCTCGGTGAAGTCGGCGCGGACGCCAAGGTTACGGTTGCTGAGCTTGTTCCGGCTGTCGTGACCTGGGCACGCGGGCCGATGGCGGCGGTCTTCGACGGTTGTCTCGACGATCCGCGCGTCGCCATTCATGAAGGCGATGTGCGTCCGCACATCCGCGCTCGCAAGGCGGCATACGACGCAATCCTGCTCGATGTCGACAACGGCCCGGATGGCATCACATCCGAAGCCAATGACGGGCTTTACGATTATCAGGGCCTGAAGGCGGCGCGCGATGCGCTGCGTCCCGGCGGGGTTCTCGCCGTCTGGTCTTCGGGACCCGACGACCGCTTCACAAGACGTCTGCGCGACAGCGGTTTTACCGCCGAGGTGGTCAATGCTCGCGCCAATGGCAAGACAGGCGCGCGCCACGTCATTTGGCTCGCAACAAGATCGGGATCATAACGCCTCGAATTGAAATCAGGCCTAAGATGCTATATATCAATGTCATATCTCAAGGGAGTTATGGCATGGACACCGCAAAGATCTTCTGGTCCGGCCGCTCGCAGGCCGTACGCTTGCCGAAGGAATTCCGCCTCGATGGCGAGGAAGTCCGCATACGCCGGCAGGGAAAGGCAATCATTCTGGAGCCGATCACCGAAGATTGGGACTGGCTGGAAGCGGTAACAGGCCCGGTCGACGATGACTTTGTAGAAGCAGCGACCGAGCAACCGGCTGAGCAGCAACGCCCCGAGTTGGATATCTTCAAGTGAAGTATCTGCTCGACAGCAATGCGATCATCGCACTGATGAAAGGGCACCCCGGCTTCGTCGGCAAGCTTCGCAGGCACAAACCGCAGGATTTTGCCATTCCGGCCATCGTCGCACACGAGCTGATTTATGGTGCCTATAAGGGGCAGCGCGTTTCCGACAATCTGGCACGTGTCGATGCCCTGCAATTCGAGACGCTGGATTTCGATAAGCAAGATGCCCGTGTAGCCGGCGAAATTCGCGCAAGCCTTGCTTCCCTCGGCACACCGATCGGTGCCTATGACGTTTTGATCGCGGGGCAAGCGGTCGCCCGCGATCTGATCCTGATAACGCACAATGTCAAAGAATTTGGACGCGTCCCCAAGCTGCGTTTCGAAGACTGGGAGTCCTTGCCGAGCGGCTAAAGATAACGCGTTTCCTCCGGCGCGCGATCGAAGCGATCATCGCGGCCATCGAAGTAGCCGACGGGAAGCGAGGCGAGTTCCTCATCGGTGGCATCATCCAGGCAGCTGATGCTGATCGCATAGAACTTGCCGCCGAGTGCCGGGTTTTCACCCCAGTTGAAGGAGCTGATACCACATTTTTTGCAGAAGAGATGATGCAGGATGCGCGGGCCGAACTGATATTCGCCAATGCTGTCCTCGCCCGAGGTCAGGCGGAAATCGCCCGGCGTCGCAATCGCCAACCAATTGCGCTTCTTCTTGCAGATCGAGCAATTGCATTTGAAGGTGCCGCCCTGCAGATCGAGATCGGCTTCGTAAGCGACGGCACCGCAATGGCAGCTTCCGTGATAGGTCTTTTTCATCACTCTCATCCTTCCCTTGAGGTGGCTTCTGCGTAAGCGACGTATTTGTCGAGCGCCTGTTCCCAGCCACCGGTCTGCAATTTCAGCTCTGTATCGTTGGGCAGCTCGACCTTTCGGAAGATGAGACGGGTCTTTTCGCCAATCTCCTGAAATTCCACGGTTACCTGCATCGGATGTTCAGGCCTGCCCTCTTGGTTCTCCCAGGCGAAGGTGAAGACGAGGCGCTCGGGTGGGACGATCTCCAGATAGCGGCCATGGCTCCAATATTCCTTGCCCTCAGGCGTTAGAATGCAGTGCCGCCAGGCACCCCCTTCCCGCAGGTCGACAGAGACGGATGGCGCCGTCATGTTTTGCGGCCCCCACCAGCGCATCAAATGCTCCGGCTCCGTCCAGAGACGAAACAGCAAGTCGCGCGGTGCGGCGATATCGCGGGTCAGCACGATCTCGCGTAGCGGGCGCATGCTGCCGCCCTCAGTTGCTGGAGTCATTCTTTCCTCCCTCTTGCAATAGCGCCGCATAGGCTTCCAGGCGATCCAGATTGTCGTTCCAGAACTGCCTGTAGCTTTCCAGCCAGTCATCGACCTGCCGCAGCGGCTTGGGCTCCAGCCGGCAGGGTCGCCATTGCGCTTCCCTTCCCTTCGAAATCAGGCCGGCTCTCTCCAGCACCTTCAGATGCTTGGAAACGGCGACCAGCGACATGTCGAAGGGTTCGGCCAGTTCCGAGACGGATGCCTCGCCGGTCGCCAGCCGCGCCAGGATCGCCCGGCGGGTCGGATCGGCAAGGGCCGAGAGAGTGGTGCTCAATGTGTCCATACTGTTCAATAAACCAGACAGTTAATTAACTTATTGGTTTAATATATGACGCAAGCCAACGATGTCAAGAAGGCCTTTCTGACACCCTATCTCAGGGAATGACGTTGGACACTTCGATCAGGTTTTGATCGGGGTCGCGGAAATAGACCGAGAGAATAGGGCCGGTCGCACCGGTTCGGCGCACCGGGCCTTCCTCAATCGCAACGCCCTCTGCCTGCAAGTGAGCAATGACCTCATCCAGAGGCGTTGTGCTGATGAAGCAAAGATCGGCCGAGCCCGGTGTCGGCCGTTCAGCCTTGGGCTCGAATTCATGTCCGGCGCGATGCAGATTGATCTTCTGATTACTGAAGGTCAGGGCCTTGCGGCCTTCACCAAAGGTTTCGACGCCCATTCCGAGGACACGGGCATAGAAATCGCAGCTCTCCTCGATGCTCGCGACCGTGAGCACCAGATGATCGAGATGGTCGATGCGGATCATGGCGGCCTCCTGAGTCAACGACGCGCCAGCCTGGCGATGGCAAGAGCGCTGGCGAGACAGAGTGCCAGCATGACGAGGATGAAGGCAACCACGGCATTCCAGCCATCGGCAAGCCAGAAATAGCCGCCGACCGAGCCGGCAATGCTGGAGCCAAGATAATAGGCCAGCAGGTAGAGCGAAGAGGCATGGCCCTTGAAGCCATGGGCCAGCCGCCCCACAAGCGCGCTGGCGACGGAATGGGTCATGAAGAAACCGATCGTCACGAGAACGATGCCGAGAATGATCAGCGGCAAGGAGCTGGAAAGCGTCACCGCCGCCCCGAGCGCGGCGATCAGCACGCCCACCGGCAGCACGACGAAATGGCCGATGCGATCACCGAGCAGGCCAGCCGCCCAGGATGCGACGATCCCGAAGAGATAGGCGGTGAAGATCAGACCCAATTCGGTCTGGCTGAGATCATAGGGATCGGCGACCAAACGGAAGCCGGCATAGTTATAGACGGTGACGAAGGAGCCCATGACGAGAAAGCCGATGGCGAAGAGCAGCGGCAGCGCTGCATTGCCAAAGTGACCGCTCCAGGCCTTCAGATGGAAGGCCACATCGAAGCCCTTGCGCGGGGTGAAATTGCGCGACTGCGGCAGGAGATAGAGGAAGCCAATAGCGGCAAGAAGGCCGAGAATGCCGACCGTAGCTAGCGCCGGCCGCCAACTCAAATATTCGGCGATCGTACCGGTCACCACGCGCCCGGCCATGCCGCCAAAGGCGTTGCCCGCGATATAGAGGCCCATGGCGCCGCCGAGGCCGCGCGGTTCGATTTCCTCAGCCAGATAGGTCATGGCGACAGCTGGGACGCCGCCCAAAAGGAAGCCCTCAAGAGCGCGGACGGCGAGAAGTATATGCCAGCTCGGCGACACCGCGCAGACGATCGTACAGATGGCCGCGCCGAGCAGCGAAATGAACATCAGGCTGCGGCGGCCGAGGCTTTCGGAAACGGCGGCTGCGCCGAAGATCGCGAAGGCCAGGAAGCCGGTCGAAAGCGACAGCGACAGCGAGCTTGCAGCCGGCGTGACCCCGAAATCTTCGGAGAAGATCGGCATCAGCGGCTGGACGCAATAGAGCAGCGAGAAAGTGGCGAAACCGGAGAGAAACAGCCCAATGGTCGCGCGGCGGAAGGCAGGTGTGCCGCGCGTCAGAAACCGGCGGGTGTCGGTCGGCGGCTCGTTCCTGACGAGTGTCAATTCGGGGCGGGAGGGAACTTCAGACGCAGTGGTTTGCTGCTGACTTACGGCGCGAAACATAGGTGGCACCTGACCTTTCTTACCCTGGAATCTAGCCAGAGCAGCTCCATTAGTCCAATATATGGAACAGGCGATCTTAATAGCTTTTGGAGATAGCGATGGAGCTGCGTCATATCCGCTATTTTCTGGCGCTGGCGGAAGCGGGAAACTTCACCCGCGCAGCGGCCAGCCTCGGCATCGGCCAGCCGCCGCTCAGCCAGCAGATCCGGGACCTGGAAAACGAGGTTGGCGCCCAACTGTTCCACCGCGTGCCCCATGGCGCCGAACTGACGGCAGCCGGCGAGGCTTTTCTGGCCGAGGCGAGAACGGCCATCAATGCGGCGGAAAAGGCGAAGCTTGCCGCCCAGCGCGCCAATCGCGGCGAGATCGGCCGCCTGTCGCTTGGCTTCACCGCCTCTTCTGCCTTCAACACAATCGTCACATCAACCATCCGCGAGTTTCGGCGGCACTGGCCGGAGGTGCGGCTGTCGCTCACAGAGATGAACACCAATGCGCTGATGGAGCGGCTGATGCGCGGCGAGATCGACGCGGCCTTCATTCGCCCGGGCCTGGAAGATCCGCGCGACGTGCGCCTGAAGCGTTTTGCCGACGAGCCGATGCTGATCGCGCTGCCGGCGCATCATCCGCTTGCGAAAAAGGACGGCGTGTCGATTGCGGCGCTCGCGGGCGAGCCCTTCATTCTCTTCCCGCGCATGGTGGGGCTCAGCCTCTATGACGACATCGTCGCCGCTTGCCGCGAAGCCGGCTTCGACCTCGCTGTGACGCAGGAAGCCCCGCAGATTCCATCCGTCGTCAATCTCGTCGCCGCAAACTTAGGCGTTTCCATCGTTCCGGCTTCGATCGCACAGATCAAGCTCGACGGCGTCGCTTATCGGCAAATCGATGGGCCGCCAGTCGTGGCGCGGCTCGGCCTCGCCAGCCTCAAGGCGCAGCGATCACCTGTTATCGCCAACCTCATGACCCTGATTGCGTAATTATTTGTTTTCACGCAATTCCCGACGCAAAACAGCTTCACACTTTTACCGGAATTGCTCCCGCTCCCAATAAGGCGGATCGCCGAACGCTTTTTTCAGATGATCGGCGATGGCGCGCAGCTTGGCCGAGGGATTGCGCCCCTCCGGATGAGCCATGAAGATGAATTCCGGTTCCGGCCGGTAGCCGACGTCGATCTCGACAAGCCGCCCCTCCCTCACCGAAGGCGCGGCAATGAAGGCCGGCAGCAAGGCGATACCGAGGCCGGCAATCGCGGCATCGTGGAGGACATCGCCATTGTTGACGCCCAGCGCCAGCTTCGCACGAATGACGACGGCGCCCTCTGGTCGCTCGAAACGCCAGTCCGCGACGCCGCGATGGGTGTAGAAAATTCCGCGGTGATCCTCGAGATCGGAGAGCGAAGCGGGTTTGCCGTGACGACTGAGATAATCCGGCGAGGCCACGAGAAGGCGGCGGCTGCGGGCGAGTTTCCAGGCGACGAGGCGCGAGTCGGCGATCAGGCCATGACGTATGATCGCATCATAACCGTCCGAAGCGGCATCGACCCGACGGTCGTCGAGATCAAGCGTCAGCTCGATCTCCGGATGATCGGCGAGGAACGGATAGAGAGCCGGCCCCAGATGCAGGCGGCCGAAGGTGACGGGTGCGGCAATGCGCAAAGGCCCCATCAGCGTGCCGCGCCGCTCGGCAAGATCGGCCGCCGCCTCGCGCACCTCCTGCGCGATGCGGGTCGCGCGCTGCAGGAAGGCGGCGCCATCCTCCGTCAGCGTCAGCTTGCGGGTCGTGCGATGAAGCAGGGTTGCCCCCAACGCCTTCTCCATTTCCGACAGGCGCTCGCTGACCACGGATTTCGACAGGCGCAGGCGTCGCGCCGCCTCGCTGATCGAGCCGGCCTCGGCTACAGTCACGAACGTCACGATCCCGTCGATCTTCAGCATCGTTCGGAAACTCCGAATTCGAATTTCTCTTTTTGAAGGCTAATCCGAACGATCGGAAAAGGCCATCTTCCTCGTATCGGACAAACCGAAAGATACGTCCTCACACAGGAGATGGAACAATGAACCGTTTGAATGGAAAAGTCGCAATCATCACCGGCGCCAGCTCCGGCATCGGCCGCGCCACGGCAAAGCTCTTTGCCGCCGAAGGCGCAAAGGTTGTCGTCGGCGCTCGCCGTGTTGCAGAGCTGGAAAGCCTTGCCGCCGAGATCAAGGCCGCCGGCGGAGAAGCAGCGGTGTTGGCCGGCGATGTGCGCTCGGAAGACTACCACAAGGCGCTGGTCGCCCTTGCAGTCGAGCGTTACGGCAAGCTTGATATTGCCTTCAACAATGCCGGCACGCTCGGCGAGGCCGGTCCCAGCACCGAAGTTTCGGAGGCAGGCTTTTCCGAAACGCTGGCGATCAATCTCACCGCGTCATTCCTGGCCGCCAAGCACCAGATCGGCGAAATGATCAAGCACGGCGGTGGCTCTGTGATTTTCACGTCGACCTTCGTCGGCCATACCGTCAGCTTCCCGGGTGTTGCCGCCTATGCCGCCAGCAAATCAGGCCTGATCGGCCTGACGCAAACGCTCGCCGCCGAATTCGGCCCGCAAAATGTCCGCGTCAATGCCGTCCTACCGGGTGCCGTCGATACCGATATGTATCGCGACATGAACGATACGGCAGAAAAGCAGGCATTCATAACCAACCTGCATGCGCTGAAGCGCGTCGCCGGCCCGGAAGAAATTGCTCGCTCGGTCCTTTATCTCGCCTCCGATGATGCAAGCTTCGTCAGCGGCACGGCTTCGCTCGTCGACGGCGGCCTGTCGATCACGCGTACCTGACCGATTGTTTTGCCGACGCAATCATCGCGCCGGCAGCTTCGGAACACGGACATGATCTCGCAACATGTGAATGGTTGCGGGATCATGTCGCTCGAATGCTTTGAACGAGCCGCGGCGTTTCCGCTCAGAACATCGTATTGCTATTCTTCGAGGTCTCGGGGATCGGCTGTACCGCATCCCAATGTTCCTGGATCTTGTTGTCCTCGACGCGAAAGATATCGACGATGGCGCTGCCGCGGTCGCCCGGCTGGCGAATGGCGTGGACGCGCAGGATCACATAATCGCCATCGACCATCACGCGCTTGATCTCGCTCTTCGACTGCGGATAGTTTTTCTTCAGGTACTCCAGGAAACCGCGCAGGCCTTCGGGGCCATCGGCGGCAAGAGGATTATGCTGGATGTACTTCCCGAGATATTTGGAAGCCGCGTCGAAATCCTTGTCGTTCAGCGCCTTCTGGTAGAAATCCAGAACGATCTCCTTGTTCTTCTGCTCTTGCGGCGAATAGGCGCGCTCGGCAAAGGCCGGCATGGCAGCGGCCATGATTGGCAGGGCGATGACAGCGACTTTCATCAGTTTCAAGGCATTGCTCCTTTGGTCGTTAACACGTTCACTTTCGTCAAGGGCGAAGATGCCCGCAAATGACAAGTCGGTGATGCCGACGTGATCATTGGCTGCAAAGAGCGAAAAATCCGATCACTTGCATCGCAATCACCGACACGCCGAGCTCGATGGAAGCACGCGACGATTGCCTATGACACGCCAAAGGCTTAGGCTTGTGAACAAAAGAACAGGCGACGGGTTCAGGCATGGTTTTCGCAGGAAAGCGCATACTCCTCATCATCTCCGGCGGTATCGCGGCCTATAAGAGCCTCGATCTCATTCGCCGGCTGCGCGAGCGCGGAGCAAGCGTGCGGCCCGTTATGACATCGGGCGCACAGGAGTTCATCACGCCGCTTGCCGTCGGCGCGCTGGCCGCCGACCATGTCTTCACCGATCTGTTTTCGCGGCAGGATGAGCAGGATGTCGGCCATATAAGGCTGGCGCGTGACTGCGACCTCGTGCTGATCGCGCCCGCGACTGCCGATCTGCTCGCCAAGATGGCAAACGGGCTGGCCGACGATCTCGCCTCGACCATATTGCTCGCCACGGATAGACCAGTCCTCGTCGCCCCCGCGATGAACCCGAAGATGTGGGCCCATCCAGCGACCAAGCGCAACGTCGAAACTCTACGCAGCGACGGCATCGCCTTCGTCGGCCCCATGACCGGCGAAATGGCCGAGAGCGGCGAAAGCGGAGCCGGCCGGATGGCGGAGCCGCTCGATATCGTCGCGGCTGTCGAGCGACGGCTGGATGACGGCGCCAAGCCGCTTGCCGGCAAGAAGGCGGTCGTCACCTCCGGGCCGACGCACGAACCGATCGACCCCGTCCGCTACATCGCCAACCGCTCGTCGGGACGGCAGGGCCATACGATTGCGGCAGCGCTTGCTGCGCTCGGCGCCGATGTCACGCTCGTCTCCGGCCCGGTTACCATACCCGATCCGGTCGGCCTCAATGTTATCCACGTCGAGCGGGCGGATGAGATGCGCGATGCGGTGCTTGCGGCCCTTCCGGCTGATATCGCCGTGATGGTGGCGGCGGTCGCAGACTGGCGCGTCGCTTCCGCATCGGACCAGAAGATCAAGAAACATCCAGGCGAGTCGATCCCGACGCTGGCGCTCACCGAAAATCCGGACATTCTAAAAACCGTCGGCCATCATACGCAGCGGCCGAAACTCGTGATCGGCTTTGCCGCCGAAACGCAAGACGTCGAGAGCAATGCTCGCGCCAAGCTGGAGCGCAAAGGCGCCGACTTCATCGTCGCCAATGACGTGTCACCCGCAACCGGCATCATGGGCGGTACACGAAACCGCGTGAAGATTATCAGCCATCACGGCGTGGAGCAGTGGCCCGATCTCGACAAGGATGAGGTGGCGGTGCGGCTGGCGGCGCTGATATCCGAACAGTTCAAGCAGGGATAGCAGCCGGAGTCCGGCTCTCCCCGGCGGCATGCTCTTCCGGCTGGAAGGGCGTGACCTGGACACCCGTGTCGTCGATCATGACGGAACTGCCATCGGGGATCTCGCGCCAGGCATCGGTGTCGTCGTTCAGCGGCTCCGATACGAGGCAGTAGCCTGACCCGACGGGCGAGGCATAGAGCGTCGGCGCTTTGCGATCGGTCGCATAGCGGACCGCGTAGAGCAACTTGCCGTCGGAAAAGGCTGCCGTAAAGCGCACCAGCACCGAACCGGTCAGATGCAGCGACAAGCCTTCCACGAAGCCGATGGTCTGGGCGACCGCCGAAATCGGATTGGTTGCCAGACCGAACTGCATCGCCAACAGGAACAGGAGCTCGGAATCGGTCGTGCCGCTGCGGGCATGGAAGAGCCGGTCGTCGAGCATGGCTTCCATCGGCCGGCGCAGGCGGTCGAAATTGGAAATCTGACCGTTGTGCTGGAAGGACCAGTTCTCGAAAACAAAGGGATGGCAATTGTCGCGGCGCGTGCCGCCGCCGGTGGCCGCACGGACATGGGCGAGGAAGAGCGGCGAGCGGATCTGCCGCGCCAGGCTCTTCAAATTGCAATCGGACCAGGCCGGCAGGATATCGCGGTAACGGCCCGGTTCCGGCCGATCACCGTACCAGGCGATGCCGAAGCCGTCACCATTGGTTGCCGTCTTGGCGCGCGTGGCGCAATGGGATTGTTCGATCAGGGAGTGGGCGGGCGAAGACACCAGCTCCTCCAGATAGAGGGGGTCTCCACGATAGGCTGCCCAGCGACACATGCGTCTTCTACTCCGATTCCCGCCTGTGTTCCTGTCCCGCGGGAGAATGGCAAATCCAGAGCGTGATGCCGAAAAGTGTAGGCGGTTTTCGGACGACATCACGCTCTACTTCTTCGATTCCAGAGCGGCTCAGATTTTAGGTCGAGCCGACCTAAAATCATCCGGCGCCAGGACGATTGTTTATGCGGAATGGGTAATAAAGTCTTAATTTTCCGTCCCGTGCAGCGCAAGATGACAGATATTTGACGCTTCGTCCGTTCACGTTTCGCATCGCAACATTTTCTTCGTGAAGGCCGCTACGGCAGGGCTCTTGCCCGACATGCGGCAGGCAACACATTTCACTGCGACAATAAGTGTGAAGCTCCCCGAGGCCGTGCCTCTTGCATCAAGTCAAATTTGAGCTACGTTAAGCTTGTCTGAAACGTAACGAAAGGAAGGTGATCCAATGTCTAGTGAGATTTCGGTCTTTGTATACGGCATGGAAATGGTTGTGAGCGTTGCGAGGCAGCCCTCGCTCTGATCAGCACCTTCCCGAAGCGTTCGCCGCTTCAGGCCAGTTACGGGCCAAAGCTCATGGGGGGTCGCTTAAGGCGGCCCCTTTTGATTTTCAGCCGTTATTTTTTCCTTGCCAAATGCGAAGAGCGCCATAGCTAACCCGACATGTCTTCTCAGGAACAGCCCGAACAGGGTGAAGCCAAACCGAGGCCACTGAACGAGCCGGCCCTTACCGCACTCTCCTTGTATCCGCAGGACTGGGCCTTGTTCCTCGATATCGACGGAACCCTGCTCGATCTCGCCGAAAGGCCGGAAGCCATCGTCGTGCCCGACTATCTGCCCGGCACGCTACATGCGCTCTCCCGTCAGCTTGGAGGCGCGCTGGCCTTGGTGACGGGCCGCGCCATCGAATTCGTCGATCCTCTTTTCGCGCCCTTCCGCTTTCCCGTCGCCGGCTTGCATGGCGCGGAGCGGCGCGATGCGGCTGGCCGGCTGCGGCGGGCGCATATCCCGCCCGCCTTTCAGGCGATGAAGCAGGTCATTCGGCACGAAGCACTCTCCTGGCCCGGCGCCATCGTTGAGGACAAGGGGGCTGCGGTCGCGGTTCACTTTCGGCACGCACCCGCATACGAGGCCGAAATCGGCGAAGTCATGCAACGCCATCTGGAGGAAGCCGGTCCCGACTGGAATCTGCAGCGCGGCAAGATGGTCCTCGAAATCTGCCCTTCCCACGCCAGCAAGGGACATGCCGTCGAGGCGTTTCTTGCCGAAACGCCCTTTGAGGGGCGCCGCCCGGTCGCGATCGGCGACGACGTGACCGACGAGACGATGTTTGCCGCCGCCAACCGTCTCGGCGGCCAATCCGTGCGCATCGGCGATGCCAACGGAAAAACGCTTGCGCGTGCATCCATTGGCTCGCCTGCGCGTTTAAGAGACGTGCTGGGAACACTCGTCAAGTAATCCGTCGATCACATCGACACCGATCCCAGCCTTCTCGAAAGGAAGTTACCGTTGAGTCGTCTCATCATCGTTTCCAACCGCGTTTCCGTGCCCGATCACAAGGGCGCAGCAGCTGCGGGCGGCCTTGCCGTGGCATTGCAGGCAGCCCTTGCCGAGCGCGGCGGCATCTGGATGGGCTGGTCCGGCAAATCGAGCGGCGACGTCGAGCCTGAGCCGCTGCAGATGACGCAGGATGGCAACATCACCTATGCGCTGACCGATCTTACTCAGACCGATGTCGAGGAATATTATCAGGGCTTTGCCAACCGCGTGCTCTGGCCGATCTGTCATTACCGGCTCGATCTCGCCGAATATGCCCGCAAGGAAATGACCGGCTATTTCCGCGTCAACCGCTTCTTTGCCCACCGGCTCGCACCGCTGATCGAACCCGACGACATTATTTGGGTGCACGACTATCATCTCATTCCGCTGGCGGCAGAGTTGCGGCAGATGGGCTTGAAGAACCGCATCGGCTTCTTCCTGCACATTCCCTGGCCGCCGGCGGACGTCGTGCTTGCCATGCCGGTGCATGAGGAGATCATGCGTGGCCTTTCCTCCTACGACCTGCTCGGTTTTCAGACGGACCATGATCTTGAGAACTTTGCGGGCTGCCTGAAGCGCGAGGGCATGGGCATCGAGAAAAGCCCCGGCCATTTCAGCGCGCACGGTCATGACTTTCGCGGCGGCGCCTATTCGATCGGCATCGAGACGGCGGGCTTTGCCGAATTCGCCCGCAGGGCCGCGTCGCACAGCATGGTGCAGAAGGTGCGGCAAAGCATTGAAGGCCGCGACCTGATCCTTGGCGTCGACCGGCTCGATTATTCCAAGGGCATCACCCAGCGCATCGATGCCTTCGAACGCTTCATCACCAACAATCCCGCTCACCAACGCAGCATCACCTATCTGCAGATCACGCCGAAATCTCGCTCGGAAGTCCCCGAATATGAGGCGATGCAGAACGCGGTTGCCGAACAGGCGGGCCGGGTCAATGGCGCGATCGGAACGGTCGACTGGGTGCCGATCCGCTATATCAACCGCTCGATCAGCCGCCCGATCCTAGCCGGCCTTTACCGGATTGCGAAGGTCGGGCTCGTGACGCCGCTACGCGACGGCATGAACCTGGTCGCCAAGGAATATGTCGCGGCGCAGGACCCTGAAAACCCGGGCGTGCTGGTGCTATCGCGCTTTGCCGGGGCCGCGCGCAAGCTAAAAGGCGCTCTGCTGGTCAACCCTTATGATGTCGACGGTACCGCCAATGCGCTCGCGCGCGCCATCAACATGCCGCTGCAGGAGCGGCAGGAACGCTGGCGAGGCATGATGGATTATCTGCTTGAAAATGACGTATCGCGCTGGTGCGAGACGTTTCTTGCCGATCTTACGGCGGAATAGAGCATGATGATCATCCGGTGGCGGCTTCGGTGAGCAGCCATTGCGCCAGCCGCTCCGCCTCCGGGTTTGCGGCCGCCGGCGGCAGCAGCCAATAACCCCGCTCCGGCGCCTCCAGCATCGGGCCGGCCGCCACCAGCGTCCGGGCGGCAAGCAGGGAATCGACAAGGCCCATCCAGCCGATGGCAACGCCCTGCTCGCTGAGCGCTGCCTGCACAACCAGCGAATAGGTGTTGAAGCGCAGATCGCCGCGGCCGGCATAGGCGTCGCGGGCAATGCCGAAGGCAGAAAGATAGCTTTCCCAGTCGAACCAGGGCGACGGCATCTCCGAATCGAGATTGACGAGCGTGGTGCCTGCGAGCTGCGAGGGATCGGTGAATGGACCGTGGCGCTCCGCGAAGCCCCTGCTGCAGATCGGCACGACCTTTTCCGGCAGAAGCAAGGTGGCGGCAGGACCGAATTCGCTGCGCGTGCCGAAGAAGACGGCGATATCGCCACTTTCCGGCGCGCCACGATCCAGCCGCTGTGTGGCGACGATCTGGATATCCACTTCTGGGTGAAGCAACCGGAACGCATGCATGCGCGGAATGAGCCACAGCGCGGAAAAAGCATAATCCGTGCGCAGGCGAACGGATGGCCGTTCCGCCTCGGCGCGGAAACTGCGCACCAGATGGTCGACGCTGCCGACGGATTTTTCGACGATCTCGAACAGGCGCTGCCCTTCCGGCGAGAGCGCAACGCCGCGATGCTGGCGGCGAAACAGGGGCACACCCATCTGCTCCTCGATGCGGCGGATCTGATAGCTCACGGCCGGTTGCGTCAGGCCAAGCGCTGCAGCGGCGCCGGAGAGGCTGCCGGAGCGGCCCACTTCCAGGAATATCCGCAGCCAACCAAGATCGACGAGACGTTCAACCATAAAATTTCCTTTTGGCATCCATCGAAAAATGCCTGCTTCACAGCGGGAACTCTAGTGATGTTCAATAAAATAATCCAATAACAAGAGGGAACCATCGTCATGTGCATCTCTGCAATGGGACGGCTCGCCGCCGGCGCTCTTCTTTCAGTCCTTTCCCTTGCCGGCATCGCCCGGGCTGATGGCCACAGCTGCAAGACGATCCACCTTTCGGATCCCGGCTGGACCGATATCACCTCGACTAACGGCGTGACCGGCGTGCTCTTAACCGCGCTCGGCTACGAGCCCGACATCAAGACGCTCTCCGTGCCCATCGGCTACCAGGCGATGAAGACAGGCGAGATAGACGTTTTCCTCGGCAATTGGATGCCGGCGCAGAAGGCCTTCGTCGACGATCTCAACAAGGCGAAGGCAGCCGAAGTGCTAAACCGTAACCTTCAGGGCGCGAAGTTCACGCTCGCCGTCCCCGCCTACCTCGCCGACAAGGGCATCAAGGATTTTTCCGACCTGCAGAAGTATGGCGACGATTTCGGCCGCAAGATCTACGGTATCGAGCCGGGCGCGCCCGCCAATGCCAATATCCAGAAGATGATCGACGCTAACGACTTCGGCCTGAAGGGCTGGGAACTGGTGGAATCGAGCGAGCAGGCCATGCTGTCGCAAGTGGAGCGCGCCTCGAAGGACAAGCAGGCGATCGTCTTCCTCGCCTGGGCGCCGCACCCCATGAACGAGCGCTTCAAGATCGCATATCTTTCCGGTGGCGATGCCTATTTCGGCGCGAATTACGGCGGCGCCGAGGTCTACACGCTGGCGCGCACCGGCTGGTCGGCGCAATGCCCGAACGCCGCCAAGCTCTTCCATAACCTAACCTTCAACATCGGCATGGAGAATTCGTTGATGGGATCGATCCTCGGCGGCGAGAGCGCCAAGGACGCGGCCACTGCCTGGCTGAAGGCGCATCCGGACGCCTTGACGCCCTGGCTTTCCGGCGTCACCACTATCGACGGCAAGCCTGGCCTCCAGGCGGTCAAAGCCGCCATCGGCCTCTGACCCGCAAGAAAGACATCCGCATGTCCCGCCCGAATATCCTCATCCTCATGGTCGATCAGTTCAACGGGACGCTCTTCCCCGACGGCCCGGCCGAGTTCCTGCATGCGCCGGTCCTGAAGGCTCTGGCGAAGCGCTCCGTTCGCTTTGCCAATAGCTATACGGCAAGCCCGCTCTGCGCGCCGGCACGCGCCTCCTTCATGTCCGGGCAGTTGCCGAGCCGCACGCGCGTCTATGACAATGCCGCCGAATTCTGCTCCGATATCCCGACTTTCGCCCACCATCTGCGCGCCGCCGGCTATCAGACGGCGCTCTCTGGCAAGATGCATTTCGTCGGTCCGGATCAGATGCACGGTTTCGAGGAGCGGCTGACGACAGACATCTACCCCGCCGATTTCGGCTGGACGCCGGACTACACGAAGCCCGGCGAGCGCATCGACTGGTGGTATCACAATCTCGGTTCCGTGACCGGGGCAGGTGTCGCCGAGATCACCAACCAGATGGAATATGACGACGAGGTTGCCTATCACGCGACCCGCAAGCTTTACGATCTCTCCCGCCGCCAAGACGAAAGGCCATGGTGCCTGACGGTCAGCTTCACGCATCCGCACGACCCCTATGTCGCGCGCCGCCGCTTCTGGGATCTCTATGAGGATTGCCCGGCGCTGGACCCGGAAGTCGGCGAAATCCCCTTCGAGCAGCAGGACCCGCATTCGCAGCGGCTGATGAAGGCCTGCGACCACACCGCCTTCGACATCACGCCGGAGCAGATCCGTAGGGCACGGCGCGGCTATTTCGCCAATATCTCCTATGTCGACGAGAAGATCGGCGAGATCCTGGACACGCTCGAGCGCGGCCGCATGGCCGACAACACGATCATTCTCTTCGTCTCCGACCATGGCGACATGCTCGGCGAGCGCGGCCTCTGGTTCAAGATGAACTTCTTCGAAGGCTCCGCCCGCGTGCCGCTGATGATCGCAGCCCCCGGCTGGCAGCCGAAGCGGATCGACCAGCCGGTTTCGACGCTGGACGTGACGCCGACGCTCGCCGCCCTTGCCGGGATCGACATCGCATCGTTGCAACGCTGGACCGATGGCGAGGATCTGACCTCGCTGGCTCTTGGAACCGGAGGCCGCAGTCCTGTGCCGATGGAATATGCCGCGGAAGGCTCCGAGGCGCCGCTCGTGGCCTTACGCGACGGCAATTACAAGCTGACCCTTTGCGAGAAGGATCCGCCGATGCTCTTCGACATCGACGCGGACCCGAAGGAGCTGACCAATCTGGCAGGCAACCCGGCCTACGCGGAAACGCTGGAGAGACTGACGGCGCAGGCCATGGCGCGCTGGGATCTTTCAAGCTTCGACGCTGCCGTGCGCGAGAGCCAAGCACGGCGATGGGTCGTCTACACGGCGCTTCGCAACGGCGCCTATTATCCGTGGGACTACCAGCCTCTGCAAAAGGCTTCGGAGCGCTACATGCGCAACCATATGGACCTCAACGTGCTGGAGGAAAACCAGCGCTATCCGCGCGGCGAATAGGATTTCGATGGTTCGTCGCCGGAGACGACGATATTGTCGCGCCGGTCACAAGAGAGAAACATCCATGAAAATCAGTGCTAGAAACCGCCTCAAGGGCAAGGTCGTCGAAATCACCAAGGGCGCGACGACGGCGCATGTCCGCATCGATATCGGCAACGGCTCGATCGTCACCTCCTCGATCACCAACGAAGCCGTGGATGAGCTGGGCCTCGCGGTGGGCTCCTCTGCCTATGCGGTCATCAAAGCGTCCGACGTCATGGTCGCCGTCGACTAAAGCAATTGCAAGGTAACTGCGCAGCGGTTTTCCGCCAGGGATTGCGTGAAACAATTAAGCATCGCGCTTCTGGCAGTAATGCACCGTCTCGCCGTCGCCCGTCTGGAAATCTCCGGGCTGCGGCGGCGCCATCGGTTTGAACAGGGTGCGATCCGGCTTCAGATCGAGTAGCGGCGTACCATCAAGACAATCGAGGCCACGCACCAGCAGCACGGCACCTTCGACGGCTTCCAATTTGACGATGGAGGTGCCTATGGGGTTCGGCCGCACTGGCGAGCGCAGTGAAAAAGTGCCATGCACCTTGCCGCTGTTGGCCGGGCTCTGCAGCACGAGATCCCGGCGAGACCGATCGAGCCAATAGAGAACCTCCAGCCGCTCGAAAACATCCACGCCCTTCAACGCTGCCACCCAAGGCTCGAAGATCTCGATCCGGCAGATCGGGCCGTCGTGCCGACCCTGACGCGGCGTTTCCATGCGCGATGTCCAGGGTGTCGAAATGCGGCCGATGAAGGTAAGGCAGGCATCCGAGGCCGCGGGCGGCTCGACAGCCACCTCGTTTTCGCGAATTTCGTTCTCCCGGACCATGAACGCTTTCCTTATCAGAGTGGTTACTTCATGCCCTTCAGCAATGCCGTCAGCTGATCGTCGGTCAGATCGACCTGGTAGAACAGCTTGTAGAATTCCTTCACATCGTCGGAAAAATCGCTGCGGAAGAGCTTCGGATAGAGCAACTTCTCCATCCAGCGCACGCCGAGCAGCCGATTGACGCCGGGCGGGGAATCGAACCAGCCGAAAGGCAGAGACGGCGGCACGAAGATCTTGCCGTCCTTGACGGCCTTGATGCCGGCCCATTGCGGATCGTTTTTCACAGAGGCGGCAAAGGCAGGGCTCTCGGCGATGATGATATCCGGGTTCCAGCCGGCGACCTGCTGCGGCGTCACCTTGGCGAGGCCGCCCTTACCGGCAGCGGCGGCGACATTCATCGTGCCGACGGCATCGAGGATCTCGAGATTGATCGAGCCGGAAAGCCCGGTTTCGAGGCCATCGGCACCACGGCCATAATAGACGCGTGGTCGTGGATCGTTCGGCAGCGTCGCGAGCTTATCGTTCAGATCCTTGATCGCTGAATCGGCATAGTCGGCAAGCTTGTTCGCACGGTCCTCGACACCGACCAGTGCGCCGACGTCGCGAAGCGTATCGGCCGTGCGGGCGAAGCTGCCATCCACAAGGATATACGGAATGTGTGTTTCCGATTGCACCTTGTCGGCGAGCGCCTTGTAGGTCGGGTCGACCGTGCCGGCATCGAGAATGATGTCCGGCTTGGCATCGATGATTGCCTGCGCGCCGATCGTGCCGTCCTTGCCCGTCAGGCGCCCGATTGTCGGCAGCGACCGCACCGACGGCATCAGATAGGCCTTGGTGGCATCATCAGGGGCATGAACCCAACCCACCAGTTTTTCGGGCGCCAGCACATAGACCAGCACTGTTGCCGGCGGCCCGGCCACCAGAATGCGGTTGATCTTATCCGGCACAGACACCGTGCGTCCGGCCGCATCGGTAATGATTCGCGCCTCGGCTGCGACCGGCATCAGGCCGACAACGGCCAGAGCAAGAACCGCAAGAAATTTCATCATGAAAGCTGCTCGTTCTGATCGAGGGGACCTCGGGGCGGCACTATGGCATAGCGCTATATCGGATGGAACATCGCGATGGCACTATTCCAAAATGAAACGCATCCGAACCAATCATGCCGGCTTGAGGCGCGCGACGCGAAACTGAGCGAAGCATCGGGGCATCAGCGCTATGAGCCACAGGCTCGTCGCCTGCGGCTGCAACATCTTCGATATCAAGCCGCCTTGACGGCGTGATATTCCTTGATCGCGGCCATCTTGATAGCCGGGTAACGTTCTGCCTCATAGCGCAGCGAGAAGCCGTCCTGGGCGAGGAAGACCGGATCGCCGTCGAGATCGCGAGCGATATCGCCGCGGCGGGCGGTGACGAATTTTTCGAGATCGGCGGACTGGTCGGCCGAGATCCAGCGGCACACCGAGAAGCGCGACATTTCGAAGGATACCGGCAAGCCGTATTCGGCCATCAGCCGCTCCTTCAAAACATCGAGCTGCAGAGCGCCGACGACGCCGACGATGGCGGGCGAGCCATCTTCGGGCGAGAACAGCTGCACGACGCCTTCTTCGGCCATCTGCTGCAAGGCTTCCTTAAGCTTCTTCGCCTTCATCGCGTCTTCGAGACGAACACGGCGCAGGATTTCCGGCGAGAAGTTCGGCACGCCCTGGAAGACGAGCGATTCACCTTCCGTCAGCGTATCGCCGATGCGCAGGGTCCCGTGGTTCGGAATGCCGACGACATCGCCGGCATAGGCGGTATCGGCGAGCTGGCGCTGCGAGGCGAAGAAGAATTGCGGCGCGGTGAGACCGAGCTGCTTGCCGGTGCGCGACAGCCGCGCCTTCATGCCGCGCTCCAGCTTGCCGGAGCAGATGCGGGCAAAGGCGATGCGGTCGCGGTGGTTCGGGTCCATGTTGGCCTGGATCTTGAAGACGAAGGCCGTCATCTTCTCGTCGGTGGCGTGCACCGTCCTGATGTCGGCGACCTGATCGCGCGGCGGCGGCGCGAATGCACCGAGCGCATTGATGAGATCGCGAACACCGAAGTTGCGCAGCGCCGAGCCGAAGAAAACAGGCGTCATGTGGCCTTCGAGGAAGGAGACCCGGTCGAAGGGACGGCAGGCTTCGATCGCGAGTTCCGTCTCGTCGATAAAGGCCTGGCGCTCGTTTTCCGGCAGCCGGTCGGCCACCGCCTGTGGGCCGTTCACCTTCGTCGCCTCGACCTCGGTATCGGAACCGCGCACCGTATTGTCGGCCAGATGGTAGGAGCCGCAGAAGGTCTTGGAGCGACCGATCGGCCAAGTGACCGGAGCCGTATCCAGCGCCAGCTTCTCTTCGACTTCATCGAGAATTTCGAAGGGATCGCGGCTTTCGCGGTCCATCTTGTTGATGAAGGTGATGATCGGGATGTCCCGCATGCGGCAGACTTCGAACAGCTTCAGCGTTCGCGGCTCGATACCCTTGGCGGCGTCGATGACCATGACCGCGGCGTCGACGGCCGTCAGCGTGCGATAGGTGTCATCGGCGAAGTCTTCGTGACCGGGCGTATCGAGGATGTTGAAGACATTGCCTTCATACTCGAAGGTCATGACTGATGTCACGACCGAGATGCCGCGCTCGCGCTCGATCTTCATCCAGTCGGAGCGCGTCTGCATGCGATCCTTCTTCGCCTTGACTTCGCCGGCAAGCTGGATGGCGCCGCCGAACAGCAGCAGCTTTTCGGTGAGCGTTGTCTTGCCCGCGTCCGGGTGAGCGATAATAGCGAATGTGCGGCGGCGGGAAACCGCCTCGGCGAGACTTTCAGCCATGCATGTGAATCCTGTGAATTGCGGCCGTATCTAGCGACTCAAAGCCCCAAATGCAATTGACCTCCGGCTTTCAAACGCAAACTATTGCCGCATGACCATTCACACCGACATCACTCCGACCCTGAACCTCGTCCGCCTGCCGCATGGGGAGGGCCTGGAACTGCCGGCCTACGAAACCAAGGGCGCGGCCGGTATGGACCTGCGCGCTGCCATCGACGATGGTGCGACGCTGACGATCGCACCGTGGAACCGGGTTCTCGTTCCAACGGGTTTTGTCTTCGAAGTTCCTGAAGGCTTCGAGGCGCAGATCCGCCCGCGTTCGGGACTTGCCTTCAAGCATGGGGTTACCTGCCTGAACTCGCCCGGCACGGTTGACAGCGACTATCGCGGCGAAGTGAAGGTGCTGCTGGCCAACCTCAGCGAGGAGCCGTTCGAGATCACCCGTGGCATGCGCATCGCGCAGATGGTCATAGCGCCAGTCATGCAGGTGCGTATCGCCGAGATTGCGGAGATCAGCGAAACCACGCGCGGCGCAGGCGGTTTCGGCTCGACCGGCGTGTGATGTCGGAGATTGCCCAGACGCATGGCCTGATCTTACGACAGGACTATTTCGGCGATCCTGCTGCGTGGAAGGGTCTTGTCGACCTGCTTGAAGATACGTTCTCCATCGACGTCGGCATTCAGGATCGATTGGGCGGCCCCGATCCCACAAGCATGCCGTTTGGCTATTTCGATGCCGATGGCCGTTGCATCGCCAATTTCACCGCCTTCTCCATGCCGCTGATCGTCAACGGCCGCGCCGTCAGGGCAGCGGGATATCAGTCCGGCGCGGTGCGGCCGGAATGGCGTGGGCGCGGGCTCTATCGCGATCTCATGCAGCGTGCCTTTGCTCGCACCCGGGCGGAGGGCCACGAGCTCGATCTCCTGCTCACTGACAAGCCTGCGCTTTATGAGCGTTACGGCTTTCGCTCTCTACCGCAACATGTCTTCGTCGCGGAGATGCCGAAGCTTGGAAAAGCCGACCCAGCTGCCCGGCAACTGTCGCTGGAAGCGCCTGATGATCTGCGCCTGATCAAGACGCTGCTGCAAAACCGGCAGCCGGTCTCTGCCCAATTTGCCGTTGTCAGGCAGACGGAGATGTTTCTGCTGAATGCCTCCTTCAACGCCGCGATCCGCCTGACGGCACTCGGGGATGAGGTGCTCATCGCATGGACATTCGACGGCGCGACCCTCTGGCTTCTTGATGTCGTGGCAACGGCCATACCACCGCTGGCGACCATCCTGTCCGCGCTTGCTATCGAACCCGATCGCATCGAGATCTGCTTTTCGCCGGATCGGCTGGATTGCCAGGTATCGCTGCAGCCCTACGAGGGTTACACGACGCTAATGGCGCGCGGTAAAGCGGCCCATGATATTGCCGGGCCGCTCATGCTTTCGCCCATGGCGGAATTCTAGAGCCGCGGCTCCAGCTTGTTGGATTTCGCAATTCCGAACGGAAAACCGCTGCCCACTTTTCCTAGGATTGCTCTAGCGCGAAAGCGGCGGTAGCCGGCGCTTGACCGGTGTCGCCTTTATCATCGATGTGTTCGTCTCGGCCCGCTCGGTGATCTTGTCCAAGATCCCATCGAGCTCGCTCATTGACCGCACCACCAGGCGTCCGATGAAGCAATCGTCGCCGGTGACCTTGTCGCATTCGATGAACTCCGGCGTCTCCTGAATGATGCGCTCGACGACATGCAGCTGGCCAGGCAGAGGCCGGATGCGGACGATCGCCTGCAGGGGATAGCCGATCGCCTCCGGCGCGATATCGACGGTGAAGGCCGAGATGATGCCGCGCTCCTCCAGCCGCCGCAGCCGCTCCGCCGCACTCGGCGACGACAGGCCGGCCGCTTCCGCCAGTTCCTTCAACGATATGCGGGCATTGCGCGCCAGCGACTCCAGCATCCGCTGATCGATCTCATCCAGACCCAGGCTCGCGTTAGGAACACCCATTATTCTACCTCATTTATTTAGGAATTTCGGCGCTATTACCTTACTAAAACTATATCTCCGGCTCCGGTACAGCAATATGATTGGCGTAGATAGACGGGAGCAAGGCAATGAACGAGATTAAGCGCGGCACGGTGGAAATGACGGCGGCGATGCTGATTTCAGGCACCATCGGCTGGTTCGTGCTGATGTCCGGGCAAGCCGTGACTGGCGTCGTCTTCTGGCGCTGCTTCTTCGGGGCGCTGACACTGCTCGTCATCTGCGGAGCCATGGGCCTGCTGCGTCCCGGCACCCTCAATCTCAAGACATTTTCCATTGCCGTCGGTGGCGGGATCGCCATCGTGCTCAACTGGCTGCTGCTTTTCGCGGCCTATTCCCACGCCTCCATTTCCATCGCCACGACCGTCTACAACACGCAGCCCTTCATGCTGCTGGGTCTCGGTGCGTTGTTCCTCGGCGAACGGATCACCTTCACCAAGCTCTTCTGGTTAGGCCTCGCCTTTGCCGGCATGGCCGTGATCGTCGAAGGTAAGCCGGCGGAGAGCGTAGGTGGCGGAAGCTATGCGATCGGCATCCTGCTTTCGCTGGGTGCGGCCTTCTTCTATGCGCTGGCGGCGATCGCCGCCAAATGGCTGAAAGGCACGCCGCCGCACCTGATCGCGCTCATTCAGGTTTCGACCGGTATCCTGATGCTGGCACCCTTTACCAATTTCTCGGCCGCACCCCAGGATGTCGGGGGATGGTCGATCCTCGTCACCATGGGCATCGTGCATACAGGCCTGATGTATGTGCTGCTCTATGGCGCCATTCAGAAGCTGCCGACGCATCTGACCGGCGCGCTCTCCTTCGTCTATCCAATCGCCGCCATCATCGTCGATCGCTTCGCCTTTGGCCATGTGCTTGGCATGGCGCAGATCCTCGGCGCGGTCATCATTCTCGCGGCTGCTGCCGGCATGAATCTGGGATGGACGGTCCCCCTGCCCTGGAATAGAAACCACCATTTTTCCAAGCGAGCCGCCGAATGATCACCTGCTATCTTCGTTACGTCATCGACCCTTACAAGCTTGCCCAGTTCGAGCATTACGCCAAGCTCTGGATTCCGCTGGTCAACCGCATGGGCGGCACGCATCACGGCTATTTCATGCCGCATGAAGGCGCCAGCAACATCGCCTTGGCGCTCTTCAGCTTCCCGAGCCTTGCCGCCTATGAGGAATATCGGCTGAAAATACCCGAAGATGCTGAATGCCAAGCCGCCCTTGCCTATGGCGAGGAAACGCGCTGCATCATCAGCTACGAACGCAGCTTCATGCGGCCAGTGTTCTAGGTTTACTTAGCCGGATTCGGACAGACTTCAGAGAGACCGTCGAGACCTTCCGCCATCTTTTCGAATGTTGCCGCCGATCCCGCCTTGCCTCCGCCGATCCGCAGCACATAGAGGCTGTCGAAATCCTTGCCATGCCATTTCGGCACCGCTTTTTCATCGCCACCATTCTCGCTCATCAGCTGGCGGGCGAGATCGACGATCTGCTTATGCTCCCAGGCGACGAAGATCAACTTGCCGGCATAGGCAGGCTTCTTCAACTCGGCTTTCAGATCCTCGATATCCTCATAGCCGAAGCTGGTATCGACAGGCATTCCAAAGGCGATTGCCGTTGGCTCGATGGTCGCGAGCGGACGGATATAATCGTAGGAAGTGCCGGAATCGTCCTTTCGCTTCGACGGATCCGGCGCAAAGATCGCAGCAGGCTTGCCGAAGAGCCTGCTTAGCACCGAGGGCAGAGCCAAAGACCGGTTGAGACCTTGGCAGCTCAGTTGGCCGAGACCTGCTTCCGGCTTTTCGCCATGGCGCATGAAGACGATCGTCTGCACGTCCTTCTCCGCTGCCGAGGTAGGCGGCGCGAAGGTTGCTAACATCAGCAGACCCGCGGTGACTGCTGTTGACACAACTCGCATCAGCGCTGAGCCTCAAAAGCCATGCGCACGGCGAGCCCGGCAAGCACAGTGCCCATCAGCCAGCGCTGCACCAGCGCGAAGGACGGACGGCGGGTGAGGAACATCGCGATCCAGCCGGCACTCAGCGCGAAGATGGCATTGAATGTCACGCTGATGATGATCTGTGCAAAGCCGAGAATGATCGATTGGGTGAAGACGCTGCCGGCGGCGGGATCGACGAATTGCGGCAGCAGCGACAAATAGAGGATCGCCACTTTCGGATTGAGCAGGCTGGTCACCAGCCCCATCGTGAAGAGCCGGCGCGCGCTATCCTTCGGCAGCTCGCGCACCTGAAAGGCCGAGCGGCCACCGGGCTTCAGCGCATTCCAAGCGAGCCATCCAAGATAGGCGGCACCCGCCAGCCTCAGCGCATCATAGGCAAAAGGCACGGCAAAGACGAAAGCGGTAATGCCGAGTGCGGCCGAGAGCATGTAAAAGACGAAGCCGCAGGCGACACCGCCAAGGGAGATCAGGCCTGCCGCAGGCCCCTGCGAGATCGAGCGCGACACCAGATAGATCATGTTCGGCCCGGGTGTCAGCACCATGCCGAGAGCGATCAGGGCAAAGGTGATCATGCTGGTCAGATGCGGCATGGAGGCTCCGGCAGGAAGGGCTTCAGAAGGAGATTTCGGTGGATGCGACCAGCTTGATTTCATGCGGCCCGGCATCGAAACCGTCAAGCAGCATATTGTGATGGGTGACAATCTCTTCGAAGCTCAGTTTGCCCATATCCGCCGTGGTGTGTCCGTCGGAGATCAGCGAGACGTCGAAACCGAGTGAGACGGCGCGCCGCACGGTCGTATCGACGCAGAACTGCGTCATGCAACCGCCGACGATGAGATGAGTGACGCCGCGCGCTCGCAGCTTTGCCTCCAGATCCGTCTCGAAAAAGGAATCACAGCTCGTCTTGTGCACGACGGCATCGCCGGCTTCCGGCGCGATCTCCCGGCGCAGCTGCCAGCCTTCGCTGCGCTTGGCCAAACGATGGGTGGGACCGCCGTCATGCTGGACGATGAAGGTGGGAATGCCGGCGGCGCGGGCGCTGTGTTTCAACGCTGCGAGCTTCGCGATAACAGTCTCCAGCGCAGCATCGATATCAGGCTGGCGATCCGGCGTGCCGAGGCCTGTCAGGATGGAGTTCTGAAGATCGATCAGGAGCAAAGCGGAAGACATGATATCCTTGTGCAAAGCAGTTGCGACGCGCCGTTAATGCCTTGGTAATATGTTCGCTGTACCGGCGCAATCGCTTGAAAACGCAAAGGTGGTGAGATAGAGCGAATACCATCTCAGGAGGAGAATTCCATGACGCTCGCGGCCTTGTTTGCCTATTGCGGCGCCCTTTTCATCGCCGCTGCGATCCCGGGTCCCGGTATCACGGCAATCGTGGCGCGCGCCCTCGGCTCCGGCTTTCGCGAAACCTTCTTCATGGGCCTCGGCCTCGTGCTCGGCGACACGATCTACCTCACGGCCGTCATCCTCGGGCTTGCCTTCGTGGCGCAGACCTTCACCGAGGTCTTCATCGTCATCAAGATCGCCGGTGCGCTTTATCTCGGCTATATCGCCTGGAAGCTCTGGACGGCGGGCCTGCTTGCGGCCGATATCGCCGCGAAGAAATCGAACAGCGCCGGCATGTCCTTCCTCTCCGGCCTGCTTGTCACGCTCGGCAACCCCAAGACCATGCTTTTCTACGTCGCACTGGTGCCGACCCTGATCGATATCGGCAGCATCGGGCTGCGCGAATATGCGACGCTGGTGACGGCGACTTTCATCGTCCTGCTGATCGTTCTGGTGCCCTATATTCTGCTGGCGTCGCGAGCGCGCATCTTTCTCAAGAAGCCGAGGGCGCTGCAGATCCTGAACCGGGTCGCCGCCAGTATCCTAGCCGCGACTGCCGCCTTTATCGCCATGCGCGCCGCCTGAAAAAAACATCCTTAAAGAAGGCCCTTGGGAGATTCTTTTCTCACGCGCTTCACGCGAGGAACGGGTGTGCACTCTGGTTTCCGCGCGCGTTTGATCCTATTGTCATTGCATAATTCCAATGTAGGGAGAGCTATCCATGTCCGACACCCGCAAACCCGGCCGCGGCCGCGTCTATGCCTCGATCACCGAGACCATCGGCGACACGCCGCTGGTCCGCCTCGACAAGCTGGCGAAGGAGAAGGGCGTCAAGGCCAACATCTTGGCAAAGCTCGAGTTCTTCAATCCGATCGCTTCCGTGAAGGACCGTATCGGCGTCGCCATGATCGAGAGCCTGGAAGCCCAGGGCAAGATCGCTCCCGGCCGGTCCGTGCTGATCGAGCCGACCTCGGGCAACACGGGCATTGCGCTCGCCTTTGCCGCCGCGGCCAAGGGCTACAGGCTGATCCTCACCATGCCGGAAACCATGTCGATCGAGCGTCGCAAGATGCTGGCGCTGCTCGGCGCCGAGCTGGTGCTGACCGAGGGACCGAAGGGCATGAAGGGCGCGATCGCCAAGGCCGAAGAGCTGGCCGCGTCGCTGCCGGATGCGATCATTCCGCAGCAGTTCGAAAATCCCGCCAATCCGGAAATCCATCGCAAGACGACGGCCGAGGAAATCTGGAACGACACTGAAGGCAAGGTCGATATCTTCGTTTCCGGTATCGGCACCGGCGGCACGATCACCGGCGTCGGCCAGGTGCTGAAGGCACGCAAGCCCGACATCAAGGTCATCGCCGTCGAGCCGGCGGATTCGCCGGTTCTGTCCGGCGGCAATCCCGGACCCCACAAGATCCAGGGCATCGGCGCCGGCTTCGCGCCGAAAGTTCTCGATACGCATGTCTATGACGAGGTGGTGACCGTCAGCAATGACGAGGCATTTCAGCAAGCCCGGCTCGTTGCCAAGCTCGAAGGCGTGCCAGTCGGCATCTCATCCGGCGCGGCGCTCACGGCCGCCATCAAGATCGGCCAGCGTCCTGAAAACGAAGGCAAGACTATCGTTGTCGTCATCCCATCCTTCGCCGAGCGCTATCTCTCGACGGCGCTTTTCGAAGGTCTCGGCGGCTGACAAAGCCATTCGCCAACTTGATTTGGAAAAAGGGGGTTTCGGCACCCCTTTTTTCATTTAGGCCGGCTGGAGACGATCAGATGCTGCGGAGTCCCGCATTGTCAGGCATGCGCGGTCAGCCGCTCTCCGGCGATGCGATAGGAGATGGCTTCGGCAAGGTGGATGCGTCCGACGGTCGGCTTGTCATCAAGATCGGCAAGCGTTCGTGCGACCTTGAGGATGCGATGATAGCCGCGGGCGGAGAATTTCATCTTCTCGGCGGCATCGCGCAGCAATTGCAGGCCGGCGGCATCCGGCTCGGCGATGGTCTCGATCATCGCCGTCGAGCAGCGGGCATTGGTGCTGACATCCTTCATGCCGGCTCTTTCGAAGCGTTCCCGCTGCCGCTCGCGGGCGCGTGCAACGCGGAGTGCGACATCGGCGCTGCTTTCCGAGGCTATCGGCCGGATGAGGTCGGCGGCGGAGACCGCCGGCACGTCGATGCGGATGTCGATGCGATCGAGCAAGGGGCCGGAAATGCGGCCCTGATAATCGGAAGCGCAACGCGGCCCACGGGCGCAGGTGTGCCCCGGCTCGCCGGCCATGCCGCAGCGGCAGGGGTTCATCGCCGTGACAAGCTGGATGCCGGCCGGATAGGAGACACGGTGGTTTGCTCTGGCGATGACGCATTCGCCGGTTTCGAGCGGCTGGCGGAGCGCATCGAGCGCCTGCGGCGAAAATTCCGGCAGCTCGTCCAGAAACAGAATGCCGTGATGGGCGAGCGAGACTTCACCCGGCCGGGCGCGCAGGCCGCCGCCGACAAGCGCCGCCATGGTGGCGGAATGATGCGGTGCGCGATAGGGCCGCCGGTCCGAGAGCTTGCCGCCGGAAAGCTGGCCGGCGATCGAATGGATCATCGACACTTCCAGCAGCTCGTTCGTCGACAAGGGCGGCAGGATCGACGGCAGGCGCGAGGCGAGCATGGATTTGCCGGAGCCGGGAGGCCCGACGAAAAGCAGATTATGGCCACCGGCGGCCGCCACTTCCAGGGCGCGCTTGGCGCTTTCCTGCCCCTTGATATCGGCGAGGTCAGGTAGATTGGCGGCATTGGCGCGGACTGACGGCTCCGGCCGCGAGAGAACCTGCGTGCCGCGGAAATGATTGGCGAGCGCAATCAGGCTGCGCGGCGCCAGAATATCGATCTCCTTGCCCGCCCAGGCGGCTTCCGGTCCGCTTTCGGCCGGGCAGATCAGCCCCTTGCCCATGGCATTGGCGGCGATCGCGGCGGGAAGAGCGCCGGCAACGGGCGCGATCGTGCCGTCGAGATTGAGTTCGCCGATGACGGTGTAGGAAGACAGGGCATCGGCTGGAATCGCACCGAGCGCCGCCATCAGACCAAGCGCGATGGCAAGATCGAAGTGACTGCCCTCTTTGGGCAGATCCGCCGGTGCGAGATTGACCGTGACTTTCTTCGGCGGCAAAGCGAGACCGGAGGCGTGTAGTGCTGCCTGAACCCTTTCACGGCTCTCCGCGACAGCCTTGTCCGGCAGACCGACGATATGCATCAGCACCTTGCCCGGCGCGATCATCACCTGCACTTCGACGGGTACGCCCTCAATGCCCTGAAACGCCACCGTACTGACGCGCGCTACCATTCCCTATCCCCTGTCGCCGAACCCGTTTGCCGTTACGTGCCCCGATCAGCAAACTTCGGGTTGCAATCTGGCACAAGACAAGGAATGAAACAAGAACAATAAACGAACAAAAACTTCCCTCAGGCATGCCGAAATTATCGACATGCCTGAGTGAATTCGTTCAGCTGAGAGCGTGGTGGGAACTGCCGATCAGGCTCGCTTGGCTTCGATCGCGTCCCAGAGCAGGCTGGCGATATCGGCGCCACCGAAGCGCTTGACTTCGCGGATGCCGGTCGGCGACGTCACGTTGATCTCGGTCATATAGTCGCCGATGACGTCGATGCCGACGAGCAGGAAGCCGCGCTCCTTCAGAGCCGGTCCAATGCGCTTGCAGATTTCCTGTTCGCGCGCCGTCAGCTCGGTAGCTTCGGCGCGGCCGCCGACATGCATGTTGGAGCGGGCGTCATGCTCGGCCGGCACGCGGTTGATCGCGCCAACAGCCTCGCCATCGACGAGGATGATGCGCTTATCGCCCTTGCGCACGTCTGGCAGGTATTGCTGGGCAATGAAGGGCTCGCGGAAGAGCTGGCCGAACATTTCCAGCAGCGACGAGAGATTGCGGTCGTCACGCGTCGAGTGGAACACACCGGCGCCGCCGTTGCCATAGAGCGGCTTCAGGATGATGTCGCCCATTTCATCGCGGAAGCGGCGGATTTCAGCCGGATCGCGCGTAATCAGCGTCTTCGGCATGAGATCGGCGAATTCGGTGACGAAGATCTTTTCCGGCGAGTTGCGCACCCAGGCCGGATCGTTGACCACGAGCGTCTTCGGATGGATGCGCTCGAGGAGATGCGTCGAGGTGATATAGGCCATGTCGAATGGCGGATCCTGGCGCAGCAGCACCACGTCCATGGTGGAAAGATCGACGCGCTCCGGCTCGCCGAGCTCGAAATGATCGCCCTTGACGTCGCGCAGGATCATCGGCTCGACGGAGGCATAGACCTTGCCGTCGCGCATGCTCAGCCGCTCCGGCGTATAGTGGAAGAGCTTGTAGCCCCGGTTCTGCGCCTCGAGGCTCATGGCGAAGGTGGAGTCACCCGCAATGTTGATGCTTTTCACATGGTCCATCTGGACCGCAACATTCTTGATACCAGCCATAGTCAGCCCTCGCTCGGATTTGCGCACAGATGTAGGTCGGCCCGCATGCAAACGCAACGGCTATTCAATGGCTTCCCTCAAGTGGCCGCTTAGGCAGCAAGGCCTTGTGCGCCGCCCTGCCGGACTAAGTTGCGCAGGCGATAAGCCATGGTCAGAGGCTTCGGGAACGGCTTGCGCAGAAAGGCAACCTTGCGCAGGTAGCGATCGATGCGCCATGTCGCCCAGGTGCCGCCGGCAAAATAAGCGACATCGCCGGCGCTGAGCGTCCGCTCGACGCCGTCTTCCGTGGTGATATGCACCTCGCCCTCAAGGATCATCACCGTTTCGTCCCAGCCGAAATACCAGCGGAACTCGCCCGCGGTGCAATCCCACAGCGCCGTCATTGCGGCATCGTCCTGCCCGCGCGAGTGCTCGGCGATACGGGCGACCGGATTGCCTGACAAAACCCAGGAGGGTTCGATCGGCGATGGCTTCATTTCCATTTCGTTGCTGGCGCCCGCCACGAAGCTCTTCGACTGCGGCATCGCGAGCACGACCGGCGCGGCACGGGTGGCAAAGGCCGCCATGCTCGCCAACATCAGTTTCAAGACCATGCAATCCCCCAAAATTCCATGTGCGTCTGCGATCTCATCGCATAGAACGCGTAAGGGGAAAGTTCATGAAACCGAGCGCATTTTAACGATTGCAGCGGTCAGGCGGAAAAACCCTCGATTGTGCAGACGACCATATCGTGGTCGGAGAGCGGCTTGCCTTCTCCGTTCAGGGAGGAAACAAGGTGGCTTTCGCCGATTTTCAAGCCGCGGGTGATGAACCAGTCGAGTTTCATGGCGCGATCGGGAAAGCGCGTGATCAGGCTCGGGCGCGTGCTCGTCTGATCGAGCGGCCCGCCATGGCACTCGAAGCCTCGGCCTTCGGCCATGGCGAACAGCGTATCGGTGGAGAAATCGCCGCCGGTGTGATTGCCGGTGTTGAGATCGCCGCCGATCAGGATCGGCAGGCCAGGCGCGAAAACCTCGACCTCATCGATCAGGGCAGCCAACTGCCGCTCGCGATAGGCAGCGGTTGCGACGCTCTCAAGGTGAACGGAAACGGCGATCATGGGACCAGCTTCCGTCTCAACAATGGCGCCGACAGCGCAACGATCGCCAATGCGCGGCTGCTCGTTGCTGTCATTGAACCAGACGGCCTCGCCGGGCAGACGGATCATGAAGGCATCCTTCAGGGCGACTGAGGCCATCAGGGCGTTGCCATGAAAGCCCTTCTCGTTGAAATCGTCCTTGCAGTAGGAGCGTTCGATTTCCGAACCGAGACTGAGTTCGAGGAATTCGACACCATAGGCGTAGTTCATGCCGAGTTCGCCGGCAATGATCGCCGTCGGGTCGCGCTGTTCGGTGCGGGCCATGCCCAGATCCATTTCCGACAGCAGGATCTGCGGCGCGCTGGTCTCCCGCAGCTTGGCGGCGCTTTCCTCGGGAAAGAGGCAGCGCTCGAGATTCCAGGCCGCGACGGTAAAGGGGAAGGAGAGAGCCTCGACCTTGGCACCCACCCCGCCGATGCGCACCGCATTCAGGCAGGCGAGTGATGCAAGCTTCTCGGCGTGAACGACCGCGGTCTTTTCGAGTGAAATAAAGCTCTTGCGCTCTTCCTGCAAGGGAACGGTGAATGCGGAAACGGTGTTGCGGATCATATTGAAGCCTGTCGAAATAGCATTGTGAGCGCGGCGGAAGTCGCGAACGCTTATCGGTCCGGCAATAGGCTGATTTTATGACGGTCCTGTAACGCCGTATTCAAAACGCATCCGGAAAATGCTGCGGCCAGCGGCCGGGCAGCATGGCGACGATGTCATAGCGTTGCGACAGGCGGGCAAAATCCGGCTGTCGGGCGAGCCATAGATCGCTGGCGGCACGGATGCGCGTCTGCGACGAGAGGGAAACGGCATCGATCGCCTCCTGTGCGCCGCGCCGCGACTTGACCTCGACAAAGATGGCGAGATCACCCTTGCGGGCGACGATATCGATTTCACCGAGCTTGGTGCGGTGGCGGATTGCCAGGATGCGATAGCCCTTGAGCATCAGGAAGGCGGCCGCGAGATATTCGGCCACATGGCCGCGACGCCAGGCTTTTTGCCGCCTCAGCTTCTCGCCCGACCCCGGCTTCGTATCAGCCATGGCGCTTCTTCATGTCGAGCAGGCGCTGATACAGCTCCTTTCGCGGCAGGCCAGTGAGGCGCGCAGCCTCGGTCGCGGCCTTGGCTGTCGGCATCGTCCCTGAGAGATCGGCGAGGATGGCATCGACATCGGCCTCCGCCGCAACGCTTTCCGCCGGCGGTCCCACAAGCCAGACGATCTCGCCCTTTACATTATCGACAGTGTCATAGAATGCGGCGAGTTCGGAGAGCGTACCACGGCGGAATTCCTCGAAGGTTTTCGTCAGCTCGCGGCAGACGGCGCCCGCGCGCTCACCACCAAGCACATCGGCGGCGGCTGCAAGGGTGGCGGCAATGCGATGCGGCGATTCAAAGAAGATGAGGGTCGCCGGTACGGCTGCCAGCTCGGCCAGGCGGTCGCGGCGACCCTTGTCCTTGGCGGGCAGGAAACCGGCGAAGAAGAAGGCATCGTTCGGCAGGCCGGAGCCGACGAGAGCCGCCAGCGGTGCGGAAGCGCCGGGAATGGGCACGACCTTGTATCCCGCCTCGATCGCCTGCACCGCAAGCCGGTAGCCGGGATCGGAGACGAGCGGCGTGCCGGCATCGGAGACCAGCGCAACAGATCGGCCGGCCTCCAAAGCCTGCAGAAGCCGCGGCCCGACCTCGTCGGCATTGTGCTCGTGGTAGGCGTAAGGCTTGTTCTGGATGCCATAGCGATCGAGCAGGACGCGCGTCACGCGCGTATCCTCGCAGGCGAGCACATCGGCGCCGGCCAGCGTTTCCAGCGCCCGCAGCGTGATGTCGCCGAGATTGCCAATCGGGGTGGCGACCAGATAGAGCGCCGGTTCGAGAGGGCGGGCCGGGATCTGATTGTTGTGCAGGCGGAAACTGCGCGCTCCGCTGCCTGATTGGTCTTCGCTCATGCCGGTCCTGAATTCATCTCGGATAAGCAGCCTTTATGGGCGAGGCGCGCACGGACGGCAAGAGCGGTGCAATTCCTGTGGAGCATTGCCGTCGAAATGGCGAATTGGCGCTAAGCAAAACGTCTATGCCTCTTGCATTCGGATGGAGAAGTCTGCCAAGTTGCCTGTCCAATCTTTCGGGCCTTGTCCGAAAACATGTCGCTCGGGCGCCTCGGGCCGCCCGGCTAGTCACGGTCGAAAGCGGTAGCATCCATGCGTATTACAATTGAGCGGTCGAACCTCCTGAAGTCGCTGAACCACGTGCATCGCGTGGTCGAGCGTCGCAACACGATCCCGATCCTGTCCAACGTGCTGCTCAAGGCCGACGGCACGAACCTCGACATGAAGGCGACCGACCTTGACCTCGAAATCACCGAGGCAACGCCCGCCAATGTCGAACAGGCAGGCGCCACTACGGTTCCCGCGCATCTGCTCTACGATATCGTGCGCAAGCTTCCCGACGGCTCGGAAGTGCTTCTTGCCACCAACACCGATGGCAGCTCGATGACGGTCGCCTCCGGGCGTTCGAAATTCTCGCTGCAATGCCTGCCGGAATCCGATTTTCCGGATCTCACTGCCGGCAGCTTCAGCCATTCCTTCAAGCTGAAGGCCTCCGATCTGAAGATGCTGATCGACCGGACGCAGTTCGCGATCTCCACCGAGGAGACGCGTTATTACCTCAACGGCATCTTCTTCCACACGATCGAAAGCGGCGGTGACCTGAAGCTTAGAGCCGTCGCCACGGACGGCCATCGCCTGGCACGCGCCGATGTCAGCGCTCCCTCTGGCTCCGAAGGCATGCCCGGGATCATCATCCCGCGCAAGACGGTGGGTGAACTGCAGAAGCTCGTGGACACGCCGGATGCGATCGTGACCGTCGAAGTCTCCGACGCCAAAATCCGTCTGACCATCGGCTCCATCGTCATGACGTCAAAGTTGATAGACGGTACTTTCCCGGACTATCAGCGCGTCATTCCGGCCAACAACGACAAGGAAATGCGGGTCGATTGCGAGACCTTCGCCCAGGCTGTCGATCGCGTGTCGACCATCTCTTCGGAGCGTGGCCGCGCTGTAAAGCTTGCTCTGTCCGACGGCCAGCTGCTGCTGACCGTCAACAATCCCGATTCGGGAAGTGCGACGGAAGAAGTCGCCGTCGGCTACGAGATGGATCCGATGGAAATCGGCTTCAACGCCAAGTACCTGCTCGACATTACCGCGCAGCTTTCCGGCGATGCGGCCATATTCCTGCTGGCCGACGCCGGCTCGCCGACGCTCATCCGCGACACGGCCGGCGACGACGCGCTTTATGTATTGATGCCGATGCGCGTGTAGCGAAACTAAAGCGCCCTTCATGCGTTTAACCCACGCAAGGGCGCTTTTATTTGGTCTTTTGTCGATTGCGACATTTTCTCTTGTTATTGCGTCACTCCGTTGCAAGATCCTAGAGAAGCAATATGTAAGTCGCGACGATAACATCTATGGGGGGAGAGCATGGCGCTGCGTCTCAAGGAACGGCTTGGCAAGAAATTCGACGAGGAGATCCGTTTCTTCAAGGGCATGATGCAAGGCCCCAAGACCGTCGGCTCGATCGTTCCGACGTCGTCGATCACGGCCCGCAAGATGGCTGGTGTCATCAACCCGCAATCCGGCCTGCCCGTGCTGGAGCTTGGGCCGGGAACCGGGGCGATCACCAAGGCGATCCTCGGACGAGGTATAGAGCCGCAAAAACTCGTCGCCATTGAGTATTCCACCGATTTCTATAATCATCTCGTCCGCCGTTACCCAGGCGTCAACTTCATCAATGGGGACGCTTTCGATCTCGATAAGACGCTGGGCGTGCTGCGCGGCCAGACCTTCGATTCCGTCGTCTCGGGCATTCCCCTCCTCAATTTTCCGATGAAAGCGCGCGTCGCGCTTCTCGAAAACCTGCTGGATCGCATTCCGCCCGGCCGGCCGGTGGTGCAGATCTCTTACGGCCCGGTGTCGCCGATCATTGCCAAGCCGGACCGATACCATATTCGGCATTACGACTTCATCGTCCGCAATATTCCGCCAGCCCAGCTCTGGATCTATAGCCGCGGCTGAGACAATCGCTGAGAAATCCATGTACGCCCTTTATATTACGCACCCGCAGGTGCGGATCGACGCGAATGTGCCGGTGCCGCAATGGGGCTTGTCCGGCATTGGCGCCGAGCGGGCGCGGCTGGCGGCGACCCGGCCTTGGGCCAGCAAGCTGGGCCTGATCGTCTCCAGCGGAGAGCGCAAGGCAATCGAGACGGCCGAGGCTCTGGCGACGGCAAGCGGTGCGCCGATCGACATTATCGAGGCCATGCATGAAAACGACCGCAGTGCCACGGGCTTTCTGGCGCCGCCGGAGTTCGAAAAAGCAGCGGACTGGTTCTTCGCCAATCCGTATGAAAGCTTCAAGGGCTGGGAACGCGCCGTCGACGCGCAAGCGAGAATCGTCTTCAATCTCGAGGCCGTTCTTGCACGGCATGATCCGAACGTGCCGATCGCCTTCGTCGGCCATGGCGGCGTCGGCACGCTGCTGAAATGTCATCTGCAAGGAAAGCCGATCGCGCGGCAGGGCGATCAGCCGCCAGGGGGCGGCAATCTTTTCTGTTTCGATCTTGCGAAGCGCGCCGTCTCATGCGACTGGACACCCATGGAAGATTGGATGGGATGGGCTTGATATGACCGCACGCGACCGCTTGATCGTTGGACTGGATGTTCCAAACCTTCAGGAGGCCGAAAAAGTGGTCGGCGCCCTCGGCGACGATATCCTCTATTACAAGATCGGCTATCAGCTCGCTTTTGCCGGCGGCCTGGAATTCGCGCGCGACCTTGCCGCCAGCGGCAAGAAGATCTTCCTCGATATGAAATTGCTCGACATTGATAATACGGTCGCCTCCGGCGTGGAGAATATCGTCAAGATGGGCATGTCGATGCTGACGCTGCACGCCTACCCGAAAGCCATGAAGGCGGCTGTCGAAGCCGCCAAGGGCTCCGATCTCTGCCTGCTCGGTGTCACTGTGCTGACCTCGATGGACGAAGGCGATCTCATCGCCGCCGGTTATGAATATGACCCGCATACGCTGGTGCTGCGCCGGGCCGAACAGGCCCATCTCGCCGGCATGGGCGGCATCGTCTGTTCGGCCGAAGAGTCCGCCGCCGTCCGCAAGATCATCGGGCCTGATATGGCGCTGGTGACCCCCGGCATCCGTCCGGCCGGCAGCGACAAGGGCGACCAGAAGCGTGTGATGACGCCTGCCGCTGCCATCAAGGCAGGCTCGAGCCATCTCGTCGTCGCAAGGCCGATCGTCAAAGCGGCCGATCCGAGGCAAGCCGCCCGCGCCATTCTCGCCGAAATGGACGCTGCACTTTAAACCACCACAACAATCAGGAAGGTCGATATGGCAAAGGGATATTGGATCGCGCGCGTGGATGTCCGCGACCCCGAGCGCTACAAGGATTATGTCGCCGCCGCGAAGCCCGCCTTCGAGAAATACGGCGCGAATTTCCTTGCACGCGGCGGAGCGTTTACCCCGCTTGAGGGACAGGCACGCGGCCGTAACGTCGTCATCGAATTTCCGTCGCTGCAGCACGCCGTCGATTGCTACAATTCGCCGGAATACCAGATCGCGGCCAAAATCCGGCAGCAGGTGGCAGACGCCGAAATGGTTGTTGTCGAAGGGGTTTAAACCCCTTGAAAAGCCGACGCTGCAATGCAGCGCGATAGCACTTCACCTCGGCGCGCGGATCGGCTAAGACGAAACCAGATAAGCCCAATCAAAGCCTTTCGAGGAGCCTGCCATGACCCTGTCCAACCTCCCGCCGCTCGTCACCGTGTTCGGAGGATCAGGTTTCATCGGGCGACACACCGTGCGTGCGCTTGCCAAGCGCGGCTATCGCATCCGTGTCGCTGTTCGCCGCCCCGATCTTGCCGGTTTCCTGCAGCCACTCGGCAATCTCGGCCAGATTTCGATCGTCCAGGCCAATGTGCGCTACCGCAATTCCATCGACCGTGCCGTTGAAGGCGCTCAGCATGTCGTCAACTGCGTCGGCATTCTCGCCGAAAGCGGCCGCAACACGTTCGACGCTGTACAGGAATTCGGTGCCAAGGCGATTGCGGAAGCCGCCCGCAATGCCGGCGCTTCGCTGACGCATATTTCCTCCCTCAGCGCCGATGCCAATTCACCCTCGGCCTATGCCCGAACCAAGGCGCGCGCCGAAGCCGCCATCCTGTCGATCAAGCCGGATGCGATCATCCTGCGTCCTTCGATCGTCTTCGGCCCTGAAGATGATTTCTTCAATAAATTTGCCGACATGTCGCGCACCGCGCCCTTCCTGCCGCTGATCGGCGGCGGCAAGACCAAATTCCAGCCAGTCTACGTTCAGGATATCGCCGAGACCGTTGCCCGCAGCGTCGACGGCAAACTGAAGGCCGGCACGACCTATGAGCTCGGCGGTCCGGAAGTGCTGTCCTTCCGCGAATGTCTCGAGACCACGCTTGCCGTCATCAACCGGAAGAAGTCGCTCGTCTCCATTCCGTTCGGCCTGGCTTCGCTGATCGGCTCGGTCGCGTCGCTGGTGCCGCTTATCAAGCCGCCGATCACCGCCGATCAGGTAACGCTGCTGAAGAGCGACAATGTCGTTTCCAAGCAGGCGGAAGCGGAAGGACGCACCCTGAAGGGCATCGGCCTGCTGCCGACATTACTCGTCTCGGTGCTGCCGTCCTATCTGGTGCGTTACCGTCCGCAGGGCCAGTTTACCGGCTCGGGCAAAGCCGCCTGACGATTCGGCCATTTCGTGAAGTTCAAGCGCCGCACGGTTCCGCCGGGCGGCGTTTTTTGCTGCCCAGCGAAGGCAGACCGTACTTCATGACGCTGGCGGAGCCGCGCCATTCACAGCTCAGCGTTGCTTAAAAGACGCAGTGCGGAAATAGTAGCATTAACGTCAAATTTAATATGAACATTTATTGCTATTCGTCATTCCACTGACTAACACAGCCGCGCGTCTCAGGCTTGGACAATGAACCGGTTCGCGGCGCGCTTCACACTTCTGCGGAAAGGCATTCTTCGATGGGCAAGTCTATCGCGCTTCTGTTTGCGTGCGCGGCACTGGTGATTCTCGCAGGCTCCTTCGTGGCTCGCGGCAGCATCGCCTCAATCAAGGGCGAATGTGCGCCGACCTACGGCGTCGATCCCTGCACGACGGGTTCCATCGACGCGTCCTCCCCGAACTGATCGGGTATGAAAAAGGCCGGTTTTCACCGGCCTTCACTTTTTCAGGATATCAGCCCCGACGATCGGTCTCAGCCGAAATAGAGACCGATGAGACCGATTGCGCCGACGGCAATGCGCCACCATGCGAAAGGGGCGTAACCACGGCGGGATACGAAGTCGAGCAGCGCGCGCACCACAAACAGCGCCGAAACAAAGGCCATGAAGAAGCCGATGACGATCAGTTGACCATCGGCGAAGCTGAGATCATGGCGGCTTTTCCACAAATCCAGCGTGAAGGCGCCGACCATTGTCGGCATGGCGAGGAAGAAGGAAAACTCGGCGGCTGAACGCTTATCGGCACCGAGCAGCAGGGCACCGACGATGGTGGAACCGGAGCGCGACGTTCCAGGGATCATGGCCAGGCACTGGAAGAAGCCGATCTTGACCGCCATGGGCCAGGAAAATTCGTAAGCGCTGGTGTATTTCGGCTTGAACTCGATCCTGTCGATGACGAGCAGAACGATGCCGCCGAGGATCAGCGAGATACAGATGACCTTCGGCGAATCGAACAGTACGGTCTTGATGAAATCATGCGCCAGTGCGCCGATGACGGCGGCGGGCAGAAAGCCGAAAAGGACTGCGAGCACGAAGTGACGAGCCTTGGCGCTGACGGGGAGCGCCTTGGCGATCTGGACGAGGCGATTGAAATAGACAAGCAGAATGGCGAGAATCGCGCCGAGCTGGATCAAAACTTCAAAAGTACCGGCCGATTTGAAGCCGAGAAAATGTCCAAGCAGTATCAGATGGCCTGTCGAGGAGACCGGAATGAACTCCGTAAGCCCCTCTACAAGGCCTAAAACCAACGCGATAACAATTTGTTCAGCCATATCGTGTCCTTTGTCTAACGGCAGGGCGGCCCGATTCGCTTGTGCAAACTAGGCCAAGATCCTATAGCTTCAACCGATGACAAATGACTAGGGCCGCAGAATCGCGACCGAAAAGACTTCCGTAGCATCAATCAGAAACACCCGAGTACCAATGCCGACGCTGTATCATCACCCAATGTCATCTTCTTCCCGGTTCGTTCGTCTGATCCTGACGGAATATGGCTATCAGACGGAGCTGATCGAGGAACAGACCTGGGAAAAGCGCCGCGATTTCCTGGCTCTGAACCCGGCTGGCACCCTGCCGGTCTACGTCGATGACAGCATGCGGGCGCTCTGCGGCGCTTCGGTCATCTCCGAATATCTCGACGAGACACATGGCGTTCTGAAGCGCGATCGCCGGCTCCTGGCCGAAGATCCGTTCCAGCGCGCCGAAATCCGCCGGCTGACGGAATGGTTCATGCAGAAGATGGAGCAGGATGTGACGCGGCCGCTGACGCGCGAGCGCGTCTTCAAGCTTCAGATGACCGCCGAACAGGGCGGCGGCGCGCCCGATTCCAAAGTCATGCGCATGGCGCGCGGCAATATCCGCCAGCACATGAAGTATCTCTCCTGGCTCGCAGGCTCGCGGCAGTGGCTGGCCGGCGAGCGGCTGAGCTATGCCGATCTCGCCGCCGCGGCCTCGGTTTCCGTGCTAGATTATCTGGGCGAGATCGACTGGACGGAATCGCCTGTCGCCAAGGAATGGTATCAGCGGCTGAAGTCGCGCCCTTCCTTCCGGCCCATTCTGGCGGAGCGCGTGCGAGGCGTCACTCCGGTCTCGCACTACGCCGATCTGGATTTCTAGAGCGTTTTTTCACGCAGTTCCGGACCGAAAACCGCTAACGCACCTTATCCTGGAATTGCTATGACGAGGGCTCGATATGCCCGATAATCGCGAAACGGAAAAAGCGGACAAGCGCAGAAGCACGCTGACGGCTTTCGTGCGAGAGGAAGCGCGTGCCCAAGGTTTCGATCTCTGTCGCATCACTAGGCCGGATGCTATTCCGCAAGCGGCGATGCGGCTCGGCCAGTTTCTCGACAAGGGCCATCACGGCACCATGAGCTGGATGGAGGAGACCCGCGACCGCCGAGGCGATCCGCGCGTACTCTGGAGCGAGACGCGGTCCATCGTCGTCTTCGGCCTCAATTACGGCCCTAACGAAGATCCGCGGGACATTCTGGAGAAAAAGGACAGGGCGGCAATCTCCGTCTATGCCCGAAACCGCGACTATCACGATGTCATAAAAGGACGGCTGAAGGAGATCGCTACTCGCTTCGCGGCGCGCTCGAAAGAGGACGTCAAGGTCTTCGTCGATACCGCACCGGTCATGGAGAAGCCGCTCGCAGCGGCTGCCGGCCTCGGCTGGCAGGGCAGGCACACGAATCTGGTCAGCCGTGGCTTTGGCTCCTGGCTCTTTCTCGGCTCGATGTTCACCACGGCCGATCTCGAGCCCAATGAGCCGGAGAAAGACCATTGCGGCTCCTGCCGGGCCTGCCTCGACGTCTGCCCGACCGCTGCCTTCCCGGCTCCTTATCAGCTCGATGCGCGTCGCTGCATTTCCTATCTGACCATTGAGCACAAGGGTCCGATCGATCCTGAGCTTCGGCCGTTGATCGGCAACCGCATCTACGGCTGCGACGATTGTCTTGCTGCCTGTCCCTGGAACAAGTTCGCCAGTGCCGCCTCGGAGATGAAGCTGGTGGCTCGGGACGATCTCAAGGAACCGTCCCTCGCCTTCCTGCTCGATCTGGATGATGCAAGCTTCCGCACATTCTTCAGCGGCTCACCCGTCAAGCGCATCGGCAGGGACCGGTTCATCCGCAATGTGCTGATCGCTGCCGGCAATTCGGGCGATCGCTCCCTTATAGAGAGATGTCGCGAACTGGCGAGAGACCCCTCCCCCACCGTGCGCGGCATGGCGGTCTGGGCGCTGTCCCGGCTGATGACGGCTGGCGAATTCCGCGCGTTTGCGGCAGAAAGAAATGACGAGGCGGACGAAGAGGTTCGCGCCGAATGGAAACTGGCAGGGGTATCGTGATGCATGTGATGATTTTCGGCTGCGGCTATTCCGGAACGGCCATCGCCAAGGCCTTCGCCGGCTCCGGCATTCGCATCACCGGCACCACCCGCTCCGCCGACAAGGCCGAGCAGCTGACGAAAGATGGCATCGAGGCCTTCGTCTTCGACGGCGAGACCCTCGCCCCGGCTCTTGCCGAGGCGATGCAAAGCGCCACGCATCTGGTGCAATCGATCGCACCGGGCAAATCAGGCGATCCACTGTTGCGGCTGGCGCAGCTCAATCTCAAGGCGTTGATGCCGAAGCTGGAATGGATCTGCTATCTTTCGACGGTCGGCGTCTATGGCGACCATAAGGGAGCCTGGGTCAGCGAACAGACATCGCTGCATCCGATCGCCGATCGCTCCGTCGAGCGGGTAGAGGCAGAAGACGGCTGGCTGCGCGCCGGCATCCGGCTCGGCCTCCCCGTTGCCGTGCTGCGGCTTTCCGGCATCTACGGCCCGGGCCGCAATGCCTTCTGCAATCTGGAAAAGGGAACCGCGCGGCGGCTCATCAAGGCGAACCAGGTGTTCAATCGCATCCGCGTCGAGGATATCGGCGCATGTGCCCGCTTCCTGTCCGATCGCAAACTCGGCGGCATATATAATGTCACCGATGACGAACCTGCGCCGCCGCAGGATGTCGTTGCCGAGGCCGCCCGCCTGATGGGCGTCGAACCGCCACCGGAACAGCCTTTCGAAACGGCTGAGCTGACGCCGATGGCACGCTCCTTCTATGGCGAGAACAAGCGCGTTTCGAACGCGAAACTGCGCGCGCTCGGCTTCCAGCTCCGCTACCCAGAGTATCGCATGTCGCTTGCCGAACTCTGGTCCTCTCGAGCATGGCGCGGCTGAGAAATCGCCTCCGATATCCCCGCCGGATCGCACGAAAATTCCTACTTAGCCGGCTCCCCTAGTTCAATTTACTCCATATTTATGGTTAACGACCTCTAAAATTGCACAAATGCGGCAGCGATTATGGCAAAGCCGGAAAAATATTTTTCCGATTTTTGTGATGAACGGCACCGGTCGATGCCTATGAGAAAATTCGTTCCATTTTTAACTGATTTTATTGGGTTTTTTCCACAATCAAGCAAATCCGCTGAATAGCCCTAGTATTCCCTTAGCATCACAAATGTTACATATCGTAATATTCCGTGATCGATGGTGGCACTTTTTCGCCATTTTTGGCCTGATTTAAGCCCCGCCGCCTACCCAGGGCGCAAGTTCAATAGCTTGAGGGAAAAATCGGTTTGAAGAAAATCGCACGTTCTTTGGCAATCGCCGCAACTATATCCGCCTCCATTGCTGTCGTTTCGACTCCGGCATTTGCATCCGCTGGCTGCGGAGGCGCTTCATGGTACGGGGGAAGCTCCCGAACTGCTTCCGGGGAACGCATGAGTTCCAGAAATCTTACTGCCGCCCACCGCTCGCTCGCCTTCGGCACGCGTCTCAGGGTCACCAACAAGCACAATGGCCGCAGCGTCGTCGTTCGCATCAACGACCGTGGGCCTTTCATTCGCGGACGTGTTCTCGATCTCTCCCGCGCTGCCGCACAGAACATCGGCATGGTCGCTTCGGGTACCGCCAAAGTCTGTTACGAGGTCGTCGCCTCGAAGTAATCGCCGCAAGCCGGAACCATCCGGCAATCGGCATGACGCTTGCTCTCTCGGCCAATCGCGGCTACCACGCGATTGAGACGTCTCAAAATCCGCCGCCTTGGGCACTATTTATGCGGATTGGCGAGCCGTCAGCGATTTTTGGTAGGGCGCACAGTCCCAAGATGAGCTCCAACGGGTTCCGGGTCACGCGCGAGCAGGAGAGTGTGAATGCGTCTGGGCGGCCGATTGCAGGGGGCCATCGAAGTTCTTGCGGATATCGAAGCGCGCAAGCGACCGGTGGCCGATGCCCTGAAAGATTGGGGCCTGGCCCATCGCTTCGCCGGCTCCGGCGACAGGGCCGCGATCGGCAACATCGTCTATGACGCCCTGCGCATGCGGCTTTCGCATGCCTGGCTGATGGAAGACGACAGCGCGTCCGCGCTTGCCCATGCCGTGCTCTTCCGCCAATGGGGCCTGACGCCGGAGGCGCTGGCTGCCGAGCTGGACGGCGATAAATTTGCACCCGAGGCGCCGAGCGCCGAAACATTGGCCGCCTTTGCGGCCCGCAAGCTCGGAGACGCGCCGCGTCACGTCCAGGGTGATATTCCCGAATGGGTCGAGCCCTCCTTCAGCCAAGCCTTCGGCGATGGCTGGCTTGCCGAAGCCAAGGCCCTTGCCGAGCGCCCGACGCTCGACCTTCGCGCCAATGCGCTGAAGGCCGACCGCGCCAAAGTCGTGAAGGCCCTGGAGCGCGCCGGCGGGCAGCCATCGAACATCGCCCGTTTCGGCATCCGTATTCCCGCCGGAGAAGGCGCATCCCGCCTGCCGAACGTCACGGCCGAACTTTCGTTCCAGAAGGGCTGGTTCGAGGTGCAGGATGAAGGCTCGCAGATCGTCGCCGATCTGGTCCTGCCCGAAGAGGGCGATCAGGTGCTCGATTATTGCGCCGGTGGTGGCGGCAAGACGCTCGCCATGTCGGCCGCGATGCACAACAAGGGCCAGGTCCATGCCTATGACAGCGACCGGCGGCGGCTGGCGCCGATCATCGAGCGGCTGAAGCGGGCCGGCACCCGCAACGTTCAGGTCCACGACGACCGCAATGGCCTGCTCCAACTGCGCGGCAAGTTCGACAAAGTGCTGGTCGATGCTCCCTGCACCGGTACCGGCACCTGGCGGCGGCGTCCCGATACCAAATGGCGGCTGACACAGAAAAACCTCGACGAACGCACCAGCCAGCAGCAGGAAGCGCTGGCGCAAGCCGGAGAGTTCGTCCGTCCCGGCGGCGCTCTGCTCTATGTCACCTGCTCGGTGCTGCCGGAGGAGAATGAGGCGCAGGTGAACCGTTTCGCCGCCCAGAATCCGGATTTCGAAGTGGTGGAAACCCTGAGCTCCTGGGAGACGCTGTTCGGCAAGGATGCCGCAAAGCCCCGCTCCTCCGACGGCAAGACCATTACCCTGACGCCGGCCTCTACCGATACCGACGGCTTCTTCTTCAGCCGCCTGCAGCGGAAGATGTGAGCTGGCGACGATCGAGCCTGCTTCCACCGCTCTGCCGACGCAATATCAAACACCCGATATCTGCGCATTCGCGAGCGAATCCATTTCGCTTGCGACGTTAAACCCTTGGTCTCTCGCCTTAAAATCGTTCTAAACTAGAGCGTTTGACACAAGTTTGTTTTTCATACATGACACAAATTGCCAAGTTTTGACGGTGCTCCCGCTGTCACAGGAGAGGAACATGAAACTGAAAAACAGAATTGGCGCCGCGCTCGCGGTGGCCGTGGTCACGACCGCCGCATTCAGCCTGCCGGCTCTCGCAGCCGCTCCCGAGCCGGCCGCCGTTCTCAAGCATTATGCGGACCTGGCACATGCCAAATATCAGGATGCGCTGACGACAGCGAAAGCACTCGACAAGGCGATCGACGCTCTGCTCGCCAACCCCAGCGACCAGACGCTGAAGGCGGCACGTGCGGCCTGGATCAAGGCCCGTGTTCCCTATGCGCAGACGGAAGTCTACCGCTTCGGCAACCCGATCGTCGACGATTGGGAAGGCAAGGTCAATTCCTGGCCGCTGGACGAAGGACTGATCGATTATGTCGACGCCTCCTACGGCACGGAAAGCGATGAGAACGCGCTCTATGTCGCGAACGTCATCGCCAACAAGACGATCAAGATCAACGGCAAGGATGTCGACGCCTCGCATCTGACGCCGGAATTCCTCTCGGGCACGCTGCATCAGGCCGGTGGCGTCGAAGCCAACGTCGCGACCGGCTACCACGCCATCGAGTTCCTGCTCTGGGGCCAGGATCTGCACGGCACCAACGCCGGTGCCGGCGAACGTCCCGCAAGCGATTACGATCTGAAGAATTGCACGCACGGCAATTGCGACCGCCGCGCCGAATATCTGAAATCCGCCTCGACGCTGCTGGTTTCGGATTTGCAGGAGATGACCGACAAGTGGGCGGCGGACGGCGAAGCCACCAAGCATGTCGAAGCCGATCCGAAGGCAGGTCTGACCACCATCCTGACCGGCATGGGCTCGCTTTCTTACGGCGAACTTGCCGGCGAGCGCATGAAGCTCGGCCTGCTGCTGCACGATCCGGAAGAAGAGCAGGATTGCTTCTCGGACAATACCTATAACGAGCACAATGGCGACGCCATCGGCATCGCGTCTGCCTATACCGGCAATTACACCCGCGTCGACGGCACCAAGCTGAAGGGTCCGTCGCTGCACGATCTGGTCAAGGCCAAGGATCCGGCGCTCGACAAGGAAATGGAAGGCAAGCTCGACACGACGCTTGCCGCCATGAAGGCGATGGTGCATCGCGGCGAGACAGTCGAGAAATACGACCAGATGATCGGCGAGGGCAACAAGGAAGGCAACGCCACCGTGCAGAAGGCTATCGACGGCCTGCTCGACCAGACGAAGAGCATCCAGCGGGTCATCGCCGCTCTCGATCTCGGCGCGATCAAGCTCGAAGGTTCGGACAGCCTGGACAACCCGAACGCCGTCTTCACCAAGAAGTAATAAGGGATGGCGGCAGCGCGACAAGGCGTTGCCGCCCCGACACCCATGACACGCATCCCGGCCAATCGCGCCCTTTTGCCCGCCCTCGCTGCGGGTTTTTTGGTTTTTTCCATCACCCTGGCAGCCGCCGGTATTCTCGATTTTCCAACCACGCGCAGCGATCTCTCTACTGAAGAGCTGAAGCGTGTGCGCGACGTAACCCGCGCGACCAGCAATTTTCTCAAGGCCGAACCCTATGAGACGATGCAGGGCGGCGGCCTGACCTCGATCGAGAAGGTCACGCGCGATATTTTCTCCCAGCCCTCGGCCAAGCTAAACCAGGAACAGGGCCAGGACTTTCATCTCGGCAATGCACTCTTCCGCAAGCTCTGGGTTTCCGCTCCCTCCTCCACGCAAGCATCCGACGGCCTGGGGCCGCTGTTCAATGCCCGCTCCTGCCAAAGCTGCCATATCCGCGACGGGCGCGGCCATCCGCCTGAGGAAGCGGGCGCTGCCGCGACCTCAATGGTCTTGCGTCTTGCGCGGCCCGCCGTGACGCCGGAGGAAGAGCAGGCCATCAAGAATTTTCACGCGCTCAATTTTCCGGATTCGACGTACGGGGCACAGCTACAGGATCTAGCCGTCCCCGGCCTTGCGGCCGAAGGCAAGGTGACCGTCAGCTATAGCGGGGAGACGGTGACGCTTGCCGGCGGGGAAGGCGTGACCTTGCGCAAGCCGCATTACGGCGTCAGCGATCTCGCCTACGGACCGATGGATGCAAGCACCACCCTTTCGCCACGCATCGCGCCACCGATGATCGGGCTCGGGCTGATCGAAGCCATTCCGGATGCCGATATTCTCGCCAATGCCGACCCGGACGACAAGAAAGGCACCGGCATACGCGGCCGCCCCGCCATCGTCCGCGATCATCGCACCGGCCAGCTCGCGCTCGGCCGATTCGGCTGGAAGGCGCAGAACGCCACCGTACGCGATCAGGTGGCCGACGCCTTTTCCGCCGATATCGGCATTTCGACGCCGGACCGGCCAACCCCCTATGGCGACTGCACGCCCAAAGAAGCCCACTGCCTGACAATGCCGACTGGCGTGCAGAAGCGGCTGGGCGACACGGAAGCGCCGGATCCCGTGCTGCCTCTCGTCACCTTCTATTCCGAAAATCTCGCCGTGCCGGCCCGGCGCGCGACGAGCCAGCCCGCCGTATTGCATGGCAAGGAGATGTTCTACCGCTCCGGCTGCGCTGCCTGCCACACACCGAAATTCGTGACGCGCGACGGCTTGAAGGGCAGCGACGGCAAGGATTTGCCGCAGGCTTTCCAATTGATCTGGCCCTATTCCGATTTCCTGCTGCACGACATGGGCGAAGGTCTTTCGGATGGGCAGCAGGTGGGCGTGGCATCCGGTCGCGATTGGCGCACGCCGCCGCTCTGGGGTATAGGCCTGACACAGACGGTGAGCGGCCGGCAGGCCTATCTGCATGACGGCCGCGCCCGTACGCTGACCGAAGCCATCCTCTGGCATGGAGGAGAGGCGGAAAAAGCCCGCAATGCATTCGCCGGTCTTTCGAAGGACGATCGGCAAGCCCTCATCAACTTTCTGGAGTCCCTCTGATGCGCCAATGGAAATGCCTTGCATTCGGCCTGCTGCTTACCGTTGCGGCCCTGCCTGCTCATGCCGAGGATGCGACGACCACTGGTACGGGCTTGAACGAGGCAGCGGTGCCAGCCACTCTGCAGAAGGCGGTGGACGACGTCATCCGCCCGGGCTACCGCGCCATGCACGACTCCGCCTCGAAACTGACTGTCGCGATGAGGACGCTTTGCGCCGATCCCACGGACGCCACCCTTTCCGGCGCCAAATCGGCTTTCGGCGACACCGTGAAAAGCTGGTCGCGCATCGAGATCGTCGATACCGGCCCGATCATCGAACAGAACCGCTTCGAGCACATCCTCTTCTATCCCGATCGTAAGGGCGTCGGCCTCAAACAGGTACAGGCGCTGATCGCCAAGGCCGACGAGCAGGATACCACCGTCGAAGCCGTCGCTGGCAAGAGCGTGGCACTGATGAGCATGACGGCGCTGGAATATGTGCTTTTCGGCAACGGCTCCGACGTTCTCGGCAAGGACAAGCAGAGCTTCCGCTGCCGCTATGGCGCCGCGGTTGCCGGCAATATCGAAAACACCGCCAAGGAAATCGCCGACGAATGGGACGCGCCCGACGGCGTGCAGAAATCCTGGAAATTCCCGGGCAAGACCAGCAACGATTTCATGGATAACAAGGAAGCCGTCACCGCACTGCTCGGCATCCTCGTTCACAGCGCCGCCAATATGCGCGACCAGCGGCTGGAAACCTTCTACAAGGGCGATCCGGCGGCGGCGCGGCCGAAGATGGCGATCTACTGGCGCTCGGCCAATACATGGACCTCGTTTATGGGCAATATCGAGGGCCTGAAGACGCTCTGGGAAAAGGCCGACATGGCAAGCCTGCTGCCGGCAGACAAGCGCGCCGTCGCCACCAAGATCGATAGCTTGCTGAATGAGCTTGCAACGACAGCGTCGTCGATCAATCCGGATATTGAGGCGGCCATCGGCAACGATGCGGAGCGCGCCAAGATCGACAAGCTGCTCTCCGTGAGCCGCGATCTCGCCACCAGCTTCAGCGACGAGTACGGCGGCGCCATCGGGCTTTCGGCCGGCTTCTCCTTCGCGGACGGAGACTAGAACATGATGCCGAAAAGTGTCTGCGGTTTTCGGGCGACATCATGTTCTACTTCTTCGATTTTAGAGCGGATGATTTTAGGTCGAACAGACCTAAAATCATCCGGCTCGGGGCGCATGCGCAGCGGACTGATCGATCGGAGAGCCTTCGTCAAGGCGGCAGGACTGACCTTCCTCGCAGCGTTGAAGCCCGGTGCCTTGATGGCGCTGGAGCGGGCGGATGCGGTCTATGCCTCCGGCATCCGCGCTGCCGACGGCTCCTTCGCCGTTGCGACGGTGACCGAACAGGGCCGTATCATCGATCAGGTGGCGCTGCCCGCCCGCGCCCACGGCATGGCTTTTTCCAAGGCGACCGGCAAGACCGTCGCCTTCGCGCGCCGGCCCGGCACCTATGCGATGATCTTCGATCCCTGGAACAAGGCCGATCCGATCGTCATTTCCGCTAGAGAAGGCCGGCATTTCTACGGCCACGGCACGTTTTCGCCCGATGGCAGGCTGCTCTATGCCAGCGAGAACGATTTCGACAACAATCGCGGCATCATCGGGCTGTATGATGCCGGCAACCACTTTACCCGCATCGGCGAATACGAGACTTACGGCATCGGCCCGCATGACATGACGGTTTCAGATGACGGCCGGTTCCTAATCGTCGCCAACGGCGGCATCGAGACCCATCCGGATTTCGGCCGCACCAAGCTCAACCTCGACCATATGGAACCATCGCTGACGCTGATCGACGCTGCGAGCGGCAGGCTGCTCGAGAAGCATACGCTGCCGGCGCAATATGCCCAGGTCTCGACCCGGCATGTCGATATCGACGCCAGCGGCCGCGTCTGGTTCGCTTGCCAATACGAAGGTCACCGCAACGATCTGCCGCCGCTCGTCGGCCATTTCGCGCGGGGCGAGGACCTGAGCTTCGTCACCCTGCCCGACGATACGACGCGGGCACTTGGCAATTACGTCGGCGCCATCGCCGTCAATCGCGCCGAAAATCTGGTCGGTGTCACATCACCGGTCGAAGGGACTTCGGTGACGCTCGATGCGACGACGGGCAAGGTGCTGAAGGTAGAGAGCATCGCCGATGCGGCCGGCATCGCGCCGGCACGGCATGGTTTTGCCGTCTCATCCTATGACGGCAATTTCCTCGGTGCGCACAGCGATGTCGCCTGGGATCAGCATATCGTGCGGATCGCCCGCGGCTGAGCCGGACTTTGGCTGCAATGCCCAGGTAAGCTTGCTGCCTCGATAAAGCGCCGCAAGGCCGTCGCGGCATTCAGCATATGTATCCGCATGGGCCGCGACGCCATTTCCCCACCCTCTTCCGCCATAGCCCGCAGCAGGCTTCGCGCTGCGAATACGCCCGGACAGCAACTCGCGATCCTCGACCGCGTCGCCCACCACCGCTCCCAATCGGCAAGGTCAACCAAGGCTGTATGCAAAAGCATATCACCTCATTGTGTTCGCATACATATAACCCATCACGCAACCGTTACGTATCCAATTATTGACCAAATCCGCCGCTTCGAATATATAAACAATCAACAGCCTCCGCTTTGCATACACAAGGCAAGCCCGACGCTGAACAGTGATACAGGATCGGCCATATTTGATCCGCGCGTTTGATCATATGCCGCTCCGAGACATACGGAATTTCAGAAGCTTCGCCGCTCCGACATTCGGCGCGGACGGCTTTCTGGCGCCTATTAATCCTCCAACCATAAGGATCACGATCACGATGATGACCAGACGGAGTTTCTCGACCGCCGTTATCGCCGGCGCCGCTGCCTCCCTCATTTCCGCGCGCGGCATGGCCGCCAGCAATCCGACACCCGCATCCGGAGCGGTTAAGTCTGCGCCATTGAAGGCACGCAATGTCGTCCTGGCCCACGGACTTTTCGCAGACGGCTCCTGCTGGAGCGAGGTTATCGCCCGGCTGCAGTCCAGGGGGCTGAACTGCACGGCGGTACAAAATCCGCTGACGACACTTCCGGAAGCGGTGGGGGCCGCGCAACGGGTTCTCGATCGTCAGGACGGCCCGACTGTCCTCGTCGGCCATTCCTTCTCCGGCATGATCGTCACCGAAGCCGGTGTGCATCCGAAGGTTTCCGCGCTCGTCTATGTCGCCGCCCGCGCACCGGATGCCGGCGAAGACTATACGGCGCTCGCCAAGACATATCCGACACCGCCGGCATCAGCCGGCATCGTCTTTGATGGCGACGAAGGACGGCTGACCGAGGAGGCGTTCCTGCGCGACTTCGCCGGCGACTTGCCCAAAGCGAAGGCGGAGGTGCTCTATGCCCTGCAGCAGCCCTTCCAGAAGGCGCTTCTGTCCGGCAAGACCACGCAGGCCGCCTGGCGCAGCAAGCCCAGCTGGTATGCGGTCTCCGCCGAAGACAGGACGATCAATCCGGATCTGGAGCGCTTCATGGCCAAGCGCATGGGTGCCAAGACCATCGAAGTGAATGCCAGCCATCTCTCGCTGATCTCGCATCCCGATACAATCGCCCATCTGATCCTGGAAGCTGCTGGGCATTGACCGGTTCGCCGGCCTTAGCCTCTTCCCGCAAATTCCACCTGCTCCGCCGTGACCGCTGCGGCCGCCGCCTTGGCGGCCACACGCAGCCAATCGGCATTGCGCGCATTGAGATCGGCCAGAATACCGGGAACGAGCGAAGCATCGTTGGCGTGGCAATTGGCGATTTCAAACCCCATCAGATCGAGCATGTCAGGCGACAGCAGCACCTCGGCATCACCGCCGACTTCGATCTTGCGGCTGTTGGGCGAGAGCCGGCGCACCAGCAAGCCTCCGTCCACCTGATAGCGCGGATCGGGTGAGCGCGCCCGCCCGCCAGCGATAATACCCGTCCGGATCGTCCTGTCCGACGGATCATGCTTCAGCGACCAGCCGGACTGCAGAAGCGCCTTGACCTCGCGCAAGACCGGGCCGCCGCGCCATTCGACATAGGCGATGAAGCGCGGACGGCCCAGGCTGCCCGTGCCGGCCAGACGCGGTTTCGGCTCGAATGTCGTCGCTGGTTCGGGCAATGCCTTGCGCAGTGCCTTGAGGTAGCGGTCCGCGACGGGATCCGTCGCTGGCGGCAGGTTGCGGTATTTCTCCCAAAAGGCCTTGCGCTCGGCATTCGGCAGCAAGACGGCGTTGCGCAGCCATTTGTAATCGCGCTCGAGAATGACGGGAGACGGCTGGCGCAGTCCGCGGCGATAGCCGGCAAGGATACTGTCGGCAACAACACGCAGCGTCGGGCCGTCCTCGCCGCGCGCCAGCATGGCACTCGTGGCAAGGCGCACGAGATCGAGCGCGTAGGGCATGACGGCCGCCTCGTCGAAATCATTTGCGCCCCAGACGAGGCGGCCTTCCTCGTCGCGCCAGGTGCCGAAATTTTCGAGATGCGTATCGCCGATCGCCAGCAATTGCGGCGCGCTCTTGAGCTTAGGGCAAACGTCGAGGATGGTTTCCGCCCAGCGCCAATAAGTGCCGCGCAGGAAGGAGAAGCTGTCGGCCTTCATCAGCTTGTGCTTCTTTGCCAGACCCGCCTCGACCAGATCGGCGCCGAGCTGCGCCCGCATCCAGGTTTCGTAGGCAGCCACCGATTGCCGGATCGTCGTCATCTGCGCCCTCGCCACAAGCATCATCGCTTCGGATAGCATGACGATCCGATCCTGGAAATTCGATGTCGGGAGTGGAGGCTGGAATGCCTCCGCTTTTCCACCGGATAACCCTTGTCCAAACCGCCTCCCCGTGCCAATTTCGCACCCGCGAAAGGGGACGGCATGACAGGGGCAGACGATACGGGGACCAGCGGCGATTTTCGGAGCCGTATCAGGACCAGCTTCGAGCGGCAGGCCGCCATGGCGACAATCGGCGCAGAGCTGACGCGCGTCGAACACGGAACGGTCGAGATCGAGCTGCCCTTCGATATCAAGCTGACGCAGCAGCATGGCATATTGCACGCCGGCATCATTGCCGCGGCGCTGGATTCGGCCTGCGGCTTTGCCGCCTATAGCGTCATCGACCCTTCCGCATCGATCCTCACGATCGAATTCAAGATCAATCTGATGTCGCCGGGGCGCGGCGAGCGCTTCCTGTTTCGCGGCGATGTCACCAAGCCCGGCACGACGATCATCGTCGCCGACGGACGCGGCTATGCCATCGGCGACGGGCCGGCCAAGCTGATCGCCTCGATGACGGGAACGATGATGGTCATCCGGGGCAGGGAGGGAATTAGCGGATGAAATTCGAACTGAAGCGGGTATCGGGCAAATCGATCCTGTTCGTCATGGCCGCCGAGGCCGAATATGGGCCCTTCCTGCGCTCGCGCATCGATCCGCTGATGACGGGCGTCGGCCCGGTGGAGGCAGCGATCGCGCTCACCCGCGCCTTCGCGCGGCTCGAAGCCCAGGACGATCTTCCCGATCTCGTCGTGTCGCTCGGCTCGGCGGGCTCCGCCAGGCTGGAACAGACGGAAGTCTATCAGGTCACCTCGGTTTCCTACCGCGACATGGATGCCTCGCCGCTCGGCTTCGAAAAGGGCCGCACGCCTTTCCTTGACCTGCCGGCGACGATCGAGCTGCCGCTGCGCATCCCGACCATCGCCGAGGGCAGCCTTTCGACCGGCGCCAATATCGTCTCAGGCGCGGAGGCCTATGAGCGCATCGGCACCGACATGGTCGACATGGAAACCTTCGCGGTGCTGCGCGCATGCCAGACCTATGGCCTGCCGCTGATCGGCCTGCGGGGCATTTCCGACGGGAAGGTCGATCTGCAGCACATTTCCGACTGGACGGAATATCTGCATGTGATCGACCGCAAACTCTCCTACGCCGTCGACGGCCTGTTTACGGCGCTGGAGGACGGCGTATTCTGGTTCTGAGAGACTGGAAGCCGCCGAAGCAATTCCAGGAAAGGTGTGCAGCGGTTTTCCGTCCGGAATTGCGAAAAAAGACAGAGAATATAGGACAATCGGGACAATAAAATCGGCTTGCGCGTGATTTGCCCGATTGCCAGGGAAAGCGCTTTTCATTAAAGGCTCGCCATGACCCAGACAGCACATCCAGACACCGTTCTCATCGTCGATTTTGGCAGCCAGGTGACGCAGCTCATCGCGCGGCGTGTGCGCGAAGCGGGCGTCTACTGCGAAATCGTTCCCTTCCAATCCGCCGAAGCCGGCTTCAAGCGGCTGCAGCCGAAAGCCGTGATCCTCTCCGGCAGCCCGGCCTCGACCGTGGACGAAGGCTCGCCGCGGGCGCCGCAGATCATCTTCGACAGCGGCATCCCGGTCTTCGGCATCTGCTACGGCCAGCAGACCATGTGCATGCAGCTCGGCGGCAAGGTAGAGAGCGGCCATCACCGCGAATTCGGCCGCGCCTTCCTCGAAGTCGACAAGGATTGTGCTCTCTTCGAAGGGCTGTGGTCGAACGGTTCGCGCCATCAGGTCTGGATGAGCCACGGCGACCGCGTCACCGCGCTGCCGGAAGGCTTCGAAGTGGTCGCGACGTCCTCGAACGCGCCTTACGCCTTCATCGCCGACGAGAAGCGCAAATATTACGGCGTGCAGTTCCATCCGGAAGTCGTGCATACGCCCGATGGCGCTAAGCTGATCGGCAACTTCATCCACAACATCGCCGGCATCAAGGGCGACTGGTCGATGTCGGCCTATCGCGCCAAGGCGGTGCAGGCGATCCGCGATCAGGTCGGCGACAAGCGTGTCATCTGCGCTCTTTCCGGCGGTGTCGATTCCTCCGTTGCCGCGCTGCTGATCCACGAGGCGGTCGGCGATCAGCTGACCTGCATCCTCGTCGACCATGGCCTCATGCGCAAGGACGAGGCGGCAAACGTCGTCGCCATGTTCCGCGAGCATTACAATCTGCATCTGATCCATGTCGACGCTTCCGACCGCTTCATCGGCGAGCTCGAGGGCGTTTCCGACCCCGAAACCAAGCGCAAGATCATCGGCCGCCTCTTCATCGAGACCTTCGAGGATGAGGCCAAGAAGCTCGGCGGTGCCGATTTCCTCGGCCAGGGCACGCTCTATCCCGATGTCATCGAGAGCGTTTCCTTCACCGGCGGTCCTTCGGTCACCATCAAGTCGCACCACAATGTCGGCGGCCTGCCGGAACGCATGAAGATGCAGCTCGTCGAGCCGCTGCGCGAGCTCTTCAAGGACGAAGTGCGCGTGCTCGGCAAGGAGCTCGGCCTGCCCGACAGCTTCATCGGCCGCCATCCCTTCCCCGGTCCCGGCCTGGCGATCCGTTGCCCGGGCGGCATCACCCGCGAGAAGCTGGAAATCCTCCGCGAAGCCGACGCCATCTATCTCGACGAAATCCGCAAGGCCGGCCTCTACGACGCCATCTGGCAGGCCTTCGCCGTGCTGCTCCCAGTCCAGACCGTCGGCGTCATGGGCGACGGACGCACCTACGAATTCGTCTGCGCCTTGCGCGCCGTCACCTCCGTCGACGGCATGACCGCGGATTTCTATCACTACGACATGGAATTCCTCGGCCGCGCCGCGACCCGTATCATCAACGAAGTCCGCGGCATCAACCGCGTGGTCTACGACGTCACCTCGAAGCCGCCCGGCACGATCGAGTGGGAATGATTCAGGCCCCTCCGAACGCCGCCGAATCTACGCTGCGGTACGATCTAACATACTGAAAACAAAAATAAATATCTCCTATTCCTATCGACATCTATCGGTGGGCATAGTTCGCGTTCGGCGGCCTCGCTGACGGGCCTTGCCCCCATTGATCAATCGGAAAAACGAAAGTACCGTCAGGTCAAACGAGGCCAATGACGGTACTTTTTTCGAACTAATGCGCTGAAATACAAGCATTTTCGACGCCATCGGCCTGCAAAAACCGCGTGACGGTACTTTTACGCAAGGAGGCCCGAAATGTTGACCGATGCAGCACTCAAGTGTCTGAAACCAAAAGCCAAAATGTACAAGGTTTCCGATCGTGACGGTATGTATGTGCGCGTCGCGCCGTCGGGGGCCATCTCGTTCAGGCTCGACTATCGGCTGAACGGCAGGCGGGAGACCATCTATCTCGGCAGATATGCCCGTGACGGAATATCGCTCGCCAGGGCTCGCGAGCTATGCATCGACGCGCGGCGCGCGATCACCGAGGGGCGGTCTCCCGCCATCGAGAAGCAGCGCGAGAAGCGCCGGATCAAGGAAGCAAAGAGTTTCGGCCAGTTCGGCGAGAAGTGGCTGACCAACGCAACCATGGCCGACAGCACGCGCGCGATGCGTCGCTCCATCTTCGAACGCGAACTTATGCCCGTCTGGCGAAATCGTCTCCTGACAGAGATCACACCGGATGATCTCCGCGCTCACTGCGGCAAGATCGTCGAACGGGGTGCTCCTGCAACTGCTATCCATGTGCGTGATATCCTGAAGCAGATCTACGGCTTTGCCATTCTGCACGGCGAGAAGGTCGCCAATCCGGCCGATGACGTCGGTCCAGCCTCGATCGCTACCTTTACGCCAAAGGACCGCGCGCTTTCGCCGGCAGAGATCCGCATTATGTTCAAGCAACTCGAGCATGTTGCGACGTTGCCAACGATCCGCCTCGGTATGAAGCTCTACCTCCTCACCATGGTCCGGAAGAGCGAGTTGCAGGATGCAGTTTGGGACGAGATCGATTTCGACAACGCCGTCTGGACCATCCCGAAGGAGCGCATGAAGCGATCGAAGCCGCACAACGTCTACCTTTGCCGACAAACGTTAGACATCATGATCGCGCTCAAGACTTGTTCCGGCAACTCCCGATATCTTTTGCCGTCCCGGTACGACGCGGACGCGCCAATGTCTCGCGCGACCTTCAATCGGATCACCTACGCCGTCGTCGAGCGAGCCAAGAAGGAGGGGCTGCCATTGGAGCCATTCACGGTCCATGATCTGCGGCGCACGGGGTCGACGCTGTTAAATGAGCTGGGCTTTAACAGCGACTGGATCGAAAAGTGCCTGGCGCACGAGGATGGGCGCTCGTCGCGCGGTGTCTACAACAAGGCCGAGTATGAGGTGCAGCGCCGGCATATGATGCAGCAGTGGGCGGATACCGTGGACGCCTGGATCGACGGCCGGAAGTATGCTCCCACGCTTTTGCCGCAAGCTATGCCCTTGATGGAATTGGATCCCGCCCTTTGACCGGGCGGGATTTGCGCTTGGTGACGTCAGGGTGCTGTGCTCGACGGATCGGGGCGGCCCGCCGTGCCATTAGCCACGCCTCGACCTCGGCCAGGTCCCAGACGATACAACGCGGCGAGAGCGCGAACCGACGGGGAAACTCGCCACGCTGCTCCATTTCATAAATAGTGCTGTCAGCCATCGGCACCATCTCGCGCAACTGCTGCCGCCGGATTGTTCTCCGAATTTGCGTAGTTTCGATCTTTGCCATGCTCAATCTCCTGATTGCTGAGGCGATTGAGAATGATAGATGCTGATACTGGAAGCCCATTCGGAACGCCGTGCGGTGTTTTCGGGCTATAGCGTACACATCGGCGGGGTTCTTCCTAACTGCTAGGTGCAGCATAGGGGCGAACACGCGCTGATAGACAAGCTCGAAAGGTGTGGGGGATCGCTACGAGGGGACGCATTCAGTAAACGCGACTCCCTTCAAAATTCGGTTCCGAAAGGAGTGTCGGTTCGATTCCGACCACCCGCACCATCCTTCGTTAGACCTTCACGGTCCTGGCGTAACCGAGCGAAGAGCGATGCCGCTGAGCCGCCTTGCGCAATAAGCCAGGCGAACGCCGGCGGCGCGTCTAGCTGAGCGCCGACAGGGGCCGGGGACGGCTACGTTTTAAGCCGGCAGGAGCCCTTTGGCCCGATAGCTTTCGATCAATGCGTCGAACATCGAAATGTCCGAACGGCTTCTCGCCATGAGCTGAGCACCGGCGACCGCTGCGAAGATCGCGCGTGCCTCGGCTTCGCTGTTTTCCGGGCGCGCAGCGCCGGCCGCGACAAGCGCCTTGCTGATCCAAGCCACGTTGATCTCGGCGAAGGTCTGAACCTCTGCCGTTACCTCCTGCGGAAGATCATCATATTCGGCTGACATGAAGCTGCAGAGGCAAAGCCGGTTGTCGCTCTCAAGCGATCGTCGGAAGATTTTTGGATACTCCCGGAGTGCGCTGATCGGGTCCCCCGAGTCGTCGAGCAAGGTGTCGAGCTCGCTTTTAGTATCTTCCCAATAACGGCGCGCAACCGCTGCACCCAGGCCAGCCTTGCTGGGAAAGTGATGATAGATGCTCGCCGCCTTGATCCCGACCTGGGCTGCGAGATCGCGGAAGTTTAGCCCGCTGTAGCCATGTGATTGAGCGATCTCCCTGGCAGACGCCAGGATCGCTTCCTTTGAATTCGTCGTCATCTCCGCGCCTCAGATTTAGCGGCTCTTACCTACCAAGTGTTAGATAGGGGTTGACGAGCAAAAAATAAAGGATTTATATCAGCCTAACGAATGACAGGTAGGCTGCGCATGGATCGTGACGGAGCCCGAGACAGAGAGAAAGCCATGCATCAGAACATCATCTATTCGGACGCCACGAAGCTCGCTGACATGATCCGCAGCCGTGAAGTCTCCGCGGTCGAGGTCGTCAAGGCGCATCTGGATCGCATCCAGGCCGTGGATCCGAAGATCAACGCGATCGTCACGCTTGCCGATGACGCTCTTGCGAAGGCCGAAGCGGCGGACGCCGCGGTCCGCGCGGGTGACGAGCTTGGTGTCCTTCACGGCGTCCCGTTCACGGTCAAGGACTCGATCGATACCGCCGGCGTGCTGACGCAGCGTGGCTCGCCGGTCTTCAAGGACCGCATGCCCGACGCTGACGCAACCAGCGTCGCACGGATGAAGAGGGCCGGAGGCATCCTCCTCGCGAAGACCAATCTTCCCGAATTCTCCTACTGGATCGAAAGCGACAATCTCCTTACCGGCCGGTCCAACAATCCCTGGGACCTGACGCGGACGCCGGGTGGTTCGAGCGGCGGCGAGTCGGCGGCCATCGCGGCGGGCATGTCGCCGATCGGCCTCGGCACGGACCTCGCCATCTCGGTGCGCGGCCCGGCAGCCCAGACTGGTATCTCGTCCATCAAGGCGACGCATGGCCGCGTCCCGATGACAGGCATTTATCCGCGTGCGCCCCGCCGCTTCTGGCACGTGGGACCAATGGCCCGCAGCATCCGCGATCTGGCGCTCGCCTTTTCGCAGCTTGCCGGTCCGGACGGCCACGACGCCTTTTCAACGAGCACAGTTCAATTCGACGCCGGCATCGGCCGTCAGCCCTATAGGCAGCTTCGGGTGGGCTGGCTGGTCGAACCGGGCTTCGGGCCGATCGACCCCGAAGTCGCCAAAGTGGTCGAGGCAGCCGCCGAAGCGCTCAAAAGCCTCGGGCTGCATGTCGAGCCAGTCCGCATTCCCGCGCTCGAAAAGAACTTCGCGCTCGACGTCTTCAACCGCATCCACGTGATGGAAATGAAGTCAGCCTTCGCGGAGGCAACCGCCGGCCACGAAGACCAGATGTACAAGATGTCCAAGACGATGCTGTCGCTGCCCGACACCTCCATGGCGGACTACGTCGAAGCCGAACAGGCGGCCGAGCGTCTTCGCGATGGCTTCGCCGAATATTTCCAGAAGTTCGACGCGCTGATCACGCCGGTGCTGCCCCTCCCAGCCCACAAGCATGGTCAGGAGGAGTTCGTCATCAATGGTCAGACGGTCGACGCCACCTACCTGCAGGGCGCGACCGTGCCGCTCAACGTCACCGGCTTGCCGGGAGTCTCCATGCGGTTCGGCACGAGCAGGGAAGGTCTGCCGATTAACGTCCAGATCGTCGGCAGTTGGCAGGCGGAGTCAACGATCCTGGCAGTCGCGTCTCAGCTGGAAAGTGTAAGCACCGTCAGAGAGCTGCGCCCGGATCTTTGACCTGCATGCGGCGCCGAGATCCTGCGGAAGCTCAGGATCTCGGCGCTCTGAGAGCACTGTGCGTCCCAGCGCGAGAGGAGCCGCTGTCCATGCGACCATTTACGTTTCATTCCACGAGAGCAGTTTGGTTCGGTCCGGCCATATCGAGCGCGCTCCCCAACGACATCGCCGACCTGCTTGGCCCTCGGGTCATTCTCGTCACCGACGCGGGTATCAGCCGCCTCGGCTTGGCAGACCCTTTCATCGCAGGCCTTCGAACAGCTGGCGCAACTGCTTCTGTCTTCGACAGTGTCTTGCCTGAGCCGCCGGACGAGAATGTCCATGCCGCCGCCGCCATGGCCAAGGACATGTCGGCAACCGGTGTCGTCGGCTTTGGCGGCGGCTCGGCCATGGACGTTGCCAAGGTGGTCGCCCTGGCGGTCGGCAGCAACCAAACCCTGGATCAGGTCTATGGTGTGAATGTCGCCACCGGGCCACGTTTGCCGCTGGTGCTTGTCCCAACAACCGCCGGCACCGGCTCCGAGGCGACGCCGGTCGCGATCCTCGTGGTCGGTCAGACAAAGAAGGGCGTCATCTCACCTCATCTGCTGCCTGATGCGGCGGTGCTTGATCCCGAGCTGACGCTAGGCCTGCCGCCAGCTGTGTCGGCTGCCACCGGGATCGATGCAATGGTCCACGCCATCGAGGCCTACACATCCGCATCGTCAAACCGCAACCCGATCTCGCAAGGGCTTGCTCAGCAAGCGCTACGCTTGTTGGGTGGCAATCTTCGCCGGGTCGTTGATCATGGCGCCGATCTGGATGCGCGCAGCTCGATGCTGTTGGGCTCGTTCCTGGCGGGTCAAGCGTTTGCCAACTCACCAGTAGCTGCGGTGCACGCGCTCGCCTATCCCATCGGTGGCCGCTTCCATGTGGCGCATGACCGTTGCGATACGTCTGACACAGACGGGAGGCCCCGACGTGCTTACAGTCGAGCCAACCGTGAAAGCGAAGCCTGGCGCAGGCGAGGTTTGGCTCGAGCAGGAGGCGATCGGCGTCAATTATCTTGATGTCACACAGCGCAACGGGGCGGTTTCGATACCGCTGCCCAGTGGTCTCGGTCTTGAGGGGGCCGGTCGCGTGGTCGCAATCGGAGCGGGGGTTGCGAACGTGGCCGTAGATGATCGCGTCGCCTACATGCTGGGTCCGATCGGCAGCTACGCCAGTGGCCGCCTCTATCCTGCGAACCGCCTCGTTCGGCTTCCCGATGAGATCAGTACCGAAACTGGCGCCACGGTGTTGTTCAAGGGTATTACCGCGCATTACTTGCTGCACAGCACTTACGCCGTTCGCCCCGGTAGTGTCGTGCTGCTTTACGGTGCAGCAGGGGCACTCGGCCAGCTTATGGCATCTTGGGCGAAGGCGATGGGCGCCTTCGTCATTGGGGTGGTCTCCAAAAAATCGAGCGTGGAGCGCGCGGAGGCGGCTGGTTGCGATGCAGTGCTTATCTGGGGCGCGGGCGATCTTCCGTCTGCGGTTGCCGGCCTCACCAACGGCCAAAAGGCCGATGTTGTCTACGATGGCATTGGCAGGCCCACGTTCACAGCCTCTCTCGATAGCCTTCGAACGCGCGGAATGATGGTGTCGATCGGAGCTTCCGGCGGAGCACCTGACCCCGTCGCGGTCGCGACCCTCAACACCAAGGGTTCCCTGTTCCTTACCCGTCCCGGCCTGGCGGCTCATGCGACTGATCTGACGGAATATCACCGCCGCGCGAATGCGGTGTTCGACGCAGTGATTGCCGGCGTGATCAAGCCCGCCGCCGCAAATCTTTCCGCTCCGAGATGCGGCGGCGGCGCACGCCGCATTGGAAGATGGTACGGCGGGAGGGGCGGTTCTGCTCAAGCCATGATGCACGCTTTACCAGTCAATTCTTTGCAGGAGCTCGCTCTTCTTGAAGCAGCTTCGCTTTTCGCCGGCTCTCGCCGGGAAGACGCCCGATGGAAACGAGGCCGTTTCCTCAACGAACCGACGACGCAGCCGCGTTAGCTCTAGCCGGGAGCGCCTCTGGTCTTCCCTCAGCTGCAACTGCTCTTGAATAGCGACTCGTTCGTTCGCATTTTTTAGTCGAAGGCATGCCGCAGAAGGACAGCGTGTTGCGTGTGGAGGAACGATGACAGACCTCGATGATGTGAAGGCATTCCTAGCCGTAGCCGAGGCTGGCAGTTTCAGCGGCGCCGCTGTTGAGATGGCAACTTCCAAGTCGGTGGTCAGCCGACGTGTCGCCCGGCTTGAAGAGGGCCTTGGCACTCGATTGTTCACCCGTAGTAGCAAAGGCATTACCCCCACGGAGGCAGGCGACGCGCTTCGGTTTCGTGCCGGCAGTGCCTTTGGCGAGCTCGCCGAAGCTTTGCGCGACGTCGCGCGGAGCACGGGTGAGCTGACGGGCGTTCTGCGCATCACGGCGCCAATTGCCTTCGGGACCGCGCACCTGGCGGATTTTCTCGTGGACTTTATGCGGGATCATCCGAAGCTGAAGATGGACGCCTCCTTCACCAATCGGCGGATCGACATCCTCGCTGATGGGTTCGACGTGGCAGTTCGCATGGGCGCTCTACCAGATTCAACGCTGATCGCTCGGCGCATCGCGCCCATGCGTATCAGCGTGGCTGCAAGCCCGAATTACCTCGCCAAGTTCACAGCGCCGAAGCGGCCTCGGGATCTCACCGCGCATGATTGCATCATTTATGGCGTGCCCGGGGGTGACCTGTGGCGGTTTCGAGGAAAGGATCGCGTCACCTCGATTCGCGTCGCTGGCCGAATGCGCTCCGACAATGCCGAGACAATTGTGGCGGCGGCGATCGCCGGGATGGGCATAGTGGCTCTGCCGACTTTCGTACTGGCGGGGGCGATCGAGCGTGGGGCGCTGATCCCGCTCCTTACCTCGTTCCCAATGATCGAGCAGGCATTGTTCGCTGTCCGCCCTCCCGGCCCCCCACCAGCAAAAACCCGAGCCTTCATTGATGCTCTTGCCGCGCGCTTCGGACCGGAGCCTGACTGGGACTACCTCTCCCAGGCATCCGCGCGGGCTCGAACCAACGGCAGTGAAGGCTAGTTTGGAAATAGGCACGCTCCTGACATGCCATTCACCTCTAACCCGGTGCCGTCGTTCGCGCAGGCGCAACAAGCGGTTGCCCTAACCTTGCCTCCAATGTCGGTCCGCTTTGTCCTAACGTGACGGCTTGATCGCGGCTCCACGCGCGCATCTCCGCGGGGCCTTCAACCTGTATGGGAGAGCACCGATGTTCAGAGCACTTCTGGCTTCTAAAACTCACGATGAAATTTCGACCGATATCGTCGAAATGGACGACGAGACTCTGATGGAGGGCGATGTGTCGATCTCCGTTGAGTATTCGAACGTCAACTACAAGGACGCGCTGGCGATCAGTGGACGAGCAGAGGTCATCCAGGCGTTTCCACTTGTCCCCGGGATTGATCTGGCCGGTACGGTTGAGACATCCTCGAATGATGGTTTCTCGGTCGGAGATCGCGTCGTCCTCAACGGATGGGGGCTAAGCCAAACTCATCATGGCGGCTATGCCCAGAAAGCCCGCGTCAAGGGCGATTGGCTTGTGAAGCTCCCGGAGAATTTGTCAACGAAGGACGCTATGGCAATCGGGACGGCGGGCTATACCGCGATGCTCAGTGTGCTGGCTTTGGAACATGCCGGACTGAATCCCGCGCGAGGCGATATCGTTGTGACCGGAGCAAACGGTGGCGTCGGCTCGGTTGCAATCGCGATCTTGTCGAAGCTGGGATACCGCGTGATCGCATCGACAGGGCGACTTGAGGAGGAGGAATATCTGCGTGCGTTGGGTGCAGCGGAGATTATCGACCGCCGTACCCTATCCGAATCGGGCAGCCCCATCGCGCAAGAGAAATGGGCTGGCGCGGTCGACTCCGTTGGAAGCCACACGCTGGTGAACCTGCTTGCGCAGACACAGTATCGCGGCGTGGTGACGACTTGCGGACTTGCTCAAGGTGTCGACCTTCCTGGATCGGTCCTCCCGTTCATCTTGCGGAACATCACGCTGGCTGGGATCGATTCCGTAAACGCGCCCAAGGAGGTCCGACTGGCGGCGTGGTCACGCCTCGCGCAGGATCTCGACCTAAGTAAGCTTGCTGCGATGACACAGGTAGTCGGCCTTGCCGATGTTCCGAATATTGTCGACGAGATATTCCAAGGAAAGGTGCGTGGACGCACCGTTGTCGACGTTAACGCATAGTAGGCGGCGAAGCATTCAATTACGCGGCGGCGGTCGCGCGCGCGTCCAACGAACGCCCCGAGACATTGTGTCGGTTACCGTGGTCTTGGCCTTAGTCGCCTGGACGGCCTTCCAGCATCGCAGACCCGCAGAGCATTCGCGATCTTCCTCGTCGCGTCTCAACGTCCCAAAAAGTTGCGTAAGCTTGGCGGTTGAGCACGGCATATGCCGCCGGCCGGACGGTCTCGGATATGCCTGAAAAACCACCGCCGAGCGCGCTCTGCGTTCGCGTGAGCGCAACGGACGGTTTCGGTTCTGCCACCTTCATTATCTAGCGGCTGAGTTCGATCTTTAGGCCTCGATCATGGTTCCGCACACCTGACAAAACGGAACCGCTCCAACCAGCCGAAAGGTGAAATATGTCCAATCTTCTTGTCATCGAAGTAAGTCCCCGAGGTCCATATTCAGTATCTCGTAATCTGGCCAAGCGGTTTACGGAAAAGTGGCAATCGTCTCACGGCGGCGATGTCGCCGTGCGTGACCTCTCCACGACCGACGTTCCATACATCAGCCTGCCGTGGATCGGCGGCGCCTTCACACCGCCAGAACAGCACTCGCCGGAAATGGTCGAGGCAATTCGTGTATCTGACGAATTGATCGCCGAGCTGAAGGCCGCGGATGAGATCCTCATCGCCACACCGATGTACAACTTCTCGATTCCGGCCGTTCTCAAGTCCTGGGTAGACCATGTTCTTCGCGTCGGCGTCACGTTCAGCCCGAGCTACGAAGGCTTGGTTACCGGCAAGAAGGTCACCGTCATCATCGCAACAGGTGGCGACTTCTCGCCGGGCGCGCCTTTCGAGAGCGCCAACGTCGCCAGTGCATATCTGCGCCAGGTGCTCGGTTTGATCGGGATCACCGACCTGAACATCGTCCTCGCCGGTCCCACCCTTACCGTCGACCAGGGGCAAACGACCATCGATGACTTCTCCGCGCGCTTTGAGCCGGCACTCGAGGCCGCAGCATCCTGACCCGCGCCTGCCGTCGCGGTCGGCCTGTTACCGACCGCAACGGCTTCGCTATTAAGATCGCCAACAACGGTTGTCGCCCATGGAACACCCCCCAATACGCGTCGGTATTATCGGCGTCCACCCAGACAGAGGTTGGGCTACCACCGCCCACATTCCTGCGCTGAAACAGTTACCTCAGTTTCAGCTCACAGCGATAAGTCATCATGATCATGACATCGCCGTTGCTGCTGCGCGAAAGAACAATGTGGCTTATGCGCTGAATACGACTGACGAGTTGGTTAACCATCCCGAGGTCGATCTGGTTGTGGTGTCAGTCAAGGTCATGCGACACGAGGAACTGGTCACACGCGCCATCGAAGCGGGTAAATCCGTGTTTTGCGAATGGCCCCTTGGCATCAATCTCAGCGAATCCATCAAGATGCGGGATCTGGCTCGCTCGAAGGGCGTGAGGTCTGCGATCGGGCTTCAAGCACGGGCCGCCCCACCATTTGCCTACATGCGGGATTTGATCAGCAATGGCTTTGTCGGTGAGGTACTGTCCAGCACCATGATAGGGTCCGGCCTCATTCTCGGTGAGTCCATGAGCGAGGTGTATGCCTACACTCTCAAGCCAGAGAACGGGATTGGCCTGCAAAACGTCATGTTCGCCCACTCCGTCGATGGCCTGCTCCATGTTCTCGACAGTCGGTTCGCTGATGTGAGGGCGGCGTTTGCCACACGGCGCAAGACTGTCCAGATCGAAGAGACGGGCAAGTTTCTTCCCATGTCCGTGCCGGATCAACTGGTAGTGAACGGCACACTGGAAAACGGGGCGGTCGTCGCCGTTCATTTCCGGGGCGGGCTTTCGCGAGGAACCAACTTCCATTTCGAGATCAACGGCACAGACGGGGATATCGTCCTTACCAGCCCGGTCGGCTACGTTGGCTTTGGAGGTTTCACGCTGAGGGGGGCGACCGGCACGGAAACGCTGAGAGAACTGGATATCCCCGCGTCCTATGGCGCGGACGGGTTCGTAGACGAGGCCTCGCAGAGCGTAGCCTTAGCATATGCCCGGCTCGCCTCAGACATAAACGCTGGCACCCACCTCAGTCCGACCTTCGATGACGCAGTCGAGCTCCATCGGCTTATCGACGCGATCGAACGCAGTGGTGGTCTGGAATGGCGGCGTTAGGATGACGGCTCTACAGTACCTTTTGCCGGTATGGTCCGCCTATATTCTAGTGACCGCCAGCCCCGGGCCCAGCACCATGGCCATTATGGGAACGGCGATGGCGCACGGCCGCCGGTCGGCGTTCGCATTAGTGGCGGGCATCCTCACGGGTTCTATGACATGGGCGATACTTGCAGCTGCAGGGCTTGCTGCGATTCTCGCGACCTACGCCAACGCGATGTGGGGTATCCGAATTATTGGAGGAATGTATCTCCTGTTCCTTGCCTATAAGTCGGCAAAGTCGGCACTGACTGCCGGCGGTCTTGCAATGGACTTCTCTCGCGGTATCGAGCCGAAACGGTATGGCGCCTTGTATCGTAAGGGCGTCTTCCTGCATCTCAGCAACCCAAAGGCCGTTCTCACCTGGGTTTCCATCATGTCGCTCGGTGTCCAGCCGGGCGTGCCGCCGCATGTGTTTCCGCTCATGCTCGTCGGCAGCTTACTGTTAAGTATAATGATCTTCCTTGGCTACGCCGTTCTGTTCTCATCAGCACCCATGATCAGCGCCTATAGACGGGTACGGCGCTGCTTCGAAGGCGCGGCCGCGGTCTTCTTCGCTTACGCGGGACTTCGCCTTCTGCTGGCGAAAGGCTGAACCGGTAGAAAGTGCTCCCGTGATGAAGCATCATTCGCGGAAACAGGACAGTGTTAGGCTAGCAGCGCCGCCTGTCGGATGCAGCATCTTGAGCATCTCCAAGGATGCTGACTTGTTTGACACCGTTGCAGCGACGTTACCTGCGCGCATGCGTCGCGACCCGGAACACGTTGCGCGGACCGTCCTCGGCCAACCCGCGTGGTGGGTTCGTGGGCTGTTCTGGTTACGGGACAAACTTGCAGCACGCGTCGGATTGAAGACAACCGCAGCGCTTCGGCACGATGCAGAGGCTGTGGGCAGTAAGTATGTCAGTTTCTTTCGCATCCTCAGCTTGACGGCCCATGAAGTCGTGCTTGGTTTGGAAGACCCGCATGTTGATTACAAGACATCGATAGTGCTTCAGAATACCGGCGACGCGACTGAATCCGAGGTATTCGTGACCACGATCGTACACAGTCGCAGCGCGCTGGGGCGAATTTATCTTAAGCTGGTAAGGCCGTTTCATCTCATCATTGTCAAATCGAACTTGAAGCGCGCGTTGCAAAGAGCCATCGCCCGATAGAACGGGAAATGCCCGCACGGCCGGCATTCTCATGGTCCTACGCGCTAGCAATCCGGTCCGTTGCAAGGTCTACCCCGTGTGACCTCGAGGTCGCCATTGCCCGATGATGCTGCGTTACCATGCCCGTTCATCGAGGGCGTTTGCAACGGTCAGTGTCGCCGATCCTCGAGCTCGGGCGTTCGCCTTGCTGAAACTGGCGTTTGCCATTCGCTGATCTTCTCTCCCCATCGGCCGATCCAATATCATGAAGTCAAAAGTGTGCGGCTCGCAGCCGCGCGGATGTGCCTTATCCTTACAGGAGAGACGCCAATGCCTACGTTACCCGTTGCCGCAACTTCACAGCGTCACTCATCTGCGCCGTTGTGCCAACTCGCGGAGCGGTTCGTGCGGGATCGTCGATCGGTCCATGACGGGCGGTGGTGTGGAGAGCCTCAAGTGGGTGTTGGCGCTTGACCAATAATATCGCTCGTAACCCCTCCGCGCGTCCAGGGTGGCCGGAGATCTCCATCGGCTTAGTCGGAATTTCGATTGTCGGCCTTGGCGGAGGTGCAGCCCTTGCGCAGCTGGGAATGGACCCTGTCAGGCTCGGGTTGATCTTTACCGCGCTATCCGGAATCGGCGGTTTGGCCGGCTTTTTCGCGGCTTTTCTTCTCCGCAGCCGTTCATGGCGATATTTCGGGATACGCCGCACCACGTGGGGATGGCTCGGGATCGGTGCCGCATTGGGCGTCGTAGCATTCGTCGCCAAAGGCGTGGCGATCTTCGCCTATATCTCGTTCACGGGTGATAGGGGAACACCGCAAGATATCTACTTGGCTGGCGCGAGCGGAGGAATTTGGACCGTCGTCGTCGCCACTTTCCTCTTTAGCGTTGTCACGCCGATTGGAGAGGAGTTTCTGTTCCGGGGCGTCGTTACGAACGCTCTGCTTAAATATGGAGCAGTTGTCGGAGTGGTCGGCGGCGCTACGATTTTCGCCGTCTTCCACGGCATCAACGTGGTTTTTCCCGCCGCGTTCGTCGCTGGATTGGCGGCTGGCGAAGTGTTTCGCCGCAGCGGATCCATATGGCCGGCGGTCGTTGTTCATTCCGTCGTCAACCTGCCCACCATCCCAGTCATGGTCCTGGCGAGCGCCAGCTGAGTGGCGCCGAAACCCGACCTTCCGGCTGATCAACCATCAATACAAGGTGCGTCCTGCTGGTCGCAGGTCACCCCCCAACCATTGGAGTGAAGGCATGAATCTCGGACTTGAGGACAAGAAGGTTATCGTCAGCGGCGGGTCGCGCGGGATCGGTCGCGCGATTGTCGAGCTGTTTCTGGCTGAGGGCGCACAGGTGAGCTTCTGCGCGCGAGGCGACAGCGGAGTGCGCGAAACCGAGCGGGCGCTCGGCGCATCGGCTTTCGGTAGTGTGGTGGACGTCACTGATCCCACGCAGGTCGAGGCCTGGGTCAGAGATGCGGGCGCGCGTATGGGCGGTGTGGATATCGTTGTGCCCAACGTGAGCGCGCTTGCCGGTGGCGGCGACCTTGCCACTTGGCGCCAAGCCTTCGATACCGACATCCTCGGCACTGTGACAATGGTAGGTGCCGCCCTGCCGTTCCTCAAGGCATCCGGGGCGGCCTCCGTGGTCCTGATTTCGAGCGTCTCAGGCCGCGAGGTCGACATGTTTGCTGAGCCTTACGGTGTCCTCAAGGCAGCGCTGATCCACTACGGTAAGGCTCTTTCGGCGCGTCATGCGCCTGACGCTATTCGGGTCAACACGGTTTCCCCTGGAAATGTGTATTTCGCCGGCGGGTCATGGGACCACATCGAGCGAGAGATGCCAGATGTGTTCGCGAAATGGCTCTCAAAGAATCCGATGGGCAGAATGGCGACACCGCAAGAAGTCGCTAACGCCACCATTTTTCTCGCCAGCCCGGCAGCGAGCTTCATTACTGGAACAAACTTGCTGGTTGATGGAGGCTTAACTCAAGGCGTTCAATTCTAAGGGACGCTTCTATCCAGCCAAATAGTTAAATCGGTCCGAGATGGCTCGGCAAGTTTGAGCCGAGCATCGAAGGGCGGAGGTGACCCAGCTGAAGCGGAGCACTTTGGAAGGTATCGACGGTGCCGGATGTCAGTAAGCGGTGTTTTGACCGCACCTTCCGGATCAGTGCGTGATTGACGATGTTGAGCCCCGAACAAGGGCTTGGACATATGTCGATTTCACAGCTTACGCTTACATCCAGCGATGAAGAGCCGGTGCGGCGGTTCGAGGTTTTCACAGGCAGCGGCCGGCGGCGCGAGTGGGGCGACGAGCGTAAGGCGCAGATCGTCGCGGAGAGTTATGAGCCGGGAGTGACGGTCTGCTCCGTGGCGCGGCGTCATGGATTGACCCCGCAGCAATTGTTCACCTGGCGTCGGCTCGCCCGGAAGCCGCTGGACACTGTACCTGATGTCGAGGATGTTCCAATGTTTGCGCCGGCGATCCTGGATGTGCCGACGAAGCCTGTGGCGAAAGAGCCTGAACCGGCCCGTGCATCGAGAAAGAAGTCGAGCAGCGGCGCAATCGAATTGGAGATCGGCGGGACGCTCGTCAGGATCGCATCCGGAGCGGACGCGGCCACGATTGCCGCCGTCATTCAAGCCGTGAAGGCACAGTCGTGATCGGGCCGTCGGGAGCGGTAAAGGTCATGGTCGCCACCCGGCCTGTCGATTTCCGCAAAGGCGCGGAGGGCCTAGCTGCGCTGGTAAAGGCCGAGATGGGTGCTGACCCGTTCTCCGGCACGATCTACGTGTTCCGGGCCAAGCGCGCGGACCGGATCAAGCTGGTTTTCTGGGATGGCAGCGGGGTGTGCCTTGTGTCCAAACGCCTTGAGGATGGAGAGTTCCATTGGCCCAAGATGCAGGATGGTGCGATGCGCCTGACGGCCGCTCAGTTCTCGGCATTGTTCGAGGGGCTGGATTGGAAGCGCGTTCATGCGCCCATCGAGACGCGCGCCCCGGAGAAGGCTGGATAGCCAATGCGACCAATTGAATCAGGCTCACCCACGCCCTCGTTTTGGTCGCCGGTTTATGCTGTTGTCGCTCCATGACGATGACGGCCGACGAGCTTCCGGACGACCTGAACGCGCTCAGAGCCATGGTGCTTTCGCGCGAGGCGGAGAATGCCCGGCTGCGCCAGATCATCAAGGAATTGCAGCGCCACCGCTTCGGCCGCAGAGCCGAGACGCTTCCGGAGGATCAGCTTCTCCTTGGGCTCGAAGAAGCCGAACAGGTCGAGACGGACGGTCTGGAGGAGAAGGAGCATGCATCCAGTGATCTGCACCGGGAGCGGGTCGCAAAACGGCGGATAAACCGCGGCTCACTTCCTGCCCATCTGCCGCGCATCGATGTGGTCATCGACATCGAGAGCCATGACTGCCCCTGCTGCGGCAACGGCCTGCACCGGATCGGCGAGGACGTCAGCGAGAAGCTCGACATCGTGCCGGCCCAGTTCCGCGTTCTGGTGACGCGCCGCCCCAAATACGCTTGCCGCGCCTGTGAGGAAGTCGTCGTCCAGGCTCCAGCTCCCACGCGGCTGATCGAGGGTGGCATTCCGACCGAGGCGACCGTTGCCCAGGTGCTTGTCTCTAAATATGCCGACCACTTACCGCTCTACAGGCAAGCGCAAATTTACAAGCGACAGGGGATCGATCTCGACCGTTCAACACTCGCTGACTGGGTCGGTCGAGCCGCCTGGCACCTGCGCCCGGTTCATCAAAGGCTGCTCGAGCATCTGAAGGCCTCGTCCAAGCTCTTCGCCGACGAGACGACCGCTCCAGTGCTCGACCCGGGTCGGGGAAAGACGAAGACTGGGCAGCTTTGGGCCTATGCTCGCGACGACAGGCCATGGCAGGGAGCCGATCCGCCCGGCGTCATTTATGTCTATGCGCCCGATCGCAAGAGCGAACGCCCGATGGCGCATCTTGATGGATTCGTCGGTGTCCTGCAGGTGGACGGGTACGTGGGCTATCGCGCGCTCGCCGCCGGCAACAGCGTGTCTCTGGCGTTCTGCTGGAGCCATGTGCGCCGGCGCTTCTATGAGCTGTCGGCCGCCGGTCCTGCACCCATTGCCAGCGAAGCGCTCAGGCGTATCGCCGAACTCTACAAAATCGAGGACGATATCCGCGGCATCACCCATGAGGAACGCCGCGCCGTCCGACAGGAAACGAGCCGTCCGATCATCGACAGTCTTGCGCCTTGGCTGACCAAACAACTCTCCCTCATCAGCCAGAAGACCAAGCTCGCCGAAGCCATCCGCTATACGCTCTCACGCTGGGACGGGTTGACCCGTTTCATCGATGACGGTCGCATCGAGATCGACTCCAACACTGTCGAGCGTTCCATCAGGCCGATCGCCCTCAATCGGAAGAATGCCTTGTTCGCAGGCTCCGACGCCGGGGCCGAACACTGGGCAACGATCGCCTCGCTCATCGAAACGGCCAAGCTCAATGACGTTGAGCCACTTGCCTATCTGGCCGACGTCATCACCAAAATCGTCAATGGCCACCCGAATAGTCAGCTCGACGACCTGTTGCCTTGGGCCTTCGCCGACCAGCCAGAAACCAAGACCGTGGCCTGAGAATACCGCTTAGATGAATGCTGTGCGGACGGACGCTCGAAGGCCGCAGCGGCGATCTTAAACGTCAATATGCGTCAGCTTATTCGGGTTTTTGACGATATAGATCGCGAAAATCTTACCGTCGCGAATGCCGAGAGCTGTTGTTTGCAGCCCACCATTTGAATCAAGGCTTACATACCCGGGCAGGCCGTCAATAGTTGCGGTTCGCAGCAAGGTGGGCGGAGTCGCGGCCTTTCGCTGAGCGGAAACGAAGAGTCGCAGTGCACGTTCCAAGCCGCGGATGACTTCTCGGAACGCCAGCACCTTGCCGCCGCCGTCGCTATGTATCTCGACATCGCGCGCAAGCAACGCCGAAAGCGCGGTGACATCGCCGTCACGCGAAGCCGCAAAAAAAAGCGCGCGCAATTCCATCAGCCTCTGCCGCCCCGACGCTGTATCGTGGTCGTGCATTCTGAACATTCTTGCGTGCGCGAGAAGCAAGTTGCCGAACGGTGGCAGGTTCACGATGAAGCACGACCGCGACCTCGGTCAGCGCCACGTCGAACACTTCGTGGAGCAGGAAGGCCGCTCGTTCTAGCGGCGAAAGTCGCTCCAACGCTAACATCAGCGTCACAGTGACATCGTCAGCAATGGCTTCTTGCGCATCAAGAGGCTCGACCAAAGGCTCTGGTACGCGAGCCGCGGCGTGCTCGCGAACGTGGTGTCGCCAGCCTATGTCGATACTCCCATTCTGCGTGATTTGCTGGCGCAGCAGGAAGGGGCAGAGAAACTCTCGCCTGACGAACTGGCCGCTCATTTCAGCCGGCCCTGCGGCCCAATATCGCGGTCGGCCGCCCCGGTAATCCGGAGGACGTCGCTGCTGCGGTCGTATTCCTGGCGTCAGAACGGGCGAGCTTCATCACCGGGACAAATCTTCGGGTTGATGGCGGCTCGGTGATGGCGATCTAGCGGCGCCATGGCGGGAAGTCTATGCACCGCGGTCGGCGGCGTGAAGTCGGTGGCGCCGCCCGCTCAAAGCAGCATAGCGGGGTGGTACCGCGGCGCCGACCTGGTTGATTCTTTTGCCCCGACCTTCGGTGCTGGAATCTCGCGTGACCCGGAAGCTGTAGCGCACGCGATCCTCGGCCGTCCGGCGTGGTGGGTCCACGGGTTCCTCGCGACACGCGATATGACCGTAGCTCGCTTTGGCTTGAAAACGACGGATGAACTTCAACGCAACGCGCGCGAGAACGAGTCCATCGCCTTTTTCCCCGTCCTATCTCGATCAGAAAACGAACTGGTGCTCGGTGTGGATGATCGACACCTTGGTTTCAGAGCGTCGATACTGCTGGGCGCGTTGAATGACGAGGGCGCTTTCGAAGTCGTCGTAACGACGGTCGTTCATCGTCACAATACATTCGGGCGCGCTTTTCTGAATCTGATCAGGCCATTTCACGTACTTGTTATTCGATCAAGTCTGAGGCGCGCTGTCCCAGAGAAAATTGGACAAGTGCAGCGCAGTTCGATGCGCCCATAGCGCAATTTAGCCGTGAGCGATGGCGCGGGAAACTATGCTCTTAAACGCAGTCTACTGCCAAAGGCAGCGATCTGAAACTCGAAGACCGCATACCATTTCGCCAAACTGTCAGTAATTGGTCAACATTAGCGTCCACACCATCGGAGCCATCAATCTCGAGATCATAGCGTTTGCCGATATGGATAGTTTCGAAATCGCGTTGCGCACTGCCGAGAGGCCGATCACCGCGCTGCTTTTCTCGTTCAATCAATATGTCAAGCGGGCAATGGATGGCCACAAAAAACACATCGTGGGCCGAAAGGAGATCGGACAACATTTCCAGCCAACCATCGCTGTCCAAAATATGTTCAAGAATAATGTTGTTGCCCGCATCCGCGAAGGCGGCCAGCGACGCGTGAAAGCCATTGAAAATAGTTTGCCTCGCATCCTTCCAAGCGAATTCCCCGCTTAGAAAGCGGTTCATTGGTAGAATCCCCGCATCGCGATAGTGATCTATTGATAAATGCAAAAATGGCTTTTCAATGCGATTTTGTAACGTCTTTGCGACCGTCGTCTTTCCGCTGCTCGATGCGCCGTGCAGGACGATGATTTGTGCCATCATGTCATCTCCCGCTCGTCATTCCTGCAGCCGCTAGGAGTGTCCATCTCGTTGAGAAATTTTCGATTCCCCTCCTCGATAACCAGATTGCATTTACCCCATTCGCACAGCGGCGATAGCGCCTCATTGAGAGAAGCGCCTAGCGGCGTCACAGAGTATTCGACGCGGGGCGGGACCTGATGGAACATTTTTCGATGTACAAGACCATCGGCTTCCATCTCGCGGAGTTGCTGGATCAAAATTTTCTCGCTGATACCTTTTACGCGTCGTTTGAGTGCGCCGAAGCGGACTGGGCCGGCGTTCAATTCCCACAGGAGCACGCCTTTCCATTTTCCGCCGATGATTTCGAACACCGGCCCGAGTCCATCGTTGTAGGGTTGTCTGCGGATAGACATCGCTCCAATTCTTACCTCAAGGTTGGTATAGAACAAAATAGTAGGTAGTTGCCAGTGTGATAGTAAAGCGGCAACTTTGAGCGGTCAACGGACGCGGCTGGATCGTCCGTACTTCGATTAGAAAGGACCGCTCGGAATGGCCAGAAAGCTTCTCATCTTAGTCGGCAGTCCGCGCCGCGATGGCAACACGGTCACACTTGCCCAAGCCGTACAACGCGGAGCCGAAGCGACAGGTGCCCAAGTCGCGCTTCGCATTCTCGACGACTATGTCTCGAGTTTCCTCCGTGACTGCCGAACATGCCGCCAGCAGAGTGGCGAATGTACAATACCAGACCGCTATCGCGCTCTTTTTTTCGAGGATTTCCTATCTTCGGATAGCGTCGTTCTCTGTTCGCCGATCTACTGGTATGGTTTGTCGGGGCAGGCCAAGTCGTTCCTCGATAGGAGCTTTTGCTATTACGCCGCGTCCTATCCGGGCTCGAAAGAAGTGCTTACTAGCATGTCGGGCAAGCGGATCGGATTGGTGCTAGCCTCCGAGGAGACCTATCCGGGCGCGGCATTGGGCATAATTCATCAGATTCAGGAGTTCGCCCGCTATACGCATTCCAAATTCATTGGCGTCGTACGCGGTGTCGGCAACTCTCGTGGGGACGTACGTAATGATCCGGGGAGGCCGATTGCGAGCGCCGAAAGTCTCGGCGCCGAAATTTTCTCGCATGCTTACTCAGACTATCGACTCGACTCCGCACGCAAAGCACAGGTCTGGCCGTTTACGTGCCATTCTCAATCCACGGCTCCAGGGACCACCTGCGAATAGTATCGACCCTCGAAAAGTACGTCGCCCCCCCGGGGCCGAGGCTGCGCCACTGTTGGCTGAATTGTGACGAGCAGGTCTCCATAACACTCAGCTTGGGCAGGCCCTGAGACCCTCCATCGTCAGGGAGAGGAGGCGGCGTCGTTGCCTCGCGGACAGGTGCCCTTGATCGGCGAGCCATGCGATTGACGCGCATAATGACAGGAGTTCAGTGCTTTCCAAATCAGCTCTGATCAAGCCTTCTGCTTGCGCTCGCTCCAGCAAAATTTTGGCCGACTGCCGCATCTTCGCGCATGAGGCGTGAAGCGAGGAGGACGGGTCCCTGATCTTCGCGACGAATGACGCTGTTAGGTCCTGTCGCGCGGAAGTCTTCGCCACGAAGGCGTCGATCCACTCCTGCAAGGCTTCCAGCGGAGCTTCGGACGCCGAGAGAAGACCTGCCATTTGGGCGAGATCGTCGAAACCGCTGCGTAGAACCTCCTGCAGCAGATCGTCGCGTTTTGGAAAGTGTCGATAGAGCGTTCCCAGCCCTACGCCAGCTTCTCGCGCGATCTCTCTTAGCGATGCGTGGGTTCCGTCGCGCGCGATGATGCGTTCTGCCACCTCGATAACCTTAGCCCGGTTGCGCTGAGCATCGGATCGCCGTTGCGACATCTGAGCTATCGCCCGTTTAGATTCCTGCATCGCCATCACCATTCCTGAAGCGCCAGCCGCATTATCTTGCAAGCGGAGCGCCGCTCCGTTAATGAAAGCGGATCGCCGCTCCGTTTGATATATCGGGCGTAGAGCGATCGGACCAGTGGGAAGGGACGGGTGCGCTGAGTTTGTGAAAGTTATCTAGGAGAGGGCCGTGTCCTCGGCGAGGCTCGCGATCTCATGCCGATCGCCGGGGCTGCATTGCCCGCGGCTTCTGACGTCGGTTCGGTCAAGGTCAATCAGGGTAAAGGGATGAAGTGATGGGTAAATCTGACAGGGCGATCCTCGTGACCGGTGCGACCGGGAAACAGGGCCATGCCGCCGCGCGCCATTTATTGAAGGACGGTTGGCATGTTCGTGCTCTGGTGCGCGATCCGACGAATGAAGCCGCGATAGCCTTGCAAACAGCCGGCGCCCAACTTGTCCCTGGCAATCTTGATGACCAAGGAAGCGTCGACCGCGCCGTTCAAGGGGTCTACGGCGTTTTCTCAGTCCAGCGCACTCAGAGTTCGGATGCTGCCGACGGCTTCACCACTTCAGACGAGGTGCGGCAGGGTATAGCCGTTGCGGACGCGGCCAAAGCGGCCGGGGTTAATCACCTCATCTACTCCTCGGTCGGTGGGGCAGACCGCAAGTCGGGCATAGCGCTTTGGGAGAGCAAATGGGAAATAGAAAAGTACCTCAACGGCATCGGGCTGCCGGTTAGTGTCATACGTCCCGTTTCCTTCATGGAGAATCTGCTGAACACCGCCCGCGGTCTCGCCGGCAACGCCCTAGTGTCCTTTCCCGATCCGGACCGCCCAGTTCAGTTTGTCGCAGTGGACGACATCGGTGCCTTTGCCGCGCTGATGTTCCGAGAGCGATCGGAATATCTAGGCCAGGCCTACGAGTTTGCCGGAGATGAGCTGACCTATACGGAGGTCGCCACTGCAATTAGCCGGGTCGTAGGCCGAAGCATCTCCTATGCGCAGCTTCCGGTTGATGTCATCGAACGCTCGCCTATCGCTGCCGCGGGCGTCGCATTTAGCAGAAGAGATGGTTGGCACGCGAACATACCGGACCTGCGCCGCCGGCTTCCAACTCTGAAGCCCCTCACCGAATGGCTCGCTGGCGAGGGCGGCCGCGTGTTGAAAGCGCTCATTGGAGCCGGGGCATGAGCGGCTTGAGCATTTCACGTTTTGGCCGCAACATACCCAGCGTTAGCGACCTAGGGACAGGGCTCGTTGATTAGAGCCAGAGGATGACGGTGGCGGCGAGCGCGATGGTGGAGAAGAAGGCCATCGGGCATCGGTAGTCGCGGGTGGCAACCCGACGCCAGTCTTTGAGGCGGCCAAACATGATCTTGATGCGGTTGCGCCGCTCGGAATACGGGACGTTGAAATTGTGAAGTCTTCCGGTTCAGTGCTGAATTAAGCCGCCGACAGCAATGGGCGGTACGTGGCCATTTGAAGGAACAACCGTTGCCAGAGCAATGCCTATATCAACCAAGGATGAGCGACTTAGTAGGATGACGTCGGAAAGTGGAATCCACCTCGAACCACGGGTATCACCGTTCGGTTCAGGTCGTGGTTGACCGCCGATAATGCGCAGCTGATAGAATATGCCGACGTTGTGATGATCTGTTCCGCCTGAAACGACCCGTTGCCCTGCGGGAACTACTCTTGAATCGACGCCCAGGAGTCGTTCAACAATCGCTTTGTAACCGGTTTCCTCGAATACTTCGCGGGCCACCGTATCGATCGGATCTTCTCCGTGCTCGACCCTGCCTCCTGGAAGTGACCACGTGTTCGAGGATTGGTGCACGAGCATTACCGCTCCGTCCTTCATAAATACAGCGTATGCACCCAACCTGAAACTCATAACCAATTCCCTTCAGACGAGGCGGCTTGGGCCGCTGCGGGTATTCGGAGTCAAATCCGAGCCACTTTTGACATCCCATTTACCCCGCACCATCACACCGTGAAATCTCAAGTTACCGATGGCGGTGATCCCATCGATGGGGGTGGACGGCCACATATCAGCAGACATTCCGGGGCTCGCCGCATGCACAGGTCGAAAGATCAAAGAACTTTCGGGACGCCATCCGATACTGTGCCAACAGCACAAGATCATGAAGCGCCGAGTTATCATTCGCCCTTCGCCATAGAATACTTAGCGGAAGCGATCCTGCCGCGCCACCCACGGGCCGTGATATGACATCTGGATAGACGTCACGACGGATTGGTGAGGTTAAAATGGTGAGTCCAAAGCCTCGTGACACCAGAAATATAAGGTTCTCTCTTCCCACCCTTTGGCGCGATAATTTGAGCTTACACGTCAGTTCTTCTTGGGATCGTTGCAGTACCGACTCTATATATGGTCCAGCCTCTTCCTCTGATATTATAAGTATTTCGTCATGGAGGTCCGAGACATTTATTTCGGTAAGATCCGCCAATGGATGATTCTGCGGGAGAATTGCATATAGTTGGCTCATGGAAATGGTCATCGCCTCGCACTCGGGCAATATCGGTTTGCCCGTCACGAACGCAAGGTCGAGACGCCCACGACGAACTGACTCAGCGATGTTCGCTGATTTTGCCTCTTCAAATCGAATTTCGACGCTAGGATGTTGATCTCGAAAAGCGTTGAGCAAACAAGAAAGGCGAAAGTCGGTCAATGATAGTGTTGTTCCGATACGAAGGACGTTCTGATTATTAGTCAGTCCGTTTGATATGTTATCTAATTCCTGACGAAAATGTCGCGCGGTCGTTGTGGCCTCACGGATGAATGCAGCGCCTGCATCTGTGGTGACCACGCCCATTGGAGTCCGCTCGAAGAGCAATAGCCCAAGCCGATGTTCGAGCATCTGGACTCTTCGACTAAGCGTCGATTGCGATATATTAAGAAGATCAGCGGCACGTCTGAAGCTACCTATCTCCGCTGCACATATGATACCATCAAGATAACGAAGATCGAGCGCTACGTCCGGAGCCAACATCCTTCCTTTACTGGATGATCTTTTCAGATTCATTACGATTCTTTCTCCAGTCGAAAAGCCGCTACGTCGGCTTTTGACGTGATGACCATCCTTCTGCGCCTGTTAGTCGTCGCTTCTCAGGTCGTACCTCGCTATTCTGTGAGTAGGGTCAATTTTTTCATCGCGTTGATGATGTCGGGCGGCGTGTTTACTTTAGCTGCACGCAGTCCGAATCCGGCTTCTCGACCACCCGTTTCAGGACCGGGAGTGTCGTTCTCCAGTAGAAGTCAACGTGTTTCCGCCCGGATTCTTCGCCTATCTCCCATCCCTTGCCACGACGCACCGGCGATGGAGGTACCAATTGCTCGACCGTCAGAATCGTATCTGTTCCTTCATCCGTTAGACTGAAGGTGATTGTCGAATAAGATTCCGGGACGTCGGGCAGACCGGAAACTCTGGACCAATAGGTGTATTGAAGTAACGAATGCGGCTGATTCCGAACAACTCGCCCCTTGTCGCGATAGCGTTTCGTTCCAATCACAGCCTCTATCTGTATCGCATCACCAACTTGCCAGCCGGTTGTGAAATGAGCGTTTCGCCAAAGCTCGCCAGCATCGGGGCTCGTGAGGACCTCCCAAATATATTTGCGTGCGGCCTTGATGCGTATGGAGTGAGTAACTGAATAAAGCGACATAAATTCTCCTATTGAAAGTGTTAACGTGCGCGATGCGCTCCTTGCGCGCGCTGTTCGAAATCCGAAATGCTTAGTGTCATGCAATAAGGTGATTTTTGTGCGCGGTGGACTTGCAGCGTATGAGAATTATACAGAGAATATTGCCCGGTCTCCTCGCGATTTGGTGATATTGCCTCATTCCATGGCGAAGATGCCCTCCCGCGTTCGGGTTCGTCTTGGATAGACGAATGCGGCCGTGCAGTTACGATAGTATTACTTGGTTGCGCTAGGTTTTTAGCTTCCGACATCGCCTCGCTCACCCTACCACGCGTATTCTTCTGGGGCGGGTTTATAGCCGGGGAAGATTGCATCGAGGCGTGCCAGAACTTCTCCGCTCAAGCTTGCGTCAAGTGCCGACAGTGAGGATTCGAGTTGTTCGCGCGTCCTTGGACCAACGATGGGAGCCGTCACGTCAGGCTGGTGCAACAGCCAGGAAAGCGCCAGCGTCGCTGGCGCTAGTTCCAAATCCGCTGCGAGCGCCTCGTAGGCCTCGATCTGCCGACGGTAGCGCTCGAGTGTAACGGCTGCTCGTCCATCCAGCCGCCGCAAGCCCGATTGCTCGTCGGCCAGCACGCCACCGAGCAAGCCGCCCTGAAGAGGCGACCAAGGAATGATACCGAGACCATGGTGACGGGCTGAGGGCAGCACCTCCAGTTCCGGCGTGCGGGTAATAAGGTTATAGATGGACTGCTCACTCACAAGTCCCGGCATACCCGCCGCCTTGGCCCCGGCCTGCGCGGCAGCGATGTGCCAGCCGGCGAAATTACTGCTGCCGACATAAAGGATTTTCCCCTGTCGAACTGCGACATCGATCGCTTGCCAAATCTCTTCCCATGGAGTCGCTCGGTCGATGTGATGGAACTGGTAGAGATCAATGTAGTCTGTCTGAAGACGTTTCAGGCTCGCGTCGAGAGCTCTACGAATGTGAAGCGCTGACAGTCCACGCTCGTTCGGTAGGTCACCCATAGGCTCGTAGACTTTAGTGGCTAGAATGGTGCGTTCGCGTCGGCCACTACCCTGCGCGAACCACCGACCGATTATCTCTTCCGTTTTTCCGCGATGCTCGCCCCAGTAGTAGATATCGGCTGTGTCGAAGAAGTTGATGCCTCGCTCAAGCGCATAGTCCATTATCAAATGCGCTTCTTTTTCTTCACACTTCCAGCCGAAATTCATCGTCCCGAGGCAGAGACGGCTGACGGACAGGCCGCTTCGCCCAAGATTTCTATAGTGCATGACCTCAATCCTCATCACATTTTGCGGGCAACGTGCACCGAAATATGATATCTATCAAATCGATTGGACATATTTTCGGAATTCGTTGAATGGATATTCACGGCATTGATCTCAATCTGCTGAAGGTCCTTGATGCCCTTCTCGCTGAAACCAGCGTGTCGGGCGCCGCGCGACGGCTGCGGTTGAGTCAGCCTGCAACCAGTGCTGCACTGTCGAGATTGCGACGGTTGCTGGATGATCCCCTTCTCATACGGCGCGGCAACGCAATGATTGCGACTGCGCGGGCTGAAGAGTTGCGCCCCAGGATCGCGGGGCTGCTGGACGAGATTGCACGGTCGTTCGACCGTCCTGGAACGTTCGTGCCGGGCGACAGTTCACGTCGTTTCCGCATTCTGGCGAGCGAATACGCGGTGATGGTTCTACTTGGGCCGCTGGCAATGCGGCTTTCACACGAATCGCCGGGGATCACACTGGAACTCTTGCCGTTTGATCCTCGTTTCGAGGAGCGGCTTGCAAACCACGACGCTGATCTCGCAATCTCGCGCGTCGATCTGCTCCATCCCGGCCGGAATCTGGAGCGGCTGATTTCTGACAGCTACGTGTCGGTTGTGCGTAAGGCGCATCCACGACTGTCTGGTGATGTGTCCGTTGAAGCGTTCGTAGCAGAGCAGCACGCCATGATAACGAGTGTGGGACGCGCGGAGGGCGACGTGGATCGCGCCTTGGGCAAGGAAGGCCTTCGACGCCATGTCGCCCTAACCTTGCCGCATTATCTTGTCGCCCCAGAAATTTTGGCTGGCTCCGATCTGATCATGACTGTGCCCCGCAGAATCGCCGCACAATTCTGCACGGTATGGCCGCTGAGGATGTTTTCACCGCCAATCAACGTTAAAGGCTTTGAAGTGGCGGCTGCTTGGCACCCCAGAAGCGCGGCCGATCCTGCTATAGTGTGGTTATTGGAAGCTTTGAAAGGGTCGTACGAGATCCGTACTACGCCCTATCGAGATGTCATTACTAGAAATATTTAATGCTTTGGCTAGTTAACAGAGCACTTAGTGATGCGCTGCAACGTATCGTATGCGGCGCTTATCAGCCGGTGTTTTATGCGTCGAAGAGGAATCGTGATTGGAATGAACGTCTCCGAACGCAATGTCCAATACTACGATCTGAATCATAGTCATGCTTAGAGAGATTGTGAATTTAAGTTGCGGCGGGCCTTCGCAAAGCCGCGATCTGTGGCGATGAAGCGTTGGACCATCGGGGCGATGAGCTTCGCCGGATCACTGACCGGCTGCCCCGTTTCGCGGGCCAAGACCTGGGCATAAGCGACGAGATCCCGGTGCAGCGGCGCCGGTAGCTCGATCGTCGCCTTGATCGGCTTGTCATCGACGATCGCGCCGAGCTTCAGCTTGGTCATATCAACCTCCGTAGGGTTCGAGAAGGAGATCGCGCGTGACGATGACCCGAACCGGGAAGCCCGGTCGTATCGTCAACGTGGGCGCAACGTTAAGCTGACGCCTGACGATCTGTTGGCCGGCATCATTGATGGTGTCCTGGCCGCCGTTGCGGATCGCCTGGATGAGGCGGTCATCGTTGCCCACAGCGAGTTCTGCGCCGATGCTGAGCAGCGTCGAGAGCCCGGCCGCCTTGGCAAGATCCCACCAGTGATAATCGACACCGTCCTGCAGGCCCGCATAGCCCTCGGCGTCAGCGCCAGGCTGTCGCTCGAGCACGATCGAGCGGCCATTCGGAAAGATCAGCCGGTTCCACACAAGCAGTACGCGGCTCTGCCCGAACTGCACATTGTTGTCGTACTGGCCGATGACGCGTGTGCCCTGCGGCACGAGGAGGATGTGGCCGGTCGGGCTGTCATAGATGTTCTCGGTGACCTGTGCGGTGATCTGGCCCGGAAGATCGGACCGGATGCCGGTGATCAGGGCCGCCGATATGACGGCGCCCGCTTGCAGGATATTCGGCGACGCCGGTGCGGCGACTCTATCGGCGGCGACGGTGCGTCGATCGGCGGCCGCATTGAGGAAGGCGTTCTGACGGTCCTGCGCGGAAGGTGTCGCAGGAGGAGGCGTTAGACTAAGGCTGGCCAGGGCGGGCGCCGGCGGAGGTGCGATAGCGGGTGATGGGGTTCCCGCTCCGGTGCGGGTCTCGGTCCCGGAGAAGAGTCTGCTCGTCCGCGCCGTTTCGATCTCCTGCAGCCTGCGTTGTTCCTCCGGGCTGATACCGGGATTCGGGGTGGCCATATTTGGCGTCGGCACAGGCTGTCCACGATCCTGGGCGCTGACGATCGGGCGGCCGAGATCGCCCGGCAGCGGTGGACCCAAGCGCGGCACGCCGCTGTAATCGCGCGGAAGACCAGCGAGCCCATCGGCGGTCGAGCGGTTCTCAGTCGAATAGAGTTCCTCGTTCGGACGGCCACCGTCTCGGGTCTGAAGCGCGTAGATCAGGGCGCCGCCGAGGCCGACGCTCGCGACCAGGCCGACGCCGGCGAGAACCTTCCGCGACAATCGGGTGACGCGGGGCGGCTCTGCGCGCAGCCGCATCGGCGCGGCGCTGGCCGGCTCGCCGGTCAGCGGCTGCGCATCGTCCGGCACTTCCTCATTCCGGGGCGGGTTTTCGCTCACGACGACGGCCTCCCGTCGGTACGGGTGATGCGGACGCGCCGCTGGCGATCACCGGAACCGAAGCGCAGCTCGGCGGCGGCGAAAAGCCGATCGACGATCATGTGGTGCCCGCGAACCCGGTAGTTCACCAGTTCGGAGGTGTTGCCCTCGGGGCCGACGACGAAGAGCGGAGGCATCTCACCCTGGCCGATGCCCCGCGGGAATTCGATGAAGACCTGACGGCCGTCATCAAAGGCGCGCAGCGGCCGCCATGGTGCGCGGTCCCCTTCGATCGCGTAGCGGAAGTTGACGTTGGCGAGGTCGACGCCCGACGCGACCGGCTGCGCGGTCTGCGCCTCGGTGTTCTGCCGACGCAGCGCGATGAGCTGGTCCTGCGGATACTGCCAGGACACCGAGGCCATGTAGGTCCGCTCGGTCGAGCGAAGCTCCATGTGGTAGGTGCGCAGGTTGGTGTTGATGACAAGGTTCGTCATCAGGTCGGGCCGCGTCGGCTTCACCAGGATATGGATCTGCCGCGTCGCGCCCGATCCGCTCTCGGTATCGCCGATGATCCAGCGGACCGTGTCGCCGGCGGCGACAGGGCCGGAGCCGACGAGCTGCTCGCCGGGCTGCAGCGCAATGTCGGTGATCTGCCCAACGGCGGTGTAGACCTGATAGAGCGCTCCTTGCGTGAACGGGTAGACCTGCATCGAATTGATGAAGCCGTCGCGCACCGGCTGGATGCGGGCTGCGGCATTAGCCTGGTTCACCCGTGCAGTCGGATCTGTCGGCTCGGGCGTGCGCCGCGAAGGCTCCACGCGCTGCAACTGGCCAGGCAGTGGGAGTGGTCGAGGCAGCTCGACCACGGTGACCGGCGCAGGTGGGTCGACCGTCTGCACGGCGGGGGCCGCATTGTCGTAGGAGATTTCCGGCGGCGGATTGGTGGTCGCGCAGCCGGCGAGCACAGTCGTCGTCAGCAGGAGAACGGGGAGTGCGGCTCGACGTAGAGCCGGGAATACGAGTGTGTGTGAAGCCGGGTTTCCGGCTTTACGGAAAGACGGCTTCATTGCCCAAGCTCCCGTGACCAGTTGATGGCGTTGACGTAGATGCCGAGCGGGTTCGCCCTCAGCCGATCGGCGTTGCGGGGGACCTGCACGACGATCGTCAGGATCGCGGTCCAGCGCGTGGTCTCGGCGAGCTGGCCGTTCTCGTAGCGGCGCTCGACCCAGGCGACGCGGAAACTGTCCGGAGAGGCGCGGATGACGCTGGAGACGTCGACGGCGACCTGCTGGTGGCCGACCTTCGTGAACGGGTCGTTCGAGCGGGCATAGTCGTTCAATGCCATCGCGCCGCGGTCGGTCGTGAAGTCGTAGGCGCGCAGCCAGTTCTGGCGCACGATGATGGCATCGGCTGGAATGCTGCGGACCTGCTCGATGAAGCGCGCCAGATGGAAAGCGATCTGCGGATCGGTCGGACGGTAGTCCGCTTCGGCAGGTGCGACCGCCTGCGCCTGACCGAGCCGATCGACCTGCACCACCCACGGCACGATGGTTCCGCGCGCCGACTGCACCACGAGCGCGGTGGCGAACCCGGCCGAGAGGATCAGCGAGCCGAACGCCATGAGACGCCAGTTCCGGGCCTGCACGCGCGAGGCGCCGATGCGCTCGTCCCAGACCTGGGCAGCGCGCTGGTAAGGCGTCTCCGGCTCGGGGGCTTTGCCGTAGTGGGTGGAGGGTCGTTTGAACATCAGCGATCGCCTTCGGAGAGATTGACGGAAGAGCCACCGCCATGGGCGTCGCCGGAGCGGACGGCGTGGGCCGTGGCCTGGACGGCGTGGGTCATGCGTTGGGAGCGCCGCATCCGCTGCGCCCAGGCCGGCGGGCCGCCGGAGCTTGCGGACGCGGCGCCGTCGCCAGCGGCGTCGCTACCGGTCGAGCCCATGGTGGATGAGCCGCCCGTGGCTTCGAAAGCGGCCTTGCCGCCAGCATTGAAGCTGGAGCGCATGCTTTCGGCGGCACGCGACGCGGCTCGGCGCAGCGGCGAGACAGCGGCGCTGCCGCCTGCGCGGGCGACGCCACCGAGACCGGATGCGACACCGGCCGCGCCGGATTGGCCGGCTGCGCCGAGGCTGTAAGCGGTGGATGCTCCTCCCGCGACGGCTGCGCCGCCCCGAGCGGCTGCGGCCGCACCCCCGGCTAGGGCTGCGCCACCGGATGCGGCAGCGCCGACGAGGCCAGCCCCCGCCGCGACCATGCCGCCTGCGGCGAGTCCGGTTCCGACCGCGGCACCGGCGCTGAGCTGCGGGCCGCCGGAGACAATGCCACTGGCGATGCCAGGACCGAATATGCCGAGGCCGAGCAGCGAGAGCGCGGCGAGCACGATCGCCATGGCCTCGTCGATCGTGGGGGTCGCGCCGCCGAAGCCAGAAGTGAATTCGGAGAAGAGCGTCGAGCCGATGCCGATGATGACGGCGAGCACCAGCACTTTGATGCCGGACGATATGACGTTGCCGAGCACGCGCTCCGCCATAAAGGCGGACTTGCCGAAGAGGCCGAAGGGAATCAGCACGAAGCCGGCGAGCGTCGTCAGCTTGAATTCGATGAGCGTGACGAAGAGCTGGATGGCGAGGATGAAGAAGGCGAGCAGGACCAGCGCCCAGGCGAGGAACATGCAGGCGATCTGGATGAAGTTCTCAAAGAATGACCAGTAGCCCATCAGGCTGGAGATGGAATCGAGCAGCGGTCGTCCGGCATCAAGGCCGGTCTGCGCGACCTTCCCGGGGCGCATGAGATCGGCGGTCGAGAAGCCAGTGCCGCTTGCCTTGAGGCCGAGGCCGGCGAAGCTCTCGAAGACGATCCGCGCGAGGTTGTTCCAGTTGCCGATGATGTAGGCGAAGACCCCGACGAACAGGGTCTTCTTGACCAGCCGCGCCATGATGTCGTCGTCGGCGCCCCAGCTCCAGAACAGCGCCGCGAGCGTCACATCGATGACGATCAGCGTTGTGGCGATGAAGGAGACCTCGCCGCTGAGCAGACCGAACCCGCTGTCGATGTAGCGAATGAAAACCTCAAGGAAGTGATCGATGACGCCGGTGCCGCCCATGATTTTATCGCGCCTCGTCGAGTTGCGGAGTGTTCGGTGCGGAGGGTGTCGCTGTCGGCGCGTAGGTCCGCTGCGATGGAGGGGTGCGGCCGTCGCGCGGTGCGGGCGGCATGTCCGGCAACCGCTCGGCGGGACGGGCACCGGGTGCGAGGAAGCGCTGGCGGTTCTCTGCCCAGGCACGGCGGCATTCCGGATCGCGCGGTCCCTCTTCGCCGAGCGCCTGGCAGCGGATCAATGCGTCTCGCAGGGGATCGGCCGGCGCCTCTGCGGTGCGGCCAGACGGCCAGGTCTCCGGCGCCTCCTCTTTCCGGGTCATCTCGATCGCGGTGGCCGTGATCGCGACCGCGACGAACACGACAGCGCCGAGCCGGGCGAGCATCTTTCCGTCCACCGCCGTGCCCTCAGTTGCCGTTCGGGAACATGCGCGCATTGCCGGGTTGGTAGCCGCTGCCCGGTGTGAGGAAGCGACGGCGCTGCTCGCGCCCTTGCTCGGCCGCTGCCGCCCGCTCGGCCTCGGATAGACTCTGGGCGCGGCCATTGGCAGCGACGACGGCTGTAAGATCGGCAAGCTGCTGCGCCTGGAGCGCGAGGAGCTGATTGCCCGCCTGTGTCGCCTGCAACGCGCCTGTCGCGCCTTGGCTCTGTCCGACCAGCGCCGACATCTCGCTGCGATTGGTGTCGATGTTGCCGACGACGCCGGCCTGGACGCGCATGGCGTCCTGCAAGCCGCCGACGGTGTTCTGCCAGCGCTCGCGCGCCTGTGTGACGAGCGCCTGATCGGAGGCGGACATCGAGGCGTTGCCGTATGTGGTCTGGAACGCGCGGTCGATCTGCTGGACGTTGAGGGCGATGCCCTGCGCCTGTTGCAGGAGCTGCTGCGTGCGCTGGACAGACTGCTGGAGCTGTTGGAGCGACGAGTAAGGCAGGCTCGCGAGGTTGCGCGCCTGGTTGATCAGCATCTGTGCTTCGTTCTGAAGCTGAGTGATCTGCTGATTGACCTGCTGGAGCGTGCGCGCCGCCGTCAGCACGTTCTGAGCGTAGTTTGTCGGATCATAGACGATCCATTGCGCGGCGGCGGGCGGCGCGAAGATGGGTGACAGTGCGAGCGGGGCCGCTAGGAGTGCGGCCGTCATGCGCAGGGTGCGTGTACGGGTGTGAACGGAACGGGTCATGGGCGTGCCTCCAGATCGCTTTGTTGAGTGACATTGGTGAGGTCGGCGATAAGGTCCGCGGCCCAGTCGAGCCGGTTCGCCACGAGCCATTCCGCGAGAAACCTGTCCGTGCCGCTGCGGGCGTGAACATCGGCGATCATCGCCTGGTGCTGTTTGGATGAGGCGGCGCACAGCGCCAGGGCCACGTCCGACAGGCCCAGCTCGAACAGCCGGTTTCCCCTGCGGCTCTGGCAGTAATAGTCGCGCTTGGGCATCGCCCGCGCGAGGATCTCGATCTGGCGATCGTTGAGACCGAAGCGGCGATAGATGGCGGTGATCTGCGGCTCGATCGCCCGTTCATTCGGCAGGAGAATGCGGGTCTGGCAGCTCTCGATGATGGCGGGCGCAATCGCCGAGCCGTCAATATCGGAGAGTGACTGCGTGGCGAAGATGACGCTGGCGTTCTTCTTGCGCAGCGTCTTCAGCCACTCGCGGAGTTGTCCGGCGAAACCCTCGTCGTCGAGCGCGAGCCAACCCTCATCGACGATCAGCAGCGTCGGTCGGCCGTCGAGGCGGTCTTCGATGCGGTGGAAGAGATAGGCGAGCACGGTGGCAGCCGCGCCGGTTCCGATCAATCCCTCGGTCTCGAAGGCCTGGACATCCGCCTCGCCGAGATGTTCGGACTCGGCGTCCAGTAACCGGCCATATGGTCCGCCGACGCAATAGGGTCTCAGCGCCTGCTTCAGATCATTGGACTGGAGCAGGACGGACAAGCCGGTCAACGTGCGCTCCGCGACCGGTGCTGACGCCAACGATGACAGGGCCGACCAGAGGTGCTCCTTGACCTCGGGGGTGACCGGCACGCTCTCGCGGGAGAGAATCGCGATCAGCCAGTCGGAAGCCCAAGCGCGCTCGGCGACATCGTCGATGCGGGCCAGCGGTTGGAGCGACACGCTGTCGTCGGCTCCGTCCGTCAATCCGCCGCCGAGATCATGCCAGTCGCCCCGCATGGCGAGGGCCGCCGCACGGATCGATCCGCCGAAGTCGAAGGCGAAGACCTGGGATCGCGGATAGCGCCGGAACTGAAGCGCCATGAGCGCGAGCAACACCGATTTGCCGGCGCCGGTCGGCCCGACGATCAGCGTATGGCCGACGTCGCCGACATGGATGGAAAGCCGGAACGGGGTCGAGCCCTGGGTTCTGCCGTAAAGCAGTGGGGGTGCATCGAAGTGCTCGTCCCGTTCCGGTCCCGCCCACACCGCCGACAGCGGGATCATGTGGGCGAGATTCAATGTGCTGATGGGCGGCTGGCGGACATTGGCGTAGACGTGGCCGGGCAGCGAGCCCAGCCAGGCGTCCACGGCATTGATGGTCTCGGCCATCGCAGTGAAGTCGCGGCCTTGGATGACCTTCTCCACCAGCCGCAGCTTCTCGGCGGCAATGCGAGGGTCATCATCCCAGACCGTGATCGTGGCGGTCACATAGGCTTGGCCGGCGTAATCGGCGCCAAGCTCCTGAAGCGCCATGTCGGCGTCGGCCGCCTTGTTCGCCGCATCGGTATCGACGAGGGCCGAGGCCTCGTTCGTCATGATTTCCTTGAGGATGGCGGCGATGGACTTGCGCTTCGCGAACCATTGCCGCCGGATCTTCGTCACCAGCTTGGTCGCGTCGGTCTTGTCGAGCAGGATCGCCCGCGTCGACCAGCGATAGGGAAAGGCGAGCCGGTTCAGCTCGTCAAGGATGCCGGGTGTCGTCGCGGACGGGAAACCGACGATGGTGAGGATGCGAAGGTTCGTCTCGCCCAGGCGCGGTTCGAGCCCGCCGGTGAGCGGCTGATCGGCGAGCAGCGCGTCGAGATACATCGGCGTCTCGGGAACGCGGACCCGATGCCGCTTCGTTGAGATGGTCGAATGCAGGTATGTGAGCGTCTCGGCGTCATCGAGCCAGGCGCATTCCGGCATGAATGCGTCGATGAGGTTCAAGATGCGGTCGGTGCGATCGATGAAGCCGCGCAGGATCTCGTGCGCATCGACGCCAGCGTGATCGCGGCCCTCGTAGAGCCAGGTTTCGGCGCGGGCGGCGTCCTCGGCCGGCGGCAGGTACAGGAAGGTGAGGAAGTAGCCGGACTCGAAATGGGCGCCAGCTTCCTCGAAGTCCGCCTTGCGCTCGGCGTCGACCAGCGCGGAAGCGCTGTCGGCGAACGTGCTGGTGGGATAGGTCGCGGCGCCGTGGCGCTGCGCCTCGACAAAGATGGCCCAGCCAGAGCCGAGGCGACGAAAGGCGTTGTTGAGTCGGCCGGCGACGGCGACCAGCTCGGCCGGGACGGCGCTGTCGAGATCGGGGCCGTGAAACCGGGCGGTGCGCTGAAGGCTGCCGTCCTTGTTCAGCACGACGCCTTCGCCGACCAGCGCGACCCAAGGGAGGTAGTCGGCAAGTCGGGTGTTGCGGTTGCGGTATTCGGCAAGGTTCATCATTAGCGTCGCTCCTCAGACCGACAGGTGGCCGGGGATGCGCAGATGCTTGCGCACGACATCAACGAACTGGGGGTCGCGCTTCGCCGCCCAGACGGCCGCGAAGTGGCCTACGGCCCAAAGTCCCAGGCCGACCAGCCAGAGGCGAAGGCCGAGACCGAGGGCGGCCGCCAAGGTGCCGTTGAGAATGGCGAGAGAGCGCGGCGCGCCGCCGAGCAGGATGTGCTCGGTCAGCGCCCGGTGGACCGGGACCGAGAAGCCCGGCACCTCGCCGCCATGATCCGCGCCTTCGGCCATCAGACGAGCGCCCCGCCACCGAAGGAGAAAAACGACAGGAAGAAGCTCGATGCCGCGAACGCGATGCTGAGGCCGAACACGATCTGGATCAGGCGCCGTGCGCCGCCCGACGTGTCGCCGAAGGCGAGCGTCAGGCCGGTGATGATGATGATCATCACGGCGATGATTTTGGCGACTGGCCCCTCAATGGATTCGAGGATGGATTGCAGCGGGGCTTCCCACGGCATCGACGAACCGGACGCGTGAGCGGCTGACGCGAAGGCGAGCGTGAGTAAGGTGACGGACACCGCCGTTGCGATATGGCGGCGGATGCGCAAGGCATGCTTGATCATGACGGGTCTCCTGTGGGGGGCTGGCTTGCGGGGGTGACGCGGTAGTCGCCATCGGTGCCGAGGCCTTCGACACGGGCGAGTTCGGCGAGGCGGCGCGAAGAGCCGCGGCCGGAGAGCACGGCGACCAGATCGATCGTCTCGGCGATCAGCGCGCGCGGGACGGTCACAACGGCTTCCTGAATGAGCTGCTCGAGACGGCGAAGAGCGCCGAGCGCAGTCCCCGCATGGATGGTCCCGATGCCGCCGGGATGCCCGGTGCCCCATGCCTTCAACAGGTCGAGCGCCTCGGCGCCGCGAACCTCGCCGATCGGGATGCGGTCCGGTCGAAAACGCAGGGAAGATCGGACCAGCTCTGAGAGCGTGATGACGCCGTCCTTGGTCCGCATGGCGACAAGGTTCGGTGCCGTGCATTGCAGCTCGCGCGTGTCCTCGATGACGATGACCCGGTCCGAGGTCTTCGCGATCTCGGCCAGAAGGGCGTTGGTGAGCGTGGTCTTGCCGGTAGAGGTGCCGCCGGCGACGAGGATGTTGCGACGTTCGCTGACCGCGATGCGCAGCGCCTCGGCTTGGCCCGCGTGCATGATGCCGGCGGCGACGTAGTCATCGAGCGTGAACACCGCGACGGCGGGTTTGCGGATCGCGAAGGCTGGGGCGGCGACGACGGGCGGCAGGAGGCCCTCGAACCGCTCCCCCGTCTCGGGCAATTCGGCCGAGACACGCGGGGCGCCCGGATGAACTTCTGCGCCGACGTGATGGGCGACCAGCCGGATGATGCGCTCGCCATCGGCGGGCGACAGTCGTTCACCGGTGTCGGAAAGGCCCTCCGAGAGCCGGTCGACCCAGAGCCGCCCATCGGGGTTGAGCATCACCTCGACGATCGCGGGATCTTCCAGAAAGGTGGCGATCGCAGGCCCGAGAGCCGTGCGCAGCATGCGCGCACCGCGAAGGATCGCTTCCGATTTCTGGTGAGTTGCCGCCACGTCGTCCCCGTTCTCTTGCGGGTCCGCCGAGAGCGGCCCTGGATCGGGGATGAGTAGAAGAGGCAGAAATCATGGCCTGACAACAACCAGCATGTGGCCGTCGTACTGTGGCGTACAAAGACAGGGAAACGGCGGAAGGACCGAATACCTGCATGCGGAGATCAGTGATTATTCCGCGTCGCGCGCGGGAATGTCTTCGGCAATTTCTTGTCTGAGCTTTGGTCCCTGCGCGAGTCGTCGGCCCAAGGCGGTGACGAAAGCTTCGTAGCGCTCGGCGGCCTTCGCACGTGCCGCGATCTGTGCCGGCTCCGGCAGCGGCGGATTGGATGTCAGCCAGAAGCGAATGAAGACGGCGAGCGTCTCGACCGATATGCCGAGATCGCGCTCCATGCGCGCCATGCGACGATCGAGCTGGTCGAGACGCTTGGTGGTGGCCGCTTCCTGTCGCTCCGCCGCGTCTGGCGAGAGGAACGATGCTATGCCGGCCTCGGCAACCAGCGACAGGGAGAGGTCTCGCCGAGCCGCATGGGCCGCGAGCGCCTTCATGACGTCTGGGTCGAGATAGACCGAAAGGCGTTGCTTCTTTGGAGGCTTGGTCACCGACGCCTCCTACAGTTCGATGCCGTCGCCCGGATCGAGCGAGGCCTGGCGGGCGACGTGACGCATCGTCTGCGTCATGCGGCTAAGGCGGGCGGCATCCTCCTCGGCGTCATCGCGGGGATCGATCTCGAATTCGTTTTCGATGACCGGCTTTCGCTCCACAGTCTTGGTGCGGCTCAGTTCTGGCTGATGCCGGCGTTCGGAATCCGTCGGATCATCGTCAGCCACGTCCTCCACGGCGACGGCCGTGTTCAGCACGGGGGGCTCCGGTATGGCAAGCGCGCTCCAGTCGTCGGCCCTCGCGCTCGTCGGCTTGGTGAGTGTGGGCGGCATGAGGATGCGTTCCTGAAATCTCCGATCCTCGTAGTAGCGGGCCTTCTTCGCGCGGATCGGGGGGATGCCGGCGACCATGACGATCTCGTCGGACGGCGGAAGCTGCATGACCTCGCCCGGCGTTAGCAATTGCCGGGCGGTCTCCGAGCGCGACACCATCATGTGGCCGAGCCAGGGCGATAGCCGATGACCGGCATAGTTCTTCATCGCCTTCATCTCGGTGGCGGTGCCGAGCGCGTCCGAAACGCGTTTGGCTGTGCGCTCGTCATTGGTCGCGAAGCTCACGCGCACATGGCAGTTGTCGAGGATGGAATTGTTCGGGCCATAGGCTTTCTCAATCTGGTTCAGCGACTGGGCGATGAGGAAGGCCTTCAGCCCGTATCCCGCCATGAAGGCGAGCGCGCTCTCGAAGAAGTCCAGGCGCCCGAGCGCCGGAAACTCGTCGAGCATGAGCAGCAGGCGGTGTCGGTTGCCCTTCGCCTGCAAGTCCTCGGTCAACCGGCGCCCGACTTGGTTGAGGATCAGTCGGATCAAGGGTTTGGTCCGGTTGATGTCGGAGGGCGGCACCACGAGGTAGAGCGTGGTCGGATGCTCGCCCCCGACCATGTCGGCGATGCGCCAGTCGCACCGGCGGGTGACCTCGGCCACGACGGGATCACGATAGAGGCCGAGGAATGACATGGCTGTCGACAGCACGCCGGAGCGCTCGTTGTCGGATTTGTTGAGCAGTTCGCGCGCGGCCGACGCGATCACGGGATGCGGGCCGCTCTCGCCGAGATGGGCGGTCTTCATCATCGCCGCCAGGGTGGATTCGATCGGGCGCTTCGGATCGGAGAGGAAGGCGGCGACGCCGGCTAGTGTCTTGTCGGCCTCGGCGTAGAGGACGTGCAGGATCGCGCCGACCAGAAGCGCGTGCGACGTCTTCTCCCAGTGGTTCCGTTTTTCGAGCGAGCCTTCCGGATCGACCAGGATGTCGGCGATGTTCTGCACGTCGCGGACTTCCCATTCGCCGCGGCGCACCTCGAGCAGCGGATTGTAGGCCGCCGACTTGGCATTGGTCGGATCGAACAGCAGCACGCGGCCGTGCCGGGCCCGGTAGCCGGCGGTCAGCGTCCAGTTCTCGCCCTTGATGTCGTGAACGATCGCCGAGCCCGGCCAGGTCAAGAGCGAGGGCACGACCAGGCCCACGCCCTTGCCGGAACGTGTCGGCGCGAAGCACAGGACATGCTCCGGACCGTCATGGCGAAGATACTCGCGCTCATGCTTGCCGAGCACGACGCCGTCCAGACCGAGGAGGCCGGCGGCCTTCACCTCTTCCGGCCGCGCCCAGCGAGCCGAGCCGTAGGTCTCCACGTTCTTCGCTTCGCGTGCCCGCCACACGGACATACCGATCGCGACGGCGATGGAGATGAAGCCGCCCGACGCGGCGATATAGGCGCCCTCGACGAAGATCGGCGGGGCATAGGCGTCGTAGAAGTACCACCACCAGAAGAAAGCCGGCGGATAGTAGATCGGCCATCCGGCAAGCTCGAACCAGGGCTGCCCGAGCTGTGGTTGGAAGCCGAGCCGGTAGGCCGTCCATTGGGTCGCGCCCCAGGTCGTCATCAGGACGATCAGGAAGACGGTGAGGATCTGGCCCCAGAGGATTTTTGTCGCCGACATGGCGAGGCACTCCTTTCTCAGTTGGGCTACATGCCGAGGCCGCGATTGCGGCCGAAGCTCCAGTCGACGCCGCCGCCGCCGCGCGAGACGCCGGAGACGTGCTGACCAAGGTGACGTTCGAGGGAGGGCGACCAGGGCACGAGCTGGAAGCCGAGGCCGTCGTCGATCATGGCGAAGCGGCCGGAGGCGAGCGCGAAGCGCTGGCGATAAGTGCCCGCCACATACTCGCCCGTTCCGGCCTTCGAGAATGGCCGGCCGGTCTCGACCGCGAGCCTTGCCCCCAGCGCTTCGACCTCGCGCTGGCGCAAGGTTTCGATCAGCCCCGGCGAGAAGCTGACGCCGCGCGTCTGCCGCTCGGCGAGCCCCTGGGCGATGAGATGGTCGACGCGCCGGTCCATCGCCTGACGCACCTCCGCGCCGAAGCCGCCGCCGCCGAGCGCTGCCGGCTCGCGGGCGATGGCCTGCCGGTCGAGCCAGGTGGCACCCGTCGCATGGACCTGTCGCTCGATATCGAGATCCGAGCGAACGGCGAGCGCGACACGCCGGCGGCCCTGCGCGTCGTCGAACTTGCGCAGCTCGACGATCGAACCCGGTGCGCTATCCCCGGCGCCGTCGAGATCGGCGAGCTTGATGTGGTGGGTGCGCCCGTCGGTGCCGTCGACCACGGCATAGGCCGTGCCCTTCAGCTCGTCATCGAGGCCGCGGTCGACCAGCCGGCCGATGACCGGATCGTCAATGCTCTCGCCGGCGAGCACATAGCTCGCTGCGCCGCGTTCGATGCCGCGTTCGGTCAGGCCGCGGTGGATGCGTTTGATGATGTCGCCGCGCTCCCCGAGCGCGCGCAGCGTCTTCTCGGCATTCTCCGATACGACCCACTGGCCGGGACCGACCTGATCGGCGAGGCCGAGCGTCTCCAGCTTGCGCAGCCGACCAACCTTCAGCGCGTGGAATTCGTCTGGCTGCCGATCGGGATGTGGTGTGAGGTCGGCGACGCCGGTGCGATAGCTGTCGCGGGCGATCTGGCGATCAAGATCGGTCCAGCGTTCCGCCTCGACCTGACGCCCCAGGTTGCGCCGGATCTCCTGCTCAGTGCGCGGCCCCAACTCCTGGGTGACGAGATCCTGCGCGCGAGCGCGCATGCCCTCCTTGATGTAGTCGCGGGAAATGACGAGGTCCTGGCCGTCGTCGGTCCGGCCCCGCAGGATGATGTGGACGTGGGGATTGTCGGTGTTCCAGTGATCGACGCCGACCCAGTCGAGTTTGGTGCCGAGGTCTTTCTCCATCTGCCCCATCAGCTCGCGGGCGAAGCCTTTGAGGTCGGACATCTCGGTCGCGTCCTCTGGCGAGACGATGAACCGGAAGTGATGCCGATCGTCCTGGGTGCGCTCGGCGAAGGCCTTCGGATCGGCGTCCTCGGATGCGGGGCCGAACAGGTGCGCCTTCTCCCCATCCCGGGTGACGCCCTCGCGGCGGAGATAGCTGAGGTGTGCAGAGAGCGGTGCGGCCCGCGCGCTATGACGGACGACGCGTGTTTTGATGACTGTGTTGCGCGATCGGCTCGTGAGCAGCCGATTGGCCTGCACGGTCGCGCGCTGTCCGCGTCCAAACCGCGAGCGATTGCCCTTGCTGATCTGGCCGGCGCGCGAGACGCGTCCACCGGCCCGCTGTGCGGCGGCGAGCGCCTGGGCAATGAAGGGCCGCGCTTGCTGCGCACGGGTCGAACGGATGCGGCCGGGCCGGATGCGGAAATCGTCCTCGCCGCTCATGGTCGAGGCCCCGCACATCGCGCAAACGCGCGGAAAGCCTTGGCGAAATGGCGAATGCGCAGGCTGCGCCGATCAGGCGCACCTCGCGCAAATGCGCCATAAGCATCTGAAAACACACGACCGCACCAAGCCGCACCTCGCCGGCTTTTATCTCGCCATCGTGCGGTTGTGCTGTCGGCTCCTCCTCTCCAGACCGCCCTTTGTCCGCCAGAACACTCCACAATGCGAACGGGTGCGAACGCGATCATCGCGGGCCACCGGAGACGCTACGGGCGACGAAAAGGCCATCGGTGCGCGAAGCCAGCGGGCCTTGATCGCGCTCCGGGGCGAACGCCGCGGTGGCATCCGGAGCGCCTTCAGACTGCACCGGCGCGGCAGGTTCGCTGCCGGCCGACTGCACGACAAAGAGCGGCGCCCAGGTCCAAGCCAGCGGATCGGCGGCGGCTACCCTCACGGGGCCGCCGAGTTCACCGCCGCCTACAATGGGGGCGAGCGTCGCGACATAGGCGCGCGTTTCAGCCGGCAACGGGCGTCCGGCGAGATACTCTTCGTAGCGGCCCGGACCCGCATTGTAGGCCGCCAGGAAGCCCGGCGATCCGTAACGATCGTGCATCTCGCGCAGATACGCAGCGCCTGCCAGAATGTTGTCGCGCGGATCGTAGGGATTGCCGCCGAGCCGATGCCGGACGCGCAGTTCGGCCCAGGTGGCGGGCATGATCTGCATCAGGCCCATGGCGCCAGCCGCGGAGATGGCGCGCACATCACCTGCGCTTTCGACGCGCATGACGGCGCGTATCCACGCTTCTGGAACGCCGAACCGCTGCGCCGCCTCGGCGATGAAAGCGCCATAGGGATCGCTGCGTGATGGCCGCTCAACCTGCGCCTGCTGGGCGTGGGCAGTGCTCGCGGCCGGTGCGGCGAGGATCAGGCCGGAAAGGAGAAGGAGGGCCGCACGTCGGAGGGTGATCCTCCCTCCGACGGCAGGCTGATGGCGCGCGGTGGGCATCGCTCAGTCCCGCTCGCCGCGCTTGGGCGGGCGATTCCAGTGCAGGCCCCAGGCGGATTTGTCGTCGGCCGACTGGAACAGGTTGGCGCGGATCGGATATTCGAAGGTCGGATCGTCGAGCTGCAGCGAGACGTATTCGCCGGCCTTCTCGCCGGTGCGCTTCCAGCCGGCACCGATCTCCGCGCCGGTTTCGTTGCTCATCGTATCGAGCACATGGACGCGGAAGTCGGGCGCGTTCTCGGCATCGGACGGCTCGGCCGCGACGATGATGATGTCCTGATGCAGCGACAGCGTCGTCAGGTGACCGATGAAGCCATCATTCTCGCGCATGAATTGACCGATCACGGGCATGGGTTGTCTCCTTCAGATTGCGGTGGAGAGAAGTAATGGGCGCGCCGTCACCGCGTCGGCGAGCGCCAGACGAAGCGGCTATCGCCTTCCTCGTCGGTGTAGAGAGGGGTGGCCCGGCCAATCACGGCGGAGGCCGGGAGCGGGCCGAAATAGCGACCGTCGAGGCTGTCGCGGACTTGCCAGTTCATCAGGAACAGCTCGTCGTTCGCGACCAACCGGCAGCCCTGCCAGACGGGCAGCGGGCGACCGCGACGATCGCGATCGAGAGCGTCGCCCATCGGCAGGCCGTCGACGGTGATGGCGAGCCCGGTCCGGCAGACGCGCTGTCCCGGGAGGGCGGCGACGCGCTTCAAGAGCGGTACGCCGCGCGGCAGGTAGCCGCCATCGGACAGGAAGGTTGCGAGCGGCTCGGGCGCGTCTACGGCCACCAGATCGGCCACGTCGAGGCTGCCCACGTCGCCGATCGTGTAGAAGCCGACCGGCGTGCTGGCGGACGCGTTCCAGATCAGGCGCGGCGCAAACGAAGCGATCGCGGCGACGCCCAGAAGCGATACGGCCGCCGTGGTCAGGACAGCGTAGTCGAGGCGCGTCATGCGCCGATCTCCCGGCGCAGGAGGAAGGCGCGGTGCTGGCGCGGACCATAGGCGCGTGGCGCTTCGCCGATGGTCATCCGGTTATGAACGTGACGCCAATGATCGGGCGAAACCCCGATCGGATCGATGCCGCGCGCCTCGATGGCGTCGATGAGCTGGAGCACGCGCTCGACCTTCGGCCAGCCATCGACATGCAGCAGAACCTCTGCGCCGGGCGTGACCGTTGGAACGGTCTGGCACGCTGCGCCGCGCTCCACCGTGCGCAGGATGTCGAGCCGCGAGAGAACGGTGCCGTGCTCGTTCGCCGCCCAGCGCACGAGCGCGAAGACGCTGCCGGGAGGGAAGAAGAGGATGCGCCGGCGGCGGTCGAGCATCTGCTCGCGCCGCTCGCGACCGAAGCGGACCCAGTGCTCCGTCTGCTTCTCAATCCAGACGAGTTCGACCTGTGTGAACGCTTCGGGCGGCGGCTCGGCGGCAGCACGGCCGACGCGCAACGGCGTGGCGACAAGGCCGGTCATTGTCCTTCTCCTGACGGGGGCGGGAATTCGCGGTCGAACAGCGCGCGCAGCATGTCGGCGACGGTCTGGCCGCGCTGGAAGGCGACGATCTTGATCCGGCCGCGCATGTCGGCGGTGACGTCGATCGTCAGCCGGGCCGAGAAATCTTCGGCGGGTTGCGGGCGCTGCGTCTGGCGATCAGTCGCTTTGATCCAGCTCTCCGGATCGCCAGGCCGGGATGCGAAGCCGCGCTTGGGGGATCGTTCGCTCATGCGCCGATCCTCGCGACTTCGGCCGCGAGTGCGGCGATCTCGCGCGCGCCCGGACAATCCTCGTCATGCTCGGCGGCGAGCCGGCCGGTCTGCACGACATCGGCGAAGACGATGCGCTGGCCGATCGTAGTCGAGAGCAAGGGCGGGTCGTGATCCGCTAGCGTCTCGGCGGTCTCGCGCGCCAGGACCGTGCGGGCCGCGCAGCGGTTCAGCACGAAGCGCGCGGCGAGCTGCGGGCGATAGATGCGCGCCTCGCCGAGCAGGGTCAGCATTTCGGCGGATGCCCAGCCATCGAGGGGCGACGGCTGCACCGGGATCAGCACGAGATCAGCGGCTAGCAGCGCCGATCGCATGAGACTGGCGACGCGTGGCGGCCCATCGATGACAACATGGTCGGCGTCCCGCGCCAGCTCCGGCGCCTCGCGATGCAGGGTGTCGCGCGCCAGGCCGACGACACCGAACAGCCGCTCCAACCCCTCCCGGCTGCGCTGCTGCGACCAGTCCAGTGCCGAGCCTTGCGGATCGGCGTCGATCAGCGTGACGCGCTTGCCGCCTCGGGCCCATTCACCGGCGAGGTGCAGGGCGAGCGTCGTCTTGCCGACGCCGCCTTTCTGGTTGAGGAGCGCGACGATCATGCGGGTCTCCCGGGAAACGGGGACTCGTCCACACGGCGCGAAAAAGCGGGTTCCGTTAGAAAGATTCCGAAGGAATCTAGGTTAGATAAGTTACAGGGCTCGCAAGCGCCTGATTCAGCGCGATGAATCGGCGATTCCGGTCCCCGATAGCACGAGAGTCCGGTCCCCGATGGCACGATAGTGCCGGTCCCTGATAGCACGAGACGATTCACAGCTTATCCCCAGGGCGAGTTGACGAGCGGCGACGGCGGCGCGGGATGCCGAGCGCGTCGGGATCGGTTGGTACGAAGGACAGGATTTCGTTGCCGCCGAGGCATTGCTCGATGGTGAGCCGGTAGCCGGGCAGCGGCTGGCGGCGGACGATGTCGCGCAGGTCGTAGGCGAAGTGCTTGAGCGGCGAGAGGCTGCCGGACTTGGCGTGGAGATGCGGGAAATCGAAGCTCCAGCCAAACTCCTGCTTGCCGCCGTGCTTTCGCACCAGGCGGTAAAGCCAGCGCTCCAGGCCGCCAGTGAGATCGAAGTATTTGCGGTCGATCGTCAGCACGAGCGCGTCGTCGAGGACCGCGCCGTAGAACCAGTCGGGGAGGATCAGTTCGAGACCGAGCGGACGGCCGCGATGGTCGGCGCGTTCCTTCCATTCGTTGATCCAGGAGAAGCGGTGCATCCGCCGCTCGGTCGGCTGGCGGATCGAGGTCGCGACCGTGGTCGACTGCAATCGGTCGAGTGCCGCCTTCAGGCGGTCGTAGTCGCGCAGCGATACGCCGCGGCCGATGAAGTTCAGAATTTCATAGGGGGTGGTCGCCATCAGGCGCGATGGGCGCAGGCCGACATCGCGCGCCTCGACGATCTGCGAGGCAGCCCAGATGAGGACGTCCGCGTCCCAGATCGTCGCCATGCCGTGCTCAGGCACGGCCTCGACGCGGATCTTCACCGCGCCCGCCTTGAAGTCGATTGGCGCAAGGCGCTTAGACTTGGCGAGAGAGAAGAACGGATACGCCATGAGATCCTGCGCATCGCGGGGTGCGAGATCGCCGGGCAGCGCCCGGAACAGATCGAGTTGGGCGCGCTCATCGTATCGGGTGTGGCGAGACGACATGGCCGGTCGTCTCAGCGCGGGAAGCGTCCGCCGGCGGCGGTCGAGTCTGTTTGGCGCTTAGCCGGTAAAACAGTGCCGCCCCGCGGATCGGACGTGGAGGTGACGAGACCGCGATCCGCCCAGGCCTGAAGGTCGTCGACGGAATAGACCACGCGGCCGCCGAGCTTGCGGTAGATCGGACCGGTCCCGTAGGTCCGATGCTTCTCAAGGGTGCGTTCGGAAAGGCCGAGGAAGCGCGCCGCCTCCTGCGTTCTCAGGTAGCGTGGCGGTAAATTGGCGGCTCTTTCGGCCATGATCGCACCTCCGTGGTCTCGCGGGCGGCCGCTTCGAAAAAGCGGCGGGTTGCGAGCACGGTGGCGCGAAGACGGCGCCCCGGACGATGTCGAAGTAAGATGCTAAAATCGACACACGAGTGGATATCAGCGATCCCGGCGTGGGCGGCGCAGCAGCGTCCGGTAGCCGCCGCGAACGAGCTTCATGCCGTCGCGGGCGAGACGGATGGTGATCTCCCGGATCGGGTCGCCGACCCACGATGCTGCGTCAATCTTGTGCTGGGGGAAGAGATGCTCGGCGACGGTGCGGTAGATGGCGCCGCTCGCGCGCGCGTCGATCGCGCGCAGCATCTGGCGGGCGCGCTGACGTCTTTGTGGCGTCAGGCGTGGATCGGGCGGCACGCGCTTGCCGAACATCGCGTGCCAGAGGCGTTCAACCGCGGTCAGTCGGTCGGGCGTCAGCTCATCGAATATGATGAACGCGCCAAGGGGGCGGGCATCATCGACGCCGATCAGGGCGACGTCGTGGGGTTCGCCGCGCAGTACGAGCCGGATCAGACCAGGATCATGCTCGATGATGGCGTGGGCGTGCAGATCCTCAACGCGGAGGCGGAGATGTCCCGCCGGGTTCGGTCCGATGGTGAACGGGAGTGTCGCCGGATCGGTTTGCGGGATCCAGAAGATTGGCTGGATGAGCGCCGAGTTGCGAGGGTCGGCGACGAAATCGCAAGCCCCATTGCTCGGCGAACTCGCCCGCGACATCCTCGGTCAACCGCCCGACGGCTACCAGCTCCTGATAGGATTTTCTGTATTCAGGGTTGCGACGCAGGAACTCCCAGGCGAGATCGCCGGGGGTCAACTTGTCGATATAGTCATAGGCGGCTTCAGACCGCCAACTTTCATCCTCGGACATTCTCCACTGCCTCCGCGTAAGGTTGTGCAACGCGAGTTTTGCAGTAGATACGATTCCGGGTTGAACGGAGCGCGGGAAGAACGAAGTGGCCGCAACGTGATGCGGTTTACGCATCACCTCAGTGCAGGCGGCCTTGGAGCAACTCGCAAAAGCCGCTCTTCGTCATCCATTTCGCGCGGTCTAGATGACTGGTGTAGATGCGCTGAGCGCGCTCGGGTTCGGCTTTGGCGTCGAGGCCGAAGAGGACTTCGACGACTTCGCGCCAGTCGGCTTTTTCAGCTTCGGCATCCAGCAGCCGGACGTACAGCTTCAGGTGCGCCTCGTCATAGGCGGTCAGAACCGCCCCGGCCGGCGGCTGATCGAGAAAATCGTCTTTGGTCACAACATCCCCCGATCGCGAGATGTATCCAAACTGGAGGATATTGTTAACCGTGATTTGATCGGAACGATGACGCATGACCTTGACGCGGGACGAAGCAGCAACGCCGCGACGTGTCGAACGTCAGGTTTCCTTCTTCGCATCAACGAGCAGCACTCCCTTGCCCTGATCGGAGTTCAGGAAGACAATGCCGGCGCGTTCGAAGGCCCGTCTCACCTCATCGCGCGTGCTCTCAAAAACCTCGAGGCCACTGGTGGATTCGAGGCGTTTGAGCGCGGTCAATGAGACCCGGGCCTTGTCAGCGAGCGTCTCCTGTGTCCAACCCAGCAACGCACGTGCGGCCCGAAACTGTCGGGCGGTGATCATGCATGATCACCTCCCACACAGACCTACGCGTACGCCAAAACTACGACTATAATAGTCGTTCTTGGCAGCGTGTTCCAGTCGGAAGTGCTTATTTTCTCTATGTCAGACCGCCGAGATCGCAACTGATTCGGTCGCAGCAAAGCCGAGGCCCCGGCCTTCCGGTCGGGGCCTCGCGGGGGGGGGGCTCAGTCGCCCCGGCGCCCGTTGGGACGGGACCAGATGAGCGAGAGGGTCTCGCCTTCCTCGTCATCGAAGAGGTTAGCGTAGATCGGGGCGTTGAAGCTGGGATCGTCGAGCTTTAGGCCCAGATAGGCGCGCCCCTCGTTGGAGGTCTTGGACCAGGCGGCGCCGATTTCGGCGCGGCCGACGAACACGCGGTGGCTGGGGGCGTTCTCGCCGGTGGCGCGGGCCTCGGGGACGATGCGGACGTTCTTGGTCTGCAGGCTGAGGGTGACGATTTCGCCGGTGAACTCGTTGTTGCCGGTCTTCTTGAAGGTGCCGATGGTCGCCATGGTAATTCTCCTTGAACTCTGTCCCGAGCCCGCACCATTGCGGCCTCGATGGCGATCGACGGGCCGGAGGCGATTGACGGCGCACCCCGCAGGGGCCTGACAGCAAAGGAGGGGCTTTCTTGGCGCGCGAGGAATGACGGCGCAGCCGGTAGGGGAAGAAAGTTTCGACGCCGCTGTTGCGGCATAGGCGATCGAGGCGCAGCCGACCTTCGGCCAGATCAGCCCATTGAAGAGGCCGTTTGGAGCGGTTGAGGCACTGTCAGAGAACGGAGAAAATGGCAGCCGTCCCGCAGCAGCTAACCGGCGCCGGAACAATACTCACCAGCTTCGTTTCCTCCCCGCAAGGCACGGTGTTGCATCCTGACCCGCAACCGCCGACTAGGAGATCGCCACGCCGGATGTTCGGTGATGCAGCCAGGAGGTGCTCTGCCACGGCAACGACTCCAACGAGGGCCGCTTTTCCGAGCCCGCGCTGATCCGCGCTCCATGCATCAATCGCAACGGCCTGAGACGGGCGGTCGCCGCCCATCGCTGATCACCTGGCAATGGCGATGACGACGATCGGGCTCGCGCGAGGTCCCGGCCGGACGGAGCCGGGGGCCGCCGCCATTCCTGAACGGACGGTGTGAGTCTGTCGCTCACTGCGGAAGTTCTGGCCCCGCCGTTTGTGTTGTCGCTATTTTTCACAGGTAAGAATTAGGGGCCGTTTGAGGAGTTGCATCGGCAGAAGGCGTGTGGCTGGCTATCCAAGGACACGCGCAGACCGGAGATATCCATGATTCATATCGATACCTTACTAGCTTTCGCCGCGGTAGTTCTCGGCCTGTTCCTTATTCCGGGTCCCGCCGTCCTTTTGGTGCTCGCGCGCTCGTCTGCAGGCGGGCACCGCGTCGGAATAGCCACTGGCCTTGGCATTGCCGCTGGTGACGTGGTCCACACGGCGATGGCCACGATCGGCCTGTCAGCTGTGCTGATGACATCTGCGCTAGCCTTCAACTTGGTGAAATACGCCGGCGCCGCCTACCTTATTTACCTTGGAGTTCGCGCATTGATGGAGGGTGGTGAGGACCTCCAGTTGGCGAAAGCACGGCGAGTTGACGCGCCGCTCGCGTTTCGCCAAGCGGTGATTGCCGAAGTCCTTAACCCAAAGACTGCCCTGTTCTTTCTCGCCTTCCTGCCGCAATTTGTGCATCCAGAGCGTGGGGCGGTAGGTGCGCAGCTGGCGGTCTTAGGTCTAGTGTTCGTGATTATGAGCGCCATCTACACGGCGTTGGTCGCGCTCGCGGCCGGTCGATTAGTAGGCTGGCTCTCCAAACGTCGCGGCATAGGTCGTTGGCAGAACCGCGTAGTCGGAACGATTTACTTGGGGCTTGGTGTTCGCATGGCGTTACAGCAGAGGTAAATGGCCGCAGCGGACGGTTGATCTGGTGAAGGCGCTCTCTGCATTTCCAGCGATCGATAAATCGGCTTCATCGCGGTTTGCGAGCGCGCTGCTCAAACTGGCGGACTCCGGACCGCTTGAGACACGCCTCCAAAAGCAAGAACGAGTAGCAGCGCGGTTTCGAAGAGGTGGCGCTGGCGGTGTGTTGGGTGTACTTCTGCCAGCCGATTTGCTGTTGTTGAGCCAAGGCGACCTTGGCCTCAACGTCGTCGCGTTGTGAGCGAATAGGCCTGCCTTGGGCGCTTACGCGCCCCCGAACTTCCAGACCGGGATGCCGAGCTTCTTGGCCTTGTCGGCGAGGTTGTCGTGGATGCCGGTGCCCGGGAAGTGCATCACGCCCTTGGGCACGATCTGCAGCATCTCGTCGTTGCGCTTGAACGGCGCTGCCCGGCCGTGCTTGATCCAATCGGGTGCAAAGCCGATTTGTGGCACGTTGCGGTTTGTCGCCCAGAGTGAGGCGATCTTCTCCGCGCCCTTTGGCGACTTGCCATGGATCAGCACCATGTCGGGGTGCTTGGCGTGGACTTGATCGAGCTTGGCCCAGATCAGCCGGTGATCGTTGAAGTCGAGGCCTCCGGTGATGGCGATCTTCGGGCCGGCCGGCAGCAGAACCTCGTTGTCGGCTCGCTTCTTCGCGGCGAGGAAGTCGCGGCTGTCGATCATCGCCGAGGTCAGGTTGCGGTGATTGACCATCGATCCGCTGCGGGGGCGCCAGGGTGAGCCAGTGTGGCGTTCGTAATGCTCGGCGGCCTGGTCGCGCATCAGCTCGAAAGCATTGCGACGTTCGATCATCGTCTGCCCTTCGGCCGTCAGGCGCTCCAGCTCGACGGCCTTTACCTCGGAGCCATCCTGTTCGCGCTGGCCGCGCCGCTGCGCCTGCTCGTTGTCGTCCAGCTCGCGCTCGATCCGGTCGGTGGCTCGGTGGAAGAGGTTGACGGTCGACCAGAGGAGATCGTCGAGGTCGGGCTCGAGGCGGGTGTCCTCCAGGGTGACGATCAGGGCGTCGAAGATGTCGGCGATGGCGCCGGCGACATGGTCGCCCTCCGGAAGCGGTCGGGGATCGGGTTCATCCGTGAAGGGACGGTAGCCGTAAAGCTGGAGTTCGCTGAGAACATGGTCGGAGGGAGAAGAGGCGTGGTGCGGTTCGTAGTCGTCGTGCTCGCTCATGGGGTGCTCCGTCGGTTCGGCCGCGACCCTCGCGGCCTTCATGGCGACGAAAGCCGGCGGGCGGGCCGGACCTGCATCCGCAGCGAAGCGGAGGGCCGGAGCACAGCGGAGGATGACGAAGGCGGGCTATTTTGCCTCGCGATGGAAAGCGGCACTCGGCCGCGCCGGAAAATAGTCCGTCGCAGACATTGCGGGTCCGGGCCGTTTGCTGGCCGATCGCCCTCTCGAAGGCCTGGGCGCGGTTCTCTCCGACCTGGGGATCATCCGAGCGATGCCGACGACGGCGCTCCCGCCGTCTGCATTCTCCTGCCGGCCTATGCCGTCAGCGCCATGAAGCGTGCGACGTCCTGCGGCGCGATCTGCACCCGGGCCGCTGCCCGGAGGCTGTCCAGCCCCGCCAGGCGAAGATCCTCGTTGAAGTCGCCCAGGCTCGGTGACACCACGACCGCTTCGATCCCGGCCGCGTTCGCCCGTTCGATCAACGTCGCCATCGCACCGTCGCCGGCCGGATCATTGTCGCGGGCGATGTAGAGCCGTCGCAGCGTGTCGGGGAACAGGATGGTCGAGAGATGCGCCGCCGAGAGCGCCGCCGCCATCGGCATGGTGGGTAGCGCCATCCTGAGCGACAGCATCGTCTCGATGCCTTCGCCCGCCGCCATCACGTCGCCAGCCACACCGAAGCGAACGGCATGCCCGAGGAGGTCGCCCATCGCCCGTCTCGGCGTGTCGATCGGGGCTTTGTTCGAGCCGTCCGGCGCGAGCCAGGTGCGGTGCGCGCCGGTCTGACGCCCGGCGAGATCGGTGACCGATGCGATCATCGCCGGCCAGGTCTCTGTCGGGGAATGTTCGTCAGGCCGGTAGTAGCAGCGGGGATGGAAGCGCAGGCTTCCGGTTCCGTGCAAATCCGTAATGCCGCGTGTATGGAGATATGTCTTTACGAGTGTGCCCGCAATCGGCTGCGCCATGGCGAACAGCCGCCGGGCCGCTTCCGGCGATCCGGCCGGCGCAGGTGACTGGCGCCCGCCACCGTGCGGACGGTCCGGTTCGGGATGCGGCATCGACAGGAACGTGCGCGCCTCATCGGCAACGTCCTTGAAGTCGACCAGGCCGCAGCTTTGGCGGATTACGTCGAGGAGATCGCCATGCTCGCCGGTGGCGGCGTCGGTCCATTTGCCGGCGGCGCCCTTGCCGGTTTCGCTGCCCTTCAGCCGCACGAACATCGAGCGGCCCGGCGTATTGCGCACGTCGCCGACCAGCCAGTAGCGGCCCTCGCGATGACCGGCCTTGAGATAATGACGGCACACCGCCTCGGCTTGTCGGCCGAGACGGATCGCCAGTTCGGAAGCGTCCTGCCGCGCCATTACGCCACCTCCCGCTCGCCGATGCGCTCGATGCGATAGCGCTCCAGCACCTTGGCCAGAATGGCAGCGCCGGTCCCATCGGTCGGCACGAACATCCGCAGCTTCCACGAGATGATCTCGTGGAACAGGCCATAGGCCCGCAGGCGATCGCGCATAGCGTCGGTGAAGCCGGACAGCTCGATGCGGTTGGCGCCCATGACCCGGACGCGGCGAAGTTGAAGACCCTCGGTCAGATCGAGGATGGTCTTGCCATCCATCAGCGCCATGAAGGCGTCGTCCGCTGTCAGGGTCGATGTGCCGGTGGCGAGCGCGCCGGCTACCCAGGCGGCGGAGACACGGCGGCCAACGATGCGCTCGCCGTCGTCGGTCTGGAGTCGATACACCCGCGTCGACTCGCTCGGGAGGCGTTTCCAGATCGGCAGCAATAGGCCGCTGACGACATGGATGGTGCTTTCGGCATACTCCGGCACCTCGGCTACCTCAGCGTTCCATGCCGCGGTGAAGCCCGCCCGGTCCGCGTCGACCCAATGGGTCTCATCCATCATCTTGATGGGGATGTTGTGCGCCTCCATCGGTCGGATCAACCGCACGCGCCGTTCGATCTCGCCATCGTCCAGCATGATGCTGGTGGTCGGGATCTGCACGGCGGCGCGGCCCGAACGCTCGTTGACCAGCAGCCTCGCGCCCGGGTCGTCGAGATGGTCGAACGCCTCGGGCAGCGTCACCGGCCGGTTGCGCTGGCGCTGGGTGATGGTCAGCAGCCGGGCTTCGGCGCCGGTGCCGGGATGGACATGGATCGTCCGGCGATCGGTGACGACGAAGCTCTCGGCCTGCAGCGTCTCCAGCCCGACGTCGTAGCTGCCCGAAGCGATTGCGCCTTCGACCTTGGCGTTCAGCAGCCGCTCGAACGCCGTGAACAGGACGCCCTGAAGGTCGATGGTCAGCGCCAGCAACCTGTTCAGGAAGGTGGTGATCGGCGGCAGTTCGTCCTTGATGCCGGTGGAATCCATCAGCGAGAGGCCGGTGGCGTCCTCGAACATCTGGAGCGAGCATCCGTCGACCTTGCCCCGCACCAGTAGCAGGTAGAGTTGCCGCAGCGCGTCGCGAGCGTAATGGCTTTCGAGATTGTCCTCGGGCCGGAATAGTCCTTGGCCGCCCGTCTGGCGTTGGCCGCGTGTGATCGCACCCAGGGTGTCGAGCCGGCGAGCGATGGACGATAGAAACCGCTTTTCTGCCTTCACGTTCGTCGAGATCGGCCGGAACAGCGGCGGTTGCGCCTGGTTGGTCCGGTTGGTGCGACCCAGCCCCTGAATGGCGGCGTCGGCCTTCCAGCCCGGCTCCAGAAGATAGTGGACGCGCAGCCGCTGGTTCCGTGCCGACAGATCGGCGTGATAGCTGCGCCCGGTGCCGCCGGCGTCCGAGAAGATCAGGATACGCTTCTGATCGTCCATGAAGGCCTGCGTCTCGGTAAGATTGGCCGTTCCGGCGCGGTTCTCGACGGCGAGGCGATCGATACCGCCGGAGCCGGTCTTGCGGACGATGCGGCGCGAGCGTCCCGTCACCTCCGCCACGACATCGGTGCCGAAGCGCTGGACGATCTGATCGAGCGCGCCGGGCACCGGCGGCAGCGAAGCGAGCCTCTCGATCAGGCGGTCACGACGGGCAACGGCGTCGCCGCTCTCGACCGGCTGACCGTCGCGAAACACCGGTCGCGATGACAGGTTGCCCTCGCTGTCGGTGAACGGCTCGTAGAGCTGCACCGGGAAGGAATGGGCGAGATAATCCAGAACGTACTCGCGCGGGGTGATGTCCACCCGGACGTCATTCCATTCCTCGGTGGGGATCTCCGCCAGGCGGCGCTCCATCAAGGCCTCCCCGGTCGACACGATCTGGATCACGGCGGCATGGCCGTCGGCCAGGTCCTGCTCGATCGACCGGATCAGGGTCGGCGTCTTCATGCTGGTGAGGAGATGACCAAAGAAGCGCTGTTTGGCGGATTCGAAGGCCGAGCGGGCGGCGGACTTGGCCTGCCGGTTCAGCGTGCCCCCGCTGCCATCAGGGCCGCCGGTGATGTTGGCGGCCTGCATTGCGGCGTCGAGATTGTTATGGATGACGGCGAAGGCCCCGGCATAGACATCGTAAATGCCGGTCTGCTCAGGGGTTAGCTGGTGTTCGACTAGGTCGTATTCGACGCCGTCATAGGAGAGCGACCGCGCCGTGTAGAGGCCGAGTGAGCGCAGGTCGCGGGCCAGCACTTCCATCGCCGCCACGCCGCCGTCCTCGATCGCTTCGACGAATTCGGCGCGGGTCGAGAACGGGAAGTCCTCGCCGCCCCAGAGACCGAGGCGCTGGGCGTAGGCGAGGTTGTGGACGGTGGTCGCGCCGGTTGCCGAGACATAGACGACGCGCGCATTCGGCAGGGCGTGCTGGAGCCGAAGGCCCGCACGGCCCTGCTGGGAGGCGGCGACATCGCCGCGTTCGCCCTTGCCGCCAGCGGCGTTCTGCATGGCGTGGCTCTCGTCGAAAATGATCACTCCGTCGAAGTCGGAGCCCAACCATTCGACGATCTGCTTGACGCGGGAAAGCTTCTCGCCGCGGTCGTCGGACCGTAGCGTGGCATAGGTGGTGAATAGGACGGCTTCCGAGAGCGTGATGTCCTTGCCCTGCGGAAAGCGCGACAGCGGCGTGACCAGCAGGCGCTCCATGCCGAGCGCCGACCAGTCGCGCTGGGCATCCTCCAGCAGCTTGTCGGATTTGGATATCCATACCGCCTTGCGGCGGCCCTGCATCCAGTTGTCGAGGATGATGCCGGCCGACTGGCGTCCCTTGCCGGCGCCGGTCCCGTCGCCGAGCATGAAGCCGCGGCGGAAGCGCACAGAGTTCGGCGCATCGTCGGGCGCTGCCGAGACGACGTCGAAAGTCTCGTCGAGCGTCCACGAACCGGCGAGGAAGTCGGCATGCGCCTCGCCAGCGTAGATAACGGTTTCGAGCTGGGCGTCAGAGAGCAGGCCATCCGGGACGATGTTTGCAGGCAGCCGGGGCCGGTAGCTCGGCCTGGGCGGCGGGACCGAGGCCATCGCGACGGATTGCACAAGCTTGGTCGGATGGGCCTGCGCCCCGGGAATACGGATCGCCTGCAATCCATATTCTTCATAGATCGCGTCGGTGATCCGGCCGATTTCGGCAGGCGTCCACTCCACGGTCTCATAGGCGAGTTCGACGCCTTCGGGCTCGATGGACGCGGGCGTGGCGGGACGTGCCGCAGTAGTACGCGCCGGGTATCCGCGAACGGTCCGGGGCGTCGCGGTAGACGCCGAAGTTGCCACTGGCGGGAGGGTGGCAATCGGACGCGGCGGAACCTGCGTCTCGATCCAGCCGAGCAGCGTGTCGACGTCGGGCGCGATGCCTGGCGAAGGAGGAAATGCCGAACGATTGTCGGCCGGCAGCTTGTCGATGACCGTCAGCCGCGTGTCGATGGTCGTGCCGTGCTTGGCATAGACCGAGCCGTCGATCGCGGCAGTGAACACCACGCGGCCGTGATCCTGAAGGCGGACGAAGGCCGCTGCCCAAGCCGGATGGTCGGGGCTGAAGTTGGCGCCAGTGATCGCCACCAGCCGTCCGCCATCGGCAAGCCGGGCCAGCGCTGAAGCGATGTGGCGGTAGGTGGCGTCGGCCACGCGGCCGGAGACGTTCGCCATGACGGAGAATGGCGGGTTCATCAGCACGACTGAGGGGGTGGCGTCCGGCGCGAGATGATCGTCGATCTGGGCGGCGTCGAAGCGGGTGACGGCAACGCCCGGAAACAGCGCTGCGAGAAGATCGGCACGGGTCTCGGCCAGTTCGTTGAGGAGGAGCGTTCCGCCTGATATCTCGGCCAAGATCGCGAGCAGGCCGGTGCCAGCCGACGGCTCCAGGACAATGTCGCCAGCGGTTATGGAGGCGGCCGCTACGGCGGCGAGGCCGAGTGGCGCTGGCGTCGAGAACTGCTGAAGCGCCTGCGATTCTTCCGAGCGACGCGTATGCGTCGGCAGGAGCCCGGCGATCTTCGCCAGAGCGGAGAAACGTGCAGCCGGAGATGCGGCCTTACGGAAAAGCGCCTTTCCGTATTTACGCAGGAAGAGGACTGTCGCGACCTCGCAGGCCTCATAGGCCGCCTTCCAGTCCCAGGCGCCGCTGGTGTCGGATGCGCCGAAGGCTGTTTCCATCGCTGCACGAAGGATCGCGGCATCGACGCGCTGACCACGTTCGAGATGATCGATAAGCTGCTGTGCCACGTCGAGGATCGAGGACGCTCGGGTGACGGGCGCGGCCGGAACGGCCACGGGAGGCAGAATGTTCATGGGAGGAACCTCGGGAGAGCGGAAGGGACAAGCCCGGTCGGCGCTCTCTCTCGACCGCCCGGACTCGACCCGTCCCGGCCGTCCTCTTCCTCTTGTCCGCTGACATAAAAAAAGCGCCCGACCGTGAGGCCGGGCGCGCGCATGGTCGGGAATCATCACACACCTCCCTCCGCTAGCCACCGGCCGGTGCTGATCCACTCGATCGTGCGGCCGGTGGAGAGATCGAGCAGATGGGCGCCGCCGGAGAAACCGTCGACGACAGGGTCCGAGGCGACGCCGGCCCACTGAAAGCCCCAGGTGCCGGTGAGCGCGAATGTCTCCGCGCAGCGGGTGACGAAGGTGACAAGCAATTGCGGATCGGCGGTTCCGGGGTCGCGAAGCCAAAGGCGTGTCGCGCCGTGTTCGGGCGTGAGCGAGAGCAGGAACGGCTCGGCGGGCGGGTCCTCGCGACCGTTTTCGGCCATCAGCGCGGTGTAGATGTCGAAGGCGCGCGCGACATTGGCGACCGAGCCGACGTCGAGCAGGCAGGAGAAGCGGGTGAGATATTCGGCCATATCAGGCTCCTGAAACGAAAAGAGCCCGGCGCTGGGCCGGGCTCTGAGTGGATGGGATTGGAAGGTGCGGAGCGGCCGAAGCCGTCCCGCGAGCCCGCTCATTCGGCGGCGATGAGGTGACGTTCGTCGTCCTCGCCATCGGCCGGCGGTTCGGACTCGTCGTCGGCGCTGAGGAAGTCGGGCAGCTCGGCTTCCACGCCGCCGCCGTCCGCATCCGCTGCGGGATCGCCGTCGACGCCGGCAATCCGAAGCGGCTCAGGCAGCCAGCCGCTGTCGGCCAGGAGACGCTCGGCCTCCTTGGCCATGTCGCCCTTTTTCAGATGACCGATAAGCTCGGCCGCCCGTTCGCCGGCGCCTTCGCGGACGGCTTCGAGGATGCGCGGCTTGGTGACACGGTTGAGGTAGTTGCCGAAGGTCGGACGCCAGCCGGCTTCGACCAAGTCGAGCCCGGTCGCCCGCGTCAGCCGGTCGGCCTGCGCGAGCCTCATATCGAGCGTATGCTGCGACACGCCGCCCGCGCTGTGTGGGTTCGGCCGCTCATAGAGCGCGTTGACCCCATAGCTGACGCAATGCGCCAGTAGCGCCATGCGGCTGGCATCGTCGAGACCAGCGAGCCAGTCCCAGAGGGCGTCGTCGTCCTTCGGGATGTCGGCGGCCCAGGCCTCGTGACGCTCCTGCACAGCCCGCGCGGAGGGACTGTCCTTCAGCGTCTCGTCCTGAACCGGGAAGAAGATATGCTTCACCCCCGCCTCCATGGCGCCCGTGTACATGCGGGTCATGAAGTTGTCCGAGACCAGCTTGTGGAGAAGCGCCGTCATGGCGATGTGCGGGTTTTCCGCCACGGCGTTGCGCAACGCGAGGGTGCGGTAGGCGGTCAGCTCGATCACGAGGCGTTCGGGCAACGGCTTGATGCTGTCGTCCTCATCGTCCTCCGGTTCGACAGGCTGGCCGCCGATGGTGATGACGGCGCGCTGCACCGACGGGCTCGCGGTGCCATCGGATTCGGTGTCCGTCTCCGATCCCTCGTCGCCATCGGCACGGACCGGCGGCACATCCTCGGGCCGGACGAAGCCGCGATCGACCGAAAGCGATCCGTTGGCGTCGATGCTGACGAAGACGCCGGCGATGGCGATGTCGGCCGGGTCGAAGTGCTCGGGCCGGTCGTCGAAGGCTGCCAGAGCCGTCTCGATCTCGCCCATACGCTCGTCGATCTCATCGGGCAGTTCGTCGGCGTCCTGATATTCCGCTTCAAGACTGGCCTGCTCGGCGTTGAGCGCCTCGATGGTCGCTTGTTCGTCGGCCGACAGATCAATCGGCACGCCGGGGACCTCGTGCAGGCCGCGTACCGCGTCGTAGGGGAAGCTGACCGCGACCTCGATCCACTTCCAGCCCTCGGCGGCGATCACCTCAGCCTCGGCCTTCAGCTTGTCGGCGACGAGGCGATCGAGAAGCCCCACGTCCTGCAGCCAGCCGCCATCATCGGCCTGGAAGAGGTCACGCATGACGATGCCGCCAGCCGCCTCATAGGCTTCGATGCCGAGGAAGACGGCACGCTTGTCGGACGCGCGCACCGTGGTCTCGGTCAGCATGCGCCGGATCTGATAGGGTTCCTTCGACCAGGCGTCCTTGATCGCGTTCCAGACCTGGGTCTGACGCTCGTGGTCTTGGGAGACCGTGAATGCCATGAGCTGCTCCAGCGTCATGCCGTCGTCAGCATAGACCTCGTGCAGCGCGGGCGACACGGTCGCGAGGCGCAGCCGCTGCTTGACCACGTTGACGGGCACGAAGAGCGCCGCGGCGATCTCCTCCTCGGTCATGCCCTTGGTCAGCATGTCGTGGAAGGCGCGGAACTGATCGAGCGGATGGAGCGACGCGCGCTCGATATTTTCGGCCAGCGACACCTCCTCCGGGAGGATGGCGCCGTCACGATCGCGGACCACGCAGGGTACGGGCGCGATCTTGGCGAGACGCTTCTGCTTCACCAGCAGTTCGAGCGCGCGGAAGCGGCGGCCGCCGGCGGGCACCTCGAACATGCCGGTCTCGTTGCCTTCGGCGTCAACGACGGGGAAGACGCTGAGGCTCTGGATCAGGCCGCGCCGGGCGATTGAGGCCGCGAGGTCCTCGATCGAGACGCCGGCCTTCACCCGCCGGACGTTGGACTGGCTGAGCACCAGCTTGTTGAAGGGGATGTCGCGCGAGGACGACAGGGTGATCTTCTGAACGGCAGTAGCCATCGGGATTTACTCCGTGACGGGCGGCCGAGAGACTCTCTCTCAACCTCCAACCCGTCACGAAGCGAAGCGCCGCCCTCTTCCTCTAAAGGGGGCAGCGCCACGAACCGGCAAACCTGAAAGGCACGGAAGCGCAAAGCCGGAGACGCGGAAAACCGCATCCCCGGCTTTGCGGAAATCAGGCGGCTCGATCGAGCAGCTTCTTGGCCTTGCCCTCCATGTCGAGGCGGGCGTCCTGATGCGGCTTGTCGCGCGCGACGGCGGTGATGCCTTGCACGAAGTCGAAGATGGACTCGGGCGGACGGCCTTCCTCGGCCAGCACCCTGTCGATGATCTTGCCGGTCTCGGCCTTGGAGAAGCCCCGCCGACGCAGGAAGTCGGTGCGGTCCTCGTCTGTTCTGGCGACGATACGCTCGCGCGCCGCCTTGATGCCGTTGACGAACGGCAGGGGCGAGGAGTTCGCGAAGTTCAGCAGCGCCGGGGCCGCCTCGTGCGCGAAGCGATTGGCCGCATATTTGGAGTGGCGGATGATGATTTCCTCGAAATCCTCCACACCCCACAGATTTCGGTTCTGGCAGACCGCGCGCAGATAGAAGCTCGCCATGCCGAGCGTCTTGGCGCCGACCTCGGAATTCCAGCAATAGAAGCCCCGGAAATAGAGGTCGGGCGATCCGTCCGGCAGTCGGCCGGCCTCGATCGGATTCAGGTCGTCGACCAGGAACAGGAAGACGTCCCGGTCGGAGGCATAGAGCGTGGTCGTATCCTTGGTGATGTCGACGCGCGGATTGTAGATCCCGGTCGACCAGTCGAGCACGCCCGGCACCTTCCAGCGGGTGTCGCCCGTGCCGTTGCCGGCAATGCGCTGCACCGCCTCGACCAGTTCGTGATCGTAGATGCGGCCATAGTCCGGGCCAGTGACGGCGCGCAGTTCGACACGCCCAGTATCGGTTTCGAGCGTCTTGATCTGCTCGGCCCGATTGGAGGTCAGGCCATATTGCAGGTTGATGCCAGCGAGGGCGGCCGGGAGTTGGCGCAGATAGGCTGCGGGCGCTCCGACCAGGCTGGCGAGTTGTCCGAAGGACCAGTGCGTCGGCGCGACTGGCGTGTCCGTGCCCGGCAGGATGAGGGCCAGCCGCTCCGGGTCGTTGCGGTTCGCCTCGACATGGATGAGCGCACTCTCCACCACCCGCGTCCGGCTGCGTTCGGTGCGGTCGCGGGCAGTGCGGGCCAACTCGGACAGAGACAGGTAGCGATCGTCGGCCGGACGCGAGAACCACTCTGACGAGACGCGGCCGACCCGCTCGCCACGGCCGACATCGACCTTGTAACCGCCGCTGGTGTCACGGCGCGCATCGAGGACCTGCATATTCATGGGACCAATCTCCATGACGGGCGCCGGAGACCTCTTCTCCAACCTTCAACCCGTCACGGGAAACAAGTCCACTCTCTCACTCTCAGCGGGGCGTTGCGGGGCAGCCGCCCTGCAGAAGGGGTGGGTCGAGACCAGCGGGCTCGGGCGCAGGGGAAGGCTTTCCCCTCCCGGTGCGGATGTACAAGGTGACCCGGTGAGCAGTCGTCGCTGTTGGCTCAGGGGTCCGTTTGAGGCGAACGCGTTTCGTAGAGCGGCAGCCTCTTCTACCTGGCACCTTTCTTCATCTACGCAGATTGATACAATTCCTCGGATAAGAGGTCCTTTTCTCCGAGGTTCCGTATCGTGCCGTCATCCATGTCCCAACGCCAGATTGCCCATACCGTGCTGACCGCGCGCGGCATTTCGCGCCTGGCAGAGCTGCGCGAGGCGGGCGTAACAGCCGCCACCATGAGCCGCATGGAACGCGACGGCGAGGTGCTTCGGCTCGCGCGAGGACTTTATCAACTTTCCGATGCGCCGCTCGACGTCCACCACAGTCTGGCAGAGGCCGCCAAACGGGTTTCCAAGGGCGTCGTTTGCCTCGTTTCGGCCCTGTCTTTTCATGGCCTGACGGATCAGCTCCCGAGGAAAGTTTGGCTCGCCGTGGGCCAGAAGGACTGGTCCCCGAAACCCGAAGGCACGCCCATTCAGCTGGTGCGTTTCACAGATCGTGTCCTGACGGAGGGGGTTGAGACGCACCCTGTCGAGAGGGTGCCCGTAAAGGTTTTCGGCGTCGCAAAGACGATTGCCGATTGTTTCCGATATCGGAACAAGATTGGCCTGTCCGTGGCGATCGAAGGCCTTCAGTAAGCGCTGCGCCAGCGCAAGACGACGCCAAGCGAGATTGCCAGCTAGGCTGAACAAGGAACGGTCGCCACGGTCATTCGACCCTATCTCGAGGCACTGACCGCCAATCGCTAAGGAGATCAAGAATATCGGCTCCTCAGTTCGCGCCCCGCCTGCCGCAGATTCCCAAAACTAGGTGATGGTGGACCGGGCGGGCGCGAACTAGAATTCTTGACATCCTGGCTAATTAGTCATATATGATCGATTTATCGATGTTTTTCATCATATATGGATGATTGAGATGGGTTCCCCCAAGGCGAAACCTGCACTGGAACGGCTGGGCCAGGATATCCGCAACGCGCGGCTGCGGCGTGGTATTGCCGTGGCGGATCTCGCCGTGCGTGCGGGAACCTCGCCAAGTTCCATCGCCCGCCTTGAACGGGGTGATCCGGGCGTTGCCATCGGAACGCTTGCCGACGTTCTCGTTGTGCTGGGCCTTCTGGAGCGGCTCGCTGACCTGGTCGATATCCGCAAGGACGATCTGGGGCTGGCGCTGGCAGCGGAGCACGGACCGCGCAGGGGCCGCTCCTTCGCGGCAAGGCTGAAAAAGCAGAAGGCTCAGACGGAGGAGACGCAGGATCGGCAGGACGTTGTGGACCCTGACGGGGCTTCCTTCTGATGGCCGATTTCGTCGCCCATGTCGCGCTTGGCGAAGGCCGGACATCGGTGGGCCAGTTGCGTTTCACCCATGCCGGGCCGCGTCAATTCTCGACCTTCGCCTATGGCGCCGAATGGATCGAGAATCCGCGCGCCTTCGCCATACAGCCCGATTTCCCTCTTGAGGCCGGCCCATTTCACACCTCGGGGCAGCCCGGCAACATGCGCGACGCCTTGGCGGGCGTTTTCGCCGATGCGGCTCCGGACAGCTGGGGACGCCGGCTGCTGGAACGTGCCTATGGCAATGGTCTTAACGAATTCGAGTATCTGACGCTTTCCGACGATACCTGCCGCCAAGGCGCGTTGCGCTTTCTGGATGACAAGGGCGGGGTCATTCGCGGCAAGGCAGCGGACGCCGTTCCGCGTCTTGTCGATCTCGAAACCATCACGGCGATCGCGCGGGCCTATGAGCAAGGCAAGGAAATCTCACCCGAGGAAATGCAGGCGCTGGCCGGCGCCGGCGGCTCCGGCGGCGCGCGCCCCAAAGCCAATGTCAGGGACGGCGACGCGCTGTGGCTGGCGAAGTTCACCTCCGTCCACGATCAGCAGCCGATCGAGCGCGTCGAGGTCGCAACGCTGCGCCTGGCGGCAGCCTGCGGTATCCGCACGCCCGAGACACGGTTGGAACTATCAGACACGCCGTTTCCAGTTGCGCTGATCCAGCGGTTCGACCGCCGTGGGGCCGCACGGATTCCGTACATCTCCGCGCGCACCGCACTCGGCAAAACGGGAGTGGAGCTGGGCTCCTATACGGAGATCGTCGATTTCATGCGGGCTTATTCGTCCGATCCTTCTGACGATTTCCGCGAACTCTATCGGCGTCTGATCTTCACGATCCTCGTGTCCAACAAGGACGATCATCTCAAGAACCACGGCTTCCTCTATGTGGGGGCGGGTCAGTGGCGCTTGTCGCCGGTATTCGACGTGAACCCGGCCCCGGATCGCAACCCGCATCTCGAGACGGCGATCCTCGAAGGCGGCGCCCATGATCGGTCGATCAATCTTGCCCTGGAAGCCTGCGAGTTTTTCGAGATTCCTAAGGCTGAAGCTCGAGAGATCATCCGGGCAGTAGCGCAGCGCGTTTCGGACGGATGGCGAGAGGCCTTCAGACAGGTTGGCGTCTCAGGCGCGCTGGCGCGCGACTATGAGGCTGCTTTCGTCGGTGATGAGATGGAAACAGCGCGCAGTACTTAGCTCATATATGACGATCATTCTGCGTTAATCACTCAAATATGAGTACTTGAGCGGTGCTGACGTCATGAGCCACGACGGATCGCTGAGATGCCTTTGAAAGCGGGGCGTGGGAAATCCAGGGGTGAGCAGCTGCAAAGAGCCAAGCCGCGTGCCGGGCAATCAGATTTAGCTTGAAGGGCTGTGCAGAAAAAGGAGCCCCGCAGCGTTCACTACGGGGCTCATTCAAACTTAAGTTGAGTACGTTAGGTCCGGTCGTGGATCTGGGCGAGCGGGGCAACCCTCTTCGCCGCATCGACGCCCGCCTGTGCGGACTGCTTGGAGGTGTAGACCTCGGAGTGGCACAGGGTTTCGCCGTTGGCGCCCTTAAGGCGCCAGAAGTACCCGCCTGCGTTCGCGCGAAGGATTTCAAACATGTAGCTGGCCCTCCTTGGGCCGAAAATGAGACCCGTCCGAAGCGCCGGGTCATTGATTTTTGAGTATGGGCCAGCTAGGGTAATGGTGTTCAAGCATGCCTAGCGGGCTTCGGCCCAGGTATTCGGAAATCGGCTGGTTTACGAGACCAGTCGGTTTTCCATCCATTTTGCCTTCGGGGTGAGATACGGCCCCCTCGGCGGAAGTTCGTCTGGACTCACCGGCGGAACTTCAGGAAACCGCGTCCCATCCTTTACTTCAGCGATCCGGCCCTGATTGAGGCCGAAGAACGCCGCGATATCGTGATGGCGGTCGCCCCGCTTGATCATTCCGCGAATGAGCGCCGCGTCGCGCTCCGTAATTGTGAGGCCACTGGGCTTCGCCCGTGATGCCATGCATTTCTCCTATGTTTCCAAGGCCAGACTCTAGCCAGGCGTCTCCTATATGAGCGCGATTCGCTGGGCCGTCAAGCTTAAATCACGTAATTTTACTCCGTAGCTGATTACGGTTTAATTGTTTCTTGACGACGTAGCTTGCTACGGCTATCAATCGCGCATGAAGAAACAAGTGAAAGCAGTCGGCCTCGGCCGCTCCACCGCACGCCTTCTGGATGTTGCGGAGGTCTTCGCGGGCGTTGGGGTGTCGCGCGAGGAAACGGTGGTTAGCCCGGGCGAACGGCTGCCGGTTATCGGCGTACGTGACCTCCAAGATGGCGCTGTAGCCGCGCGAGAAGCGCTGGACACAGTAGGTTTTTCGTCTCCCTCCAAAGCCGCGACCTACGCGGTGCAGGTCGACGACGTGCTCGTCACGGGGCGCGGCACGCTGCTGAAATTCGGCCTTGTGGGGGCTGAGACAGTAGGGGCTATCGCCAGCGCAAACATCATTGTCGTGCGGCCCGGCCCTGATGTGGCGGGCGGTGCGCTGTTTGCAATCCTGTCCAGCGATGTGTTTCGCCCAAAGATCGAAGTCCTACGGAGAGGGGCGACGACGCTGCTGTCCCTGTCGCCGAAAGACCTTGCCAAGCTCGAAATCAATCTGCCGTCGCGGAACGAACAGGAGAGCATCGTTGCCCTCGTTAAGGACGCGCAAATCGCCTACCGCACCGCCCTGGAGGCTGCCGAAATCCGCCGCTCACTCGCGCGACGTCTGATTGACGCGCGCCTGTTTGGCGACAACCAGAACCATTGAGGGAAACATGGCCAAACTCACACGTACCGAACTGGAAAATCATCTCTGGAAATCCGCCGATATTCTTCGCGGCTCCATCGATAGTTCCGATTACAAGATCTACATCTTCGGCTTTCTGTTTCTAAAGCGCCTTTCTGATCGTTTCGAGGAAGAGGCCAAAGAGGCTATCCGTCAGGGCCTGCCGGAGGACGTTGCCTATAGCGACCCGGACGAGCATGAGTTCTTTCTGGTTGAACGCGCGCGCTGGTCGTCGATCAAAAAGCTGACGACGGGCATTGGCGATCACCTCAACAAGGCATGCGCCGCGATTGAGGACGCCAATCCCTCGATTGAAGGCGTGCTGGCCAATATCGACTTCAATTCCGAATCGCGCCTTGGCGACGCCAAGAACCGGGAAGGCGTTTTGTCGCGTCTGATCGACCACTTCTCACGCATCGACCTGTCGAACGCCTCGCTTTCAGAGCCGGACATGCTTGGTCGCGCCTATGAATACCTGATCGATAAGTTCGCGGACGATGCAGGCAAGAAGGGCGGCGAGTTCTACACCCCCCATCATGTCGTGCGGCTGATCGTGGAGCTGCTGGACCCCAAGCCCGGCATGCGCATCAGCGACCCCACCTGTGGCTCAGGCGGCATGCTGGTTCAGGTCGCGGAGCATGTGGCGGAGCTTGAAGGCAAGCGGCTCGGCGAAGCGCTCAACATCACGCTGCATGGGCAGGAAAAGAACCTTGGCACATGGGCCATCGCCAAGATGAACCTGCTGCTGCATGGGCTTCGCGATGCGCGGATTGAAAAGGGCGATACAATCCGCAATCCGCGCCTGCTCGATCAGGACGGCAACCTCTTCCTTTATGATCGCGTGATCGCCAACCCGCCTTTCTCGCTGGATAGCTGGGGCGCGGAGGACGTTTCTGGCGACACTGAGAAGAAGGGACATAACCGATTCATCTACGGCATCCCCCCCAAAAATATGGGCGATCTGGCCTTCGTTCAGCACATGGTGGCGACGCTCAACGCTAAAGGTGTTTGCGGCGTGGTGATGCCGCACGGGGTGCTGTTCCGCGGCTCAGGCGACGGGCGCATTCGCGAAGCGATGCTGAAAGCCGATCTGTTCGAGGCGATCATCGGCCTGCCGGAAAATCTGTTCGCCGGCACTGGCATTCCAGCGACCGTTTTGATCCTCAACAAGGCGAAGGCACCTGAGCGTAAAGGCAAGGTACTGTTCATCCACGGTGCGAAGAAGTTTGAGGAGCGTCCCAAAAAGAACATCTTGGGTGAAGGCGATATCAGGGACATTCGTGACGCCTTCCGCGCCTGGGGAAATGAAGACCGCTTTTGCCGTGTAGTGGATATGAAAGAAATCGAAGAGAACGATTTCAACCTCAACATCTCCCGCTACATCGACACGCTTGAGCCCGAAAAGCCGATTGATGTGCAGGCTGAGCTTGCCAAGCTTTGGGATGCTGAGAAGGCCCGCGATGAAGCCGCCGCCCGTATGAATACCCTTCTTAAGGAGATGGGTTATGTCGGGTAAGAAGTTTACCCGTTTTGGCCCGGTGGCTGCGGAATGGCCAATCATTCGCTTGCGGGAAGTCATTCGCGAGCGTGCGAAGTGGATCGAAATCGATGACAACACGCTCTATCAGCGCGTCACGGCTCGTGTGCGGAACCAAGGCATCGAACCACGTGATCGAGTGCTGGGTAGTTACGTCAAAACCAAGCGCCAAAAGCTTTGTAAGGCTGACGACCTTCTAGTTGCGGAAATCGATGCCAAAGTGGGCGGGTTCGGATTGGTGCCGACTGAAGGTGATGGCGCAATCGTCAGCGGGCACTACTTCTTGTTCGAAATCGATCGAGCACATGTTGCATTGAATTGGCTTGATCATGTCATTCGCGATGGTCGACTTCAACGGCAAGTCGATGCTGTCGGCTCAACAAATTATGCCGCCATTCGCCCGCGCGATGTTGGGGCTTTTCAGATGCCGCTTCCCCCGCTCGCCGAACAGCGCGCGATTGCCGAGGTCTTGGGTGCGGTGGAGGAAGCTATCGCCAAGACGGGGGCCTTGATTGAGGCGCTAGCAAAGAGCCGCATTGAACTGACCCGCGACTTTCAGGGCGGCGAGGAGCAACTGAGATGGCCTTTGCGGTCGATCGGTTCACTTGTTCGACAGTGCCAATATGGACTTTCCATCCCACTGGATGGCGAAGGCAAGGTGCCAGTCCTGAGAATGCCGGATATTGGGGATGGTCGAGTAAATGTTAACGTCGGCACCCTGAAGTCAACGGATGTGACACCAGCTGAAATTGCTTCATGCGCAATTAGGGAAGGTGACATTCTATTCAACAGGACGAACAGCCAAGCCCTCGTCGGCAAAACGGGTATTGTTAGGAATACGCCCAGCACGCAGATCGTCTTCGCGAGTTACCTTATCCGACTTGTCGCTAAGACGGGCGTCAACCCGTTCTGGCTGAATGGCGTCTTAAACCTACCGCGCACTCAAGAGCGACTAAAGACATTGGCGACGCCGGGTGTTTCGCAATGGAATATCAATTCGAAGACGCTCAAACGCTTTGAGATTGTTGTTCCACCGAAGGCCGATCAGGACCAATTTGCAGACCTTTATGAAGCCATCGAGACACGGCTAGATGCCGAGCGCGCCAAGTTGAATGCTACGCTTGAGGTGCGCGCTGCTCTCGCGCAAGAACTGTTGTCAGGGCGCATTCGCCTCCCGGAGAGCATCATTGCGCGGCACCGTGATAAAGCCGGGCGAGCCGCATGAACGAAACCAGTGAACAGCTTGAGCGCGAATGGGTAGAGGAGCCGGCAGCGGATCTGCTGCGGGTGCTGTTCGACTATAAGCCCTTATCACCAGACGACGTGCGACGGTTGCGCGACGGACTGGCAGCCGAACCGGTTTTGACCGTCCGCCTTGCGGAATGCCTGAAGCGCCTCAATCCGTGGCTCGGCGAGGACGGCGTCCGCCGCGCTGTCGCGGCTGTCACGCGCGTTACAGCCGTCGATGTCATGGAAGCCAACGAGAGCGCCTATACGGCTCTCACCTACGGCGTGACGGCCCCCCACACGGAAGGCGGCAGACGACAGGACCGCAATGTGCGGTTTTTTGACTTCGACGATCCATCCGCCAACACGTTCGAGTTCGCCCGCCAAGTCGCGATCAAGGGGGCTCGTCAGGACATCATCCCCGATATCGTCGTTTACGTGAACGGCCTCCCGCTCGGGGTAATTGAATGTAAATCGCCATCACTGGCCGACCCGATGGGCGAGGCGATCCGCCAGTTCCGGCGCTACGAAAGCCGGGATGAATTCGCCGGGCTTGGCGCACCCCGCTTGTTCGAGACGGCGCAGATTTCCATAGCACTGGCGCGCGACGTGGCGAAATATGGCACGACTCTGACGCCTGTCAGGCAATGGGCTGAGTGGAAAGACCCCTATCCACTCACGCTCGACGCGCTTGCGGCGCAATTGGGTCGAACGCCAACCGGACAAGACATCTTGCTCGCCGGGCTTCTCGCCCCGGCCAATCTCCTCGATCTCATCCGCAACTTCGTGATGTTCGAGACTATCGACGGACGGCGCATCAAGAAGCTGGCGCGCTATCAGCAGTTCGTTGCCGTCGGCAAGGCGATTGAGCGCATCCGGACCGCACCCAATCCGCAACGCCGTGGCGGGGTCATCCACCACACCCAAGGCTCCGGTAAATCGCTGACGATGGTGTTTCTTGCGACCAAGCTGCGCCGCCTTCCCGAAGCCGAAAATCCGACGATTGTCATCGTTACGGATAGAACCGACCTTGATGACCAGATCACCGGACAATTCCAGCGTTCAGGATTTGCCAACCCCATCCAGGCCGAAAGCGGAGACGCGCTGCGCAACGCTCTATCGGGCGGCGCTGGAACCACAGTTCTGACCACCGTCCACAAGTTTCACAGCGCCGTGCCGAAACGCTCTTCGGTCATTTCCAAAGCGCGGAACGTCTTCGTCATGGTCGATGAAGCGCACCGGACGCAATATGGTGCGCTTGCCGCTCGGATGCGGGCAGGACTGCCCAATGCCTGCATGATCGCCTTTACCGGCACGCCCATCGACAAAAAGGACCGCAGCACCCGCGAGGTCTTCGGCGACTATCTGCACCGCTACCTGATCGACCAGGCTGTGAAGGATGGAGCGACCGTCCCAATCTATTACGAGATGCGCGACGCACAACTACGGATCGACGGCCGCGATCTCGAACGGGATATTCGGGCCACGTTCCCTGAACTGTCGAACGAAGAGATTGAGAAACTGAAGCGCGGCATGCGGCTTCAGGAGAAGCTTGCTGGAGCTCAAGTTCGTGTTGAGGCCATCGCCAAAGATATCCTTGCGCACTATCGAAGCACGATCGAACCGAATGGTTTCAAAGCCCAAATAGTGACCGTCAGCCGAGACGTCGCCGTGGCCTACGTCGAAGCTTTGCGGCAGCTCGGTGCGCCAGAATGCGCGCTGATCATGTCTGCATCCAACAACGACAGCGCCCGGTTGCAAGCTCATCACCTGTCCAAACGCGACCGCGACACCATGATTGGCCGGTTCAAGAAGCGTGACGATCCGCTGAAAATCTTGGTCGTATGCGATATGCTGCTCACCGGTTTTGACGCGCCGGTAGAGCAGGTTCTGTATCTCGATGCCCCTCTGCGAGAGCATACGCTTTTGCAGGCCATCGCCCGCGTGAACCGGACCGCTGACGGTAAGACCTATGGGTTGGTCGTTGACTATTGGGGCGACAATCGACGCATTTCCGATGCCCTGGATATGTTCTCGGACGAAGACGGCATAGCCAGTGCGCTTCGTCCACTGTCCGAGAAAGTCCAGCTTCTTGAAAGTCGGCACCGAGCGGCCATTCGACTCTTCGAAGGTATTGGCCGCGAGGACGATACGACGTGCGTCGAGCTGCTGCGCCCCGACGACATCCGCGCCAAATTCGAACTCGACTTCCTACGCTTTGCCGAGGCCATGGACATGGTCTTGCCTGACCCAAAGGCATTGGAAGAACCCTATCCATCCGACTTGAAGTGGCTATCGCGCATCCGCGTTCTCGCCCGCCGCGCCTATCACGAGGAGCCATTTGACCCGAAGGATTACGGCGCGAAGGTGGGCGAGATTATCACCAGCCACCTCTCGGTGACGGGTGTCGAACAGTTGTTGGTGAAGTTCGATATTCTCGACCCCGCCTTCCGTCCGCATCTGGAAAGCCTCAGGTCGAGCGACGCCAAGGCAGCGGAGATCGAGCACGCCATCCGCCAGGAGATCCACGTCCACCGCGACGAGAACCCCACGGCTTACGCCTCGCTTTGGGAACAGTTGGAGCGGATCGTCAATGATAGGCGGGAAGCTCGCGTGTCCGCTGCCAGCGCCTTGACCCAGCTTGAAGCAATGGTCGGGCAAGCCGCAGATATTCGCTCGGGCTCGGCGGGCAGAGGCGACGGCCTTACCGGAACGGCTGCCGCCATCCTGCCCTTCATTGACGCAGACCTACCAGACCCCGAACGCTCCCGGAGCGCTGCCGGTATCACCAAGGCGCTTGAGGAATATGCCGAAGTTGTCGACTGGCATCAAAAGGAGGACGTCCAGCGACAGATGCGCCGATCCATCAAGGAGCAATTGCGCAGCTTGGGACTGGATGCGCACAAGGTTGAAGCCACGACGGCAAAGATCATGGATGTCGCCCGCGCGAGGTATGCGGGATGACGGACGCGGCTCAGTATTCCATCGTTTTTGGCGGCGAAACGTTTGCGTTCCTGATCGAGCGGACGGCGCGCCGGAAGACCGTGGCAATATCCGTCGGCTTCGATGGGGTGCGCGTCCTCGCACCGTCGGACCTGGACGATGACCGCGTCCTCGGCATCGTTCGCAAGAAAGGCGCTTGGCTGCTTCGCAAACAGGCGGCGTACCGCGAACTTGGGGGGCAGCCGGTCGCCAAGGAATTTGTGAGTGGCGAGACCTTTCACTACCTCGGCCGGCAATATCGCCTGAAGCTCATTCCCGACGAAACCGCCGTCACGACCCGGATTGCTGCGAGGGGTTCAACCCTTGTCGCTCCGGTACTGCCGAATGGCCATGAATCCATTCAGCGCGCCGCTGTCCGCAGCGGGCTCAGGCACTGGTACCGAGCACATGCGATCCAGCATTTTCCTGCCCGTGCGCGAATGATCGCAGAGACGCTTGGCATTCCAACACCGACCGTCAATGTCGTTGACCAGTCCAAACGCTGGGGAAGTTGCGATTCACGGGGACGCATCCGCCTCAACTGGCGCTTGGTGATGGCTCCCATGCCGCTGGTCGACTACGTTATTGCACACGAGGCTTGTCACGTTCTTGAGCACAATCATTCACGGCGATTTTGGCGGTCGTTGGAAACGATCATGCCGGACTATGAGGATCGCCTAAGAAGACTTGATAGAATGGGGCACCAGTTCATTTGGTGATTTTTGTATGAGCGATATAAAACTCTTTCGCACGGACAGTGCTTCGGTCACAGAGCTTCGCGGCAGCGCGGTCGCGCTGGAGAAGTCGTTGCAGACCCTCATTGAACGCAACATGGAAGCGTTCCTCGGTGTGCGGTTTCTTGCATCGGAGTTTTCGACGACGAACGGCGGACGCATGGATTCGCTGGGCATCGACGAGAATGGTTCGCCTGTGATCGTCGAGTACAAACGGGCCAGCAATGAGAACGTCATCAACCAAGGCTTATTCTACCTCGACTGGCTGATGGACCACCGCCGTGATTTCGAATGGCTTGTTTTGGAGCGCTTCGGCGCCGAAGAGGCGAAGGCCGTCGATTGGACGACGCCCCGGCTGATCTGCATCGCGGGTGATTTCACAAAATACGATGCTCATGCGGTCAACCAGATGAACCGAAATATTGCGCTGGTTCGCTATCGCCGCTTTGGTGACGAACTCTTGCTGTTCGAACTGCTGACCTCGGCATCGGAGCGGCCCGCGCGCGAAATCTCCGCCAGCGTTGACGCCCAAGGCGAGCCTGCGGCGATGCGACCTCGGTCGCGCCAGAAAACTGTTACGCAGTACCTCGCGGATGCCGACCAAGATCTTGTCGATCTCTACGAAGCAACGAAGGCGTACCTGCTGGCGCTAGGCGATGATGTCGAGTTGAAGACCCTAGACAACTATGTCGCCTTCCGCCGCCTGAAGAACTTTGCGTGCGTCGAGGTCAAGCCGCAGATCAGGCACCTTAAAGTTTTCGTCAAGGTCGATCCGGCGACCATACAACTTGAGCCGGGTTTTACCCGCGACGTGCGCAATATCGGTCACTTCGGTACTGGCGACCTCGAAATCATCATCACTGATGTCTCCACGCTGGACAAAGCCAAGCCACTGATGGACCGCAGCTATGATGGGGCCTAATGCCGGAGATTGGGCTTAGATATTTGTCATTTTTTCTTCGATGAAATACTGCGCCTTGATGGTGGTGTGGTTTCAAGCAGCAAGAAATAGCCGATACTTTGCAGGCCGGAAATTATCTTGCATGAACCCATAATCGTTGGGCGCGGACCGACAGCCCCGCCGACTGCCCGCTATAGCCCGACACTTCGCCGTCAAATCGCACCGAAACCATCCGATCAACCGAGCAACACTTCGATTTCCTTCGCATCAACCAATGTCGTGATTTCCGAATAGAGATCTACCTGCTGGCCGGGCGCGGAAATCGAGATGACCAGCGCGTAACGCGCCTTGTCGGCTACGCGCTTCTGCCCAACATGCGACTTCCACCAACCTCCGACGGGGTAAACGGCAATAGCATCGTGCCCGGCGAGGTCGATCGCTCGTCCGCGCCAGAGATCGCAATGGAGGGAGCCCGCCTGGATCGCCTTTGGTCCGAGCAGCCAGCAGCTCGTCTCGCCGTCGGCCTCCGTGCCATCCTTCGCCTGGCTCGCGGAAATTCGGCTGCGGAATCGGGCGCTCGTCTCGGTGCGCTTCTTCATATCGAAGCGCAGACCAAAGGAACGATAGGTGTCCGGGCGGGTGGCGGCTTTTCCGGTTAGGTTGGGCTCGATGAAATAGGACAATGTCACCTTCATCGTGACGATCTCGTTCTCGAGTTGCTCCAGCGCCGTCTTGGGCCAAGGGAGATCATAGAAATGCATCTCATTGAATACGCCGGTTCGGCCGTCCGCGCCTATCGCAAAAGGCTGAAGCTCTGCCTGCGCAACAAGCGTAGCATCGTTGCGCGCTGAGAGGACCGCGCGGCCGATGTCCGGCACGCCATATCCAAACTCGCGAAGCATTGCCTGCTTCTTCGCTTTGGTGGCGGCCTTGCCCGTTTTCCAGTGCGCGCCAGTGCCGATGAACTTCTTTCGGATGGGCTCGGGCCAGCGCGCTGAGTCGATGATGAGCGCGCGATGCGTTTCCGGCCAGAGGTCGGGCCGAGCCGCCTGCAGCCGACCGACGAAATTACCCGCCATGCCCGCGGCGGCGCTGGTCGCCCAGAACGGGACCAAAGGCTCGCCCGCCACATCTGACCCCGCCGATAGAAGGGACACGGACGGGTCCCAGCCGCAGAAGCCCGTGGTGTCAGACATCATGTTACCCGCCTCGAACAGCACCTCCGGCTTGATCGGGGTCAGGTCGTCGGGAAGCGACTGAGAGCCACGGCTGAACGGGCTGCGATGATTGGCGGGGACCGCCGCCTGCAACACGGGAGGCGGCGCCGGTGGCTGCTCCTTGCGCGTGAAGCCGCCGACGGTGAGCGCGTTCCAGCTTTGCGACGGATCTTCCAACGGTTGAGAGGGCAGAACGTCCACAGCCATTCCGCCGGAGACGTTTCCGGTGGCTACGACCATCAGGCGCTTCGGTCGTTCGGATGCCGCAACTTTGTCATCAGCCTCGCCAGGCATCGCCCCGGCGATGATCTGATCCAGCGCACCGCTCCAAGTCGATGGTCGGCTGGGCGGGAAGTCTGTCGCGGAGGTCGCTATACAGAAACTGCGCAGTGCGTCCGGCCGCTCGATCTCGACCGCACTGACCGCACCTTGCGTGACGACCCCATAGCTGGGCGGCTTGGTCGGCGGGAATCCGTGCGGTGGCAACAGTTTCATGGATTCCGCGCCGTGCGTCAGCGTGACCGGACGCGTGTCGTTCATCAAGGGTTCGAGATCGCCATATAGGACGAGGCCTGTCAGCGGCGTGCCGTGACCGCCGTTCGGCTGATGATCGTCGGGGCCCCAAGCAGCATCATAGGCCCACGCGCCACGCAGGCCGGGAGCGATCAGGGGATGAGCGGCGGCGACTCCCGTATCGAGCGTGCAAACCACCGGGGCATCGTTCGCGGGCGCCGAGACCCTCTGCGACAATTCGGCAACCCAATCGTGCTGACCCAGCCCCGTCTCTCCACGATCGAGAAATGGTTCGATCGTTCCTGTCGCGCGCCTGATTTCAGTGATGGCGCCCGGCACGCGCGTCGCGAAGAGCGCAACCGTTGCAGGAGTGCCGTGCAGAAACAGAACGGTCGTGTCGGGGAAGATCAGACGGTCGTCATGAACATCAATGTTCACATTGCGTGCCGCGTTGACGAGGCGATCTGCCAAGGCGACAGGCTGGCGAACCCACAGCTCCCACCAAACGATGTCCAGCGCGGCCAAGTCCACCGCGCCCGTGAACAATGATCCGGTGTCGATTGCCCGGACCTCCTCAACGACTTCGAAGCGCTCGACATCAGGCCGTCGTTGATTACCCGGATCGCGGCCATATTCACCGATACGGCCTTGCAGAAAGGCGCGCGCATCATCCGGCACAAACAGCAATGCGCTCTCCGTTCGGTCGTCGTTCCGTTCGGAACGGAGCACCACCACGTCCTGCGTAGGAAACTCAAGTGCTGTTGGAACCTTGACCGCCTTGGTCCGGGAGTCCTCGGCTGGCGGCAGTGTCGTGATCTCGACGATCGTGCCGGCTTTCAGGCCCTGAACGGCAAGACGCGGATCGTCGGACGGCAGGGGAACATCGCCAAGCGCAGCGGCGAGTTGATCCAGCAGATGTGCGGCGTGCGCAGCATAGTCGCCGCGAAGCGGTTTGCGTTCCTGATTGCGCGATGGGAAGGTATATGCTGCGGTCTCACGGAAAACGTCGATCGGTATGTGCTGACGGTCTCTCGTGTCGAAATTATCTGGCTCCGCCATAAGTCCTTGCTCGTTTGTTCGAGTTCCAGTCTATCCGTTGGCGGAGCCTGCCTAACGGCTGGATTGACGACGGAACTTACCCTTTAATGTTTGTCGGTTTTCCAAAGCGCCTTGTAGCGCTTCAGGTGAGGCCTTCGACGCCCCTTCAAGGATAGCGTCCTTCACGACGGCATCTGCGGCACGAACCAATTCGCCCTGGCTGAGCCCCTCCAGCGCCGTTTCGAGTGCAGGCCACGCCTTTGCGGCGAATTTGAATTTGCCAAGGCGGCGCTCAACGATCGCGCGGGCGGCCGCGACGTCTGGCAGGGTGTATTCGATCACCTCATCGAAGCGCCGTGCCAGCGCTTCATCCAAGATCTCGACGTGATTCGTCGCCGCCAGCACGAGGCTGTCGGTCGAGTTTGGCTCTTCCATAAAGGCCAGGACCGAGTTCAACACCCGGCGGATCTCGCCGACATCGTTCGGGTCGCCCCGGCGAGCGCCGATCGCGTCGAACTCGTCGAGTAGATAGACACCGCGTGTTTGCGCGATTTGATCAAACAGCAGTCGCATCTTGCCTGCGGTCTCGCCGAAAAAGCGGCTGAACAACGCTTCGAGACGCACAGTGAAGAGCGGCAGGCGCAATTCCCCGGCAAGCGCCGAGGCGGTCATGGTCTTACCTGTGCCAGGCAGACCGACGAGCAGCATGTGTGTCGCTGGCGTCTGGCCGTGTTCGCGCAAGGTTGCGCGTTCCTGTTGCTGGCGAACGATCCGCCCAAGCCTTGCGGCGATGTCGTCCGACAGCACCATGCTTGACAGCGTGACCTTGGGATAGGCACTCTCGACAAGACCTTGCAATTCGCCCCGTGGCCGAGCCAGCGGGATCGGTGTCTGCCCGCCTGCGGGCTTTCCGACATGACGCTGATCTCTAGCCTTTTGGACGAGGCGCTTCAGCTTTTCGGCATCCTCGACCCGACCTTGACGGGCTTCCTGTGCCGCAATCTGCAAGGCGATCGACAGAAGCTGATCTTCATCTCCGTCGATATGTGAGTTGAGGAGCGCGAGAATTTGCTTGGTAGACATGCTCGCCTCCTTTCTTCGATTCGGCCTCGCTATACTATTATGTGCTTTAGATGCCACGGGCGATCATCAGCTCGGCATGACGGTATCCCAGAAGTCTCCCAAAAGCCACCGTTTCCTGTGGTTCTCCGGCGCTCAGGATCGTCAGAGACACTGCTGGGCTTGTCCGATGCATGCCTGCATCAGACGTATGGCGACCGGCGCCAGCCACACCGATTGCTCGATATAGCCGCCGATACCTACCCGATTGCCGCCAACGCCCTCCAGTTCGAGAGCTGTCCGGCCACCAACGAAAAGGCGATGGCTTAAAAGCGTCTGGAGCGAGATGATAGCCTGCTGCTAACTCAACTGCCCGCGGGGGCGGCGATAGACCCGGCGTGCCGGCTGTTCGAGCCGGCCCAAGCCGACATATTGAGTGCGTAGCGAGGTACAGTAGTCGCGCGCAGAGAACCACGCGGAATCAACGAGCACGCCTTCCGGGAGGAGGCGCTCAAGCTGCTTTAGCTTTCCCACGCCTTGCTCGCTCATGGTGGCGCCAGTTTGAAAAATTTAGCGGTTAGCGTCACATCGGTTAGCAAATGTGGCATTTGGCAAACCTGCGGTCTTCGCCTTGATACAAATCCTCGGAGTCTGATGGCTGAAGACTGCGGTTTAGTATCAGCAGCCAGAGAGTTCTAGTCCGTCTCGGCCCCCTTAGTCGGCAAGGCCAACCCGCCATCGCAGCGATATAGGATCGAGGTGGGTGTATTGATTTCGCCGATTTTGACGGTACTTTATCGGGAGCAAAAGATTCGAGGTCTGAGGTCTATGCCTCACCGCGAAACGGTCGATAGATACCGATAGTTCACAGAATTTTTTCTGCGCTAAAATTGCCAAAAAATCCCGCAAAATCAAAAGGATAGATTTTTGACGGCCTATGCCTCGGCGCTGGCGGCCAAAGAAAAGATTTTCCACAATAAAATCAATCCCTTATTGTAGAAAAAATATTAGAGTGGGAGTGAGGGGTCGTAGTTTTGGATATCTGGGGATAGCGTAGCGAATATTGCCGACGCGGAACATTCGACAGGCACCGATCGATGTCAATTGATCTAGGCTCTTGGACGCGCAAGCCGTCGCGCGTCGAGGAGAATGTCGGCGGCGCGACCATGCAGCTCGACGCGGACGACCTGTCCGCGCTTGGCGAACTCGCCGACCGCGTGAAGGGAAGCCGCGCTATGATAGCGCCCGCCTCGGACGCATGCCACGTCTCCGGTTCGGCTGGCCCCATTGCGCGCCTGCGGGGCGATTTTCCATGCTTTCATCACCGACCGTCTCAGCTCGCCGCCTGGAAATATTCGACGACGAGGCCATCCGGATGGCGGGCGGTGAGGTTGCGACCGCCCGTCACGGTGCGCGGCGGGTGGATGATCTGCGCCCCATTGGCGTCGAGCCAGACTGCGAACTCGTCGAGCTCATCGAGATAGAAGATCGCATCGACGTGACGCACCGGGTCCAGCGCCTCGCGGCTGCCGCCGAAGAGCAGCACGCCGCCGATCTTGGCCGCCTCAACGCCGGTCTCGGCGATCTTCACCCGCCGCGCGCAGGGCACTCCCTGCAGGCCTTCGTAGAAGAGGGTCATGTCCTCGAAGCGGTCAGCTTCGGTGTAGACCCGGAAACATTGCTCCAGAATGCGCATGTGATTACTCCGTCTTCGTTGATGACCCGGCTGACGGTAGGACGGATGCGAGGCCGTCCCTCCGTATCACCATTCAAACGTCGATGAGCCCGACTTGGATCATGCTGCGCGCAGCGGCCTCGATGGCGTCGGCGGGTGGGCGGGGATTCCAGCCGAGCATGCGTTTCGCCTTGTCGCCGCTGGCCGACAAATCGACGCCAAGCAGTGGAAGCAGCCCCTTCACCTTGGGGTCGACCAAAGCCTTGGCCTTCAGAGCGATGTTCGGAACCTGCATCGTTGATACTTTTCGGGCCTGTTCGCCGAGGCGTTCTTTGAGGATTTTCGCCACATCGGCGAGCCACAGAGCCTCACCGGAGGTCGCGAGAAAGCGCTCGCCTGCCGCGGCCGGATTGGTCATTGCCCGGATGTGCAGGTCAGCGACGTCGCGCACGTCTACGAAACACGACTTGATGCGTGGCTGCCCCGGTTGCCCCTCGAGCATGCCCTTCAACATCATCAGCGAATGCGACGTGTCCGGCCCCAAAGCCGGACCCATCACGGCGGTCGGATTGATCGTGGCCAGTTCCATTCCGCCGCCCTGTTCGGCGATGAAGTCCCACGCCGCGCGCTCCGCTAGCGTCTTGGATTTCTGATAGGGCGCGATGTCGCCGTTCAGGTCGCTCCAGTCCTCTTCGGTAAAGGGGCGGCCCGGACTGGCCTGGCCTGCGCCGATGGCACCGAAGGCGGAGGTGAGCACCACCCGCTTCACCCCGGCGGCACGGGCGGCGCGGAGCAAACGTAGATTGCCGTCCACTGCCGGCCGGACCCATTCCTCCTCGCTGGCGTAATCGCCCGAGGGCGTCGAGGACGCGCTATGAATCGCATAGATGCAGCCTTGCGCGGCTTCCGCCCATCCCTCGTCCTTGAGCAGGTCGGTTTCGACGAAGCTCAGTCGATCTCCCGGCTCGGCGCCGCCTTTTGCGAGATAAGCGCGAACCTGATCCGAGCGATCGAGCGAGCGGATGGCGGTGCGCACGCGGAAGCCGGCGGCGAGTGCGGCGATGATGTTATGCTGGGCGATGAAGCCGGTCGCACCGGTGATGAGGATGGTGTCGTCTGCCATGGTTGCTCCGAAAGCGAGTTGGTGTCGGCTTTCAGATAAGGCTCGAATCTGGATCGAGAATGCTTGAACGTCCGACATCTATACGCGATAATCCGAAAATGCCCTCTGACGCGCTTTCCGAGATTCTCAGCCTGACAACCGTGGAGTCGATGGTGACCGGCGGCTTCGAGGCGGGAGGTCCCTGGGCGCTTCGGTTTCCGGCGCCCAAGGCGATCAAGTTCTTCGCGCTGACCAAGGGGCAATGCTGGGCCCAGATCGACGGCGAAGCGCCGACGCGCTTCGAACAAGGCGATGTGGGCCTTCTGACCGCGCAGCGTCCCTACACCTTGTCGAGCGATCCATCGGTGATGCCCGTCGATGCAATGGCGCTGTTTTCCGGACGTGGACGCTCGTTCGTTAGCTTGGGTGACGGAACGGGCTGCAACTATGTGGGTGGGCATGTCCTGCTCGATCCGACGAGCGGGCCGCTGCTGTCGGAGGCGCTGCCACCATGGCTGCGCGTCGACGGAGCGACCGAGCAAGCGGCACGGTTTCGCTGGTTGCTCGGCGAGCTGGTGAACGAGCGCAAGCAGCGCCTGCCGGGCAGCGCCCTGGTCGCATCGCAGCTGGCGCAGCTGTTGTTCGTACAGATTCTGCGAGCGCAGTTGCACGGCGACAACCGCATCCCGCCTGGGTGGTTGCGCGCGCTGGGCGATCCGCGTCTCGTGCCGGCGGTGCAGTTGATGCATGACGAACCAGCACGTGCGTGGCATCTCGACGAGCTGGCACGAGCCTGCGCGATGTCCCGCTCGACCTTCGCGGCGCGCTTCACTGCGACCGCCGGCATCGCGCCGCTCGGCTATCTTGCGCGTTGGCGCATCCACCTCGCCTGCAAAGCGCTGCGGGACGAGGAACTTCCGGTGGCGTCGGTTGCAGCTTTGACCGGCTATTCCTCGCAGGGCGCCTTCAGCAATGCCTTCAAGCGGATGACCGGCCTTTCACCTTCCCTATGGCGCAAACGACAGCCGAGCGCCGACCCGGCCTGACACTGACGGTACTTTTCGCCCTGCTCTGAATTCGGGCGTCGAATCCAGGAAGGATCAGGAAGAGCCGATAGTGACCGATAGATGGCTTGCGAAGGTCGGTGGAAATTCCTCCACGATATCAGCAGCGTAGGTTTCTGACGGGTCCTGGGCCGGTAGTATTTGAGCGCAAAAATATTTTCTGCAATTAATTCAGATGGTTGATATGGCTCCGGACAATCGAGTGGGAGTGACAGGGGATACAGCCAGACAGTTTTGGCTATTGTAGCGTAAGTTGCTCCGTCGGTAGCACGGAATAGCAATTGAGCGACAGCCAGGCCCTCCGCTAGCCTTTTGACGCAGGCGCGCACGGCTGGATTTCTCCCCAATGCTACAATTTGCGCCGGCTAGGTTTGAGACCCTGGACGTCGATCAGCTTCTGGCTGTGAGCGACGAGTAACCTGCCAATCGTCCGAGTTACCGGTAGCCTCAGTGATCCTCACTTCGCCGCTCCAGCCCGTGGAAGGCTAGCTTTAGCAGGCGCTCGCTGCGTGCTGTGCCTTCCGCTGTAGGCGGTAGTTGGGTGAGCAAAGCGAGCAACTGCAGAAAGTCCTCGGCGTCGATCGGCTTCGAGACCTCGCCCGCATCGACGCAAGCGTCCATCAGAAGCCTGACGGCGTCGACCATGGGCCAATAGGTTTCCCGGAAGTCCTGGTCGGTCATGGCGGCCCGCAGCATATCCGCAACACCGTGCTTCTTACGACCGTAATCGACGAACCGCTCCGCCCATCTTCGGAAGGCTTCGAGTGGCTTGAACGCCTCGAGGAGCGACGGTGCGAGGCTCACCAGCTCGTCGATACTGTCGCGATAGATGCCGAGGACGAGCGATTCCCGGGTCGGGAAGTGGCGATACAGCGTGCCCTGCCCCACGCCCGCGGCCTTGGCGATGGAATGCAGCGAGGCCGCTGGATCCATTGCAAGAGCGTCTCGTGCGACAGCCAGGATACGGTCGCGATTGGTGCGGGCGTCGGCGCGACGCTTATGGGTTTGGGTCATGAGCCTTGACTAAACGGACAATTGTCCATATCCATATCGAGAAATCGGACATATGTCCGTTTCTATACGGTGGAGGCGTTTATGCAATATGTAAAGCTCGGCAATTCTGGACTCGACGTGTCGCCCGTCTGCATCGGTTGCATGGGGTTCGGCGATCCGGCCAAGGGCCATCCGGCCTGGTCAGTGGAAGAAAGCTCGAGCCGGGAGTTGATCCATCACGCCCTCAGGGCCGGGATCAATTTCTTCGACACAGCCAACATGTACTCCACCGGCACAAGCGAGGAATTCCTCGGGCGCGCGATCAAGGGTTTCGTGAATCGGGATGCCGTCGTCATCGCCACCAAGGTTGCGGGCGCGACACGCAACGGCCCCAATGCGATCGGGCTATCTCGCAAGGCCATCATGGCCGAAATTGATCACAGCCTGCGGCGGCTCGGCACAGACTATATCGATCTCTACCAGATACACCGCCGCGACCAGCTGACCCCGTGGGAGGAAACGCTCGAAGCGCTTCACGACGCCGTGAAAGCGGGCAAGGTACGCTATCTCGGCGCCTCATCGATGAAGGCGTGGGAGTTTGCCAAAGCGTTGCACATCCAGAAGTCCAACGGCTGGACGCGCTTCATCTCTATGCAGCACAATTACAATCTGGTCGCGCGCGAAGAAGAACGCGAGATGATCCCGCTCTGTGCCGATGAGGGTGTGTCGACCCTGATCTACAGTCCGCTCGCGCGCGGGAAATTGGCGCGTCCATGGGGGACGACGACGACGCGGACGGAGACCGAACCGTCCGGCGCCCAGCAAAATCCGGATACGGCGGCCAGCGATCGGGCAATCGTCGAAGCGGTGAATGCCATCGCCGCGGAACGTGATGTCGGCGCCGCCGAGATTTCCCTGGCGTGGTTACGTCGAAATCGCGTGGTTGCCGCGCCGATCGTGGGCGCACTGAAGACCAGGCACATCGACGATGCGGTGGCTTCGCTGTCGGTCGTGTTGAGCGACGAGGAGGCGGAGCGGCTCGAGAAGGCTTACACGCCCCGCCTGGATCAGCAGGGAGTATCTATCCCGGCTTTGTTGCATCGCTCCATCGAAGCATCGACTGGCTTCAGAAGGGATGCTCCTCTCATTTAGGTCCGTCCGCTTCCGGTCCCCTGTATTAGGGCGAGATGCCGAAAAGTGTGAGGAGATTTCGGATGACTTCACGCTCTACTTCTTTGATTCCAGAACGGATTCAGATTTTAGGTCGGCTCGACCTAAAATCATCCGGCTCTGGGCGCGTGTGCGCCTGGGATTGTGGCCGGCTCGGGACAATTGCTATCGGGGGCACATGTTCACGACGGGGCTTGGCGCTCGCGAGCGGCGAACGTCTTGGGCGAGACGCCGACAAACCGGGTGAAGGCGGTGCTAAAGGCGCTTGGTGACAGGAAGCCTATGGCGAGCCCGATCTCGCCAATAGTTTTGTCACCGCGACGCAACGCATCCTTCGCAACGGCCATGCGCCAGTGCTGAAGATAGCCGATCGGCGCCATGCCGACGACGCTGCGGAACCGGCTCGAAAGGCTGGATCGGGAAACGCCGCAGAGCCGCGCCAAGTCTGCCAGCGTCCAGTCTTTCGCGGCGTCTTCGTGCAGTGCCGTCAGCGCCCGGGCTGTCACGGGATCGTTCAATCCGGCGAGCAAGCCCCTGTGCTCCCGGGTCGCGTCAGGGACGGCGCCGCGAAGAATCTCGACAAATGTCAATTCCATCAAGCGCGTAATGACGAAGTCGCTGCCGGCTCTCGGTTGCGATGACTCCGACAGGTTCAAACTCAGCAAACTGCGAACACGCCAAGAGGAGACGTCATCACGCATGACATGGACAAAGGATGGCATTAGCCAGGTGAGGAGGCCCTCGTTCGCGGTGTCGAAGACAAACCGCCCACCACGTAATAGCACAGGCGCTTCCGAGCCTGCACCCATCCTCAGAAGCGTTTTACCTGTGGTTGCGACCATCGCTTCGCTGTCCTGAGCAACAGCTTGCGCGTCCGAGGCAAGGACAAAGCTCTTGTCGGTTCTGATGAGGACGAAGTCGCCTTCCTGCAGCAGGAGCGGTTCCTTGTCGGCTCGGATCAGCTGGCACGCGCCACGCTCCAGCCAGCAGAACAACAGGTCGTCCCGTTTGCGGAACGACACCGCCCATCGGCCATAGCCCTCGATTCCGCCCCAGAGCGTGGCGCGCGGGCGAAGCAGGTGGATGAGGTCGAGAAAGGGGTCCAAATTTTTGGCCGATTGATAAATTAATATGGGAGATACATTATCGATCGAATGATTAGATCGAAGTAGTGTTTCCTTCAAGAGGCGGGCCGCACCTGGCGGGCAATCCATCCGCATCTGCGAAAGGAAAAGTCATGTTGCATAACAAGCGGATCGCGATCCTTGGCGGATCTCGTGGTATCGGCTTTGCGGTGGCTCAAGGAGCCGTCCATGAAGGGGCTCAGGTTATCATCGCCTCCAGCCGACAAGAGAATGTCGCGGGCGCCATCGCGCGTTTACCGGAAGGAACCGCCACAGGTGAGGTCGTCGATGTAAGGTCGATGGAGTCCCTCTCGGCATTCTTCACGACACTCGGCGCGTTCGACCACCTGGTCTTCACTGCCGGCGAGCCTTTGCCGTTCGGCAAGCCCATTGCCGAAATCGATCTGGCGACTGCACGCAGCTTTTTTGAATTGCGCTATTGGGGTGCGGTCGCTGCCGTGAAGGCGGCGCGGCCACACATGCGCGATGGCGGGTCCATCGTGTTGACGAGCGGAACCTCGGCCCGGCGGCCGCCGGCAGGTTTTGCCTTCGCGGCAAGCATTTGCGGCGCGATCGAATCATTGACCCGCGCGCTTGCGCTTGAGTTCGCGCCCTTGCGTGTCAATGTCGTGATACCTGGAATGGTCGCCACCGATCTGTGGTCCGGAGTCCCGTCCGATGCGCGAGAGCAAATCTTCCGCTCGACGGCGGGCAAGTTGCCCGTGAGACGTATCGGCGAGCCGTCGGATATCGCTGAAGCGTACCTGTCGTTCCTGCGCAATGCCTATGTCACCGGCCAATCCGTAATCGTGGATGGCGGTGCCGTGCTCGTCTAAAGCCTTTTGTTTTTACGCAATACCGGGAGCAGCAATCGTTCTTCCCGTGCTGGGCCGACAACGTCATCGAGGCCCGTTTCAATGACCAGCGCAATACTGGTGCCAGCGGGCTGGCTTGACACCTCGTCAAGGATAGCGGCTATACGACATCTCGCGCCGGTGGAGAAAGCTGTTCATCGCGCGCTTCCAAGGGCATGGAAAGAAGGAGGAAACCATACCTTCTCCTGAAAAGCCCGAACGCTATTCAGCCGGTCGGGCTCTTCTGCACCATAGGCTTGGACCAGTGACCTTACTTCACCGTGATGCTCAGGCCGCTGAGATCGGCGTTGACCTGCAGGCCGACCTGCCTGCCTGTCAGTTCGAGCTGGGCGCCCTTGTCATTGGTCATGACGATCATCTGAGCACCCTTGCCGATCGCGCCGCCGCCGCCGGCAGCACCGTAGACACCGCCTACATCCCGGGCGCGGCGAATGTTGCGCACTGTGCCCTGGAAATAGGTCTTGGAGGCGCCAAAGGCGAGGCCGCCCGAGATGCCGCCGATCGAAATGGGATATTTGCGCCCATGGAAGGTCAGTGTGCCCTCGCCTCCGGAGCCGCCGACGAAGAAAGCCGCCTTATAGACAGAAAAGCGGATCGTGCCGCTATCGGCATGCGCGACGCCGGCAAAACCGATCCCCGCGGCAGCGATAGCGGCAACCGCGACCGAACGAAATCCAGATGAAATCCTCATATTAAGACACTCCTCAAAAGCGCCGTTTACCAGCCGGCCGGGCACGACGTCAGCGTCGTGTCAAAGTCAGAGATAAACGGTCTCGCACGACCTTTAGTTCCAAAACACATTAAAACAAAGCGTTAGGACCTATCCCCATCGCCGTGACTGGCAGCTCTGTTTCCAACGCAATTGCTTGGTTATAAGGCTTCATGGGCTGCTTCATCAACGAAGTCCGCGATACGCCGCATGATCTATCGACTGGGATGACGGGGCGCGGCTTTCCGCGCCGCCTTCGTCTCCTCTCGCGCACGGAGATTTAACATGCAGGACGAAGAGCTGAGTAATGGGATAGAGAACACGGCACCGGCCGCTGGCCTCTCCGAAATCATGGCACCGCAGCTTTCCGTGGTCTTCTGCGGATTGAATCCTGCGCTCACCGCACATCGTGACGGGCATAACTTCTCCAACCGCAGCAACCGCTTCTGGCGGGTATTGCACCTTGCCGGCTTTACGCCCCGCCTGCTGCGGGCGGAGGAAGAGCGCGAGATGCTGCAATATGGCGTGGGCCTGACATCGGCGGTCTCCCGCCCAACGAAAAGCACCAGCGAGTTGAAGAAGAGCGATTACATTGCCGCCGCTCCCGTGCTCGAAGAGAAAATCAGGAGGCATGCGCCGGCAAATCTGGCATTTCTCGGCAAGGCGGCCTACGCGGCCATCAGCCTGCGGGCCGATATCGAATGGGGCAGGCAGCCGGAGGCATTTGCCGGCGCCTCGATCTGGGTCTTGCCCAATCCGAGCGGTCTCAACCGGGCTTTCGATCTGGCGAAACTGACGGAGCATTATCGCGCGGTAAAGCTGGCGGTTGAACGCGAACGGAATCTCCTTCAATAGCTGACGCTTCCCGGTCGGCGATCAAGCCGGACTGTCGCCGCGATCGGTCATCCTTTTGCGGATCGAGCACGCCGATCGTGTGCAACCACCGTTCCGCCAGCGCCGGCCAGCGACTGATGGGAAGCTTTGTGGGATGAAGACCGAAGGCGTGGCTGCCTTCTGCAAAAGATGCATTTCCGTGGGGACGCCGGCTTTCCGCAATGCGATATAACAGGCGAGCGATTTTCCACGCCATCGACATAGTCGTCTTCGGCCTGCAACGGGAAGGTTGGCGGAGTGGAGCATCAATTCATATCGATAAACGAAATCAGCTCGCCTTCGATGATGACCGATTGTAGCTTTGTCGTGGCTCTAATCATGCATCATCGATCGGGAAGATCGATGATGCAAGGATCGCATGCCCAGAGGCCGCCCAACTCGCCAAAAGCCTGTTCAAGCATCGGTCGCCCCCCGGCAAATTCCGTCGCCGGGTCCACCTCGCCCACATTCGCTTCGATGCGGCTGCGCGACAGGCTAAAGCCGGGCATGGTTTCGGTGGGCTTCATCTTCAATCCGGTCAGCACCTGATGGAGCTGGGCGGCACATTTATTGCCGCCATGGCCGCCATAGGTGACAATCATCGCCGGCTTGCCTGTCCATTCCCGATAGAGATGATCGAGTGCGTTCTTCAATACGGCCGGATAGCCCCAATTATATTGAGGGCTAACGAAAACGAAGGCATCGCCGCTTCTGATCTTTTCGCTCCAGGCCTTGGTGAGATCGGTGCGATAATCCCCCATGGCCGGGATGCCGGGTTCGGCGTCCATCGGCAGGGGCCAATCACGCAGATCGACGATCTCGAATTCGGCCGACAGGAGCTCGCGTCCGACCGAAGTCACCCATTCGGCGACGGCAGGGCATATTCGGTTCGGCCTGACACTGCCGATGATGACAAGGATTCTGGATGGCATGGCGTTTACTCCATATATGTGCATAATACACTTAATTGAAGTCAATCCAGCTTGTAAAGGTGCAAAATACACATTTTGACGATCAAAGATCGAAGGCGGCGTCCCGGTCGCGGTGCTCGCGCCTCCGGCAACGCGCTTCCACCCCCGACGAACCCCACGGGTTGCATATGGTGGGCCTAGGAACACCATGCGCCACATGATAGCTATCCTCACCAGTCACAGGGAATGATGGCGAAAATTCCTATTTCAATAGCAGGCAAAGTCGAACCAGCATGTACACAGTCAAAGAATTCTCCGGCCGAAAAGTCGTTATCGGCGATGACAACGGTCCGCTCCTCGCCAGCGAAAGGGACGTGAATGACTGGGTCAGCGCTGCATGGGACGCTGAAGCACAGCTGGTGGTCGTTCCGACATCACGGCTGAGCCACGAGTTTTTCCGGCTCTCAACCCGCATTGCCGGCGCAATCATCCAGAAATTCGTCAACTATCGTTCGCAGCTCGTCATTCTCGGCGACATCTCCGGATGGATCTCGGACAGTAATGCCCTGCGCGATTTCGTCCATGAATCCAACAGGGGTCGCGAGGTCTGGTTTCTGCCCGATCTGGATGCGCTTGCGGAGCGCCTGCAGCAGAATGCCCAAAGCTAAATCAAAGGTCTGCCTTTATGGAAGTAACGCTTTCTCCGCCGCGACTGGAAACCGAACGGCTTATCCTGACGGGACATACGGTCGATGACTTCGAGCCGCTTGCGGGCATGTGGAGCGATCCTCTGGTCGTGAGGCATATTTTCGGCAATGTGGTCTCCACTTCCAGGGAGTCATGGATGCGGATGCTGTCCTATCATGGTCTATGGCCGCTGCTCGGGCATGGCTATTGGGCAATCCGCGAGAAATCCTCCGGCCGCTATGTCGGCGATCTCGGCTTTGCCGACTTTCACAGGGTGATGGAACCGCCAATCAGGGGTGTTCCGGAGGCCGGCTGGGCACTGGCCGCGTGGGCGCATGGCAAAGGCTTTGCGACGGAAGCCCTGGCGGCCGCCGTCGCCTGGCTCGACCAGCAGCCGCGATTTGATCGCACCGTCTGCCTGATCTCGCCCGACAATGCGGCCTCGATCCGTGTTGCCGAAAAAGCCGGCTATGGCGATCCGAAGCCGGTCCACCTGAACGACAAGGAGACGCTGCTGTTTTCCCGCGCCCGTCAGGAGCCGAAGGAATAGGGGGCGGGCAGCTTTAGCCGCGCACCCGGCTCGACTGGCTCAAAACGCCAGCGACTGCTGCACCGGCTTCGGCGGCGCCAGCTGAACGCCTTCCAGTTCCAGCATGCGAGCCTTCGAATTGGAGCCCCCCGGCGCGGAAAAGCCGCCGAGCTTGCCGCCAGCCGCCAGAACGCGATGGCAGGGAATGATAAGCGCTACCGGATTCTTCGCCATGGCCTGCCCGACATCACGCGCAGCTTCCGGCCCTGCGCCAAGCTGCTTGGCCAATGTGCCGTAGGTCGTCGTATGGCCCCAGGCGACCTGGCGGGCGGCATCGTAGATCTGTCTGAAGAAGGCATCCTGCTCGCCGAGATCGAGCGTGACATCGGAAAAATCGATCTCCTCACCGGCAAAATAGCGCTTCACCTTGGCGACCACTCTCGCAATCTCCGTGCTCGGCGTGCCGGGCTGCGCGTTCGGCAAACGCCGCAGAAGGAGGCGTTCGGTCGCGCCCGCATCCTTCGTCGGCAATTGAAAACGCAGCACGCCGGCCTCGTTCCAGGCGATGCCGCAGAAGCCGCCGGCGGTTTCGAAGATCAGATAATTTTGCCTTGTCTCGTTCATGACGAAAGCTCCCGTGTTTCCACTTGTCATGAAAATCGCCCTCGGGAGCGCCGAATTCAACCCGATTCTTGCGGGGAACGAGAATTGCCACCGTTTTGACGGCCGCGGAACGGATTCAGGGCGATTGACAGAACAGGATCAATATCCGCCGCCGGTCGGAGGCGTGTTCAGCGTCATGCCGCCACCGGAATTGCGTTCGCCCGATGTCGAACAGGAAACGATACCAAAGCCGATGAGAGCTAAAACAACGGCCGCAAAGACTGATCTGATGAACATGATCGTGATCCCTTGGGTGAGATAGGGCACGCAGGCCCGAACATGGAATGAACAGATCAGGCCATCTCTTTATTCGATCGCATTTTGAAATGACGGATGTCAGTATTCTGACTTATTATCTGCCATGTTCTTGTTTTGTTCTTGAAATTATAACCGTCGAGACATATGCTCTAGAGATCGGAAGACAAAAGGAGGCAGAGCCAATCCAGCTTTGAATGAAGCCATGCACCACGCCGATCAGTTGTCATTTGATCTCGGCAAACTGCCAATTAATCGCAAGGGTAAAGGCTCGCCAAAGCGCCGGCAAGCACTCTACTTTGCCGCGTTGCCAGACCCGGAAATCGCTAAATTGGCTGCAGAAATGACCGTCGACCAAAGTCGGCGAAACGGGTTGATGCGCACAGCGAGAAAGCATGATCTTTACCATGCCACCATCTATCCCATCGACATTGTCTCCCGCTCACAGGAAGAAGCCACCTTCGCTGCGTTGGAGGCCGGGTCAACCATCTGCTTAAAATCGTTTCCCCTGACATTCGATCGGGCAGGCACATTCGGCAACGGCAACAACCGTCAATATGTACTCTGGTGCAGGGACGGAAACGAGGGGCTAGCGACACTCCGTCGGGAATTGGATGCCGCAATGCAAAGCATGGGCTTCGAAAGCGGCACATCTGGATCGTTCCAACCCCACATGACACTGTTTTACTGCAACCACATTCTTCCCGACGTGATTTTGGAAGTGCCGATCGCCTGGACGGTCAAAACGTTCACGCTGGTCAACAGCTTTCAAGGCGACGGCGAACATGGCCATGTCTGGCATTGGCCGTTGTTCTAAATCGGAGTTCTAAACCTAGCACTTACGGTTTCGGAACAGGTTCAACTGTCGCCATCACAGCCGCCACGGCATCATCGACGCTGAAGCTGCAGCGCTTGTCGACGTCGGCAACGCCCGCGACCGTCATGAGATCGCGAACGCGGTCATGCACGCGGGCGAACTGGACCCGGAGGCCGGCTCGCTGCATCGCGCTGTCGAACTCCATCAAGGCGTCCATCGCCGTACTGTCGATATCGGAGCTTTCTTCCAGGCTGAGAATAGCTGCCTGCAACCGGGCTTCGTTGCGGCTGCCGGACAATATCTCGCCGAAGATCGTATCGGCATTGCCGAAAAACAGGGTTTCGCCGGGGCGCCAGATGGCAATGCCCGGTATCTCGGACGCATCGTCATGCCTGCTGACATCGACGAAGTCATGGCCGTTGTTGAGCCGCCCCAAACGGGCGACATGCGGCGAGGCCAGACGATGCATCATGGCGGCAAGCGAGAGCGCGATCGCCAGCAGCATGCCATTGAGAACGCCGAAGGCGAGCACACCGACAGCGGCGCCCACTGCCACGTAGAAATCGCGATGCAGGCGGCGCAGGCGCAGAATGGGGCTGGGGTCGAGCGCATGCGTCAGAGCCGCGATCACGACGGCGGCGAGCACCGGTTCCGGTAGAAGCGCCACCAGCTGTCCCGCACAGGCAATCAGGATCGCCAGGCCGATTGCAGCGAAAACGGTCGTCGCCCGCGTCTTCGCGCCAGCCGCCTCACTGGCAAAGCCGGCGGAAAAACCGGCGCCGACCGGCATGCCCTGAACGACGGCGCTGGCGAGATTGGCAGCACCCAACGCACCAAGCTCGCGATTGACCTCCAGCGTCTCGCCGTAACGCAGGGCGAGTGCACGCATCGTGCCCCAGGATTCAGCAAAGAGGATGAGGACAAGGGGCACGGTGAACTGCGCCAGCCGCGAATAGGCGGCCCAGCCAGCGTCCGGCGGCGACGGCCATTGCGGCAGGATCGCGATGGGGCCGACCAGCTTGACCCCATGGCTTTCCAAGCCGAACAGATAGGAGGCGAAGATGCCTGCGGCGAGCACGAGGAAAGCGCCGGGAATGCCCTGCAATCGCTTCAAGAGCAGCAATGCCGCCAACGCGACGATGCCGACTATGACGCTGATCGGATTCCACTGCAGAATAGCGCCGAAGAGTGCCACCGCGTAGGTCAGGATATTCGAGCCCTGCACGGGCACGCCCACCAGAATCGGCAGCTGATGCAGTATGATGGTGATCGCCAGCCCGAGCGCGAAGCCCCGCAGGACCGGCCGCGAGATGAAACCAGTGATGCCGCCCAGGCGCAAGACACCGGCGATGACGAAGAGAATGCCGGCGAGCGCCACGGCAACCGTGGCAAGCCCCGCCTTGATCGTGGCATCGCCCGGCACCACCGCCAAGGTGGCGGCGAGAATGGCTGCGGACGAAGATGTGGGAGAGACGATGGCAAAGCGGCTGCGGCCGAATATGGCATAGACGAGACATCCGGCGATGCCGGCGAGGATTGCACGATGCGGCGGCAGACCGGCAATGCCTGCGTAAGCGACCGCTTCCGGCAGCATCAGTCCGGCAACCGATATGCCCGCGACCAGATCCGCACTATCCACCACGAACCAACTGCCCAGCTTCGTCATCGATCACCGACCGTAAGTATGGTCCATCCATCTATGGATAGAGATTCGCCGCCTGGCTGCAACAGGAAAATGCGGGGTGGAATCTGGACTTATAGGGCGCTTTCCGAGGCGTCTCGCAACGGGCAGCTTTGACCGACCACATCCGCAACGAAATCCATAACCGCCCGGATGGCAGGCGAGCGGCGGAGATCCGGATAGGTGACTAGCCAGAGGTCGCGCGTCGGCGACGGGATCTCCGTCGGCAGGCGCACCAATCCCGCCTCCCGATCGCCCAGAAATCTCGGAAGCGCCACGACTCCAAGTCCGGCACGAGCGGCCTCGAGCTGGCCGAAAACATCCGTGGCGCGGAAGACAATCGGACGGCCATTCAGCAGACTGCGAAGCCAGGTCTGCTGGGTCAGATGCTCCATTACCGCATCATAGCCGATGAACACCCAGTCCTCCTCGGGCGTTTGCGCCACGGACGGGATTGCATATAGACCGAAGCTCATGGCGCCGATACGCCGGACCAGGAGGTCACTTTCCTCCGGCCTGGTCATGCGCACGGCGATATCGGCCTCGCCGTAATTGAGCGCGACACTGCGTGCAATGCCGGCAATGGTCAGCGTGATATTGGGATGATGGGTATGAAACAGCGCGGCTTTCGGCGCCAGGAGATTGGCGGCGATCGACGGCGGCGCGCTGACCTTGACTGCAGCGGAAAGCCCGGACACCGCGCTTTTCGAATAGCGTCTGATCGCCTCGGCATTTTCCTCCATACCCGCCACCAGTTCGGCGATGGCGCGGCCATCAGCCGTCAAGGGCGAGGTGCGCGGCCGCCGGTCGATGAGGCGCAGGTCGAGCGACCGCTCCAACGAAGCAATGCGCCGGCCGACCGTCGCGTGATCGACGCCCAGCTCCCGCGCGGCTGCCGAAAGCGAGCCGGTTCTAGCCAGGGCGGCGAAGTGAAGAAGGTCCTGCCAATCAATCATTGGTGCATTATTGCACAGATATCGTGAGTGAATACCGAATTTATTCCCATGGCTATTTGTGGTCAGAAATCGTCCGAAAGGAGAATTCCCATGCCCCTAGCAATCGCCATTACCAGCCCTGGCGGCCCCGAAGTCCTGAAAGCCACCGATCTCCCCGCTATCGAACCTAACCCCGGCGAAGCGCGAATCCGCCAAAGCATCTCCGGCGTCAATTTCGTCGACATATATGTCCGTTCCGGGCTTTACCCGCTGCAACCAGGGCAAAATGTGCTCGGGTTCGAGGGCGCAGGCATTATCGAAGCGCTCGGCGCCGATGTCGGCGAGTTGAAGGTCGGCGACCGTGTCGCCTATATCGGCTATCCGATCGGCAGCTATGCCGAGGTGCGCACGCTGCCTGTCAGCCGCCTCGTGAAATTACCCGACGGTGTCAGCGAACGGGCTGCCGGCAGCACGATGCTGCGCGGGCTGACGGCGCAAATGGTGCTGCAGAAGGCCTATTCCGTGAAGGCGGGCGAATGGGTGCTGGTGCATGCGGGAGCCGGCGGTCTCGGTCAGCTCGTCACGCGCCTTGCCAAGCGGATCGGCGCGAACGTCATCGCTACCGTGGGTTCCGAAGCCAAGGCCAGCATTGCCTATGAAGCAGGCGCAGACGCGGTTCTCCTGCACACATCCCGGGACTGGGTCGAGGAAACGCGCCGCATCGCCGATAGCCGTGGCGTGCATCTTGCCGTCGACGGGATCGGCGGGACCATGTTGTCCCAGACGTTTGCCGCCGTTCGTCCTTTCGGAATGGTCGCAAGCCTCGGCCAGGCGGCCGGCCCCATTCCGCCGATCCGGATAGAGGAGCTCGCCGCGCCCCGCGCCATCGGCCTGTCGCGCCCGAGCGTACTCACCTATGCCAACGATCCCGAGCTTTATCGCCAGGGCACAACGGCTTTGATGGCCGCGCTGCAGGACGGATTGATCAACCCGATCGGTGCGGAATACGAGTTGAAGGATGCGGCACAGGCCCATGCCGACCTCGAGGCCGGCCGAACCACGGCCAGTGTCGTCCTGACGATGTGACGCCTGATGAGCGGAGCCTCGTGGCGGGCTCCGCTGACGACAATGTCGAGCAGCTTCAGCTCTCACGCACAATCAATTCATCCCGTCAATGACTTTTGCTGCAAGGCAGCAATTCGTTGACCACGCCTGCTTTTGCCTGATACCGGTTACCCGTGGCGACGCTCGGCCTCCGGCCGCCGCCATGGCTATCCGAACGAATCCCGTCCTTCGTGGCAAACACCATGGGCGCCGCTGCCGGTGCCCGCAGGCGATATCCCGTGAACACTGCCTCCCAGACCATCCGGCCCACTTCGACCTTGTCTCTCATCTCGATCGTCGCGCTGACATTCTTCGGCTACCTTGCCATCGGATTGCCGCTTGCGGTGTTGCCGACCTATGTCGACAGCAGCCTCGGCTTCGGCGTCGTCTGGGCCGGCATCGCCGTCAGCACGCAATATGTAGCGACCATCGTCAGCCGCGCCCATGTCGGGCGGCTCTGCGATCAATATGGGCCTCGCCGCTCGGTCTTTCTAGGCTTCCTTGCCTACGGTCTGTCGGGTGCACTCACCATCGCTTCCACCTTTACGATCCAAGTCCCGGCAGCAAGCCTTGCCCTTCTGCTTGCGGGCCGGCTGGCGCTCGGCATCGGCGAGAGCTGGGTGAGCACGGCGGCGATCACTTGGGCGATCGGCCTGATGGGATCGCGGGAAACCGTGCGCATCATCTCCTGGAACGGCATCGCCACTTACGGCGGCATTGCGCTCGCCGCCCCGATCGGCGCCTGGCTGCAAGGGCAATACGGCTTCTTCGCCATCGGCGTCGTCACCATCATTCTTGCGGTTGCCGGCTTCATGCTGGCGCAAACGCGGCCGCCGGTTCCGGGCGTAAAGGAAAAGGGCATCGGCACCGGCCAGGTGCTGAGCCGCGTTGCACCGTACGGCGTCGCGCTTGCGCTCGCCTCGAGCGGCTTCGGTGTCGTCATGGCCTTCGTCGCGCTGTTCTTCCATAGCCGCGGCTGGGAAGGCGCCTCCTTTGCACTCAGCGCCTTTGGCCTTGCCTTCATGGGCGTGCGCCTGGGTCTTGCGCAAGCTGTCGCCCGCTTCGGCGGCCTGCCGCTGGTGCGCATCTCCCTTGTCATGGAGATCATCGGCCTCGCCGCCCTTGCCTTTGCGCCATCTCCGACCGTTGCCATCATCGGCGCGGCTCTCGCCGGCGCCGGCTTTGCGCCCGTCTTCCCGGCGCTCGGCAATGAGGCCATGGAACGTATCCCGCCGCAGAACCGCGGCGTCGCGCTCGGGCTCTATTCGATCTTCCTCGACGTGTCGCTTGGAAGCACCGGCCCGATCGCCGGCCTGTTCGCGGATCATCTCGGCTATGCTGCACCCTTCTCCTTCGGTGTCGGCGCGGTATTGCTCAGCCTGATTCTGAGCTTCTGCCTACGCAGGAATGGCAGCCGCTGAAAGCTGTTTTGGCGCTGTTTATCCCCGGTCCTGATTTTGGCATGTGGCGACAAACGGTTGCAGGCTGCCGACAAGGCTTGATATGGGTCTTTGATTATCATCAGCAGGAGGCCCGCCCATGAACGTCACCGAAATCGTCATCGAAGGCGATACTCCGGGGATCGCCTGGCGGCTGCCGGTCCTGCATTTTGCCGGCGGCAAGGCAGACGCGCCGAAGATCTATATTCAGGCCGCATTGCATGCAGGCGAGCTGCCGGGCACGGCCTTGGTGCATTTCCTCTGCGAGCGGCTTCGGAAAGCGGAAGCCGAAGGCGCCATTCTAAGCGATATCATCGTCGTGCCGCATGCCAATCCGATCGGCGCGGCGCAATCGCATTTCGGGGAGATGCAAGGGCGCTTCGACCTGGGTTCGCGCACCAACTTCAACCGCGACTTTCCGCTGATCTCGCTTCGCGACCGCGATCTCCTGATCGAAAATCTGGAACGCTACCCCGCCGTCGATCGGCTGAAACGTCAGCTGATCCATATGGCGCTCGGTGCCGATCTGGTGATCGACCTGCATTGCGATGACGAATCCCTGCAATATGCCTATATCGATGAGGCATTCTGGCCTGAAGCCGCCGATCTTGCCGCGGCGCTCAAGATGGATGCCGTGCTGTTGTCGGACGGTGAAAGCTCGGCCTTCGAGGAGGCCGTCAGCTTCGCCTGGAAATACGAAGTGCCGGGGGAAAAGAAAGCAACGCTGCCGGGCAAGCTTTCAGTCACGGTGGAATTGCGCGGCACCCGCGATGTCTATCCCGAAATGGCAAAGAACGATGCCGAAGGGCTCTGGGGCTTTCTGGCTGCGCGCGGCGCGGTCCGCGACGAAAGCATAGTGGTCGGCGCATTCGATGGCCCGGCCGTGCCGCTCGACAATGTCGAGATGATCCGTGCGCCGCAGGCGGGCACAGTGCTTTTCCATCGCAATATCGGCGAGCGGGTCGAAGAAGGCGAACTACTGGCGACCATCATTACAGCGCCGGGTATGGCGGACGGCACCATCGACGTCCGCGCGCCGCAAGCGGGTCTGATCGTCACCCGTGTTTCGGACCGGCTGGTGCGCCGGCGCGGCGATCTGATGAAGATCGGCTCGGAGAAGCCTAGCGCCGTCGCCCGGAAGCCGGGAACACTTGAGGACTAAGAAGTAAAAGACGGATTCGCCATGACGATCACCATTTACGGCATCAAGAACTGCGACACGATGAAGAAGGCCCGCACCTGGCTCGAAGGCCATGGCATTGCCTATGACTTCCATGACTACAAGGCCGTCGGCATCGATAGGGATCATCTGGAGCGCTGGACGAAGGAAGCGGGATGGGAAGTCGTGCTCAACCGCGCCGGCACCACCTTCAAGGCCTTGCCGGAAACGGACCGCACCGATCTTTCGAAGGACAAGGCCATTCAGCTGATGTTGGCCCAGCCTTCGATGATCAAGCGCCCGGTCCTGGAAGCGGACGGCAAATTGCTCATCGGTTTCAAGCCGGATATTTATGCGGCTGTATTCGGTAAGGCGGCCTAGAGGCGAGCAATGTCAAAAACCACCCGCGCCACCCAAGTGCTGACCCAGGCGAAAGTCGCCTTCACCGTGCACGCCTATGACTACGACCCGAATGCGGAGCGTGTCGGCCTGCAGGCGGCGGAGGCGCTGGGCGAGGAGCCGCATCGGGTGCTGAAGACGCTGATGGCCGAAGTGGACGGGAAGCCGGTGTGCGTCGTCGTACCGTCGGATCACGAAGTCAGCATGAAGAAGCTCGCCGCAGCCTTCGGCGGCAAATCGGCTGCCATGATGAAGCCCGCGGATGCCGAGCGTCTGACGGGCTATCACGTCGGCGGCATCAGCCCCTTCGGCCAGAAGAAGCTTGTGCCGACGGCCATAGAGGCGCAAGCTATGACCGAGGCTTACGTCTATATCAACGGCGGCCAGCGCGGGCTTCAGGTGCGCCTCAGCCCGCAGGATGCCCTGAGCGCTCTTAAAGCCAAGGCTGCACCTCTGATTGCCTGACGATCTTCAAGATCGGACATAGCGCCTTCAATTTCGCCGCAAACCGGTCTAAGTCTTTGGACCATCTTTCGATAGCAAGCACGCAGGTTTCGCCATGACATCAGCCATCCCCAACCATCATCCCGTGGATCATGCCAAGCTGGAAAAGCTTGCGGAAGTAGCCGTAAGGGTCGGGTTGCAGCTGCAGGCAGGCCAGGATCTGCTGATAACGGCGCCAGTCGCGGCGATGCCGCTGGTTCGGCTGATCACGCGCGAAGCCTACAAGGCCGGCGCCGGTCTCGTCTCCACCTTCTATTCCGACGAAGAGACGACGCTTGCCCGCTACGAATACGGCCAGGATGCGAGCTTCGACCGGGCCGCCACATGGCTCTATGAAGGCATGGCCAAGGCCTTCTCCAACAATACGGCACGTCTCGCCATTGCCGGCGACAACCCGATGCTGTTGTCCAACCAGGACCCGAACAAGGTGGCGCGTGCCAACCGCGCCAATTCGGCCGCCTATAAGCCGGCGCTGGAAAAAATCTCGAATTTCGACACCAACTGGAACATCGTCTCCTATCCGAACCCCTCCTGGGCGAAACTGGTCTTCCCGAACGATCCGGAAGCGATTGCGGTTGCCAAGCTTGCCAAGGCGATCTTCTCCGCCTCGCGCGTCGATGTCGAGGATCCGATTGCTGCCTGGACGGAACACAACGCCAATCTGCACAAGCGCTCGGCCTGGATGAACGGCCAGCGTTTTTCCGCCCTGCATTTCCAGGGACCCGGCACCGACCTGACCGTCGGGCTCGCCGACGGCCATGAATGGCATGGCGGCGCTTCTACAGCCAAGAACGGCATCACCTGCAATCCGAATATCCCGACCGAAGAGGTCTTCACCACGCCGCATGCGCTGCGTGTCGAAGGTCATGTCTCGTCGACGAAGCCGCTGTCGCATCAGGGCACGCTCATCGACAATATCCAGGTGCGCTTCGAAGGCGGCCGGATCATCGAAGCCAAGGCGACGCGTGGCGAGGAAGTGCTGAACAAGGTGCTCGACACCGACGAAGGCGCCCGCCGGCTCGGCGAAGTGGCGCTGGTGCCGCATTCCTCGCCGATTTCGGCGAGCGGCATCCTGTTCTACAACACGCTCTTCGACGAAAACGCCTCCTGCCACATCGCGCTCGGTCAGTGCTATTCCAAGTGCTTCATCGATGGCGCCAAGCTCAGCCAGGAGCAGATCAAGGCGCAGGGCGGCAATTCCAGCCTGATCCACATCGACTGGATGATCGGCTCCGACAAGGTCGATATCGACGGTATCAATGCCGATGGCTCGCGCGTGCCCGTCATGCGCAAGGGCGAATGGGCGTAACCCAACTCAGATATTCGAATGCGATCATGCCGCGGTATCCCTGCCGCGGCATTTTTTGGCTGAAGCGTAGGATCAGATCGTCGCCAGCGCTTTCTTGACTCGGACGAGATGGGCCTTGCGTCCGGCTTCGGTAACGCGGTCCATGTCATGCAGCGCCAGCATGCGGAAATTCAGCCGCTTGGCACAGAAGGCGGCGATGCCGCGCTTCAGCAGGCGCCGCACCGGATTGCCCATGTAGAGATGCACGATCCACCATGGCGACCCGGTCGTCGTCAGCGCCCAGAACAGACGGATATTGGTGAGCTTCGGCACGATGCGCCCGCCGGCCGGATCATGAGTGAAGGCAACGCCGGGCGCAAAGGCGCGATCGAAGAAGCCTTTGAGAATCGCCGGGAAATTGAACCACCATTGCGGAAACACCAGGATCAGGCCATCGGCAGCCTGCAGGCGCGCGACGATATCGCTGACGCCCGAGGTATCGTAAGGCTGGTCGAAATAACCGCGCCGCTCGGCCTCGGACAGACGCGGATCGAAGCCCTCGCGATAGAGATCAAGCAGATCGACCTCGTGCCCGCCGGCGACGAGCGTTTCCTGCGCGACGTTCGCCAGGGCGGCGGCAAAACTATCCTCCAACGGATGGGCCAGCACCAGCAGGATGCGCATCAGAAGAGGCTTCCCTGCTTCGGTGGAGCGGCAGGCTCGGCCGGTTTGGTGGCGCGTTTCTTTACAGGTGATGTACCCGATGGCGGCGTGGAAGAAGATGGCGGAGAGGCATCATCGCCAGTGACTGCCCCGATACGACCATCCGCGAACTCGATCGAGATCGCGGCACCCGTCGCAAGCGCTGCCGCCAGCGAAACCGGGCGGTCGTCCTCATCGCGCACGACAGCGTATCCGCGCTTCAAGACATTCTTGTAGGAAAGCGACTGGAGAATACGCTCCTGCGCCGTGAGTTCGCTGCGCGCTCGGGTCAGCTGATGGCGGATGGCCGTATCGGCATGACGGACGAGATTGCCGAGGCGATCGCGTGCCCTGCCCGTCTGGGCTTCGAGGCGCGACGGCAACGTGGCGAAAACGGCATCGGCGCGTTCGATGCGAGCGCGGGACCGGTCGAGCATGCGCTCGATGGTTCGCTCGGCCCGGGTTATCCGCTCGTTTAGTTGCTGCCGGCGCTCGGCGATCCGGTTCGACAGGATATCGGGTCGAAGGTGCGAGGCCGTACGCTCGAAGGAGCGGCGCTTGTTCAGCGTGTTCAGCTCCAATCCGCGGCCGAGACCCGCAGCAGCCTCGTCGAAGCGGCGGCGCGGCAGAGCCAGGATCTGGTCGAGCGAAGGCAGGGCGCGCAATAGTGCGCGAACCGCCTGCCGCCGTTGATCCATCTGCCTCGTCATTCCCCCCTGCAACCGGGCTGCGAGACTTGCAAGGTGCGCCTCAAGTTCCGCTTTGACCGGAACGGCCATTTCAGCGGCACCCGTCGGCGTCGGGGCGCGCACGTCGGCGGCGTAGTCGATCAAGGTCCAGTCTGTCTCGTGGCCGACGGCCGAGATCAGCGGGATATCGCTGCCAGCGGCGGCACGAACGACCGCCTCATCGTTAAAACTCCAGAGATCTTCGAGGCTGCCGCCGCCGCGCGCGACAATCAGCACGTCCGGGCGCGGAATCGGACCGCCTTGGGCAAATTCGTTGAAGCCGCGTATGGCGTTCGCCACTTCGTCGCCGGAGCCCTCTCCCTGTACCTTCACCGGCCACACCAGCACATGCACCGGAAAACGATCCGAGATACGGTGCAGGATATCGCGAATGACGGCACCGGTCGGCGAAGTGACGACGCCGATCACCTTGGGCATGAAGGGTAGCCGGCGTTTGCGCTCGGGATCGAAGAGACCCTCGGCGCCGAGCTTGCGCTTGCGTTCCTCCAGCAGCGCCATCAGGGCGCCGACGCCTGCCGGCTCCAGGGTCTCGATGACGATCTGATATTTCGATGAGCCCGGAAAGGTCGTCACCTTGCCGGTTGCGATGACTTCCATCCCCTCCTCCGGGCGGAATTTCAGCTTGGAAAATGTGCCTTTCCAGATCACCGCATCGATACGCGCGCGATCATCCTTCAGCGAGAAGTAGGCATGGCCCGAGGAATGCGGTCCACGATAGCCGGAGATTTCCCCGCGCACACGCACCTGGTCGAACGCATTCTCGACCGTGCGCTTGATCGATCCGGATAGTTCCGAGACGGAGTATTCCGTCAGGTTCGAAGGCGAATCATTCTCAAAAAAGCTGCTCATGTCCCCCTTCTACCCGATGTCGCGGTAAATGCGGAGCCTGCTTCATACCGCTTAAGTCTGAATCGATCGAAAGACGGGATTGTGCGCATACTTGAGATGCTTCCGCCTCCTTGCTTGTCTCACAAAGGGCGTGGAGCCTATTGCTTCATCAAGCGTTAACCCTGCTGACAAAGGCTTTCTTAGCCATCTGCGCGTAAACCTGTGCGAACTGATTCTTGGTAAAGAGGATATGGAGCGATGATATTCGCGACCGCCACGATCATTGGAATTGCCGCCGGCCTGCAGCGCTCGACGATCGGCGCGCTGCTCGGCGTGGCACTCGTGAGCATCGCTTTCATGGCCGCCGTCGCCACATCGATCGTTCCGCCGCCGCTGACGACGCTGTTCATCGCGCTCGGCGGCTACAATCTCGGCTTCATCGGCTACCTCGTCACCATCGACATGGTGGAGCATCGCCGCGCTTAAAAGCAACATCAGGAAGTGTTTGGCGATTTCGCCAGAATTTAAGTGACGCCGAGCGATTCAAAGAATCCAGGAGGAGCTGAAACGCTCCAAATCAATCCTGCGGCTTGACGCGGAAGAACCGCACATCCGATTCCGCCGGCGCCGCAACCGGCTCCAGATAGACCGGGATATGCCCGGCAGTCAGCTGCGCATAAAGCCCCTTCGGCGCCCGCTCACTCACTAACTCCACCTGCGGATCCCCCTTACAGAAGGCAACAATCGTCACCTTCGCTTCATGCAGAAGCGCTTCCGCCCGTTGCGGCTCTGCAAGACCGATATGCAGCTCGGCCAGCATCCCGTCGGGATCGCGATGATAGGGGCCAGAGAGCGTGCGATGGGATGTGAAGCGCAGAAGTGGCGCTCCCATATTGGAAGCCGCCGCGATGACGCCCGGCTCGAGACCCGCAATCGGTGCCAGGGCCTGCCTGGAGGCACAATTGGCAGTCTCCTCCGCCTTGAACGGCGCTGCGACCATAAAACCATTAACGACCCCCTTGCTTGCAAGCGCGCCGCCGACGGCCCAAACGGCTGGGACAGAGGCCAATAGCGTCCCTGCATAGAGCAGGATCGAACGCAGATTTCTGGGATCGGCCGTGTAGTCTTTTCGCAATTCGGCAATCAACAACGCCAATGGCGGAATGGCCAGGAGATTGGCAAATTCGGCGCCGCGCACCTGCACCAACGTGATCACCCAATTGATCGCGATCAGAGCCATCAGCATTGCATGGAGGCTCGCGCGGTCGCCCCGCAGGATACGAAAGCCGCAAACGAGCATCGCCAGTAGACCCGTCGCATAAAAAACGCCGATCGTATCCGGCTGACGCTGTGCCACGGAGATAATCGATTGCGCCTCGATCACTCTGCTGAGCCAGAGATCCACCAGCATGGGATCCAGATCGGAAAGCGGATTGCGCAGGCATTGCGGCGCGAGGGCCACAGTCGTGGCAAACACGAACGCGCCGTTGGCCGCGAGAATTGCAATGCGCCAGGGGCGGGAGAAATGGCTGGCAAAAAGGGACGACAGAAGAAGCCCGACGCAGCCGGCGCTGGTAATGCCATAAAAGCCGAGCGAGAGATTGTCGCATGTGACCATCGAATAAAGGCGCGGCGGCACCAGCGAAAAGAAGGCGGCGCTGACGGCAACCGTCAACGTCAGCGCAAAAGCTTTTGCAGCGGGTGCGAATATCTCGCCTTTCCAGGCCCACAAACAGGCAACAGACATGCAGGCGATAGCGACAAAGGGCGTCGTCTCTGCGCCGATACCGAGCTGGACGGCAAGGGCGATGGCAGCGATTGCAAAGTTGCGAGGCCTGTAACTTTCGTCGACCAGCATTGCGACAGTAAGCGCGACGAGGCCGAGCTGGACATTATCGTGATCGATGGAGCCCGGCACGAAGCGCGGCGAGAGCAGGACGAAGAGTGCCGTCAGGATCAGCGAGAAGTGCATGCCCTGCAGACCGGCGATGCGCCTGCCCGCAAGACCCATGAAGAACACCAGCGGCAGGACGAGCATCAGCGGCCAGACGGTCAGTGCCGCCGCTTCGGCGCCTTCGGGTGAAAGGAACATCCGGAAGAAGAGGATCAGGCTTGCGATCGGCAGATCGATGAAGCGCGACCAGTGCATCAGCGTCCCGCCCGCAAGGCCGAGACGGTACTGCATCATGTCGAACCAGCCCTGGCCGGCGAGAAAATCGCGCACTTCGACAAGACGCATGGCGTCGTCATTATCCGGGCCGACATAGTCCGTGAGGTTGCGATGAATGATGAGCTGCGCGACGATGACAATGGCGGCATAGATGACTGCGGCGAAAGCAGGATGAGACCAGCGCAGGGGTGCCTTCTTCTCTGCCGTTCCGGCTGCCTCGGGCGGCATTGCCAGCGTTTGCGCCATCTCGATGAACCCTATATTGAAAGGATAGTCGGGGCGATACGCTAACGGTTGCCGATCAAAAAAAAGTAAAGCTGCTGCCTTCAGCCGCTTTCATCACGAGAATGTTTTTCGCAACGCCGGTACCCCGCCTTTTTTATTTCGCAGCCATAGGGTCTTATTAACAGCCAGCGGGGTAAGCTCTCGTCCGGATCGTCAATCGGGCCTCGATTTGACTTCACGCGCAGCAACCGGCCAAGACCATGTCGAATGAGAAGCTGAACATCGCTGTCCTCCTGCCCTGCTACAACGAAGCCGCAACGATCGGCGAGGTCGTGCGCGGCTTCCGCAAGGCACTGCCGCAGGCCGCGATCTATGTCTACGACAATAATTCGACCGACGGCACCGCGCTGCATGCCATGCTCGCCGGCGCAACCGTCGTGCGCGAGCGTCGGCAGGGCAAGGGACATGTAGTGCGCCGCATGTTCGCCGATATCGAAGCCGACATCTATCTGATGGCCGACGGCGACGGAACCTATGCCCCCGAGGACGGAGAAGAGCTGATCCGCACGCTGCTGACCGAGGGATCGGATATGGTGGTCGGTACGCGGCGCAACGTGCATAATGATGCAGGCAGGCAGGGACACGCCTTCGGCAACCGCATTTTCAACTGGCTCTATCGCACCATCTTCGGTGCCGATTTCACGGATATCTTTTCCGGCTACCGCGCCTTCTCGCGCCGCTTCGTCAAAAGTTTTCCGGCCGTTTCGGGTGGCTTTGAAATCGAGACCGAGATGTCGGTGCATGCTTCCAGGCTGAAGCTGCCCGTCAGCGAACTGGAGCTCGATTACGGCCGGCGGCCGGAAGGCTCGCATTCAAAGCTTTCCACCCTCCGCGACGGTGGCAAGATCCTCTGGATGTTCGCGATGCTGATGAAGGAAACCCGGCCTTTTGCCTTCTTCGGCATTCTAAGCGCCATTTCGATGGAAATGAGCATCGGCTTCTCCATCCCCGTCTTCATCGAGTATTTCGAAACCGGACAGGTATTGCGCGTGCCGACCTGGATACTCTCCATGGTACTGACGATGATCGCCTTCATGCTGTTCACGGCCGGTCTGATCCTCGATTCGGTCGCCCGCGCCCGCGCCGAACAGTTGCGCATCCACTATATGAGCCTGCCGAAGCCGTCCTCGCGTGAAAGCGGCGATGACCGCACCGTTTACGTGGCACAGCTCGAAAGGCCGGCAAGCCGGAAGAAAAGGGCCAAAGCTGCATGAAGAAGCTCTTTCGCTTCCTGATCGCCGGCGGTGTCGGCTTCGTCGTCGATGCGGGCGTGCTGCATCTGCTGCTGTGGTTCACGCCTTTCGGCCCCTTCGTCGGCCGTGCCATTTCGATCCCGAGCGCACTGCTTGCCACCTGGGTGCTCAACCGCAACTTCACCTTCGGCCGCTCCGACCGCTCGCTTGCGGCGGAGGGCTTCCGCTACGGTTCGGTCGGCTTGACCTCGGCCCTGCTGAACTACGCCCTCTTCAGCTCGCTGCTGATGACCGAGCCGTCATTGCGGCCGATCATTGCGCTGACGCTGGCATCGGCGGCGGCAACGGCGTTCAGCTTCTTCGGCTATTCACGCTTCGTCTTCCGTCACCGGCAAAATTCCTGAAGCAATTCCCGGAAAAGTGCTCAGCGGTTTTCCGCCCGGAATTGCGCCAGAAAATAAGGAACGCCCTCAGACCGGCTCCCAGCCATCCTTCTCGCTGGCGCGGTAGATCGCGTCGATGACCTTCTGGTTGAGTTTCGAACTTTCCAGCGACACGACCTCTGCGCCTTGACCAAGCGCGGCAGAGGCGAAGGCCTCCGCCTCGCGCCTGTACTGGCGACTGTCTGGGAAACGGAAAATCTGCGATTCCGAATGGCCGCGATTGGTCAGCTCCAGCTCTTCCGCGCCGTAACGGTCGGCATTGAAAGGCGACTTCACCTCGATAAAGCCTTCCGTGCCGTGGAAGACCATGACCTGGCGGTTGGCCATCTGTGTGGAGATGTAGAAGGTGAGTTCGAAATCGCCGAAGTCCGCCTTGACGCTGGAATAGATGTCGGTGCCGAATTCCGGGTCGCGCTCCGTGACCGCCTGAATACGCAGGGGTTCGCGGCCGGTGACGAAACGGGTGCTGATCGTCGGGTAGACACCGATATCCGGCAGGCCGCCGCCGCCAAGTGCGGGAATGTTGCGCATGTTACCGGCGTCACGGTTGAAATAGGTGAAAGCGCCCTGGATGTGGCGCAGGCGGCCGATGGCGCCATCGGCAAGCAGCGAGCGGACCTTCCGCCAGACCGGCGCATAGGTGACCATATAGGCTTCCGTCACCAGCACCTTGTTGCGATCGCGCGCGGCGATCAGGCTGTCGACCTCATCCGCCTTGAGGGCGATCGGCTTTTCGCAGAGCACGTGTTTGCCGGCATCGGCAGCCTTGATCGTCCATTCGACATGCTGAGAGGTCGGCAGCGGGATATAGACGGCATCGATCGTATCGGAGGCAAGCATCTCTTCATAGGAACCGAAAGCATGCGGCACGGAGAAGCGGTCTGCCATCTGCCGGGCGCGGGCGAGATCACGGCTGGCTATCGCCGTCACAACGCAGTTTTCCGCGTCCTGAATGGCGGGCACGACCAGATCGCGACCGATTTTGGCAGTGGACAGAATTCCGAAACGCAGCATGATCTCTCTCCTGAAGCATTGTCCCGAAGCAGACGGCCGCATGGCGATGATCGCAACACGGGCTTTCCGGCGGGATCCTTTATGAACACGTGGGGTAAAGCGAAACGGGGCATTCCGCTCTGAACGAAATCGACGCCAATCTTATTCGGCCCCTGCCGAAGGCGCAACGCCCGAGACGGCCCGCAGGCGCGAACCCGAGGACATAAGGACCATCTCATCATGTCCGTATTTGTCCCTTTTCTGTCTGCCAGATGGCTTTCGAAGCTTTCATGTGGCGCCTAATCTCGGCTAACCTTCAAGCACAGGAGATACGAAAATGTCCCATGCGGATACCGCACTGCTCGTCATCGACGTCCAGGAATCCTTTCGCCAGCGTCCCTATTGGAGAACGGACGACCTGCCGGTCTTTACCGACCGCCTGCAGGCGCTGATCAATGGCGCCAAGGCGAAAGGCATTCCCATCGTCCAGATTTTCCATGTCGAGGATAGCGACGCGCATTTCAGCCTGAAGAGCGGCTATGTGCGCAAGCTCGATGAGATCTCGCTGGAGGCCGATGCCGTCTTCCACAAACGCCGCCACTCGGCGCTCGTCGGCTCCGGTCTCGATGTCTGGCTGGTGGCAAACGGCATCCGCAAGGTGATCGTCTCGGGTATCCGCACCGAGCAATGCTGCGAGACGACGACCCGGCACGCCTCCGATCTCGGCTATGAGGTCGACTATGTCACCGAGGCGACGCTGACCTTCCCGATGACGCATGCCTCGGGCGCGGTCTTCAGCGCCGATGATATCAAGAAGCGCAGCGAACTGGTGCTGTCGGGCCGTTTCGCCCGTATCGCAACGGTCGAAGAGGCGCTCGCCGATGCAACGATCCGGAATGCCGCATGACCCAAAGCGACCGGCGCCTCCATCGGCGGATCATTCCTGTCTACGTGCTTCTGCCGCCCTATACGCTGCTTATGGACGTGGCCGGGCCGGTGGAGGTTTTGCGCCGCGCCAATATCGAACAGGACGACGTCCTGTTCGACTATCAGTTCATCGCTGCCCAGCCGTCACAGACGACTTCGGTCGGGCTGACGCTCGCCGATCTCAGGCCGTTGCCGGATCACATTCCCGATGGCGCCTATGTCATCCTGTCCGGCAGCGTCACGCCGCCCGACGATGCCGAGGATATAGAGCCGGAGCTAGCCACGCTCGCGGCGTGGCTGAAAGGCGCGATCCGTCCGGGCATCACCCTCGTCACCATCTGCTCCGGAGCCGTGCTCGCCGCCCGCGCCGGGCTGATGGACGGCTATGCCTGCACCACACATGCCGCCTGTCTCGACGAGGTCAGGGAATTCGCTCCGACGGCCAGGGTTCTCGACAACCGGCTCTACGTCGAAGACCGCGATCGCTATTCTAGCGCCGGCATCACCACAGGGACCGATCTGATGCTGCATCTCGCCTCCAAGCTGACTTCACCGATGACGGCTCTGACCATTGCCCGGCACATGGTCGTCTATATGCGCAGGACCGGCGCCGAGCCGCAGCTCTCGCCCTGGCTCAGCGGCCGTAATCACGTCCACCCCGCCATCCATCGCGTTCAGGATGCGATCATGGCCGATCCGGCCCACGGCTGGTCGCTTGCCGAGCTTGCGGGCATCGGCGCAATGAGCGCACGGCATATTTCTCGGCTGTTTCAGGAGCATGCCGGCTTGCCGGTGACGGCCTATGTCAATCTGATGCGCGTGACGCTGGCGCGCGACGTGCTTGCCAATTCGCGGCTGGATATGGAGCGCGTGGCGGAAAAATCCGGCTTCGCCTCGCCGAGGCATATGCGGCGCGTCTGGTCGAAATACAACGCGCTGCCGCCCAGCCACTATCGGCGCTCGACAACGGAATAAAGAAATTGTGTGTGGTCTTCGCCGCGAAAGGCCGATAGCCTGCCTTGTCCCTTCCTCCGGCGTCCGCTCGCCGGTTTACCTTTCAAATGACCTGGAGAAATAGCATGGACACGCGCAAGCTTGGACGAACCGATCTGTTTGTCGCCCCCATCGTTTTCGGCGGCAACGTCTTCGGCTGGACGGCCGATGAGAAAACCTCCTACGCACTGCTCGACGCCTTCTTCGACGCCGGCTTCAACACGATCGACACGGCCGACGTCTATTCCCGCTGGGTTCCCGGCAACAAGGGCGGCGATTCCGAGGAGATCATCGGCAAGTGGCTGAAGCAGGGCCGCGTTGCGCGCGACAAGGCCATCATCATCACCAAGGTCGGATCGGAGATGGGGCCGGGCAAGAAGGGGCTGAAAGCCGACTATATCATCGAGGCGGCCGAGGCCTCGCTGAAGCGGCTGCAGACCGATCACATCGACCTTTATCTCTCGCACTGGCCGGACCCCGAGACGCCGCACGAGGAATCGCTCGCCGCCTATGCCAAGCTGAAGGAACAGGGCAAGATCCGCCATATCGGCTGCTCGAACCTCGATGCGACGCAGCTCCAGGCTTCGCTCGATGCTGCCGCAAAGGCCGGCTTGCCTCGCTACGACGTGCTGCAGCCGGAATATAACCTCTATGCCCGCGACAGCTTCGAAGGTCCGCTTGCGGATCTCTGCGTCAAGGAAGACATCGGCGTCATTACCTATTTCAGCCTCGCGGCCGGCTTCCTGACCGGCAAGTACCGCACAAAAGCGGATACGGAGGGACGGGCACGCGAGAACCGGGTTGCCGCCTATCTCGACGATAAGGGCCTGCGGATTCTCGCAGCCCTCGACAAGGTTTCAGCCGAAACCGGCGCCAAGCCCGCCGAGATCGCGCTCGCCTGGCTCTTGCGCAAGCGCGGGGTCACCGCACCGATCGCCAGCGCCACTAGCCTCAGCCAGCTTGACGCGCTCATCAATTCGGCAAAGCTTTCACTTTCCGATGACGCCATGCGTCTGCTCGACGCAGCCGGCGAATAAGAAAGGCAGGCCGATGACCGTGACGATCCGCGACGCCAGGCCCGAAGACGAAGCCCGTTGGCGCGCGCTTTGGGACGGCTATCTCTCTTTCTACGGCGTCACCGTCGCGCCCGACATCACCGATGCGACGTGGCGCCGGGTCTTCGATCCGGCGTCGGCGATCTTCATGCGCGTGGCCGAGGTCGATGGCGAAGTGAAGGGCTTTACCCTCAGCCTCACGCATGAAGGCACATGGGTGCGCGCGCCCGACTGCTATCTGGAAGACCTGTTCGTCGATGAAAGCGCCAGAGGCCGCGGCGTCGGCCGGGCGCTCTTGGACGATCTCGTCGCGCTCTGCAAGACGAATGGCTGGGCCAGGCTTTACTGGCACACCGAAGAAGGCAATGCGACCGCCCGCAAGCTCTACGACACCTATGTCAAAAGCGACGGGCATATTCGCTATCGCATCAGTTTCTGAGCTTAGGAAAGCCCTCGTAATGGGCGGAATGGTCGCCCTCCCAATTGGCCATGCCCGGTTTGGTCAGCATGCCGCGCGGGCTGACAAAGCTCTGGATGGTCCGCCTGGGCCGCTCATGCCATTGGATGTTGAAGGCCCATAGCTTCGGAAAAAAGCAGAGCGACGCATAGGGCAGATGATCGTGGATCCACCAGGCAAGCTTCTGCCAATCGCCCTCATGGCTGTGATGATCGATCAGCCAAGGCACGACGATACAGACGGCAGCGCCCATGCAGCCGTCGAGATCGCGCATATCCCATATGTGGTGCGCGGCGGTATGGGGATTGGTCGAGCAGTTCAGCCCGTGCTTGTTGCCGAATTGATTGACTTCGGGCGAACGGTAGCCGGAGCGAATATGTAGCCGGCCAAAGGTCGCCTCCAGCGGCTCCAGCAATTCCTCACAGAGCCTTCGGCCGGTTTCGATCGCCAGATCGGGATCTTCCGGGATGTTGGGAACGCGATAGAAATCCGCGATTTCCGAATGCAGGAAATCGCGAAAGAAGAAATTCTTCGACAGCCTGACGCGGCCGAGATCCTCAAGCCCCTTCATCGATCCCGGTTTTCTCATCGCTATAATCCCTTCCTGAAACCATTCGATCAGTCGAGACGAGTTATGGCATTGCCGCCACCCGATTTCTGTCAGCAGCCATGTCAGGGTCCGGTATATTTGAAGAAATCGATGAAGGCCCTGAGCGCTGGGCGCATCTGGCGGCGGCTCGGATAATAGATGCAAAAGCCGGGATAGGGCGGGCACCAGTCCTCAAGCACACGGATGAGCTTGCCCTCCGCCAGTTCCTGCTGCACGCGAATGTCGAAGAGATAGGCGAGGCCGGCGCCATTGAGGGCGGCCAAAACGCCGAGCCGATCCTCGATCACGATCAAGGGGCCATCGACGGGAACGACCAGTTCGTGGCCATCCTTCTCGAACTCCCAGCGATAGATCGAGCCATCGGTAAATCGCCGCTTGATGCAGCGGTGGTGAACGAGATCTCGCGGATGTAGCGGTTTCGGATGCTTCTCGAAATAGGCGGGCGACCCGGCAATGACTGTGCGTATATCCGGTGAGATCTTCACCGCGATCATGTCGCCTTCTATGCTCTCCGCCAGCCGGATGCCGGCATCGTAGCCTTCCTTGACGATATTGCTGAAGCCATCCTCATTGGCGATTTCAAGGGTGATATCGGGATAGGTATTGAGGAAATCGCCGATGCGCGGCGCCATCAGCAGATCGGAGGCAAAACGCGGCGCGGTGATGCGCAGTGTCCCCGCCGGGCGGCCGCGGGTCGCAAGCGCATCCTCCAGCGCGATATCGATTTCCTCCAGGGCCGGCCCCAACCGTTGCAATAGCGCCTGCCCCTCCTCGGTCGGAAGCACGCTGCGTGTGGTGCGGGCAAGCAGCCGCACCCCGAGGCTTTCCTCAAGCCTGGAGACGGCGTGACTAACCGCCGATGGCGCAATCGACAATTCCTTGCCGGCGGCACGGAAGCTGCGATGGGCGGCGACAGCGGCAAAAACCGCAAGCTGAGAGAGCTGTGTTCTGTTCATTGATCTAAATTATAGAACAACCTGTAAGGATTTGCATGGATTTTCATTCACCGTCCGGAATCCTAATTTGAGCATGTCGGTAGCGGAAATGACCGCCGCCGCTTCCATAAGCTCAAAAGGAATAGATCATGAAAACCCGCAGGCTTGGTAAGGATCTCACCGTTTCCGCCGTCGGACTCGGCTGCATGGGCATGAGCTTCGCCTATGGCCCGACGGATGACGACGAATCCGTCAAAACGCTGCATCGCGCCGTCGATCTCGGCGTCACCTTCTTCGATACCGCCGAAACCTACGGCCCTTTCCACAATGAGGAACTGCTCGGCCGGGCACTGAAACCCGTGCGCGACCGTGTGGTTATCGCCACCAAATTCGGCTTCAAGCTCGATCGCACGAAATCCGGCCTCGCCGCCATGATCGGCGTCGACAGCAGGCCGGAGCATGTCAAGGAAGTTGCCGAAGCCTCGCTGAAGCGACTTGGCACGGATGTCATCGACCTCTTCTACCAGCATCGCGTCGATCCGAATGTGCCGATCGAAGACACGGTCGGCGCCATGGCGGAACTCGTGAGAGAGGGCAAGGTCCGGACGCTCGGCCTTTCGGAAGCCGGCTCCGCTACCATCCGCCGCGCTCACGCCGTACATCCGATCGCTGCCGTGCAGAGCGAATATTCGCTCTGGAGCCGCGACCCGGAAGAAGATGTGCTTGCCACCTGCCGCGAACTCGGCATCGGCTTCGTGCCCTACAGCCCGCTCGGCCGGGGCTTCCTGACTGGGGCGATCCACAAGACGGAGGATCTCGCCGACGACGATTTCCGCCGTTCGCTGCCACGCTTCCAGAGCGGGAATTTCGATGCCAACGCGGCTCTGGTCGCAAGGCTTCAAGCTCTTGCTGAAGAAAAGAGCGGCACGGCGGCACAACTGGCGCTCGCATGGGTGCTGCATCAGGGCGACGACATCGTGCCGATCCCCGGCGCTCGCAAGCTGCACCATCTCGAGCAGAATGCCGCGGCTGCCGATATCGTCCTTTCTGCGCAAGAGGTGAAGGAACTCGGCGATATCATCAAGCCCGAGATCGTCGTCGGAAAGCGGTATACAGATGCCGCGTTGGCCTTGACGAATATATGACAAACGGACTGCTCCTTCTGCCCACGCGAAGACATCGGCCGAAAAGGCCGGTGTCATTTTGAGACCGAAAAGAAAAGTGAAGCATCGCAGAGAGGGTGACCAAACATGCGATTCGCCTGAATTGCAGGCTTTTTCAAAATCCTAGGTTGACCGTTATGGACGCGAAGCTCATTCAGAAGCTCCACGCTCGGTTGACAAACGGGTGCGAAATTTGAAGATTGCCGCCATCAAAAACGGGCAGCGTGGGGAGGACTTATGTCTAGGCGCGCGTTTATCGGCTTCTCTGCTTTTCTTCTCGCCACTTTCGCATCTCTGAGCCCTTCGGTCGCGGCTGACGTCAAGCGCCAGGTGGTCACCACGAAGGATGGTGACTACTTCGGCTTCGATCTACGCACAGAGCAGAATGTGACGCTGGATCAGTGCTCCGCCTCCTGCATCGGCGACAAGTCCTGCAAGGCCTTCACCTACAATCCCAAGGTGAAGTGGTGCTTCATGAAGTCGGACTTCAATCAGCTCAACAGTTTCCCCGGCGCGATCGCCGGCAAGATCGTCGAGACGGCCGCCACCAGCGAGCCGGATATCGGCGCGGCACCTGCCCTTTCCTTCCTTTCCGACAATTTCGTCCAGAGCGCGCGCGATGCAAAGAACACGCTGACGCTCGGCAACGAGCTGAAAGGCCAGGGCGTCGAAAGCCTGATTGCGCTCGGCCGCATCGAGCTGACCTCCGGCAATGTCAACGATGCCCTGAACGCCTTCCAGGGTGCGCTCTCGCTCAATCCCGACAACGGCGATCTGTGGATCGAGATGGCGCGCGCCGCCAATACGATCACGAACGATACGTCTGTCGCCACGCGGGCCGCCTATGCCGCCCTCAACGGCTACCAGCTGACGCGCACGACGAGCAGCCGTGCCGATGCGCTGGCTGTACTCGCCGAAGCGCTGAAGAATGCACAGAACTATCGTCCGGCGCTCAGCGCCTACAAGGCAAGCCTCAACCTCGTCAGCTCCGCTGCCGTCCAGGCCGCCTATAACGATCTTCTGGCCCGCCAGGGCTTCCGCGTGACGGGCAATACGCTCGACAACGACAATGCATCGCCCCGCGCCTGCGTGCAGTTCTCCGAAAAGCTGGTGAAGAGCGGTGTCGACTACACCCCCTTCGTCACCCTCAACGGTGCCACGCCGAAGGGTGTCGACGCCAAGGACAATCAGATTTGCGTCGAAGGCCTGGAATTCGGCCAGCACTACCGCATTTCACTGCGCGCCGGCCTGCCCTCCTCGGTGGATGAAAACCTCGCCTCGCAGGTCAATGTCGATATCTACGTCAAGGATCGCACGGCTTCGCTGCGCTTCACCGGCGACAATTTCGTGCTGCCGTCGACCGCGCGTCGCGGCATCCCGATCGTTTCGGTCAACGCCACTACGGCCAATCTCAAGCTCTACCGTATCGGCGACCGCAATATCGCGCAGCTTCTGAACAACTCGCAGTTCCTGACACAGGTGGACAGCTACAGCGCCCAGACCATACAGGACACCAATGGCGAGCTGGTCTGGCAGGGCTCCATCGAGATCAAGCAGGAACTCAACAAGGAAGTCGCGACCAGCTTCCCTGTGGACGAGGCACTGCCGAAGCGCAAGCCCGGCGTCTACGTGCTGACGGCGGTTGCCCCCGAGAGCGGCGGCCATGAATGGGACCCGCAGGCGACACAATGGTTCGTCGTTTCCGACATCGGCGTCACCACCTATGCCGGCTCCGATGGGCTGAATGTCTTTGCCCGCTCGCTCGGCAGCGCCAAGCCGCTAGCCGGCATCCAGCTGCAGCTGCTCGCCAAGAACAATGAAATCCTCGGCACGGCGAAGACCGACGACAACGGACGCGCCGTGTTCAGCGCCGGTCTGATGCGCGGCACGGCGGGCATGACGCCTGCCGTTATTACTGCTGAGAATGGCGATCAGGATTATGTTTTCCTCGACATGACGCGCGCCGGCTTCGATCTTTCCGATCGTGGCGTTGCCGGTCGAACCGCGCCTGGTGCGATCGACCTTTTGACCTGGACGGAACGCGGTATCTACCGTGCCGGCGAGACGGTACACGCCTCCGCCCTTGCCCGCGACGTCAGCTCGACGGCGGTCGAAAACCTGCCGCTCACCTTCGTCTTCCTGCGTCCGGATGGCGTCGAGGATCGCCGCATCGTTACCGATGGCGGCAAGCTCGGCGGCTATAATGTCGACCTGCCGCTGCAGCAGACCTCGATGCGCGGCACCTGGACGATGAATATCTATACGGATCCGAAAGGTTCCTCCATCGGCTCGCAGACCTTCCTCGTCGACGACTTCGTGCCGGATCGCATCGAATTCGACATGAAGAGCGACGCCAAGGAGATCGAAGTCGGGCAACCGACGCCGATCAATGTCGATGGCCGCTATCTCTATGGCGCACCGGCCGCCGGCCTCAATCTGGAAGGCGAGGTGACGCTGAAGCCGACGCGACAGAGCGATGCCTACAAAGGCTATCAGTTCGGCCTCGCCGACGAGGGTGCGGGCAAGGCAAACGCAAACAATGACGATGACGACAGCAGCAGCGGCGACAGCAAGGCCGAGAGCACGCAGGTTCCCCTTGAAGACCTGCAAGCGCTGGATGAAAACGGCAAGACCACCTTCAACGTCACGATCAATGATACGCCCTCGACCACGCAGCTTCTGAACGCCAATATCACCGTGCGCATGCAGGAAGCCGGCGGCCGCGCCGTCGAGCGCTCGCTGACACTGCCCGTCAAGGCGGATGGCCCGCGCATCGGCATCAAACCGGAATTCGACGGCGATCTCGGGGAAAACTCCGTCGGCAACTTCCACGTCATCGTTGTCGACGCCAATGGCCAGAAACAGGCCATGCAGGGCCTGACCTGGAAGCTGCTGAGCGTCGAGCGCAATTATCAATGGTATCGCGACGGCAGCAGCTGGAAGTTCGAGCCGATCATGTCCACCAAGCAGGTAGCGGTCGGCACGGTCAATGCCACGACGGATGGCGCGGCGATTTCCATGCCGGTCACGTGGGGCCGCTATCGGCTCGAAGTCTCCACCGCCGATGCGAACGGCCCGGAATCGAGCGTCGAGTTCAATGCCGGCTGGTATGTCGCCTCCACCTCGACGGAAACGCCTGACGCGCTTGAGATCGCGCTCGACAAGGAAAGCTACCATGTCGGCGACACGGCTAAGCTGAAGGTTACCTCACGCTATGCTGGCCAGCTGATGGTGACGGCCGGTTCGGAAACGCTGATCTCGGTCACCAATGCCGATATCGGCGCCACAGGCGGCGAAGTCGACGTTCCCGTGACCGCCGATTGGGGCGCTGGTACATACTTGACGGCCACGCTGTTCCGGCCCGGCGATGCCCAGGAAAGCCGCATGCCGATGCGCGCCATCGGCATCAAATGGGCTCCCGTCGACCCCGGCGAGCGCAAGCTGCAGATCAAGATCGACGCGCCGCAGAAGACACTTCCGCGTCAGCCGCTTAATATCGGCCTGCAGGTTGCCGGCGCTGGCACCAATGAAGACGCCTATGTCACGATCGCCGCCGTCGATGTGGGCATCCTCAATCTCACGCGCTACCAGCCGCCGGCACCGGATGACTGGTATTACGGCCAGCGCCAACTCGGCCTCGAAATCCGTGACATCTACGGTCGCCTCATCGATGGCTCGCTCGGCGCGACCGGCAAGCTACGCACCGGCGGCGACGGCGGACAGGCAGCCTTGCAGGCGAGCCCACCGAAGGAAAAGCTGGTTGCCTTCTTCTCCGGCCCGGTCAAGCTTGATGCGAATGGGAAGGCCAATGTCAGCTTCGACATTCCGCAATTCAACGGCACGGCGCGGCTGATGGCGGTCGCCTGGTCGAAGGCCGGCGTCGGCCACGCGACACAGGATGTCATCATCCGCGATCCCGTCGTCGTCACCGCAAGTCTGCCGAAGTTCCTGGCGCCCGGAGACAAGGCCAACCTGCGTCTCGATGTCGCCAACACCGATGCGCCGGCCGGCGAATACACGCTCGCGGTAACAGGCAACAGCGCCGTGACGGTGGATGCAAACGCTACCCAACAGAAGATCAACCTCGAAACCGGCGGCAAATACGCGATCACCTTGCCGCTGACCGGCGGACAGCCGGGCGACGGCACGGTTTCGATCAAGCTGTCGAACGCTTCGGGCATGTCGCTCGATCAATCGGTCGAAATCCCGGTTCGTCCGTCGCAGCTGCCGGTTACCGAACGGCGCGTCATCGCGCTGGCACCCGGCAAGAGCCTCACCGTCAATGCCGATCTTCTTGCCGATAGCGTGCTGCCCGGCGCCTCTGTCAGCGTCAATGTCAGCCGCTCCAGCGCCTTCGATGTGCCGGCGCTGTTGATGAGCCTCAGCCGCTATCCCTATGGCTGCGCGGAACAGACGGCGAGCAGCGCCATGCCGCTGCTCTACTTCAGCGACATGGCCATCAAGAATGGCCTTGCCGATGATGCCGAGATCCAGAAGCGCGTGCAGGATTCGATCTATCGCGAACTGTCCTACCAGTCTTCGACCGGCAGCTTCGGCCTCTGGGGACCGGGTTCCGGCGATCTCTGGCTCGACGCCTATGTCATGGACTTCCTGACCCGCGCCCGTGAGCAGAAGTACAACGTGCCAGATCAGGCCATGGTGCAGGGGCTCGAAAACCTCCAGAATGCGCTGAGCGCCAATACCAACGTCAAGGACAACGGCAACGAGATCGCCTATGCGCTCTACGTGCTGGCGCGTAACAAGAAGGCCTCGATCAGCGATCTGCGCTACTATGCGGACACGATGCTGAACGACTTCCCGACGCCGCTCGCCAAGGCGCATCTGGCCGCGGCTCTCGCGCTCTATGGGGATGCTCAGCGCTCTCGCAACATCTTCGTGGACTCGCTGCAGATGTCGCAGAAGGCGGCAGTCACAAAGGTCAGCTTCGTCCGCTCGGATTACGGCTCGTCGCTGCGCGACGGCGCCGCCGTGCTGGCGCTCGCCGCCGAAAGCCGGCCGGTGCCGCCGATCATTCCGGATCTCGCCAGTGTCGTCGCCAAGGATTGGCAGAGCCGGAAATATACCAGCACCCAGGAACAGACCTGGATGCTGCTCGCCGCCCGCGCCCTGCAGAACGGTGATGACGGCCTGACGCTCGATGTCAACGGCGCCGCCCATAGCGGCACCTATATGGCGCAGATGTCGGGCGATGCGCTGATGGGCCATCCGCTGACCGTGACCAACACGACGCGCCAGCCGCTGTCGGCTGCCGTCACCACGGTTGCCGCGCCGGTCGCCCAGCTGCCGGCCGGTGGCAACGGCTTCAAGATCGAGCGCAAGTACTACACGCTCGATGGCGAGGAGGCGAATGTCAGCCAGGCACAGCAGAACGAACGCTACGTCGTCGTCCTGCACGTGACCGAGGACAATGACTGGCCGCAGCGCATCCTCGTGACCGATCTTCTGCCGGCTGGCTTCGAGATCGACAATCCGAGCATCGTCAACAGCGCCCAGCTTTCGAACTTCGACTGGCTCAGCGAAGTTCAACCGGCCCATGTCGAATTCCGCAACGACCGCTTCGTCGCCGCCTTCGACCAGGGTTCGGGCGCGGACCGTGACATGACCTTCGCCTATGTCGTGCGCGCCGTAACCCCCGGCGTCTACGACCATCCGGCCGCAAGCGTCGAGGACATGTACCGCCCGCAGTTCTCGGCCCGCACGGCGATGGGCCGCATGGAGGTGCTGGGCGCCCAGCAGTAAGAAGCAGACATGAAGGCGCGTTGGAAGATTGCGATAGGCTTTGGAGCCACTGCCGCAACAGTGGTGGCTCTGGTCTTTGGCCTGGAAGCCGCGGACCGAGCCTATCCGCCACCGCTGGACAATGCCCGCGTGGTTTCCGCTGAGGTGCTCGACGCCAATGGCGATCTCCTGCGCGCCTTTGCCACTCCCGAGGGCCGCTGGCGGCTGAAGACCGATGTTGCCGATGTCGATCCGCAATTTCTGCGCATGCTGGTCGCCTATGAGGACCGGCGCTTCTATGACCACCACGGCGTCGATCCGATGGCGATCGGCCGCGCCTTCCTGCAGCTCGTCACCCATGGCCGCATCGTCTCCGGCGGCTCGACGCTTTCGATGCAGGTGGCGCGCCTGATCGAGCCGCGCAGCGAGCGCTCGATGACGGCAAAGCTCCTGCAGGTCGCTCGTGCCATCCAGATCGAGCGGCGGCTGACCAAGGAACAGATCCTCGATCTCTATCTGACGCACGCTCCCTATGGCGGCAATCTGGAAGGCGTGCGCGCGGCGAGCCTTGCCTATTTCGGTAAGGAACCGCGACACCTGACAGTCGCACAGGCAGGCTTGCTCGTGGCGCTGCCGCAGCTGCCGGAAAAGCGCCGGCCGGACCGCAATCTCGCCGCTGCCCAGGCCGCCCGCCATCGCGTGCTCGAGCGTGCGGCCGTGGCAGCTGTTATCGGCGAAGGCGAAGCGGAGCGCGCCTCGCTCTCTCCGATCCCGGCTCAGCGTCGGCAGCTCCCAGCCTATGCCGCGCATCTGGCCGAACTTGCGCTGCGCAAACAGCCCGGCATGATCAAGCGCAAAACGACGCTGCGGCGCGATGTGCAGCAGGGCCTCGAAGCGGTTGCCGATGCGGCGGCAAAGCGGCTTGGGCCAAAAGTGTCGGTCGCGATGATCATGGCCGATGCCAAGACCGGCGAAATCATCGGCGAAGTCGGCTCGGCCAATTACTTCGATTCCTCGCGCGCCGGTTGGGTCGACATGACCCGCGTGCTGCGCTCGCCCGGCTCGACGCTGAAGCCCTTCATCTACGGCCTCGCCTTCGAGCAGGGCTATGTGGCGCAGGAAACGATCATCGAGGATCGCCCAGCCGATTTCTATGGCTATCGTCCCCGCAATTTCGACATGAGCTATCAGGGGGACGTCAGCGTGCGCCAGGCGCTGCAATTGTCGCTCAACGTGCCGGCCGTTCGGCTGCTCGATGCCGTAGGTCCCACGCGGCTGCTGGTGCGCTTCCGCCGGGCGGAGGTGAAGCCGAAGCTGCCACCGAACGAAGCGCCCGGGCTTGCTATCGGCCTTGGCGGCGTCGGCGTGACGCTGAAGGATCTCGTGCAGCTCTATGCCGGGCTTGCCAATCGCGGCAAGGCAATGCGGATCGGCGATGGCGTTCAGGACGAGCCTGGGCCGATCGAGGGCGAGCCGCTGATGGAGCCGATCGCGGTGTGGAACATCACCGACATCCTCTCCGACATCATCGCGCCGCGCGGCAGCAAGCAGCTCGGCATCGCCTACAAGACCGGCACCAGCTACGGCAACCGCGATGCTTGGTCGATCGGCTATGACGGAGCGCATGTGCTCGGTGTCTGGGTTGGCCGCCCGGACAATGGCGCCGTGCCGGGTCTGGCGGGTTATGTTTCGGCCGCGCCCATCCTGTTCGAAGCCTTTGCGAAATCCGGCGTTGCCATTACTCCCTTCCCGCCGGCTCCCATGGGTGCCGTGCGCATCGCGCCGACCGAGCTGCCGATCAGCCAGCGGCGCTTTTCCGTGACCGCCGCCGGGCTGCTGGCGGCCTCCAGCCGCGAACCCGCCCCACAGATCGTCTATCCGCCGGAAGGCGCGCGCGTCGATCTCGGCGCCAGCAGCGGCAACGACCAGATCATGCCGCTGGCGCTGAAGCTGCAAGGTGGCAGGGCGCCGTTCCGATGGCTCGCCAACGGTAAGCCGCTGCCCGACATGTCGCGCCGCCGCACAAATCAATGGACGCCCGATGGCGCCGGCTATTCGACGCTGACCGTTATCGATGCCGCGGGTCGCGCGGCAAGCGTGCGGGTTTTTGTTGAATAATACCCCTCAAATCATTGCGATCACGCCGCCGGCATTTTTGTCAGCCGCCGGCGTCTATGATATCTTAGGCATAACTCAAACGAGGAATGACGAGATGTCGGAAGAGCAGGCAATCCGTGCGGTTGTTCATCTCTATGTCGATGGCATGGCATTCGCGAACGAGCCGGCGCTGCGCAAGGCCTTTCATCCGCAAGCAGCGATCATCGGCAATTACCAAGGCGCGGTGGAATGGATGACGCGGGACGAATTCATCGCCGCGATCGTCGAGGAAGGCAGCGCCCCGCCGGGCACCATACCGCTGATGGAGATCGAGTTGATCGACATCGAAGGCGATGCGGCAACCGTCAAGGTCGTCGACGAATTCGCCGGGATGCGGTTTTCGGACTATCTATCGCTGGTGAAGATCGATGGGCGGTGGAGTGTGGTGAACAAGGTTTATCATCTGCATCGGTAGATGATGCGGCCGAGGCGTGTGCCTTCTATGCCGAGCGTCTGATACCCCCCTCTGTCGCTGTCGCGACATCTCCCCCACAAGGGGGGAGATCGATAACTCGTTGCACACACCTGCCACGAGTTAACATTGTGCCTGCTGAAATCGCAGTTCATTGTTTTAAGGTCGACGAGCAGCAAGCTCCCCATGATCTCCCCCCTTGTGGGGGAGATGTCCCGACAGGGACAGAGGGGGGTGCTGCACGCTCCGCAAACTCAACAGCTGCAGATTAACCCCGCAGCACCCCACCCGTCGACTTCGTGACGTTCGCCACGATCTTCTGGGTCAGCGCCTCGAAATCCTCATCGGTCAGCGTACGCTCTGCCGGCTGGATCTGCACCTCGATGGCGATGGACTTCTTGCCTTCGCCGAGCGACGCACCCTCGAAGATGTCGAAGACATTGACGCCGGTGACCAGCTTGCGGTCGGCGCCGGTCGCAGCGCGGATGATCGCGCCGGCTTCCACCGACTTGTCGACCACGAAGGCGAAGTCACGCTTGACGGCCTGGAAAGGGGAAAGCTCCAGCGCCGGCTTCGTGCGGGTCGCCTTCTTCTTCGGTTCGGGCATGGCATCGATATAGACTTCGAAGCCGGCGAGAGCACCCGACACGTCGAGCGCTTCCAGCGTCTTCGGATGGAACTCACCGAAATAGCCGAGCACGACCTTCGGACCCATCTTGATGGTGCCGGAGCGGCCGGGATGATACCAGGCGGGGCCGCCCTGCTCGATCTGGATATTGCCCATCGGCAGGCCGCAAGCCTCGATCACGGCGAGAGCATCGGCCTTGGCATCGAAGACATCGACCGGCTTGCCGCCGCCCTTGGTGGCATTCGACCACATGCGGCCGGCGCCGGCAAGCGTCGCCGTGCCGCGGCGGATGCCGCCGGCAACGCGACGCTGGCCCTCGGGCGTATCGTTCTCATACGTACCCGAAACTTCGAAGATCGCGACGTCGCCATAGCCTTTGTCGGCATTGCGCTGCGCGGCCGAAAGCAGGCCTGGCAGCAGCGAGGGTCGCATGTCGGACATATCAGCGGCGATCGGGTTCGCAAGCTTCAGCGCGTCGGAGCCGCCGCCGAAGAGCTTGGCCTGATCTTCCGAGATGAAAGACCAGGTGACCGCCTCAAGCATGCCGCGCGCGGCGAGCGCCCGCTTGGCGGCGCGCGTGCGGATCTGCAGCGTCGTCAGGATCTTGCCGTTGACGGCGCTGTGGCTTGCCAACGGCTGCGGCTTGATATTGTCGACGCCATGGATGCGCATGATTTCTTCGACGAGGTCGGCCTTGCCATCGACATCCGGCCGCCAGGAGGGAACGGCGACGGAAATGCGCTCGCCGGAACCGGAGACCGAGAAGCCGAGCTTTGTCAGGATTGACTTGCTCTCATCGGCCGAGACTTCGAGGCCGGTCAGGCGCTTGACTTCCGACAACGGGAAATCGACGACCTTGGCCTCGTAACCCTTGTAGCCTTCGACGCGGGCCTTGGCGGCCGTGCCACCACAGCAGGCAAGCACCAGTTCCGTCGTGCGCTCAAGGCCAGGCACCATATATTCCGGATCGACACCGCGCTCGAAACGATAGCGCGCATCGGTGATGATGCCGAGGCTGCGGCCGGTCTTGGCGATGTTCATCGGATCCCAAAGCGCCGATTCGATCAGCACGTCCGTGGTGTTCTCGTCACAGCCGGAATGCTCGCCGCCCATGATGCCGCCGATCGATTCGACGCCGTTGTCATCGGCGATGACGACATTGCTGGGGTTGAGCTTGTATTCGCGCTCATCGAGCGCCAGCACGGTTTCGCCGTCCCTGGCGCGGCGCACGACCAGATTGCCCTTGACCTTGGCGGCGTCGAAGACGTGCATCGGCCGGCCTTGATCGAAGGTCATGTAGTTGGTGATATCGACCAGCGCGCTGATCGGACGGAGACCGATGGCGAGCAGGCGTTGTTGCATCCACTTCGGGCTCGGGCCATTCTTGACGCCGCGCACGAGGCGCAGCGAAAAGCCGGGGCACAGGCGCGCATCATCCAGCTCGATCTTGAGCTCGGTCGGCGTTTCGCCTTGGACAGGAAAGGTTGGCGTGAGGCGAGGCTTCAGGGTGCCAAGGCCGGAGGCGGCGAGATCGCGGGCGATGCCATAGACACCCGTACAATCCGGGCGGTTCGGCGTCAGATTGATCTCGATGACCGGATCGTCAAGGCCGGCATAGGCGGCAAAGCTCGTACCGACCGGCGCATCTTCCGGAAGATCGATGATGCCGTCATGGCTGTCCGAAATTTCCAGTTCCTTTTCCGAGCACATCATGCCGCGGCTTTCGACACCGCGGATGTTGCCTATGGCGAGCGTCACATCGATGCCGGGAACATAGGTGCCGGGGGCGGCGAATGCGCCGATGAGGCCGGCGCGCGCATTCGGTGCGCCGCAGACGACCTGAACGGGCGCACCGTTGCCGGTATCGACCATCAGCACCTTCAGACGATCGGCCTGCGGGTGCTTCTCGGCCGAGAGAACCTTGGCGATGACGAAGGGCTTGAACGCGGCCTTGTCGTCGACCTCCTCCACTTCCAGCCCGATCATCGTCAGGCGGGCGCAGATCTCGTCGAGCGTGGCGTCGGTTTCCAGGTGCTCTTTCAGCCAGGAGAGTGTGAATTTCATGTGCTTTATCCCTTCCTTACGCGCTCAGGCCGCCGAACAGGGTCGGCATGTCGAGCGGGCGGAAGCCATAGTGGTTCATCCAGCGGACATCGGCGTTGAAGAAGTCGCGCAGGTCGGGCATGCCGTATTTCAGCATGGCAATGCGATCGAGGCCCATGCCCCAGGCAAAGCCCTGATATTCGTCCGGATCGAGGCCGCCGTAACGCAGCACGTTCGGATGCACCATGCCGCAGCCGAGGATTTCCATCCAGTCGGTGCCTTCGCCGAACTTGACGATCGGGCCGGAACGGTCGCACTGGATATCGACCTCGAAGGACGGCTCCGTGAATGGGAAGAAGGACGGGCGGAAGCGCATCGTCACATTGTCGACCTCGAAGAAGGTCTTGCAGAACTCTTCGAGCACCCAGCGGATATTGGCGACATTCGCCGTCTTGTCGATGACGAGGCCTTCGACCTGATGGAACATCGGCGAATGCGTGGCGTCGCTATCCTGGCGGTAGGTCTTGCCGGGGATGATGATGCGGATCGGCGGCTTCTGCGCTTCCATGGTGCGCACCTGCACCGGCGAGGTGTGCGTGCGCAGCACCTTGCGCTCACCCTTTTCATCCGGCTGGAAGAAGAAGGTGTCGTGCATTTCGCGGGCCGGGTGTCCTTCCGGGAAGTTCAACGCCGTGAAGTTATAATAATCGGTCTCGACATCGGGACCTTCGGCGATCGAGAAGCCCATGTCGCCGAAGATGGCGGTGATTTCGTCGACGATCTGGCTGATCGGGTGAATGCGGCCGCGTTCGGCCGGCGAGGAGCGGACCGGCAGGCTGACATCGACGGTCTCCGCCTTCAGCTTCGCCTCGATCGCCGCATCGCGCAACTCGCCCTTGCGGGCGTTAATGGCATCGGTGACGGAATTCTTGAGAGCATTGATGGCCGCGCCGCGTGTCTGCCGTTCTTCCGGCGACATCGAGCCCAGCGTCTTCAGCAGTTCAGAAACCGAGCCCTTCTTGCCGAGCGCAGCAACCCTGACCGCCTCGATCGCCTGCTCGTCGTTCGCCGCGGCCACCTCGGCCATGAGTTGGGTTTCAAGTGTTACGAGTTCCGTCATCTGGTCCTGCCTTGCGGACCAGGGGCCATCGGGCTCTCAGTCCACGGAATAAGTGGTGAACGCATGCATCAGAAAGCTTGTCGCAACGATGAAGCGCTGGAGATCACTACCCATGTGCACGCGGCCAATCAACCGGGCAAGGAACAAAAAACCGCCTAGAAAGCGAATCATGCGCTGAAGCTCGGCGCGCGCAGCCGCTGGTGCCTGCTCCGACCAGGCTTCATAGGCTCTGTTCTGCGTTGCAAGCCCGAGGCGGGCGCCGGTTGCGATCTGCAGGAAGAGCAGCCAAATATCACGGGCTTGCGCCACCGCAAGCGGCATGACTGTCTGCGGGTCCTCCTCGAAATCCATGAAACCAAGCCGATCGCCGGCAAAGAACATGTCGCGCGGATAGGGCCTGCCATGGCAAAGCCCCTTGGCATGCAACCGGCCGAGCTCGGCAGCGCAAGCGACCATGAGTTCGTCGTGAGCAGCGGGATCGCTCTCCTTCAGCTGCGCAAGGCGGCGCTGAACCGTGATTCCAGCGTCCCTAAGAACAAGCGCGCCATTCGAAGCGTAGAGAACCTCCGGAACGGCTACACCCCGCTGCCTGAACAAGCCGATGCGCTGCATTTCCCGCTGGGCCATCTGCCGTGCAGACAGATAGGCACAGGGGCGCAGGAAGGCGACCGGGACGATGCGTGAAAAGACCCTCTGCAGATGACGCCAGGCAGAGGGTTTCTTCGTGCCGTATCGCTTGATCCAGACCTGACATGCAGAAAGGGCAACTCGCTCGACACGGCTGGAACCGTTCACCAGCACCGTCAGCAAGGCCTCTATGTCCTTACCGTTCAGATTGGGTATGAAGTTCAGTTCCGCAGTCTTGCCATTCAACAATTTCACCCATTCCCGATACCGGGAATCCTCAAGGTGACTATCGCAAATTAATTGTATTGCAAAAATACAAAACCCGCGCTGGTTACACAAGCGCGGGTTTCATAAATATGACAAAAACTGTCTAGTAGACGCTCTTAGCCAACAGCGGCTTCGAACTCGTTCTTCGTGCCAGCGTCCTTGAGGTACTCAAGTGCTTTCTTGGAGGCGGCGACGAGGGCGCCGAAAGCTTCCGGCTCATGGATTGCCATGTCGGAGAGAACCTTGCGGTCGACTTCGATGCCAGCCTTGTTCAGACCGTCGATAAAGCGGCCGTAGGTCAGGCCGAATTCGCGGACAGCAGCGTTGATGCGCTGGATCCAGAGGGCGCGGAAGTTGCGCTTGTTGACCTTGCGGTCGCGGTAAGCGTACTGCTTGGAACGGTCGACGGCGGCCTTGGCGGTACGGATGGTGTTCTTGCGGCGGCCGTAGAAGCCCTTGGCTGCCTTCAGAACCTTCTTGTGCTTGGCGTGGGCGGTAACGCCTCTTTTTACGCGTGCCATTTCATGATCTCCTTAGTCTATAGCGTTACGAATAGTCTTAGAGACCGTTCGGCAAGTAGTTCTTGACAACCTTACGGCCATCCGGTTCTGCGAGAACCATAGTGCCGCGGGCATCGCGAATGAACTTGTTGCTGCGCTTGATCATGCCGTGGCGCTTACCAGCAGCGGCTGCCTTGACCTTGCCGGATGCGGTGATCTTGAACCGCTTCTTGGCAGAGGACTTCGTCTTCATCTTGGGCATTTTGCTACTCCTTCGATGCTTCCTGGCGCGCTTTGCTTAAAAGCCCTTCCCGCAGATCCGGACTGGCCGGGCTGCAACGAGGTGCCGGAGCGTTTGTTGTTGAACGGCGGATACGGTGACGAACCGCTCCACCAGCATTCTGAACTGCCACGGCATGCCCTGCCGGTCAGTTCGGACGCGCGCTTATAACCGCACTTGCCCCGAAGTGCAACGGTGCGAATGCGGGAATCTTTGCAGATCGATGACAGGCATCGACCCTGCCGCAGAAAAGGAAAAAGCCGTCCAAGGGACGGCTCCGGCCTCTCTACTCCGACTTGCGCCTCACTTCGGCGCAAGCACCATCATCATCTGGCGGCCTTCGAGCTTGGGCTCGGCCTCCACCTTGGCAATCTCGATGGTATCTTCCTTGACCTGCTGAAGCAGCTTCATGCCCAGTTCCTGGTGGGCCATTTCGCGGCCGCGGAACTTCAAGGTCACCTTCACCTTGTCGCCTTCTTCAAAGAAACGACCGATCGCCTTCATCTTCACCTCATAGTCATGGGTGTCGATGTTGGGACGCATCTTGATTTCTTTGACTTCGACGATCTTCTGCTTCTTGCGCGCCTCGGCGGCCTTCTTCTGGTTGGCGTATTTCAGCTTGCCCAGATCGAGGATCTTGCACACAGGCGGTTCAGCATTGGGGGAAATCTCTACCAGATCGAGACCGGCCTCCTCTGCCATTCTCAATGCCTGGTCGGTCGGGACGATGCCCATATTCTGGCCGTCAGCCGTAATGAGCTGAACTTTGGGAATGCGAATTTCCCTGTTGGAACGCGGCCCGTCCTTTACGGGCGCGTCGGCTTTAAAAGGTCTGCGAATGGTCGTATTCTCCACGAATTGTTTCGGATAGCTGCAGCCTCTCGCTCCCCGTCGGCGCAACTGACGGAAATGTCGTAAAAGCTGTGTTGAAGTCAATAGCATGACAGCAGGAAAAAAGCACCTCCCGCGTGTCAATGGCGTGTCCTAGAAGCGCGAGATGCGCGAAGGACACAGTATCCTTCTCCCTTTATATAGAAACCACAGCGAAAAGATCGAGGATTTTTCAGGTCACGCGGACGCGAATCTGTTTTATAGGGCAGAAAATCCGGGAGTTTTCCATGTCCGAGACCGCCACATCCATCCAACCGACCTTCCTTCCCGTTGGCACGGGGGAGAGCGAGCGCCAGATCGCCATCATCGAGCGCACCGCCGGCAAGGGTGCCAGGAATGTCAGCTTCGTCTGGTTGTCCGGCTATCGATCCGACATGAGCGGCACCAAGGCCGTGGAGCTGGATGCGCTGGCGGAGCGGCTTGGTATCGGCTGCATCCGCTTCGACTATTCCGGCCACGGGCAGTCCGGCGGCAAGTTCACCAACGGCACGATTTCGCGCTGGCTGGAAGAGGCACTTGCCGTCATCGATCATACCAAGCCGAAGAAGATCGTTCTCGTCGGCTCGTCGATGGGTGGCTGGATCGCGCTCAGGGTCATGCAGGAACTGCGCAAACGCAAAAAGACAGCCCCCATCGCCGGCCTCGTGCTCATCGCGCCCGCTCCCGATTTCACCATCGATCTCATCGAGCCCAACCTCTCCGATGTCGAGCGGCGCTCGCTGGCGGAACGCGGCTATTTCGAGGAGCCTTCGGAATATAGCCCCGAGCCGAACATCTTCACGCGCGCCCTCATCGAGGACGGCCGCACCAACCGTGTGCTGACCGGCATCATCGAGACCGGCTGCCCGGTACATATATTGCAGGGTATGCAGGATGCGGACGTGCCTTTCTCGCATTCGTTAAAGCTGGTCGAGCACCTGCCCGCGGACGATGTCGTGTTAACGCTTGTGCGCGACGGCGATCATCGCCTGTCGCGGCCGCAGGACATCGAGCGCATGCTCGCCGTGGCCGAGACGTTGGTACTACATAAAGCGCCATAAAAACAAATAGATATCTGCGAAATGCTCAGCGCGCTGGCCCCTTGTCGGCCGCCTCGGGGGGGGGGGCGCTTGCGTAATCGCAGGCAGCAGGAAATTATGGCGACTATCTCTTTGATTGTGCCGAAATTAACCATATGAGCCGGTTCCGGTGTTAACACTTAAGTAACGATTGACTTCGCGCACCCCCCTACATTAACAATTTGTTAACAAATGCAGGGACGATACAAGGATAGTGGGCGTGCGTATTAAGGGCTTGTTGATTGCCTTCGCTGCTATAGTTGCGATGTCGTCGGCGGCGATGCCGGCACCTCAGCAGGGTGTTTCGATGACCGTCGGCAACGTGACCTCCCAGCCGATCGGACACTACGACTTCTGCCAGAGACATACCGACGAATGCGGTCCGACCCGTAATATCGGTCCCGTCGACATGAACGCGGCCGCCTGGGCTCTCGTCAACCAGATCAACCTTCGCGTCAACAAGACGATCCGCCCGGCGACCGACATGGAAGTCTACGGCCAGGAGGAATATTGGGAATATCCGAAGACCGCTGGCGACTGCGAGGATTTTGCCCTGCTGAAGCGCAAGCTCCTCATCCAGAGCGGCATTTCCGCCTCCAACCTGTTGATGACGGTCGTTCGCAAGCCTGATGGCGAAGGACATGCGGTGCTGACGCTGCGCACCAAGCAGGGCGATTTTATCCTCGACAACCTTGAGGACGAGATCAAGGTCTGGACCAAAACTCCCTATTCCTATCTGAAGCGTCAGGCGAGCTTCAATGCCGGCCGCTGGGTCACCATCGAGAACGGCAACGACGTCCTGGTTGGCGCCGTCAAGTAAGCGCGGGCTAATTTCTCGTTACACAAGAAGGCCGGCCCATCGGACCGGCCTTTCGCTTTTTCGTCTTGTAATAAGACCCGTCCTCACTCCTGGGTGCGGACGAATTTGCTACCACCACGAGCGTCAAGAGTTCTTATGGCTCTGCTGGCCGGCCTTGACGTGCTGCTCGTGGGTGCCGCCGCGTGAGCTGGCAGAGTGCTGCTCACGGGAGCCGGTGGACGAAGCATTCCTGGTGTTATCGTTGTCCATGCGCTTGTGGCTTTGCTGGCCAGCCTTCACATGCTGCTCGTGGGTTCCACCTTGGTTTGCCATTGGATCATCTCCTTTGGTTTGCAGACGAGGCCAAGAGCGGCCTCGTGTTGCTAACCGGTGGCGGCGGAAGGCGTTCCGAAATTTAACATTTCGTGATCTCGGAGTGTCTTTGCCCTTCCGGATGCGACAAAACATTGCCCATCCCTCACCGCCGGCCCTTCGCTTGGGCTCGGGGCGTTTGGCGTGCGAAACGATCCACCCGATAGTTTCGCCGGCTATGCCGAACGCGTCTCACCCATTTCCGATCAGAATGCCGGCACCCAGCACCAGCGAGCCGCCGAGGACGACCTGGAAGGCAGCCCGCAGGAACGGCGTCTCCATATATTTGTTCTGGATGAAGGCGATGGCCCAAAGCTCGAAGAAGACGACGATTGCGGCGGTGATCGTCGCGGTCCAGAAATGCGGGATGAGGTAGGGCAGCGCATGGCCAAGGCCGCCGAGCGCGGTCATGATGCCGCAGGCAAGGCCGCGCTTGATCGGCGAACCGCGACCGGAGATCTTGCCGTCGTCATGGGCTGCCTCGGTGAAACCCATGGAGATACCGGCACCGACCGAAGCCGAAAGGCCGACGAGAAAGGTCTGCCATGTCTGCTGCGTGGCGAAGGCGGCGGCAAAGATTGGCGCAAGCGTGGAGACGGAGCCATCCATCAGCCCGGCGAGACCCGGCTGCACATAGGTCAGCACGAACTGGCGGCGCGCCTGCGCATCTTCCTCGTGCTTGACCTCTTCCGGTGTATGCTTCTCGCCAAGCATACGGGCAACGTCTTCATGACCCTGCTCGGCAAGTGCGAGATCGCCGAGAAGCTGGCGCGTCGAGGCATCGGATACCTGCTTGGCCGCTTCGACATAGAAATTATAGGCCTGCTGCTCCATCGCCTCGGCCTCGTCGCGCATGGCATCGAGGGAGAGGTTCTTGCGCAGCCAATCGGGTTTGCGCTCGTAAAAGCCGCGCACATGCTCGCGCCTGATCAGCGGGATACGCTCGCCGAAGCGGCGGCGGTGCATGTCGATCAATGTCTTGCGATGCGTATCCTCGACCTCGGCCATATCCTCGAAAACCTTGGCGGACTCGGGATAATGCGGGCGGAGCGTATCGGCATAGGCGAGATAAATGCGTGAATCGTCTTCCTCTGCCGCAATGGCAATCGCCAGAATCTCCTGTTCGGAAAGGGAGGTGAAGGGACGTTTCGACGGGCGGAATAGGCCTAGCAGCATCGGGGCAACCTCATAACTTTAGAATTATTCTAATTCTAAAGTTGGCAATTGCGCTGGTCAAGCACGGAGAGGTCATTGCGGAGGAAAAATCGTGCCGGAAAATTTGTGGTCCGCCGAACGAGGCCGCGGAAAATAGCAGTGCGACTTTGACAGATTGCCGCAACATCTCCATGACGTCTTGGTCGCGCTGAGAAATTGCATACATAGGGACCTGAAAGACGTCGGAGCAGCGGTTTTCCACGCGCCGGCACTCGGAGAATATTATGGAAAACGAGATACAGGCTCGCGCCGCCCATCTTGCCGGCATCCGCGAAAGGGCCGAGGCGGAGATGGCACGGATGGGCATCGATCCGGCCTTCATCGACAGGCTGGTCGACACGTTCTATGGGCGCGTTCAGGCGCATCCCCGGCTCGGACCGGTCTTCGACGGACGCCTTGCCGGGCGCTGGCCCGACCACATGGAAAAGATGAAGCGCTTCTGGTCCTCCGTTGCCTTCAAGAACGGCGCCTATGGCGGCAAACCGGTCCAGGCGCATCTCGGCGTCGAGGGCATGGCCGCCGACCTCTTTCCGGAATGGCTGGCGCTTTTCTCCGAAACCCTTGCCGATATCGCGCCTTCCAAAGAGGCAAGAGACTGGTTCATGGCGACGGCCGAGCGTATCGCCAAGAGCCTGACGCTCTCACTCTTCTATAATCCAGCGCTGGACGATCCCGCGAGAACGACGGCTTAAGGCAGGCCACACGAAAATACGGCGGCAAGTCACTTCAAACTCGCCGCCGCAAGATCAGGCAGCGCCTATGCATGTGCTTTGCGGTAGGCCGTGACCGCAAGCCAGATTGCGGAAAGCAGGAAATAGAAGGCTCCGAACGCCGCGTAGGGGACGATATCCAGAATGGTCGGCTCGACCGTGCCAAGGGATCGGCTGAGCATGAAACCGCCGGCAAGCGCCGACTGCGCACCGCTCAGGATCATTACCCATTGAGCGCCATAGATACGCCAGCGCCTTACGCCGGTGTAGAGTTGCAGCAAGCCCGAGAGGATCGCCCAAGCCCCAAACACGGCCAGGACGGCATAGGTGCTATTGTAGGCGGCCACGACAACGGCGAGCGCCGTGAGGACGCTGACGACAACATTCAACGCCTGGGACGGATTGACCTTCAGGCCGCCGTTAACCCGGGCGTCGACCAGATTGGCGAGGGCGTCCCACACAGGATAGATCACCAGCAGAAACGCGGCGGATGGCGGTTTTGCGCTGAGGAAGATCGCGGCTGCAATCCAGGCGATCGAGAACAGGGCACGTGTAAAATAGTAGGACTGCAGCCAGTTGGGCTGGGATGAAACGCGACTTTGCATCAGGAGGCTCCTTGTATTTGCCTACCTACTAGTAGGAAGATATACTCACTGAGTCAACACAGGCCCGAACACCGTTTCGTGAGAGCCAGAAGTGGTGCGGCAATCTTGACAACAAGCCTACCAAAAGGTAGGCAGCGATATGAAATCAATAACTTCCACTTCAGAAAAAATTCTCGACATCGCACAGGCTCTTATCGGGGCCGGAGGCTACAACGGCTTCAGCTATGCCGACATCTCCGCTGCGATCGGCATCCGGAAGGCAAGCATCCACCATCACTTTCCGACTAAGGCCGAACTGGTTTCGGTGCTGGTGGACCGTTACAGGCAGCAGACGGAAGCGGGTTTGAAGTCTTTGCGCGAAGGCATCTCGAGCCCCGCGGAACAGCTGCAGGCCTATGCGAGCTACTGGCACTCATGCATTCGGGACGCCTCGCTGCCCTTCTGCATCTGTGCGATGCTCGCCAGCGAGATGCAGATGCTGCCGGAGGATGTCGCATCCCAGGTGCGAGGCCATTTTCATAGCCTCGCCGGCTGGCTTACGTCAGTGCTGCAGGCGGGAACCGAGAATGGCCTTTTCCGGCTGAACAAACGGCCCGAGGAAGAGGCGCAAATGCTGATGGCCTCGGTTCATGGAGCAATGCTCTCGGCGAGAGCTTTCGGCGATCCAGAACTGTTCATCGCAATCGTTGCACCCCAGATCGTCAGGCTTCAAGCCCCCGACTGACGGAGAGTTGCCGGGCCAAACTCAAAGCAACAACGGCTTACGCCCACCAGTCTTAGCCTTTCGCAGCGAAGATCGTCGCCCCGATACTGGCTGCAACAACAAGCGCGGTGCCGAACATCTGAGACGGCGTCATCGGCTGCGACAGGATGACGAAGCCGGCAAAGGCGCCGATGGCAGGCTCGAGGCTCATGAGGATGCCGAAGGACGAGGTGGGCATGCGCCGCAGCGCCACCATTTCCAGCACATAGGGCATCAGCGGAACGAGCAGTGCAAGCCCGGCTATTTCGAGCAGGCCGAAGGCCGTCAGATGCGGGACGGCCGAGGTAAAGCCGAAGGGGGTGGAAACGACTGCTGCGACCAGCAGCGACACGGAAAGACCTTCAAGGCCCTGAAAGGCATTACCGACCTTCTTCGTCAAAAGAATGTAGCAGGCCCAGCCCGCGCCTGCGCCGATGGCAAAGAGAATGCCGGGAAGATTGCCGACCCACTCTTCGCCATCATAAGCCAGGAGCAGAACGCCGATTGCCGCAAGAATTGGCCAGAGAAGCTGTCGGCTCAGCCCGAAGCCGAGGGTCGCGACCAGCAGCGGCCCGAGAAATTCGATGGCGACGGCAAGCCCCAGGGGAATGCGTGCGATTGCCGAAAAGAAAGAGGTCGTCATCAGCGCCGAGACAGTGCCGAGCGCCAGCACGCCGAGCCATTGCGAGCGGCTATAGCTCGTGATCTTAGGCCGGACGATGATCGCCAGCGCTATGGAGGCGAAGACGAGCCGCAGCCACGTGGCGCCCGCTGGCCCATAGGCGTTGATGATCGGGGCCGACAGGGCCGAGCCGAACTGGATTGACGACATCGACATCACGCACATCAGCACGCCGGCGGCAATGCCGCCGGTCGATGGCGCGATATCCGGATGCGGCATCAGCCCCGCGCCGCCATCCGATCCACTGTCGACAAGCTTCTGTTCCATAAACACCCCCAACCAGGCGGCGTTTTAGAGGCATGGCCATGCAGTGGCAAATTCAAACTTTTCATCCTGTGATCAGGCACTTTGATGCAAGGTGCATCAGGCTTCGAGACCTTTCAGTACATTGGCGACGTTCAGCCCGATCTCGGGCACGCCATAGCCACCCTCCATGCAGACCAGGACAGGCAGGTCTGCGGCAGCAACCCGCTCGCCCATGCGGGTGAAGTCCTGCGATGTCAGCCTGAAGAAGGAGATCGGATCGCGCTCGAACGTATCGACACCGAGTGAAAGCACGATCGCCTCCGCGCCGAAGGCCTTGATGCGGGCAAGCGCATCGTCGAGCGCCGCCGACCAGACCTCCCAAAGCGTGCCGCGCGGCATGGGGTAATTGCGGTTGGCGCCCAAGCCATCACCCTCGCCTTCCTCATCAGCATGGCCAAGGAAATAGGGAAAGGCGTGGACGGGATCACCATGCAACGACGCTGTGAAAACATCGCCGCGTCGGTAGAAAAGGTCCTGCGTACCGTTGCCGTGATGGAAATCGACATCGAGCACCGCCACCTTGGCCGCGCCGTGATCACGCAGCCGCTGCGCCGCGACGCCCGCATTGTTGATGAAGCAATAACCGCCGAAGAGATCGATGCCGGCATGATGGCCGGGCGGGCGGCAGAGCGCGAATGCGAAGCGGTTGCCGGCGTTGAGCCAATCGGCGCCGGTCACAGCGCAGCGCATCGATGCGAGCGCCGCCTCATAGGAGCCCTTGGTGATCGAGGTATCCGCGGCATTGGCATAATGGCCGATCATGCCGACGATATTGTCAGGCACGCGCTGGCTGGTGCGCCTGACGGGAAAGGAATTGGCGATCGCCTCGCCCTTGTAGCCGGCGGCGACCCAGCGCTCCCAGACCACGCCAAGAAAATCGAGATAGGCCGGATCATGCACCTTTCGCGCCGTTTCCAATCCATGGGCATGAGGTGCAATCACATCGGTAAAGCCGGCTTCCTTCATCGCGGCGAGGATCCATTCGGCGCGGAAGGGCGCCTCGAAGGGTGTGACGAGCTGGCCATCATGCAACTCGGTCTTCGCGTCTCTGAGCTTGTGATCCTCCGAATAGATGACCCGCATGTTCGCCTCCCCATCGCCCACTTTGTTCTGCTGATGACACGAAGGCTTACATGCATCGCGTCCGAGAAAAAAGGGTGACATGCAATCTTGAATGCTGCTGCAGACAACCGCACCTTCCATCTGCGTTTGAGGAATTGGAGGCGGCTGCATGAAACTTCTGATGGTCGATGTCGACGGCGTGTTGGTGCACGGCCGCCCGAGCGACGGATTGCCGCTGTTCACCTATCTGGAGCGCGATCTGGGCTTGCGGTTGGATGTGCTTCAACAAGCATTCTTCAAAACCTACTGGGTCGATATCGTCACCGGCCGCGATGCGCTGGAGCCGAAGCTTGCAGAAGTTCTCGGCAGGATCGCTTCCCATCTCAGTGCCCGAACCCTGATCGACTACTGGTTCGAGAATGACTCTCGCTTGGACCACGGCCTGCTTGACGACCTCGCCGCCCTGCGGGCCGGGGGAACGAAGATGTTCCTTGCGACCAACCAGGAGCATATGCGCGCCGCCTATCTGATGGACGAACTCGGGCTCTCCTCCCGCTTCGACGGCATCTTCTATTCCGCCGCCCTCGGCCATCAGAAGCCAGCAGCCGAATTCTTCCGGCTGGCAACCGAACGTGTCGGGATATCCGCAAGCGAGATCGGCTTTATCGATGACGTGGAGGCCAATATCGAGGCCGCGCGGCACTTCGGCTGGAAGGCGATGCAATGGACAGCGGGATCGACATTGCAGGACGCCATTGCCGCCTTCTCAGCGTGAATAGCCTTTTCAGGCCGCAATACGCTTATAGAAAATGGTCGTGTCGCAAAGACCGCCCTCCGGCCACATCGCATAGTCCGGCACGACGCCGACGCGCTGCCAGCCCAGGCGCGGATAGATCGCCTCGGCATCGCTGCCGGTTGCCGTATCGAGCACAAGCAGGGTCTTGCCGATACGGGCGGCCTCGCGCTCAGCCGCCTCCATCAAGAGGCGGGCAAGTCCCTTGCCTCGCGCGGAGCTATGCACCAGCAGCTTCTTGAGATCGCCGCGATGCGGCTGGTTCGGCATCTGGGCTGCGCCCACCTGCACCGTTCCGACAACCCTGCCCTCGATCACGGCGACAAAAAGCAATGTCCCGCCGCTTTCGACGCTGTCTGCGACGCTCTGCCAATAAGGCAATGCGTCGGCAGGCATATAAGGCTGCATGAAGCCGACGGAAGCGCCGCCATTGACGCAATCGGCAAGCACATCGCAGAGATCCCCCAGGACAGTGCGAGCCTCAACGGCGGAGAGAAGACGAATATCGGGCATGAGAAGGTCCTTGGGTGTCACGAACGACCGCGATCGAGGATGACGCTGTAGCGCGCCGGCACCTCGCCGGGATTGTGGAAGGCGTGGCCATCGCCGACGCCCATGAAGAGGCAATCGCCGGGCATGAGGCGATGGGCGACATCGCGATGCGTCACCTCCATCTCGCCCTCGAACAGCCAGACATGCTGGGTCATGCCGGCGCTTGCCGAATTCGGCGGGAAGATGACGCGCGCGCCGGCGGGGAAGATGACTTCGACGACATCGACCTTCGAGTCGGTTCCCGGCGGCGAGACGGCGCGTCTGACATAGCCGGTTCCCGGGTCGCGCCAGATCGCCTGCTGATCGCGGCGGGCAAGCGGCGACACCTCCTCGTCCTCCTCGGCAAAGAAGGCCGAGAGCGAAAGACCGAGCGCTGCGCAGAGCCGCGACAGCAGCGAGGCCGTCGGGCTCGCCTCCGCCCGCTCGATGCGCGAGATCATGGCGCGGCTGACGGCCGAGGCATTGGCAAGCTCATCCAGCGTCAGGCCGCGGGCGATGCGCAGCTCCTTGATGCGCGCACCGATCGCCAGTTCCAGATCATCATCCGCCATGACTCATGTCTCACGCTCCGTGATTCTACTATATGAGAAATACATGATCTCATGATGGAATCAAGAGCATTGTGACACTCGGCAGCGGCGGACCGGAAAAGGCTAACATAACGTGAAGATACCAGCCAAAGCCCCGCTTTTCCGCTTTGCGGCGCGGGGCGGCGCTGCTATATGGCGCGCATGAGCACCAATTCCACCACTCCGCTTTCGCATATCCGCAACTTCTCGATCGTGGCCCATATCGACCACGGCAAATCGACGCTGGCCGATCGCCTGATCCAGACGACGGGCGGCCTTGCCGAACGCGAGATGTCGGAGCAGGTGCTTGATAATATGGAGATCGAGCGCGAGCGCGGCATCACCATCAAGGCCCAGACCGTGCGCCTGCACTACAAGGCCAAGAATGGCGAGACCTATATCCTCAACCTGATCGACACGCCCGGACACGTGGACTTCGCCTATGAAGTCTCGCGCTCGCTGTCGGCCTGCGAGGGTTCGCTGTTGGTGGTTGATGCCTCTCAGGGTGTGGAAGCGCAGACGCTTGCCAACGTCTATCAGGCGATCGACAACAATCACGAGCTCGTCACCGTCCTCAACAAGATCGACCTGCCGGCGGCCGAACCCGACCGCATCAAGGAACAGATTGAGGAAGTGATCGGCATCGATGCCTCCGACGCCGTGCTGATTTCGGCGAAGACCGGCCTCGGCATTCCCGACGTGCTGGAAGCTATCGTGCACAAGCTGCCGGCGCCGAAAAGCGCGGGCGGCGAGAAGGCTCCCTTGAAGGCGCTGCTGGTCGACAGCTGGTACGACACCTATCTCGGCGTCATGGTTCTCGTGCGCATCATCGACGGCACGCTGACCAAGGGCCAGACCATCCGCATGATGGGCACGGACGCGAAGTACCAGATCGAGCGTGTCGGCGTTCTCACGCCGAAGATGGTCGCCGTCGACAGCCTCGGCCCCGGCGAGATCGGCTTCATCACCGCCTCGATCAAGGAAGTGGCCGATACCCGCGTCGGCGATACCATCACCGAAGACAAGCGCCCGACCGCCGAACCGCTGCCGGGCTTCAAGCCGGCGCAGCCTGTCGTCTTCTGCGGCCTCTTCCCGGTCGATGCCGCCGATTTCGAAGATCTGCGCTCGGCCATGGGCAAGCTGCGCCTCAACGACGCCAGCTTCTCCTTTGAAATGGAATCGTCTGCCGCTCTCGGCTTCGGCTTCCGCTGCGGCTTCCTCGGCCTGCTGCACCTGGAAATCATCCAGGAGCGCCTGGAGCGCGAATTCAATCTCGACCTGATCGCGACGGCTCCCTCCGTCGTCTATCAGCTCACCATGACCGACGGCACCGAAATCGAGCTGCACAACCCGGCCGACATGCCGGATGTCGTCAAGATTTCCGAATTCCGCGAGCCGTGGATCAAGGCGACGATCCTGACGCCGGACGATTATCTCGGCTCGATCCTGAAGCTCTGCCAGGACCGCCGCGGCATCCAGACCGAGCTGACCTATGTCGGCAACCGCGCCATGATCACCTACGATCTGCCGCTCAATGAAGTCGTCTTCGATTTCTACGACCGCCTGAAGTCGATCTCCAAGGGCTATGCCTCCTTCGACTACAGCCTGACCGACTATCGCGAGAGCGATCTCGTCAAGATGTCGATCCTCGTCAATGCCGAGCCGGTGGATGCGCTCTCCATGCTCGTGCATCGCTCGGCGGCTGAAAAGCGCGGCCGCGTCATGTGCGAGAAGCTGAAGGACCTGATCCCGCAGCACATGTTCCAGATCCCGATCCAGGCCGCCATCGGCGGGCGCATCATCGCCCGCGAGACGGTGAAGGCGCTGCGCAAGGACGTGACCGCCAAGTGCTACGGCGGCGACGCCACCCGCAAGCGCAAGCTGCTCGACAAGCAGAAGGAAGGCAAGAAGCGCATGCGGCAGTTCGGCAAGGTCGAAATCCCGCAGGAAGCGTTCATTGCCGCGCTGAAGATGGGGGATGAGTGAGCGACTCGAAGAACAGTACCTCACCTCCCATTGAAGATAAGGCCGCTCGCGTCAGCAAGATTGAGCGCGGGCGCCTCTGGTTAATCGAAAATGCCGAGCCGATTGCAAAAGCAAATGCCTGTGTCGAAAGATATGGTCTGCCTTTTGCACAATATCGTCAGTTCTGACAGCGGATTTCGCCACGGCAGCCTTACCCCTGCGCCATATATTCCTTCGTCAGGCCCTCATACTCCTCCATCGCCGGCAGTGCGGCATAGCTGTGCCTGGCCGGCGTCGTCACCCATGGCAGCTTTTCGCTCGTCCAGGTCTCGATGAAGGGCGTGAACCAGCTGGTGTCGTCGAGCGTGGTGGCGCGGACATTGACGAACCAATCGACGCCTTCGAGCTTCGTGAACATCCAGCTCATGCAATGCGGGCAAAAATAGTGATGGATGACGTCGCCGTGCAGGCCGCCGATGACAGGCTCGCCCTGCGTTACCTCGAAACCCTGCGTGGGGATGGCGGCGCTCAGCGAATAGGGGCCTGCCGTCATGCGCTGGCAGCCGGTGCAGTGGCAGGCCATGGTGAGCATCGGCTTGGCGCTGATCTTCAGCCGCACCTGTCCGCAACGGCAACCGCCCTCGCTCGGTAGTTCCAGCGTGCTCATGATGTGATTTCCTCCTATTTCACAGCTTATCGACGCGCGGCACATCGCGATCGGATCCGGCGGCGCGCAATTACTTAGAGGCCCGTTGCGATCCTCAAGCCTCTGCGACCTGAGGAAGTTCTGCCTGAGCGCCAATCGTCCGCACCCAGGCTCTGGCGATCGCAAGGCCGGCCGTCTCAGCCGCTGCCGCATGCTTGGCCACAAGTTCCGGATAGCGATCGAGCCATCCCGGCTCCTTGCGTTCGATCGTTTCCTTGAATTCGCCGCGCCAGCGCTCGACCACGGCGGCATTGGCTTCGAAGTGAAACTGCGTGCCATAGGTGGCGCGGCCGATGCGGAAGGCCTGGTTCGGCGTAATGCCGTTGGCGGCAAGACGGGTGGCACCGGCAGGCAAGGTAAAGGTGTCGCCATGCCATTCGAAGATGGTGAATTCATCGCCGAGATCGGCGAGCAGCGGGTCCTTCTTTCCCTCGTCGGTCAGGCCGACCGTCTTCCAGCCGAATTCATGGGCGGTGCCGAGCAGATTTTCGGCCTCATAGGCGCGCGCCAGGATCTGGCTGCCGAGGCAGATGCCGAGCACGGCCTTGTCCTCACCCTCGAAACGGCGCATCAGCCCCGCCAGCTCCAGCAGATAGGGATGGGTGTCATCGTCGCGGGCGCTCTGCTCGCCACCGAGCACGGCCAGGGCATCATAGGCCGATGTGTCTTTCGGCAAGGCCTCGCCGCTCCACGGGCGAAACCAGTCGATCTCGGCTCCGGCCTCCGCGAGCGCGATACCGAGAGCGCCAAGCGGGGTGTTCTTCATATTCTCGATAATGGCGACGCGCATACCGTTGATTCCCGAGCAATGTTACCCCCCGGAGATGAGCATGAGGCGGCGGGAGAGGCAAGTGGCCAGGGCGTTTCAACACTCATCGGAAATGTCGAACCACTCCGGCCGTCTTTCCTCGCGCAATTCCGGACGAAAAACCGACTGGCACGTTTCCTGGAATTGCTTTGGCTTGCAGCGGGTTAAAGTTGAGCCTAAATCTCAGCAAACAACGAAGGATCAGGACAATGAGCGACAAGCCGCGGATCACCATTCTCTACTGCACGCAATGCAACTGGCTGCTTCGCTCCGGCTGGATGGCGCAGGAGCTGCTGCAGACCTTTACCGATAGTCTTGGCGAAGTGGCGCTGATCCCCGGCACCGGCGGGGTCTTCGAAATCCGCATCGACGGCGAGCTGCTGTGGGAGCGCAAGCGGGATGGCGGCTTTCCCGGACCGAAGGAGCTGAAGCAGCGGGTGCGGGATGTCATCGACCCCGAACGCGATCTCGGCCACACCGACCGCGCATCGCTGGAGAGCTAGGCCCCATTGCGCGGGGCATCAGTCGAAGGGCGAACGGCAGGGCCTGGTGCCGTTGTTGATCGTCGTATAGCTGTCGGTGCCGGGATTGTAGGTCCGGTAGCGCTCGGCGCACCAGGTCTGATGCCGCTTGAGCTGCTGGGCCGGCGAGGGATAGACTGTTCTCGGCGGTGGCGTAAAGGTTTCGCGCGGAGGAACCTGAACTCGCGGGCTGCCAAAGCGATTGAGTCCTCCGTTATAGTGCGGTGTAATCGGAAGCGGCTGACCTGGGCGGGTGTAGAACTGCCGCTCGCCGAAACCGAAGCAGCCACGGGAATCGCAGATGACCGTATTGGTGCGCGGCGGAGTAATGAGCTTCCGGGCGTCCGAGGCGGCGTCAGCGACATCCGCCTGCGACAGTAAGGCGAGTGCGAGAGCGCAGCCAAGCGCAATCCTATGAAAAACAGCCATGACATACTCCTGTTCCGGACGCTTCGAACCTATGGCGGGCCGCCGCACCTCTTATCTTAGTTGGGGTCGCGACGATGGCAAAACCAGTGCTGCCGCAACCGGAACCTATCGATCCACGATGAGTTGATCGCCGCCACCGCTTGCGCCATAACAGCCCGATCATTGCAAGGGAGATTGCCTGTGAGCAGCTTGAAATTCGGCACCAGCGGCCTTCGCGGCCTATCCGCAGACCTCACCGGACGGGCATCGGCGCTCTATGCGACGGCCTTTGCCCGTCATCTGCTGAAAAACGGCCATGCCAAACCGGGCGACCTCATCCTCGTCGGCCGCGATTTCCGCGAATCGAGTCCGGCGATCTCGGCCACCTGCATCGGCGCGCTGAAGCGGACCGGCCTGACGCCGATCGACTGCGGCACATTGCCGACGCCGGCGCTGGCGCTTTACGGCCTGCAGCTGAAGGCCGCCTCGCTGATGATCACCGGCTCGCATATCCCCGCCGACCGCAACGGCATCAAATTCTATCGCCCTGATGGCGAAATCGACAAGCGCGACGAAGTGGCGATCAGCGAGGAAGCGCTTGCGATTGGCGATTCAGTGCTCGACGAAACCCCTGCCGAGGCGGAAAACCGCACGGCGGAGACGGAGGCGCTGTTCCTGGAGCGCAACAAGGGCCTGCTGCCACCAGGCAGCCTCGCCGGCCTCACCATCGGCATCTATCAGCACAGCACGGTGGCTCGCGATCTTTTCGGTGAGGTCCTGACGCATTACGGCGCCCGCGTCGTGCCGCTCGGCCGCTCCGAGAGCTTCATTCCGGTCGATACCGAAGCGGTCTCGGCCGAAACCATCCGCCTCATGAAGGCCTGGGCGCCCGAGCACGGCCTGGATGCCATTGTCTCGGCCGATGGCGACGGTGACCGGCCGCTGGTCGCGGACGAAACCGGCGAGCCCCTGCGCGGCGATCTGCTTGGCCTCATCGCGGCAAATTTCCTCGGCGCCGATGTTGTGGTGACGCCGGTTACCTCCAATTCCGGCATCGAGGCCGCCGGTTCCTATGCCGTCACCCGCACCCGCGTCGGCTCGCCCTATGTGATCGCCGGCATGGACGAGGCCAACGCGGCCGGCAAGGCCAATGTCATGGGCTTCGAGGCCAATGGCGGCACGCTGACGGCCAGCCGCTTCACCGTCGAGGGAAAACCTTTCGAGCCGCTGCCGACGCGCGACAGCTTTCTGCCGATTCTCGCGACGCTCTATGCCGCCGCCAAGGCACGCAAACCGCTTTCGGCCGTTGCCGGCAGCTACCGCCTGCCCTTTGCCGCCGCCGACCGTCTGGAGAATTTCCCCGTGGAAACCAGTGCCGCGCTGATGGCCTATCTGCGCGCCTCCGACGCCAATCTTTCGGATTTCCTGAAGCCGATCGCGACGGTCGCTTCCAAGAGCGATATCGACGGCCTGCGGGTGACACTTGTGGATAACCGAATCATCCATTTCCGCCCTTCCGGCAACGCGCCGGAAATGCGCTGCTACGTGGAAGCATCGAGCGAAAGCGAGGCAAAGGCCCTGTTGGAACAGGGACTTGGCCTCATCAGCGCATGGGCCGCAGCCCGGGTTTGACCCGGGCTCCACCCGCTTTTTTCACGATTGCCACGAAAACTTCAAAAACCCTGTTGACACCGGACGGCCACCCCCTTACATGCGTGTCCGTCGCCCAGATGGCGGAATTGGTAGACGCGCAGGTTTCAGGTACCTGTGCCGCGAGGCGTGGAGGTTCGAGTCCTCTTCTGGGCACCATTTCCTTTCTTGAGAAACACAGATTTCTCAAAGATTTCAAGATTTAACGAGCTCTTGCAATGCTATTTCCGGTTCGCCGGGAGTTCATAAGAACTTGTCTTGAAATCGGCTGTCCGGATGAAAACCGGCCTTTCGGCATCCCTGAATAATCGTCCTTTGAACGGATCCCTGATGCCCGCCGCTGGCAGGCGATGAAAGCCTGGTCAACGACGGCCGCCGCCGAGTGCCTTTAAATCATTGACTACCGAAGAAGAGAGCGACCTAATGGGGCAAACCCTGAGGGACGTTTGATGGACCACAAGAGCGACTGGTACGACCTGATAGTCGGCAACGGCAATGTCAACGAAGGACTCGGGAGGATGATAGGGTTCATCCTCGCCGTCATCATAATCCTGAGCCTGATCTTCTGGGCAATCTGAGCGCCTCTCGCCGAGGGAGGCTGTCGCCCCTGTCTTACATCAACTAGTGAAGGCTTCCCGAATCCGGCCTGACGCTAAGTCCGGCTTCACGCGCCGCCTCCAGAAAAGCCTTTCGCGACCGCTCGGCGGAAACCTTGCCAAGAACGGCATCGAGGCAGACCAGCACGGCCTCATCCATTGCCGGGCCGCCATTGACCGGCCAGTCCTCGCTCATGCAGTTTGCCGCGTCCAGCGCGTTGGTGATGATCGCGAAATGGCCGATGCCATCGAGATCGACTATGACGGGATTGTTCCAATCACCATATTCCATGGCAGCCCTCCTCGCCTTTACGCTACAAGCCCATAACTACGCTACAAGCCCATAACGGAGAGCAGCGGCGAGATGTTCCTGGACTCTGCGCAGGGCGTTAAGATTTTCCTGCGGCGCCTCATCGGATGTGACCGGATGAGAGACGCTCTCTCTGGAAACCGCCATGGGCAACCAGTCAAATACCGCAATCAGGGCAGAGGCCGAGATCCGTGCTTCCCGCTGTGTGCAAACCTCCATCCCGTTATGGCGCTACCTCGCGCAACGTTATCTCGTTAACTTTTGCCGAAGGGAGGAAAAAGACGAATAAGGGGAACAATAAAATGGACCACGTCTGCAACCTGCTCTGGCTCGCCTTCAGTGTCGCTCTTCTCTTTGCCGCGTTGAATCGGCGGCTCGTCGGTGATTACGTCGCTATGTGGTATCTGCTCGTTATCACCGTGGTGACCGTGATGGCCTGGGCGGGTTTCTTCCCGACGGACATGGCGACGCTGCGCGCAGGCTAGCGCGCTCCGGCGCCACAACCATGCAATCCTGCCTACCTTTCCTCGATAACAGTCAGGCACGAAAAAGCCGCCGAAAACCTATCTCGGCAGCCTGAAGCATGAATAAAGGTCTAGCCGGCGCTCCAAAGCACCCAGGTCAGCCGACCATACTCCCGTGCGCGCGAGACCAGGTGTTTCGGGGATGATAGGGGACGGCTGTGTTCCATTCCCCTTCGGCGTAGCCCGTCAGTAGTGCTCGGACTGGGAGAAAGTATGGGCAAGCTCCGCCTGCCCCGCCGTCAGGCCGCAATCGACAGGCAGGCAAACGCCAGTGATCGCCGAGGCAAGCGGGCTTGCGAGGAAGGAGACGGCATTGGCGACGTCGACGGGATCGACGACGCGTTGTAGCGCATACCAGCGCTTCGCCTCCTCAAAGACGTTGGGATTGGCTGCTGCGCGGACTTCCCAGGCTTGCGTGCGCACCGTGCCGGGCGCGACCGCATTCGAACGGATGCCGAACTTGCCGTATTCGACCGCGACCAGCCGGGTGAAATGCAGAAGCCCAGCCTTGGCCGCGCTGTAGGCCGGATGACCGAAGACTGCCATACCGTTGACGGAGGCGATGTTGATCACCGACCCCTTCGACGCCTTCAGCATGTCCTCGACGGCGCGGAAGCACAGGAAAGCTGCTTCGAGATTGAGGGCATTATCGGCACGCCAGATAGCCGGCGTGGTATCATGAAGGCTGACGGCGCGTGCGGCACCGGCATTGTTGACGAGCGTCTTCACCCCGCCGAGATCGGATGCGGCCTTCGCCATGGCGGCAACATCGGCATCGCTGGTGATATCCGCCTTGAACGTGACGAAACGCTCCGCCGGGCCGAGTTCGCCAACAGCCTTCTGCGTGGCGGCCTCGTCGATATCGACGAGCAGGATGATGTCGTGGTCATCCGCCAGGCGTTTTGCGATGGCACGGCCGATATCGCCGGCAGCCCCCGTGACGATGGCGACGGATTTGCTCATATCATATTCCTTCGATCGATTTCCCGAGCGGCTTGATCCGCCACCCTATGTTGTTGTTTTCGGCGGAGCCCAATGTGATGAGCGTCGCCGACTTCCGCGAAACTGCTCTAATCTCCAAGAAGCTGGCGGTCGTCGCCATCGCGATGGGTGACGAGCTGCTGCTTGATACGGCGCAGCGTCACCGTTGCCTGCGGCTGAATGCGATAGGCGACCAGACTGGCGAGAATGTCCACCACAGCCAGGTAGGCGATGCGCGTCGATGTCGGCCGATAGATATTGTCTCCTTCCGGCAGGTCGACGGGCACCGTGATCTCGGCGGCGCGGGCTACCGGGCTTTCACTCTGCGTCAGGGCGATGGTCGGCACCTTGGCTTCGCGTGCCAGCGCAAAAGCGCGCACCAGTTCGGCGTTGCGGCCGGAGAAGGAGGAGCCGATCAGCACGTCCGTCGGCTTGGCGGCGGCAGCCATCATCAGCTGCATGCTGTGGTCGGAGCTCGCGGTAATGCGAAGGCCGAGACGGAACAGGCGGTTCTGCAGCTCGGTCGCGATCATAGAGGAATTGCCGCCGGAGCCGAAGGCATAGATCATCTCCGCACTGGCGAGCCGGTTCGCCGCCCGCTCGATGGCGGTAACATCCAGCCCGCGATGCAGCAGGAAGAGTGCGTTCTGCGCCTTGGTAATAATATCCTGGGCAACGTCGGCCGGTGCGATGCTCTTCGGCTCGGGCTTCAGATAGCGCATGCCGACATAGGCTGTCCGCGCAAGCTGCACCTTGAAATCGGAAAAGCTTTCGCAGCCCAGACGTCGGCAGAAACGTGTCACCGTCGGCGGCGAGACATCCGCCTTGCCCGCAAGCTCGATAATGGAAGCATTGACGGCGAATTCGAAATCATTGAGGACGATGTCGGCGATACGGATTTCCGATTGCGAAAGCCGGCCTCTCTCTTCCTGCATGGTCGTGAAGATATCCATCAGCCCCCCTTCGTCGCTGGTTCACCCACGTTTGACACGCAGTCAGCGACGCGATCCATCTCAATCTCGTCGATCCCGCCGGCGCCCTGTGGACAGGCGTATGCGCAGAAGCGGCTTGTCATTCGTTCCCATTTCGCCGGAACCGTGACATGCGATGGCCACCCTGCGGTTCCTGCAAATTATTTTCTTGATACGTTGACAAGTGACCATAGAAAGCGGAATTTGACCAGTGAAAATCGCAAATTATGAAAAGAATTTAAATGACGGCGGATGCCATGCGTGATCCTTTCAAGAATCCCTTCCCTGCCAGCGATACCGTCAGGCATTCGATCTGGGAGATGCTCGTCCCGCGCGATATCGATGCTTTTCTTGCCGCCGACTGGTCGATGGTCGCGGGCGATTTCGTCGAAGAGGGCTTTATCGGCATCGATGGCAAGCGCGCGGTCAGCCCGGATAAATGGCGTCTCGCCTTCCCGACGCTGTCAGCCTATCGCGACGAGTGGCTCCGCCAGGCACGCGACTTCGCCACCCAATCCTTCGCCGAAGACCCGCGCACGGCCATCTTCACCACGACGACGCTCGAAGACATCGAGATCGAGGGCGAAATGGCGCTGGTGCGCAAGAAGTTCGACGGCAGCCTGAAGAAATCGGATGGCGGCACCGACGTTCTAAAGTGGCAGACACTTTATTATTGCCGCCTGCACGAAGGACGCTGGAAAATCTGCGGCTTCACCGGTTATCTGCCGAATCCCATGGAATAGAGGCGACAGCGTTGCGCATTTTCACCGCGGCCCTTGCGACCGAGACGAATACCTTCTCCCCTATCTGCGTCGACCGACGCGCTTTCGAAGCCTCTCTCTATGCGCCTCCCGGGATGCATCCGGAAACGCCGACGCTGTGCTCGGCACCGATCACCGTCGGTCGGCGCATTGCAGCGGAAAAAGGCTGGGAGGTGATCGAGGGCACGGCCACGTGGGCTGACCCGGCCGGCCTAGTGAATCGCCGCACCTATGAGGAACTGCGCGACGAAATTCTTGAGCAATTGCGAGCGGCCATGCCCATTGATGCTGTCGTTCTCGGATTGCATGGCGCCATGGTTGCGGATGGTTACGAGGATACGGAAGGCGATTTCCTGTCGCGCGTGCGCGAAATCGTCGGGCCGGATATCCTGGTCTGTGCCGAACTCGATCCACATAGCCATCTGACGGCAAAGCGCCGCGCGGCCGCCGATTTCTTCGTCTATTTCAAGGAATTCCCGCATACGGATTTCGTCGATCGCGCCGAAGACCTCTGGCGTATCGCCATCGATACGCTGGAAGGCAGGGTCAAGCCAGTCATGTCCGTCTTCGACTGCCGCATGATCGATGTCTTTCCGACGTCGCGCGAGCCGATGCGTTCCTTCGTCGACAAGATTATGGCGATGGAAAAAAGTGACGCCGATATTCTTTCGATTTCGGTCATTCATGGTTTCATGGCCGGCGACGTGCCGGAGATGGGCACGAAGCTGCTCGTCGTCACAGATAATAAGCCGGATAAAGGTTCCGCAATCGCCCGCGATCTCGGCCTGGAACTCTTCTCAAGGCGCGGCACCTTCATCATGCCGCAGATTGACGAGAAGCAGGCGGTAAGCGAGGCCATGGCTGCCGCTTCGGGTCCGGTCGTCATAGCCGATCTCTGGGATAATCCCGGCGGCGGCACGGCAGGCGACGCAACGGTCATCCTGCAGGAATTGCTCGATCGCGGCGCTACCGACACGGCGATCGGCACGATCTGGGACCCGATGGCGGTGCAGATCTGCATGGCGGCCGGCGAAGGTGCCGAAATTCCTTTGCGCTTCGGCGCGAAATCGGCGCCGGGCACAGGCAATCCGATCGACGGCCTCGTCAAGATCATCCGCCTTGTCCCCAATGCCGAGATGCGCTTCGGCGAGAGCTTCGCGCCCTTCGGCGATGCTGTGCATATTCAGCTCGATGGCATCGACATCATCCTGAACTCGACGCGCGCGCAGAGCTTCGATCCAAGCCTGTTTTCCGTCATGGGCATCGATCCGACAACGAAGAAAATCCTGGTCATCAAATCGACCAATCATTTCTATGCGTCTTTCTCGAAGATCGCATCGCAGATCCTTTACTGCTCCGCAGGAACGCCTTATCCCAACAATCCGGCGCGCACGCCCTACCGCCGCGCGCGAAAGGATATCTGGCCGATGGTGGCGGACCCCTTTGCAGAAGAACGGAAAGACGCCTGACATGGCTCCGAGTATCGCTCACGACATCGCCTTGGAAATCAGCCCCAAGCCGGGCGACACGATCGACAACCTCTCCACGCCACGCCCGATCATCGACGAAGACCGGCTGGCAGCGAACATTGCCCGCGTGCAGTCCTACATGGACGAGCATGGTCTGAATTTCCGCCCCCACATCAAGACTCACAAGATTCCGGCCCTCGCACGCGCGCAGGTCGCCGCCGGCGCCAAGGGCATCAACTGCCAGAAGATCACAGAGGCGGAAGTCTTCGCAGATGCGGGCTTCGAGGATATCCTGATCACCTTCAACATTCTCGCGACTGAGAAGCTCGTACGGCTTTCGGCTTTGAACGACCGTATATCCGGCCTCAAGGTCGTGGCGGACAGCACCGTGACGGTTGACGGACTTTCCGGCTGGTTCGCCACCCGCAAGCCGCTGACCGTGCTGGTGGAATGCGATACGGGAGGCGCCCGTTGCGGCGTGCAATCCCCTGCGGAGGCAGCAAAGCTCGGCAAGGATATCGCCGGCAAGCCAGGCGTCGTTTTCGGTGGGCTGATGACCTATCCGAAGCCGGATAGCGCTGCGGCGACACAGGAATTCCTGTCGGACGCCGTGAGGCTCCTGAAAGCGGATGGTATCGAATGCCCGATCGTCAGCAATGGCGGCACACCAAGCCTCTTCGATGCGCATCTCGTGACCGCGGCCACGGAACATCGTGCCGGCACCTACATCTATAATGACCGCTCGATGGTCCGGGCGGGGCATTGCCGCGAAGAGGATTGCGCCATGCACATCCTCGCCACCGTCGTTTCCCGACCGACCGAGGATCGGGCCGTCATCGATGCCGGCTCGAAGGCACTGACCTCAGACCTTCTCGGCTTTGCCGACTACGGCCAGGTGGTCGGCTACCCGGATGCCGTCATCAAGGGTCTTTCGGAGGAACACGGCGTCATCGACTTGTCGAACTGCACCGGCCCTCGTCCTGAGATCGGCGACAAGATCCGCATCATCCCGAATCACACCTGCGTCGTTTCCAATCTCTTCAACCAGATGGTGTTCCATCGCGATGGCGTCGTCACCCGCATCGAAGAGATAGCAGCTCGCGGTTTGGTCTGGTAGGGCGATCCCTCACCCGCCCTCGTGGTTCGAGACGGCCCTTTGGGCCTCCTCACGAAAAGGGCTGACTCTCTGCGCTGTAGCCCAAGAACGGTAAGCCGTATCGAAGACCAGGTTTGCTCCATCCTCACCCTGAGCTTGTCGAAGGGCGAGGATGGCCAGCAACCACCTCTCCGTCAGGAAGCGGCCTGGTTCAGCAAGTCCATGTCGATTTCGGTCAGTTCCACCCGCCGCTCGAAAGCCTGGCCGTTTTCATCGAAGAGATGGCAATCGCCGAGGCGGATACCGGTCTTGAGCGGTGCGTCCATGCGGATGGCGGCGCTGCCGGGCAGCGTCGCACAGAAATTCTCGTCGATGCCATCAGCCGTGGCATAGGCAACGGTTTGCGCGCCAAGACGCTCCACGACCGTCGGTACGATCGTGAGGGTCAGATCACCATCGCCAAGCTGGACATGCTCCGGGCGGATGCCGAGCGTCAATGCCCTGCCGGCAAAGCCTGGACGCGGCGTGACGGGCAGCACGGCCTTCTGGCCCTTGTAATCCACCTCCACACCGGCATCGCTGACATTGGTACAGGTGACGGGCAGGAAGTTCATCTTGGGATTGCCGATGAAGCGGGCAACGAAGGTATTTGCCGGCTTGTGATAAAGCTCCAGCGGTGCACCGACCTGTGATATCTCGCCGGCATTCAGCACAACGATGCGGTCGGCCATGGTCATAGCCTCGACCTGATCGTGCGTCACATAGATCATGGTCGCCTGCAGCTGGCGATGCAGCTTGGCGAGCTCAATACGCATATCGGCGCGCAGCGCGGCGTCCAGGTTCGACAGCGGCTCGTCGAACAGGAAGATCTTCGGCTCGCGCACGATGGCGCGGCCGATGGCGACGCGCTGGCGCTGGCCGCCGGACAGCTGACCCGGCTTTTCCTGAAGGCGTTTATCGAGGTGCAGGATACGCGCAGCATTCTCGACCTTGGCCTTGAGTTTGTCCTCCGCCATCTTCTCCACCCGCAGCGGGAAGGCGATGTTTTCGAACACCGACATATGCGGATAGAGAGCATAGGACTGGAAGACCATGGCAATGCCGCGCTTGACGGGCGGCAGATCGTTGACGCGGGCGCCATCGATCATGATGTCGCCGCCGGTCACATCGTCGAGACCTGCGATCATGCGCAGCAAGGTCGACTTGCCGCAGCCGGACGGACCGACGAAGACGATGAATTCACCGTCATTGACGTCGAGCTCCACACCCTTGATGACCTCGAAATGACCGTAAGATTTTTTGACCTGATTAAGGTGCAGCTTTCCCAAACTCTGTCTCCGCGCGGCGCCGCCATGGGGCGGGCAGGGCTCCAAAGGCCGCGCGCATTGCGCGCGGCCCGGTGACTTGCAGGCTTACTTGTACTGCTCGAGATCGGCAGCGGCCTTCTTCAGCGCATCCGCCGGCTGAGCCTGACCGGTAACGACCGACTGGACCATGGAGATCATTACGTTCTGGAAGCCCTTGTAGTCCTTGAAGAGCGGCTCGGGACCACCATAGGCGATGCCGTCGATGAATGGCTTCCAGGAAGCATCCTTCTTGACGAACTCGTCAACCATCGGAGACGGGCGCAGCGGCGTGAGGCCGGCGCCGCCCTGGAGTTCGTATTCGCCCTGCGGGCCGGGAGACGTGATGAACTTGGCGAATTCGATCGCCTTGTCTTCGACGCCGCTGCCCTTGAAGACGGCAAGGCTGTCGGTGATGAGCAGCGTGCCCTGACCCTTGGCCGAAGGACCGAGCGGCAGCGGTGCCACGCCCCAATTGATCTTCGTTTCCTTCAAGCGAGCGGCGGCACCGGAGCCGGCCTGGATCATGCCGACCTTGCCATCGAGGAAGATGGCGCGCATTTCGTTCTGCTCGTAAGCCGTCGGTCCTTCGACCGAGTAAGGCGTGATGTCCTTGTAGGCCTGGAGAGCTGCCAAAACCTCGGGGCTATCGAGAACGATCTTATCGCCGTCGATGACCTTGCCGTTGTTGGTGTAAACCCAATGCAGGAACTGGTGCATGGTGTTATCGAAGGTCTTGGCCGAGAGGCCATAGCCCGGAATGCCGGTCTTTTCCTTGATCGCCTTGGCGTCGGCAATTTCTTCAGCCCAGGTGGTCGGCGGCTTCTCGGGATCGAGGCCGGCCTGCTTGAAGAGATCCTTGTTCCAATAGAGCGCCTTGGTCGAGAAAGCGATCGGCGTACCCCACTGCTGTCCATCAATAGTGACCGTATTCACGATCCCCGGATAATAGGCCTTCTTCTCGTCGTCCGTCATCGGGATCGGAACGATCAGATCGTTGTCAGCGAACTGCTTCAGCGTGCGCGAACCGACATAGGCCATGCCGACCGGCGTACCTGCTGCAGCCAAGGTTGTCGCCTTGTCCTGGCACAATTCCCAGCCGACGAGCTCTGGCTTGACGACCCAGCCCGGATTCTTGTCTTCCCACTGTTTGATATATTTCACATGGATCGGATCGATGCTGTCACCGCAATAGATCCAGCTGATCTCCTTGTCGGCGGCCTGGGCGTTGACGGCGCCAAGCGCGGTGGAGCCGAGCAAAGCAAGGGCGAGAAGCCCTGTCTTGAAATGAAATGTCACGTTTAAGCTCCCGTTCTCTCTGGTGGTTGATTGATTTTATTGCTTCACCGCGCCAGCGGTCAGACCGCTGACGAGATACCGTTGCAGGAAGAAGATCACGACCAGAGCCGGCGCGATGCCGACGAAACTTGCGGCCATGAGTTCGTTCCAGACGACCTCCTGCCGGCCGAAATAGGCAAAGAGCCCAACCGGCAGCGGCATGTATTCCGTCTTCGAATTGAAAGTAAGAGCATAGATGAACTGCTGCGCGTAGGCCTCGATGAACGAGGAAATCGCAACGACGACGATGCCGGGCATGGCGATCGGCAGAATGACGCGACGCAGCGTATAGAACTGGCTCGCACCATCCACATAGGCTGCCTCATCCAGCTCGCGCGGGATGCGGCGGATATAGGTGTGCAGCAGCCAGATCCCCGTTGGAATGATGAAGGCCACTCCCGGCACGATCATGGCGAAATAGGTGTTCAGCACGCCGAAGGAACGCATGAGCCGGAACAGCGGGATGAGCAGCACGGCACCGGAAAACATCTTGACCGCGAGGAACGCGCCCAGCAACAAGCCGGAACCCTTGAACTCGAAACGCGCGAAGGCATAGGCGGCCGGCACGACCAGGATCAGCACGATGATGGTGATCGTGCCGGAAACGAGAAACGAGTTGAAAATATACCAGCCGAAACCCGGCACGCTCGTCCACATCGTGCGGTAGGCCGTAAAAGAGCCGTTCTCGGGGATGAAGCGGTAAGGCGACGAAAAGAGCTGGCTGAGCGGCTTCAGCGAAACCAGGAACCCTTCGATGAAGGGCGCCAGCACGAAAGCCAGAAAGAGCAGGATTCCGGCATAGATACCAATCAGCTCATACCATTTGTAGCGATGGATCATCGATGGGTGGCTCATCGCTGCTTGGCTCCCGTTGAAAAGCGGCTGGTCAGGCGAAAATAAGCGAGGCAGAAGAGCGACAGGAAGATGCAGATCAGCACCGCACGTGCAGCGCCCTCGCCATATTTGTAAGACCCGATCGCAGTCCGGTAGGTGTCGATGATCATCGTCGTCGTTTCGCCGTTCGGACCGCCGCGGGTCAAAATCCAGATGATGTCGAAGGAATTGAAGGTCGAGATCAGTGAGAGCATCGACATGGTGACCAAGGATGGCACCAGCAGCGGCAGGGTGATGCGGCGGAAGCGATAGAAGCGACCGGCGCCATCCGTCCACGCCGCCTCATAAAGATCATGCGGGATCGCCTGCATGGCCGCCAGCATGTAAAGAGTGACCATCGGCACGCCGATCCAGACGTCGGTGACGATCGTCGCCCAGAAGGCCGAACTTCCATAGGCGAGGAACGCGACGGGACCATCGACGATGCCGAAGCGCTGCAGCAGGCCCGATATCATGCCGAACTGGCCATTATACATCCAGCCCCACATGAAGATGCCGATCGCCATCGGCACGATCCAGGGCGGCATGGTCAGCACCCGGAAGAGCGCGCGGCCCGGAACGGCCGAGTTCAAGAGTGCGGCGCCGAGAGTGCCGATGATCATCTTGATCGACACGGAGAAGAAGGTCCAGATGAAGGTGCGGACGATGACGCTTGCGAACGTGTCGTTGAAGATCTTCGCATAGTTCTCGAAGCCAACCCAATTCGTCACCTTCTTCAACGACGCATCGGTGAAGGACAGAATTATCGTGTCGACCAGCGGATAGGCGACGATGACGGTGACGTAAAGGAGAGCCGGAAAAAGAAGGAGCCAGGCGAAGATGACCGTGCCGCGTTGAACACCCATCCTGCGCCCCTCCCTAGGCGGCTCTTGAATGAAGCGCTTCGTCGAACTCGTCCCAGATCGGCCGGAGATCGACGACGGTCTTCTTCATGCGGGCCTCGTCCATCGAGAGCGCGAGAATGCCGGCTTCGAGCGCATTCTGGGTCGACACCGGCAGATGCAGGCCCGTCTTGACGTGCGCGATAATATCGGCGGCCATCTGTTCGTCGGCGCCATAGTGCTGCGAAAGCGTGGTGGCCGCGTAGGTCTTCTCGATCACCTTCTTGCCGGTCAGCATCTCATGGACATTGAAATAACCGCGGATGAAATCGCCCTCGGCCATGCCACGCGAGCCCATAATGGCGAAACGGCGGAACTGGTCCGGCACATTCAGATTGGTATGGAAGTTCATGCCGACACCATTGGCATACTCAATGATCGCGACCTGATAGTCGATGATGTCGCCGTCGCTGTCGAAGACCTTGTCCGACCCCATCCAACCGCTCGGCTTGCGATGGAAGAGCTCGAGATCGTTGATGCCTTCCCGCGCGGGATCGTTTTCCGGAATGAAGCTCTTGCGGCCGCCAAAGCTTGCGACCCGCTCCGGCCGCGCGCCAACCACGCCATTATAGAGATCGAGGTCGTGGCAGCATTTTTCCAGCATGAAACTGCCGGAATAATGTTCGTATCGGCGCCAGTCACGCATGAAGAAGGCGCCGTGATAGGGTTCGATATGCTCCGCCGCCTCGATGGAAACGACATGGCCGAGCTTCCCCGCGGCCTGGGCAGCCAGTAGATCGCGGTACATCGGCGAATAGCGCAGCACCAGGCCGACATTCAGGCGCTCATGGCCGAATTTCGCCATCAGGCGGGCAAGCTCGATGCTATCCTTGATGGTCGTGACGATCGGCTTTTCGCAGAAAATCTTGAGGCCGGCCTCGAGGCCGATGCGGATGTGATCGAGATGCATGTGGTTCGGCGAACCGATCATCAAGAGGTCGATCTTTTCGTTGGCGATCAGATCCTGGGGTGTCGCGTAGGCCTTTCCGGCTGAGATGCCCCGTTCGAGCAAACCGGGCAGGCCCGCGGGTTCCGGATCGACATATCCTGCAATCTCGAAGCTCTCGTCGATCGCCTTGAAGACATAGCCCAGATAGCCTAGGCGGAATCCCAGCCCAATGATTCCAACGCGCATGCTTTTATGTTCCCATTACGTAATTTATTTTCGTAACCTTGGGGCAAATTTTCGCATTCGTCAACGACGTTCGCGCATTTAACCAAAAACATGAAATTTATTTTCAGACCACCAACAAAACCTACCGACGCGAACATCAAGCCACGCTCGCTTTGATTGCGCTGCTGCTTAATTCGGCAGAATGCCTACGACCTATCTATCCGGCCCGTTATATTGCCAATATTGGTAGTTCGGCTTTCTGGTGCTGCTGGAAATGACGCCATTCTGATCGCAAACGTAACCGAGGCGCGGCAGGCCCCGGTAGAACGGACCTTCGTGAAAATAATCGGCGTACACGGTGGCGGTGCGACATTGAAACTTCTCGTCATCAGCCACTTTCGGCGCGGTTACTCCCGGAAGGTCCTTGTAAGGATAGACGGGAGCAACATATGGCTTGGGGAGGAGCGGATTGTCGGCAAGTGCGGCCGCCGGCATCAAGACCGCAAGGGACAGGGCAGCAACGGCGATTTTCGACTTGATCCACATATACTGCTACGCTCCTTTACAAATGCGAGCGCAACGACCACACGCCGCATATCACGGATATAATGGGGTTGGGGTCACGCGCCAACGGGTTCCCCGATCAAAATCATGCGCAAGGATGGTTTCCGCATCGCCGACGCGGGCCATTCACGCTACGTTACACCAAAAAAAATGCTTTTATCTGCAAATACAATGCAGGCGCGTGCAAGCGATTTGCGACAAGTCATAAGCATGTTATAGTATGAAAATTATCATCCTGGTTGTTGTTGACGCGATTTCTGTTTGAAGGAGTAACAGTCATTCTCGAACAGATTAATCGTATCCCGCCTCTTGCTGACCCGGAGATTGCTGACGATGCAGCTCAGCAGGTTTCCATTTATGTCATCAATCTTGATCGCTCGCGTGATCGCTGGGAACGACTGTGCAACCAGGCCGTCGAATATGATCTGCATATCACGCGCGTTCCTGCCGTCGACGGACGTGTCGTCGCGGAGGCAGACCGCGTCGATTTTCATCCGCATTCGTTCATCTATCACAACGGCCGCAAGCTCCTGCCGGGAGAGTACGGATGCTACCGCAGCCATCTGATCGCGCTGGAGCAATTCGTCGCAAGCGGCGACAAGATGGCGATCATCATGGAAGACGACGTCGAGCTCAACGAGAAGCTTATCCCGCGTGCAATCGCGGCGATGGAAAGCGTCCAGGGGGCGCGTCTCGTCAAGCTCGTCAACCATCGCCTTGTCGGCTTCAAGCCGATCTGCGAAACCAGCGAAAATGATGTCGTCGGCCGCTGCATGCATGGTCCGCAGGGATCGGCTGCTTGTTATATCGTCAACCGCAAGGCGGCCAAGAAGCTGCTGACGACGCTGAAGCCCATGCTTCTTCCCTACGACGTCGCCTTGGAACGCGGCTGGTCAACCGGCGTCGAAACATTCACGACCTTTGAAAACCTGGTCGATTTCAGCCCGCACCGCGCCCACACCACGATCGGCAAGCGCGTGCATTACCGCGCGGTAAAGCGGCATCCCCTGTTGCGGCTCACGGCACATTGGTTCCGCACCTGCGATCAAGTGCGCCGCTGGTACTACGCAATCGCGATGAAGCAGTAGCTCGAGGCCAAGCCCGAAAGCATTAAGAGGCGCCAGTGTCGTGACGGGACACGCGCCTATAGCTGTGCAACGTTATCGAGGTTCGGCTGATCGACCGTCAGATCCGTCTCGCGCTCGCGATAGACCAGATCAACCACTTCGCTGCTCGGCGTATAGCCGGAAACGAGCTTTTGCAGCAGGGCTTTCGCCAAGGGAATGTCGTTTTCATCCAGTGCCGCCTCGAGTGCGGCAAGCCGCTTCGACAGCTCCGGCCAAGGCAGGAAATCCTCCTTGGCCTGCATGATGCGAGGATGGCTGGTCGGCTGCGGGTTGTCGCCGATCAACAATTCCTCAAAAAGCTTCTCGCCCGGTCGAAGGCCGGTGATTTCAAGCTCGATATCGCCATCCGGCTCGTCCTGGTCCCGCACGGTCAGACCGGACAATTCCACCATTCGCCGCGCGAGATCGGCAATGCGTACCGGTTCGCCCATGTCGAGCAGGAAGACATCGCCGCCGCCCGACATCGCGCCCGCCTGGATCACAAGCTGCGACGCCTCGGGAATGGTCATGAAATAGCGGGTGATATCGGGATGCGTCAGTGTGATCGGGCCGCCGTCGCGGATCTGCTGGCGAAAAAGCGGCACGACCGAACCGGATGAGCCGAGCACGTTGCCGAAACGCACCATGGCGAAATTGGTACTATCGGTGCCAGGCTTGCGATCGGCATCCATCGCCTGCAGCACCATTTCCGCCAACCGCTTGCTGGCGCCCATGATGTTGGTTGGACGCACGGCCTTATCGGTGCTGATGAGGACGAAATTTTCGACACCATGATCGCGCGCGGCTTCAGCCGCTATCCGCGTTCCCTGCACATTGTTGCGAATGCCTTCGACGGGATTGTATTCGACGAGCGGCACATGCTTGTACGCAGCGGCATGATAGACGGTCTTTGGCCGCCAGGCCTGCATGATCTGCCTGATCCGCTGGCCATCGCGGACGGAAGCCAGGAAGGGTATGATGCGCACATCGGCGGCGTGGCCGGCGGAGGCGGCCGCCTTCTCCAGCTCGCCATGAATGGCATAGAGGGCGAACTCGCTCTGTTCGATCAGCAACAGGGAGGACGGACCGTTCTTCAGGATCTGGCGGCAGAGTTCGCTGCCGATCGAGCCGCCGGCACCGGTGACCATGACGACCTTGCCGCGAATGTTTTTCTCGATCAGACCGCGATCGGGAGCGATCACGTTGCGGCCGAGCAGATCCTCGATATCAAGCTCGCGCAGATCCGAAACCGCGACGCGGCCCTGCGCGAGCGCCGTCAGATCTGGCATGGTCCGTACGGTGACGCGAGCCTTGCGCATGTCTTCGAGGATTTCGTTGCGCCGCTGTCGCGTGGCATTCGGCAGGGCGAGCAAGACGCCCTTGATCTCGCCCGAAACCACGAGCGCCGGCAGATCGGCGGGATCGTAGATCGGCAGCCCGCCCATAATGCTGCCATGCAGGTTGCGATCGTCGTCGAGATAGCCGACGACGTTCAGCTCCGCGCTGTTGGCAAGCGCGCCCGCAAGCTGACGCCCTGAAGCACCGGCGCCGTAGACCAGCACCTTGGCAAGCTGATTGCGATTGAGAAGGCGCTGATAGGCGTTGCCAAGCCAGTAGCGTGTCCACATGCGCGACAGGCCGATCGCGATCAGCAGCAGCAAGGGCTGCAATATGCCGACTGTGCGCGGCACGCCCGGCACGCTGATGGCGGTAAAGATCGTCATGAAGGCGAGCCCATAGATCGCCACCGCCTTGACGACCGTCACGAACGCCGAAAGGCCGGCATAGCGGAAGATGGCGCGGTAAAGGCCGAGGACGATGAAGATCGGAATGGCGAGCAGAAGGGAGACGATAGCCGGCAGCCACTCGACGCCTTCGAGGATGACCCAATCGTCAAGGCGAAGACAATAGGCAAACCAGACCGTCAGCACGCACAGACTGGCATCGACCAGCAGCGCAAGCGCGCGCTTGGTGGAGCGCGGCAACGCCAGAAACGGCAGGACGAGTTTATCCGCGGGCACCATCGATCAGCTTTCTCTGGCGCCAGTCATCGGAGCAACGCACCGCTTTTCTCGCATAGATTGTCTCACAAAGTATCGCACAACGCTTAATGACCGTATCGCGCTTCCATTAGCAAGACCCAATCATCCCCAGCGCCGATTTACATTTAGAACAGTCGGCGCGCAATTGCATCCTCAATGCTGAAAAAGGCGGCTGATGCGAAAGGGTAAGAGATAGTCACTTGCCAAAATAGCCGCGGATGACGGGATGCCGAAACAGGCCGAGGAAAACGGCAAACGCCATGCCAAGACCGGCGCCAAAGATTGCGCCGGCGATCAGCCCGGCCACCATCATCACCTTGCGGCTCGGCCCATCCGCCTTCAGTGGCGGTTCCGCCTCCGAGATTACACGGATATTGCTCTGCGACAGGTCCTGGGCATCGCTCGCCTGGCCGGACCGTTTCAGCAGCGATTCATAGAGATTGCGGGCCGCGGTCGCCTTGCGCTGCAGCTCGTTCAGGCCGACAAGCTTGCCTGAGGTATTGACCTGCGAGGCCTTCTGTACGGCGAGTTCCTTGGCGATATCCTGCTCGGCCTTCTGTGCCTGCTCATAATCGGCGCGGGCCGAGGTCATCTGCCGCTGCAGCTCAGCGCGGATTTCGGCGGCGAGGCTATCCAGCGACGATTTCGCGGCGAGCAGGCGCGGATGGCGGGCGCCGAGCTGGCTTTGAAGGCTGCCGACATTGGCCGCCATCGTCGCATATTGCTGCCGCAGGCTGCTCAAAGCCGTCGATGTCACGCCTGCGGACGGATTGTTGGAGACCACATCTTCAAAGCTGAGCTTGCCGGCGGCGTCCGCGCGAGCTCTTGCCTCGATCGTTTTCTGCTGGGCCGTTACCAATAGGTCGTTCAGAGCGGTCAGACGTTTGTCGGAGATCAGATTGCCCTCGACGGCCACCATGTCGTTGTCGGCGCGATAGGTTTCGACGGCCTTTTCGGCTGACAGTACCTGCTGGCGCAGATCCTCCAGGCGGGAATCGAGCGCCGTATTGCTGTTCTTGTAGGTGCTCGCAGCCGCCTTGCTCTCTTCCTCCATGAAGGAGGTCACAAGCTGGTTGGCGATCTCGGCCGATTTTTGAGGATCGCCCGTCGTCACCTTGGCATTGACGACGTAGGTGCTGGATTCGCGGGCGATCTGCACGGCTTTCGCCAAGGCGGCGGTGGCCACATATTTTGCCGCCTCGCCAGTGACGCCGCCATTGAATTTCGGATCCTGATCGAGTTTCAGCGCATCGACGACGCGCCCCAGCACCTTGCCGGAAGACAGGATCTGCGTCTGGCTGTCGATCATCGTCGTGATCAATTCCGGCGGCGTCGGCGCCTGCTGTGCGGAATCGGAGCCTCCGACCGGCCGAGGGTCGAAATAGAGGCTGGTCTCGGCGGTGAATTTCTGCGGAATAAGGGGAATGACCGCTCCGCCCAGAACGGCGCCGGCGCCTGCCAGGGCAAGAACCACAAACTTCTTCGCCCAGATCGAAGCGATGGCCGATCGAAGATCAAGCAACGGCAACTTTGCCGCCGGTATCGATGCCGTCGGAGCAGCGACTGATGCCGGTACAACCGCAACCTGCTCGACGATAGGCACCGCAGCAGTGACAACCGGCTCGGGAACGGGGCGCGGGGCCACCGGCTCCTCGACATCGGATCGCTTCGGCGGGCTTTGCGGAACGGCGGCATCTAGAATGGGCGCCTCAAGCTCTTCGGAATGTGCCATGGGCTCGGCAGCGGCGACGAAATCCCGAGGGCGCAAGACAGGACTGCGCAAGCGCATACCGTCGCGCCGTATGTCAGACGGCTCGGTATCGCGCCGACCCGCAAGTCGGTCCGATCTCTTGCTTCGTTCCATTGAGCTCATGGCAGACTTTCAATGCTCCGCAGACGCATTCCACGCAGCAGGTGCCGGAAGTTTAGAAACGTTTGGCTAACGGAACATTAAGGACGCTCTCAGGAAATCGCATGGCACGCACGCGCATGATCCATCCCTTCATCATTGCTCAACACCATTATCCCTATGAAAAGCCACACGCGCACGGAAGGCAGGGCCATGCAATGACCGCATCGATGACGAAAACTCTGCGACGCCTGCTGGCCGCCACGGTCATGCTCGCTTTCACGGCACAGGCGGAGAGCCCCCTTGCGGCGCAGCAACTATGCTATCGCGGCGTCAATCTGTCCGGCGCGGAATATGGCGAGCGTGGCGGGGTCGTGAATGTGAATTACACATATCCGTCGGAACAGACCGTGCGCTATTTCGCGGAAAAAGGCATGAATACGATCCGCCTTCCCTTCCGGTGGGAACGGCTGCAGCCCGTGCTCGGAGCACCTCTCGATGGCGACGAACTGCAGCGGCTGAAGGACGCCGTCGATCTCATCCAGAAGCATGGAATGACAGTCGTTCTCGATCCCCACAATTACGCCTATTACGACAAGACGCAGCTCAAGCAGGCTCCCGCGACCGATCTTGCTTTCGGCGATTTCTGGGCGCGGCTTGCGGTGGAGTTCTCCAATCGAAAGGGCGTCGCCTTCGGCCTGATGAACGAGCCGCACGATATCAAGGCTCCCGACTGGCTCGAACTAGCCAATACCGCGATCCGCAGCATCCGCACCGTCGGCGCGCGCAATCTTATTCTCGTGCCGGGCACGAACTGGACGGGCGCGCATAGCTGGTCGGCCGACGTTCTGGGCGGCGGCGCAAACGGCACGGTGATGCTCGGCGTCAGGGACCCGATCGATTTCTACGCCTTCGAATTCCACCAATATCTGGATTCGGACAGCTCGGGCACGCACCCGGTCTGCGACGGCACCAGCAGTGCCACGAAAGGCATGAATGACGTTACCGACTGGCTGCGCAAGAACGGGAAGCGCGGATTCCTCGGTGAATTCGGCGTCGCCGCCAATGATGGTTGCCTCGACGGTCTCAAGCAGGTTCTCGACATCATGAACGCCAACAGCGACGTGTGGCTCGGCTGGACCTATTGGGCGGCCGGCGACTGGTGGCCGCCGGAGGAGCCGCTCAACGTCCAGCCGCACAACGGCCGCGACAAGCCGCAGATGAAGGTTCTTACCGAGGGGCTTAATCGAAAAGTGTCGCTGGCGGCCTCATGCGCGTTGGTCAAGCCGGCGAAATGACCAGTGACGGGCAGCCGGCTCTTTGTCGCGAATCATCGGCCTGATATGCTGCCGCCGCCAGTCAAGACGTCACCACTCCGGATATCTGATGCAACGTTCAGGCGAAAAGCAGCCGATCAATTTCGTCATTCTCACGATTTCGCTGCTGGCGGTCTGCTATAACTGCATCCTTGCCTTCATCAATCACAATATTACGCCGCTGACGCCGAGCTCCGTCGTGCTGTCCGAGGTGCTGCTGCAGGTCGCCGCCTTCACCTATCTGCTGACGAAGGGCATATATGAAGAGGACATAGCACCGCTCCTTTATCTGCTGCTGACCATCGTACTGACGGTTTTCGTCATCGCCATCAACAAGCAGGCCTATATCGATCATCTCCGCAACGTGATGATCATCTTCGCTTTTTCGATCATGGGGCGGCTTGCCAACGAGCGCACCGTCAAGCTTGCCTTCAAGATTTCATGCTTCATCGTGCTTGCCGTGCTTGTCCTGGAAATCGTGTCAGTGAAGGAATATGTCGCGCTGTTTCATCCGGCCGAATATTTTCAGAATACGCGCGGCGTGCCGCCGGCGACCTACAGCGATATCGGCCTGTTTCGCGGCGCGCTCGGCTTCGAGGGCCGGTTCTCCTTCGGCCTGATCGATCACCGGTCGTCCTCCATCTTCCTGGAGCAGGTCTCGCTTGCCAATTTCTGCGGTGTGATGGTGCTGTATCTGATCAGCTTCTCCAATCGTCTCGGGTTGCTGGACCGGCTGCTGTTTTTCTCGACGGTCGTGCTGATCCTGCTGACGAACGACACGCGCACGATGCTGATCTTCAGCCTCATCTGCGTTGCGGGCTATTTCATCTATCCCTGGCTCCCGAAGACGCTCGACCTGCTGACGATGCCCGGGATCATCGTAGTCGGCTTCGTCATTCACGCGCTCGAGCCGAGCGTGACGGGCGATAATTTCGTCGGGCGCATCAATGGCACGGTCAAAGCCTTCCTCGGCATGGACCTGCAGAGCACGATCGGGCTGCAGCTCGATCAGGTCGGCATCTTTTTCGACAGCGGATACGTGTACATCATCTACGGCGCCACCATCTTCGGCCTGATTCTGTTCTGGCTCTACGCCTCGCTCTATCCGGGCGGCGAAACGGTCAATCAGCGACGCCTTGGCCATGCGCTTTCCCTCTTCCTGTTCCTCAATCTGATGATTGGCTCGACAGCCATCTTCTCCATGAAGACCGCCGGACTGGTCTGGCTTCTTGTGGGATTCCTGAAATTCAACGAGGGAAGTCTGGCGAAACCACCGCAAAAGCTTTCGCTGGCAACCGGCGGCTGAGGCGGGGATACGCCGTTCGAAGACGCAACGGGAACGGCTTTTTGCCCGCCATCCTGCCTAAATATCCGTCGAAACATGGCTGGGGGGAGGTATTTCCCAGACCTCCGATTTCATCTAAGCAGGCGGACATCCTCGGGATAGAAGAGATAAAGACATGACGAGCTATGTATTGACAGTGACGTGCCAATCGACGCGTGGGATCGTTGCGGCGATCTCGAACTATCTGGCCGAGCAGGGCTGCAACATCGTCGATTCCAGCCAGTTCGACGATCTCGATACCGGCAAGTTCTTCATGCGCGTCTCCTTCATCTCCGAGGAAGGGGTGGGCCAGGCAGCGCTTGTCGAAGGCTTCAAGCCGATCGCCGAGAAGTTCGCCATGGATGCGGAGATCCATGACGAGAAGAAGCGCATGAAGGTGCTGTTGATGGTGTCGCGCTTCGGCCATTGCCTGAACGACCTGCTTTATCGCTGGAAGATCGGCGCATTGCCGATCGACATCGTCGGCGTCGTCTCCAACCATTTCGATTACCAGAAGGTCGTCGTCAATCACGACATCCCCTTCCACCACATCAAGGTGACGAAGGACAACAAGCCGCAGGCCGAAGCCCAGCTGCTCGAGATCGTCGAGCAGACCGGCACCGAGCTCGTCGTGCTCGCCCGCTACATGCAGGTTCTGTCGGATGCGTTGTGCCGGAAGATGTCGGGCCGCATCATCAACATCCACCATTCCTTCCTGCCGTCCTTCAAGGGGGCCAACCCCTACAAGCAGGCCTATGAGCGCGGCGTGAAGCTGATCGGGGCGACGGCGCATTACGTGACGGCCGATCTCGACGAGGGTCCGATCATCGAGCAGGATACGGCGCGCATCACGCATGCGCAGTCGGCCGAGGATTATGTCTCGATCGGCCGCGATGTGGAGAGCCAGGTGCTGGCCCGCGCCATCCATGCGCATATCCACTATCGCACCTTCTTGAACGGCAACCGCACCGTCGTCTTCCCGGCAAGCCCGGGCTCCTATGCCTCCGAGCGCATGGGGTGAGGCGCAAGCACGCGATTTCGGCTGGCTTCTTTCCCTTTTCGCTCCGACACGCGATTTGATATCACGGTATCGAATCGCCCGGAGATCGAGGAGAGGACATGTCATTCTACCGCAACGGCGCGCTGCTGCTGCCGGCGCTCCTGCTATCTGCGCCGGCATCCCATGCCCAAACGGCAGAACAGGACCCTTCCAAGATCGATCTTGCCAAGCTGATCGAATGCACGACCTATGACGTGCCGAGCTACAACAATTTTGCTCTATGGCTGACCGGGCCGGAACGCGCCACGGCCATCAAACAGTTCGGCATCAGCGAGCTGCCGTCGGATAATCCGTTGTTGCGCGAATTCCAGCTTTCGATGCCTATGACCGTTTTCGGGCGGCAGACGAACAGGATCGCCTTTGCCTCCACCGGGCCGCTTGCCGTGCTTGACGAGGCGGATCCGCATCCGCTCGCCAAGCAGCTTGGCGTCACAGCTTCCGTCGACCAGCCGAACAAGTTTCTCGGCGAGAAGGTCGTCCTGTCGCGCAAGGACCAGCAGGAAAATTCGGACACCGTACTGGAAACGCGCATCTCGCTGAATGTCTCCACTGTCGATACTCATCCGAGCAAGACGCTAGCCGGTTGCAGCTATTCCATCGAGGTCGAATAGGCTGTTATGCCTGGCTGGCTGCATTCTGCGGCCTATCTTCCTACTCGCTGCTCGACTACCCTATCTGTTTTGGGTAATTTTCTTTAGGATGGAATGGTTTAGTGTCGACGCGAATGAACCATCCGGGGGATGCCATGGCCGACGCCACGCTCGTGAACCGTATGCAACTGCCGAGACCGGACGTGACACCGGAGGAGGCGGCCGAGATCCTGCAGACGCATTACGGTCTGAGCGGAACACTGACCGAGCTCGGCAGCCAGCAGGACCGCAACTATCGCATCGATGCCGGCGAGAACGCCTATGTGCTGAAGATCTGCCGGGCCGAATACGAGCTGGTCGAGCTCGAGGCGCAGAATGCCGCGATCCGCCATCTGCACGCCAAGCCGGATGCGCCGCGCGTGCCCGAGGTCATACCCTCACTGAATGGCCGCGACATCCTCGCCATCACTCTCCGCGAGCAGGATTACCTCGTCCGGCTGCTCCGCTTTCTCCCCGGCCAGACGCTGACGCGGCGCAACTACCTGCCGCAAGCTTCCGTGGCCGGGCTCGGCGCGCTTTCGGCCAAGCTTGCACGCGATCTTGCCGATTTCGATCATCCCGGCCTGCACCGCAGCCTGCAATGGGACCTGCGACGGGCAGGACCCGTTGCCGTGCAGCTGCTGTCGGCCATAACCGATCACGAGGCGCGCGACCGCATCGCCAAGGCAATGGTCGCCGCCGTCAAGCGCATCCAGCCGCTGGCGAGCCAATTGCGTGTTCAGCCGGTGCATCATGATGTCACCGACGACAATGTTGTCAGCCATCCCGATGCGCGCGGACAGCTCGTGCCCGATGGCGTCATCGACTTCGGCGATATCATCCAGGGCTGGCTGGTGGGCGATCTTGCTGTCACCTGTGCGTCGCTGCTACATCATGCAGGCGGCAACCCCTTCCACATCCTTCCGGCAATCAGTGCCTATCATGCGATCTATCCACTGGAGGAAGTCGAAGCCAAAGCCCTGTGGCCGCTGATCGTCGCGCGGGCCGTCATCCTCACCGCCAGCACCGAACAGCAGCTCGCTATCGACCCCGACAACGACTATGTGCGCGGCAATCTCGATTTCGAGCGCGAAATCTTCGATGTCGCAACCGAGGCGCAGCCGGATGTGATGGAAGCGGCGATCCTGCGGACGATCGGTTTTGATGTCGCCCCGGTCGTGACCGACGGCTGGTCGCCGCTGCTGCCCGACATCGACTCCTCGCAGATTGCCGCCATCGATCTTTCCGCCACGGGGCCTGACTTCACGGACGGCAACTGGCAGAAGCCTGATATGGACTGGCGACTGCTTGCCCAGGCGGCAATCGCCTCCGGGGCCGCGGCAACGCGCTACGGCGAATTCCGCCTCTCGCTTGCCGCGCCGCTTGACATGGCGCCGCCGCAGAATTTCGCCCTCCATTGCGATATCTGCCTGCCGGCTGGGGCCACGGTTGCGGCTCCCTTCCCTGGCCTTCTGCAACGGCAGGGCCAGCATTTCGTGCTGGTCGGTGAAGAAATTAGCCTGCATCTCGACGGTATCGAAAGTGCTCTCGAGGACGGAGCGGCTATCGAGCAAGGCGCGACAATAGGAACGATCGGCAGCGAGGGCTCGGCAATCGGAGGATTGCGCATTCAGCTTTGCCGCGTGCCCGGCCTTGTGCCGCCGCTTTTTGCGACGGCGGATCAGGCAGATGGATGGTCGGCCGTCTCCCCCTCGCCCGCCGCTCTTTTGAACCCGGCCTGCGAGGCGCCGCGGCCGGACGCTTCCGCGCTGCTTTCTCTGCGCAACGCCCGTTTCGCCAAGCCGCAGAAGCACTATTACGAGTTCCCGCCACAGATCGAGCGCGGCTGGCGCGAATTCCTGTTCGACACGCAGGGGCGCTGCTACCTCGATATGGTCAACAACGTCACGACGCTCGGCCACGCCCATCCGCGCCTGACGGCAGCGATCGCCCAGCAATGGTCTCGTCTCAATACCAACTCCCGCTTCCATTATGCCGCCGTTGCCGAATTCTCCGAGCGGCTGGCAACGCTGGCACCTGAGGGACTGGACAGCGTCTTCCTCGTCAACAGCGGTTCAGAAGCCAACGATCTGGCGATCCGCCTTGCCTGGGCGCACACGGCCAAGAGAAACATGCTCTGCCTGCTGGAGGCCTATCACGGCTGGACGGTTGCGAGTGACGCCGTCTCCACCTCGATTGCCGACAATCCGCAGGCGCTGACGACACGGCCGGATTGGGTGCACCCCGTCCTCTCGCCGAATACCTATCGCGGGCCGTTCCGCGGCCCTGATTCTGCCCCGCATTATCTCGGCGACGTCATGGCGAAACTGCGGGCGATCGACGAAAAGGGCGACGGCCTTGCCGGCTTCATCGCCGAACCGGTCTACGGCAATGCCGGCGGCATCGCGCTGCCGCATGGCTATCTCGCAGGCGTTTATGATGCAGTGCGCCAACGCGGCGGCCTTTGCATCGCCGATGAAGTGCAGGTGGGCTACGGCCGTCTCGGCGAGCATTTCTGGGGCTTCGAAACGCAGGGCGTCACGCCCGACATCATCACCATCGCCAAGGGCATGGGCAACGGCCATCCGCTCGGCGCCGTCATCACCCGCCGCGAGATCGCCGAATCGCTGGAAAAGGAAGGCTATTTCTTCTCTTCCGCCGGCGGCAGCCCGGTGAGCTGCGTCGTCGGTCTCACCGTTCTCGATATCCTCAAGGATGAGAATCTGCAGGAAAATGCCCGCGTCATCGGTGACAGGCTGAAGGCGGGGCTGGTCGCTCTCATGGATCGATTCCCGTTGATCGGCGCCGTGCATGGCACGGGGCTTTATCTCGGCGTGGAATTCGTGCGCGACCGCGAAAGCCTGATGCCGGCGACCGAAGAAACGGCTGCGATCTGCGAGCATCTGCTCGATCTCGGGGTCATCATGCAGCCGACCGGCGATCACTTGAATGTGCTGAAGATCAAGCCCCCGCTATGCCTCGCAGCCGAGAGCGCCGATTTCTTCGTGAAGGCCCTGGAAAAGGTGCTTGAGGATAGATTTTGACGTTCTCGTCACGCCATTAACCATTGAGGTGTTTTAGCGGCGCGTGAATTTTAATGCTGCCGGGGCATTGTCGAATCTCGCGCCAGTTCCTATTTGTTGCTCGGTGATCGGCGAGCCGTACCGGCACGGGTGGCAATCCGAAGGTTTTAAGACAACCTTCCCCGCAACCCGCCGCGCTCGGAATTTTATTTTCCCGATCGTCGACATTTTGACATCTTTCGGAATATGTTTCTGAGGATGCAACCGCTATTATCTACTAATGTAGTAGATAATAGTACACCGATCGCGGTGCCCCCTCATGGGGCCCTAGCAAGTACAACGCCAATTGAGGAAGTGACATGCTGAATAGAAAAGTCATTGCTTCGATCCCCAGGCGGTCCGTGCTTGGCAATGACCGCTCGGGCGCACTCTCCCGCCCGTGCTGTCGAATGTGACGTTCGTCCTCCTTCCCGGAATAAGACAGTCAATTCGCCATGTCTGCGCCGTGCGTGCGCAGAGGGAGTCTATTTATGAAGAAGCAAGTCATCGAATACGCCGGCGTCCCCGTCGGCATCGTCGTTCCCGATCAGGATCGGCTCAAGTTCATCGCTGTAAAATATCATGTCCACGATCTGGACGAGCAGCATTTCAGAAATGCGGACGAAGTGAAGCTTGCGATCCGCGACCTTCTTTCCCGCCAGCAGGCAAAACCGATCCATGTTTGATGGGCCGGATCACCTGCGCTTTTACTCATTCCCATCCCCAGCCCTCACCCTTTGATAGATCAGGGTGGGGGCTTTTTTTATTTGAGGCCATCGTGTCGCTTCCTGCGAAGGAAGCTTCCGCCGGCTCCCTTTTGAAACGCCGAAGCTCCAAAACCTCCGGTCCCGGACCGCTCGGGTTGAACAAACCCATCTTGTCTTTTCCCCCTCTTTACGATCCTATCGCCATGGCGACCTCGCGTTGTAAACGGCGAAGGATTTTTCATTGGCTGACCTCCTCAATCTCCTGACCGATGTCGAAGGCGTCGCTGTCGGTCACTCCACCGATCTTGCGCTCGGCTCCGGCGTCACCGCCGTCGTCTTCGATGAGCCGGCTATCACCTCATGCACCGTTCTCGGCGGTGCGCCGGGCGGACGGGATACCGCATTGCTGGACCCTGCAATGACGGTCGGTGCTGTGGATGCTCTCGTGCTCTCAGGCGGCTCGGCCTTCGGCCTCGATGCGGCAGGTGGGGTGCAAGCAGGCTTGCGGGAGATCGGCCGGGGCTTGAAGGTTGGCGATGCGCTGGTGCCAATCGTGCCGCAGGCGATCCTGTTCGATCTCATCAACGGCGGCAACAAGGATTGGGGGCTGCACTCGCCCTATCGCGATATGGGATATGCCGCCTTCAAGGCTGCAAATAAAGGGCAATTCGCGCTCGGCACAATCGGCGTCGGTACCGGCGCCACGACGGCAACGGTGAAGGGCGGGCTCGGCTCGGCAAGCGCCGTCAGCAGCCAGGGATACAGGATCGCCGCCATCGTCGCCGTCAATGCGCTCGGTTCCGCCACCATCGGCGACGGCCCGCATTTCTGGGCGGCTCCCTTCGAGCAGAAGGACGAATTTGGCGGTCTCGGCATGCCGCAGGTGGTCGATTCACGCCTGCGGCTGAAGGGCACCAACATCACCGCCACGACCATCGGCGTCGTCGTCACCGACGCTCAGCTGACTAAGGCCGAGGCGCATCGCCTCTCCATCTGCGCTCACGACGGCTTTGCGCGTGCGCTTTTACCGACGCATCTGCCGCTCGACGGCGATACCGTATTTGCCGCCTCTACCGGCAAGCACCCTCGCGACGATATGCCTGGTTTCATGGAGCTCTGCCACCTCGCCGCCATCGTCATGGCGCGCGCCATCGCCCGCGGCGTTTATGAGGCGGCGGCGCTGCCGGTCGAAGGTGGGCAGGCGGCGTGGCAGGATCGCTTCGCCAAGCCTGCCATCTAACGGGAGATCCCGCGCATGCAGATCCGCGCGCTGATCTATTTCGACGAGCTGGTGCGCACCAATTCGATGCGCCAGGCGGCTGAAAACCTGAACGTGGCGCCGACGGCCATCAGCCGCCAGATCGAGAATCTCGAATATCATTTCGGGACGCAGCTGGTCGAGCGCAGTGCCCGCGGCATCAAATTGACGGCGGCTGGCGAATTGCTGGCGGAACGCGCCGGCCGGACGCTGCGCGAGCTCGATCATGTTCACCAGCTGATCGAAGACCTGAAAGGCCTGCAGCGCGGGACCGTCAGCATCTATGCCAATGGCGCATCGGTCGCCAATATCCTTGCTCCGGCGCTGGCCGAATTCAGCCTGCACTATCCCGGCCTGCGCTTCGAAGTGACCATTACCAGCGCCCGCGGCGCCATCGAAGCCGTCAACAATGCCGAGGCCGATATTGCGGTGACGCTGTTTGCTCCGCCGCTTTCCGGCACAAAGGTGCGCCTGCGTTCCGAGCTCGTCTATGACGTGATCGCTGCCGCCTCTCATCCGCTTGCTGCCGCCAGCGAGATCACACTTGCGGAAATCTCGGCCCACGCGCTTGCCGTCCCCGATCGCTCCTTCGGCGCAAGGCAAGCCTTCGACGCACTCTTCGAACGTGAGGGGCTGAGGCTCGATCCAGTCTTTGAGACCGGCTCGCTTGAAATGCAGAAGGAGCTGGTACTGCGCGGCGCGGCAATTACCATGCTGCCGGCACTCACCGTTCAAAGGGAGATCGAGGCGGGGCAGCTCGTCGCACGGCCCGTTGCTGGCGGCATGGGGGTGCGGACGCCGGTCGATCTCTGCGTCGCGCCCGATCGCCAGCTCTCGTTTGCAGCCGGCAAATTGCTCGACTTCATCGAGCGCTTCATGCGCCAGCAACTTTCCGCCAGAGGGAGGCAGGATTGAACGACACACTGTAAAGCACGAAAGCGGTGTAGCGGTTTCGGCTACACCGAGCACACATTTTCGGAATTGTGTGTGCGCCTGTGAGATGACACTATCCTGAAAAAGACCGCAAGCCGGAGGGAAGCCGGACGTGCGGGCAAAAGCAAGGGAACCGACATGACCAAGTTTTCACGCCCAAGCCTGGGCGACGTCGCGCGCCGGCTTGCCTATGGCGCCGCAGTTTCTGCCGGCCTGCTAATGATGGCCCTGACACAGGCTGAAGCCGCGAAGACGACACTCAATCTCGGCATGAGCGTCGAGCCGACGGGTCTCGATCCGACGATCGCCGCGCCCGTCGCCATCGGCCAGGTCACCTGGCAGAACATTTTCGAAGGCCTGGTTGCCATCGACGAAAACGGCAAGATCGTGCCGCAGCTCGCCAAGAGCTGGGAGATTTCGCCTGACGGCCTGACCTATACGTTCAAGCTGCAGACCGGCGTGAAATTCCATGACGGCGAAGCCTTCGATTCGGCTGCCGCCAAGTTCACGCTCGATCGCGCCCGCGGCGCCGACTCGGTCAACCCGCAGAAGCGCTTCTTTTCGACCATCGCCTCTATCGATACGCCGGATGCGGAAACGCTTGTGCTGCATCTGTCCTCGCCGACCGGCAGCCTTCTCTATTGGCTAGGCTGGCCGAGCTCCGTGATGGTCGGGCCGAAATCCTCGGCCAACGACAAGACGACGCCCATCGGCACCGGCCCGTTCAAATTCTCCTCCTGGGCGAAGGGCGACCATGTCGACCTCGTCAAGAACCCGGATTACTGGAACAAGTCGGTCGACGTGAAGCTCGAGAAGGTAACCTTCCGCTTCATTTCCGATCCGCAGGCGGAGGCAGCGGCGTTGAAGGCCGGCGATCTCGATGCCTTTCCGGAATTTGCCGCGCCGGAGCTCATGAGTTCCTTCGAGGGCGACGCCAGGCTGACGACCAAGGTCGGCAATACCGAACTCAAGGTCGTGGCCGGCATGAACAACACCCGCAAGCCCTTCGACGACAAGCGCGTGCGCCAGGCGCTGATGATGGCGCTCGACCGGAAGACGATCATCGAAGGTGCGTGGTCCGGTTTAGGCACCGCGATCGGCAGTCACTACACGCCGAACGATCCCGGTTACAAGGACTTGACCGGCACGCTGCCCTACGACACCGCCAAGGCCAAGGCGCTGCTTGCCGAAGCCGGCTATCCGAACGGTTTCACCTTTACCATCAAGACGCCGCAGATGGCTTATGCGCCGCGTAGCGCCCAGGTGATGCAGGCGATGTTTGCCGATATCGGCGTGACGATGAACATCGAACCGACGGAATTCCCCGCGAAATGGGTGCAAGATGTCTTCACCGGCCGCAACTACGACATGACCATCGTCGCCCATGCCGAGCCGCTGGATATCGATATCTATTCGCGCGATCCCTATTACTTCAACTACAAGAATCCCGCCTTCAACGAGCTGATGAAGAAGATCCAGCTCACGTCCGATGTATCCGAGCAGAATAAGCTTTATGGCGAGGCGCAGAGCATTCTTGCCGAGGACGTGCCGGCGCTCTTCCTCTTCGTCATGCCGAAGCTCGGCGTATGGGACAAGAAGCTCAGGGGTCTTTGGGAGAACGAACCGATCCCTTCCAACGTGCTGACCAACGTTTCCTGGGAAGACTGACCGCTCAAACAGTTTGATTGGGCATGATCTTGGTGTTTCTTTCGCGCACGACGACCAACTCCTTCTCCCCAGCGGGGAGAAGGTGGTGTTAAAGGCCGCACCAACTCCGCATTCTTAGCCGAATTAGCCTGGCCATGGACCTGCTATGATCGTACTGCTCACCCGCCGGATTTTCGGACTTGTGCTGACGCTGATTGCCGTCTCGCTGCTGGTCTTTGCCGTCATGGCGCTGCTGCCGGGCGACCCGGCCGCTATCACGCTCGGCACATCGGCGACGCCGGAAACACTTGCCGCGCTCCGGCATGATATGGGTCTCGATCAGCCGCTGATTGTCCGCTACGGCCAATGGCTCGCCGGCGCACTGGCGGGGGATCTCGGCACGTCCTATACCTATGGTGTTCCGGTCGCAGGCCTGATTGCCGAGCGGCTTGCCGTTACCCTGCCGCTTGCGCTGCTTGCCATCCTGTTGTCGGTTATTGTCGCCGTACCGCTCGGCGTTGCAGCAGCGGCGAGACGCGGCGGCGTCTTCGATATCATCGCCACGCTGTTTTCGCAGATGGGCATCGCCGTGCCGGGCTTCTGGGTCGGCCTGTTGCTGGTTCTTCTGTTCGCCACCTCGCTCGGCTGGATGCCGGCCGGCGGTTTTCCCGGTTGGGAAAGCGGATTCTGGCCCTCCCTGAAATCTTTGGTGTTGCCCGCGATCGCGCTTGCGCTGCCGCAGGCGGCAGTGCTGACCCGCGTGACGCGCTCGGCCGTGCTCGACACGCTGCATGAGGATTTTGCCCGCACGGCGATCGCCAAGGGCCTGTCACGCAGCCGCGTGCTCTGGGGACATGTGGTGCCGAACGCGCTGGTGCCGGTGCTGACCATTCTCGGGCTGCAATTCACCTTTCTCGTCGCCGGCGCCGTGCTGATTGAAAATGTCTTTACCCTGCCCGGCCTCGGCCGCCTCGCCTATCAGGCACTCAGCCAGCGCGACGTTATCGTTCTGCAGGATGTCGTGCTGTTCTTTGCCGGCCTCGTCATCGTCGTGAATTTTCTGGTCGATCTCTCCTATCTCGCCATCGATCCACGATTGCGAGCAGGAGGTGCGCGATGACTGCAGTCGAGACCAAAATCGCTGCGACGTCTTCCCGCCGTCGTTTTCGGGCGCTGCGGCGGATGAATCTGATCGTCGGCGCCCTCATTATCCTCGCTCTTGTCGGCGTCGCCATCGTCTCCTTGTTCTGGACACCGGTACCGCCGGCGAAGATGCAGATCCTCCACAAGCTGCAGCCACCCTTCGGCTTCGGACTTCTCGGCACCGATCAGATCGGCCGCGACGTCCTGTCGATGCTGATGGCGGGCTGCTGGAATTCGCTGTCAATCTCCGTTTCGGCGGTTGCGATCGGCGGGACGCTCGGAACGATCATCGGCGTTTCCGCCGCCGCCCAACGCGGCCTGTTCGAGGCGCTGGTCATGCGCGCCTGCGACGTGATCTTCGCCCTGCCGCCGATCCTTTCGGCCATGATCCTCGGTGCATTTCTTGGAACCGGGCGCTCCACGGCAATCATCGCCATTGCGGTTTTCATGGTGCCGGTCTTCGCCCGCGTCGCGCTCGGCTCTGCCTTGCAGGCGTGGAGCCGCGACTATGTGCTGGCGGCACGCGCCATCGGCAATACGCAGCTTTCCATCTCGCTGCGCCATGTCCTGCCCAACATCATGGGCAGCATCATCGTCCAGGCGACCATCCAGCTCGGCCTTGCGATCCTGACCGAAGCCGGACTCGCCTTCCTGGGCTTGAGCGTACCGCCCCCCGCGCCGACCTGGGGTCGGATGCTGGCCGATGCGCAGACCTATTTCCACGTTGCGCCGTGGCTCGCCCTGCTGCCGGGGCTTGCCATTGCGCTCTCCGTGCTCGGCTTCAACCTGCTCGGCGACGGGCTGCGCGATCTCCTCGACCCCCGCGAGGCGACGCGCTGATTGAGACATGAAGAGTATAGACCATGACCGAACCTACCGATCTTTCCATCCGAGACCTCCGGCACAAATTTGCCAACAAGAGCCTGTCTCCCAGCGAATACTGGCTGGCGCTCGAGACGCATATCGACGCATGGGAGCCGACAATCGCTGCTCTTTACGCCTATGATCCGGAGGATGCTCGCCGACAAGCCGCGGCCTCCACGGAGCGCTGGGCAAAGGGCGCGCCGCTTGGAACCCTGGACGGCATTCCGGTAACGCTGAAGGAGCTGATCGCCACCAAGGGTCAGCCGGTGCCGCTCGGCACGGCGGCGGTCGAGCTCATTCCCGCTGCCGAGGACGCGCCCATCGCCGCCCGGATGCGCGAGGATGGCGCGGTGATTTTCGCGAAAACCACCTGCCCCGATTACGGTATGCTCTCGTCAGGCCTTTCGAGCTTTCACAAGCTCAGCCGCAATCCCTGGGACACCAGCCAAAATCCGGGCGGCTCCAGCGCCGGCGCGTCTGCCGCTGCCGCTGCCGGTTATGGACCGCTGCATATCGGCACCGATATCGGCGGCTCGATACGCCTGCCGGCAGGGTGGACGGGCGTTTTCGGCTTCAAGCCGAGCAATGGCCGTATTCCGATCGATCCCTATTATCTCGGCCGATGCGCCGGACCGATGACCCGCACGGTCGAAGATGCCGCCTTTTCCATGGCAACGCTCTCGCGACCCGACTGGCGCGACAGCACCAGCCTGCCGCCGAACGGGATCGACTGGATGGATCTCGATATAGACATCCGTGGCATGAAGATCGGCCTTATGCTGGATGCAGGCTGCGGCCTGCCCGTCGAGGACGAGATACGCGATGCTGTCACTGCTGCCGCCAAACGCTTCGAGGAAGCGGGCGCCATCATCGTCGATGTCGCGCCGGTGCTGACCAGGCAGATGCTGGACGGCCTCGATACCTTCTGGCGCGCGCGCTTCTGGGGCGATATGACGGCTTTGAGCGAGGAACGCCGCAACAGCATCCTGCCCTATATTTACAGCTGGGCGAAGGGCGGCGCCGGTATCAGCGGCGTCGATGCCGTTCGCGGCTTTAATCAGACCTACGAGATGCGCAGGAGCTGCGCCAAGCTCTTCGCAGAGGTGGATGCCGTGCTTTCGCCAACCAATCCGATCGTCTCCTATCCCGCCGAATGGGCTTCGCCCACCAACGATCCGGCGCGACCTTTCGAGCATATCGCCTTCACCGTTCCGTGGAACATGTCGGAGCAGCCGGCGGCATCGATCAATTGCGGTTTCTCCCGCTCCGGCATGCCGATCGGCATGCAGATCATCGGCCCGCGCTTCGACGATATGCTGGTACTGCGGCTTTCCAAAGCCTATGAGGACTGGACCGGCGGCGTGACGAACTGGCCGAAGCGACCGGCGTGAACAGAACTTTCAGACAGCCAGCTAGTCCAGCGACAATGGCAGCGAAAGACCGACCTTGACCCGGTCCATGGTCACGAGCGACTTGAACTTCGTGACATTCGGATTGTCGTAAAACAGACGCCGGGCCACCTCCTCATAGGCGGACATGCTGGGGACGACGATGATGAGCACGAAATCGGCCTCGCCGGTGACCCCGTAGCATTGCTGCACTTCCGGCGCTTCGAGGAAGCTGCGCTTGATCGCGTTGATGAGGTCGTACGGCTCGTTGGCGATATGGACCTCGACGACGATAGTGATCGGCAGGCCTATCGCCGCCGGATCGACGACCGCAATATTGGCCTGGATGACGCCGCTTTCCTGCATGCGCTTGATGCGCCTCTGCACAGCCGGCGCCGACAGGTTGATCCGTTCACCGATCTCCCGTTGCGGAACCGTACTGTCCTTTTGGAGAATCTCGAGAATTGCCAGGTCGAACTCATCGAGATCGGCGGGTTTGCGCATTTCAATACATCCTTACCGCAAAGAGGAAACAAAATTGCATGAAAGCCGTCAAAATGGAGCCAAATCCTCTTCCCCTATGTACTAGCTTTGCGCCACACATCATCTGACTTGCAAAGGCACGAGAATGTCACAGCCGGACACCGAATACGATATGCGCAGCGCGGGCCTCGGGGAAAGCGAAGATACGAAGGGCTTTCTCCTTGGCGTTGTCGCGATGATCCTCGCGGCGCTGGCCATGAGCATCTCGCCCAGCCTCGTGCGTCTTGCCGATGTCGGGCCTTTCGCCAGCGCCTTCTGGCGTGTCTTTCTGGCGCTGCCGATCCTTTGGATATGGATGCGATATGGCGAGGCTGCCGAACCCGATGCACCCCGCGCCAGCTTTACGATACCGACGATCCTCGCCGGCATTGCCTTCACGGGCGACCTGTTCTTCTGGCATCTCTCGATCATGCGGACGACGATCGCCAACGCCACTTTCTTCGCGACGATGGCGCCGCTATGGGTCGTGATCTTCGGCTGGCTTCTGTTGAGACAGCGTGTCAGCCGCGCCACGCTTCTCGGTCTCCTCGTCTGCCTTGCGGGCGGCACGGCACTCGTTGTCCAAAGCCTGGCATTCAATCCGGACCGGGCCGTCGGCGATGCGCTCGCCATCATCACCGGCGCCTTCTTCGGCCTTTATTTCCTGGCAGTCGGCGCGGCGCGCCCGGGGACCAATGCCGCGCGCGTCACCTTCGAATTGAGCATCATAACCTCGGCGATCCTGTTCCTGATCGCCTTCTTCTTCGAGCCGCGTATCCTGCCGCAGTCGATCTCGGGGTGGGGCGTGCTTCTCGCGCTCGGCCTCGTCAGCCACGCCGGCGGACAGGGGCTGCTTTCGGTGGCGCTCGGACGATTGCCAACCGTTTTCTCCTCGCTCGTCATTTTCCTGGAATCGATCGCGGCCGCCGTTTTCGCCTGGTTCCTGTTTGGCGAAAACGTCACCCTGCTGCAGGCGCTTGGCGGCATCGTCATCGTCGCCGGCATCTGGATAGCGCGCCCGCGCACGCCGTAGACCGACCTGTTGCGAAGGCCGGCGGGCGCTGCGGCAACAGGGTTGCGCAGCGCAGTCAGTCGATGAAACGGCGGTAGCCGGTCGGCCGCTCATAGAGCCAACCGATACGCTCAATGGCTGCGGCAAAATTCTCGCGGGCGACGGTCATGGTATGGCCGTTGGCATGAACGATGGTGTCCGGATCTTCCATGATCGCGACATGACCTTTCCAGAAGACGAAATCGCCGCGCTTCAACTCCTCGCGTTCGATAGGCTGGCCAAGGCCGGCGGCCTGCATGTCGGTATCGCGCGGCGCGGCGCGGCCCGTCATCGACAGTGCCAATTGCACGAGGCCGGAGCAATCGATGCCGAGGCCCGAGCGTCCCCCCCAGAGATAGGGCGTCTCAAGGAAGCATAAGGCGACATCGACGAAGTCGCCGCCCTCGTTGTAGCCGATCGGCTGGACATGCTTTGCGAAAATGGCAGTGCCATCCTCCAGGACGACATAATGATTGCCGCGCGCCTCCGCCGTGCCGGCCACATGCACGAGGCTGCCCATGGAGAGAATTGCAACGTGCGGCTTGCGCAGCTCCGGTTCTGGATAGAGGAAGGTGCGCTGCGGGACGACGATGTGGCTCGGGGGTGCCGCACCCTCCTTGATCGCCGTTTCCGGGAGATAGCCGACGTAACCATCGGACAGAGCCTTGACCCAGCACCAGCCGTCGCGGCGCTCGAATATCCTCACCTCTTCGCCCATCAGTAGCTCGGTATCGATGCCCGAGGCGAGATCCGGCTTCGGCCGAAGCGCAACGACCGGGACGGCAACGCGTGCAGCAATACCCTCGACGAAGCGCTCGGCCTCGACCTTGCCCTTGAGAGAAGCCTCGGCGAGATCGGGCCTGAAAGCATTGAGACGGCGGTCGAGCATCATGGTGGAATTCCTGAGGTTATAATTTTCGGCCTTGCTCGATGATGAGATCGCCGAGCTTTTCAAGATAGAGCGCACCGGTGACCGTCCGCTTAATGATGACATTGCGACGATCGCGCTCATCGCGGACACGATCGACCAACCCCATCACGCCCATGGTATCAAGCGCCCGGGTGATGACCGGCTTGGTGACGCCCAGCGTCGCGGCGAGACCGCGCACGGTATGGGGAGGCGGCACAAGATAGATCTGCAGCAGAATCGCCGTCTGCCGCAGCGTCAAATCATGATCCTCGCGGCGCACCTGAGCGAGCGTCACGCCATGCCAGAGGCCGAGAGCCTGCGAGGCGGTGAGTTCAAGCGGCAAGGGCAACCCCGGAATTCGTTACGCTGCCGTTCCAGTCTCGGCCAAGATCATGGCGGTTTCAAGGGGATGTTTTGGTTCTAGCTCCTTCGAAGATGGATTTTCGAGCCATAGAATTCGCGGAGGATGCGCCCCCCTCTGTCGCTGTCGCGACAGAGGGGGTATCAGAGGTGCGGCATAGTCGACCCCCATCTGCTCGCGATAATGTAGCGCCTACCGCACACTCTGCCTGATATGGTGATACAGCGCCCGGATCGCCTGTGCCTCGCCGCCGCCGGGGGAATGCGGCCGCTCGCTCGGCGCCCATCCATAGATATCGAAATGCACCCAGCTCGGTGTTTTCGTCACGAAGCGCTTGAGGAACAGGGCAGCCGTAATGGAGCCGGCCATGCCGCCTGATGGAGCATTGGTGATATCGGCGAATTTGGTCCGGATATCCTTGTCGTAGCCAATGTAGAGCGGCATCCGCCACAGCGGGTCATCCGTCTCCAGGCTCGCCTCGGTCAGATCGCTGGCAAGTTCGCTATCGTCGGTGAAGAAGGGCGGCAGGTCGGGGCCGAGCGCAACGCGGGCTGCACCCGTCAGCGTCGCCATGTCGATCATCAGGTCCGGCGCGTCTTCATCGGCATAAGCCAGCGCATCGGCGAGGATCAGCCGGCCCTCGGCATCGGTATTGTCGATCTGCACGGTCAGGCCCTTGCGGCTCCTGTAGATATCGCCGGGACGGAAGGCGTTGGAGGAAATCGAGTTCTCGACGACCGGAATGATGACGCGAAGATCGACCTTGAGCTTGGCATCCATGATCATCAGCGCCAGCCCCATGACATTGGCGGCGCCACCCATATCCTTCTTCATCAGCAGCATCGAGGATGCCGGCTTGATATCGAGGCCGCCGGTGTCGAAGCACACCCCCTTGCCGACCAGGGTGATGCGACGATGACCCTTCTTGCCCCAGCGCAGTTCCAGGAGACGCGGCGCATCGGCGCTCGCGCGTCCAACCGTATGGACCAGCGGAAAATTCTCCTTCAGGAGATCATCGCCAATGATGACGGACATGTCTGCCTTGTAGTGCTCGGCAAGCGCCCGGAAGGCCGCTTCGAGCTGCTCCGGACCCATGTCGTTGGTCGGCGTGTTGATGAGATCGCGGGCAAGGAAGACACCGGCGAGCTGGCGCTTGATATCGGCAGCATCGGCATCGCGCGGGATCATCAGCGTCGGTGCCGCGGCCTTTTCCGACTTGTAGCGGTCGAAGCGATAGCTGCCGAGGCCGAAACCGAGCGAGAGCCGGTTTGCCGTCAAGGGTGCCGTCTCGATATGCCAGTCGCCGGCCGGCAGACTGCGTGCAAGCTTGCCCGTCAGGAAAGGCTGCTCCGAGGGATTGGAGCCAAGGCCGAACAGAGCGCCGCCCAGATGCCCTTCTGCAGTCGGGATCAGCAACAACGAGCCGCTCTCTGCCTTGTAACCCGCCTTGCGTGCCCAATCGAGCGCGATGGGATCGATGGTGCCCGTCTCGATATGCGCGGGAGTGACGGCAAAGATCGGCAAAGTCGCGCCACCCTTCGAATTGAAAGGCGTCGCGCGCTCGATGAATTGAAAGGGGGCCATGACTATCCTTTGGCGGTGACTGAGAAGAATCAAGAGTTAACTGTCTGTTAGGGTTAACAGATTATTGCTGGAGCGAACATTGCGTCGAACCTTTCCCTGTTCCGATTCTAGGCCGGGCGCAAGTATAAGGAATTCAGGGATACGCGACATGCCCGCCGTCTCAGCTACGTCTTCATTCAGAACCTTTCTTTTCCGCGGAGCTTCGGCAGCGCTTCTGGCGCTCGCGCTCGCAAGCTGCTCGACGACCGGAAAAGACCGGATGACGACGGGCTCGATTCCCAAGACGTCGCAGCCTCTCGATACGATGAACAGCACCGAACTCGCTCAGGCGACCGCAACGTTCGGCAAAGCCTATGACGCCAATCCCAAGGATCGCGATGCCGGCGTCAACTACGCCAATGCGCTGCGCATGAGCGGCCGCAATGACCAGGCGCTTGCGGTCATGCAGCAGGTGGCGATCGCCAATCCGACCGACCGCGGCGTCCTGGCCGCCTATGGCAAGGCACAGGCGGCGGCAGGGCAGCTCGACGAAGCGCTCTCGACCATTGACCGCGCACAGCTGCCGGACCGGCCGGACTGGCGGCTGGTTTCAGCGCAGGGCGCCATCCTCGATCAGCTCGGACGTTCCAGCGATGCACGGGCCAAATATCGCGATGCGCTGGTGCTCGCCCCCAACGAGCCGACGGTCCTTTCCAATCTTGGTATGTCCTACGTGCTGACCGGCGACCTCAAGAATGCGGAAAACTATCTCCGCACGGCCGTCGCGCAGCCGGGCGCCGATAGTCGCGTGCGGCAGAACCTGGCGCTCGTCGTCGGCCTGCAGGGCCGCTTTGCGGAAGCCGAACAAATCGCTCGCCAGGAACTGACGCCGCAACAGGCAAACGCCAACGTTGCCTATCTGCGCGGCATGCTGGCGCAGCAGAACTCCTGGCAGAAGCTTGCCGCCAGTGGCGATAACAGGAAAGTAGCCCGGCAATAGAGCGGGAGAGCCACAACGGCTACCCAATTTTCAAAACGGCACTCGTTAACGGAGCGGTTGGGGCGCATGCCCGGTAGCCGCAGGCCTTAACGCCAGATGTGGCGCGGCAACCCCTCGGCGACAAGCCGCGCGCCGAGGGCACCCATCACGACGCCGGCCACCCGATCTATCCATAACTTCGCACCGAGATAGATGGCGCGCGGCCGGTTCGAAGAAAAGGCCAGCGTTACCACCGTGTACCAGCCCACTTCGACCAGGAAGACTGCGGGCGGAACCGTAAACAGCAGCCAGGGATCCGGAGCCGCCGGCAGGAGCGCAGCGAAGATGCTGCCGTAGAAAATGGCCGTCTTCGGATTGCTGAGCTGCGTGCCGAGCGCAAAGAGGAAATTGCGCATCACACCGCCTGCCGCCGGCGTCGTTGGTGCATCGATGGGAAGATCGTCCGCGGCGCTGCGCCAGATGCGGATACCGACATAGATCAGATAGAGGCCACCGGCGACTTTTAGCGCCAGATACAGCCATTCGACTTTCATCAGCAATGCGCTCAAGCCGAAGAGGGCCAAGGTCGCGAAAATGACACTGCCCGTTCCCATGCCGAAGGCCGCGGCAAGACCTGCCTTGCGCGAGCGGGAAACAGCGATGCGCGAAACGAGCACGAAGCTTGGGCCAGGGCTTACCGCCCCGATGAAGACTGCTGCGATGACACTGAAAAATATTGCCAAGGATGACATGCGAGACCTCCCAATATGGGCGACGCGAACGCCCGGCGCCTTTCCGGAACGATGCGCCTGACGCCCGTCGGCGATATTGTATGGGAGATAACCATGCCCGCATGCCGCGAGCAAGTCGGCGGCTCAGAATTTGTCCATTGCCTGAATGATCGCCGGGCCGAGAATGACCGCCATCAAGACCGGCAGGAAGAAGACGATCATCGGTACGGTGAGCTTCGGCGGCAGTGCGGCCGCTTTCTTTTCCGCCTCGTTCATGCGCTCGTCGCGGCCTTCCTGCGCCATGACACGCAGGGCCTGCGAGAGCGGCGTACCATAGCGTTCCGCCTGGATGAGCGCCTGCGTGACCGATTTGACGAGTTCGATCTGGGTGCGGGCGGCGAGATTGTCGAAGGCGGTGCGGCGATCCTGGAGGAAGGAAAGCTCGGCCGTGGTCAGCACCATTTCCTCGGCGAGCGCCGGGGACTGCTCGGCCATTTCCTCGGACACGCGATGCATGCCGGCTTCGATTGAAATGCCCGACTCCACGCAGATCAGCATCAGGTCGAGAGCATCCGGCCATGCGCGCTTGATCGATTTCTGGCGCTTGGTCACCAGATTGGAGATATAGATATTCGGCGCGTAAAAGCCCAGATAGGCAAAGCCGATGACGCCAAGCAGCCGGATCGGCAGGGGCTTTGCGGCAAACCAGCCAAGAACGAAGACGATGACGATCGCAACAGCCAGAAACAGGAAGGGCAGCAGGAATCGCGCCACCAGGAACATGTTGAGCGCATTTTCCGAGCGCAGACCGGCAGACCGCAAGCGATTGACGGTATTGGCATCGACTAGCGCATTGCGCAGGTTAAACCGCTCGACGATCTGTCTGACGTTTCGATTGTTGTGGCTGCGCAGCGACGCCTTGCCGCCCTCTGCGCTCAGCCGTGCGCGTTCACGAGCGCGAATCTGCTCGCGCTCTGTCGACACGGCCTTCATGCGCTTGCTGAGATCGCCACGCTCCAGCAGCGGTATGGCGATCGTGTAGAAGGTCGCGAAGACGGCGATGGCAACCACAACGGCAAGAAGAGTGCCAGGATCGGTCAAATTGGCTGCCAGATCGGACATGGGCGACGCGGCTCCTTCCGCTCAGATCTCGAAATTGACCATGTTGCGCATGATGAAGATGCCGAGCGACATCCAGATGCCGGCGGCAATCAAGATCAGATGGCCGCGCGGGTCGGTGAACAGGATCATCATGTATTGCGGCGACGTCAGATAGACGAGCAGCATCACGATGAAGGGCAGAGCGCCGATGATGACGGCGGATGCCTTGGCCTCCATCGACAATGCCTTGACCTTCGCCTTCATTTTCTTGCGTTCGCGCAGCACCTTCGAGAGGTTGCCCAGGGCTTCCGACAGGTTGCCGCCCGCCTGCGCCTGAATGGCGATGACGATCGAGAAGAAATTTACTTCCTGCAGCGGCATGTGGTTTGTGATGCGGGCGCAGGCGTCCGACATGCTAAGACCGACCTGCTGCGCCTCGACCACCCGCCGAAACTCCGTCTTGACAGGCTCTCGCGCCTCGCCAGCCACCAGCCGAACCGCATCGTTGAGCGGCAGGCCCGAGCGAAGCGAGCGTGTAATGACATCAAGTGCGTTCGGAAACTCTTCGAGAAACTTGCTTTGCCGGCGCTTGATGAGGAAGCCGATGACCCAGCGCGGCAGGCCGAAGGCGGACGCAAAGAACATTCCCAAAATGACGAGGGGCGGCGCGCCGACGATGAAAAAGACCAGCATGACGAAAAGACCGAAGAGCACGCTGAAGATGTAGAAGCGCGACGGCGTCAACGACAGGCCGGCCTGCGCCAGACGTGCCTTCAGCGACTGCTTCTTCTTCGTGTTTTCGCTCTGTCGCCGCTCCAGGTCCTTGAGGGTGTCCTGCACCGACTTGCGCCGCTTGGACATTTCCTGGACGCGATCGCGTGCAGCCTTGACCTTGGCGCGATCGGTCTCGGCCTGCTTGACCCGGTTGACCCGGCTATCGGCCTTTTTCTGTGTCTCGATCCGTGAATAGAGAATGCCGTAGCAGACCGCGGCGGCGGAGACCGCCGTCAGCAGGACAATCAGCAGCACTATCGGATCGATACCAAACATCGCGAGCCCTACTGCGCCTTCTGTTCCATCTCATCGAGGGCGGCTGCCAGGCGCCGCTCCTCGTTATAGTAGCGAGCACGATCCCAGAAATGCGGCTTGCCGATGCCGGTGGAGACGTGCCTACCGATGATCCGGCCGTTCGCATCTTCGCCCTCGATCTCGTAGCGCATCAAATCCTGGGTAATGATCACATCCCCTTCCATGCCGATCACCTCGGTGATCTGGGTGATGCGGCGCGAACCGTCACGCAGGCGGGCAGCCTGGATGACGACGTCGACGGAGCTGGATATGATCTCGCGCACGGTCTTGGCCGGCAGGCTGAAGCCACCCATGGCAATCATCGATTCCATGCGGCTCAGGCATTCGCGCGGCGTATTGGCGTGAATCGTGCCCATGGAGCCGTCGTGACCCGTGTTCATCGCCTGCAGCAGGTCGAAGACCTCGGGTCCGCGCACTTCGCCGACAATGATGCGTTCGGGGCGCATACGCAGGCAGTTCTTGACGAGATCGCGCATGGTGATCTCACCCTCGCCCTCGATGTTGGGCGGACGGGTTTCGAGGCGCACCACGTGCGGCTGCTGCAATTGCAGTTCGGCGGTATCTTCGCAAGTGATGACGCGTTCGTCTCGGTCGATATAGTTGGTCAGGCAGTTCAGAAGCGTGGTCTTGCCCGAGCCCGTACCGCCTGAAATGACGACGTTGCAGCGCACGCGGCCGATGATCTGCAAAAGCGTCGCGCCCTCCGGCGTGATGGCGCCGAAGCGGACGAGCTGCTCGAGCGTCAGCTTGTCCTTCTTGAACTTACGAATGGTGAGTGCAGGACCGTCGATCGCCAGCGGTGGGGCGATGACGTTGACGCGCGAACCATCGGGCAGGCGCGCATCGCAGATGGGGCTCGATTCATCGACGCGGCGGCCAACCTGGCTGACGATGCGCTGGCAAATGGATAGAAGCTGGGAATTGTCGCGGAAGCGGATTTCGGATTCGACGGTCTTGCCGCCAACTTCGATGAAGGTCTGGCCGGCGCCGTTGACCATGATGTCGGCGATGTCGTCGCGGGCGAGCAGCGGCTCCAGCGGACCGTAGCCAAGCACGTCATTGCAGATGTCCTCGAGCAATTCCTCCTGCTCGGAGATCGACATCGCGAAATTCTTGATCGTGATGATATCGTTGACGATATCACGGATTTCCTCACGCGCCGCCTCGTTGCCGAGCTTGGAGAGCTGCGAGAGATCGATCGTATCGATCAGCGCGGAGAAGACCTGCGATTTCGTATCGTAATATTCTTCGGTACGCGCCACGCGACGCCGGCTTGGCGTCTGCATTGGCGGCGGAGCGACCTGCTGACGTGGCTGCGCGGCATCACGGGACGGCTCTATCAGCACAGCCGGCGCCGTTGGCCCGCCAGCGGGAGCGGGTGCACGCGCCGGTGCCGGCGGAGGCATTGCGCCGCCGCTCTTTGCAGGACCTTCACTTCCGCGCTTGCCAAACATGTCTTCGATCCAATTCTACTACTGCTGCATGGCTTTCACGAAAGATCGGTTTTCCGAATCCATGCGAAATCATGGGGTTACTTCCGCTTTAAAAGGCCAAGCAAACCGCCCTTTCTTGCCTTCTTCAAAGCAACACGCCCGGTGACGATGTGCGATATCTGCGAGAAAGTTTCCGCAATCGGCGACTTGGGATCAGTCTCGGAGATCATCTGCCCGCTGTTGGCGGCATTACCGAACAGGTTGATGTCAAAGGGTATGATGGCGATCGGGTCGGTCTCCAGCGGCGCGCAGAATTCCGAAGGATTGATCTCCGGGCGCTTCGGCATGCCGACCTGATTGAGAATGAGGTGCGGTGCCTTATCGTTCGGCCGCAGCTTGCGCAGAGCGTCGATCAGGTTCTTGGCATTGCGCAGATTGGCAAGATCGGGCGCGGCACAGATGACGACCTCGTCTACCGCACCAAGCACCGAACGCGTCCATTCCGTCCAGACATGCGGCACGTCGAGAACCGCCACCGGCGCGCTGCGCTGGAGAACGTCGAGCACCGGCAGGAATGCCTGCCCTTCGAAATCATAGGTGCGGTCCAGCATCGAGGGCGCCGCGAGCAGCGACAGATGCTGCGAGCATTTGGTCAGCAGCCGGTCGAGAAAGACCTCGTCAAGGCGTTCCGGCGCATAGACGGCCTCGGCTATCCCCTGAGCCGGGTCCTGGTCAAAATCGATATTGGCGGTGCCGTAGGGCAGATCGAGATCGGCGAGAATGGTTTCGGTCGAGAAGAGGCTGGAGATGCCGAAGGCGCAATTATGGGCGATGGTGGATGCGCCCACCCCACCCTTGGCACCGATGAAGGCAATGCTGCGGCCGAGCGGTTCGGCATCGGGATCGATGAAGATCGATGCCACCGCCGTCATCAGATCGACCATATCGGTCGGCTGTACGATATATTCTGAGATGCCGTTGCGGATGAGTTCGCGGTAAAGACCGATATCGTTGTGATAGCCGATGATGATGACCTTGGTGCTCGGATCGCAGACGGCGGCGAGCGGCTCGAGTTCCGCCAGGAGGCCGCGTGGGTTGGCGCGCGTCTCCAGAATGATCAGGTTCGGGGTCGGCGCCGAGGCGAACATGTTCGCCGCAGCCGCCACACCGCCGCTGGTAATCCGCAGGCTGACCTTGGACATGCGCCGATCGTTGGCGCACTGATCCATCACCTGCTGCAGCTGCTCGCTTTCGCAAAAAGCATGTATGGAAATACGCGGCAGCAGCCGCAGATTGTCTAGATTGCCCGAGCGCGAAGCTTCCTCCGCTTCGGGGGCAATCGAGCCTATATCATATTCGATGGCGTTCATGATTTCATCCCGTTGCGCCAGTCTCTTGCATTCAATTACCGCTACCGAAGCCGCCGACCGTCGCCGTGCTGGTCGGGGTTGAGCCGCTGCGATAATCGCTGATGACCTTGCTGCGCTGATCGGCATCGATCGGAGTCATCGCGCGCGGCGAAACCAGATCGGTCGGATTGGCGACCTGCGCTGCCAGATTGTGCTGGGTCGCACAGCCGAAATTATAGTAGTTCTGATTGTCGAATGCGTTGTCCGAAAGGTCGTCCGGCCACTGGCCGCAGGCGTTGGTGGCCGCCGTCGTTGCGGTAAAGCGCAGGCGGATCGGCGCGGCATCGCCCGGGCCGCCGGCCGGGTAATAGCTGTTGACGATTCGCGCCGACGGAATACCGTTCGTGACCAGCTCCCGACGGATTTGCGAGTTGAGCGCCGATGCGGCGAAGGCATTTGGCGATTGCCGCGGCGACAGGATTTCCACCGTGCCGCTTGCATGGGCGCGATAATCCTGAACGAAACCGCGAACCGTATCGCGCATGCCTGTTGTCAGGTGCCGGTCACTGGCCGCGACCGGTATATCGACGCTATGCTCCTTTTCGGTGAGCACGATGGGATGCCGTTGGCGATAGTCATCCCTGATGGCGCTCGTCGTCATGCCATCTGGGGAGCCCGCGCAACTGCTGACCGCCGATATCAGCGCCAATGTCGGGAGGATCAGCATCGATCTTGAAAAACGAGGCCCGGCACCGCCGGGTGTATTGCGTTCGAGGCTGGCCATCTCTTGCTCTCTCGTTGACCTCGTTGAAAAGGTTGGCGTCATGGTCCCGCTCCTCACTTGTAGATGAAGCCGACTGTGCCGTGGAAATCGGCATCGGCGACCGGCGGACCATCCTTGCGGCCGTAGATCTTGTTGACACGGTTCATGAAGAAGACACCGGCATCGTTCGTCGGAGAAAAATTGTCGTCGGGGCGGGCAAGCTTGTCGCGCGCTACGGGGCGCACGAGATAGGGTGTCGCGATAATCACAAGCTCGCTCTCATCCCGCTGGAAGCTCTTCTGACGGAACAGGGCACCCAGGATCGGAATCTTCGATGCACCCGGCGTTCCCGAGGTCGTCTGCTGCACGTTATCGCTCAGCAAGCCGGCAAGCGCGATCGATCCCCCGGATGGCAGCTCGACCGAAGTATTGGCGGCACGCTGGTTGTAGGTCGGGGTGGATGACGATGCGACCGGTTCCGAGACCTGGGTCTGCACATGCAGGCTGATGCGGCCACCGGCCAGGACCACAGGCGTGAAGGCCAGCGTGATACCATAGGTATAGGGCGTAATCGTCGTGTTGCCGTCCTTGTCGGTCGTGGAATAGAGCGTCTGACCACCGGAATTGAAGGTAGCAGCCTGTCCGGAAATGGCGGTCAATGTCGGCTCCGCCAAGGTGCGCACGGCACCTGCCTGCTCGAGAGCATTCAGATAGGTGCTGATATTGTATTTGCCGAGCGCATATTTGAAGAGTGTCGAAATACCACCTGCGCCGGTAGCGTTTGTGGGATCGCCGTTTACCCCCAGGAAATTCGTGGTTCCGCTGTTTCCGATATTGCCGAGTTGAGCAACGCCCAGGCCGGAGGAATTGCTGACCAGGTTGTCGAAACCAATCTGCTTCAGGACGCTGCGCTTGATTTCGGCGACGGTCACCTTGAGCGTCACCTGATCCTCGCCTTCAATCTGCAGCATGTTGACGATCTGGGAGGTCTGCCGCCCTTCGGCGAAAATGGCGACTGCGTTGTTGTCGCCGCTGCCGGAGGCGGTCTGGTTTCGTGTCGTCGCTTCGCCTCCCTTGAGGAAGGCCTGGGCGAGCTGCTGTGCGCGGATCGAATCCTGCGGCGTGCGCACGATGCCGGTGAGGACGATGTTGTCGGAGATGATCTCGACGTTGATATCGGAGTCCGGGATGAAGCGCTTGATGTTATCCTGCAGGCCAGCAATATCGCGCTCGATCTGGAGATCGAGGCTGACGATCTCCTTGCCGTCGGCGCCGAAGATGAAGATGTTGGTCTGGCCGACCGTCTTGCCGAAAAGATAGATGCGGCGCGAGGTCCGCGTCACCGCATCCGCCATCTTGGGATCGGAGACAAGGATGTCATGGGCGTCGGCGGGCAGATCGACGACAAGCGCCTTGTTGAGACCAAGCTTCAAAGTGCGCTTCGTGCCGAGGCCGGCTATTGTGACGATACTGTCCGAGCCGCCCGCAAAAGCCGTGGGCGTGCGCAGAAAGGCCGGAACATTCGCCAAGGGCAGGCCGGCAAAGGCGACCGAGAAGGAGAGGCTTACGGCAAGGGGGAGGCTGGCTTTTTTGCTTGTCTTTAACATGGTCTGGCCCCTTCTCATTGCGGTTTCGGCCCGCTTGGGCCGTCGGTTACGATCGCTCCCGATTTGATGACCTGGATCATGCTGCCGCCATTGTCCCCGGCCAGCAGATAATCGGCGGCCGTCGTATCGGGCTGCTGCGCATCGGCAACGGAGCGCAGTGCCAGCGTCAGGCGATCGGCCATCTGATGCGCGACCGCCAGGACCTTCGTCTGATCCGGCGTCAGCTCCAGCGTCGCGGTTGCCCCAACGACAGCTTTGCTTCCGTCCTGCTTTTCCTCGATCTGCTGATCGACCGCCAGAACGCGAACGTTGCTGAGCACGGTTTCGGTGACGAGCTGCTGCTGCGAACCCTTGCGCACCATGATGACATCGACGCGGTCATTCGGAAGGATGAAACCGCCTGCGCCGGTGGCAACGGAAATCTCGGTGGCGACGGCGCGCTTGCCCGCCGGCAGCAACGAAGAAAGAATACGGCTGTTGGAATCGGCGACCTTTTCCTCGCGGATCGGCTCGCCCTCGAATATCGGCAGGCGAACAACGGCACCGGTCAGATCTTTGAGTGCATTTGGGCGCTCGCGTTCAGTGATGAGACCTTTGACGATGCCGCTTTCCGGCCAGGGCATCCAGTGGATCGATTGCTCGTTCAGACGCGAACCGACGGGCAGATTGGCACCGGCAACGAGGACATTGATCGTCGCCTCCTTCTCCACCACCGCCGCAATCTGCTGGGGAACGATATCGCGCGAACCAGCCAGGCGCATCGCGAGCAGACCGGCCATACCGGCTGCGGCGGCTGCCACTGCGAGGATCATTATGCGAGCGGGTTTCATGGTCATTCCTTGAGGAACAGGATTCTTCGCCCTGCAGAATGACCGGCAATTGGTGTAATTATGGTTAATGCGTGGTTACATTTATTGTTATTTAACCATGATTACTTGGCGTATATTAGCGTTCTCTTTCAAAAATACACCTATACTCCTTCGTTAAGGTTCGGAGTACTTTTACGTCGCTGCCGCCAGAAGAACCGCCGAGGAGGGAAAGGCGAGCATCCCGCCAATCGCGATGGCGATGGCGTAAGGGATTTTTTTGGCACCCGTCAATGAGTGCGGCAATGGCAAGCCCATAGCCATGATGGTGACGGCCTGCGATCTCAGCAGGATGACCAAAACAGTGACTGCGCCGCCGATGAATGCGACGTAAACCAGGAACTCTATGAGAGAGGAATCGAACCCGAACCAAAGCGCAGCCGCCGCAAGCAGCTTCGCGTCGCCGCCGCCCATGATGTTCAGTGCGAACAGCGTAAAGCAGGCAAAGAACACAGCACCCGCACCGGCAAGATGCATGGCGATTTCCGCAAACGACAATCCCAAAACGGGCGCCAATACCAAGAACGAGATTGCGAGCGCTAAAGATACGCGATTTGGGATCGTCATGGTCAGCAGATCAGAGATCGCTGCGATCGACATGCAGAGCGGAAAGATCAATAATACCGCAGCCTCCAGCATGCCAAATCCTCTCTACATGCGCAATATCGGAAACCGCTCATTTCATTGAGCGATTTCCGAAAAATACTAAGCCTCTAAGGCGAATATTTTACTTGGTACCAATGCCGGCGCCAGAGTGGTTCATCTGGTCAGAAATGTTCTTGAAAGTCGTGCTGAGCGTGCCGCCCAGCGTCGTTGCACCGGTGATGATGGCGACCGAGATCAGGGCGGCGATCAGGCCGTATTCAATTGCGGTCGCGCCGGATTCATCTTTCAGGAAACGCGAAAAAAGCTTGGACATAAGTTTAACTCCACTTTGTTGACAGCACGTCCGCCAACTGTTGCCGTTGATCGGATGAGTTGCACGGTAGCTTCCCGCCGTTTCCATCGCTTTAAAGAATTAGGTTAATGTGCAGTAAATACAAAAGCGAAAATAGAATAGTTAATGTGACTTGCATGTTCTTCTTTACGTTTTTAAAGAAAATCTTCAGCCAAATAGAAATTATTAGATGCATGAATATTAGTACGATATACGATTCGTCTCGAATTAATACACGATCTGCGGAAGAAGGCGACGAGGAGGGTCAGCGTGGGACACGCTGCGCCATAATTACATGTTAGAAGGCGAGTTTAATCGTTCATTCACCATTCTTTCCCATTCTATCCAGAAATTCTTTTCACTATCGCTTTCCACGAGGCCAAGCCATGCCAATCGGCGGCAGAACAGCATTCCTTGCCGGCATTGTCGCCATGGCCGGCATGACGCCACAGTTTTCACACGCTGCCGGAGAAAGCATGCTGCGCGTCTATATGGATCACGCGCGGGTGTTGAAGCTGGATCGCCCTGTTAGCAAGGTCATTGTCGGCAATTCGCAAGTCGCCGATGCAACGGTGGCCGATCCGAAAACCATCGTGCTGACCGGCCGCAGCTTCGGGACGACGAATATCATCCTGCTCGATACCGACGGCAATGCCATCGTGGACGAGCAGATCCTGGTATCGATCGACGAAGGCAATACGGTCCGTGTCTTCCGCCAGACGGATCGCGCCGTGCTGTCGTGCACGCCCAATTGCGAACAGCATGCCCAGCAGAACAATACGACGACGACCCCAACGGCTGCAGCCGGACAATAGAAACATTCGATAACTCAAATATTCTAAAGTACTTTCAAAGAATAGAGCAGCAAACGATAATCCTTGTTTCCTCTAAATATGAGGAGAGAAGAGAAACGGATTATCAAGAAAGCAATTCTAGTGTCGTCCGCGTGTAAATCGCCGCGGACTTCCCATGACGCCAGATAATACCCCTCACGCCAATACAGGCCGCGCACGTCGTAGTGCCCGAAGCGGCTTGCGTGAATTCGTGCGTTCTCGGGACGGGACAGCAGCGATCGAATTTGCCCTGCTTGCGATCCCCTATTTTCTGATCGTCTTTGCCATTATCGAGACCTTCGTCGCCTTTACCGCGGAGCAAGTTGTCTCAAACGCCGTCGACACCCTGTCACGCGAGATCCGGACCGGACAGATTACGGCAGCCAATACGACTTCGCAGCAGTTCCGGCAGGCATTCTGCAACGAGATTGCCGTGCTCATTACCTGCTCGTCCTCCGAATTACAGACGCCGGCGAACCTCTATCTCGATGTGGAGAGCTATTCGAGCTTCGCATCCATGCCGACGACGATCCCTCTCAACTCCTATTCCGATCTCAGCACTACCGGATTCACTTTTACCCCCGGCGGCGCCAAGTCGCTGAACATGGTGCGCGCCTATTATCGCTGGCAGATCATAACGGATCTGCTGCGCCCCTATCTTACCAACGTACATCCAACCAACGGCTCGGCATCAGTCTATCTCATTGTCGCAACCGCAGCCTTTCAGAACGAGAATTATCCGTGAGCGGCCTCAAGAGCATGATCGGGAAAGAAAGTGCGCGCCTTGGCATACTGAGACGCTTCGCTCGCGACAAAGATGGCGTCGGCGCGATCGAATTCGCCATTCTTTTTCCCGTATTGCTGATGCTCTATCTCGGTGCCTTCGAGCTTACCGTCGGCCTCAATGCCTCCAAGCGCGCCAGCCGCTCGGCGGGATCGATCGCCGATATCGTCTCGCAGCAGCCGTCGGTCACCAAGTCCGTGCTTGCGGGCATGCCTTCCGTTGCCGGCGCGATCTTCGCGCCCTATAGCACGACGGGCCTGACACTGAAGATCACCGGCATTGCGATCGACACGGCCGGCAAGGCGACGGTCGCCTGGTCCTGGGCGCAGGACGGAACCAGGCCGTATACACCAGGCTCCACGGTCACGGTGCCGGCCAACATGAACCAGGCGAGCACATTCCTTGTCCGTAGCGAGCTTGCCCTGCCCTATCAGCTCCTCAGCTTCGGCGCCAATTTCCTGCCAAGCGGCACAAACCAGATCACCATCAGCCGGCAATATTACTACCGGCAGCGCGTCGGCACTTCGATCAGCTGCAGCGACTGCTGAAAACGCCGAGGAAAGGCGCCTGACGGGTGCTTTCAAACGGAAAATTGCCAAGTCGATGCCTCCGTTATATGGGTGACGTCCAATAACCCGGAAGACCTGCCGGGTGACGGCATTCTATCGGGTGATCTATGGCGCGCGCCTTTCTCTTCGTTCTGGATTCTTTCGGTGTAGGCGGCGGCCCCGATGCGGCGAGCTATGGTGACGAGGGCGCCGATACGCTTGGCCATATCGCCGAATTCTGCGCCGCTGGCGCGGCCGATCGCGAGGGCCTGCGTCGGGGCCCATTGACATTGCCGATCATGTCCGGCCTCGGCCTGCTGGAGATCGCCAAGGCGGCGACGGGCAATTATCCCGCCGGCATGCCTCTGCCGGAAAAACTCTACGGCCTTTATGGCTGCGCCAGCGAAACCTCCCGCGGCAAGGATACACCATCGGGTCATTGGGAGATCGCCGGTACGCCCGTCATGTTCGACTGGGGTTACTTTCCGGCAGAGGGCGATGCCTTTCCGCCGGAGCTGGTGAAGGCCATCTGCGAAGCCGCCGATCTGCCGGGGATTCTCGGCAATTGCCATGCATCCGGCACGGATATCATCGCCAAGCTTGGCGAAGAGCACATCCGTAGCGGCAAGCCGATCTGCTATACGTCGTCCGACTCCGTCTTCCAGATTGCAGCACACGAACAGCATTTCGGGCTCGATCGGCTGATCGGCCTCTGCAAGATCGTGCGCTCCCTGCTCGATTCTCACAATATCGGCCGCGTCATTGCCCGCCCGTTCGTCGGCGAGACCGCAGCGACCTTCGAGCGGACCGGAAACCGCCGCGATTTCTCCGTGCTGCCGCCGGAGCCGACGCTGCTCGATCGTCTCGTCAAGGCAGAGCGCGCGGTGCATGCCGTCGGCAAGATCGGCGATATCTTCGCCCATCAGGGCATTTCCAGGGTCATCAAGGCCAACGGCAACATGGCGCTGATGGATGCGACGCTGAAGGCCATGGACGAAGCCGAGGATGGCGATCTGGTTTTCACCAATTTCGTCGATTTCGACATGGTCTATGGTCACCGCCGCGACGTGCCGGGATATGCCGCAGCACTCGAGGCGTTCGACGCGCGGCTGCCTGAAGTGCACAAGAAACTGAAGGCGGGCGATCTCGTCATCCTGACCGCCGATCACGGCTGCGATCCGACGTGGCGTGGCACGGATCACACACGCGAGCGCGTGCCCGTCATGGCTTACGGGCCAGGCATTCGATCCCGTTCCATCGGCGTCCGTCAGACCTATGCCGATATCGGCGAGACGGTTGCGAAACATCTGGGAATTGCGGCGGGGCCGCACGGGAGGAGCTTCCTTTGACATCGCATTTGAAGAAAGTGGAACTGCATTGCCATCTGGAAGGCGCAGCTCCACCGGCATTGACGCTCGCACAAGCAGAGAAATACGGGGTCGACACCAGCGCCTTCCTCAAGGACGGTGTTTACCTCTGGAAGGATTTTGCCGAATTCCTCCTCTGCTACGACAAGGTTTCCGAGGTCTACCGCACCGAGGAAGACTATGCGCTGCTGACGGAAACCTATCTGGAAGAGCTGGCCGGCATCGGCACGATCTATAGCGAGCTCATCGTTTCGCCCGATCATGGCGATCGCATCGGCCTCGGCGCCGACGCCTATATGGCAGGCATTTCCGCCGGCATCCGTGCCGCCAAGGCAAAGACCGGCATCGAGGCTCGGCTGATCGTAACCGGCGAACGCCACTTGGGGCCCGAGCGCGTCGTGAAGGCGGCGGAATATGCCGCCAAGAGCGACAATCCGCTGATAACAGGCTTCAACATGGCCGGCGAGGAGCGCATGGGCCGCGTCGCCGACTACGCCCGCGCCTTCGATATCGCCCGAGAGGCGGGACTTGGCATAACCATCCATGCCGGCGAAGTCTGCGGCGCATTCAGCGTCGCCGACGCGGTGGATCTGGTGCGCCCGCAGCGTATCGGCCATGGCGTGCGCGCCATCGAGGACACGGATCTCGTCAAGCGCCTTGCCGATCTCGGCACCGTGCTGGAAGTCTGCCCCGGCTCCAATGTCGCGCTCAACGTCTTCCCGGACTTCCAATCGCACCCGCTGCGCAGGCTGCGTGACGCCGGCGTGAAGGTGACGATAAGCTCCGATGATCCGCCCTTCTTCCACACCTCGCTGAAGCGCGAATATGAGCTGGCATCGTCGGCTTTTGGCTTCAGCGACGACGAGATCGATGCCATGACCCGCACGGCGATCGAAGCGGCGTTCGTGGACGAGGCGACACGGGCGACGTTGCTGGCGAAGCTCTAAATGCTCAGTTAAGGCCCCATATTGGGGATGAAATCTCCAAAAGTGGCCTATTTTCTTGCACCTGAAGCGATTTCCGTGGAAGAACCATCTCATATCACGGGATTACTGGAAGGCTGAAACCATGGACGGCGTCACTGTCATCGATCACCCGCTTGTGCAACACAAGCTCACAATCATGCGCAAGAAGGACACGTCGACGGGAAGTTTCCGCCGGCTGCTGCGCGAGATTTCGACGTTGCTCTGTTACGAAGTGACGCGCGACCTCGAACTGACCATCGAGACCATCGAGACGCCGCTGCAGCCGATGGATGCGCCGATCCTCGAGGGCAAGAAGCTGGTCTTCGCCTCGATCCTGCGCGCCGGCAACGGCCTGCTCGAGGGCATGCTCGATCTCGTACCCTCGGCGCGCGTCTCGCATATCGGCGTCTATCGCGATCACGAAACGCTGCAGCCGGTCGAATATTACTTCAAGGCGCCCGAGGATATCTCAGAGCGCTTGATCATCGTCGTCGATCCGATGCTGGCAACCGGCAATTCTTCGATTGCCGCGATCGAAAAGCTGAAGGAGCGCGGTGCCCACAATATCCGTTTCCTGTGCCTGCTCGCAGCTCCGGAAGGCATTGCCAATTTCCGCAAGGCACATCCGGACGTGCCGGTCTTCACGGCCGCCATCGACAGCCATCTCAACGAGAAGGGCTATATCGTGCCCGGTCTCGGCGATGCCGGAGACCGCATGTACGGCACGAAGTAAATCCGCTATTATACTTTTTATTGAGCCCAGCAGTTACACAACTGCTGGGCTTTTTATTGATTGCATTAGCGTCCTTTCAGCACACTTGGCCTATAGATGGCATGGCCCGCAGGAGGGGCCCTGCCGATGCTCGTTCGTGTTCTTGCCTTTGCCGGTGTCATCGCCGTTGCGGCGGCCCAAGTGCCGATGCTGGTAAGCAGCTATAGCGAACATGCCGCGAAACCCGCACCGGTCGAAGCGGTTTCGCTTGCTCCGCCGAAGGCGGAAGCTCCCGTTTCCTATGGCAGTGTTCAGCTGCGCGCCAATGCGGGCGGCCACTACGAAGGCGATTTCACCATCAATGGCCGCTCCGTACACGGGATGATCGATACCGGCGCGACCTATGTGGCAATGAACGAGAGCACCGCGCGCAGCCTCGGCTTCAGCGGCGTCGACCTCGACTATCGCTACACGGTCCAGACTGCGAATGGCACTTCCAAAGTCGCCTACATCAAACTCGACCGCCTGGAGATCGGCACGATCCGCGTCCGCAATGTCGATGCCGTGGTGGCCAAGGACAGTGCGCTCGGTACGACGCTGATCGGCATGAGCTTCATGAAGAAGCTGAACTCTTTCGGGGTTCAGAACGGCAATTTGCTGCTGAAGCAGTAAGACAATCGACCTCATGCGCGCCGCTTACGCCTATCTGGCTGCGTCCGTCAGATCCTGCCGAGGATGACGGGCGACAAAGCCGGCGCCGCCTCCACGAGGCGATAGTTGGCCGAAAGATCGGCCACTGCCTTCTCCGCGCTTGCCTCGTCCGCCGCGTGTACGGTGGCGATGCGGTCACCTTTGCTCACCTCCGTACCGAGCGGCAGGATGTCGCTGAAGCCGACGCGATGGTCGATCCTGTCCTGCGGACGACGGCGGCCGCCGCCGAGATCGATGACGCTCATGCCGATCCCCCGCGCATCGCAGGCGCCGAGCCAGCCATCGGCAACAGCCAAAACCGGCCTCTGCACCGGCGCGCTCACCAGATAGCGATCCGGACGCTCAAGCAGATCGGCCGGACCGCCAAGGCCATGCACCATACGGCCAAAGGTTTCCGCCGCCTTGCCGGATACCAAAACCTCGCGCGCCTTGCCCTCCGCCTCGGCAGAGTTTGCCGCAGCACCGGCTTGAACCAGCATTTCAGAGGCAAAGGCGAGGACGACCGTCTCTAGCCGCGTACCTGCCTCGTTACCCTTCAGGAAGTCGAGGCAGTTCTGAAGCTCGACCACGTTGCCGGCTGCATCGGCCAAAGGCTGGTTCATGTCGGTGATCAGGGCAGAAGTCTTGACCCCACCGCCATTCGCCACCTGCACGAGCGAGCGCGCCAATGTCTCGGCCTCTTCTAGCGAAGTCATGAAGGCGCCGCTGCCGATCTTGACGTCGAGCACCAGCGTTTCCAGCCCGGCCGCCAGTTTCTTTGACAGGATGGACGCGGTAATCAACGGTACGGAATCGACGGTCGCGGTGACATCGCGCACCGCATAGAGTTTGCCGTCCGCGGGGGCCAGCGCGCCGGTCTGGCCGATGATGGCGCAGCCGACTTCCTCGACCACCTTGCGGAAACGTGCCGCATCCGGGGTGATCGCGTAACCGGGAATGGATTCCAGCTTGTCGAGCGTGCCGCCGGTGTGGCCGAGACCGCGGCCGGAAATCATCGGCACGGCGAGACCGCAGGCGGCCGCAATGGGCGCGAGCATCAGCGAGACATTGTCGCCGACGCCACCTGTCGAATGCTTGTCGGCGATCGGCCTGCCGATGCCGTCCCAGGAGAGCGTATCGCCGGAGCGGGCCATGGCGAGCGTCAGCGCCACCGTCTCCTCGCGCGTCATGCCGCGAAACCAGACGGCCATGGCGAAGGCGCCGATCTGGCTTTCCGCCAGTTCGCCGCGCCCCAATGCGCCGATAAACGCATCGATATCGGCGGCCGAGAGGGTGGCGCCGTTACGCTTCTGGCGGATGATCTCCTGCGGGATCATGGATCAGTAGCCTGACGAGGCCGTCTTGGACTCGCCGCCGGCCAGCACGTTCAGAATATCGTCGAGCAAGCTCGATGCACCGAAGCGGAAGGTCGACGGCATGGCCCAATCGGGCGCCATGATGGTCTCGGCGAGGCTCAGATAAAGCGCCGCATCGGAAACGGAACCGATGCCGCCGGCAGGCTTGAAGCCGACCTTGCGACCGCTGGCGCGGATGGCCCGCAGCATGATGTCGGCAGCCTCGAGCGTCGCGTTCACAGCAACCTTCCCGGTGGACGTCTTGATGAAATCGGAGCCGGCATCGATCGCAAGTTCCGACGCACGTCGAATGAGGGCGGTATCCTTGATTTCGCCGGTTTCGAGAATGGTCTTCAAAAGCACCGGGCCTTTGCATTCGGCCCGCACGGCGGCGACCATGTCGGTGACGGCCTGCTCATTGCCGGCCAGAAAGGCACGATAGGGAATGACCAGATCGATCTCGTCGGCGCCGTCGGCAATCGCTTCGCGCGCCTCGGCAGCAACATCGGCCACCTCCATATCGCCGGCCGGGAAATTCACCACGGTCGCGATCTTCACGACATGATCGGTTCCGAGAATGGCGCGCGCCTGGGCGACAAAACGCGGCCATATGCAGATGGCGGCCGTATTGCCATAGGGGGATTGCGCGCGGGCGCACAGCGCCTCGATCTGAGCCGGCGTGCAGTCATCCTTGAGATTGGTGAGATCGAGAAGGGAAAGCGCAACGGCTGCCGTTTCTCTCAGGGAATGGCCCGTCATTCTGGGTCTCCTTCATCCGCGATCATTTCTTTCAGGATGGCGGCAAGGCGTGCGCCGCCGACCGGAGCCATGTCTTTCGTCTCCTCATGCGAGAGTTCTCCGCCGGTCATGCCAGCACCATAGTTAGTAATGACGGAGGCAGCGGCAACCCTTAGACCGAAAAGACGCGCCAGGATGACTTCCGGCACCGTCGACATGCCGACGGCATCGGCGCCAAGGATGCGCGCCATGCGGATTTCTGCCGGCGTTTCAAAGCTCGGGCCGGAAAACCACATATACACGCCGTGCGACAGCTTGATCTCGGCCTTTTCCGCCGCCTTGCGCATGCGCATGATGAGGTCGGTATCATAGGCGCTCGTCATCCCGACGAAGCGCCTGTCGCTCTCCTCGCCAATCAGCGGGTTCATGCCGGAATAATTGATGTGATCGGTGATCTGCATCACCGATCCCGGCGGCATCTCTTCCCGCAGCGATCCGGCAGAGTTCGTCAGGATCAGCGTGCCGACGCCAAGCGCCTTCAGGGTTTCGATCGGCGCGCGCATGGCATTGGCGTCGCCCTTTTCATAATAATGCACACGACCGGAGAGCATGATGACCGGGACATCGCCGAGCTTGCCCGCGACCAGCGTGCCGGCATGGCCCGATACGGCGCTGACCGGGAAGCCGGGCAGGTCGGCATAGGGGATGCGCAGCGCGTCCTTGACCTCATCCACGAGGGAGCCGAGGCCGGAGCCCAGGATGATGCCATAGCGCGGCTTCAATTCGCCGAGCTTCTCGGTGAGGATATCGACGGCCGCGCTCATCCGAGCACCTCCGTTTCGAAGCTGAAGGGCAGCATCTCATCCATGGTCATGGTCTTCCTCACGCCGGTTTCGTCGCAAAGATAGATGCGCGTCTCCTTGCTGGCAAATTCGGCGATCTTTTGCCGGCAGCCGCCGCAAGGCGGGCAGAGCGGCAGTTTCTCGGCGATGACCGCGATCTCGACGATCTTCTTGGCGCCGCCCATGATCATCTGGCCGATCGCCGTCGGTTCGGCGCACCAACCCTGCGGGAAGGAGAGGTTTTCGATATTGGCGCCGGTATAGATCTTGCCGTCCTCGGCGCGGATCGCCGCGCCAACCGGGAATTTCGAATAGGGAGCATGTGCAAAGGCCATCGCGCCACGCGCGGCCTCGAACAGATCATGCGACATGGTTTAGCGCTCCTTGGTATAGGGCACGCCACCGGCCTTCGGGGGCTTGGCGACGCCGATAAAGCCTGCAAGCAGGATGCAGGTGAGGATATAGGGCAGCGCCTGGAAAATCTGTACCGGCACCTCGCCAATGCCCGGAACCGCCTTGCCCTGCATGAAATTGGCGAAGGCATCGAGGAAGCCAAACAAAAGACAGGTGAACATGACCGGCACCGGCTTCCATTTTGCGAAGATCAGTGCAGCAAGAGCGATATAGCCCTTGCCCGCCGACATGTTGTTGATGAAGGCGGCCGACTGGGCGATCGCGAGATAGGTGCCGGAGAAGCCGCAGAGAATGCCGGCTGCTATCAGCGAGCGATAGCGCAGCCATTCGACCGAGATGCCGGCGGTATCGACCGCGCCCGGATTTTCACCGACGGCACGCAGCCGCAGACCAAAGCGGGTGCGATAGAGAATCCACCAGGAAATCGGCACCGTCAGGAAGGCCAGATAAGTCAGGATATTGTTGCCCGAGATGACGTTGGCGTAGAGCGGCCCGATGAACGGAACGTCACGAAGGGCATCAGCGCCCGGCAGGGTGATGCCGGAAAAGCGAGCGGTAGCAGGCAGAGTCGGCGTGCGGCCGCCCTGCCCGAACCAGGCCTGGCCGAGAACGATGGTCAGGCCGGCCATGAGGAAGTTGATCGCGACGCCCGAGACAATCTGGTTGCCGCGATTGGTGATCGAGGCGAAGCCGTGCAACAGACCAACAACAACCGAGACTGTAACGCCAGCAGCGAGGCCTGCCCAGGGCGAGCCGCTGATCGAGGCGACGCAAGCCGCAGCGAAGGCCGAGGCCAGCATCTTGCCTTCAAGGCCGATATCGAAGATGCCGGCCCGCTCGGAAAACAGGCCCGCCAGCGCTGTGAAGATCAAGGGAATCGACAGACGGATGGTCGAGCCCAATATGCTGATGAGAAGATCATAATAGTCCATCATCCGATCCTCACGTCCTGGCGAATGTCTGGTAAATGCGCACGAGCGCAGGTCGGAACATATATTCGAGAGCCCCTGCAAACAGGATGACCAGACCCTGGATCACCACGATCATGTCACGCGTGATATTCGGCATGTCGAAGGATAGTGCATCGCCACCCTGATAGAGAATGCCGAACAGGATCGCCGCCGCGATGATGCCCAGGGGATGATTACGCCCCATTAGCGACACCGCTATGCCGACAAAGCCCGCGCCAAGCACGAACTCCACCTGCAGGCGCGCAGACGCGCCCATGACCGGATTGAGCGCCATCATGCCGGCAAGGCCGCCGGAAAGCAGCATGGCGATGATGACCGTGCGGGCATAGGGAATGCCGGCATAGACCGCAGCGGTGGGGCTGAGGCCGAGCGTGCGCATTTCATAGCCGAGCTTGGTGCGCCAGACGAGCACCCACACCAGGAAGCACATGACCAGCGCAATCAGGAATGACACGTTGAGCGGTGCAGCACCGATGGTCGAGCCGAACATATCCATCAACCAGCCGAGCTTCGGCAGCTGGCCGCCCTCCAGAAAGGTGCGGGTCTCGGGAGCCATCTTGCCGGGCACAATCAGCACATGCACCAGCAGGAAGTTCATCATCGCCGAAGCGATGAAGTTGAACATGATCGTCGTGATGACGACGTGGCTGCCGCGCTTGGCCTGAAGCCAGGCCGGGATGAGGGCCCAGAGAGCGCCGAAGATCGCCGCGCCGATGACCGCAAAGGGCATCGTCACATACCAGGGCACGTAGCGGTCAAGTGTCAGCGCCACGAGGGCACAGCCGAGGCCACCGAGATAGGCCTGACCTTCCGAGCCGATGTTGAACAGGCCGGCATGGATGGCGACAGCGACCGAGAGGCCGGTGAAGATGAAGCTCGTCGCATAATACAGCGTGAAACCGATGCCTTCTCCGCTCCCGAGTGCGCCCTGCAGCAGCAGGACAAGCGCATCGAGTGGGCTCTCGCCGATGAACCAGACGACAAGACCGGAGATCAAGAAGGCAACAATCAGGTTGAGAAGGGGGATCAGGCCGTAGGTGATCCAGTTCGGGAGCGAAACGGAAGCCGTGCTCATATACGCCTCACGCGGCAATGCCGGCCATCATCAGGCCGAGTGTTTGTTCACCGGCCTCAGCCGACTTTTCACCGACGATGTGGCCGGCGAACATGACGAGGATTCGGTCCGAAAGTGCACGGATTTCATCCAGTTCCACCGAAACCAGCAGGATCGCCTTGCCGGCGTCGCGCATCTCGATGATGCGGCGATGAATGAATTCGATGGCACCGATATCGACGCCGCGCGTCGGCTGGCCGATCAGCAGAGCCTTCGGGTCGCGCTCGATCTCGCGGGCGACGACGATCTTCTGCTGGTTGCCGCCGGAGAAATTGGCGGTCTTCAGCCGCGCATTCGGCGGGCGGATATCGTATTTCTCGATCTTCTCGATGGCATCCTTGCGCATGGCGTCGAGATCGAGCATGCCGCCGCGCCCGTATTTGCGGTCGCGATGATAGCCGAGCATGGAATTCTCATATTCCTCGAACTTGAGGACGAGGCCCATGTGATGGCGATCTTCCGGAATATGAGCAAGGCCAAGGTCACGGAGGGCTGCGGGATCGGCGTTGCCGATCGGCTTGCCGTGCAGAAGGATTTCGCCCGAAGCCGGCTTGCGGATACCGGCGATCGCCTCCAGCAGTTCGGACTGGCCGTTGCCCGCAACACCGGCAATGCCGACGATCTCGCCGGCGCGGACATCGAAGGAGACATTGTCGACCATGGTGACACCACGGCCGTCCTTGACGGTGAGATTGCGCACCGAGAGCAGGATTTCGCCCGGATTGGGGGCGCCCTTTTCGACACGCAGCAGCACGCGGCGTCCGACCATGAGCTCGGCCAGCTCCTCGACGGTGGTTTCCGCCGTCTTGCGGGTAGCGACCATCTCGCCGCGTCGCATGACCGATACCGTATCGGTGATCGCCATGATTTCGCGCAGCTTATGGGTGATGAGGATGATCGTCTTGCCCTGATCGCGAAGCACGCGAAGGATGCGGAAGAGATTGTCGGCTTCGGCCGGCGTCAGAACGCCGGTGGGTTCGTCGAGGATGAGGATCTCGGCGCCGCGATACATCGCCTTCAGGATTTCGACGCGCTGCTGCTGGCCGACGGGAAGCTCTTCGATCAAGGCGTCCGGATCGACTTCCAGGCCGTAATCCTTCTCCAGCCGGTTGAGCTCGGCGCGCGCGGCCGCAACGCCCTTGGCGAGAAGTGGGCCGCCTTCGGCGCCCAGCATGATGTTTTCGAGGACGGTAAAATTGTCGACCAGCATGAAATGCTGGTGCACCATGCCGATACCAGCTGCTATTGCCGTCTGGCTATCGCGGATGGCGATCGGATTGCCGTTGATGCGGATCTCGCCGCTGTCGGCATGATAAAAGCCGTAGATAATCGACATGAGAGTCGATTTCCCGGCACCGTTTTCGCCGATGATCCCGTGGATCGAGCCCTTGGCGACGGTCAGGTTGATATCTTTATTGGCGTGGACAGCACCGAACTTCTTGTCGATGCCCACGAGCTCGATGGCGGAGATTTGGTTCACTATAGGGGCTCCAGAAACCGGTTTCCGGATAAGAAAAGGGCGTATGACGTTTTGCTCCGTCATACGCCCTTAATTCATATCAGTTCTTCGGGCAGGCGTTGTCGGTCAGATAGTCATGGACCTTGATGGTGCCAGCGACGATATCGGTCCGCGCCTTGTCGACGGCAGCCTGCATTTCCGGAGTGACGAGCGGCTTGTTGTTGTCGTCCATGGCAACGGTGACGCCATCTTCCTTCAGGCCCAGTTCCTGGGTGCCGGCCGTGAACTTGCCGTTCTTGGCATCGCTAAAGGCATTGTAGACTGCGAGGTCGACGCGCTTGACGACAGAGGTCAGAACGGAACCCGGATGCAGGTAGTTCTGGTTCGAATCGACGCCGATCGAGAGCTTCTTGTTGTCGGCGGCCGTCTGCAGCACGCCGAGGCCGGTCGCGCCGGCAGCCGCATAGACCACGTCCGCGCCCTGGTCGATCTGGTTCTTGGTGAGCTCGCCGCCGCGAACCGGGTCATTCCAGGCAGCACCGGTTGTGCCGGTCATGTTCTGGAAGACTTCGATCTTCGGATTGGTGGCGCGTGCGCCAAGCTCGTAACCGCATTCGAACTTGCGGATCAGCGGAATGTCCATGCCGCCGACGAAGCCGACCTTGCCGGTCTTCGAAGCCATGGCGGCCATGACGCCGGCGAGATAGGAGCCTTCGTTTTCCTTGAACTTGACGGAGCGGACGTTCGGCAGATCGAGGCTGTCGTCGATCAGAACGAATTCGGTCTTCGGATATTCAGCAGCAACCTTCTGCAGCGCGGAGGTCCAGGCAAAGGAAACAGCGATAACCGGATTGAAACCCTTGCTGGCGAAGTTGCGCAGCGCCTGTTCGCCCTGGGTGTCGCCCGTCGGCTCGAAGTCGCGGTAAGCGATGCCGGTTTCCTTCTTGAACTTTTCAGCGCCATTATAGGCAGCTTCGTTGAAGGACTTATCGAACTTGCCGCCGGTTCCGTAGACGATTGCCGGCTTGATATCGGCCGCAAGCGCCGTTGCCGACATGGCAGCCAGGGCGAAAAGGGTCAAAAGGGATTTTTTCATGTGGTGCAGCCCTATTGTTTCTATCTTGTTGGGTCCTCCCGCAAGCCCATTAATCGGGCAAGTCTGCGGAACTGCCGGCCTCCCCCGAGGCCAAGCTGGCGCGCATCCTTGCATGGCTGCAGGAAAAATTCACGAGAAATTTTTCAGTTGGTAAAGATTTGTGGGAATTGGTGAAAACCCATCCAAACGACCCGTTTTTTAAACAATTTCGGGCCAAAACTGCAATTTTATTGGTCAGAACAGCTGCCGCTCAGCTCTCCGCAATCGTCAGTTCTGCAGCTCGCCTCATTGCGATGGAGCCGCCGCCAATTGCTTCCGACGCCACTCAATTCCCTGAATGGCACAGGCCGAAAGTCACGCGCCGAACCCTCACGCGCTGAAGCGGCCGGCTGCAGGCTGGCGCTTGTAGGCGACCATCCACAGCAACAGGGAAATCACCAGGAAGACGGCGAAGGCCGGCTGAAACAGCAGCCATTGCATCGCCATGTCATAGAAACGGGGATGGACGTAATAGGCGATCATCGAGCGGAGGCTTGCCAGCGACGAAGGGCTGACATCATTCCACGCATCGCCCATGGGGGTCATGACCACGGCGGAAGCCGCAACGGATTGTATGGAATCGATGGTGCCGGCGATCACAGCCACCACCAGCGCGACAAGGCTGGCAAAACGCAACAGGAAACGCATAAACTCCTCCCGATACTCACTATGTTCAGCCTTCGCGGGCCGACCGGTCTTATGCCGCCTCATCTATTTCATTAGATAAGTTGCGTGCAAAATAAGCGCAATGGGGAGGAGATGCAGAGTTTTGCGCCAACAAGTCAAAAATCTGTCAGATTCGGGTTGATTGCCAGGAATTCATCGGTATATATCGCGGCCGTTCCGACGATTTGCTTCCTGACCGGGTGCGAAACGCCAAAGGACAGGTGGCCGAGTGGTTTAAGGCGCACGCCTGGAACGCGTGTGTACGTGAAAGCGTACCGAGGGTTCGAATCCCTCCCTGTCCGCCATTTTCCGCCGTTTACTCTACGCTTCCAGGCGGTCCAGCAGTTCAGAGATCGCGCGTTCATAATTCGCATGCTCCGGGTCCGTGGCTGCCGGCTGTAGGCCATTGCCATTTTCGTCCGTCGCCACGGCAAGCGCTGCGCCATGCGTATAATCGACAAGGATATGCACCCATAGCAGGGCACGCGACGGCGAAAGGCCCAGTTCTTTCAGCAGGTCTGTCAGGCTGTCCGTGATCCTTCTTGCGTGGTCAGGAAACACGGCCGGCCGGTTGAAGATGGCAAGGGTCAGGCCTGGATAGCGCATCACCTTTGCCCGATACGCCCCCAGCAAGCCCTCTATCCGAGACCGAGTTGTTCCCTCCGAAGGCGCGGCAACATCGGCATAGACGCTCTCCGCCAATGCCTTGATCAATCCGTCCCGATCCTGGAAGTGATGATAGATCGTCATCGGGTTGACATTCGCACGCATGGCAACTGCGCGCATCGTCAGATTTTCAAAACCCTGGCTGCCGAGGAGAGCCAAAGCCTCCGAAAGAATTTTTGCTGGCGACACGCTGTTCTCATTGGTGCGTGGCCGGCCTCGGCGTCGCTTGGTCATGGCGCAATTCTGTAGGCTGATTGCACCAACCCGGACGGAAAAGGGCGGGTGCTCACATGCGTGAGATTGATGTCGCGCGAGACCGGGCCGAACAGCGGGCGGCCGCTGCCGAGCAGTATGGGAACACGCGTGATCACCAGATCGCTGATCAAGCCTTCCAAGAGGAAGGATTGGATGACGCGCCCACCATCGACATAAACGCGACGGCAGCCTTCCGCCTCGAGCATGGCCATAGCCTGCGGCGGCGAGTTCCGCGTGAAGCGGACTTTGCCGGCCAAATCGGCCGGAACCGGCTGCTCCGCCAAATCGGCCGAAAGGACGAGCACCGGGCGCGTATAGAACCATGGCTTCATGTCGCGGACCGTCTCGAAGGTGCCTCGGCCCATGATGATAGCGTCAATGTCCTCGATGAAATCATTGTAGCCATGATCTTCGCCGGACGCATCGTATTTGAGCAACCACTCGATGCCGCCGTCATCGCGCGCGATGAACCCATCCAGGCTGGTTGCAATAAAAACATGACCGGTGATCATCTCGTATCTCCATAATTATACGATGTATAATTATTGGTTACCGGCGTTGTCAAGGACGGCTGATGAAAAGCGAGAGCCGCCGGTCCGCTCCGCTTCGCCGAACCATCGCGACGCAGCTTCGGCAGCAGCATCCACGTCAGGCTCTGCCTCGCAGACCCAGGCGACGACACCGTCCGGCCGGACGAGCAAGGCACTCAAGCCGAGCCGATCCTTGGCGTTACTGGCGATATAGGTTATCCGGTCAGTCCAGCGACCGGCCAGCGCTTCAAGCGATGTGCGGGCATCGAAATCCAGAAGCAGGCCCTTGCCCGTCCTGAGGAGATCGCCGAGCTTTGTCCCATCGGAAAGCTCGAAATCGGGAGCGCTGCGGCCGATGAGCGGATGGCTCCCGCCAAGATCATAGCGGAGAGAAACGCCCCAGACGCGCTCGGCGAAATAGGTGGCGCCGTCGCGCGTCTCGATCAGATCGCGGATGATGGCTTCGAGCGCGCGAGAACTCCGGCTTGGCCGCATGAGTGCGACTTGCGCCCGTGACCAATCAAGCACCTGCGCACCGATCGGATGCCGTTCGCTGGAATAGGTATCGAGCAGGCCGTCCGGCGCGTCACCACGGATCGTGGCGGCAAGCTTCCATGCCAGGTTCATCGCATCGCCAAGTCCAAGGTTGAGCCCTTGGCCGCCCAAGGGGGAATGAATGTGCGCGGCGTCGCCGGCAAGCAGAATGCGCCCTCTGCGATAGCTGGTCGCCTGATAGGCGCGGTCCGTCCATGTGGTGGCAAGCTTGAGCGCCGTCAGAGTGACGTCGGTGACGGAGATGCGCCGCAGCACCGCCTGCACATGGTCGAGCGTGATCGGCTGGGTCCGGTGGAAAGCGCCTCCGTCGAAGTCGGCCATCGTGATCGTCCCGGAGGGTGAAAAAGTATACATGCCTGTCGGGGTGTAATGGCGGCCGGGACGAAGCTTGTCCGGGTCCACCATCTCGATTTCGGCGGAATAGCCGGTGAATTCCGGATCGGTGCCGACGAACTCGAAGCCGCCGGCCTTGCGGACAGTGCTGCGGCCGCCGTCGCAGCCGATGAGCCAGCGCCCGCGAAAGGTCTCGCCTCCGGCGCGAACGACAACAGCTTCATCCGACTGTTCGAAGCTCTCGACACCGAAGCCGCGCCTGATCTCGACGCCCATGGCCTCCGCACGCGCCGCAAGGACAGCCTCGAGGCTTTCCATCTCGACCATCATGCTGGTGCCGAGTGTGGTCGGCAGACGATAGGGCCACTTGGACGTGTCGATATTGTCGTAAAAGAACTGGATGCCGGCGAAATGGCCGCCTGGGCGGCGCGACTGGTGCATCCAGTGTGCGGCCGATGAAGCGCGATCGCCCGAGCCGTCTTTGGCAGGTTTGGGCGCGGCAACATCATCCAGCAGACCGCGACGATAGAAGGCTTCAATGGTTGGCGAGGAAAGGCCGCGCATGCCGAAGGGAAGGCGCTTCAAGGGCGAGCGCGGATCCTCGGCCTGCTCCAGCACCGATACGGAGAGACCGGCGAGACGCAGCTCGCAGGCGAGAAACAAGCCGACGGGTCCGCCGCCGGCAATCAGAACATCATAAATCAAGGCAGAACTCCTCAAACGAACAGCGCCGCAAGGGCGCCAGACATTCCGGCTTCGGGCCATCTCAGCCGGCGCGAGTCGCTGAAAAACGTCCACCCCATTCGGGTGGCGATGTTCCAGTCACGGGACCAGTCATAAAACCTGTGCCAATTTCACCGATTTCGCGATCACAACGCGATTTTTACACTCGGTATAAATTTACTTATGGTATAAATATCGCCATGTCAAACCAAATCAAACTCCGGGACCGCAAGAAGGAGATGACGCGTCAGGCGATCTCCAACGTCGCGACACGCCTGTTTGTCGAACATGGCTTCGACAAGGTTTCCGTCGCCGATATCGCCGACGAAGCGGAGGTCGCCAGGAAGACGGTGTTCAACTACTTCCGCCGCAAGGAGGATCTGGTCTTCGATCGCGAGGATGAGGTGCGGGAATTGGTGCGTAAGGCGATCGCCGATCGCGGCCGAGTGCCGCCGGTCCGCGCCTTTCAGGCGTTGATGCGTGAACTGCTGGAGATGCAGCATCCCCTGTTCAGGATCACGGACCGGCCTATCGCGTTCTGGCGCATGGTGGCGGAGAGCCCGACGCTGACGGCATATGCACGCGGGCTGCAGGTGACGCTTGCTGACGATCTCTCGGGAATGCTCTCCGACGCGGCGGGCCGGCCGCGCTCCGATGCCGATGCACATCTCGCGGGCGCAATGCTGATGGCGACGCTGGTGGCCGCCTATGGCGAGGCACTGCGCGTCTTTCGGGAAAAAAGAGATCCTCAAGCCGCTCTGCTTGGTGTCATGGAGCGCGGCTTTGCCGGTGTCGACGCCGCTCTTGCCGGGACGCCGTATGTCTGACTTTGGGGCTTTCTGGATCGCAGCCTGAAAGACGAAGCCCGGCCGAAGGATCGGCCGGGTCTTTGAATACATGGTCCGTCGGACCATCGACCATCCCGCGGATCGTGGCCGATGGCGCCGGCATCACGCGGCGGAGACCTGCAGCTCTGCAAGATCCTGAAGCAGCGTCGGGCCGCTGGGGTTCCAACCCAGCTTCTGCCGGGTCTTGACGCTGGAAGCCGGCATGTCGCGGCCGGCGAACAGGGCGAGCCAGCCGAAATAAACCTGCGCCTCTTCCCTGGCGATGGATTTGACCGGGAGGTTCAGGCGCCGCCCGATCGTCTCAACGATATCACGCATGGGCACGCCTTCCTCGGCGGCCGCGTGATATTTGGCATTCGGTTCGGCGCGCTCGACGACGAGGCGGTAAAGACGGCCGACATCGGTAAAATGCGCCGCCGGCCAGCGGCTAAGCCCGTCTCCCACATAGGCGCAGACACCCTTTTCCCGGAATATCTGGATCAAGGGCGTAATAAGCCCCTGGCTGACCGGATCGTGCACCTGGGGCAGGCGGACGACCGAAACATTGACCCCGATCTCGCTTGCCAGGATTCCTGCCTCCTCGGACGCTGCCCGCGGATGCACGTCGGAACCGGCAATCGGGTTATCCTCTCTGGCCGGCTCGCCCGGCACCGTGTTGGCGATCGGCGTGCCCGACGTAATGACCAGCGGGCGGGCAGAACCGGCAAGTGCCGAAGCCAGCGTTGCGATGACCCGGCGATCATCCTCGCAATTCTGCACGAATCTCGTGAAGTCGTGGTTGAAGGCAAGATGGATGACGCCGTCGGATTGCGAGGCGCCGCTTTTCAGGATTTCCGCATCCTCGATCGTGCCGTGCAGGACTTCGGCGCCGGCAGCGGCGAGCGCGACCGCCTTCTCCTTCGAGCGCGAAAGGCCGAGCACCTGATGGCCCGCACCGATCAATTCCCTGACGACATGCGAGCCGACATTTCCGGTCGCACCGGTAACGAATATACGCATATGCACTGTCTCCTTATTTCGTCGAAGACAAATCTGTGCCTATCGTTTATTCTGGTAAAGTAGTGACCTTATCATAGTAAAGACACTAACAGGATGACCGATCTCATCGAAACCGAAAACGTGCTCGGGACCTATCTGAGGGACCGCCGCGCGAAACTCGACCCATCCGCCCTGGGATTTGGCGGCGAACGGCGGCGCACGCCCGGACTTCGGCGCGAGGAAGTGGCGCAGCGCGCCAATATCAGCCCGACCTGGTACACATGGCTGGAACAGGGCCGTGGCGGCGCGCCTTCCGCCGACGTGCTCGACCGGATCGCCCGCGCGCTGATGCTGACGGAAGTGGAACGCGAGCACCTGTTCCTGCTTGGCCTTGGGCGTCCGCCAGAAGCGCGTTACCGCAAAAACGATGGCGTTACGCCGCGGCTGCAGCGCGTGCTCGATGCGCTGGAGCCGAGCCCCGCCATTATCCGGACCGCCACCTGGGACGTTATCGCCTGGAACCGGGCAGCCCCCGTGATGCTGATCGATTACGGATCGCTGCCGCCGGAAGAACGCAATATTCTGCGCTATATCTTTCTCGATCCGCGTGCGCGCGCCGTGCAATATGACTGGGAAAGCGTCGCCCGTTTCGCCCTGGGCGCATTCCGTGTCGATGCCGCGCGCGCAGGCGCATCGAGTGAGATAGAGCCTTTCGTGGCGGAACTTTGCCGCATCAGCCCGGAATTCAGGGCCATGTGGCGCGAAAACGATGTTCCTGGCACCCATACCGAAGCCGTCAAACATATACGCCATCCCACCCTCGGCCCGCTGGCATTCGAGTATTCGGCCTTCTCGGTCGACGGCCGAACGGATCTCAGCATGATCGTCTACAATCCGGCAACGCCCGACGATGCCGAGCGGATCAAATCGCTGCTGCCCAAAATCTAGCGCGAAGATGTTTGGTGCAGGCATGCGCACGCTCGTCGTTCCACGAATGCCTGAAGCTATCAAACATGGCTGCCCTTCACGGCGAAGCCGACCACGTCTTCAATCGTAATAGGCCGGAGCATGTTTGAACCGAGGCCATGCCTCGGGATCATGCCCCGTCACCACCATCGCATCGGTCTGTTCGGCAAGCGTGCGCAGCTTGCCGACGGATCGCACCGTGTCGACGGCGGAAGCCATGAAGCCTGGAAGAGCCTTTTCGTTCCAGTGATCGAGCGTATAGGCGGCATCGATGGCCAATAATATCGCGCGCGACCTTGGCAACTGCACCAGGAAGGATTGGTGGCCGACGCTGTGGCCGGGGGTAAAGATCATCCGCAGTACGCCGTCGCCGTAGAGATCGTAGCCGTTGGTAGCATCACCCTCAAGGAAGCGCCACTTTAAGCCGGGACGATCGAAATCACGGCGGACATAGGCGCCGGCGGCGAACCAGTCCGTCGCAAAGGCATATTCATATTCGCGGCGCTGGACGATGTGGGTCGCGTTGGGGAAGCGGCCGATCGCGCCGCTATGGTCGGAATGCAAATGAGAAAGCACGACGAAGCGGATATCTTCACCGGATATGCCGAGCTTCGCCAGCTGCGCGACGCATCCTTGCTCTTCGGTCATGATGGGCTGATAGCTGTCGACCGCACCGCCCCAATAGCCGCGCGGATCGGCCAAACCTTCCGCCGCCAGCCCACCATCGATGATGACATTGCCCTTCGGATGCGTCAGCAGAAACCAGGGAACCGGAATTTCGTAATCGGCGCCGCCGCCCTGGTTCATCCTGATGTCGTGAGCCTTGCAGCGCTGCGTGCCCGATTGAAACATATAAAGCCTGATATCGCTCATGAACCTGACCTGTGGTTGACGTTTGAGCGCCTTTTTCGGCGGTCGAATGCTCCCCCGGTAGATGGCATCATCCACTTACATTTATCGGCTGAGCCGATATATTGGCACACATGGATCTGTTGGTGGCGATGCGCGTCTATGTCAGGGTGGTGGAAAGAGGCAGCATGTCGGCCGCCGCCCGCGATCTCGGCATGGGGCAGCCTGCCGTCAGCGAGCGGATTGATCGGCTGGAGCAATATCTCGGCTCGCGGCTATTGCTCAGAAATACCCGCAAGCTTTCCGTCACCGATGTCGGTGCCGCCTTTTATGAGCGCAGCAAACAGGTGCTCGATAGTGCCGACGATGCGCTGACAGTCGTGGATGGCGATCAGTCACTGCGCGGCACGCTCAAGATCGCAGCACCGCATGGCGTCGGCGAGGTCATCCTTCCGCCGATCCTGCTTGAGATGCGCAAGCGTCATCCGCTGCTCAAAATCGATCTGATCCTCAACGACAGGATCGTCGATCCCGTGACAGAGGGCGTCGACATCACGCTGCGCCTCGGCGATCTCGGCGAGGGCAGCTTCATTGCCCGCAAGCTCGGCCATGTCGGCCGCGTGCTGGTGGCATCGCCTGCCTATCTCGATGAGCATGGGACGCCGACGACACGCGATGAGCTTGCCGACCACCCCTTCCTGCGGGTCTCCGGCCTATTCAACAACGGCCGGATTCCGTTGATCGATCCAAACGGACAGACCGAACTTGCCGCCGTCGATATCACCTTGAGCACCAGCCATTGGCCGCCGCTGCACCGCCTGCTGCTCGATGGAGCCGGCATCGGTGTTCTACAGGAGCCGGTCTGCGCCGAGGATCTTGCCGATGGCAGACTGATCCGTCTGCTGCCCGGCTTTACCGTGCCGGGCTTCGATCTCAATGCGCTCTATCCGGCGACAAGACCGATTCCGCCGCGGATTCGGGCGGTTCTCTCCTTGCTGGAAGAACAGTTGCCGAGGATTCTGATCAAGCAAGCCTGAGCGCTGGAAAGCTAGCCGACGCTCTGGGTCGCCACCTTGGGCGTTGCCCGCAATGTCAGCGCCCAGAAGAGCAGCGTTGCGAGACTAATCGCAATGCCGGAGATGCAGACGCCCGGCCAGCCGGCATGGGCATAGATGATCGTCGCTGTCGATGATCCCACTGCGCTGCCGATGGAGTAGAAGACCATATAGGCGGCGGTCAGCCTGTTCTGCGCATCGGGCCTGACGCGATAGATCATGCCCTGATTGGTGACGTGCACCGCCTGCAGGCCGAAATCGATGACGAGGACACCGAGAATGAGCCAGAGGATCGAACGATCCAGCATTGAAATCGGTAGCCAGGCAACGAGCATCAGCGCGAGTGCAATGCCTGTCGTGCGTTGGCCATGGCCGCGGTCGGCCCAGCGCCCTGCCCTGACGGCGCCGAGCGCGCCCGCCGCTCCCGCAAGGCCGAACAGGCCGACCTCGGTGTGAGACAGCGAGTAAGGCGGAGCCGTCAGCGGCAGCACCAGAGGGGCGAGCAGCGTGGTGATATTTGCGAAGATCAGCATGGCGATCACGGCGCGGATGCGCAGGACAGGTTCTTCAATCAGCAGAGTGCCGAGCGATCCTATGAGAGCGAAATAGGAAAGACCACCCTTCGGCCTCTCCTGGCGCGGCAGCGCTCGCCAGAGGAGAAGCGCGATCACCAGCGTCAGCATGGCCGAGACGATGTAGACGGTCCGCCAGCCGGAGAAATCGGTCAGCGTGCCGGCAACGCTGCGCGCCAACAGGATGCCGAGGACGATGCCGCTCGTGACCATGCCGACGATATGGCCGCGCTCGGTGGGGTGCGCGAGGCTCGCCGCATAGGCGACCAGCGCCTGTGTCACGACGGCCAGAAAGCCGACGGCGGCCATGGAGGCGAGCAGCATCGCCGCATTCGACGAGAAGCCGACGCTGATGAGGGCCGCCACGCTCAGCAGCGATTGCACGATGATGAGCTTGCGCCTGTCGACAAGGTCGCCGAGCGGCACCAGCAGAATCAGGCCGAGTCCATAGCCGAGCTGTGTTGCGCCGACGATGAGGCCGGCCACCGTGCGCGAGAGCTTCAGATCGTCGGCCATGACATCGAGAAGCGGATGGGCGAAATAGGCATTGGCGACAGCGAGGCCGCTCGCGACAGCAAAGAGGAAGATCGTCGCTCGCGTCAAAGGCGAATTAGCCTCTCCGGAGTATTCGGCGCCCTTAAACGAACTCTCTCGTGACGAATGAGGGCGCAAAATGTCCTTCGCGCTGCCGGCCGGCGGCGCGTCCTGATCGATCGTCATTGCAAAACTCCCGATTCTTCGGTTTAATAATGAAACCAACGATCGAGTAACATTATTGGTTTAATCATGCAACCATTCTTGCGAACAAAAGACCGGAAAGGCTGAACCGATGGTCGCGCGGAAAAGCCTGAAAGGCGATTATTGCCCGAGCGCGCGTTCGCTCGACGTGATCGGTGACTGGTGGTCGCTCCTGATCGTGCGCGATGCCTTCGATGGACTGACGCGCTTCGGCGAATTTCAAAAGAGCCTGGGGATTGCCAAGAATATTCTCACAGAGCGCCTGCGCACGCTTGTCGCGAGCGGCATCCTGGAGCTTGTGCCGACAAGCGAAGGCGGCACGCGCATGGAATATCGGCTGACGGCGATGGGAAAGGATCTCTTCCCCGTCATGGTGGCATTGCGCCAATTCGGTGAGCGTCATCTCTTCGCGCCGGCGGAAGAACATTCACTGCTGGTGGACCGGGCGACGGGTCAGCCGGTGCAGCTCGACATCCGGGCGCAGGACGGCAGATCCATCGGCCCGGACGAAACAATTATCTTGAAGGTGCCGGAAGCGGAATAGGACAAGAACGCCGGTGTCCGGCAGACGAATAGTCCTTCGAACCGAAGCTTAGAACACCAGCGACCGGTGTAATTGCGCACCTGCCCAGGCGCCGTCGCCGACGGCAAGCGACACCGAATGCGGGATGCGAGCGGCATCGCCGCAGGCAAAGGCGCCCGGCACGGTCGTTTCCTTCATGGCGTCTGTCTGGATCTGGATCCCGAAAGGCGTTTTCTCCAACGCGCAGCCAAGCCGCTCCGCAATCGTGCTTGAGGGCGATACGCGCGACGCAGTGAAGAGCCCGGCAAACGGCAGCAGGCGTCCATCGGTGAGCCGCACGTCGGCCTCTCCTTCCAGCCTTGCGACCGGTGTTTCCTCGATCGTCACGCCACGAGCGGCAAGATCGGCGCGCTGCACTTCATCGGGGACAAAGCTGCCGTTGAGGAAGAACGTCACGTCTCCCCATTCCGGTAGCAACTGCGCCTGATGCACCGACATCGGGCCGGTGGCCATGCAGCCGATGCGGCCCCGATCGAGTTCGTAGCCATGGCAATACGGGCAATGGAAGACGCTTTTGCCCCAACGCTCGCCAAGTCCCTCGATCTCGGGCAAGGCATCGGAGACGCCGGTTGCGAAAAGCAGGCGGCGGCCATCATGGCGCGCACCGTCTAGCGCGGTGACGACGAAGCCATCTTTGTCTCCCTCGGCCTTCTCGGCAGTGCCTTCGATCCATGTCAGCGTCGGATAGGCGGAAAGCTGCTCGCGCGCATTGCGGGCGATCTCGGCGGGGTCGACGCCATCCTGGCCGAGAAAGCCGTGGGATTCCTGGGCAAAACGATTGCGGCGCTTGCCTGCATCGATGATCAGCACCTTGCGGCGGGCACGCAGAAGCTGGAGGGTGGCCGCCATTCCCGCGTAGCTGCCCCCAATGACGATGACGTCATAGGTCATGATAAAGCCCTTTCTGAGCGCCGTTGCGTGTGACGCCGCGCAAATTCGGCGGCTAGATCGGCAAGTGTGACGTTTTCAAAGCGCTGGAGCAGCAAGGCCTCGGCTTCGGCAAAAGCATCATCGAGGACGGAATTGACCGATTGCTCGACCAGGCACTCCGGCGTTTCGTTGCGATTGCCGATGGCAAAGACGGCCGGTTCGCCGAGTGCCTCATGCAACTGGCGCAGCGTGACGCTTTTGAGATCGGCCGCAATCGTCCAGCCGCCAGTGTGCCCCTTGGCGGAATGGACAATGCCCACCTCGCGCAATAGCCCCATGGTACGACGCACGACGACAGGATTGGTGTGCATGCATTGCGCCAGGGCTTCGGAGGTCACCGGTCCATCCTGCTCGGCCATATGGAGCAAAGCGTGGAGGACGGAGGAAAGTCGGCTATCGCGTTTCATGTAACTTCAATTATTACGATTCGATCCGACATTCAAGGATGGCCTGTTGTTATGAAGCGGGGCTGCGGCTAAGCCCGCTGTTTGAAACGAACCTCGCGTGCCGAAGCGCAAATCCTGATGTCGTCGCCGAGCGACCATTCGGCGGCCCTTGCCGCCATGGCCGCAGGCACGCCCTGCGAGCCAGGCCCGGCGGGAACATCATAGGTGGCGTGCGCATCATGCGGCAGCAGCACGCCGTAGCCGCGCTCAAGCGCCGCGCGCGCCGTTGCGGCGACGCACATGTCCGAAAGCACGCCGCAGATCACCAGATTCCTCACGCCGAAAGCGGTCAGAATGGCGCCGAGATCGGTGCCGTCGAAGCCATCATCCTCCGTTTTCCTGATGACCACCTCGCCAGATAGCGGCGGAAAGTGGAGTTTCCACCCCCGTTGAAGCGGCTCATCCAGCGCACCGGGCGGGCCATCGTTCTGCAGGAAAATCACCGGCGCCCATGCCGACCGCGCCTTATCCAGCAGGAGTTCGACCATTGCTCTCAAGGTGACATGGCCCGGAACCGCGCTCGACCCTTCCACGAAGGCATTCTGCGCATCGACAACAAGCAGGGCATCGGCCATTGGATTGTTATCGGAAATCTCTCGGTGCTCTTCTTCCATCGATCCGTCAGATCCTGCCATGAAACAAAGTCCATATGGGTACACACCGGGCAGCCGGGCAATACCGCCTCAGAAAGCGGCTTTGACGATCATCTCGGCGCCAAGCGCCAGAAGGCAGACCAGAAACCCGCGGCGGAAAGTGGCCGGGCTGACGCGATTGCGGATGACCTGGCCGGCCCACATGCCCGCAAGCGCCGGGGCGATCGCCAGGGCAGAGAGTGCGAGATTGTCGACATGGAATGCGCCGTGCCAGGTAAGCGCGCCGGCAAGTGCCACGGTGGAGACAGTGAAGGAGAGGCCGAGCGCCTGGACCAGATCTTCCTTCTCCAGCCCGAGCGCCTGCAGGTAGGGCACGGCCGGCACGACGAAAACGCCGGTCGCGCCCGTCAAGAGGCCTGTGACCATGCCGATGACCGGCGAGAGCAGCGGCTCCAGCGTCTGCGGCACGCGAAGCTGGCGGGCAAGCAAGGCGTAACCAGCATAAAGAACGAGGGCCGCTCCCAGTGCTGCCGTGGTCATATGCATATTGCCAGCGGCGAGCAGATATGAGCCGGCGAAGGTTCCGACGATGATGGCGCTGACCAGCAGAGAGAAACGACGCGCAAGCGCACCGAAGCTCGGGCCTGCCAGCAGCTGCCAGACATTGGTGACGAAAGAGGGCACGATCAGCAAGCTCGCTGCCGTCAGCGGCGAGATCAACGTACCCAAGACGCCCATTGCCACGGTCGGCAGCCCCATGCCGGTGACGCCCTTGACCATGCCGGCGATGAAGAAGGTCGCGAAGATCGCCGCGAGAAGCCATATCGAATGATCCATCATGCCCTTTCACTACCAGACACGAGGGCCAGCACAATGCGGATGATGCGAAGCCAGCCTTCGGCTATTCCGAAGGCTGGATATGCGGTAATCTGCGCTTCATGCGCTTTGACCTGACCGACCTTCGCCTGTTCCTCGCCGTCGTCGACGCCGGCAGCATCACGCATGGAGCCGCCGATGTCGGGCTTTCGCTGCCGGCCGCCAGCGAGCGGCTGCGTGACATGGAGGCAAATGGCGGCGTACAGCTTCTAGAGCGCGGGCGACGCGGCGTGAGTCCGACGCCCGCCGGTGAGGCGCTAGCTCATCATGCCCGGTTGATCCAGCGGCAGCTTACGCAAATGCGCGGGGAGCTTGGCGAGCACGCAAGCGGCCTGCGCGCAACCGTCCGGCTTATCGCCAACACCGCGGCGATTGTCGAATACCTGCCGCCGCGCCTTGCCGAATGGATGGCGAGAAACCCGCGAACGGACATCGATCTCAAGGAGCGCCAGAGCATCGAGATCGCCCGGGCTGTTTCGGCCGGGCTGGCCGAGATCGGTATCCTGTCGGACGCGGCCGATACCTCCGGCCTGACATTGCGCCCCTTCGCGATCGACCGGCTGGTGGTGGTGATATCCAGCGATCATGCGCTGGCGGCGGCAAAGCAGATCGCTTTCGCGGAGATCCTGCACGAGCATTTCGTCGGGCTCGCAGGCGGAGCGCTGCAGGATCACATCGACGCGCAGGCGGCCCGGCTCGGCAGCCGGTTGAAAATGCGGGTGCGGATGCGGACATTTGAAGCCATCTGCCACATGGCGGGCCAGGGCATTGGCCTCGGCATCGTGCCCGAAACCGCGGCACGACGCTGCGGCCGATCCGCAAAAGTTGCAGCCCTCCGCCTCACCGACCCATGGGCAGCGCGCCGGCTTTCGCTCTGCGCACGCTCCCTCGAAGACCTTCCGTCGCCGGCCCGCGATCTTTTCGAGCATCTGGCAGCGATATGACCGTAGCCTGTTGAAAAGACGCGTTGGGATCGACTAATCTCGCCACGTGGCTGTCGGGGAGAGACGGAGCAATGGGGGATGGGTATGGAATTTCACGACGACGAGCTTCACCGCTTCGAAGCCGAAGGGGCCGCTCCCTTGCCGCATACCGAGGTGGAAAGCCATGTCGATCATGATGGCGCGCGTATCTGGTATGCGTCCTATGGCAACGGCTCACCGGTGATCCTCCTGCATGGCGGGCTCGGAAACAGCGGCAATTGGGGCTACCAAGTGCCCGCGCTCATCGACGCTGGCCACCAGGTTATCGTCATCGACAGCCGCGGCCATGGCCGCAGCACCCGCGATGAGCGGCCTTATACCTATGAGCTCATGGCATCCGACGTTCTCGCCGTCATGGACAGGCTGAAGATCGACAAGGCGGCGATCGCCGGATGGAGCGACGGCGCCTGTATCGGCATGGTGCTTGGAAAAACCCATCCCGAGCGCGTTTCCGGTGTCTTCTTCTTTGCCTGCAACATGGACCCAAGCGGTACCAAGGAATTCGTGGCGACGCCGATCATCGACCGCTGCTTCTCCCGCCATACGAAGGATTATGCCGCCCTCTCCGCCACACCCGGCGAGTTCGATGCTTTCGTCGAAGCGGTTGGCCTGATGCAGCGGACCGAGCCGAACTACACGGTCAAAGATCTCACGGAGATCGATGTGCCTGTCGCCATCGTGCAAAGCGAGCATGACGAGTTCATTAAGCGGGAGCATGCCGATTATCTCGTGCGGCACATTCCAGGCGCGAAGCTGATCCTTCTGCCCGGCGTCAGCCATTTTGCCCCCTTGCAGCGTCCGGCGCAGTTCAACGCCGCCCTGCTCGACTTTCTTGCAACGATTTCAGCCTGACGGCAGATTCAGTTGCGCGCGTCCGATCGTTCGGATAAATGATGACCATCATCTTATTTAAACTCCCGAGACCGAATCGCCGCTGACAGGCCCTTCCGCCCCGGGGAGCAATTTGGCTCCAGGCAGGAGAATTTTATGACAGCCACTTTGTTTTCGCCTCTTTCCATTGGCCCTTATGAATTTGCACATCGGGTCGTCATGGCGCCGCTGACCCGCATGCGGGCGAGCCAGCCGGGCAATGTGCCCTCGGCCTTAAATGCAGAATATTATGCCCAGCGCGCCAGCGAGGGCGGGCTCATCATTTCCGAAGGGTCGCAGATTTCCCGTGCAGGTCAGGGCATGCCGGCAACGCCAGGCATCCACACGGCCGAACAGGTCGCCGGCTGGAAGGCGGTGACGGATGCGGTTCATTGCAAGGGCGGCAAGATCTTTCTGCAGCTCTGGCATGTCGGCCGCATCTCCCATTCCTCGCACCAGCCGGGCGGAGCGGCGCCGATCGCTCCTTCAGCCATTGCCGCCAAGGGTGATGCGTTTACCGCTTCCTTCGAGCGCGTTCCCTTCGAGACGCCGCAGGCGATCGATATCGACCTGATGCCGCTTTTGATCGACGTCTACGCCCAGGCTGCCGCCAATGCCAAGCAGGCGGGCTTTGATGGCGTCGAGATTCATGGCGCCAATGGCTATCTGATCGAACAGTTCCTGCAGGCCCGCACCAATCAGCGCACCGACCAATATGGCGGCTCGATCGAGAATCGTACGCGGCTGCTGCTTGAGGTGGTCGAGGCGGTGTCCGAAGTTTGGGGTTCAGATCGCGTCGGTGTGCGTCTTTCGCCCTTCGGCATCGCCAATGATAGCGGCGAGGACGATCCATTGCGCCTCTACGGCCATGTCATTCGCGAACTGGACCGCCTCAACCTCGCCTATCTGCATCTGATCGAGCCGCGCGCCAGTGGTGCCGGCCAAGCCGAAGTCGACCACAAGAATGTGCCCTCGGCTGCGGAACTCTTTCGACCCGCCTGGTCCGGCACGCTGATCGCCGCGGGCAATTTCCGGCCGGATACCGCCGAGGCAGCACTTGCCGCCGGCCATGCCGATGCCATCGCCTTCGGTCGCCTCTTTATCGCCAATCCCGATCTGCCGGAGCGTATTCGTCGTGGTGCCCCGCTCAACCCCTATCATCGCCCGACCTTCTATGGCGGCGGTGCGGAAGGCTATACCGATTATCCGACGCTCGATGCAAGGGAGGCCGCCGAATGAGCACGCCAAGCGCAATTATTGTCGGAGTGGGAGCCGAACAGGGGCTGGGGGCGGCGCTCTGCCGGCTTCTCGCAGACAAGGGCTATCACGTCGTCATTGCCGGCCGGACGGCAGCAAAGATCGATCAGGTGGCGGCTGCCATCCAGGCATCCGGCGGCAGTGCCGAGGCGATCGAAACCGATGCCACGGATGAAGCTGCGGTCATCCGGCTGTTCGATCATGCCTTTACCACTCGAGACGATATTGCCGCGCCTGACTTCGTCGTCTTCAACGCCGGCATCAATCGCCAGATTGCGTTTCGCGCCGTCACCGCCGCGCAGTTCGAGGAATTCTGGCGTGTCTGCTGCTTCGGCGGCTTCCTGGTCGGACGCGAGGCGGCGCGGCATCTGGCGCCGCTTGGCCGCGGCACGGTGATCTTCACCGGCGCCTCCGCAAGCCTGCGCGGCAAGGCGGGTTTCGCGCAATTCGCCGCTGCCAAGGCAGGTCTTCGAATGATCAGCCAAAGCATGGCGCGGGAATTCGGACCACTCGGCCTGCATGTCGCCCACACCATCATCGATGGCGGCATAGATGGCGAACGGCTGCGTTCGCGCCGGCCTGATGTGGATGCCGATGGGTTGCTGAACATCGATGCCATTGCCGAGAGCTACTGGCATATTCACCGGCAGCATCCTTCTGCCTGGACACAGGAACTCGATCTGCGTCCTTACAAGGAAAACTTCTGAGGCCGGCGTCGGAGCAACTCACGGCGTTGCTCTAGCAATTCCGCGACAGGGCTTTGGCGATGGCCAGGAATTTCGGGTCTTCTAACCCGGTGCGATGCCGGATCTCTGCTTCGCCCTCCGCGGCCGATGTTTCGCTCGGAATCGTGAAGGACCACGCCGATGGTCGCTTCCGGCCGCGGAAGAGCCGTGCCAGCCGGCTCAGCACGCCCTGTTTGTCAGCCCCGCCCCCATCTTCTGAAGGCGGATCGACAGCATTCGGATTGCAGGGATCACCCCATCGTTCATCATAGAGATCCTTGAATAGATAATTGGTCAGCATTGGCTTGTCCTTTGTTTTGAATCGATTCAATCTCAGTTTGTGTGCTTTCTTGAATCGGTTCAATCGTACGCCTCGAAAATCCGCTGTCAAGCAGAATTGAACCGATACAACTTCATTGCTAGTATCCGCCGGAAACAATTGGAGGATTTCATTGGCCAAAGGCACCATCAGGCTCGCGGACGTCGCCAAGGCGGCAGGCGTATCACAGGGAACCGCCTCCAATGTTTTCAGCCGGCCCGAAGTGGTGCGCGAAGAGGTACGCGAGCATGTGCTCGAGACGGCCAAGCGGCTTGGCTATGCCGGGCCGAGCCTGACGGGGCGGCTGCTGCGGGCCGGAAAGGTCAATGCCATCGGCGTTGCTGCGGTCGAGCCACTGGCTTATTTCTTCAACGATCCTTGGGCCAGGGCGCTTCTGGCTGCCGTGTCCCAGGTCTGCGATGCCAGCGGTACGGGCCTCGCTCTGGTTTCGGCCAAGGACCGACAGACGGTGGACTGGAGTATCAAGAGTGCGTTGGTGGACGGCTTCATCCTGCTCTGCGTGGAAGGCGGCGAAAAGTTGGTGCAGTTGACGCGCGAACGGCAATTGCCCTTCATCGCTCTCGCCTTGAATGACGAGGACCCTTCTATCCCCTCGATCAGCGTCGATAATGTCGGAGGCGCGGCCGTTGCGGCGCGGCATCTGGCGGAACTAGGCCACAGGCGTTTCGGCGTGCTCGCGACAGAGCTTTCGGACGACCATGTCGGGCCGGTCAGCATCGGCGGGATCGGGCGGGCGATATATTCCACCTCGCGCGATCGCGCACTCGGCTATTGGCAGGCACTCGAAGCCTTTGGAATTGGGCGCGAAAACGTGCCGATCTTTGAGACGCTCAACGACAAGCCAAGCGTCGAAGCCGGGCTTGACTACCTGTTTTCCGCGCCGGAACCGCCGACGGCGATCCTCGCCATGTCCGACAATATCGCGCTTCTGGCGATCAACTGGCTGCGTGCACGGGGCTTTTCAGTGCCGCAGGACGTCTCCGTCATCGGATTCGACGGCGTGCCGGAAGGCGGCATGGTGGAGCCGGGCCTGACGACGATGGCCCAGCCCTTTGCCGAGATCGCGGAACGCGCGGTGCAGGCCGTTCTTCACGATGCCGTACCGGCTGAGCACGAGATGATCGGCGTCACGCTGATCATACGCGGCAGCACGGCAGCGCCGAGACCCGACCGAATCTAGAGCGGTTCAGCTTTTCACGGAATCTCTGAACCGCTCTATCTCTTTGTTTTCACGCAATTCCGGACGCAAAACCGCTTCGCACTTTTGCTGGAATTGCTCTAGCTCGCCTGCTGCGCGCCATCCACGTTTGCAGCCCGCATCTCGATGAGCTGCCGGGCAGCGGCGGCAGCGGCATCCTTTTCGCTCGCCACCTGCACGGTGGGGAAAGCGAACTGGATGCCGTTTTCGTCGAAGGACTGCTTGATCAAGGCTAGCGCACTGCGGCGGATGACGGAGAGATCGTCGGGCTTGGCGGTGATCGCCAGCCTGATCTCGATCGCGAAATCGCCGAACTGCTCGACGCCCTTCATCTTCAGCGTCTGGATGATGCTCGGTTTCAGCTCCTCGTCTTCGAGCAGGCGCTGGCCGATATCCTTGATAATGCGCTTCAGCTTCACGAGATCCGTATCATAGGTGACCTTGACGATGATCTTATCGATCGCCCAGTCGCGGTTCATGTTGTTGACCGCACCGAGCGAACCGAAGGGGATCGTCGCCAGCGGGCCGCGCTGGTGACGCAGCTTGACCGAACGCAGGCTGAAGGATTCCACCACGCCCTTGTAATGGCCGCTTTCGATATATTCGCCGATGCGGAAGGCATCGTCCCAGAGGTAGAAGATGCCGCTGATGACATCCTTGACGATGGTCTGTGCGCCGAAGCCTACCGCGACGCCGACAACGCCGGCGCCGGCGATCAGCGGCCCGATCTGAACGCCAAGGCCCGACAGCACCATCATGACCGCAATGATGCCGATGACGACGGCGAGAATGTTGCGGAAGATCGGCAGCAGCGTCTGCAGCCGGGCGCGGCTCGCCCTCATCTCGTCGGATTCGCCTGCGGCCGGCAGGGATTGCATGACCTTGCCGTCGATATAGGTTTTCGCCAGCTGCCAGACGAGATCGGCAACCAGCAGGATGATGATGCCGCCGAGAATGCCGCGAGCGATGCGGCCGACATTCGATTCGCTGCCGCTCATCATCGCATGCGCCTCCACCCCCAGCATGTGGCCGAGCCATAAAGCCGCAAAGGTAATGATCAGCGCCCGCAAACCGCGGTCGAGCAGTACAGCCGCAATCTTGCCGGTGCCGAAGATGCCGTCGGCTGCATCATGCAAGGCTTCGATCGCCTTCGTCGATACCGAAAGGACGCGCGGCAGCAATATCGCATAGATGCCGAGCCACAAAAGGCCATCGAAACCGGCCACCCAGAGACACCATAGCGCCGCGAAGAAAATCGTCAGCAGCCAGGAAATCGCCTTCGCCCCCCGCTTTTCCGGCGGAAGCGGCCTGGACCACACGGCAGCCGTCGCGATCAGAAACAGACCGATGCCGAGGGTGTAGCCGATGAGGTCGCGCGCGCCGACAGAAAAGTCCAGCGACGTGACGGCCTGTATGATCGCCCAGCCGCAGGCAAAATAGATGGCAAACAGCGTGCAGCGTCGATACCAATAGGATGCGACGCGCCGCCGTTCGGCTATGCGGGCGGCACCGCCGTCCTCATCCAGAACGTCGTTGGCGCGACGCATCGCTATCAATTCCATGACAAGCTTGCCGATGGAGATCGCCAACCTGATCGACACCATCGCAATGACGCAAGCGATGGCGAAATTTTCAATGGCTGGCGGCCAATCGAAGGCAAGAAGCGGAACGAGCGTCACCAGGCCATGGATGATGGCGGGCACGACGCCGCCCAGAAACTGGAAGCGCGCTGCCTGCAGTTCCGTCTCGGTACCGGCAGCCCTCTCGGTGCGCTGCATATGCCTGGTGTTGATGAAGCGAGCAACGGCGAGTTCGGCCGCCAACCCGAGGAAGAACAGGAGGACAATCTGAATGATGATGCGGACGAGGCCGACCGACTTGCCTTCGCCTTCCAGCTTTTCCGATGCGGTCATGACCTCGTAGGGCAATGTCATCGCAGCGCCGGAGACCAGCTCAAGGTGATGCCGCGTATGGCCGAGCATGCCTGATAGAACCGACATCTGATTGCCGTCGGCCGGCGTCGGATCGCTGATGGTTGCAGGTTTATCGCTGGCAGGTGTCGGTTGACTATTGAGCTGCGCGGTAAGCCATTGCCTGACATCCGGCTCGTTCATCAGCTGGATCAGCTCGCGAACCTTGTCGGGCGGCGGGGCGGCCGGCTGTGGGGCAGCGGCATTCTGCGCGAACGCAGCCACAGGTGCAGCCAATGCAAAAAGACAAAAAAGCAGGCCTCCGATCGTCCACCTGCCGCCCCCGACATTCCTCATCTGCGCTGCCCTTCCCGCAATCTGACCATTCGGCCCGCTCCTGCAGACTATACGCGTTTTTTGTACGGGCAAGCAGGCACTTACGGCCCTCATCCCCATCATGCCGCCATTGCCCCGCAACGGCCGCCGCGCTAGGTTCTACAGCAATACCGTTCGGTACTCGGGGATGCGCGTGTTCAATTTCCTGAAAAGGCTCTTCGGCAGAGGCAAGCGCGCGGAAATGCGCCCCGGCCAACCCGACCCGATGCAGGAACCCGAGAGCGCGGCCATTGCCAAAACCCTCGATCTCAACATTCCCGACGAAGCCTTGCAGGATGAAGCAGCCTTTGCGGCCTATCTGCAGGAACGCCTGCCGTTCTTCGGCGATCTGATCCGCGTCGATTACGATGCTGCCGCCGGCAGTCTGACGCTGCACAGCCGCAACGGCGATACGATGACGAAATTCCTGAGCAATGCGCTGCTGGCGCTGCGCGAAAAGCGGGGGCCGGCACGCGCACAGGCGCTCCTCAATTATCTCAACATGACGGAAGCCATGGTCGACAGCGGCGAGCTCGCCAAGGTCCTGCCGGTCCTGAAAGCGCGCGATTTCGTCGAGGTTGCGCGGCAGCAGATGATGCAGGCCGCCAAGGACGAGCCCAATCCGCCGCAATTCGTCTATCTCGACGAGGCCGAAAACCTGATCAAGCTCTTCGTCGTCAACGGCGAAACGACGGTCAACTACGTGATGGCCGAAGCACTCGACGACTGGGGCATCGATGTCCGGGAACTCGCCGAAACGGCACAGGCCAACCTGCAGAAATTCCTTGCCAAGACCGGCGTTCAAATCGCCAAACGCAGCCGGTTCCAATATGTCGAGGTGGACGGCCAGTTCGAATCCAGCATTGCGTTCCTGCCGAATTTCTGGGCGCAGGTGCAGGAGCAATCCGGTGGCGCCGCGCCGATTGCCGCCTTCCTGTCGCGCGACAAGGTGTTCTTCACGCACGAGAACGATATCGAGGGCCTGCAGCTTCTGGAGCTGATCAGCGCCGATCTCAGCGACGTTCCCTACGTTATTTCGCCAGATCAATATCGCTGGGAAAATGGCCGCTGGACGCTATTTCGCCGCGTCGTCCGGATGGAAGCGGCGATCCGCCACTAGACCTTTTACGCATTGCGGACGGAAAACGCCTTAAACCAGCACTTCCTGATCGACGCGATCCTCTGCACCGAAGAACTTCAGATAACGCTCGACTTCCGCAGGCTCGCCCGTCGCCTTCTGGGGATTGTCCGAGAGCTTTACGGCCGGCCGGCCATTTGCCTCGATGACCTTGCAGACGATCGAAATAGGATTGAGGCCCTTGAGCTCCGTCGGGGCACAGCCGGCGAAATCGTTGGTCAGATTCGTGCCCCAGCCGAAGCTCATGCGCACACGGCCATCGAAATGCTTGTAGGTGTCGATGATGGCATCGACATCGAGGCCGTCGGAGAAGATCAGCAGCTTCTGGCGTGGGTCGCGACCCATCTTCTTCCACCATTCGATGATCTTCTCGCCGCCTTCGATTGGTGGGGCGCTGTCGGGGCGGAAGCCGGTCCAGTCGGCCACCCATTCCGGCGCGTTGCGCAGGAAGGAAGCCGTGCCGAATGCATCGGGCAGCACGACGAGCAGATTGCCGCCATAAAGGCGGTTCCAGTCACGCAGCACCTTGTAGGGTGCCTTTCCGAGCTCTTCATCATTTTTCGCAAGTGCTGCGGCGACCATCGGCAACTCATGGGCATTGGTGCCGACCGCTTCAAGATCGGAATCCATGGCCAATAGCACGTTGCTCGTGCCGGTGAATGCGTGCGGCACGCCTTCCTTCAATGCCTCGACGCACCAGCGCTGCCAGAGGAAGCTGTGACGGCGGCGCGTCCCGAAATCGGAGATGCGTAAACCCGGCAGCTCGCGCAACCGCTCCACCTTTTCCCACATCTTGGCCTTGGCGCGGGCATAGAGCACATCGAGCGTGAAGGGGCCGAGCGCCTTTAGAGCCGCGCGCGAACGAAGCTCATTGATGATGGCGAGCGCGGGGATTTCCCACATCGTCGTTTCCTTCCACGAGCCGTGGAAGTCGAGAATATATTGGCCGTCACGCTTCGATAGCTCATATTCCGGCAGCTGGAAATTCGACAGCCAGGCGAGGAATTCCGGTTCGAAGATCTGGGCGCGGCCGTAGAAACTGTTACCCGCCAGCCAGATCATCTCCTTCTTGGAGAGGCGGAGCGTGCGGGCATGATCGAGCTGCTCACGCAATTCCTTTTCGTCGATCACTTCTGCGAGGCGAACGCTCTTGGTGCGGTTGATGAGCGAGAAGGTGGCATCGACATCCGGATAGAGCTTCCAGATCATTTGCAGCATGAGAAGCTTGTAGAAATCCGTGTCGATCAGGCTGCGGATGATCGGATCGAGCTTCCAGGTATGGTTATAGACGCGGGTGGCGATATCCGTCTTGGTCATGTCGTTCCTGCCCCGTCTCCTGCCCTGCGGACGTCATGCTTTTCGCCGGCGGCGTGCCGGCATGCGGTTGTTGCGCCCTGTTATCAAAAAATGTTGAGCGAAAGTCCAGTCGCTGAAAGAAAATTGATACCAGAGCAAATCGGTCGCATTTTGCCGGCGCCAGCCGCGGCATAAGGCCCCCATCACCGCGATCCGAAGACAGACTTAGTAACCCCGGAGGCGATCTACCAGATGCTGCAGCGGCTCGCCGCGTTCGAAGCGGGCGATTTGCTCCTCGACATGACGCATCAGCGCCTTTTCGTCAGATACGGCGGAATCATGCGGCGTAATGATGACATTTTCCAGGTCCCAGAGCGGATCGTCCGCTGCCAGAGGCTCGACGGCGAAGACATCGAGGGAGGCGCCGCCGAGGACGCCGGTGCGAACAGCCGAAGCTATATCGGCGGCAACCTGGCTCTTGCCGCGGCCAGCATTGATGAAGACCGGTTTGCCGAGCGGGCCGTTGCGATGCAGCCTGGAAAAGAGCGAAGCGTTGTAAATTCCCGTCGTCTCTGCCGTCAGCGGCAGCAGGCCGACGAGAATGTCGGTACGTGCCAGAAACGCATCGAGCCCGCTGGCATCGAAGGTTTCCATGTCGTCGATCTCTTTCCTGCTGCGGGACCAGCCGATGACGTTGAAGCCCATGACTTTCAATTTCGCGGCTGCATCGCAGCCGAGAACGCCAAGGCCCATGACGCCGACGGTGACGTCAACGGCTTCCGGACCATGCTGCGGCGCCCAGACGTGCTGTCGCTGATTCCTGAAATGCCCCTGCACATCGCGCAGATGCATCAGGCATTGCATCACCACCCATTCGCTCATGCGCGTGGTGAGACTGCGATCCACGAAACGGACCATCGGGATGTCAGGCAGACCAGCAATCGACATCATGGAATCGACGCCCGCGCCGCCCGAGAAGATGACCTTCAGATTGGGCGCGCGCTCGAAAAGATCGGCATCCGGCTTCCACAGCAGCGCGTAGTCGACATCTCTCAAATCCAGCCCCTTGCTGGCGGGGTCAGCGAGATTGATGCTGCCGCGATCGGCAAAAGCGGTTTCGAGTGCCCTGGCGACGGTCTCGGGGTTGAATTTGAGGTCGACGAGAACGGGGCTTTTGGCCGGCATGATGATGGTCTCTATTGCTGGATGGCGGCGGTCGGCACCGCCTCGATATTGAAGGCGGCCGCAAGAAGCGCCCTGGTGTAATCCTCTTTCGGCGCCCGGAAAATATCGGCGGATGCGCCCTGCTCGACGACCTTGCCGAAGCGCATGACGATCAGCTCGTTGGCAAGCGCCTTCACCACCTTCAGGTCGTGGCTGATGAAGAGATAGGCGAGATCGTGCTTCTGCTGCAGGTCACGCAGCAAATCGACCACCTGCGCCTGCACGCTCATGTCGAGCGCCGAGGTGGGCTCGTCGAGCATGACGAAGCGCGGCTTCAACACCATGGCCCGGGCGATGGCAATACGCTGACGCTGGCCGCCGGAGAACTCGTGCGGAAAACGCCAGCGGGTGGACGGATCGAGGCCGACCTCCTCCAGCGCCCAGCAGACGCGCTTGTCACGCTCATCGGCAGAAAGCGACCGCTCATGCACCTTGAGCCCCTCGGCAATGATCTCGCCGACGGACATGCGCGGGCTGAGCGATCCATAAGGATCCTGGAAGACCACCTGCAGCTGGTTGCGCAGCGGCCGCATTTCGCGAAACGAATAGCCGGCTATATCCTTGCCGACGAAGGCGATACGGCCCTTGGAGGAAATAAGCCGGGCGAGCGCGAGACCGAGCGTGGTCTTGCCTGAGCCGGATTCGCCGACGACGCCGAGCGTCTGGCCGGCCCGGAGCTTCAGATCGATGCCGTCGACCGCCTTCACATGATCGACGACCTTGCGCATGAAGCCCGCCTTGATCGGGAACCAGACGCGAATGTCGCTGCCTTCCATGACCACTGGCTTGTTCGCATCGCTTACCGGCGGCTCGCCGCGCGGCTCGGCTGCCAGCAGATGGCGGGTATAATCATGCTGCGGCCGGGTGAAGACGTCTTCCACCGTGCCGGTCTCGACGATCTTGCCCTTGGTCATCACGCAGACGCGGTCGGCGAATTTGCGGACGATGCCGAGATCGTGGGTAATGAACAACATCGACATGCCATGCGCACCCTTAAGCTCGCGCAGCAGTTCCAGGATCTGCGCCTGCACGGTCACGTCGAGCGCCGTCGTCGGCTCGTCGGCGATCAGCAATTCCGGGCGGTTGGCGAGCGCCATGGCGATCATCACGCGCTGGCGCTGGCCGCCGGACAGTTCATGCGGATAGGCCTTCAGGCGCTTCTCCGGTTCGCGGATACCGACCTGGTTCAAGAGCTCCAGCGTGCGGCTGCGGGCTGCCTCGCCCACTATGCCCTGATGCAGCGCCAGGATCTCGCTGATCTGCCGCTCGATGGTGTGGAGCGGATTGAGCGAGGTCATCGGCTCCTGAAAGATCATGGTGATGTCGTTGCCGCGCACGGCGCGCAGCTCGTTGTCCGATGCCTTCAAGAGGTCCTTGCCCTTGAACAGGATCTCGCCGGAAGGGTGGCTTGCGGCCGGATAGGGCAAGAGCTTCAGGATCGAATTGGCCGAAACCGACTTGCCGGAGCCGGATTCGCCAACCAGTGCGACGACCTCGCCCTTGCGGATATCGAAGGAGACGCCATCGACGGCGATCGAGGTCTGCCCGCCCTGATGAAAGGCGACGGAGAGATTGCGGACTGACAGCAGCGATTCGGTCATTCGGCCATGCTTTTTAGGAGGGATGTCAGAGCGGGCTCATCGGGGCGGAGGATCGTCAAAGGGGTGATATCCAAAGGCCCCGAGACGGGATGAACAAGGTCCGTGATATCGCCGATCCCCTTGTCCGCAGTCAGGAAGTGAGTGCAACGGCTATGAAGCGCGGTAGCGAGGTGGATCGCATCCGGCATTTTCAAACCGCCACGCGTTGCCCGCAGCAAGGCCGCACCATCAAGGATCGGCGGCGTGATGGACCAGATGTCCAGCCAGGAACGCGACGACGACCATTCTTCATAGGTTCTCAAAAGCTCGAAATTCTGCTGCTGTAGCGGTTTGACCTTCAACTCGGCAAAGGTCTGCGCGCTGGTGGAGATGTAGATGGGTTTCTTCTCGATCACCTCTAAGATGGCCCAGAGAAGATCGTGAACGATGCCACTTTGCTCCATCAACGCGACAACGACATTCGTGTCCCAATAGATGCCCCGTGGTGCGGTCATCTATCATCCCACTCATTGCGCAGTTCACGAATACGGGCAACGATCTCTTCAGTCGTGGCATTTCCGGCGTATCTATCGGAGTGCTCCCTACGATCCCGCAAGAGAGCCTTGAGATTCACTGACGGTGCACTTTTCGGAGAGAGCGAAGCAAATGGTGAACGGCTGTCGGTGGAAGACTTCTCTTCCGCCTCCACCACAACGCGCACCAATGCTTCCTTGGGCAGATCGCCGCGAATATCGTCCGGCAACCTAGACGCCGGATAATGTTCCAGTACCACCTTATTCATCGTATCCATCCATTGCCTGTCGTCGCCGACCGCAGTTTATCTTGTGCGCTGACCAATTGCGAGCATTCCTCATCGGAACGTCTTCCTCGGATCGAAGGCGTCGCGCACGGCCTCGCCGATGAAAATCAGCAGCGACAGCATGATCGACATGGTGAAGAAGGCCGAGAGCCCCAGCCAGGGAGCCTGCAGATTGGATTTGCCCTGGGCGATCATTTCACCCAGCGACGGCGAGCCGGGCGGCATGCCGAAGCCCAGGAAATCCAGCGAGGTCAGGGTGGTGATCGAACCCGACAGGATGAAGGGAACGAAGGTCAGCGTCGCGACCATCGCGTTCGGCAGCAGGTGTCGATACATGATAGTGCGATTGTTGACGCCGAGCGCGCGGGCGGCGCGCACATATTCGAAATTGCGCGCCCGCAGGAATTCGGCGCGCACGACGCCGACGAGACCGACCCAGGAAAACAGCAGCAATATGCCGAGCAGGATGAAGAAACCAGGCGGCAGCACCGAGGCGATGATCAGCAGGATATAAAGCACCGGCATGGACGACCAGATTTCGATGAAACGCTGCATCAGAAGATCGGTCCAGCCGCCGAAATAGCCCTGGATCGCGCCGGCGCAGACGCCGACGACGGCCGAGCAGATGGTGAGCGCCAGGCCGAACAGCACCGAGATGCGGAAACCGTAGATCAGGCGGGCGAGCACATCGCGGGCCTGATCGTCGGTGCCGAGCCAATTGAAATTGCTCCAGTTGCAATTCGGATCGGCAACGCCGCCAGGATAGCCCGAGCAGCGCGTCTCCTTGCTCATCGCCCAGAAAGGCGGCGTGGGCGCCGACATTCCTGTGGGAAGGTTGGAATTGGCGGTCTGATAGGAATAATGGATCGGCGGCCAGATCATCCAGCCATGGGCATTGATCTCATCCTGAATATCCGGGGCGCGATAATCCGTCTGCGCCAGGAAACCGCCGAACTTCTCCTCCGGATAATCGACGAAGACCGGTGTCAGGATCTCTCCCTTGTAGGAGACGAGGATCGGCCGATCGTTGACGATGAATTCGGCCCCGAGGCTGGCGATGAACAGGACCAGGAAGATCCAGAGCGACCAGTAGCCCCGGCGGTTCGCCTTGAAGTTCTCCCAGCGGCGCACATTGGTCGGCGAGAACAATCCCTTGCGCGGCGGCTTCACCGTTGTCGGTAGCGTCTGCTGATTGGCTGCGTCCATCACACGTCCCTCCGCTCGAAATCGATGCGCGGATCGATCCAGGTGTAGATGAGGTCGGAGACGAGGCTGACGACGAGGCCGAGCAGCGAGAAGATGAAAAGCGTCGCAAAGACCACCGGATAGTCGCGCTGGACGACGGAGAGATAGCTCAAACGCCCCAGGCCATCGAGCGAGAAAATATTCTCGATCAAAAGCGAGCCGGTGAAGAAAGCGGAGATGAAGGCGCCGGGAAAGCCGGCAATGACAATGAGCATGGCGTTACGAAAGACATGGCCATAGAGCACGCGCCGTTCGCTCAAGCCCTTGGCGCGGGCGGTGATGACATATTGCTTCTTTATCTCTTCGATGAAGGAATTCTTCGTGAGCAGCGTCGTGGTGGCGAAGGCGGCGAGCGACAGCGAGATCAGCGGCAGCACCAGATGCCAGAGATAATCGAGGATCTTCTGCCACCAGCTGAGATCGGCGAAATTATCCGAGACGAGGCCCCGCAGCGGGAACCAGTCGAAGAAGGAGCCGCCGGCAAAGAGCACGATCAGCATGATGCCGAACAGGAAGCTCGGGACCGCATAGCCGACGATGATGATGCCCGAGGTCCAGACATCGAAGGTCGATCCATCCTGCACCGCCTTGCGGATGCCGAGCGGAATGGAAATGGCATAGGAGAAGATCAGGATCCAGATGCCGAGCGAGATCGACACCGGCAGCTTCTGGGCGATGAGGTCGATAACGGTGGTATTGCGGAAAAAGCTCTCGCCGAAATCGAAGCGGATATAATTCCACATCATCTGGCCGAAGCGCTCGAGCGGCGGCTTGTCGAAGCCGAACTGCTTGTCGAGCTTGGCGATCAGCTCGGGATCGAGCCCCTGCGCGCCACGATATTTCGAGCTGCTGTCATCTAGGGATTGCTGTGCAGCCAGGTCCGTACCGCCACCCGACAGGCGGCCATTGGCATTGTCGCCCTGGCCGGTCAGCTGTGCGATGACCTGCTCGACCGGGCCGCCCGGCGCAAACTGCACGATGGTGAAGGAAATCGCCATGATCCCGACAATGGTCGGGATCATCAGCAGAAGACGTCGCAGGATATAGGCGCCCATTAACCCGCCGCTCCCTCGAAGAGGGGTATGTTCCGCCTCGCCTCAATCCGTCCGTCGATCAAATCATAATCCCTTCCGCCGGATCGAGACCGGCGCAATCATTTCAGCTTGAAACCATCCGAATCAGCCCTCTGCATTTGGAGCCAGCAGGCCCCTCATTGCAAGAGAAGCTCACTTTCCGGCGCTTTTCGACCACCAGACATCGGGAAAGCCGATCGAGTATTCGGGCAGTTGGGCCGGATGCGTGAACTTGTCCCAATAAGCGATATGGAAGCTGGTCGTGTAAAAGAGTGGAACCACGTAGTGATGAGCGAGCAATACACGGTCGAGCGCCTTGGCGACGGCATCCTTCTCCTCGACGTCTTCGGCGAAAATGACCTTGTTGACGAGGGCATCGATGCCTGGATCAGAAATGCCGGCAAAATTGCGCGAACCCTTACGATTGGCGGAGGCAGACCCCCAGAAATCAATCTGCTCGTTGCCGGGATTCAACGTTTGCGCCCAAACTGTCCAAATCATGTCATAGTCGAAGTTCTGCACACGATTGATGTATTGCGACGAATCGACCGTACGGACGCTAGCGTTGATGCCGATTCTCTTCAAATTCTGGGTATAGGGCAGAACCCACTTCTCCACGAAGGGACTGCCGAGCAGAATCTCGATCGATAAAGGTTTGCCCGTCTGGGCATTCACCATCTGGTTGCTCTTCAGAACATATCCTGCCTGTTTGAACAGATCGAGCGCTTTACGCAGATTATCGCGGGCCTTCTGCTGATCGCCGCCGACCGGGTTGGTATAAGGCGTCGTGAAAACTTCAGCCGGGACCTTGTCCTTCACTTCATTGAGAACGCTGAGCTCTTTACCTTCTGGCAGGCCCGACGAAGCGAGCTTCGTGCCGAAAAAGAAGCTATTGATGCGGCTATACTGATTAAAAGCGATGGTGCGGTTCAGCTCTTCGAAATCGAAAGCATAGTTCAGCGCCTCACGAACACGCTCGTCCTTGAACTGATCGCGGCGCATGTTCGGCACGAGCGCCTGCATAACGCCGGTGGCGCGAAGCGGATTGGGCACTTCCTCGCGCTTGATGCGGCCGTCCTTCGCCGCAGGAAAATCGTAGCCGGTGACCCAGCGGCTTGCGACGTTATCCTGCCAATAGTCGATAGTACCGCCGCGGAAGGCCTCGAATTCCACATCATTATCAGTGAAGTAGGTGTAGGAGATCGACTTTAAATTGTTCAAGCCAACATTGACGGGCAGGTCCTTGCCCCAATAATCGTCGCGCAATTCGTAACGGATGGTGGAACCGGGCGAGACCGAAACGATCTTGTAGGGTCCGGATCCCATAACGGGCTCGAGCGTGGTGCGGGAAATATCGCGCGGTTTACCGTCCGGCCCCGTACCTTCCCACCAATGCTTCGGCACGATTGGGAACTGGCCAAGAATCGACGGCAGTTCACGATTGTTCTTCTCGTCGAAGTAGAAGGTTACGTCGCGATCGCCGGTCTTCTCGGCGCGCGCCACATGGCTGTAATAGCTGGTAAAGAGTGGATTGAGTTCCTTCGCCTTATCGAAACTGAAGACGACATCCTCTGGCGTCACCGGCTGTCCGTCTGCCCATTTGGCTTCGGGCCGCAAGCGGAAAGTAGCACTGGAAATATCCTCCGGATAGGAAACGCCCTCGGCGAGCAATCCATAGGAGGAGGAAACCTCGTCATCCGCCGACTTCAGAAGGCTGTCAAAGACAAGCCCTGCACCCAAAGAACTTATCCCCGCAACGGTATTGCCCTTATAAAGTACCGGATTGAGGGTATCGAAGGTGCCATTGCTCGACAGCTTCAGCTCTCCGCCCTTCGGCGCATTCGGATTGACGTAATCGAAATGCTTGAAGCCGGGCTGATATTTCAGGTCGCCGAGAATGGCCGTGCCGATGCGGAACTGCGGCTCTTCGGCTTTCGTGGATAGAGGCATTGCCAGCAGGCAAAAAAGAGAAACGACCAAGCCTGCTTTCAACCGCGACAACGCCATTCATGATCTCCCGATGATTTCTGGAGAATCAGCATAAGGCAAATGAGGGCAAAAAACAGGACGCAATAACACACCTCTTCGTAAAGGGGCCGAAGACCGTCTCGAGAAATCAGCCCTTTGCCGCAGCTTCTTCAAGACGTTTGCGCAACATCAGCCGCAATTCGCCGGCGACGCGGCGATCCTCGGCAGCATCGGGCTCGGCGGCAACGGCAACGACGATGCGAAGCAGTTCGAGCACGATGCCCGACATCAGCGCGATATCGTCCGATATCGGCGGCTGCGCCTGCCGCAGGACGCCGGCGATCAGCTCCTTCAGCTCTGCCCGTGAGCGCGCCTTGCGCTCCTTGGGAATATCGCGGCGACCGGCCAGTACCGAAAACTCCGGATATTCCTCCATGAAAGCACCGAGCGCATGGAAGATCGCCTCGCCGCTATCGGCTGCGGAAAGACCGGTGCTCCGCTCTGCGATACCTCGAAGCCTGGCCTTCAATCGCTCCAGGCGTTCGATATGCAGTGCTTCGGCAAGGAGCGGCTTGGTCGGGAAGAACTGATAGAGCGAGCCGATAGAAGAATTTGCCTCGGCCGCAATCTCCGTCATCGTTGCCGCCTCATAGCCCTTGCGCGCGAAAACCTTTGCGGCCGCCTCCAGCAGTATGACGACCCGATCATGGCCGCGCTGCCGCTTCGGCGTGCGCGTCTTCAATTCTTCACTTGATTTTTGTGAGGCCATCCTCATATTTCCATTGTGAGGATATCCTCATATTTTATGGAGCTACCGCCCGATGTCACTTTACGACCCCAAAACTACCGCTCTCGTTTCTATCGACCTGCAAGGCCTCGTCCTCGGCCGGCCGCTCGCGCCCTACTCCGCCCAGCAGATCGTCACCAATACGGTCGCCATCGCAAACAAACTGAAGGCCGATGGCGGAACGACCGTTTTCGTGACGGTTGGATTTTCCGCAGACTATGCTGATGCTGTCAATCAGCCGACAGACGAAAGCTTTACGCTTCCCCCAGGAGGTTTACCGCCGGCCACACTCGAGGCTCCGGCCGAGATGGCAGCGCTGACGCCCGATGTCGCCATCGTCAAGCGCCAGTGGAGCGCCTTTTACGGCACGGAACTGGACCTGCAGCTTCGCCGTCGCGGCGTGAGGACGCTGATCCTGACCGGAGTCGCCACCAATTTCGGTGTAGAAGCAACCGTGCGCGATGCCTTCGCGGCAAACTACGCCGTCATTGTCGCCGAAGATGCGGTGACGACCTTCTCGCAGGAGATGCAGGATTTCGCCTGCACGAAGATCTTGCCGCGGCTGTCCCGTATCCGCAAGACGGCGGAAATCCTGACGAACTGATCCATCCGAAGCAAAGGTCTATGCAAGCAAAGGCGGCCGACCGGTAGCCATCCGTGAGTGGCGCGGATTCACTTCCATCCTTTTTCAGGATAGTCTCGCGGCAAATCACTTCGGCTAATGCCGACCGCCTTTCAAGGATATGCATGGCTTCACCTCTGGCTCGCGCCTTTCGAACGATCGGCAAATTCTCTCTCGCCACCTCGATCGGGATGGGCCTTGTCGCCGGCGATGCGCTGGCGCAGCAGGCCACCCCTTCGCCCGGCAGCGCCAAGGCTGTTTTCGGCGCCGTGACGCTGCCAACGCAGGGACCGCCGCAATCGATCGGTTTCTATGCCAAAGGCTGCCTTGCCGGCGCCGTCGCCCTGCCGGCGGACGGCCCGACGTGGCAGGCGATGCGCCTGTCGCGCAATCGTCGCTGGGGGAGACCGGAGACGATCGGCCTGCTCGAGCGCCTATCGCGCGATGCAGCCAGGAATGACGGCTGGCCGGGCCTGCTCGTCGGCGATATCTCGCAGCCGCGCGGCGGCCCGATGATCAACGGTCATGCCTCGCATCAGATCGGCCTCGACGCCGACGTCTGGCTGACGCCGATGCCGCGGCGCAAGATGACGGCGGAAGAGCGCGAAGCCCTGCCTTTCACCACGATGCTCGCCAAGGACAAGTTCCTGACAATCAACGACAAGGTCTGGACCCCGGCGCATGCCCGCCTCTTGATGCGCGCGGCGAGCTATCCGGAGGTCGAGCGCATCTTCGTCAATCCGGCGATCAAGAAGAAGATGTGCGAGACATGGACAGGTGATCGCAGCAACCTCGGCAAGCTGCGGCCGGAATACGGGCACGACTCGCATTTCCATATCCGCCTCCGCTGCCCCGCCGGCTCGGTCGGCTGCACGGAGCAGGCGCCGGTCGCCGCCGGCGATGGCTGCGACAAGTCGCTCGCCTGGTGGTTCGGACCCGAGCCCTGGGCCAAGCCGAAGCCCAGCGACAAGCCGCCCCAGAAGCCGCGCGAGGTCATGGTTGCCGATCTGCCCAAGACCTGCCAGGCCGTATTGGCGGCGCCTGCGATTGCTTCCGCACGCCCCGCCGCCTCCGGCGCCAAAGCTGCCGACGTTTCGGCGGAGACGGACGCAATGCCGGTTTCGGGCGATACGCCGCCCGGCCAAATTCCTCAGCAGTAAGTCCGGAACTGTCCTTGCCGGAGCAGTCTTTCAAAACCCGCCCCCTTGGTATAGAAGGCGGATAAATCGATTGAAAGCAGTGGGTGGAGCAAGGATTTCATGGCCGGCAGCAAATGCATCGCACTGATCGCGCATGATCAGAAAAAAGACGCGATGGCGGAATTCGGACGGCGCAATCAGGCGGCCCTTGCCAATTGGAAGATCGTTGCGACCGGCACGACGGGCGGCCGCGTGCTGGATGCCTGCCCCGACCTCAAGGTCACCCCTTTGAAAAGCGGCCCGCTCGGCGGCGACCAGCAGATCGGCGCTCTCATCGCCACCGGCGAGATCGACATGCTCGTCTTCTTCATCGATCCCCTCACCCCCATGCCGCACGACGTCGACGTGAAGGCATTGACGCGGCTTGCCGTTCTCTACGACATTCCGATGGCGCTCAACGAATCCACTGCCGAGCGGCTGATCAAAACACTGAACCATTAATCCGCCTTGCCGGCGGCAGACCACGGACCTGGCCATGCCCGAGCTCAATCACAGCGATGCCCCCTTGCCTTTCCCGATCCTGATCGGCGATATCGGCGGCACCAATGCGCGTTTTTCCATCCTCGTCGACGCGGACTCCGAACAGGAGCATTTTCCGGTCGTGCAGACGGCGAATTTCGCCACGATCGACGATGCGATCAAACTCGCCCTTGAAAACAGCAAGGTCCGGCCCCGCTCGGCAATTCTTGCCATGGCAGGCCCGGTGCAGGGCGACGAGATTCCATTGACCAATTGCGACTGGGTGATCCGTCCGAAGACGATGATCGCCAATCTCGGCATTGAGGACGTGCTCGTCATCAACGATTTCGAGGCGCAGGCGCTCGCGATCGCCGAGATTTCCGACGAGCATCGCCAAACCATCGGCAAAGCATCCGGTAACATGGTTGCATCGCGCGCCGTGCTCGGGCCAGGCACCGGGCTTGGCGTCGGCGCCCTGGTCCATACCCAGCATCAGTGGGTGCCGGTACCGGGCGAAGGCGGCCATATCGATCTCGGGCCGCGCACGGAACGCGACCTGCAGATCTGGCCGCATCTGGAACCCATCGAAGGCCGCATCTCGGCCGAGCAGGTGATCTGCGGCCGCGGTCTGCAGAACCTCTATCATGCGATCTGCGCGGCTGACGGCATCGAACCAAGCCTGAAGGAGCCGGCTGACATCACCAACCACGCGCTTGCCTGCACCAACAAGCAGGCCGAGGAGACGCTGACGCTGTTCGTCACCTATCTCGGCCGGGTCGCCGGCGATATCGCCATGATCTTCATGGCGCGCGGCGGCGTCTATCTTTCCGGCGGCATTCCGCAGAAGATCCTGCCGGCGCTGCAGAAGCCGGAATTCCGCGCCGCTTTCGAGGACAAGGCACCGCACACGGAACTGATGAAGACGATTCCGACCCATGTTGTCGTCAATCCGCTGGCAGCGCTTTCCGGCCTTGCGATCTATGCCCGTAAGCCGACAAACTTTGGCCTTGCCACGGAGGGCCGTCGCTGGCGGCGTTAACCGCTCGCCACGCAGCTCATGGCGCGCCGGAACATCCGATGCGCCATGCCTTTTTGCAGGAGCCGCCTTCCTCTATAATGGGCTCGGCTCCGTGATCGGCCTTAACCAGCGCGGCAAGGCATGTCTAGCCAAAGTCGTGCTAACTCTTTAATAGAGCCGCGAAAGCACGTGCCAGATGCGGCTCGCTTGGTTCAAGACAGGAAGCCGATTATTGAAATTGCCTGACCCGAAAAGCAAAAACGTCGACAGCGAAGCCATCACCGGCATGCTGAAGCGCATTATCGCCGAGAACGGCCGCGATCATATTCGCGGCTACGCCATCGCGATCACCTGCCTGATCCTCGTTGCGCTTTCGACTGCTTACATCGGCTATATTGTCAAATCTGTCATCGACAGCGCCTTCATCGCCCGCGATATCGTCGATGCCTGGAAAATCTGCTTCAGCATCTTCCTCGTTTTCGTGGTGCGCGGTTTTGCCGGATATTTCCAATCGGTCATCCTGTCGAAGATCGGCAACAACATCATCGCCCGTTACCAGCGCCGGCTCTATTCGCACCTGATGACGCTGTCGGTCGGCTTCTTCAACGAAGCGCGCTCCGCGCAGCTCGCCGCCCGCATCAGCCAGAATGTCTCGGGCATCCGCGATGTTATGAACCTGACGATCACGTCGACGGCGCGCGACCTTCTGACCTTCATCTCCTTGCTCTGCGTCATGGTCTTCCAGGACCCGGTGCTCAGCATTGCATTCGTCGTCATCGCGCCGCCGCTCTTCTTCGCGCTGCGCTATATTTCCAAGCGCCTGCGCGCTGCCACGCGCGACGCGGTGGTCCTGAACAGCCATGTGCTCGGCGCGATGCAGGAGACCATTCAAGGCGTTTCCATCGTCAAGGCCTTCACGATGGAAGAGGAGCTCGAACGCAAGATCAACAAGCTTATCACCGCTGCAGAGCACCGGCAGAACCGCATCGCCCGCCTTTCGGAGCGCAACGGTCCGCTGATCGAGACCGTCGCCGGTTTCGCGATTGCCAGCCTTTTCGCCTACGCCGCCTACCGGTCGATCTACGATAATGTCTCGCCGGGTGTGTTCTTCTCCTTCGCCACTTCGCTGCTGCTCGCCTATGATCCCGCCCGCCGCCTCGCCAAGCTGCAGGTGCAGCTGGAGCGCGCCGTCGTCAACGCGCGGATGATCTATGAGCTGCTCGACATGGAGCCGCGCCAGCGCGACCTGCCGGATGCCAAGCCGCTCAAAGTGACCGATGCCCGCATTGAGTTCCGCGACGTGCATTTCGCCTATGGTGATGAAGCCGTCCTCTCTGGCGTCAATTTCACGGCAGAAGGCGGGCAGACGACCGCGCTCGTCGGCCCTTCGGGCGCCGGCAAGTCCACTGTCGTCAATCTCATCCCACGCTTCTATGATCCCAAGGCTGGCAGCATCTTCATCGACGGGCAGGACATCGCGCATGTGACGAAACAGTCGCTGCGGCAGCAGCTCGCCTATGTTTCGCAGCAGCCCTATCTCTTCGAAGGCACGATCCGCGACAATATCCGCTATGGCCGCCCGAATGCGACGGATGCCGAGATCGAGGAAGCGGCACGCCTTGCCTATGCCCATGATTTCATCGAGGCGCAGCCGATGGGCTACGAGACGCCCGTCGGCGAAAACGGCGTGACGCTGTCCGGCGGCCAGCGCCAGCGCCTGTCGATCGCCCGCGCGCTGGTGCGCAATGCGCCGATCCTGCTTCTGGACGAGGCGACCTCGGCGCTCGACACGGAATCCGAAGCGGCCGTGCAAAAGGCGCTGGAAGAGGCGATGAGCGGCCGCACGGTCGTCGTCATCGCGCATCGCCTGTCGACGGTTGTCCGCGCCGAAAAGATCGTCGTCATGCAGAACGGCCGCGTTGTCGAAGAAGGCAACCACGAGACGCTTGCGACATCGGACAATGGCCTCTACGCTCGGCTCAACAACCTGCAGCTACCGGCGATTTCAAGCAATTCCCGCAAATAGACGATAGAGACGACATGAGCGACGATGCGATGAAGCTGGTGGTGGTGGGCGCGGCGGGCCGCATGGGACAGGCCCTCATCCGCATCATTCACGCGACCCAGGGCGTAACCCTGCATGCCGCCGTCGCGCGTCCCGGCTCCGCCTTCATCGGCAAGGACGCCGGCGAGATCGCCGGGCTCGGGCCGATCGGCGTTCCCGTCACCGACGATCCGCTTGCCGCTTTCCTGCATGCCGAAGGCGTCATCGATTTTACGACGCCGGCAACCAGCGTCAGCTTCGCCGGTCTCGCCGCCCAGGCGCGCATCGTCCATATCGTCGGCACGACCGGATGTTCGGACGAGGACGAAGCGAAGTTCAAGGCTGCCGCACGCCATGCCCGTGTCGTCAAATCGGGCAATATGGGCCTCGGCATCAACCTTCTGAGCGTGCTTGTCGAGCAGGCGGCGCGGGCACTGCCTTCGAACGATTGGGACATCGAGGTGCTGGAGATGCATCATCGGCACAAGGTCGATGCGCCCTCGGGCACGGCGCTCCTGCTCGGCCAGGCGGCGGCGAAGGGCCGCGGCATCGATCTCAATGACAATTCCGTGCGCGTGCGCGACGGCCATACCGGCCCGCGCCCGGCAGGCACGATCGGCTTTGCGACCCTGCGCGGCGGCGGCGTGGTCGGCGATCATTCGGTGATCTTCGCCAGCGAAAGCGAGCGGCTGACGCTGTCGCACAATGCCGGCGACCGGTCGTTGTTTGCGCGCGGCGCGCTGCAGGCGGCGCTCTGGGCACGCGACAAGAAACCCGGCTTCTATTCCATGCTCGATGTTCTCGGGCTCTCTACACGTTGATCCGATCCTGGAGCGGATCAGCCTGGAACTGCCGATCCGCTCCAGCCTTTTGTTGTCTCGCAATTCCGGACGGAAAACCGCTACACACTTTTCCTGGAATTGCTTCATTAAGGAGAAATTTATGAGCGGCACTCTCGTTCTCGTTCGCCACGGGCAGAGCGACTGGAATTTGAAGAATCTCTTTACCGGCTGGAAGGATCCCGATCTGACGGCGCTCGGCATCGAAGAGGCCAAGACCGGCGGCAAGGCTCTGGCCGATTACGGTATCAAGTACGACATCGCCTTCACCTCGGCCCTGACGCGCGCCCAGCATACGCTGAAGATCATCCTCGATGAAATCGGCCAGCCCGGCCTTGAAACGATTAGGGATCAGGCGCTGAACGAGCGCGACTACGGCGATCTCTCCGGCCTCAACAAGGATGACGCCCGCGCCAAGTGGGGCGAAGAGCAGGTCCACATCTGGCGCCGCTCCTACGACGTTCCGCCGCCCGGCGGCGAAAGCCTGCGCGACACCGGCGCCCGCGTCTGGCCCTATTATCTCACGGAAATCCTGCCGCGCGTGCTTGCCGGCCAGAACGTGCTGGTGGCCGCCCACGGCAACTCGCTGCGCTCGCTCGTCATGGTTCTCGACCGCCTGAGCAAGACACAGATCCTGGAGCTGAACCTCGCGACCGGCGTGCCGATGGTCTACAAGCTCAAGGCCGATTCCACCGTCGCCTCGAAGGAAGTCCTCGGCGACATGTCAGGCGCGCATTGAGCTGTTGAACGGAAACCACCCCTCATATGCCTGAGATGAGGGGTGGGAAATGCCGCAATATGTGTTACACTGCACTGCGTATGTAACACATGGACTGACATGACCGACGCGACATTTACCTTCCGAGTTGAAGAAGAGTTGAAGGCGGCTTTCAGCGAGGCTGCGAAAGCGCATGATCAAACCGGTGCGCAATTGCTCCGGGCTTTCATGCGCGATTATGTGCGGCGCCAGCAAGATGCCGCCGAATATGACATTTGGTTTCGCCAGCAGGTTCAGGCCGGTCTTACTTCCGCCAATGCCGGCAACCTCATTCCCGACGACGACGTGGACGCTGAATTTGCCGCCTTGCGAGAAGAAACACGCCGCAAACTCAGCGGGCGTTCTTCGTGAAACTTGCTTGGACTCCCGAAGCAAGGGCTGACCGACGCGCAATCTATACCTACATCGAGGCCGAGAATGCCACCGCCGCACTCGCGCTGGACGAACTCTTGGCCAAACGGTCGAAACAGCTCATTACTCATCCAATGACGGGCCGACCCGGCCGCGTGTCCGGGACACGCGAGCTCGTCGTGCACAGAAACTATCTGCTGGTTTATGATCTTGCTGATGAAATGGTGCGCATAATCCGCATTCTGCATGCCGCACAGCAATGGCCGCCGAGCGATTTTCAGCCGATTCCCTAGTGCGGCATCAGTTCTCGACGGTGAAGCGCACCCTGTCGGCGGCGAAGCGGGAAATCGAATATTGCACCGGGACATTATCGAGATCCGCATTGAGCGCCTGGGCGACGAGAACGATGGCGCCCGGGGATAATTGCAGATCGGTGAGATCACCCTCGTCGGCATGTGTTGCGGTGATCTCGGTGACGACACGGACGTAATCGGGCACGCCGAGCTCCTTGAATGCCTTGGTGATCGATCCGGTCGTCCGATAGATCTCGGCGATATCGCCGAAACGATCCGCCGGGAACCAGCTTGTTGCGCGCGATACCGGACGATGATCCGCCTGGCCGAGCGTTTCCAGCCGGATCAACGGCGTACCTGTCTTGAGCTTGAGCTGTTTGGCCAATTCGGCGCTGGCAGCTTCTTCGCCCGATGCAAGCAGGACGCTGCGGGTCTCGCGCACCTGATCGCCGATCCCTTGCGAAAATCGCGTGCGCCTTGAAATCGGGAAGCTCAGCCGCTCCTTGCGCTCGATCAGCGTGCCGCGTCCCTGCACGGCCCGAACGATGCCTTCCTGCGCCAGTGCTGCCAGCGCGCTTCTGATCGTATGCCTGTTGACGCCGAACTGCAGCGCCAGCGCCGTTTCCGGCGGCACCATGCCCGTCTCATCGAAGTCGCCGTGATTGATTGACGTGCGAATCCGGTCGGCAATCTGCCGCCAGAGCGCCACGCCCGTCTGCCTCTGTATTTTCTGCCCTGCCATCTCGCCCACTCGCCCTGTCATACGCTTGTCACGACTCACTAATAAATATAAAACTATCTTGTATGGTTGTCTATATCAATAGACATTTAGAGGAAGGCGCGATGAATTCAGCACAGAGGCAGGAAGCGGCGGCACAAGAGCGTCGGGAACGCAAGCGCGTCGCCGATCTCTTGGCGCAGGCAGAACGCGACGAGCTAGAGGCGGCGTGGGAAGCATTGCCGAGCAAGCCGGCGGTACAGCCGGTGCGCGGACCAGAGACAGGGCTCGTCATGGTGCGCGGCCGCATCGGCGGCGGCGGCTCCCCCTTCAACCTCGGTGAAGTCACGGTGACGCGCGCCACCGTCCGGCTGGCATCCAACACGATCGGCCATGCGCACGCGCTCGGCACGGATCGGGAAAAGGCCCGGCTTTCGGCCATCTTCGATGCTCTCTGGCAGCAATCGGCCACGAAGGATTTCGTCGAAAAGGCTCTTCTACAGCCGGTTACCGAGCGTATCGCCGAATATGACCGCAAGCGCGCCGAAGAGACGGCGGCAACCCGCGTCGATTTCTTCACCATGGTTCGCGGAGAAGATTGATGAGCCTTTCGAGCACTCCGGCCTTCGGCAACGAGGCCCTGACCGGCGGTTTCACCGATCCGGTCTTCGACGCGCAAAGCGTCTTCAAGATGACGATGGATGCCATGGCACGTCCAGGCACCCTGCAGACCGTTGAGGCTGACGTCGCGCCGCCCACTCCGCTCGGTGTAGCCGCAGGCGCCATCGGCCTCACCCTTTGTGATCACGACACGCCTGTCTGGCTCTCCAACAGCCTGGCAAGATCAAGCCTGCCGGAATGGCTGGCCTTCCACACCGGAGCACCCGTCATTTCGGAACGGCTGGAGGCGCAGTTCGCCTTCATCGAAGCCGGCATGGCGCTTTCCTCCTTCAGCCAGTTCGGCATCGGCACCCAGGAATATCCCGATCGGTCGACCACGATCGTTCTGGAAATCGAAAGCCTGGTGGGCGGCAAACAACTGGCGCTTTCAGGCCCCGGCATCAAGGATGTGACCATGATCGCCCCTGTCGGGCTGCCGGATGCGCTGCTGCGTATCTGGAACGACAATCGCGCGCTCTTTCCGCGCGGCGTCGATCTCATCCTGACGGCGGGCCGGCAATTCATCTGCCTGCCGCGCACCACCAAGATCACCGCGACGGAGTTGTGACATATGTATGTTGCCGTTAAGGGCGGCGAAGCCGCCATCGCCAATGCTCACCGGCTGCTGGCCGACCGTCGCCGCGGCGACCGTTCGCTGCCGGCCGTCGGCATCGACCAGATCATGGCGCAACTTGCACTCGCCGTCGATCGCGTCATGGCCGAGGCCTCGCTTTATGACCGTACGCTGGCCGCACTTGCCGTTCGCCAGGCGCGCGGCGACATGATCGAAGCGATCTTCCTGCTCAGAGCCTACCGCACCACGCTGCCGCGCTTCGGTTATTCTCAGCCGCTCGACACTGCTGTCATGAAGATCGAGCGCCGCATTTCCGCGACCTACAAGGATTTGCCAGGCGGCCAGCTGCTCGGCCCGACCTTCGACTACACGCACCGCCTGCTCGACCCAAGCCTTTTGACAGATGAGCCAGTTGATGAGCCGATGCAGCGGCCGGCCGAGGACAGCCGCGTGATGCGCGTTTCGGAAATCCTCAACCAGGAAGGCCTGATCGAGGACGACGGCACTATGCCTGTCGACCACGAGATCGGCGACCTGACGCGCGAGCCGCTGGAATTCCCGATGACCCGGGATCTCCGCCTGCAGGCGCTCGCCCGCGGCGACGAAGGCTTCCTGCTGGCACTCGGCTATTCGACCCAGCGCGGCTACGGCCGCACCCACCCCTTCACCGGCGAAATCCGCATCGGCGAAGTAGAGGTCGAATTTGAGGTGCCGGAACTCGGCTTTGCCGTTTCGCTCGGCCGCATCCAGGTAACGGAATGCCAGATGGTCAACCAGTTCAAAGGTTCGGCCAAGGCACCGCCGCAGTTCACCCGCGGCTACGGCCTCGTCTTTGGCCAAAGCGAGCGCAAGGCGATGGCGATGTCGCTAGTCGACCGCGCTCTGCGCGCCGAAGAGCTCGGCGAAGACATCGTTGCGCCGGCTCAGGATGAAGAATTCGTCATTTCCCACTCCGACAATGTGCAGGCGACCGGCTTCGTCGAACATCTGAAGCTGCCGCATTATGTCGACTTCCAGGCCGAGCTCGACCTGGTGCGGCGCATGCGCCGCGACTTCGAGGCCGCTCGTGATCGCGGCATGGAACCCATGACGGAGGCAGCCGAATGACCGAACTCGCCACCTACAACTTCGCCTATCTCGACGAACAGACCAAGCGGATGATCCGCCGTGCCATCCTGAAGGCGATCGCCATTCCCGGCTATCAGGTGCCCTTCGCCTCGCGCGAAATGCCGATGCCTTACGGCTGGGGCACCGGCGGCGTGCAGCTGACGGCGGCGATCATCGGCCCCCAGGACGTGCTGAAGGTCATCGACCAGGGTGCCGACGACACGACCAATGCCGTCTCCATCCGCGCATTCTTCCAGAAGGTCGCCAATGTCGCCGTCACCACCCGCACGGACGAGGCGACCATCATCCAGACGCGCCACCGCATTCCGGAAGCCAAGCTCGGGCCGAACCAGGTGCTCGTCTATCAGGTGCCGATCCCGGAGCCGTTGCGCTTCCTGGAGCCGCGCGAGACCGAGACGCGCAAGATGCACGCGCTCGAGGAATACGGCCTCATGCATGTGAAGCTCTATGAGGATATCGCCCGCAACGGCCGCATCGCCACCACCTACGCCTATCCAGTCAAGGTCGCCGGCCGCTACGTAATGGACCCATCGCCGACACCGAAGTTCGACAATCCGAAAATGCACCTCTCCAATGCGCTGCAGCTCTTCGGCGCCGGCCGCGAGAAGCGCATCTATGCCGTGCCGCCCTACACCGAAGTGGTCAGCTTGGATTTCGAGGATCATCCCTTCGAAGTGCAGCGCTTCGACAAGCCCTGCGCTCTCTGCGGAGCCGAGCAGGTCTATCTTGACGAGGTGATCCTCGACGACAAGGGCGGCCGCATGTTCGTCTGCTCCGATACCGATTTCTGCGAGGATCGTCGCGCCCATGGCCATGCCGGCCCAATGCTGGCGTCAAATGGGCTGGCATCCGATGGACTGCCTGGTAGCAAGGAGGCTGCCGAATGAGTGACTTACCCCTTCTGAAAGTCAAGGACATCTCGAAGTTCTACGGCAGCCGCATCGGCTGCCGCGACGTGTCCTTCGAACTCTGGCCCGGCGAAGTGTTGGCTATCGTCGGCGAATCCGGCTCCGGCAAGACGACGCTGCTCAACTGCATATCGACCCGGCTGCTGCCGACGACGGGCAGCGTCGAATACCACATGCGCGACGAGACCTATCGCGATCTTTTCCGCATGAATGAGGCCGAGCGCCGCTTCCTGATGCGCACCGACTGGGGCTTCGTGCATCAGAACCCCGCCGACGGCCTGCGCATGACGGTGTCTGCCGGTGCCAATGTCGGCGAGCGGCTGATGGCGATCGGCAACCGCCACTATGGCAACATCCGCAACACCGCCATCGATTGGCTGGAGCGGGTCGAGATCGACGCCGACCGCATCGACGACCAGCCGCGCGCCTTCTCCGGCGGCATGCGCCAGCGCCTGCAGATCGCCCGCAACCTTGTGACCGGCCCACGCCTCGTCTTCATGGACGAGCCGACCGGCGGCCTCGACGTGTCCGTGCAGGCCCGCCTGCTCGATCTGGTCCGTGGCCTCGTCAACGATCTCGGGCTTTCGGCAATCATCGTAACCCACGATCTCGCCGTCGCCCGCCTCCTGTCGCATCGCATAATGGTGATGAAGGACGGCCAGGTGATCGAGCATGGTCTCACCGACCGCGTGCTCGACGATCCGCGCGAACCTTATACACAACTGCTGGTCTCTTCGATCCTGCAGGTCTGAGGAACAAACATGGCAACCCCACTCGTCGTTTCCGAAGTCTTCAAAAGCTTCATCATGCATCTGCGCGACGGCATTCGCCTGCCGGTCGTTGCCGATGTCTCCTTCTCCGTCGCCTCTGGCGAATGCGTCGTGCTCGGCGGCCCCTCGGGCATCGGCAAGAGTTCGCTGCTGAAGATGATCTATGGCAACTATGCCGTCGACAGCGGCCAGATCCTGGTCACGCACAGGGACAGGATCGTCGATCTCGCCACTGCCGATCCGCGCACCGTGCTCGACGTCCGCCGCCAGACCATGGGCTATGTCAGCCAGTTCCTGCGCACCGTGCCGCGTGTTGCTGCCATAGATGTCGTCGCCGAGCCGCTGCTCGCCCGCGGCTTGAGCGTGACCGATGCCCGCGACCGGGCAGCCGAGCTCCTGGCGCAACTGAACCTGCCCAGGGAGCTCTGGCAGCTGCCGCCCGCCACCTTCTCGGGCGGCGAGCAGCAGCGCGTCAACATCGCGCGCGGCTTCATCACCGATCACGCCATCCTGCTGCTCGACGAGCCCACCGCGTCGCTCGATGCCCGCAATCGGGCCGTTGTCGTCGACATGATCGAGCAGAAGAAGGAAGCCGGCGTCGCACTGCTGGGTATCTTCCATGATGAGGAAGTGCGCGAAGCCGTCGGCAGCCGCATTCTCGACGTCTCGCAATTCTCTCCGAGGAAAGCAGCCGCATGAGCCGCAAACTGGGAGAAGCGCCCTTCATCAGCCCTTCGGCAAGCGTCAACAATTCGACGCTCGGCCGCTATACAGAAGTGTCCGACCACTGCCGCATCGATGAAGTCGAGATGGGCGACTATTCCTACATCATGCAGGATGGCGCGGTCTGGTGCGCGACGATCGGCAAGTTCGTGAACATTGCCGCCGCCGTGCGCATCAATGCAACCAACCATCCGACATGGCGCGCGACGCTGCACCATTTCACCTACCGCGCCGCCGATTATTGGCCTGACGCCGATATGGAGACGGATTTCTTCACCTGGCGGCGCGACAACCGGGTTGTGATCGGTCATGACGTCTGGATCGGGCATGGTGCCACCGTGCTGCCCGGCGTGACGGTCGGCAATGGTGCCGTCATCGGAGCCGGCGCCGTCGTTTCCAAGGACGTTGCGCCCTACACCATCGTCGGCGGTGTGCCGGCCAAGCTGATCCGCGAGCGTTTCACGTCCGAGGTCGGCGCGCGCATGGACAAGCTTTCATGGTGGGATTGGGATCACGATCGCCTGCGCACAGCGCTTGCGGATTTCCGCGCCCTTTCGGCGGAGGAATTTCTGGATCGCTACAAAGCCTGAGAACGGTTTCCACCCTCATCGGACTTGCAAGGCGCTGACAAGCGATCCAGCTTAGACGGTCCTTTCAATGCGGGATCGAGAGAAGTTTTCATGGCAAAGCAGTTTTCCAGCATCGACGATCGGCTGCGCGATTTCATCGCGCGGCAACACATCTTCTTCACGGCATCCGCAACATCGGATTCCCGTGTCAATGTTTCGCCCCGCGAGATACTGTGCCTGCGCATCATCTCTCCGAACACCGCTATTTATCTCGACCGCACCGGCAGCGGCAACGAGACTGCGGCGCATATGAAGGCGGACGGACGGCTGACCATCATGTTCTGTGCCGTCGAGGGACCGCCGATGATCCTGCGCCTCTATGGCCACGGACGGATCATCCATCGCTCGTCCACCGAATATCGGGAACTGCTGCACGATCATTATGCGGATCAGGAGCCGCTCGGGGCACGTCAGATCGTGCGGCTGGACTTCGATCTCGTCCAAACGTCCTGCGGTTTCGGCGTGCCGCTTTTCACCTATGAAGGCGAGAGGCCGAGCCTCGACCAATGGGCGAAAGCTAAGGGTCCCGACGGCATCGAGGAATACCGGCGCGAGAAGAACAGCCTCAGCATGGATGGTCTGCCGACCGGCATGTTTGACGGCTAAACTTAAAGGAAAGCTCTCAGCCGGCTAATCTTGCAAAATCGCCGGGAATTGTAACAGCAGTTACATAAAACTGACATTGGAGCTTCATGAAGCGGGACTAATCGGTTGCCTTGTGGTTGGCGCCAGCCCCCTCGGAACTCCTTTCGAGACAGGGGCACGCGCCCGTTCTTAGCACCGGTACCGCTGAAATTTTTGCAGCCCGGCAGCCGCGAAAGGGAAGCACTATGTTCGAACTCAGGAATGTCTCACGCCGGTTTGGTAACAAGCTCGCCGTCGATTCCGTGACTTTGGACATACCGCAAGGACAGATGGTCGGCGTCATCGGTCGTTCCGGCGCCGGCAAGTCGACGCTGCTGCGCATGATCAACCGTCTGGCGGATCCGAGTTCCGGCTCCATTCATTTCTCCGGTACCGAAGTCTCCAAGCTGACCGGTCGTGCACTGCGCAGCTGGCAGCGCGATTGCGCCATGATCTTCCAGCAGTTCAATCTGGTGCCGCGCCTCGACGTGCTCACCAACGTCATGCTCGGCCGCCTCAACCATCGTTCGACGATGCTGAGTCTCCTTTCGGTCTTCACCCGCGAAGAACGCATCGAGGCGATTGCGGCGCTGGAGCGCCTCGGCATCGAGCAGACGGCACTGCAGATGGCCGGCACCCTTTCCGGCGGCCAGCAGCAACGCGTTGCCATCGCCCGTGCCCTGATGCAGCAGCCGAAGATGATGCTGGCCGACGAGCCGATCGCCTCCCTCGACCCCCTGAACGCCAAGATCGTCATGGATGCGCTGCGCGATATCAACGAGCGCGAAGGCATCACCGTCATCACCAATCTGCATACGCTGGATACGGCGCGCAACTACTGCGAACGCATCGTCGGCATGGCGGCCGGCAAGGTGGTGTTCGACGGCAAGCCGACCGATCTGACGGCAGCGGCCGTCAAGGAAATCTACGGCACCGACAAGGACGGCGCCGGCATCGACGAGACCATGACGTCGACATCAATCAACATTGCCGATCCGGCCGTGCAAGCCGCGGTGACTGAATCTGCCGGCCCCCAACCGCTGGCACTGGCCGGTCTCTGAGAGGGACGGCCGGGATCGAAGGCCCGCGTCAAGGGCGCATTTCTTCTATCAGACCGAAGACATCCGGGGACACCGGTTAATCAGGAGACGAACCCATGTTGAAGAAAGCACTCTTTGCGGCTACGGCGCTTGTTGCGCTCGCAGCCGGCGCTGCCGCCAACGCAGCAGACCTCAAGGAATTCCGCATCGGCATTCTCGGCGGCGAAAACGAAGCCGACCGCCTGCGCAATTACGCCTGCCTTTCCGACCACCTGAAGAAGGAATTCGGTTTCGAGAAGGTTTCGCTGTTCCCGGCCGCCGACTATAACGGCGTTATCCAGGGCCTGCTCGGCGGCACGCTCGACTTCGCCGAACTCGGTGCTTCCGGCTACGCAGCCGTCGCCATAAAGGACCCGAAGGCCGTTACCCCGATCCTGACGACGCAGCAGACCGACGGTTCGACCGGCTACTACTCGATCGGCCTCGCCCTCAAGTCCTCCGGCATCAAGACGATCATGGACGCCAAGGGCAAGAAGCTCGGCTACGCCGATCCGGACTCCACCTCGGGCTACCTCGTTCCGCTGACACAAATTCCGAAGACCACCGGCGTGCCGAACGACAAATTCTTCGGCTCGACCCAGTTCAACGGCGGCCATGAGAACAACCTGCTCGCCGCTTACGACGGCAAGGTCGACGTTGCTGTCGACGACTCTTCGGGCGTTGGCGATTTCAAGGACGGCTATACCTCCGGTACCTTCCGCAAGGAAGTCGACAAGGGCGCCGTAGACCCGAACAAGCTCGTCGAAGTCTGGCGTTCGCCGCTGATCCCGAATGGCCCGCTCGTCGTTCGCAACGCTCTCGGCACTGAATGGCAGACGAAGCTGGCGGACTTCTTCATGAAGCTCCCGACGGCTGACGCCAAGTGCTTCAACGCCATCGAGGGCGGCGACTTCAAGGGCTACGTCAAGGTTACCCCGGACTTCTACAACGCCGTCATCGACGTTCGTAAGGCTGCCATCGGCGGCTGATCCGCATTCCTATAATTGGGCGGCCGGCAACGGCCGCCCTTTTGCTATTCACACCCCTTTGCGATTCACAAGGGCAGGATTTCATGACGATCGCCGATACGCACCCGAACATGCAGAGCGCGCCGCAGAGCGCCAAGGAGATCGGCGACGCCTGGAGCAAGATGGTGGCCAAGCGCCGCTTCTACACCGGCATCGGCCTCGTGATCCTGCTCGTCGCCTTCGTCAGCTCGGTGCGCTTCGCCGACGAAAACAACGCCGGGCATTTCTTTGACCGCCTGCCGCATCTCTTCGATTTCCTGAGCTGGCTCATTCCGAAGGATTGGGCCGACGTCTACCGCGCGCTCTTCGATCTGCCGAGCCCGAACGGGGCCAATGGCGCCGGCGGCGAGGAGTTCAATTTCCCGCTCGGCCGCGTCTATGTCTGGGGCGATTTCTACATCCCCGAATATTTCGAGCTGATGATCATCACGATCAATGTGGCACTGGTATCGACCATCATTGGCTTCGTCTTCGCCGTGCCTTTGAGCTTCTTTGCCGCCCGCAACATGTCGCCATCCAATCCGATCCGGCTGGTAACCAAGCGCATCATGGAATTCCTGCGCGCCTTTCCCGAGATCGTCATCGCCGGGCTATTTTCGGCGATCCTGTCGATCGGCCCGATTGCCGCCATCATCGCCGTCGGCCTGCATACGATCGGTGCGCTTGGCAAACTCTTCTACGAAGTGGTCGAGAATATCGACATGAAGCCTGACGAGGGCATGCGTGCCGTCGGCGCGAGCTGGAGCGAGCGCGTGCGCTTTGCCGCCCTGCCGCAAGTGCTGCCGAACTTCATGTCCTACGCGCTGCTGCGTCTGGAGATCAACGTTCGCGCCTCGACCATCATCGGCGCCGTCGGCGGCGGCGGCATCGGCGAGGAGCTCAAACTTGCGATTTCACGCGGTTTCGGCGCCAAGACATTGGCGCTGGTGCTGCTTCTCTTCCTGACGATCATCGCCGTCGACCAGTTTTCCGCATGGCTCCGCCGCCGTCTCGTCGGCGAGCATGCCTTCCTTTTGCAGCATTGAGGTTATCCATGTCCGTCATCGACGCCGGCCGCATGCAGGAAATCGAAGCGCGTTACCCGGAAGTTCTTCACCGGTCGTTCCGCCAGCGCTTTGGCGCGCTGATGATCTTCATCGGCGTCATCCTCTACGGCATCTATGCCGTATGGTTCTTCGACCTGCCGAAGGTCATTTCGGAAGCGCATTGGGAGCGGGTCGGCATCTATCTCAGCGAATGGGTGAGCTATGACGTGCAGCCGGAATTCCGCATCTCCGGCGACAAGATCAGCATCAAATATCCGCGCTTTTCACCCCTGGGCGATAATCCGAACCCGGACTGGGTGAAGACCAACCCCGATGGCAGCATGACCGTTTCCGTCAGCGGCACAAGCCGCACGGTAACCGTCACCAAGACGCAGGCCATCGTGACCGCGCATGGCATCACGATTCCGATCGATATTGCCGGCGATGTGCCGAAAATCGTCGGTTCCGAGCCCGTTCCAAGCTGGATGACCGTTTATGACGACAATATTCTGGTCAATCTCGGCTTTGCCGGCGATGCCAGCATTTCCACCGACCGCGTGAAGATCCGCAAGCGGTTCATCGGCTGGGCCAACTTCGTCTTCGATACGCATTCGCCCTTCTTCGACAAGCCGGCGAGCGAAGTCATCAGCCTGATCGTTTCAGGGCCGCGGCTCGATCCTGCTCAGTCCAATCTCTCGCTGGCCTTCGACAATATCTGGAACAATGGCGCATGGCAGCATGGCGACGTCTGGACCAAGCTGTTCCAGACCATCGTCATGGCCTTCCTCGGGACGCTGCTGGGCTCGCTCGCGGCCTTCCCACTCGCCTTCCTGGCGGCTCGCAACATCACGCCGAGCCGACTCGTCAACCAGATCCTCAAGCGCTTCTTCGATTTCCTGCGCTCGGTGGACATGCTGATCTGGGCGCTGTTCCTGACACGCGCCTTCGGCCCCGGCCCGCTCGCGGGCAGCGGCGCGATCTTCCTCACCGAGACGGGCACGCTTGGCAAGCTCTATTCCGAGGGCCTCGAGAACATCGACAACAAGCCGCGCGAGGGCGTGAAATCCACCGGTTCGCCAACCATTCTCGTGCATCGCTACGGGATCATGCCGCAGATCGTGCCCGTCATCGTCAGCCAGACGCTTTACCAGTGGGAATCGAACGTGCGCGGCGCGACCATCATCGGCGCCGTCGGCGCGGGCGGCATCGGTCTCAAACTTTGGGAAGCAATGCGCACCAATGCCAACTGGGAAAACGTCGCCTATATGGTGCTGTTGATCCTCATCGTTGTCTTCCTGTTCGACGCCGCATCCAATGCCTTGCGCTCGCAGCTGATGGGCACGCGAACGAAATAAAAAAGAACGGGAAAAAATCGTTCCGCATCATCATTCTGTCACGGGAATCCGGTAGCGCAGGCCGGCAAGTCCGCGGCGGTCAAGCTGGCTTTAGCCGGATTCGAACCGTTGCTGCCTTGCTGCTATTGCGGTTTGTCGCAAATCACCCAACAGTGTCTCGCGCAGCCGATTTTTCCAAGGAATGCAGCCTTGCGCTATGCTCTCTATTTCACGCCGCCCAAAGACGATCCGTTGACATCTCTCGCCGCCCGCTGGCTGGGCCGTGATGCATTTTCGAATGAGATTTTTTCCGACAAGGCCATGGCGCCGCTGCCGGAAGATCATGCCGAGCTGACGGCCGACCCGCGCCGCTACGGCTTCCATGCCACGCTGAAGGCGCCGTTCGAGCTAGCCGCTTCTGTGACCGAGCGCGATCTCCTCGAAGTCGCCGCCGAATTCGCCTCGCAGACCAAGGCTTTCACCATTCCGGAGCTGGTGCTTGGCCAGCTCGGCCATTTCTTTGCGCTCGTTCCCGGTTCCGTTTATCAGCCGCTGCAGGATTTCGCCTCGCGCGTCGTCAAGACCTTCGAGCCATTCCGCGCGCCGCTGTCGGATCATGATATCGCGCGACGCAAGCCGGAAGGCCTGACCGAGCCGCAGCGCGCCAATCTGCTGCGCTGGGGCTATCCTTACGTCAACGACGAATTCCGCTTCCACATGACGCTGACGGGACGCGTACCCTCCGAGCGTCAGCCCGAATTGCAAGCCATCCTCGCCGGGCGCTTCGCCGAACATACCGGCAAGCCGCTCGATATTTCCGGCCTCGCCGTCTTCGTCGAAGAAGAGCGTGGTGCTCCCTTTACCGTCCGTTCCTGGCTGCCGCTTGCCGGCGCCTAATATGAAAGAGCCGATATGACCAAAGAAACCGTCCTTTCCAACGCCCGCATCGTCCTCGAAGACAAGATTGTCGAAGGTTCCGTGCTGATTCGCGACGGTCGCATTGCCGCCATTTCCGAGGGCAAGTCCGATATCGGCGAAGATTTCGAGGGTGATTTTCTGATCCCTGGTCTGGTCGAGCTGCATACCGACCATCTCGAGGCGCACTACTCCCCGCGCCCGGGCGTGCGGTGGAACAAGACGGCGGCGATCCAGGCGCATGATGCCCAGATCGTCACCTCCGGCATCACGACCGTGTTCGACTGCCTACGCATGGGCTCGGACGAGGACGGCGGTTTCGAAAAGGGCGAGATGCGTGATATGGCCGATGCCATCCAGGCCGCCCAAAGCGAAGATCGCCTGCGCGCCGATCACCTGATCCATCTGCGCTGCGAAGTCTCCTCCGACAACGTGCTCGACCACTTCCAGGATTTTGAGCAGGACCCTTACGTGCGTCTGGTCTCGCTGATGGACCATGCACCGGGTCAGCGCCAGTTCCAAACCATGGATCAGTACATCTTCTACTATCAGAAGAAGCGTGGGCTCAGCGACGAGGCCTTTGCCAAATTCGTCGCCAAGCGCCAGGAGGAATCGGCCAAGTATGCCACGCCGCATCGCGACGCGATCTCCAAGGTCTGCGCCGATCGCGGCATCACCGTTGCCAGCCATGACGACGCGACGCTTGCCCATGTCGACGAAGCCATCAACTACGGCGTTCGCCTCGCCGAATTCCCGACCAGCATCGATGCCGCCAAGGCTTCGCACGGCGCCGGCATGAGCGTGTTGATGGGCGCGCCGAACATCGTGCGCGGCAAGTCGCATTCGGGCAATATCGCCGCTCGCGATCTGGCCGAACTCGGCGTCCTTGACGTGCTGTCCTCCGACTATGTGCCGCTCAGCCTGCTACATGCACCCTTCATCTTGGCTGACGAGGTTGAGGGCATTTCGCTGCCGCAGGCGATTGCCATGGTGACGGCGACGCCGGCAAAGACGGTCAGTCTCAACGACCGCGGCCGCATTGCCGAAGGGCTGCGGGCGGATCTCGTGCGCGTTCGCCGCGACCACGGCGTGCCTGTCACGCGCTCCGTCTGGCGAGAAGGGCGGCGGGTCGCATGAGCCCGGACACCAAGATCAAGCCGGCTAACCTCGGCCTGACGGATGCGACAGCAGGCACGCTCGCCGTCGTTGTCGGGCCGAGCGGCGCCGGCAAGGACACGCTGATGAATCTGGCCGCCCGGCATTTTGCCGGCCGGCCTGACGTGCATTTCGTCCGCCGCGTCATCACGCGGGACGGCGATGCCGGCAATGAAGACCACAGAAGCGTTTCCGAAGCTGACTTCGATGGAATGGAGCAGGCTGCCGCCTTTGCCGTTTCCTGGGAGGCGCATGGGCTGAAATACGGCATTCCGGCCGAAGTCACCGATGAACTCGTTCGCGGCAATCTGGTCATCGCCAATGGCTCGCGCTCGGCGCTTCACCGCTTCCAGGCCGCATTTCCGCGGCTGAAGATCATCAACATCACGGCGTCCCGCGAAGTGCTGGCCGAACGACTGATGGCGCGCGGACGCGAGAGCCGCGAAGATGTGCTGAAGCGCCTGGAGAGAAGCGCACTGACCGTTCAGGGCAGCTACGACGTCGTTGATATCGACAATAGCGGGACGCTGGAAGAGGCCGAACGCGCTATCATTTCCGTGCTGGAAACGCTGGTTGGGAAGTAGGCATCCGCTGTTCAGCCCGGATCATCTTCACGAACTCGTAGTTAAGTCGGATCGCGGATTTCTCTCCATCTCATGCTGAGGTGCCTTGGCGCGCAAGCGTCAAGGCCTCGAAGTAGGAGGTGGCCCGGTCGATTATCTCCATCCGCTCTCATGGTTCGAGACTTTGGCCCTTCGACAAGCTCAGGAGCCTCCGCACCTCACCATGAGGGCTGATCTCCTCACTATGCCCGATATAACCTCAGTGCGCCTCATCCCAATTGTGCGCGGCGCGCGCATCGACCTTCAGCGGCACGGCCATGTCTACCGCTGGCATGGCAGCGTTTTCCATGACCGAGACGATGATCGGCGTGGTGCGCTCGACATCGGCATCCTCGACTTCGAAGATCAGCTCGTCGTGCACCTGCAAGAGCATGCGGACGCGATCGCCGAGCCCCGCTGCCGCCAGCGCCGGCTCCATCTTGATCATAGCGCGGCGGATGACATCAGCGGCCGAACCCTGGATGGGCGCATTGATCGAGGCGCGTTCGTTAAAGGCACGGACGGAGGGGTTGGAGGAGCGAATTTCCGGGAAATGGATGCGGCGGCCGAAGATCGTCTCGACATAGCCCTTGTCGCGCGCGGCTTGCTTGGTGCCCTCCATGTAATCGCGGATGCCCGGGAAGCGCTCGAAATACTTCTTGATGTAGTCGCCGGCTTCCGAGCGCTCGATCGAGAGCTGGTTGGCGAGACCGAAGGCGGAGATGCCGTAGATGATGCCGAAGTTGATCGCCTTGGCGCGACGGCGCACTTCGCTCGGCATGCCATCCACCGGCACGCCGAACATTTCGGATGCTGTCATGGCGTGAATGTCGACGCCGTCTTCGAAGGCCAGTTTCAACTGCGGAATATCGGCGACATGCGCCAGCACGCGCAGTTCGATCTGGCTGTAGTCGGCGGAGACGAGCTTGTGGCCCGGTGTCGAAATGAAGGCCGTGCGGATCTTGCGGCCTTCCGCCGTGCGTACCGGAATATTCTGCAGGTTCGGTTCGGAGGACGACAGGCGCCCGGTCGTAGTCGATGCCAGCGAATAGGAGGTGTGAACGCGCTTGGTCTCGGGATGGACGTAGCTCGGGAGCGCATCCGTATAGGTGGATTTCAACTTGGTGAGCTGGCGCCAGTCGACGATCTTGCGCGGCAGTTCGAAGCCGGCCGCGGCCAGATCTTCCAGCACCTGCGCCGAGGTCGACCATTGCCCGGTCTTGGTCTTGCTGCCGCCGGCCAATCCCATCTTGCCGAAGAGGATATCGCCAAGCTGCTTGGGAGAGCCGATATTGAAGCGCTCGCCAGCCAGATTATAGATCTCGTCCTCGAGCGCGGCGGCGCCCTGGGCCAGCTCGCCGGAAAGGCGAGAAAGGATTTGCCGGTCGATGGTGATGCCGCGCTCTTCCATATGGGCGAGCACCGGCACGAGCGGCCTCTCCAACCGTTCGTAGACAGCGGAGAGTTTTTCTGCCGCAAGTCGTGGTTTCAGCACCAGCCAGAGACGCAGCGTCACGTCGGCATCTTCGGCGGCATAGTGGGTCGCGCGGTCGATATCGACGAGATCGAATGTGACGTTGGACTTGCCGCTGCCGGCCACATCCTTGTAGGCGATCGGCTTGTGGCCGAGCCAGCGCTCGGAAAGGCTGTCCATGCCATGCGTGGCATTGGCGCCGCCATCGAGCACGTAGGAGAGCAGCATCGTGTCGTCGAACGACTTCATCTCGATGCCGTAGCGCTTCATCAGCAGGTAATCGTATTTCAGGTTCTGCGCGATCTTCAGGATGGAGGCATCCTCCAGCAGATCCTTCAATCTCGGCAGCGCATCACGCAGCGGGATCTGATTGTCGGCCAGACCGCCGCCCAGCAGATCGCCGATACCGGTCTTGTGGCTGAGCGGCACATAGGCGGCGCGGATGGAAGCGCCGGTCGGATCATCACGATTATCGGCAATCGCCAGCGAGAAGCCGACGATTTCGGCCTGCATGGCATCGAGCGAGGTCGTTTCCGTATCGAAGGCAACGATACCGGTTTCGCGCGCATCCGCGATCCATCGGTCGAGCGTTGCGATATCGCGGATGGTCACATATTTCGAATGATCGATCGGCGCGCTCGCGAAACTTGCGGCGCGCGCCTTGGCGAGATCCTCGGGCGCAGTGGTGCCATCCAAAGCCAGGCGCGCCTTGGCCGACGGCGCCGGAACCGATGCCCCTTCGGCCTCGACAACGCTGCCGGCGACAAGATCGACATTCTCGCCGACATCGAGATCCGGGCCGTGGGCGCTCTCGCCCCATTCGATCTTGACGACGGCGGGCTCGATTGCCGCCGCGTCGCAGTCGCAGGCCTCCGCCACGCGCCGCGTCAGGGTCGTGAATTCCATCGCCTTCAGGAAACCGATCAGCTTCGGGCCGTCCTGCGGGTCGAGCACCAGCGCATCGAGCGCAAGTTCCAGCGGCACATCGGTCCTCAACGTCACCAGTTGCCGCGAAATGCGGGCGAGTTCGGCATTGGCGATGATGTTCTCGCGGCGCTTCTGCTGCTTGATCTCGCCGGCGCGGGCGAGCAGGGAATCGAGATCGCCGAATTCTTCCAGAAGCTGTGCGGCCGTCTTCGGGCCGATGCCGGGGATGCCGGGGACGTTGTCGATCGAGTCGCCGGTCATGGCCTGCAGGTCGATCATCTTGTCGGGTGGCACACCCCATTTCTCGATGACATCGGGAATGCCGATCTGCTTGTCCTTCATGCTGTCATACATGTGGACCATGGGCGTGACGAGCTGCATCAGATCCTTGTCGGACGAGATGATCGTCACGTCGGCGCCGGCCGCCTCGGCCTGACGGGCATAGGTCGCGATGATGTCATCGGCCTCGAAGCCGTCGGTCTCGATGCAAGGCAGGTTGAAGGCGCGCGTCGCCTCGCGGATGAGACCGAATTGCGGGATCAGCTCTTCCGGCGGCGCCGAGCGATTGGCCTTGTATTCAGGGAAGATGTCCTTGCGGAAAGTCTTCGACGAATAGTCGAAGATGACGGCGAAATGCGTCGGCGTCACACCGACCGAGGTGTCGCGCGCCGAGGTCAGGAGCTTCCACAGCATGTTGCAGAAACCCGAGACGGCGCCGACGGGCAATCCGTCCGACTTGCGCGTCAGCGGCGGCAGGGCGTGAAAGGCCCGGAAAATGAAACCGGAGCCGTCGACGAGGAAGAGATGATCACCTTTTTTCATGGAAGCATGGATAGCGTGACGCACTTCCAACGTCCATATAAACTTCAGTTTTGCAGTATTGTCCGAATGCCAGATCTCTCACCGAAACGTTACTAACTTTTAATCAATCTAATCTGCGCATTCCCTTGAAAAACCACATTCGAAACCTCAAATCCTAATCACCGGCGATTGATACGCCGCGGGTCTGACAACCGGCCTGTCCCCCGCCATGTCAGACTAGGACAAAGGCCTATCCCCTCTCCGGGCCTTTGTCCCTCTTTCATGAGCCGCCATGGCGTCCCCTCCAGGCCATGGCGGCTTTTTCATGCCAAAAAATGCAACCTATGACGGTGAAAAGATTCGCTGGAGTTGCTTATTTCAGAGGAGATCGACCCGAGAATTGCTGATTGTCTTGATCTTGAATTATGGGCATATTTGCAATCATGGGATTTAATCGGATGGACTCCGCCGCCTACCTTGCCAGCCAGATGGCGAAGGGATTCGCTCGCTCGCTACAACAACGCGCGGCGAAGCTCGGCTTTTCCCCCGGTCAGTTTCCGATCCTTTTGGAATTGTGGTCCGAGGACGGGCTGACGCAGAAGCAGCTGCTCGAGAGGATCGACATCGAACAGGCGACGATGGCCAATACGCTATCACGCATGGAACGGGACGGCCTGGTGGAACGCCGCCCGCATCCTTCGGACAAGCGGGCACAACTGATCTTCCTGACGAACAAGGCCGCGGCCATGCAGGCGGAAGCGATCGAGGCCGCCATGGCCGCCGATACGGATCTTCTCAAGGATTTCCGGCAATTCGAACGCGAGCTGCTGCTGGAATATATCCGGCGCGTGCTGGAGAATGCCAGGCAGCTTTAGAGCATGTCACGCAAAAGTGTGTAGCGGTTTTGCGACAACGACATGCGTAAAATCAAAGACCTAAAGCGTGGGAAGCGAATCTTAGAGATCGCGACACGCTTTAGAACAATTCCAGGAAAAGCACGCAACGCGCCTCAGCCCTGGCCGACCGCCTTATTCAAAGCCGACTGGAATTGGCTCGGCCCGACATCGGGCCTGCCGAAGAATATTCCCTGAAGCTGAGCACAGCCTTCCTCGATGACGATGCGACGCTGGGTTTCCGTTTCGACGCCTTCCGTGACGACAGGCATGTTCAGGCTGTGGCCGAGGCCGATGATGGCTCGAACGATCGAGCGGGCTGCGGGATCATGCTCAAGCGCGCCGGTAAAGCTGCGATCGACCTTGATCTTGTCGAAGGGGAAGGCGCGCAGATTGCTGAGCGAGGAAAAGCCGGTGCCGAAATCATCCATGACCACGCGCACGCCGAGGCGATGCAGCCGCTGCAATGTCGCTATCACCGTCGTGCGTTCGCGCATCAGCGCCGCCTCCGTGATTTCCAGCTCGAGGCGCTCCGGATCGAGACCGGTTTTGCGCAGGATCCGTTCGATCTGATCGTAGAGGGTCGGGATCATGAATTGCAGCGGCGAGAGGTTGACCGCGATGTTTGCAGGTTCGCTCCAGCGCGTCGCCTCCTGGCAGGCCTGCTGCAGCACCCACTCGCCGATCGCGACAATCGATCCACTCTCCTCGGCAATGGGAATAAACGTCTCCGGCTCGATCACGCCGCGATCCGGATGCGCCCAGCGCAACAGCGCCTCATAGCCGCTGACGCTGTCGCTGCCGACATCATAGATCGGCTGATATTCCAGAAAGAGCTGCCGGCGGAGAATGGCCTGGCGCAGATCGTTCTCTAGTTGACGGCGCGTGCGCACGGCCTTGTCCATTTCGGCATCGAAGAAGCAGGCGTGGCCCCGGCCTGCATGCTTGGCGCGATAAAGCGCCATATCCGCATTGGCGTAAAGCTGCTCTGCGCTCGTGCCGTCACGCGGGTAGATGGCAATGCCGATGCTGACGCCGACAGCCGTCGGATCGCGCGCCGTATCCATCTCCATGCCGAATTCGGCGAGAATGCGCTCGGCAAGGCGCGTGGCCCCTTCGGGCTGCCGACGCCTCGGCTGGATAATGGCGAATTCGTCGCCGCCGAGCCGTGCCACCGTATCGCCCTCCTCGATCGCGCGCTGCAGGATGCCAGCGACCTTGCAGAGGATGCGATCGCCTTCCGCATGGCCGAAGACGTCGTTGATGGCCTTGAAGCGATCGAGATCCAGGCAGAAGATGGCAACCTCCCCGCCCCTGCGGTTGGCCACCTGCAGCGCCTGACGCATGCGCTGATCGAACAGCGAGCGATTGGGCAGATCCGTCAATATATCATGGTGCGCCAGATGCTCGATCATCTGCTGTGCCTGGCGCCGTTCCGTCAGGTCGCGCACGACCAATACGCTACATTCATGGCCACGATAGGTGATGGAGCGGCGCACGGTTTCGACGGGAATCGCCTTGCCGTCATGGCCGGACAAGGTTGTTTCCAACGGAATGGCGGCATCACTTTGGGCATCGACGTCGATCGCGAGGAAGGTTTCCGGTGTAGCACCGATCACCTGCTGCTGCGGCCATCCGGAAATGGCGAAAAATCGCTCATTCGCGTCGATTACCAGGCCATCACGGATGATGAGCAAACCTTCGAGCGACGCATTGGCGAAGCCGCGAAGGTCGGTCAGATGACGGTCGATGAAGATGGCTCCGAGAGCGATGAGAATCAAACCCATCGCCGCAGCCATGACAATGCCTGCCAGGATGCTTCGATCCATGGCAAGGGTGGCACCCGGCGTCCCCACTTCGGGCGTCAGCGTGACGCCGCTCATCGCGGTGAAATGCAGGGAACAAATCGCCAGCAACAGCAGAAGAGCGCCAGTGATGATGCGACGGAAACCATGAAGACTGCGAAATGCCAGGAAAGACAGCGACGAGAAAACGGCGCCGGCAATGATGGAAATGGCGACTCGCGGTATGTCGAAGGAGAGCTGCGCCGACGCCTCGATGGCTTGCATGCCGCTAAAATGCATGGCGGCTATTCCAAACGCCATCAGCATGCCGCCGACCGCAAAGGAGATGCGGTTGTCCCACTCGAAGGCGACGGCGATTGCAAGCCATGAACCGGTAATGCCGAGAATAACCGAGAGCGCGGTCAGCGAAACGCCGTAGGAGATGGGGAGGCTGCTTTCATAAGCGAGCATGGCGATGAAATGCGTCGCCCAGATGCCGACACCGCTGGCAAAGGCCGCAGCCGCAATCCAATAGCGACGCTGATGCGACTGGCATTCCTGCGCACGCGAAAAAAGAAGCATGGTGGCAAGGCTGCCGATAAGGCAGATGGCCGCTGCCACGAGAATAAGCCTGAAGTCATGAGCGTCGCGAATACATGCAATTACTGAAAACATTACGCGTCTCCAGAATACTCTTCTGGATTGACGTTATTTCTAATAATCTAAAAAACTTGTAAACTACATGCGCAACTAATCACGTAAGGGCGGGCTTCCGTCGAAAGAGGCAAGCTACGGTAAATTTTCAGTTTTAACGCCTCGAAACCGGCTGGCCTTTGGTCTATCGTCGCTCCAAATTTCATGTAAGGAGTCGGATATGACCGATCTATCGCCCGTTCTCGACCGCGCCGATCAGAACCTTCCCTCCAGCCTCGACAACCTTTTCGAGCTGCTGCGCATCAAGTCCATCTCGACCGATCCGGACTACAAGGCGGAATGCCGCAAGGCAGCGGAATGGCTGGTCACCTACCTGAACTCGACCGGCTTCAAGGCCTCCCTGCGCGATACGCCCGGCCATCCCATGGTGGTCGCCCATCACGATGCCGGCACTACCAATGCACCCCATGTGCTGTTCTACGGCCACTACGACGTACAGCCCGTGGATCCGCTCGAGCTCTGGGAAAGCGATCCCTTCGCTCCGGCCATCAAGGACCTAGGCAATGGCCGCAAGGTCCTGACCGGCCGCGGCACGTCCGACGACAAGGGGCAGCTGATGACCTTCGTCGAAGCGGTGCGCGCCTATAAGGAAACCAGGGGCGCACTGCCGGTGCGCATCACCATCCTCTTCGAAGGCGAAGAGGAATCCGGCTCGCCCTCGCTCAAGCCCTTCATCGAGGCCAATGCCGCCGAACTGAAGGCGGATTTCGCCCTCGTCTGCGATACCGGCATGTGGGACGGTGAAACGCCGTCGATCTCGGCCAGCCTGCGCGGCCTCGTCGGCGAAGAGATCATCATCAACGCCGCCGACCGCGACCTGCATTCGGGCATGTTCGGCGGCGCCGCCGCCAATCCGATCCACATCCTCTCCGATATTCTCGCCGGGCTGCATGACGAGACCGGGCGCGTAACGCTCGACGGCTTCTATGAAGGCGTCGAGGAAACGCCGGCTAATATCAAGGCCTCCTGGGAAACGCTCGGGATGACGACGGAAAAATTCCTCGGCGAGGTCGGCCTGTCCATTCCCTCGGGGGAAAAGGGCCGTTCGGTGATGGAGCTGATCTGGGCGCGGCCGACCGCTGAAGTCAACGGCATCACCGGCGGCTATACCGGCGCCGGTTTCAAGACCGTGATCGCCGCCAAAGCATCGGCGAAGGTCTCCTTCCGCCTGGTTGGCCAGCAGAACCCGACGGCGATCCGCGAAAGCTTCCGCGCCTATGTGCGCTCGAAGGTTCCTGGGGATTGCTCGGTAGAGTTTCACGAGCATGGCGGCTCGCCGGCCATCCAGCTTTCCTACGATTCTCCGATACTGAGCAAGGCGAAGACCGCGCTTTCCAACGAGTGGCCGAACCCCGCCATCGTTGTCGGCGAAGGCGGCTCGATCCCGATCGTCGGCGATTTCCAAAAGATGCTCGGCATGGAATCGCTGCTCGTCGGCTTCGGCCTCTCCGACGACCGCATCCATTCGCCGAACGAGAAATACGAGCTGCGCTCCTATCACAAGGGCATCCGCTCCTGGATCCGCATCCTCGACGCCCTCGCCAGCTAAGTCATCTGCGGGTGCGCGTCCTTGCGCGCCCCGCGACCATTCCCGCCGGATGGCAAGGGATGCCGTCATCCGAAGCGACGGGCCGAGACGGCCGTCGCGTCAATTCATACCGCCGATGGGATAAGACATGGGAATCTGGATCGATACCGATATGGGATTCGATGACATCGCCGCCATCCTGGTGGTGGCGCATTCGGATCTTGTCATCGACGGCGTTTCGCTTGTCACCGGCAATGCGCCACTGCCTCATGTCCAGGCCAATGCCGCGAGCGCGGCTGCGGTCTTCAACTGGACGTTTCCGATCCATACCGGACGTGAGCTGCCCGTGCTTTGCAAACTGGAAACGGCACAGGGCATTCTCGGCCAGACCGGCATTCCCACTGCGGGCAGAAGCCTGCCGCCGGCCAACCCGCTTCCGGCGAGCGATGCCTTTGGCGCCCTCAGCAATTGGCTTTCCGACGGAAACGGCCCGAAGCGCATGCTAGCGCTCGGACCGCTTACGAACATCGCGGCGCTGGCGCTGGCACGGCCGGATCTCGCCGCCCGCATCGACGAGCTCACCTGGATGGGTGGCGGCGTCACCTCGGGCAACCACACGGCGTCGGCGGAATTCAATGCCTTTGCCGATCCGGAGGCGCTTGCGATCGTCCTTGCGCATGGCCTGCCGTTGCGTATGGTCGATCTCGATATCTGCCGCAAGGTGCTGGCCTGGCCGGAAGATGTCGCCCATATCCGAAAGATAGCTGGAGAAAAGGCACAATTACTGGCGGATCTCCTGGAGGGCTACATCAACATCGCCGTCAGCCGCGGCAGACCGGCCATGGCGATCTACGATCCGACAGCGGCCGCCATTTTCGTCGAACCTGACATCGCCACCCTTCGGCACGCCCGGATCGACGCGGAATTGCAGGGGCAGCATACGCGCGGGCGCACCGTCGTCGAAACCCGGGCCTCACATGGGCAATTCAATGCGCATTTCGCCGCGGAGATAGACGCGGAAAGGGCACGCCGGATCATCTTCGATGCGCTGATGCGGGAAGGCGGACGCTGAGAAGCGACGGAGAAATATCGTATCTCAACTCTCAAGCTGCGGTGATACAGGATGTACAGCGGCGAGGCACGTTGAGACCTGTCTCACTCCTCTCTCAATTCCTGCTCGACCAGTGTCGTCCAGAAGGCCACGCCGGAGGCGATCGCCGCGTCGTTGAAATCATAGGCAGTATTGTGATGCAGGGCGCCGTCAACGGCGGGGCCATTGCCGAGCCAGACATAGCAGCCGGGAGCATTCTGGCCGAAGAAGGCGAAATCGTCGCCTGCCGTCGATGGTGGAAAGCGGGTCAGCACATTCTCGCCAAAGACCGTCGTCGCAGCTTTCAGCGCCCGCGCCGTGGCATCGGCATCGTTGACAACGGGCGGGATGCGGCGCTCGAATTGATAGTCGACGGCAATGTTGAACATGGCTGCAGTCCCATGCGCCAGACGACCGATCTCCTCTTCCAGTTGATCGCGGACCTCAGGCGTATAGGCGCGCGCGGTGCCGCCGATCTCGACCGTATCTGGTATCACATTTAGCGCTTTGGGGTCGCCCGCCTGTAGCGAGCAAGCACTGACGACGGCTGGCTGCAGCGGATCGACGACGCGGCCGACAATGGTTTGCAGCGCGGAAATGAAGGTTGCTGCCGCCGTGATCGGGTCCTTGCCGAGATGCGGCTTGGCGCCGTGGGTGCCAGTGCCGCGGAAGGTGACGCGCCAGCTGTCCGAGGAGGCAAGCTGCGGCCCTTCGACGACCGCCATCTCGTCGGCCGCAAGACCGGGCATATTGTGCAACCCGTAAACGGCATCGCAGGGGAAGAGATCGAAAAGGCCTTCGCCCACCATGCGCTTGGCACCGCCTCGGCCTTCTTCGGCCGGCTGGAAGATGAAATGCACCGTGCCGGAAAAGCTGCGCGTGGCCGCCAGATGACGAGCGGCACCGAGCAGCATGGTTGTATGGCCATCATGCCCACAGGCATGCATCTTGCCCGGAATGGTGGATTTATACGGGCGATTGCCCTTTTCAGGCATGGCGAGTGCATCCATATCGGCACGAAGCCCAATGCGGCGCGTGCCATTGCCGACCTGTAGCGTACCGACGACACCCGTCTTGCCGAGGCCGCGATGCACCGTCAGCCCTGCCTCCTCCAGCAAGGTGGCAACGATGCCGCTGGTGCGTTCCTCCTCGAAACCGAGTTCCGGATGGGCATGAAGATTGCGGCGAAGCGAGGTGAGGAAAGGAAGATCCGGCTCGATCTCATCGGGAAAAGACATGGAGAGATTCCTTCGGCGTGAGGCACGATGATGGGTGCCTAAAGCGCACCGCGATCTTTCAGATTCGCTTCTTGCGCTTTAGGACCTTGAATTGACACATGTCGTCGTCGCAAAACGGCTGCACACTTTTGCGCGACATGCTTTATCTTCCGCAAAGCATCGCCTGCTTCAACCCGAATTAGCGCTCAGGTGTCGAGCCTGTTGAAGACATGTGCCTTGCCGATGACGCTCACCGAAACCATGCTGCCCACTTCGGGAAGGCCAACGCCGGAGCTCTTGATATTCAGCGTCTCGGAGCCGTTGGAGAGTACGACCGTAACGGCGCAGACAGCTCCACCAAACTCGATTTCGGTCACCTTGCCGATACAGGCAGCATCCGTTCCGGCCTCATCGATCGCCCGGAGGCGCAATTGCTCGGGCCGCAACATAATGTCGGTGCGACCCTGCCGGTTACCGGCATCGACCGCAATCTGCCCAAGCACACACTTCGCTGACCCATTAACGAGATCGGCCGGCAACACGATGGCATCGCCAAGGAAGAAGGCCGTCTCGCGATCCCTGGGGCTGAGATAGAGCGCCTGCGGCGTGCCGGCCTGTATAAGCTTACCTTCGCGCAGGACAGCAACCTGATCGGCAAAGGACAGCGCCTCCGCCTGATCATGCGTCACCAGGACCGCCGTGATGCCGGCGATCTGTAGCACGCGGGCAACGGCCTTGCGCATGTTTTCGCGCAAGCCGGTATCGAGAGCGGAAAAAGGCTCATCGAGCAGCATCAATCGCGGCTTCCGGCCGAGCGCGCGAGCAAGCGCGACGCGCTGCTGCTGGCCGCCGGAGAGCTGATGCGGACGGCGATCGAGCATGCCGCGATCGAGCTCGACCATATCGATGAGGGCATTGATGCGCTGATCGCGATCGCGCGCACCGCGTTCCATGCCGAAACCGATATTTTCCGATACGCTCAGATGCGGAAACAGGGCGCCATCCTGCGAGACGATGCCGATGCCGCGCCGATGCGCCGGCACGATAGCTTCGCCATCCGCCAGGGTTTCGCCCTGAAGCACCACCTGGCCCGCATCGGGCGTTTCGAAGCCGGCGATGATGCGCAGCAGCGTCGTCTTGCCCGAGCCGGAGGGGCCGACGATGGCCGTGCGGGTGCCGGCGGCTACCGTGAGGTCGATATTGTCGAGCGCCTGCACGGGACCATAACGCTTGCTGATATTCTTGATCGCCAGAAAGGTCATTGTCCGGCCGTTCGCTTGGATTGCACGTAGAGAAGAAGGGTGAGCGGCAGCGACAGGACGACCATCATGAAGGCGTAGGGTGCCGCGGAAACATAATCGATCTCGCTGGTCAACGACCAGAATTTCGTCGCCAGCGTTTCCGTGCCGTTGGGAGAGAGCATCAGCGTCGCCGTCAGCTCGTTGGTGATGCCGAGCGCGACGAGCGCGACACTGGCCGCAAAGCCGGGAGCAGCAAGGCGCATGGTAATCTGTCGTACCGCCTGCGCCGGCGTGCGGCCGAGCGCCATGGCTGCACGCTCAAGCTCGACGGGCGCCTGGGCGATGCTGGCGCGCAAGCCGACCATGGCGCGCGGCAGGAACAGCAGCACATAGGCGAGCAGCAGCGTCGCAAAGGTCTGATAGAGCGGCAGGATCAGCCGGACGGTGATCGACACCAGGGCCAGGGCGACGACGACGCCCGGCAGCGAGCCGACATAATAGTGGCATGCTTCGAGAATGCGCTGCAGCCGGCCGGGCGCGCGCACCGACAGCCATGCCATGGGGGCTGCTGCAATGGTGGCAAGAAGGCCGCCGGCGATCGCGAGAAGAATGGTCTGCAGCAAGGCCGAGCCGACCGTATCGATCCGCCAGACGTCGGCACCGCCAAGGTAAAGCCAGCGGGCCAGGGTGACGAAGGGAACACCGAGCGTCAATGCGGCGGTAACGATGGGCAGCGCGACCGCGGGAACGACGAACCAGCCGAGACGACGGCGATCGGCGGGGCGGGCGGCACCCGAGCCGATGCGGGCATAACGCTCGTTGCCGCGCACCAGCACCTCGATACCGAGCAGCAGCAGGCAGCAGAAGACGAGCACGCCGCCGAGCATGTTTGCCGCCGGGCTGTTATAGGCAGACTGGAACTGATCGACGATGGCCGTCGAAAACGTGTCGAAGCGGATCATAACGTAGAGGCCGTATTCCGCCAGGAGATGCAAGCCGATCAGTAGCGAGCCGCCGCAGATGGCGAGACGAAGCTGCGGCAGGATTGCCCGGAAGAAAACGCGCCAGGGGCCGAGGCCGAGCGAGGCGGCAGCATCCTCGATCGCCGGATCGAGCCGGCGCAAGGCGGCCGCGACCGGCAGGTAGAGGAAGGGAAAATAGGCGAGCACCGAGACCAGCACGCCGCTCCAGAGCCCGCGCATACTCGGCACGAGACTGACCCAGGCATAGCTGTGCACGAAAGCGGGCACGGCAAGCGGTGCGGCCGCCAGCCAAGACCAGAGGCGCGCGCCGGGAATATCGGTACGTTCCGTCAACCAGGCGAGCGTGACCGCCAGCAGGATGGAAAACGGGATGGTGCAGACTTCGAGCAGGACGGTATTGACGAGCAGATCGCCGACGCGGCTACGGAAAACCAGGGCGACGACTTCTGCCCAGCCGGTGTCGATCGTGATCCAGACGATGAAGCCGAGCGGGACCAGGCTAAGAAGCGCCACGATCGAAGCAAGGGCGACAACGGATGCATGCCGGACGCGGCTACGGGGAGCAGCCGTCAACGGGGGCATTCGCATGGCGGCGGCCTCGCCGGCATATGTGTTCTTCTGCAGCAAATCCGAGCTGCCTTTCACGCCCTGAAATAGGAAGGCAACCGCCGCTGACGGCGGTTGCCCGATCGATCGGCCCTAGAGACCATTCGTATGTCCTATGCCCCTAGCAGGGCATAGGACAGTGTTGCAAGAGCAAAGCCCGGCCGAACGCGCGCGAAAAGCGCTGCGGCGCGGGCTTTCGCCTTAGATGAGACCAGCTTCCGTCATCAGGTCGGTAACCTTCTTGCTGTTCAGCTTCGAAGGCTCGACTTTCGGAGCCTGGAGATCGGAGAGCGGAACGAGCTTCGGATTGGAAGCCTCGCCGTTGCCGACGGCATATTCATAGGAATTGCCATCGCGCAGAACGGCCTGGCCACCCTTGCCGGTGATCCATTTCAGGAACGCCTGTGCTTCCTTCTGATGCTGGCTGGATGCCAGCACGCCGCCACCGGAAATGCTGACGAAGGCGCCCGGATCCTGGTTCTTGAAATAGTGCAGCGAGACATTCTTGCTGTTTTCGCCGGTCTTGGCCTGATCGCCGAACCAGTAATAGTGATAGATCACAGCGCCTTCGATCTCGCCGGCATTGACGGCCTTCATCGCGACACTGTTGCCCTTGTAGAAGCTCGCATTTTCCTTCATCGCCTTCAGCCATGCGCGGGTTGCGTCCTCGCCCTTCAGCTCAAGCAGCGCGCTGACGATCGCCTGGAAATCGGCGCCGGCCGGCGAAGCGCCCCAACGGCCCTTCCACTTGGGATCTGCGAGATCGAGGAGCGATTTCGGCAGATCGGCTTCCTTCAGCTTGGTCTTGTCATAGGCGAAAACGGTGGAACGGGCGGCGACGCCGACCCAATTGCCATCGGCTGCCTTGAAGGTTTCCGGCACCTGCGCCAGTGTCGCGGCATCGACCGGAGCGAAGAGCTTGTTGGCGTCCACCAGTGCCATGCCCGGCGAATTTTCCGTCAGATAAACGTCTGCCGGAGAGGCAGCGCCTTCCTGGACAATCTGGTTGGCAAACTGCATGTCGCTGCCGTTGCGGATCGTAACCTTGATGCCGGTTTCCTTGGTGAAGCCATCCGCCCATGCCTGCGTCAGCGTCTCATGCTGGGCATTGTAGACGACGATGCCTTCGGATTCGGCGGCATGCGCTATCATCGGAGCGACGGCGAGGCCTGCGGCAAGCGCCAGCGCGCTGGTGAGATGAGAAAAGGAAAAAGTCATTAAGTCCTCTCGCTTGGAAGCCACCGCCATCGGGCGGCGATGGGGTAGCCTATATTTTTCCTGACCATTTTTTTCAAGTTTACGGTGATGCCTGCTTATCACAAAAGTTTGATAACGGAGTCAAGATTTAGCCGCGATTTCCGCAGCGAGCTCGAGCCAGGCGCGACCGGCATGCGACAGATATCCGCCCCGCCGCCAGATCCAGGCCATGTTCCACTCCATGCCGGGTTCGACGACGAGCGCATGGGCGATGCCGGAACGCTGGCGCTGTTCGGCGATCAGCCGCGGCAGGAAGCCTACACCGAGGCCCGCAGCAACCAGTTCGACAATGAAATTGATCTGGCTTGAACGCGCGGCAATGTCAGGCGCGAAGCCAGCCGCGCGGCAGGCGTCGAGAATAATGCCGTTCAGCGCGAAGCCCGTTTCGAAGAGGAGAAAGGGATTGTCCTTGAGTGCCGCCAGCGGCACCGTTTGCTGCCCGGCAAGCGGATGCGTCGACGGTAGGAGGACATGCATCGGCTCGCAGCGCACGGGCTGCCACTCGAAGACATCGGGCATCGGCAACAGTGAGGCGCCGAGATCGACCTCATCGGCCAGCACCATTTCCTCGAGCCGCTTGGCGCCCTGCTCCACCAGTCTGATCTCTATGCCCGGATAACGATTGCGGAAGACGGCGAACACCGGAGCGAAGAGGGCATCGTTGCCGATCGGCGGCAGGCCAAGCCGCAGGGCGCCGCGCGCGAGCCCACGAAGCTCCGACAATTCCGCCAGCAGATCGTCGCGCCCGGCAAGGATCGCAATTGCCCGACGATAGACCACCTCGCCAGCATCGGTCAGGGTCGCGCGATGGCCGATGCGGTTGAGCAGCGGCAGGCCAAGCTCGTCCTCCAGCTGGCGCACCGCCTTGCTGACGGCCGATTGCGTGGTGAACACCACCTTGGCGGCTTCCGAAAAGCCGCCCTGGCGCACCACTTCGACGAAGGCTTTCAGTGTCCGAAGCTCCATAAGTATTCCTTATAGGACTTGACTTTATGAAATCAATTCATTTTCTTCATGGAATGGAAGCGCCTATTGTCAGATCGAGAGTTTCCCGAGCCTTCCATGCGTATCGACCCAAAGAATCATCCGAAATTGAGCTGCCTCGCTCAGATCCTGCTGCTGCTTGCCTTCTGGCAAGCGGGCGAAGCCATTGTCTGCCTGGCACATCTGCCGATACCCGGCGCCATCGCCGGCATGCTGCTGGTGCTGGTGCTGTTTGCGAGCGGCAAAGTGAAGCTGGCGAGCATGAAGCGTGGCGCGGAGTGGTTTCTCGCCGAAATGCTGTTGTTCTTCGTACCGGCGGTGCTGGCTTTGCTCGATCATGGCGAATTCATCGGTATCATCGGGCTGAAAGTGCTTGCCGTGATCTTCGCAGGCACCATCATCGTCATGGGTGTCACCGCGATAGCGATCGATTTCGGCTACCGGCTGATGATGCGCCAGGGAGCACCCCGCCATGTCCAGCATTGAAAGTGCCGCAGCCGGCCTATTCTGGCCGCTGGCGACAATCGGCCTCTATTACATATCAAAGGTGCTCTATCGGCGCCGGCCTTCGCTCTGGCTGTCGCCGCTGGTGGCGGCACCGGCGGCTTTGATTGCGATCGCGCTCATGCTGCACGTCAATTACCAGGACTATATGCATGACAGCCGCTGGCTGCTTGCCTTGCTCGGGCCTGCGACCGTCGCCTTCGCCGTGCCGATCTACGAACAGCGCGGGCTCATCCAGCGCTATTGGCCGGTCCTGCTGTTTGGCGTGAGCGTCGGCAGTGCCACGGCCATGGTTTCGGCCTGGGGGCTCGCAAGCCTTCTCGGCCTTGATGAGAACCTGCGGCTCAGCCTGATGCCGCGCTCGATCAGCACGCCGTTCGCCATGGTGGTTTCCGGCGATATCGGCGGCGTCCCCAATCTGACGGCCGTCTTCGTCGTCATCACCGGCTTGCTCGGCGCTGTTGTCGGGCAAACCCTGTTACGGCTGCTGCCGCTCAGATCAAGCATGGCGCGCGGCGCGCTCTATGGCATGGGCGCGCATGGCATCGGTGTCGCCAAGGCGCATGAGATCGGTCGCGAGGAAGGGTCGATCGCCGGTCTCGTCATGGTGCTTGTAGGAGTGACGAACGTCCTGGCAGCGCCGCTGATCGCGTGGCTCCTGCATACAGCCTGAACGAAAAAGGCCGCGGCACTTTCATGCCGCAGCCTTATTTCATTTCGCGAATCTGACTCAGTTGTCCCGCGTCTCCAGCGTCTTGCTGAAGAAGATGGCGATCAGCGTGCAGACGACGCCCGACAGCAGATAGAGGCTGGTATAGACGAGGCCGAACTGACTGGAGAGGGCAAGCGCTACGAAGGGCGCGAAGCCGGCACCGATCAGCCAGGAGAGATCCGACACAAGGGCCGAGCCGCTATAGCGATAGTTCTGGCTGAAGCGGGAAGCGCTGGCACCGGCCGCCTGGCCGAAGGAGAGGCCGAGCAGCGTGAAGCCGAGAACCACATAGATGTGGCGCCCGGTCGCACCGCCATCAAGCAGCCAGGGTGCCACGAAGGCGAAGCAGGCGATCAGCACGGCGCCGATGGCGAGCTGATTGCGGCGGCCGATCCGGTCGGCGAGCATACCGGAACAGATGATGGCGAGAATGCCGCAGATCGCGCCGAGGAACTCCACCAGCAGGAACGAACCGGGAGTCTGCTCGCTGTAAAGTGTCACCCAGCCAAGCGGGAAGACGGTCACGAGGTGGAAGGTCGCAAAGCTTGCCAGCGGCACGAAGGCGCCGATCAGGACATCGCGGCCATGCACGCGCAGCAGCTCCGTCATCTTCACGGGCTCGAGCTCATGACGCTCCAAGAGCGTGCCGAATTCCTCGGTCGCCACCAGGCGCAGGCGGGCGAAGAGCGCGACGACGTTGACCGCGAAGGCGCAAAAGAAGGGATAGCGCCAGCCCCAATCCAGGAAGTCCGCCGTCGTGAGGCTCGTGACGAAATAGGCAAACAGAGCGCTTGCCAGCATGAAGCCGATCGGGGCGCCGAGCTGCGGGATCATCGCATACCAGCCACGATGGTTCGTCGGTGCGTTAAGCGCCAGGAGCGAGGCCAAGCCGTCCCATGCACCACCAAGTGCAAGGCCCTGACCGATGCGGAAAATGGCAAGCAGGATGACTGCATAGACACCGACTTCCGAATAGCCGGGCAGGAAGCTCATCGCGGCCGTCGAGCCGCCAAGCAGGAACAGCGCGATCGTGAGTTTTACCCCGCGCCCGTAGCGCCGGTCGATCGCCATGAAGATGAACGAACCGATCGGACGGGCGATGAAGGCCAGCGCGAAGACCAGGAAGGAAAGCATCGTGCCATGCAGCGGGTCGGCGAAGGGGAAGATGAGCTTCGGGAAGACCAGTACGGATGCAATGGCATAGACGAAGAAATCGAAGAATTCCGACGTGCGACCAATGATCACGCCGATGGCAATGTTGCCGGGTGCGACCGAGCCCCCCGCATGCATGCTGCGGGCATCGCTCTCCAGAGTTGAAGATGTGGGGTTCAGTGATTCATGCGTTACGCTGACCATGCGCGGGAGCCTCCCTCTCCGAGCACGAATTCCTCCACGAATTCGCGCGTAATGAAAATGTCGATCAAACGTGCGAACATATCAAGTATCCAGCATGAAATAATTCGCAAATTAGCAATCGGTCGAGCCATTATCTGCCTTTGGCGCCGCGCTCCGGACGAAGAAAAACCGCCGGTGATGGCCATTTGTTCCGATCCAGGTATATTAGCGCCGGCAAAAGCGAATTGCTTGATAGAAAACCTTCTGGATTTCTGAGGGTTTTCCCGATACGTGGGACAGCATTCCATACCGCAATGCACTCAAGCTTGCTGCGGTGCGACGAAACACCTCATATCGTTCATGACCGCCGTCCTTTAGTCGCGGTAGGGTCGAAACAAAAAGAGCTTTAAGACGTGCCAAGACTATCGAAGATTTTCAGCCGTTTATCCGTCATCCCTTTGTTTTTGCTGCTCTCAGGTTGCAATCTGGTGGTGATGGCTCCCTCCGGCGATATCGCCATGCAGCAGCGAGACCTCATCATCGTCTCGGTCGTGCTGATGCTGATCATCATCATCCCGGTGATCTTCCTGACGCTGTTCTTCGCCTGGAGATACCGCCAGTCGAACAACGAAGCGACCTACGAGCCGGAGTGGCATCATTCGACACGTCTAGAGCTGGTCATCTGGTCTGCTCCGCTTGCCATCATCATCGCGCTCGGCGCGGTAACCTGGATCAGCACCCATCAGCTCGACCCCTATCGCCCGCTCGATCGCATTGCCGCCGACAAGCCGCTCAGCGCCGACGTGAAGCCGCTGACGGTGGAGGTGGTCGCGCTCGACTGGAAATGGCTCTTCTTCTATCCGGAATACGGCATCGCCACCGTGAACGAGATGGCAGCTCCCGTCGACCGCCCGATCAACTTCAAGATCACGGCCTCCTCGGTAATGAACTCCTTCTTCATCCCGGCGCTGGCAGGCCAGATCTACGCCATGCCGGGCATGGAGACGAAGCTCCACGCCGTCATCAATCATCCCGGCGAATTCCAGGGCCTGTCGGCCAACTATAGCGGCGCCGGCTTCTCGAACATGCGCTTCAAGTTTCACGGTTTGGATCAGGCCGGTTTCGACCAGTGGGTCCAGAAGGCAAAGAGCCAGGGCACGGCGCTCGGCCGCCAGGAGTATCTGGCGCTTGCCAAGCCCAGCGAACGCGAGCCGGTGCGCTACTTCAACGCCGTCGACGATGGTCTCTACAACGCCATCCTCAACATGTGCGCCGATCCGAGCAAGATGTGCATGAGCGAGATGATGCATATCGACGCCAAGGGCGGCGGCGGCAAGGAAAGCCACGAAAATCGCGAGCGCCTGATCTACGACAACCGCGATGGCGCCTCTGCCGAAGTGACGCCGGTCAAGGCCGACGGCGGCGCCGGCCACACCATGCAGCATGGCGACAACTCCATGCCGGGCATGGATATGGGCAACGGCTCTTCTTCCGATTCGTCGACCGGTTCGGCGCAGCATCAGGGTCATTGATCCGGTGCGCTCAATAACAAGACATTCATAAGGGACAGAGGCAATCCATGTTTTCCAACCCGGACCTCTATAAATTCATCTTCGGTCGGCTGACGCTCGACTCGATCCCGTATCACGAGCCGATCCTCGTCGTGACCTTCATCGGCGTCGCCATCGGCGGCATCGCCGTCCTCGGCCTGCTGACCTATTTCCGCCTCTGGGGCTACCTCTGGAAGGAATGGTTCACCAGCATCGACCACAAGAAGATCGGCATCATGTATGTCGTGCTGGCGCTGATCATGCTGTTGCGCGGCTTTTCCGACGCGCTGCTGATGCGCCTGCAGCAGGCGATCGCCTTCAACGGATCCGAAGGTTATCTGCCGCCGCATCACTACGACCAGATCTTCACGGCGCATGGCGTCATCATGATCTTCTTCGTGGCGATGCCCTTCGTCACGGGCCTGATGAACCTCGTGGTGCCGCTGCAGATCGGCGCCCGCGACGTTTCCTTCCCGTTCCTCAACAACTTCTCGTTCTGGATGACGACGGCGGGCGCGATCGTCATCATGATTTCGCTCTTCATCGGCGAATTCGCGAAAACCGGCTGGCTGGCCTATCCGCCGCTTTCCGGCATCGCCTATAGTCCCGATGTTGGTGTCGATTATTACATCTGGGGCCTGCAGGTCGCAGGTATCGGAACGACGCTGTCGGGCATCAACCTGATCGCCACCATCGTCAAGATGCGCGCGCCGGGCATGACCTTCATGAAGATGCCCGTTTTCACCTGGACCTCGCTCTGCACCAACATCCTGATCGTTGCGTCCTTCCCGATCCTGACCGCCACGCTCGCTCTGCTGACCCTCGACCGCTACGCCGGCACGAACTTCTTCACGAACGACCTCGGCGGCAATCCGATGATGTATGTCAACCTCATCTGGATCTGGGGCCACCCGGAAGTCTACATCCTGATCCTGCCGGCCTTCGGCGTCTTCTCGGAAGTCGTCGCCACCTTCTGCGGCAAGCGCCTCTTCGGCTACGCCTCGATGGTTTACGCCACCTGCGTGATCATGATCCTCTCCTACCTCGTCTGGCTGCACCACTTCTTCACGATGGGCTCAGGCGCCAGCGTCAACTCCTTCTTCGGCATCACGACGATGATCATCTCGATCCCGACGGGTGCGAAGCTCTTCAACTGGCTGTTCACGATGTATCACGGCCGCATCCGCTACGAACCGCCGATGCTGTGGACCGTCGGGTTCATGGTGACCTTCACCATCGGCGGCATGACCGGCGTCATGCTCGCCGTTCCGCCGGCCGACTTCGTGCTGCACAACTCGCTGTTCCTGATCGCCCACTTCCATAACGTGATCATCGGCGGCGTGCTCTTCGGCATGTTCGCGGGCGTCAACTACTGGTTCCCGAAGGCCTTCGGCTTCAAGCTCGATCCGTTCTGGGGCAAGATGAGCTTCTGGTTCTGGCAGATCGGCTTCTGGTTCGCCTTCATGCCGCTCTATATCCTCGGCCTGATGGGCGTCACCCGCCGCGTCAGCCAGTTCGACGATCCGTCGCTGCAGATCTGGTTCATCATCGCCGCTTTCGGCGCCGGTCTCATCGCCATCGGTATCGCCTGCTTCCTTATCCAGCTGGCCGTCAGCTTCATGAAGCGCGAAGAGCTTCGCGATCATACGGGCGATCCGTGGGGCGGCCGCACGCTGGAATGGTCCACCTCGTCGCCGCCGCCCGCCTACAACTTCGCCTTCACGCCGATCGTCTACGATCATGACGCGTGGTGGGACATGAAGAACCGCGGCTACGTCAGGCCAACCGAAGGCTTCATCCCGATCCACATGCCGAAGAATACCGGCACCGGCATCATCCTCGGCGTTCTCTCCATCGGCTTCGCATTCGGGATGATCTGGTACATGTGGTGGCTTGCCGCCATCACCTTCGTCGCGATGATCGTCATCACGATCGGCCATACCTTCAACTACAAGCGCGACTACCACATCCCCGCCGACGAGGTCGTTAAGACCGAGAACGAGCGTACGAAACAGCTCGCAGGACAGGTGTAAGACTTATGACGACCCCAACCGCACACGCTCCCAAGGATGGCGAAACACCCGCCTTCTACATGACGGAAGAGCATCATCCGGAAGGCAGCACCATGCTGGGCTTCTGGATCTACATCATGAGCGACTGCCTGATCTTCGCAGTCCTCTTCGCCACCTTCGCCGTGCTCGGCCACAGCTATGCGGCCGGTCCGTCGCCGGCCGACCTCTTCGAGCTGCCGCTCGTCGCCCTCAACACGGCGATGCTGCTCTTCTCCTCGATTACCTATGGCTTCGCCATGCTGGCGATGGAGAAGGACAACAAGTCGGGCACGCTGATGTGGCTGACGATCACCGGCATCTTCGGCGCCCTCTTCATCTTCTTCGAACTCTATGAGTTCTATCACCTGATCCTCGACGGTGCCGGCCCGCAGCGCAGCGCCTTCCTGTCGGCCTTCTTCACGCTGGTCGGCACGCACGGTCTGCACGTCACCACCGGTATCATCTGGCTGATCACGCTGATGGTGCAGGTTGGCCGCTATGGACTGATTCCGGAAAACAAGCGCCGCCTGATGTGCCTTTCGATGTTTTGGCACTTCCTGGACGTCGTCTGGATCGGCGTGTTTTCTCTCGTCTACCTCATGGGAGTTCTCGGATGAGCTCGAACGCAAACCATTCGCATCATTCCGGCGACGCCCACGGCCACGATCACCATGGCGGCCACGAGGCGGCGCACGGCACCTTCAAGAGCTACATGACGGGGTTTATCCTCTCCGTCATCCTGACCGCCATTCCCTTCTGGCTGGTCATGGCCAAGGTCATCCCCGATCCGGCCGTCACCGGAGCGATCGTCATGATCCTCGGTGCGATCCAGATCGTCGTGCACATGATCTACTTCCTGCACATGAACACCCGCTCGGAAGGCGGCTGGAACATGATGGCGCTGATCTTTACGATCGTGATCGTCATCATCGCGCTGTCCGGCTCGCTCTGGGTCATGCATCACCTCAACGCGAACATGATGCCCATGTCGCCCGAGATGATGCGCAACATGCCGTAAATTCGAACGGCGGGCCTTCAGACGAAGGCCCGCCCTCTTCCGGCGAGGAATCCGCCGGGTGCTGCGCGTCGCATGCTTGAAATGCCGAAAGCCGCAGCCAAATCTTCCCGACCGCGCATGATCTTCAGCGAAGAGAATTGAACCTTCCGAAATCATGCGGCAGCGCCTCCCCGGAGATCAGCGCCATGACCGATATTTCCTCGAGCACATCTCAGGGCAAGCCGCGCTCGACGCTGACCCTGGTCATCTGGGTGTCGCTGCTTCTGCTTCTGACTGCCCTCCTCATCGGTCTCGGCACCTGGCAAGTGAAGCGGCTGCATTGGAAGCTGGATCTGATCGCCCGGGTCGACGCACGCGTCCATGCTCCGGCGGTTCCGGCTCCCGGCCCGACGCAATGGGCCGATATCACGGCCGAAAACTCCGAATACAAGCATGTGCAGGCAAGCGGCACTTTCCTCAACGACAAGCAAGTGCAGGTCTATGCCTCGACCGCTCTCGGCGCAGGCTATTGGGTGCTGACGCCGCTAAAGCTTGCAGATGGCACAATCATCATCGTCAACCGCGGCTTCGTTCCCACAGAGAAGCGCAATCCGGCGGCGCGCGCCGAAGGCGAGATTTCCGGTGAGACCACCGTTACCGGCCTATTGCGTATCAGCGAGCCCAAAGGCACGCTGCTGCGTTCGAACGTGCCGGCGGACGAGCGCTGGTATTCACGCGACGTGGCAGCCATCGCCGAGGCCCGGGGGCTGCAGAACGTGGCGCCCTATTTCATCGATGCCGACGATGCGAAAAATCCCGGCGGATTGCCCGTGGGCGGGCTGACGCAGATCACCTTCCACAACAGCCATCTCGTCTATGCCATCACCTGGTATGGACTGGCCGCCATGACATTAGGGCTGGCCGTCTATCTCGTCTATTTCGAGCGCCAGCGGGCAAAAGTGGCCCGTTGATCGCCACCCTTTGCTTTCACGTAATTTCCGACGCGAAACCGCGCTTTTGCTGAAACTACTCCAAGGTCTGTGGGGATTCATCTTGAATTGAGGGCGGCTGCGGCGAGATGGGTGATAGCACCATTTATGCCGTGTGGATGGGAATGTTATGTCAAAATTGGATTCGATGATGGTTTGAACAACAGATGAAGCTGCTGAAACAGCAGTTTTGCGGCAGTGCTCCTCACGATAGATAGTGTCAAGTAATAGCCTGGAATATTCAAAATAATGGATTGGTTCCCTATAGTCTTCATTACGTTCAAAGTTCTGGTGTTGGGCACGGGCATGTTCTTCGCCATCAAATGGCATCATGATCAAGGAAAGAAGAAATAACGAACCAGCGGACCGTAAGCGCCTGCCGAACACAGTTTGTCACAGCCGCTACGTCCGGGATCGGTTGGTTGCCAGACAATAGACGCCGTCTTCGCCCATTGGGCGTCAGTCAGAATAAACGGTCTATCAAAGGCTTGAATCACATCAAGCCAATGTGAATCCCACAGACCTTAGATCGTCATCTTCGGGAAGCGAAGCTGCCAGCGCCGGCCGTCGCTCGTCATTTCGACAATCCCGAACGGCTCGACATCAACAGCCCAGAATGCCGCAGGCGGCGCCTGCAAGGCCTGCAGAACGGCAGAGCGAATGACGCTCGCATGGGTGATGACGACGATATGGCCGGCATCATCGATGTGATTTCCCATCCATTCACCGACGCGTTTCATGACCGACAAGAGGGCTTCGCCGCCATGCGGCGCGACCGACGTGTCCGTCATCCAGAGCGCGAGGGACTCCGCATCCCTTTCATGCAGTTCGGCTAGCGATTGCCCCCGCCAGTCGCCATAATCGCATTCGCGCAAGGCGACATCCGGGATAGCGTCGAGACCGAGGACCGCGGCGGTCTGGCGCGCGCGCAGGGCCGGGCTCGCCCAGACCCGATCGATCGCGCCCAGTCCGAAGGATAAGGATTGAGCCTGCTGAGCCGCCCTCGCCTCCAAGGGTTCGTCATCCGGAAAGCAGCCGTTCCGATTGGCTTGCGTAGCCCCATGGCAAATCCAGCTCAAACGCGTTTTCATGAAACTCCTCTATTCCATCCCCTGGTGCGCTCTTGTCGCGATTTCGCATCGCAGTGGCGCTTGATTGACAATTATATTTGCAGATAGCTATAAACTTGCACTTGCGGGTGTGGAAGCCGGTGGAATCCCGGCGCGGTCGCGCCACTGTAATCGAAGACGGACAAGTTCCGCCCATCGAGAGCCAGACCCTTCCCGCAAGAACCCTTCCGCAAATGGAACGCGCTTTTCTTAACGAGGGAAATACAATGTCCGACACCACTTTCGCCCCAACCGCAGTTCCGCAGCCGATTCCGCTCGGCCAAATCCTGCCTTGGGCTATTTTTGCCGGCCTGCTGATGCTGCTCGCGATCTATTTCATCGGTGCAGAGGAAGGCGCGACCTCGCTCTTCTCGGGCACATATGTGCATGAATTCGTGCATGATGCCCGCCACCTTCTCGGCTTCCCCTGCCACTAAGGGGTCAAGCACATGGTTGGACGTCTTTTGCTCCGCGGCATGATCGTCGGGGCCTTGGCCGGTATTTTCGTTTTTGCTTTTGCCCACATCTTCGGCGAACCGCTGGTCGACTGGGCCATCGGGTTTGAAGAAAAGGCCGCGCAGGCGGCCGGCGAAGCTCCTGAACCAGAGATTGTCAGCCGCGCCACACAGGCGGGCATCGGCCTCTTCACCGGCAGCGTGATCTTTTCCACCGCAATCGGCGGATTGTTCGCGCTCGTCTTTTCCTTCGTCTACGGCCGCGTCAGCCCTCTCGGCGCGCGCGGCACGGCAGCGCTGCTTGCGCTCGCCGCTTTCGTGACGATTTCGCTCGTGCCCGATCTCAAGTATCCGGCGAACCCGCCGGCCGTCGGCAATCCCGATACGATCGGCGCGAGAACGGAACTGTTCTTCATCATGATCGTTGCCTCCGTCGTCGGCATGATCGTCGCCGTCGGTTTCGGTCGCAGGCTGGCGGCGCGATATGGCCCCTGGAACGGGGCGATCATCGCCGGAATCGGCTACCTCGTCTTCATCGCGCTGATCCAATATCTGCTTCCCTCGATCAACGAAGTGCCTGAGCAATTCTCCGCCGTCGTGCTCTGGCGCTTCCGCATCACATCGCTCGGCATGCACGCGATTCTCTGGACGACGCTCGGTCTTGCCTTCGGGGCCTGGGCGGAACGCGAGCTGCCGCGGACACGCTATCGCAATGCCAGTCTACGCCGGGCTTAATGTGGTAAATAGATCGCATCCCGCGCATGGCAACATGCGCGGGAACCGCCTGTATCCAGGTGGCGTCCTGTTTGCAATCCTCTGTCTCATCGTTGCAGGTTGGCCAGCTTCGGTTGCCGCACATGGCGGCGGCTCCTCCGGCAGCCAGGCCGGCATCCCGATCCCAAGCCTCACCCATGGCGAGATGGCTGTGATCGCTCCCTATTACGGGCGGATCATCTCGCTTGCCGAGAGCATATCGGATACCGACGAAACCTTTCGCCGTCTCCTGAACTTCGCGCAGATCCAGCGCGCCTATTGCCTCTGGGGCCGTATGCCGGGCAGCGTCAGTGATGAGGAAAGCCCTTTCAACGAATGTTCGCACGGCTATCTTGCGGCTGCAAAAGCAGTGCTGCTGCAGATGCGCGTGATGAAAGTGGAAAAGGAACCGGTTGACGACCTCGTCTCCGATATCGACGCGGCACTCGTGCGCAACAACCTCTCGCTCATCCTGTGTAAATTCAGCGGCGAGAGCTTCAATACGGCCGATCTGATCCGGCCGAAGCTTGCCGATATCGCGTATCACGCGAAAAGCCTTGCTGCGATCTTATCGGCCAGCCTGCTCGTTCTTGCAGGGCTATGGCTAGGCGCGCGCGCATTACGGCCGCAACTTCAGTCCTAGGAACCGCCGCGCACTTTTCCTGGACTGGCCTTAACAAAAACACCGCCGCAAAGATGCGGCGGTGTTTATGATCTTACCAGTAACGCGGGCGATCGCGCCAACGGTCATCGCGCCAATGGCGATGGCCGTGCCAGCCCCACGGCGGCGGCGGTGGCGGCCTGTAGTAACCCCAGCGCCGCGGCGGCGGACCCCAGCGATTGGGGCGGCATTCGCCCCAGCGCGTCAGGTGCCAGCCACGACCGCAGGCATAGTCAACTTTCACGATCGGCGCTGAGGCCGCTGTCCCAACGGCTGGGATAGGCATTGCCTCTGCCGAAGATACAACCAGGCTGCCAAACAAGGCAGCGATGGCAATCACGGACGATCTCATTTTGATGGCCCTCTATCCAAGTCCCTTACATGCGGGATTTAACCCCCTAAGGTATGAACGCCGGCTGAACCGAAAAAGGCCATTTGACGGCGAAATCAAGATCAGACCAAACGCCTGACCGTAGCCAAGAAAGCGTCCTGTTGCCCGTATTTGCAGCCAGCCGCAACCTACTCGCGCGTCACGAGAGTTTCATGAAGGAGGCTTACACCAACGATATCAATTGCCATAAAGGAGTTTGGGATGGTCGACCTCGCTTCAAACACTTCGGAGGGTGGCAATGCCAACCATCCAATTCACGGCGCCGGTAGTTCGGCAAAATGGTTTCTGCCGATCTTCGGTGTCGTCGTGCTGGCCGGCCTTGCCTATGTCGGCTATGCCCTTGGCAGCGACCTCGCCGAAGCCGCCGCCGTTCCGTGGATCCTGCTCGGCCTAGCGCTACTGATCGCGCTCGGCTTCGAATTCGTCAACGGCTTCCACGATACTGCCAACGCCGTCGCCACTGTCATCTATACGCGCTCGCTGCCGGCGGAATTCGCCGTCATCTGGTCGGGCTTCTTCAACTTCCTCGGCGTTCTCACGTCTTCGGGTGCCGTTGCCTTCGGCATTCTGGCGCTGCTGCCGGTCGAACTCATTCTGCAGGTCGGCTCCGGCTCCGGTCTCGCGATGGTCTTCGCCCTGCTGACCGCCGCCATCATCTGGAATCTCGGCACCTGGTATCTCGGCCTGCCGGCCTCGAGCTCGCATACGCTCGTCGGCTCGATCATCGGGGTCGGCCTCGCCAACCAGTTCCTGGCACCCGCCGGCTCCGCCACCAGCGGTGTCGACTGGTCTCAGGCAAGCAGCGTCGGCATGTCGCTGCTCCTGTCGCCGATCATCGGCTTTGCTGCGGCTGCAATATTGCTGCTGGTCGCCAAGGTATTGATCCGCAATAAGGAGCTTTATGAAGCGCCGAAGGGCAATACGCCGCCGCCGATCTGGATCCGCGGCCTGCTGATCTTCACCTGCACCGGCGTCAGCTTCGCTCACGGCTCGAACGACGGCCAGAAGGGCATGGGCCTCATCATGCTTATCCTCATAGGCCTCGTGCCGACGGCTTTCGCGCTGAACCGCACACCCGATGTCAACTATCTCGAAGCTTACAAGGCTGCCTCAACGCAGGTCGAGACCGTGCTTGGCAAGTACGTGAAACCGGGCGTTGCCGCTCCGGCCGATCCCAAGGCTGCTGTCAGCAGTGCCGTCAAGACCAAGACCTGGACGGACGCGACGACGCCGGCTCTTCAAGCATACATTCATGCCACGAGCGCCGAGATCGCCGCCTATCCAAGCGTCGAGAAGCTGCCCAACGGGCTCGTCGGCAACGTTCGTAACGATATCTACCTGATCGGTGAATCGCTGAAGCTCATCGACAAGCAGAAGCTGCTGCCGATGAGCGCCGACGACCTGAAAGCCGTCACGAACTATCATGCCGCCGTCGATCACGCGACCAAGTTCATCCCGCTTTGGGTGAAGGTTGCCGTGGCACTGGCACTCGGCCTCGGCACCATGGTCGGCTGGAAGCGCATCGTCGTCACCGTCGGCGAAAAGATCGGCAAGACCCACCTGACTTACGGCCAGGGTGCTGCCGCCGAAGTCGTTGCCATGCTCACCATCGGTGCCGCCGACCATCTCGGCCTGCCGGTGTCGACCACGCACGTCCTGTCCTCCGGCGTCGCCGGCACGATGGCGGCCAACGGTTCCGGCCTGCAATGGTCGACCGTGCGCAACATGCTGATGGCCTGGATCCTGACGCTGCCAGCCTCGATTGCGCTTGCCTTCATGCTGTTCATCGTGCTGCGCCAGGTCTTCTAATCGTCGCGATAAAGACGTCGAACATTCTCGATACGACTATGGCGCCCCTGACGGGGCGTCATTTCATTTGCAGCATTCCGCCGGCAGACTCGGCACCGCGGCCGGCATCGCAAAACGCATGGAAAGCGTTGGCGAGATCCGCCCGCATTCCCACGGAGCATCGAAGCCGAGCCGTCAGAAGCGCATGAGGCGGCTGTTTGCGGATTGCTTCAGCCGACGCCTTCCCTCTTGTTGCCGTTCGCACCGAGGCCGGAAATCTTGGCAAGTTCCGAGCGACGATTGGCGTAATTCTGCGCAACCATCGGATAGTTGGGAGCAAGTCCCCATTTCTGTCTGTATTCCTCGGGCGTCATGCCATAATGCACGCGCAAATGGCGCTTCAGGGTCTTGAAGCGTTTGCCGTCTTCGAGGCAGACGATGTAGTCGCTTGTCACCGATTTCTTCAAATCCACCGCCGGCACCAGGTTGCTTCGATCGACGATCGAAGCCGACCCATCCAACGTTTGCAGCGCCTCGTGAATATCCTTGATAAGCCTCGGGAGGCTGTGAACAGGGATGGCATTATGGCTGACATAGGCCGAAACGATCTTCACGCAGCCATCGAACAAAGCAGGCGTCTTCTGGGGTACGGGGCCTTTTCTCTCGCTGAAAGAATCCATGATCTTTTCCCGGTCCTCATTTGGTTCCTCGTGCGCCGCCCCGCTCGAATTGCATTATGCGCGATACCCGCAGCCGGGCAGCGCGCCGTTTCGATTTGCGCCCTGTTCCAGGAGCGCGATCCCGGTTTGGTAACCAGGGTACAATGCGACCGCATGAAATGCGTGCGCAATCACAGCCGGTAGCTTTTCGCTCCGTATCCCATATCCGCAGCGGTCTGCGGCAGTTCGCCGGCGGAGTCCGAGAAGTAGACCGCCAGCTTGTTGCAAAGAGTGACGAGCGGCATGCCGAGCATGAACGCCGTATGAGTGGGATCTCCGCCGCAATGCTGCAGCGTCTGGAGAATAAGCTTGCGCTCGACATCCTCCATCGTCTGGCCGACGAGGCTGCTGACGGCGGTATCGACCGCTCCCTGCAGCAAACGGCCATCGCCAAGATGGAGAGTGATCTCCTCGATCAATCGATTTTCGCTCGCGGTTACGATAACGACATCATCAGCATGACCGCCGAGCTCGCACAGGACATAGAGCCCGGTCTCGGCATCTATGCTGACGCGGCCAATCGCTTCTGCCGCCTGATCGCAGATAAGGACATGCGGCTCGGTTCCGCCGACGAATGTGGCGACCAGCTCGCCGCTCCCGGAAAAGATTATGCGAAGCCGGCTCACAAAAGCGCGCAGCAATGTCTTCGTCTTGAGCTCGGTCGCAGCCCGGGCCGCCGAAATCTGATAGGCCGATATGAAAGCCGGCTGCTTCATCATGACCTCACCTGCAGGGCCCTGATGGCGGGATTCGGCGAAAGACCGGCAGACATACGCCATGCATAAGGTTTGGAGATCGCGGTCATATTCGGCGGGAAAATCATTCCACCCCCCGCAAGACGGCTTTCCGCTTGTAGCGCCGGAGCTGGGCCAAGGAAACCGGCTTCGACAGCAGGAAACCCTGTACATGCGTTGCGCCCGCTTCCCGCGCCACATCGAGTTGGGAGCTGGTTTCGATACCCTCGACGACGACAAAGGGAGCAAAGCAGGCGGCAAAACCGACGAGATGGGAGAGGCTGTCGCTTCCGTCGCGCCCTCGCCTGTTATCCCACACGAAGGCTGCATCGATCTTGACGATATCGGCGGGCACCTGCAACAGCGATGCCGGCGTGGCGAAACCCGACCCGAAATCGTCAATGGCGATGCGACAGCCGAGATCACGGATCATCTTCATGCGCTCGATGGATGCGCCAACCACGGGATAGCTTTCGGTGACCTCGATGATGAGGCGCGAAGCAAGCTCCGGGCGGCGGCTGATTCGGCCGAATACATCGGCGAACCGATCGCGGCGCGACAGGCTGGTGGCGGAAAGATTGAAACCGAGAACCAGCGCCTCATCCGCAGTCAGATCGGACAGCACCATATCCAGAATGCGCAGATCGAGATCGAACCAGCGATCCTGCCGCTCGAGCAGCGAAACGAAGGTGCCGGCCGTGTGCACGGTGCCGTCCGAGTCCCTTACGCGCGCCAGGCTTTCGGCGTAGAACACCTTGCCGACATTTCCGGCGTCATGAATCCATTGCGCCGCAAAACCCAGGCCACCTTCGGCGATCGCCTTCAAGATCAGGGCTCCATGCCCCTCCTCCTCGCGGCTTGCACTACCGTTCATCGGATTTCCCTTTCGGGGCGACGCGGCGATCGAGGAACATCCCGGAGCAGGAAACAGCGGATGATGAACGGCGCGTCTCGCTCCGAAACATCGGATTCCGGTGTCTATAATCCGCCTCTTCCATCTTCCAGACACCCTCAAACCTCAATCATTGAGGCCCCTTCATCGAGCTGGAAATATTGCGCCGAAGACCATAGTCAACCCGGCACGGACATGCCTACGAGATAGTTATTTAATAATTGCTAATACACTAATTAACGAGCGCTGCAAAAGTCAATCTCCGCGCAGCCTTCTCCCGCACAACTAAACTAAAATATTAATGCTCTTCAACAATTATTCAGCACTTGCCGTCTGGGACCACCAGCCACTTTGCCGCGCCGCCTGCAGGGCCAAATCCAGAGGCGGCAGATCCTGGTGCCACAATCTTTCCCACTCCAGACTCATGATGCCGGCATAACCATCGGCATCGAGCGCTGACCGCAGCGCCGCCATCGGGAACTCGCCGGTACCGGGCAGCACGTAACTATAGGGCAGTCTCGGCCCCGGCACGGAAACGCTGTCCTTGATGTGGAGATGGTGCGTGTTGCGCCGAACCTGCTTCCAGGTTTCGACGGGATCTTGCCCACCCTTGCGCCAAGTATGATGCGTATCCCAGATAAGAGCACAATCGGGCGCTATTTCAAGGAAGCGTGGAATAGCGTCCGGCAACGCAAGGAAATCATGTGTCTCGACGACCATAGCGGCATGAAAGCCTTCACGCTCCGCAGTCTCACGCCACCATTGCAGCGTCGCCAGCGCCTCGGCCAGCTCGCCCTTATCGGCGGTTTCGCCACCGTCGAAAACCCGGAGCGAACGAACGCCGGCGGCCTCCGCCCAAGGAAGATAGCGCAGGAACTCTTCCTTTGCCTGCGCTGTCGCACCGACAAGACGCAGCGAAGTATTGAAGGCACAGACGCTAACGGGAGAGGCCTGCAGCACTTTAGCTAGGCCGGCCGGAGAACCGAACCTTTCGGTGAAATAGACAGCCAGATCGACAGTGCCGCCAAGGGCGCGGATTTCGATGGCGTCGATGCCATGCTTCGCGGCCAATCCGAGGGTTTCGCTCAATTCGAATTCCGCACATCCCAGTGTGGAAAATGCCGACACCGTCCGCGGCCTGTCACTGTCAACTGCGATCACCAGAGCCTCCTCCACCCGGTTGACACCCGCTCAACGCGCGGATGGATACGCTCCACCCTTCCGCGACCTACAGCTCGATATAAGTAACCAAACAGATAATTAAAGAGCTGGCTCCGGTCGTCAAGCATCGATCGCAATCCCACCTCGCTGGGCAGCTCATCAGCGATCAACGGCGCGGGTAGGGATATTCACAATAAGCACGCCGGATATCCATCACCAGACGATCGGATGCGTTTCCCCGGTCGCGACATTGACGAAACCTTCCGGGGCTCGTTCGGAAGGAGCAACCAGAACCCAGCGCCAGGGCGCGCAGGTGAGCGTCGCAAAGGAAAGCCGTTCGGGAAAGCCCGGCCACCACCGCGGCGAGAAGGTCGGCTCATACATCCAATCGATCTCGGCGCCGGCCTTATACAGCGCCTGCATCTCCGCATCCAGCTCTTCGGCCGAGCGCGCCGTCATCAGTCCGCCGACTTCATAGCGGACGCGGGCGACAACCTTACCGCCCGAGACCAGCACCCAGCCGCCCTGCTGCTCCTTAAGCGCATTGGCAACCATGGCCATGGCCTCATCGGAGGAGCCGACCACCCAGATATTGTGCTTATCGTGGCCGAGCGTGGCGCCGAGCGCGGTATCCGGCGTGCGCGGACCAGTGCCCAGCCAGAACATGCGGGCGACCTTGGCCTCGCCGGAAAAGCGGTCGACGATCGCGAATTTCGTGACGTTGCGGCCATGATCACGCTGAACGACGCCATCACGGACAGGCAGATCCATGGTAATGAAATCATCGGCCCAATGGAACGGCCGCACCAGCGCCGCCTTGGCCGTTTCGGACGTCGACGAGGCAGCAATGCGAAAATCCTCGGCCGTGACGGTCCGATCGATGCGAACCGTCTGCGTTGCCCATGCCGGCCAGTCGATCTCCGGGCGAACGCCGACGAAGGCCTTGCCTTCGGCTGCCGGCTCGCCATCGGCCCAGACCTTGGCGATCGACAGCGTCTTTACATCGTCCAGCAACACGATATCGGCAAACCGGCCCGGTGCGATCGAGCCGACCCAAGGTGTCAATCGCATGTGCCGGGCGGGATTGATCGTCACGCATTGAATGGCGATTTCAGGCGCCAGCCCATTCTCGATCGCCAGCCGGACATTATGATCCGTAGCACCGATCTTCAGTGTATCGCTGGCGCTGCGATCATCGGTGACGAAGGCGATCTGCGACCAGTCGGACAGGCCTTTCTCGATCAACCCCTTGATCACCTCGGGCAGCGAATGCGGCCTGAGTTCGATGAAGAGGCCGTGCGTCAGCTTTTCCCATATCTCGTCGAGAAACCAACCTTCGTGATCGGAGGCTAGGCCCGCGCCGGCGAAGGCATTGATCGACGGCAGATCGCGCAGGCCCGCGCCATGACCCTCGACCACGCCGCGCTGTTCGAAGGTGGCCCGGATCATGCCCCAGAGGCGATCGTAAGCCGGATTCTCGGGATTGCTGACCGAGGGCCAATCCATGACCTCATCGAGGCCGGCCACCATCAGACTTTCGTTCAAAAAGGATTTCTGCTCGTCATAACCGAAATGACCGCCACCCCATTCGTAAGCCGTCGGCGGCACCGCGGATCCCGGCAGAGGAAATATCTTCATCGGCGAGCCGCGGCGGCGCGCTTCCAGCCAGAATTCCAGATTGCGGGCGCCGTTTACATTGGAAAACTCATGGCTTGCCTCGCAGGTCCAGGTGACACCATGCGGCATGACCAAAGCCGCTTCCCATTCCGGCGTCAGATGCGAGCTTTCGATATGCTTATGCGCTTCACCGAAACCGGGAACCGCTGTGAGATGCGGCTCGTGCACACGCTCCCTCACCTCACCTTGATAACTGCCGGCTGGGCCGACATAGGCGATGCGCCGGCCTTTGATGACGATTTCCTGGTCGTCCAGCCAGCTTCGGCTATGCACATCCAAAAGCCTGCCGACACGCAGCAGGCGATCTGCCGGACGGCGGCCGAGCGCGGTCAGCGTCAGATCCTGACGGATCAGCACTTCGTCCGCCGCATTGATGAGCAGATCGTCGGGAAGGGTCGTTTTCAGGGATGTCATGGGACGCATGCCTAAGGGATATTCGGTCAATTAAGGGTAGAGATGACCGATCCGCGTGTAAAGTTGCCTGACCTACCGACGGAATAATCATATGTGAAATGAAGGCATTGCTGCGCTGCTCCATCTCCCCGAAAGTGACTTGCGGATATTGAAGATTTGCAATGGCTGGACGTCGCGGCGTGACGCAACATATTCATCCCATCAAAGGCAAAAACCACCACCCTGCCCATTTGTTGGGCTTGTAAAGCCGGTGCTCGAAAAATAGTATCCTGCAAGCTTGAAACATATGCCAGATTTCATTGACCAGAAGGATTTCGAGAATGAACGGTCTCACCCTTGCCCGTGTCGCGGGATTTGCTTTCCTTGCCGCGGCAACCGCCATGCCGGCCTTCGCTCAGGCAAAGACGCTGACCGTTTCCTGGTGGGGCTATAATGGCGAGAAGATGAAGGCCAATATCATCGAGCCCTTCAAGAAGATCTGCGGCTGCGATGTCGTCTTCGAAACCGGCAATAATGCCGACCGTCTCAACAAGCTGAAGCTGCGCGGGGGTAAGGGCGTCGACGTCATCTATCTCACGGACAGCTATTCGCAGCTCGGCATCCAGCAGGGTCTCTTCCAGGAAGTCGACCGCAGCAAGCTCCCCAACCTAGCCGATCTGTACGATATCGCCAAGGCGCCGCAGGGCAATTACGGCCCGGCTTACACGATCGGCCGCATCGGTATCGTCTACGATACCGCGAAAGTGAACCCGCCGCTCACCTCCTGGAACGATCTCTGGCGCGACGACCTGAAGGGCGCCGTTTCGCTTCCCGGCATCACCACGACGGGCGGGCCGTTGACGGTGCTCCAAGCCGGCAAGCATGCCGGTGCCGATCCCTACGCCGATGCCGACAAGGCGTTTGAGGCCATCGAGGCGCTGAAGCCGAATGTCGTCAAGAACTACAATACCGGCTCCGAGCTGGTGAACCTGATTTCGACGGGTGAGGCCAAGGTGGCGATAACGCAGGATTTTGTTCTCTCATCCCTGCGATCGGCCGTTCCGACGATGGCCTGGGCCGATCTCAAGGATGGCGATATCGCTGTCCTCAACACGGTCAATATTCCGAAGGGCTCGGAAAATGTCGAGCTTGCGCATCAGTTCATCAACTTCATCCTGTCGAAGGACGTGCAGCAGGCGGAAGCCGAACAGGGCGTCGATGCGCCGGTCTCGACCAAGGTCGTGCTGCCGCCTGAGAAAGCCAAGCTCTGGACCTACGGCGCCGAGATGATCGCCAAGCTCAGCCGCATCGACTATCAGAAGCTGATCGAGGCGCAACCGGACTGGGTCGATCGCTGGAACGAGATCTTCGGCATGTAACAGGGCATGCCGCACACGCCTGCGGCGTTCTCACGGAATTTGGTTGATGAAGCATTTTATGAAATGGGGGCTGGCGACGCCGGCGATCTTGGCCGTGGCGCTCTTCCTGCTCGTTCCCGTCGTCATTACGATTGCGGCGACTTTTGGCGAACCCAAAGGGATTTTCTCCCCCTATGTCGCCTTCTTTTCCAGCGGCTTTCGCCGCACGGTGCTGTTCAGGACGATCGAGATTGCTCTCATTACGACGGTGATCTCGCTGTTTATTGGCTTCATTGCCGCTTATGTGATCGCGCAGATGCCAGGCCGCGCCAAGAGCGTGATGATTATCGCTGCCGTCTTTCCGCTGCTGACCGGCGTCGTCGTGCGCTCCTTCGCCTGGCTGATCATTCTCGGCAAGAACGGCATTCTCAACACCATCCTCATGTCGATCGGCCTCATCAACGAGCCGCTCTCGATGCTGTACACGGAGGGCTCTGTCATTGTCGCGATGGTCTATCTCTTCGTACCCTTAATGATCCTGACGCTTGTCGGCGTGCTTGAAGGCATACCGCAAGATCTCATCCAGGCGGCGACATCGTTGGGTGCCACGCCGGCCGCAACCTTCCGGCAGGTCATCCTGCCGCTTGCCACGCCAGGCCTGATCGTCGGCGCGGTGCTGGTTTTCACCGGCAGCTTCACCTCCTACGCCACGCCGCAGCTGCTCGGCGGCGAAAAGCAGATGATGATGGGCACCTTCCTTTATCAGCGCGCCATGGTCACCTTCGATTGGGTCGGCGCCTCGACGATCGCCGCCATCATGGTGGTCGTCACGATCGGAATTGTCGCGATCATGAGCCGTCTCGCACGACGTCTGAACCCGATGGCTGTGTGATCGTGACAAGAACGGTCCATCCCGCGCTCATCGCTTTCACCGCCCTCGTCTTCCTGTTCCTGCTGGCGCCGCTGGTCATCATCATCGGCGCCGCCTTCAGCGACACGACCTATCTCACCTTCCCGCCGCAGGGCCTGACGCTGCACTGGTTTTCGAACATCTTTCAGATTGAGGCCTTCCGCACGACAGCGATCATCAGCCTGGAGCTCGCCTTCCTCGGAACTGCACTGTCGCTGCTGATCGGCATTCCCGCCGCCTACGCCATCAGCCGCTATAGGATCGAGCTGCCGCGCTGGCTCTCGACGCTTTTCGTGCTGCCGATCCTCGTTCCGGAAATCGTCTTCGGCTTCTCGCTGATGAAATCGATCACGATCGGACTCGGGCTGCCGATCTTCCCGAGCCTCCTGATCGGCCATGCTCTGCTGGTGCTGCCCTATTCGGTGCGCGTCGTCAGTGCCAGCCTTGCGAGCTTCGATTTCTCGATCGAGGAAGCGGCGATCAGCCTCGGTTGCCCCCCTTTGAAGACCTTCCTGACCGTGGTGCTGCCGAATATCCGCGCCGGCGTCATTGCCGCCTTCATCCTCGCCTTCATTACCTCGATCAACGATGTCTCGGTCTCGGTCTTCCTGACCGGCCCAGGTATCTCAACCCTTCCGATCCAGATTCTCGCCCATATGGAGCAGTTCTTCGACCCGACCATCGCCTCGGTTTCCGTGCTGCTGATGCTCGTCACCGTCGCCGTCATGGCGATCGTCGAAGCCACCCTGGGCCTCACCTTACTGACAAAGTAGCCGCCCGTGACCGTATCGCTCTCCATCAATTCCATCAGCGCCCATTACAGCAAGACGGCCGTCCTGCAGGATCTTTCGCTGTCCGTCGCCGCCGGCGAACTCGTCTCGCTGCTCGGCTCCAGCGGCTGCGGCAAGACGACGACCTTGCGGCTGGTCGCCGGCTTCCTGCAGCCGACCAGCGGCACGATCAAGCTGGGTGACCGCGACCTGACGACACTGCCGGCGCACGCCAGGGATATTGGCTTGGTGTTCCAGAACTACGCGCTGTTTCCGCATCTGACGGTACTCGAAAACGTCGCCTTCGGCTTGAAGCAGCGCCGCACGCCGCCTCAGGAACGCGGGCAAAAGGCAGCTGCCATGCTGGAGCGTGTCGGCCTCTCCGGCCTCGGCGATCGCCTGCCCGGCGCCCTCTCCGGCGGCCAGAAGCAGCGCGTCGCGCTCGCCCGCGCTCTCGTCATCAAGCCGCCGCTTCTGATGTTCGATGAGCCGCTATCCAATCTCGATGCCAAGCTCAGGGTGGATATGCGCGTCGAAATCCGCCAGCTGCAGCGCGCCAATGGCACGACCTCGCTTTACGTGACCCACGATCAGGAGGAAGCCTTCTCAATCTCGGATCGCGTCGCCATCATGAATGCCGGGCGTATCATGCAGCTCGGCACACCCGAGACCCTGTACCGCAAGCCCGCCAACAGCTTTGTCGCCCGCTTCGTCGGCTTCGAAAACCTGCTGCCGCTGCAAGTCGTCGGTCGAGCGGGCGCACTGGTGACAGCTGAGGCTGCGGGCGGCGCAAGGATCACTCTGTCGCAGGACGATTTCGGGCCGATCCCGGACAGTTTTGTCCTCGGCTGCCGCGCGGACGGGCTTTCGGTTAGACGCGAAGGCAACGGCCTGCCGGCGATTCTGGGAACACGCACCTATCTCGGCCGCGCCTATCAATACCAATGCGAAACAGTGGCGGGTGCTATCGTCGCGAATGGCGCCTTGTCGGAGCCGATGGCTGCCGGAGATACCGTCGTGCTTGTACCCGTGCCTGAGCAATGCTGCATTCTGGAGCCTGAAGGGTAAGGGGCACGCCGCGCTGGGATCGCGATTCGGGCTTCTGCCGTCGCTAGCAGCTCTTTTTAGTTTTTTATCTGGCTGGGTTTGGTTTGGCTGGTTGCGGGGCTGCTCATGGGCTAGAGGCTTGAGGTGTGCCATGACGCAAAAAGCCCGCGTGAAGCGGGCCTTGGGGGGGTGATTTGGTTGCGGGGGCGTGCTGCTACTGCAGGCATAGCTTCGCCAGGACTTCGACTTTCTTCACCGGCATACCCCGACCGTTCCGGCCGTGTGGCTCAGCCGGTAACGGGGAAAGACAGGAAGTGCCCATAGATGACACCAGATGTGGTTACGGCTGCGAGGGATACTGACGACAACAGCTTGTCTGGCCAAGGATGACCGTCGGGCGCGCACGGGGTATGAAGCTAATTTTGAGGGAAGTAGCCGCCCTTATCCGGTGACGACCCTCTTCAGCCTTGGAAGCCGGATGGATAGGGTACCTTTATTTCAACGCGGCACGGTATTGCTGCGAATACCATCACAGTAATCCATGTCGCTCACAGCCGCTGCTCCAGAGCCTCAAGCGTAATGTCCTGCCCGCCGTAGAAGACGCCCAATACCAGAACATGCGCTTCTTCGACCACGAAGGCGATGCTCACACTCCGCCGGTAACCGATGATCCGAAGACCCGGCACAAGATCGTCCCTGACCGTGCCCCTCTTGGGGAATGTCGAAAGCTCCATGAGGAACTGGCGGATGCCGCTAACATAATTCCAGGCCACAACAGGCCCGGCTTTGTCGTGACCGGCAAGGTCACGGTAGAGCCGCCGCAATTCCGCTTCAGCCCGCTCATGCAGGACAATCTTGTATGTTTTCATTCCCTACTTGGCTTTCGCCAGCTGGGCTTGATGTTCGGCCCCAAGACGGGCAAAGGCATCATCGAGGGGCACCCCCTTGGAAGGATCTGCCTTCAATTCCGCATAACGGCCGGGAATTTCCTGATTGAGCCAGCGCTCACGCGCCTCTTCCTGATCTTCCAGCAAGCGCAAACCGGCGCGCACGACCTCGCTGGCATTGTTGTAGCGGCCTGATTGGAGCTGCTTCCTAATGAATTTCTCGTAGTGTTCGTTGAGTGCAAAACTCGCCATGGCAATGACCTCCTGCTTAGATTATAGGTCATAGTGCCGGGATTAACAACTATTGTCAATTATTGATACTCTTCATAACTATTGGTGAACCAATGTGGTTCGTCAAGGTTCTGGTGATATGGGGTTTGGGGCGATTGTTGCGAATACGGGATGCCACTCTCCAGATCGAGCGGCGGTAATACATCGTTGTCGTTGGGGAAAGCTTGGTTGCGGGGGCAGGATTTGAACCTGCGGCCTTCAGGTTATGAGCCTGACGAGCTACCGGGCTGCTCCACCCCGCGTTACCAGCGTAAACCCGGAGGGTTTATCGCGTTACCAGCGTAAACCGCTTGAGCGGTTTATCGCGTCCACGTAAACCGCGGAGCGGTTCATCGTGTGTTTCCAGCGTAAACCCGGAGGGTTTATCGCGTGTGGGCACCCTTGCTGTGGGTTCCCACCAAATTCGAGAAGCGTTTCTTGCTTCCCTTGAGAAGCGGCAAAGGCCGCGTTAGCGGCCTATTGTAACACGGCGTGGCCGTATTTCGGAGTGTGACGAGAAGATTTTGTGAGGCATAAACCGCCGAAGCGGTTTAGCGAGGCATAAATTGCCGAGCAATTTAGCCTGGAGTTGCGATTAGCAGACCTGGCAGCGACCTACTCTCCCGCGTCTTAAGACGAAGTACCATGGGCGCAGGGGCGTTTCACGGCCGTGTTCGGAAAGGGAACGGGTGCAGCCACCCCGCCATAACCACCAGGTCGGCAAAGCGCAACTTGAGCTGTCCATGCGGAACGCATGGACAGCTCAAGTTGCTTCTTTGTGGCTGATATGCCTTGTCCTTCTCGCTTGCCGCTCGAAGGGGACATCAGCCGGCCATAGGGTCACCTCGAGTTCGAGGCGACAGGTGGCCGAAGCTTGCTGTTCATGCTTTTGCATGGACGTTTTGAGAAGCTGGCGTGTTTGAACACGTTTTTTAGAGGCTCATGCCGCATGAATGCTTTCGCATTCAGCGGGAGATGAGCACGAGCAATGAGAACGATCAAGCCAATCGAGCTATTAGTACCGGTAAGCTTCATGCGTTGCCGCACTTCCACACCCGGCCTATCAACGTGGTCGTCTTCCACGGCTCTGATAGGGAACACTCGTTTCCAGGTTGGTTTCCCGCTTAGATGCCTTCAGCGGTTATCCATTCCATATATAGCTACCCTGCTATGCCCTTGGCAGGACAACAGGTCCACCAGAGATATGTCCATCCCGGTCCTCTCGTACTAGGGACAGATCCTGTCAATATTCCTACACCCACGGCAGATAGGGACCGAACTGTCTCACGACGTTCTGAACCCAGCTCACGTACCGCTTTAATTGGCGAACAGCCAAACCCTTGGGACCTGCTCCAGCCCCAGGATGCGATGAGCCGACATCGAGGTGCCAAACAACCCCGTCGATATGGACTCTTGGGGGTCATCAGCCTGTTATCCCCGGCGTACCTTTTATCCGTTGAGCGATGGCCCTTCCACACGGGACCACCGGATCACTATGACCGACTTTCGTCTCTGCTCGACTTGTCAGTCTCGCAGTCAGGCGGGCTTATGCCATTGCACTCGACGACCGATTTCCGACCGGTCTGAGCCCACCATCGCGCGCCTCCGTTACTCTTTCGGAGGCGACCGCCCCAGTCAAACTACCCACCATACACTGTCCCGGATCCGGATAACGGACCGCGGTTAGACATCCATGACGATAAGGGTGGTATTTCAAGGATGGCTCCACAAGAACTGGCGTCCCTGCTTCAAAGCCTACCACCTATCCTACACATGCCGACACGAATGCCAGTGTAAAGCTATAGTAAAGGTGCACGGGGTCTTTCCGTCTGACCGCAGGAACCCCGCATCTTCACGGGGAATTCAATTTCACTGAGTCTATGTTGGAGACAGCGGGGAAGTCGTTACGCCATTCGTGCAGGTCGGAACTTACCCGACAAGGAATTTCGCTACCTTAGGACCGTTATAGTTACGGCCGCCGTTTACTGGGGCTTCGATTCAGAGCTTGCACCCCTCCTCTTAACCTTCCAGCACCGGGCAGGCGTCAGACCCTATACGTCGTCTTGCGACTTCGCAGAGCCCTGTGTTTTTGGTAAACAGTCGCTACCCCCTGGTCTGTGCCACCCTCACATGCTTGCGCATATAAGGGTCACGCTTCTTCCGAAGTTACGCGTGCAATTTGCCGAGTTCCTTCAACATAGTTCTCTCAAGCGCCTTGGTATACTCTACCTGACCACCTGTGTCGGTTTCGGGTACGGTCTATACGGTGGAGCTATTTCCTGGAACCGCGTCCCCGCCCACACAATCCAATAAGTGTGAACAAGTTAAGCAATCCGTCACTACCACCAGGCCCACGAATATTAACGTGGTTCCCATCGACTACGCGTGTCCGCCTCGTCTTAGGGGCCGGCTAACCCTGCTCAGATTAACTTTAAGCAGGAACCCTTGGTCTTTCGGCGAGAGGGTCTCTCACCCTCTTTATCGTTACTCATGTCAACATTCGCACTTCCGATACCTCCAGGACCCCTCACGGGTATCCCTTCATCAGCTTACGGAACGCTCCGCTACCACTCCTCAAAGAGGAATCCTCAGCTTCGGTGCATGGCTTCAGCCCCGTTACATTTTCGGCGCAAAGACCCTTGACTAGACCAGTGAGCTGTTACGCTTTCTTTAAATGATGGCTGCTTCTAAGCCAACATCCTGGTTGTTTTGGGATCCTCACATCCTTTCCCACTTAGCCATGACTTGGGGACCTTAGCTGGAGGTTAGGGTTGTTGCCCTTTTCACGACGGACGTTAGCACCCGCCGTGTGTCTGCCTGGTAGTACTTCCCGGTATTCGGAGTTTGGTTAGGATCAGTAAGACGGTGAGTCCCCATAGCCCATCCAGTGCTCTACCCCCGGGAGTATTCGCCAGACGCTCTACCTAAATAGATTTCGCGGAGAACCAGCTATTTCCGAGTTTGATTGGCCTTTCACCCCTAGCCACAAGTCATCCCAATCTATTGCAACAGATGCGGGTTCGGTCCTCCAGTTGGTGTTACCCAACCTTCAACCTGCTC